>JAXMCN010000008.1:0-230878 GCA_046349275.1 Reyranellaceae bacterium | reverse complement strand
CGCCGCGCAGTACGGCGTGAACTTCAAGGCGGTACGCGCGGCGCGCGACAAGTACTCCAAGATCTGGGGCGCCTGGACCGGCGAGGTGCCGCAGCCCAACGAATGGATCCATCTCTGGCGCTACCGCAACCTGCAGGAGCGGTTCGAGGCGCGCGCCGCCGCCATGAAGGATCCCGACTGGCAGGCCTATCTCGCCAAGGGGCCGGCGCTGCTCGCCGAGATGCATTCGACCCTGCTCCTGCCGACCAACTATTCGCCCCTGAAGTAGCCTTCTCGGAGTAGCGTCCATGGATTCGTTCGACGACACCGCCCTCGCCCTCATGAAGTTCGGTGTCGGCCAGCCGGTGCCGCGCAAGGAGGATCCGACCCTGCTGCGCGGCCAGGGACGCTACACCGACGACGTCAACCTGGCAGGCCAGGCCCACGCGGTCATGGTCCGCAGCCCGATCGCCCACGGCCTGCTCAAGGGCATCGATACCGCGGCCGCGGCCGCGATGCCGGGCGTGCTCGCCGTGCTGACCCATGCCGACCTGGCGGCGGCCGGCTTCGGGCCGCTCAAATGCCCGATGAACATCCCGCAGCGCGACGGCTCGCCGATGAAGACGCCGCCGCGCCCCTGCCTCGCCACCGGCAAGGTCCGCTTCGTCGGCGAGCCGGTGGCCTGCGTCGTCGCCGAGACCGCCGTGCAGGCGCGCGACGCCGCCGAGGCGGTCGTGCTCGACATCGAGGAACTGCCGGCCGTCACCTCGCCGGCCGAGGCGCTGGCGCCGGGCGCGCCGCAGATCCACGACGAGGCGCCGGGCAACCTGGCGCTCGACTTCCACTACGGCGACGCCGAGGCGGTGCGCCGGGCCTTCGCCGCGGCGGCGCACGTGACGAGGCTCGAGATCGCGTCCAACCGCATCGTCGTCAACGCCATGGAGCCGCGCTCGGCGATCGGCTCGTACGATGCGGCCGGCGGTCGCTGGACCCTGCATGTCGGCTGCCAGGGCGTGATGGGCCTGCGCGGCGGGCTGGCGCGCGACGTGCTGGGCGTGCCGCCGGACAAGGTGCGGGTGCTGACCGGCAACGTTGGCGGCTCGTTCGGCATGAAGTCGCAGGTCTATCCCGAGTACGGGCCGCTGCTGCTCGCCGGCAAGCTGCTTGGCCGGCCGGTGAAGTGGACCGACGAGCGCTCGGAGAGCTTCCTCAGCGATCATCACGGCCGCGATCATCAGCGCGTCGCCGAGCTGGCGCTCGACAAGGAGGGCCGTTTCCTCGCCGTGCGCCTCAGCGGCACGGGCAATGCCGGCGCCTACATCTATCCGCCGATGCCGGCGACGACCAACGCGGTGAAGAACGTCATCGACGTCTATCGCACCCTGGCGATGGAGGTGAACTCCAAGGTGGTGTTCACCAACACCACGCCGATCGGCGCCTATCGCGGCGCCGGCCGGCCCGAGGGCAACTACTACATGGAGCGGCTGATCGACACCGCGGCGCGCGAGATGGGAATCGACCGCGCCGAGCTGCGCCGCCGCAACCACATCGCGCCGGACCAGATGCCGTACAAGGCGCCGTCTGGCATGAACTACGATTCGGGCGAGTTCACCGCGCTGCTCGACAAGGCGCTGGCCGCCGCCGACTGGGACGGATTCGAGGCCCGCCGCCAGGACAGCGCGCGACGCAACAAGCTGCGCGGCCGCGGCATCGGCGCCTATCTCGAGGTCACCGGCCCGCCGGCCAAGGAGTATGGCGGCATCCGCTTCGAGGACGACGGCACCATCACCATGCTGAGCGGCACGCTCGACTACGGCCAGGGCCACGCCACGCCGTTCGCCCAGGTGCTGAGCCAGCACACCGGCATCCCATTCGAGCGCTTCCGCCTGCTGCAGGGCGATTCGGACCAGCTCGAGGTCGGCGGCGGCACCGGCGGCTCGAAGTCGGCGCTGGTCGGCAGCCAGGCCTTCCTCGAGGCCGGCGACATCCTGATCGAGCAGGGCCGGCTGATCGCCGGCCACGTGCTCGAGGCGGCGCCGGCCGACATCGAGTTTTCCCGCGGGCGCTACACCATTGCCGGCACCGATCGCGGCGTCGACCTGATCGAGCTGGCCGACCGGCTGCGCGGCGGCCTCAAGCTGCCGCCCGACCTGCCGCAGTCGCTCGACGTGCGCCACGTCTCGAACAACCCGCCGTTCTCGTTTCCCAACGGCTGCCACGTCGCCGAGGTCGAGATCGACCGCGACACCGGCCAGGTCGAGGTCGTGCGCTACGTCATGGTCAACGACTTCGGCACCGTCATCAACCCGATGCTGGTGGCCGGCCAGGCGCATGGCGGCGTGGTGCAGGGGATCGGCCAGGCGCTGATGGAGCGCACGGTCTACGACGGCCAGGGCCAGCCGGTCGCCGGCTCGTACATGGACTACGCCCTGCCGCGCGCCAGCGACGCGCCGTCCTTCGCCATCGAGGCCCATTCGGTGCCGTGCCGGACCAACCGGCTCGGGGTCAAGGGCTGCGGCGAGGCCGGCTGCGCCGGCGCCCTGCCGTCGGTGATGAACGCCGTGGTCGACGCCCTGGCGGAGTTCGGCGTCAGCCACGTCGACATGCCGGTGACACCGGAGAAGGTCTGGCGGATCCTGTCCGCGCGGGCCTGAGCGACGCGCCGGCTCAGGCCGGCGGCGCGCTGACGTTCGACTCGATCTCGAGCGTCTTGATCACGGCCGGCCGCTCGAGCATGCGCGCGCGATGGCGTTCGAGGTTGGGGAAGTCGCCGGGCTGCAGCTCGAGCGCGCCGCGGAAGCGCCAGAACAGGCGGAACAGGTGAATGTCGGCGATCGAGTAGCGGTTGCCGACCACCCAGTCGTTGGCGCCGAGCCGGCTGTCGGCGATGCCGTACAAGGTCCGTGCATGCTCGACACTCTGGCGCAACGCGGGGTGCAAGGCCGAGGCGTTGAACGACATCCACGAGACGACCCGCGCCTCGGCCTCGATGTCGCCGTCCGGCAGCAGGCCGGCCTGCGGGAAGCGCCGTGCCAGATAGAACAGGGTGCCCGCCACCTCGGTGAGTACGCGGCCGTCGATCAGCAGGGCCGGCACCTTGCCTTCGGGATTGATGGCGAGGAACTGCGGCGTGCGCGTCTCCTTGTTAGCCAGCAGGGTCGGCCTGGCCTCGAAGGTCGCGCCGACCTCGTGCAGCGCGATGTGCGTCGCGAACGAGCTCGAGCCCGGCGAAAAATACAGCGTGAGCATGGATGAATTCCTCCCGTGTTGATCGCGTGCCAGCCGGGCAGATTGCCTCCTGGCGAGCAGGGCAGCGTGCCCGAGTCGGGCACTTCACACAAATTCACCGATGATTTGCATGGCATGGGAGTTGCTGCGTCGTCCCCGGTAACCACGCGCGGGGCCGGCATGGACATCGGTGTCTTCATTCCCATCGGCAACAACGGCTGGTTGATCTCGTCGACCTCGCCGCAATACACGCCGACCTTCGACCTCAACCGCGAGGTCGTTCAGCGCGCCGAGCGCTACGGCTTCGACTTCGCGCTGTCGATGATCAAGCTGCGCGGCTTCGGCGGCAAGTCGCGCTACTGGGACGACAATCTCGAATCCTTCACCCTGATGGCCGGGCTCGCGGCGGTCACCACCCGCATCGAGCTCTACGCCACGGTGGCGGTGCTGACCCTGCCGCCGGCGATCACGGCGCGCATGGCCATGACCATCGATTCGATCGCGCCCAAGCGCTTCGGCGTCAACGTGGTGACCGGCTGGCAGAAGGCCGAGTACGACCAGATGGGCCTGTGGCCGGGCGACGAGCACTTCAAGTACCGCTACGACCTGCTCGACGAGTACGCCACGGTGATGGAGCAGCTGTGGGCGACCGGCCGCAGCGACCTCAAGGGCAAGTACTACACGATGAACGACTGCCGGCTGGGGCCGCTGCCGTCGCGCCAGATCCCGCTGATCTGCGCCGGCACCAGCGACGCCGGCATCGCCTTCGCTTCCAAGCATTGCGCCTACAATTTCTGCAGCGGCGGCGGCAAGCAGAACGATCCGCGCGATCCCTCGGAGACGGTCGACCGGCTCTATGCGCGGACGCGCGCCGACGGCAGCGGCACCAAGGCGCTGGCGCTCACCATGATCATCGCCGACGAGACCGACGAGGCGGCGATGGCCAAGTGGGAGCACTACAAGGCCGGCGTCGACCTCGACGCGCTGGGCTGGAGCCGCGATCAGGCCGCCGCCGACAAGTACGCCGCCGACAACTCGACCGCCGGGCGCATCCGCCGGCGCGAGCCGCTGCCCTTCCAGGGCTCGCGGCTGATCGGCTCCTACGCCAACGTCGCGCGCATGCTCGACGAGATGGCCGAGATCGACGGGCTGGCCGGCGTGATGCTGACCTTCGACGACTTCATCATCGGCGTCGAGCAGTTCGGCCAGCGCATCCAGCCGCTGATGCGCAGCCGCGGACGGTTCGCGGCCGCCGCCTAGCCGATGGATTCGATCGTGCCCGACAGAGTGGAGCCCGTGCTCGCCGGCTTGCCGGTCAAGGGCGAGGCGCGGCCGCCGCTCGATCTCGAGCTGCGCTCGATCCGCAAGCGCTACGGCGACTTCACGGCGGTCGACGGCGTCTCGCTCGAGGTCGGCAAGGGCCAGTTCGTCTGCCTGCTCGGCCCCTCGGGCTGCGGCAAGACCACGACCCTGCGCTGCATCGCCGGGCTCGAGGATCCCGATTCCGGCGACATCCTGATCGGCGGCAAGGAGGCGACGCGTGATCCGCCGTGGCAGCGCGACATCGCCATGATGTTCCAGGACTTCGCGCTGTTCCCGCACATGACGGTCGCCAAGCAGGTCGGCTTCGGGCTCGAGATGCTGAAGAAGCCCAAGGCCGAGATCGCCGACCGGGTCGCCAAGGTGCTGGCCTCGTTCGAGATCGCCCAGCTCGCCCAGCGCAAGCCGGCCAGCCTGTCGGGCGGCCAGCGCCAGCGGGTCGCGCTGGCCCGCGCCATGATCACCGAGCCGCGCCTGCTGCTGCTCGACGAGCCGATCGGCGCGCTCGACTACTCGTTGCGCGAGACGGTGATGCTCGAGCTCAAGATGCTGCAGCAGCGCACCGGCATTTCGTTCATCTGGGTCACCCACGACCAGAATGAGGCCTTCTCGCTGGGCGACCGCGTCGTCGTGATGAACCATGCGCGAATCGAGCAGCAGGGGCCGCCCGAGGCAATCCTGCAGCGGCCGGCCACCGCCTTCGTCGCCGGCTTCATCCAGGGCAACAACGTGTTCAAAGGCAAGGTGAGCGAGGTGCTGGCCGGCGCGCTGCGCGTCGACACGGCGGTCGGCAGCTTCGTGGTGCCGCGCGCGCCCGGCGCGGCGGCGCCGGCGGCGGGCAGCGAGGTGTCGTTCTCGGTGCGGGCCGAGCTGATCTCCGACGTCATCTCGGAGCGCCACGTCAACCGCCTGTCGGCGACCTGCACGACGGTCGAGTTCTTCGGCGCGGTGCGCCGCCACATCTTCGAGCGCGAGGATGGCGAGATCCTCAAGGTCGACCAGTTCGGCGCCCAGGCGGCGCGCATCTCGCCCCGGCAATCGGTGACCCTGGGCTGGCTGCCCGAGGCCGGCGTGCTGCACGACGGGCCGGCCCGATGAGCACGATCCGGGTCCGCTCGCCGGCCAGCTACTGGCTGGCCCTGCCGGCCACGGCCTGGATGCTCCTGGTCGTCGTTGTGCCGATCGTCCTGCTGGTCTGGGTGTCGTTCTGGGGCGGCCGCGCCTTTTCGACGGCGAGCCCGCTGACCGTCGACAACTACGTCCGCTTCTTCGCCAACCAGACCTATCTCAAGCTGGCGTTCAGCACCCTGCTGCACACCGCCACCCTGATGGTGCTGACCGGCGTGCTCGGCTACTGCATCGCCTACTTCCTGGTCATGAAGGTGAAGAGCCCGGGCTGGCGGCTGGCGCTGTTCCTGGCCTTCGTCATCCCGTTCTGGACCAGCACGCTCATACGCGCCATCGCCTGGGTGCCGTTCCTCGGCGTCAACGGCGTCATCAACCAGGTGCTGATGGCGGTCGGCGCCACGCAGTCGCCGATCGAGGCCTTCCTCTACTCGCGCACCGGCATCACGCTGGCCCAGGTCTCGCTCTACACGATGATGGCGGCGGGGCCGGTCGTGTACATGCTGAACGCCGTGGCGCCGCAATGGCGCGAGGCGGCGATGACCCTCAAGGCGCCGCCCTTCGTGGTGTTCTGGCGGGTCGTCTTCCCGCTCACCCTGCCCGGCGTGGTGATCGGCCAGGTGCTGGTCTTCCTCAACGTCATGTCGGACTTCGCCACCGTGGCGACGATCGGCGGCAACAAGCACGCGCTGCTCGCCAACCTGGTGCTGCTGTTCTACGAGGGCTCGCAGATCCGCGCCGCCTCGGTGGTCGCCGTGCTGCTGATGATCTGCATGCTGATCGGCGTCGTGATCGCGCTGCGCGTCGTCGACATCCGCCGCCTGGGGGCCGAGCGATGAGCTGGGCCAACAGCTGGAAGCTGCGCTCGAATCTGACCGGCTGGATTCTCGGCACCATCACCGTGGTCTTCCTGGCCTACCAGTGGCTGCCGATCTTCACCTTGGGCCTGCTGTCGTTCAGCGGCCCGACCGGCGGCACGACCTTCCCGATGAACGGCACCTCGCTGCACTGGTACGAGGAGCTGTGGCGGGCCACGGTCATGAACGACTTCAAGCCGCCGCTGATCCGCTCGTCGATCCTGGCGCTGGCCTGCTCGCTCACCACCATCGTGCTGTCGATCATGGCGGCGCAGGCGATGCGCGGCCAGTTCCGCGGCAGCGGCTGGTTCTTCTACCTGATGCTGCTGGGCATCATGGCGCCCGGCATCCTGGTCGGCTTCGGTTTCGCCATCCTGATGCGGCTGCTCGGCGTCGAGCTGTCGTGGGACACCACGACCTTCCTGGTCCAGGTCTCGTGGACCCTGCCGTTCGGCTTCCTGACCATGCTCGCGGTGTTCAACCGCTTCGACAAGAAGGTCGAGGAGGCGGCGCTGACCCTGGGCGCCAACCGCTTCACGACCTTCCGCCGGGTCACCCTGCCGCTGATCCTGCCCGGGGTGATCGGCGCCGGCCTGTTCGGCTTCTCGCTGAGCTACGACGAGTATGCCCGCAGCATGTTCACGACCGGGCCGGACAACACCCTGCCGCTGGCCGTGATGGCCCAGCTCGATCGCCAGCTGACGCCGGAGATCTACGCCGTCGGCACCACCACCACCTTCTTCTCGCTGATCGCCGTCATGATCTTCACCTTCGCCTTCTGGGCGATGCGGCGGTCGACCGCGGTCCGCAAATCGTCCAGCGCCTAGGAGACTCCGCATGCTGATCAGACGTCGCTCCCTGCTCGCCGGCGCCGGTGCGTCGGCCACTGCCCTGTCGGGCTTCGGCTCGGCCGCCTGGGCCCAGACCAAGCAGCTCAACCTGGTCGGCGCCAGCTACGACATGCGCGAGCCGATCCTGGTCGAGTTCGGCAAGCGCACCGGCATCACGCCGCGGCCCTTCATCAATCCGTCGACCCAGGTGCGCGTCGACCGCATGCGCACCGCCCCGGTCGACGTCGTCATGCTCGACGCGCCGTTCGCCGCCTACGCCCAGGGCGAGAAGCTGCTGCAGCCGATCGAGATCGCCAAGCTGCCCAACTGGTCGAAGCTCACGCCGCTGCTCAAGGACGGCCGCGCCAGCCCGACGGCGCCGCTCGGCCTGGGCGCCAATCCCGGGCGCATGATGTATCTCGACGAGGCCAAGACCAAGGTGTCGTTCGCGCCGATGTTCTTCCAGATGGATTCGATCGGCTACAATGCCGGCAAGATCCCGGCCGAGAACAACACCCTGTCGTGGGGCGAGCTGTTCAATCCCAAGTGGCGCGGCAAGGTCGCGCTGTACGGAATCGACTGGCTGGGCATGCTGAATGCCGCCATGGGCATGAAGGCGCTGGGCATCTTCGACCCCGTCGACCTGAGCAACATGACCGAGAAGGAGGTCGACACGGTGGTCGCCTTCCTCAAGGAGAAGAAGAAGGAGGGCCATTTCCGCGCCATGTGGAAGGCCTACGGCGAGCTGGTGAACCTGATGGCCTCGCAGGAAGTCTGGATCGCCGACGCCTGGTGGCCGGTGGTCGTCGAGGTCGCCGGCAAGGGCATCCCGATGCGCTACGCGGTCGCCAAGGAAGGCTATCGCGCCTGGTGCAACGGCTACGGCATCTCCGCCAGCTCGAAGAACCTCGACGCCTGCTACGAGTGGCTGAACTTCTGGATGGAAGGCTTCCCCGGCGCCCGGCAGTCGGAGATCGGCTACTTCTCGACCGTCAACACCTACGAGAAGTACCTCGATCCCAAGCTGGTCAAGGAAGTCTATGGCGGCGAGGGCAGGGACGGCGGCTCCCTGGCCGACCGGGTCGAGCGCGTCTTCGTCTGGAACACCCGGCCGAAGAATCTCGAATACTATACCGAGAAGTGGAACGAGTTCCTCGCCGCCTAAGTGACAGGCGGGCCGGGCGCGCCGTACTCTCGGCGCCATGTCCGGCCCGCTCACGCTTCTCCTGTCCGCTCACGCCCTGAAGACCTGGGGAGCGCGCATCGAGCCGGCCCTGCCGGCCGGCTCGCGGCTGATCACCGCCGAGCAGGCGCTGGCCGCCGCCGGCGATTGCGTCGCGGACATCGCCTTCATGACCCGCGAGGTCACCGGCAAGTCGAGCAAGAACAATCCGACGCCGGAACTGCAGGGCTTCGAGGCGGTGCTGCGCCGCGCGCCGCGCCTGCGCTGGCTGCAGATCCATCCGGCCGGCGCCGAGCGTCCGCTCTATCGCGAGCTGCGCGACCGCGGCGTCAAGGTGACGACGGCCTCGGGCGCCACCGCGGTCACCGTGGCGCACAGCACGCTAGGCGCGGTGATCGCCCTGAACCGGCGCTTCCCGTTGCTCGCCGACGCCCAGCGCCGGCATGCCTGGGAGCCGCGGCTGGGCGAGCGCTCGCCGCGCGACCTCGCCGGCCAGCACGCCGTCATCGTCGGGCTGGGGCCGATCGGCCGCACCCTGGCCGGGCTGCTCAAGATGCTCGGCATGACGGTGACCGGCGTGCGGCGCAGCGCCGAGCCGGTGGCGCCGTGCGATCGCACCATCGCCTATGCCGAGCTGAGGCAGGCGCTGCCCGCCGCCGACTGGCTGATCCTGTGCTGTCCGTCCTCGCCGCAGACCCGCGGGCTGGCCAACGCCGCCGTCTTTTCGGCGATGCCGGCCGGCAGCCATTTCGTCAACGTGGCGCGCGGCGAGGTCGCGGTCGAGGCCGACGTGATCGCCGCCTTGCAGAGTGGCCATCTCGCGGGCGCCTATCTCGACGTCTTCGAGCGCGAGCCCCTCGATTCAGCGTCGCCGCTGTGGGACCTGCCCAACGTCATCGTCTCGCCGCACACCGCCAGCCATTCGCAGGGCCAGAACGAGGCGATCTTCGGCATCTTCCTCGACAACCTGGCGCGGTTCCGCGCCGGCCAGCGCCTGCGCAACGACGTCGACGATCTTTCCTGAAGGGAGAGCAGCCATGGACCTCGGACTGAAGGGCAAGCGCGCCGTCATCACCGGCGGCAGCAAGGGAATCGGCCGGGCGATCGCCGAGGGCTTCGCCGCCGAGGGTGCCGACGTCGCGATCTGCGCCCGCAACGCCGCCGAGGTCGCGGCCGCGGTGGCGGCGCTGAAAGCCTCCGGCGGGCGGGCCTTCGGCAAGGCGCTGGACGTCGCCGACGCCGACGCGCTCAAGGCCTGGATCGCCGAGGCCGCCGGCGAGCTCGGCGGGATCGACGCCCTGGTGTGCAACGTCAGCGCGCTCGCGGTAGGCGATTCGGCCGAGACCTGGGACAAGTCGTTCCGCATCGACATGATGCATTCGGTCAACGCCGTGGCCGCCGCCGTGCCGTTCCTCGAGAAGTCCGAGGTCGCCTCGATCGCGCTGATCTCCAGCGTCTCGGGCTTCGAGATCGACTTCGCCGCCGGCTCCTACGGCGCCATCAAGGCGGCGCTGATCCACTACGCCAAGGGGCTGAGCCGCCAGCTGGTCGGCAAGGGGATCCGGGTCAACTGCGTGTCGCCAGGCAACACCTACTTCGACGGCGGCATCTGGCAGAACATCGAGAAGAACCTGCCCGACCTGTTCGCCTCGACGGTGAAGGTCAATCCGACCGGCAAGTTCGGCACCGCCGAGGAGGTCGCCAACGGCGTGGTGTTCCTGGCCAGCCCGCGGGCCAGCCGCATCTCCGGCACCAACCTGGTGATCGACGGCGCGCTCACGGTCGCGGTCTAGGGAGGACAAGATGCACAGCCACGCCAAGCACACCATCCATCGCGGCCACATCCATCACGGCTGGAACAATGCGTTCAAGCCGGTGCTGACGATCGCGCCGGGCGAGACCATCCAGTTCGAGACGCGCGACGCCTCGTCGGGCCAGCTGACGAAGACCTCGACCGCCGAGGACCTCAAGAAGCTCGACCTCGCCTTCGTCAACCCGGTGACCGGACCGGTGTTCGTCGACGGCGCCAAGCCGGGCGACGCGCTCAAGGTCACGGTGCTGTCGCTGCAGCCCTCGGGCTGGGGCTGGACCGGCAACATTCCGGGCTTCGGCCTGCTCACCGACCAGTTCCCCGACGCCCATCTGCATCACTGGAACTACGATCCCGGCCTCAAGCCGGCGATGTACGGGCCGGGCGGCAAGGTGCCGTTGCGGCCGTTTCCCGGCACGATCGGCGTGGCGCCGGCGGCGCCCGGGCTGCACAGCATCGTCCCGCCGCGCAACGTCGGCGGCAACATGGACGTGCGCGACATCACGGCCGGGGTCGAACTCTACCTGCCGGTCGAGGTCGAAGGCGCGCTGTTCTCGGTCGGCGACACCCATGCCGCGCAGGGCGACGGCGAGGTCTGCGGCACGGCGATCGAGAGCCCGATCGACCTCGCGCTCAAGATCGAGCTGGTGAAGGGCGCCAACCTGCGCATGCCGCGCTACGTCACGCCGGGCCCGGTCAGCGACCATTTCGACAAGAAGGGCTACGAGGTCACGACCGGCATCGGCCCCGACCTGATGACCGGGGCGCGCACGGCGGTGATGGGGATGGTCGACCTGCTGAGCACGCGCTTCGGCTACGCGCCGATCGACGCCTACATGCTGTGCAGCGTCTGCGCCGACCTGCGCATCAGCTCGATCGTCGACGTGCCCAACTGGGTCGTCTCGATGTACTTCCCGCGCATCGTCCTGGAGTGAGGCGCGGGAAGGGGGGCGTCAGGCGACCTTGGCCAGCCGCTCCTGGCGGCATTTCATCAGCGGCTGGATGCGCTCGCCGAACGCCTCGACCCCGACCAGGAAATCGTCGAACACCAGCATGATGCCCTTGGTGCCGGGCAGGGCGGCGCATTCGTCGAGCATGCGCGCGACGTTGGCGTAGGAGCCGATCAGGGTGCCCATGTTGAAGTTGACGGCGCCGCCGTGCAGCGACATCAGCGCCGCCGTGCCGCCCTTGGGCATGTTGGGATCGGTGGTCGCCTGGTCGGTCAGCCAGGTGAGCGCGCTGCGGTCGACGCCGTCATTGTAGTGGCGCCACTTGGCGGCGGCGGCCTCGTCGGTCTCGTCGGCGATCACCATCATCAGCACGTAGTTGCCGACGTCGCGTCCGGTCTTGGCGATCGCCTTCAGCATGGCGTCGTTGATCTCGCGGTGCGCGGTCGGCTTGTTGATGCCCTTGGCGGCGACGAAGTTGAAGTCGCCGAGGGTGGCGCCGAACTCCATGCCGCGCTCGCTCTGGCCGGCGCACACGACCTTCATGTAGGTCTGCGGCCGCGGGCTGAGCTTGCAGTCGGTCATGGTGAAGTGCTGGCCCTTGAAGTCGGAGGTGCCGGTCTCCCACAGCTCGCGCAGGATCGTGACGTACTCGGTGCTGTAGTCGTAGCGGTAGCCGAAGAAATCGTCGCCCGGCCACAGGCCCATCTGGTCGTACTCGGCCTTGGCCCAGCCCGACACGATGTTGACGCCGAAGCGGCCGGGGGCGATCGAATCGATGGTCGCGGCCATGCGCGCCACGATCGCCGGCGGGATCGTGAGCACCGCCACCGAGGCGTAGAGCTGGATCCGCTCGGTGACGGCGGCGAGGCCCGCCATCAGGGTGAACGATTCGAGATTGTGGTCCCAGAACTCGCTGTCGCCGCCGAAGCCGCGCAGCTTGATCATCGACAGGGCGAAGTCGAAGCCATGGTGCTCGGCGCGCTGCACGATCCGCTTGTTGAGCTCGAAGGTCGGCATGTACTGCGGCGAGGTGGTCGAGATCAGCCAGCCGTTGTTGCCGATCGGGATGAAGACTCCGATGTCCATGGCGCGCCGCCTCCTCAGGCGACCTGGCGCAGCTTGCCGGCGCGGCTCTTCATTAGCGGCTGGATGCGCTGGCCGAATTGCTCCATGCCGACCAGGAAGTCGTCGAAGGTCAGCATGATCCCCTTGGTCGCCGTCACCGTGGCGCACTCGTCGAGCATGCGCGCCACCGAGGCGTAGGAGCCGACCAGGGTGCCCATGTTGAAGTTGATGGCGCCCTCGGGGGCCGAGATGCGCTTGGCCGTGCCGCCGTCGGCGGCGTTCGTGTCGGCGCTGGCCTCGCCGGCCATCCACGCCAGCGCGCCCATGTCGGCGCCCTCGTTGTAGTGCTTCCACTTGGCCATCGCCGCCTCGTCGGTCTCGTCGGCGATCACCATCATCAGCACGTAGTTGCCGACGTCGCGGCCCGACTTGGCGGCGGCCGCCGCCATCGCCTCGTTGGTCGGCGCGTGCGCGGTCGGCGTGTTGACGCCCTTGCCCAGGGTGAAGTTGTAGTTGCCGAAGGTGGCGCCGAACTCCATGCCGCGAGGGCTCTGGCCGGCGCAGACGATCTTCATCTCGGCCTTGGGGCGCGGGCTGAGCTTGCAGTCGGTCATCTGGAAGTACTTGCCCTTGAAGTCGGACGTGCCCTTCTCCCAGAGGTCGCGCAGCACCTGGACGTACTCGGTGCTGTAGTCGTAGCGGTAGTTGAAGAAGTCGTCGCCCGGCCACAGGCCCATCTGCTCGTACTCGTTCTTGGCCCAGCCCGAGACGATGTTGACGCCGAAGCGGCCGTTGGAGATCGAATCGATGGTCGAGGCCATGCGCGCCACGATCGGCGGCGGGATCGTCAGCACCGCCACGGAGGCGTAGAGCTGGATGCGCTGGGTGACGGCGGCGAGGCCGGCCATCAGGGTGAAGGATTCGAGATTGTGGTCCCAGAACTCGGTCTTGCCGCCGAAGCCGCGCAACTTGATCATCGAAAGGGCAAAGTCGAGCCCGTAATGCTCGGCTTTCAGCACGATCTCCTTGTTGAGATCGAAGGTCGGCTTGTACTGCGGCGAGTTCTCGGAGATCAGCCAGCCATTGTTGCCGATGGGGATGAAGACACCGATATCCATTGAGAACTCCTGCTCGATTGCCGCGAGTACAGCAAGCCACGTGCCATCTGCGGCGGGACGGCCTGCACGAAACTTGCAGGTCTCGCCGCGTCGAAAGGGAGCATAGCGGAATGAAGGCCGTCGTCATCCACGCCACCGGAGGCCCCGAGCAGCTCACCGTCGCCGAGGTGCCCGACCCCGTGCCGGGTCCCGGCGAGGTCCTGCTCGACGTCGCCTATGCCGGCTGCAACTGGGCCGACACGCAGGTCCGCCAGGGCATCTACCCGCACGCCATGACCTATCCGATGATCCTGGGCTTCGAGGTCGCCGGCACGGTGGCGGCGCTGGGGCCGGGGGTGACCGACGTCATCCTGGGGGCCAGGGTCGCGGCCTTTCCCGAGAAGGGCGGCGCCTATGCCGAGAAGTGTCTGGCGCCGGCCGCCGGCCTGATCCCGCTACCGGCCGAGGTGCCGCTCGACGTCGGCGCGGCCTTTCCGATTCAGGCGCTGACCGCCTACCACATGATGTACACGGTGTTCGGTGGCCTGAAGCCCGGCGACACGGTGCTGGTCAACGCCGTCGGCGGCGGCGTCGGGCTGGCCTGCACGCAGCTCGCGGTGCATGCCGGCGCCCGGGTGATCGGCACCACCGGCACGCCGGGCAAGGAGCAGCGCGCGCTCGCCTACGGCGCCGAGCGCGTCGTCGTCACCGGCTCGGAGGACTTCCAGGCCGCCGTGCTGGACTTCACGCAGGGCCGGGGAGTCGACCTCGCGATTGATTCCTACGGCGCCACCATGCTCGACCGCACCTTCGACGTCGTGCGCCGGCTCGGCCACGTCATCAGCATCGGCGAGGCCGAGGGCCAGCCGTTCAGGAACATCCGCGAGCGCATCCTGCCGCGCTCGCAGACCTTCACCCGCCTGCATCTCGGGCATGTCGAGCAGGGTTCGCCCGAGTGGCACGCCGGCCTCGACCATGTCCTGGCCGGCCTGAGCGAGGGTTGGCTGAAGGTGCCGATCGAGGGCGTCTTCCCGCTCGCCGAGGCGGCCGAGATGCATCGCCGGCTGGAGGGCCGCCAGGTCGCCGGCAAGCTGCTGCTGAAGGTCCGGTAGCTCAGCGCAGCAGCAGCCACAGCAGGGCGACCAGCACCACCGAGATCAGCCCGCCCAGCAGCAGCCACGGCGCGGCGTGCGGCACCACCCTGTCGGGGGCGGGCTCGTCCGGCGCGGCGTCGGGCGCGAGGCTGTCGTGCGCGCCGGTGGCGTCGGCGAGCCGCGGCCGCGCCTCGCTGGCGCGCGCGTGGTCGATCGCCGCGCCCGGCGGCGGCGACCCGGCCGCCTCGTCGTCGGTGCCGAGCGGCGCGGCAGCCGGATCGAAGCCGCGGCGCTTGTCGCCGGTACGGCCGCCGTCGATGTCGGCCTTGAGCTGGGAAACGGTGGCGTTCTTCACATCCTTCAGGTCCACGGCAACCTCTGCACTTCGGTGCCCGTGCAACCTTGACCGCCGCCGCGGGTTGCATCGCCATGGGCAGGACGGCAACGACCGCGGAGGCGGCCTCCGCGGCGGGGGAGACGATTGGGCGTGCGCCGCGCATCTGCCACCTCTCGGGTGACGATCTCGCGCGTGCCGCGACCGGCGGCTGGAGCGCCGCCCTCGCCGACACCCGGGCGCTCGGCTTCTCGCATGTCTGCCTGACGCTGTTTCCCACCGCGCTCGATCCCTTGCTCGTGACCGACCTCGACGCGGCGGATCCGCGCCTGGCGCTGGGCGAGTCGGCCGTCGACGCTGCAGCGCGGCTGGCGGCGCTCTGCCGCGACGTCGGGCTGGAGCTCGCCCTCGACATCGTGCTCGACCGCCTGGCCGCCGCCGGGCCGTCGGCGCGGGCGACGGCGGCGCTGTTCGAGCCTCTCGATCCGCCGGTCGTCGATCCGCGCCAGGATACGCGCCTGCTGCAGGCGGCGATTGCGCGGCGGGGCGTCGAGCGGCAGCTCGCGGCGTGGTGGGCCGACCGTCTGGCTCGCCTGGTCGAGGCCGGGGTTGCGGGCTTTCGCCTGCTCGGGCTCGAGCATGTCGGCGACGAGACGGTGCGTTTGCTGACCCACGCCCTGCCGGCACGTGCGACGCTGTGGGCGTGGACGCCGGGTCTCGCCTGGGAGCGCCATGGCGGCCTCGCGGGCGCGCGGCTCGACGGCGTGTTCGCGTCGACGGCGTGGTGGGACGGCCGCGCCGCCTGGTACGCGCAGGAATACGCCTCGCTGCGCCGGGCGGCGCCGGTGATCGGGACCGCCGGGGTGCCGTTCGAGCGGCCGGCCTCCGGACGCGAGGCGCGGCGCCGCGCGCTGTCGCTGGCCGCGGCGACGGGCTGCGGAATCCTGATGCCGGCCGGCTGGCGCGACGGCCTGGAGGAAGAGATCGCGCGGGCGACCGCCCTGACCGGGCGGCTGGCGCCGGTGGCCGACGGCGTGCTGCGCCCGCTGACCGCTCCCGACGCGACGGTGAGCGCGCTGGTGCGGCTCGATGGCCCCGCCGTGTCGGCCCGCCGTGGCGTGGCGATCCTGGTCAATCACGACCCGGCGCGCCGGCAGAAGCTGGCGGTCGGCCTCGATCCGGTCGATCCCGCGGCCGGCGCCCTGCTGGGCGAGCCGCGCACCCTCGACGGCCGGCCGGTCGACGGCTGGCTGGCGCCCGGCGAGATCGCGGTGGCCGTGCTCGGACCGGTCGGCGCGGTGCGCGAGCCGCGCCGCCAGGACCGGCGCCTGGCGACCGCCGCGGCCGGCCGCTCGCCGGTGGTCATCGACCGCGTGACGCCCCAGGTCGCCGGCGGCCCGTTCGCCGTCAAGCGGCTGATCGGCCGGCCGGTCGTCGTCGAGGCCGACATCTTCGCCGACGGCCACGACGTCCTGGCCGCCGATCTGCTGTGGCGCGCCGCCGACGAGAAGGACTGGCAGCGCGTTCCGATGACCGCGCTGGTCAACGACCGCTGGACGGCGTGGTTCACGCCGCGCCGCATCGGCCGCCATCTGTTCGCCGTCGAGGCGTGGCGCGACGAGTATGCCAGCCTGTGCCATGCCCTGGAGGTCAAGCAGCGGGCCGGGGTCGACGTCGCCGTCGAGATCGCCGACGCCCGGGCACATCTCGAGCGGGTCGAGGCGAGCGACCTGCTGGCGCGTCTCGCCGAGGCCGGATCCGATCCGGCGCAGGCCGTCGAGCTGCTGACGGCGCCGGAGACGCGACGCCGCGTCGCCGCCTCCGACGATCGCGGCTTCGCCTGCCGCCACGACGCCATCCCGCTCGACGTCGAGCGGCCGCAGGCCGAGTTCGCCAGCTGGTACGAGCTGTTTCCGCGCTCGCTGGGCACCTTCGACGACGTCGCGGCCGCCCTGCCGCGGATCCGCGACATGGGCTTCGACGTGCTCTACTTCCCGCCGATCCATCCGATCGGCACCAGCCATCGCAAGGGCCGCAACAACGCCCTGGTCGCCGCGCCCGACGATCCCGGCAGTCCCTACGCGATCGGCGGCGCCGAAGGCGGCCACGACGCGATCCATCCGGGGCTGGGCACGGCGGAGGATTTCCGGCGGCTGGTCGCCGCGGCGCGCGACCATGGGCTGGAGATCGCGCTCGACTTCGCGATCCAGTGCTCGCCCGACCATCCCTGGCTCGCCGAGCATCCCGAGTGGTTCCGCCGCCGCGCCGACGGCTCGATCCGCTTCGCCGAAAACCCGCCCAAGAAGTACGAGGACATCGTCAACGTCGACTTCTACGCCGAGGGCGCGGTGCCCGAGCTGTGGCTGGCGCTGCGCAACGTCGTGCTGCACTGGGCCGGCGAGGGCGTGAAGATCTTCCGGGTCGACAATCCGCACACCAAGCCGCTGCCGTTCTGGGAGTGGATGATCGGCGACGTCCGCGCCCGCCATCCCGACGTGATCTTCCTCAGCGAGGCCTTCACGCGGCCGGCCATGATGTACCGCCTGGCCAAGGTCGGCTTCACGCAGTCCTACACCTACTTCACGTGGCGCACCGGCAAGGCCGAGCTTATGGACTACCTCCGCGAGCTCACGACGACCGAAATCGTCGACTATTTCCGGCCCAACTTCTTCGTCAACACGCCGGACATCAACCCGGTGTTCCTGCAGCAGGGCGGCCGCGCCGGGTTTCTGATCCGAGCCTGCCTCGCCGCCACCCTGTCGGGCCTGTGGGGCGTCTATTCCGGCTTCGAGCTCTGCGAGGCGGCGGCGTTGCCCGGGCGCGAGGAATACCTCGACTCGGAGAAGTACGAGGTGCGCCGCCGCGACTTCGACGCGCCGAGCAACATCGTCGCCGAGATCGGCGCGCTCAACCGGCTGCGGCGATCGCATCCGGCGCTGCAGAGCCATCGCGGCGTCACCTTCTACAACGCCTTCAACGACCAGGTTCTGGTCTACGGCAAGTCGACTCCGGCGCACGACCACATGGTGCTCGTCGCTGTCAGCCTCGATCCGCACGCCGTCCAGGAAGCGTCGTTCGAGGTGCCGTTGTGGGAGTGGCAGCTGCCGGACGACGGCGCGGTCGAAGGGGAGGAGCTGATGAGCGGCCGGCGATTCACCTGGCACGGCAAGGTCCAGCGCGTGCGCCTCGACCCGGCCGGCCTGCCCTTCGCGATCTGGCGCATCGCGCCGCTCGGCCGGCGCGCCGGAGGCCGGCCGTGAACGCGCCGCTCGCCGCGCCGCCGCTGCCGGTCGCCCAGGACCTGCTCTGGTACAAGGACGCGATCATCTACCAGCTGCACCTGAAGTCGTTCTTCGATTCCAACGACGACGGGATCGGCGACTTCGCCGGCCTGATCTCCAAGCTCGACTACATCGCCAATCTCGGCGTCAACACGCTGTGGCTGCTGCCCTTCTATCCCTCGCCGCGGCTCGACGACGGCTACGACATCGCCGAGTACACCGCAGTCCACCCCGAGTACGGCACGCTCGACGACGTGAAGCGCTTCATCGAGGAGGCGCACAAGCGCGGCATCCGCGTCATCACCGAGCTGGTGATCAACCACACCTCGGACCAGCATCCGTGGTTCCAGCGCGCCCGGCTGGCGCCGCCCGGCTCGCGCGAGCGCGACTTCTACGTCTGGTCGGACAGCGACCAGCGCTACGCCGGCACGCGCATCATCTTCCTCGACACCCAGCGCTCCAACTGGACCTGGGATCCGGCGGCCAACGCCTACTACTGGCATCGCTTCTACGCCCACCAGCCCGATCTCAACTTCGACAATCCCGACGTCATGGAGGCGGTGCTGGGGGTCATGCGCTTCTGGCTGTCGATGGGCGTCGACGGACTGCGCCTCGACGCCGTGCCCTACCTGGTCGAGCGCGAGGGCACCAACAACGAGAACCTGCCGGAGACGCATGCCGTCCTGCGCCGCATCCGGGCCGAGATCGACGCCTCGTTCCCCGGCCGCATGCTGCTGGCCGAGGCCAACCAGTGGCCCGAGGACACCAAGGAGTATTTCGGCCAGGGCGACGAATGCCACATGGCCTTTCACTTCCCGCTGATGCCGCGCATGTACATGGCGCTGGCCCGCGAGGATCGCTTCCCGATCACCGACATCATGCGTCAGACGCCGCAGATTCCCGACAACTGCCAGTGGGCGATCTTCCTGCGCAACCACGACGAACTGACGCTCGAGATGGTGACCGATTCGGAGCGCGACTATCTGTGGCAGACCTACGCCACCGACCGCCGCGCCCGGCTCAACCTCGGCATCCGGCGCCGCCTGGCGCCGCTGCTCGAGCGCGACCGCCGCCGCATCGAGCTGATGAACTGTCTGCTGTTCTCGATGCCCGGCGCGCCGGTCATCTACTACGGCGACGAGATCGGCATGGGCGACAACATCCGGCTGGGCGACCGCGACGGCGTGCGCACGCCGATGCAGTGGTCGCCCGACCGCAACGGCGGCTTCTCGCGCGCCGACTATGCGGCGCTGGCGCTGCCCACCATCATGGATCCGCTGTACGGCTACGAGACGGTCAACGTCGAGGCGCAGACCCGCGACGCCCACTCGCTGCTGCACTGGATGCGCCGCATGCTGGCGGTGCGGCGCCAGCATGCCGCCTTCGGCCGCGGCAGCCTGCGCTTCCTGTACCCGAAGAACCGCAAGGTGCTGGCCTATCTGCGCGAGCTCGACGGCGAGGCGATCCTGTGCGTCGCCAACGTCTCGCGCTCGGCCCAGGCCGTCGAGCTCGAGCTCTCCGAGTTCGCCGGCCGGGTGCCGATCGAGCTGAACGGCGGCTCGCTGTTCCCGCCGATCGGCCAGCTCACCTACCTCCTGACCCTGCCGCCGTTCGGCTTCTACTGGTTCATCCTGGCGCGCGAGAGCGAGGCGCCGTCCTGGCACACACCGGCCCCGGAACCCATGCCCGATTTCATCACCGTCGTGCTGCGCCGCCGCCTCGACGAGGCGCTCGTCTCGGCCGCCGCGGCGCTCGAGCGCGAGACCCTGCCGTCCTACCTGCAGAAGCGGCGCTGGTTCGGCGCCAAGGACGAGCGGCTGCGTGCCGCCCGCCTGGCCAGCCTGGCGCCGCTCGACGATGGCCACGAGCTGCTGCTGGCCGAGATCGAGGTCGAGACCGAGACCGGCCGCAGCCGCTGGCAGCTGCCGCTGTCGGTGAGCTGGGAGGACGAAGCGAGCGCCGCCCTGCCGGCCCAGCTGGCGCTGGCGCGAGTCCGGCAGGGCCGCCGCATCGGCCTGCTGACCGACGCTTTCGCGCTGGCGCCCTTCGCACGCCGGCTGCTCGACGCCCTGGCCGGGTCGGAGCGGATCGCCGCGCCCGACGGCGAGATCGTCTTCGAGCCGATGCCCGACAAGGTCGAGTTGCTGCGCCGCCCGGCCGACGCGCCGGTGATCTGGCTGACCGCCGAGCAGTCGAACAGCTCGCTGCTCGTCGACGACGCGGTGATGCTGAAGATCTTTCGGCGGGTCGCCGGCGGCGAGCACCCCGAGGCCGAGATGAGCCGCTACCTCACCGCCAACGGCTTCGCCAACGCGCCGGCGCTGCTCGGCGAGGTGGCGCGCATCGACGGCGAGGGGAAGCGGCACGCGCTGGCCGTGGCGCAGGCCTTCGTGCGCAACCAGGGCGATGCCTGGACCTGGACCCTGAACCAGTTCACCCGCGCCATGGACGACACCGCGACCCGCGAGGCGAGCAAGGACGCGCGCGGCGACGACATTCGCGACTACCACGCGCTGGCCGGCACGATCGGCCGCCAGCTCGGCGCCATGCATGCGGTGCTGGCGCGGCCCACCGACGATCCGGCCTTCGCGCCGCAGCGCGCCGAGGAGGCCGACGTCGCGCGCTGGATCGAGCGGGCGAGCGGGCTGCTGGCCCGCGCCTTCGACGCCATCGCCCAGCGCGCGACCTGGGACAACGAGGCGGCCGAGGCCGACGCGCACCGGCTGCTGGCCGGCCGCGCCGCCGTCGAAGGCGCGCTGCGCCGGCTCGGCAAGGGCGGGCACGGCGCGCTGATGACGCGCATCCACGGCGACTTCCATCTCGGCCAGGTCCTGGTCGCCACCGGCGACGCCTACATCATCGACTTCGAGGGCGAGCCGGCGCGGCCGCTCGAGGAGCGGCGGCGCAAGGCGAGCCCGCTGCGCGACGTCGCCGGTCTGCTGCGCTCGATCGACTACGCCGCCGCCAGCACGCTCGACCCCAAGAACGTCGTCGCCGCGCGCCTGTCGCCGGGCCGCCGTCAGCGCCTGGTGACCCGCCTGCGCGAGGGCGCCGAGCAGTCCTTCCTGGAGGGCTATCGCGAGGCGGTGCGCGACCTGCCGCTCTTCGAATCGGACGGGCTGCTCGACTTCTTCCTGATCGAGAAGGCGGCCTACGAGGTGGTCTACGAGGCGGCCAACCGCCCGAGCTGGCTGGCCATCCCGGTCGGCGGCCTCGCGCGCGTCGCCGGCGCCCTGCTCGAGCCGGCCGCGCCGGTGACGGCGTGACCCTGGACGATCCCTTCGAGGTGCTGGGGCCGCACGACGGACCCGCCGGCCGGATCGTGCGCGCCTTCCTCCCCGGCGCGTGCACCGTCGAGCTGCTGCGCCGCGCCGACCGGCGATCGATCGGTCGTCTGTCGCCGGCCGGCGAGCCCGGCCTGTTCGAGGGCAAGGTGTCCGACGCCGCGCCCTATCTGCTGCGCATCGAATGGCCCGACGCGGTCCAGGAGACCGAGGATCCCTACGCCTTCCCGCCGCTGCTCGGCGCGCTCGACCTGCACCTGTTCAACGAGGGTCGGCACTTCGAGCTGGCCAGGGCGCTGGGCGCCAACGTCGTCACGGTCGACGGCGTGCGCGGCGTGCGCTTCGCGGTGTGGGCGCCCAACGCCCGGCAGGTGTCGGTGATCGGCGACTTCAACGCTTGGGACGGCCGTCGCCATCCGATGCGGCGACGCTATCCCGCCGGCATCTGGGAGCTGTTCGTGCCGCGCCTTGGCGCCGGCGCGCTGTATAAGTTCGAGATCGTCGCGCCCGATGGCGCCCGCCTGTCGAAGGCCGATCCGCTGGCCCGGCGCACCGAGGCGCCGCCGGCCACCGCGTCGGTCGTCGCCGCGCCCGAGCCCTTCCCGTGGAGCGACGCCGCCTGGATGAAGAGCCGCGCCGAGCGCCAGTCGCCGGCCGCGCCGCTGTCGATCTACGAGGTCCATGTCGGCTCGTGGATGCGCCCGGGCGACGCCGCCGAGCGCTCGCTGTGGGACTTCGCGGCGGAGCGGCTGATCCCCTACGCCCGGGAGCTCGGCTTCACCCATCTCGAGCTGCTGCCGGTCACCGAGCATCCGTTCGGCGGCTCGTGGGGCTACCAGCCGCTCGGCCTGTTCGCGCCCAGCGCCCGCTGGGGTCCGCCCGAGGCCTTCGCGCGCTTCGTCGACACCCTGCACGCCAACGGGCTCGGCCTGATCCTCGACTGGGTGCCGGCGCACTTCCCGACCGACGCGCACGGCCTCGCCCGCTTCGACGGCACGGCGCTCTACGAGCATCTCGACCCGCGCGAGGGCTTCCACCGCGACTGGAACACCTACATCTACAATTTCGGCCGTCGCGAGGTGCAGGGCTTCCTGATCGCCAGCGCGCTGCACTGGCTGGAGCATTTCCACGTCGACGGGCTCCGGGTCGATGCCGTCGCCTCGATGCTGTACCGCGACTACAGCCGGCCGCCCGGCGGCTGGGTGCCCAACGTCCATGGCGGCCGCGAGAATCTCGAGGCGGTCGGCTTCCTGAAGCATCTCAACAGTGTCGTCGCCGAGCGCTGCCCGGGGGCGATCATGATCGCCGAGGAATCGACGGCCTGGCCCGGCGTCACGGCGCCCCCGCCCGACGGGCTGGGCTTCAGCTACAAGTGGAACATGGGGTGGATGCACGACACCCTGCAGTATGTCGAGCGGCCGCCGATCTGGCGCGCCTATCACCACGACGAGATCACCTTCGGCCTGGTCTACGCCTTCTCGGAGAAGTTCATCCTGCCGATCTCGCACGACGAGGTCGTCTACGGAAAGGGCTCGCTGATCGGCAAGATGCCGGGCGATGCCTGGCAGCGCTTCGCCAACCTGCGCGCCTATCTCGGCTTCATGTGGGCCCATCCCGGCAAGAAGCTGCTGTTCATGGGCAGCGAGATCGCCCAGGAGCGCGAGTGGAACCACGACGGCGAGATCGACTGGCCGGCGCTCGACGATCCGCCGCATGCCGGCGTGCAGCGCCTGGTGCGCGACCTCAACCGCGTCTATGCCGGCGAGCCGGCGCTGCACCAGCGCGACACCCGCGGCGACGGCTTCCGCTGGCTGATCGGCGACGACCGCGCCAACTCGGTGTTCGCCTTCCTGCGGCTGGGCGAGCCCGGCAGCGCGCCGGTGCTGGTCGTCTGCAACATGACGCCGGTGCCGCGGCACGGCTATCGGATCGGCGTGCCGCAGCCGGGCCGCTGGCGCGAGATCCTGAACAGCGATTCGCGCCACTATGGCGGCGGCGACATCGGCAACGACGGCGAGGTCCATGCCGAGGCGCAGGCGGCGCACGGCGAGGCTCAGTCGATCGTGCTCAGCCTGCCGCCGCTCGCCACGGTGATGCTGCGGGCCGAGGACTGAGATGGCCGGCTGGCCGAGCCGGCTGGCGCCCGGCGCGCCCTATCCGCTGGGCGCCACCTGGGACGGGCTGGGAATCAACTTCGCCGTCTTCTCGGCGCACGCCAGCCGTATCGAGCTCTGCCTGTTCGATCCTTCGGGGCGGCGCGAGATCGCCCGTTTCGACCTGCCGGAATGGACCGACCAAGTCTGGCACGGCTACCTGCCGAGCGCCCGCACCGGGCTGGTCTACGGCTATCGCGCGCACGGCCCCTACGAGCCGCAGCGCGGCCATCGCTTCAATCCGCACAAGCTGCTGCTCGATCCCTATGCCCGCCGCCTCGCCGGCGAGCTGCGCAGCTCCGACGCCCTGTACGGCTATCGGGTGAATTCGCCGCGCGGCGACCTCTCGTTCGACCGCCGCGACAGCGCGCCCGGCATGCTGAAGGCGATCGTCTCCGACGACACCTTCACCTGGGGCGACGACCGGCCGCCTTCGGTGCCGTGGTCGGACACGATGATCTACGAGGCGCATGTCCGCGGGCTCAGCATGCTGCGGCCCGGCCTGCGGCCCAACGAGCGCGGCACCTTCGCGGCGCTGGCCGACCCGCGCTTCATCGATCACCTGCGGCGGCTCGGCATCACCGCCGTCGAGCTCCTGCCGGTGCAGGCCTTCGTGCAGGACCGCCATCTCCTGCAGCGCGGGCTGCGGAACTACTGGGGCTACAACACCATTGGGTTCTTCGCGCCGGAGCCGCGCTACCTCTCCGACAACACGCCGGACGAGATGCGGATCGCGGTCCGGCGCCTGCACGCCGCCGGCATCGAGGTGATCCTCGACGTCGTCTACAACCACACCGCAGAAGGCAGCGAGATGGGTCCGACCCTGTCGTTCCGAGGCCTCGACAACGCCAGCTACTATCGACTGGCCGCCGACGATCCGCGCCGCTGCGTCAACGACACCGGCACCGGCAACACGCTCGACCTGTCGTCGCCGCGCGTCCTGCAGATGGTGATGGATTCGCTGCGCTACTGGGTGACGGCGTTCCACGTCGACGGCTTCCGCTTCGACCTCGGCGTCACCCTGGGGCGCGAGGCGCACGGCTTCGATCCCGGCGCCGGCTTCTTCGACGCGCTGCGCCAGGACCCGGTGCTGGCGCGGGTCAAGCTGATCTCCGAGCCTTGGGACATCGGCCCCGGTGGCTACCAGCTCGGCCGCCATCCGCCGGGCTTTGCCGAATGGAACGACCGCTATCGCGACGGCGTGCGCCGCTACTGGCGCGGCGACCCCGGCCAGCGCGCCGACGTCGCCGCCCGCCTGGCCGGCTCGAGCGACCTGTTCGACCGCGACGCGCGGCGGCCCTGGGCCTCGATCAACTTCGTCGCCTGCCACGACGGGTTCACGGTGGCCGACACCGTGTCCTATGCCGAGCGCCACAACGAGGCCAACGGCGAGGACAACCAGGACGGCCATCCCGAGAACTACTCGGCGAACGGGGGCGTCGAGGGTGCGACCGACGATCCCGACATCCTGCACGACCGCCGCCGCGTGCAGCGCGCCCTGCTCGCCACCGTCTTCCTGTCGCAGGGCACGCCGATGCTGCTGGGCGGCGACGAGTTCGGCCGCAGCCAGCGCGGCAACAACAATCCCTACTGCCAGGACAACGAGATCTCCTGGCTCGACTGGTCCCTGGCCGAGACCGGCGACGGCGCCCGCCTGGTCGCCTTCGTGCGCCGGCTGGCGGCGCTGCGCCGCGACCATGCCGTGCTGCGCTCGCCGCGCTTCCTGCATGGCCGCGACGAGTTGGCGCCCGGCCTGGTCGACATCGCCTGGTTCGACGCCTCGGGCCAGCCGGCCACCATCGAGTCGTGGAACGATCCGGAGGAGCGCCGGCTGGTGCTGCGCCGCGCCGGGCGCGACGGCGATGGCCGGGTCTCGGTGCTGACCGCCTTCTTCAACGCCTCGGCGGACGAGCACGTGTTCCGCTTGCCGCCGCCCGGCCCGCCGGCGCGGCTGCTGCTCGACAGCGCCGATCCGGACGGCCCGGAGCGGCCGCTGGACGGCGACCGACTCGTCGTCGCGGCGCGCAGCCTCGTGCTCACCGCGAGCCTTCTCGAAGGCAGTTCCCTAGAGGATTGAATGACCGGTTTTGCGTACGAGTTTCCCTTCGGCGGCGCCGTGCTGGCGCCCGACCGCGCGCGCTTCCGCCTGTGGGCGCCGGCGCAGCAGCGGGTCGCGCTCGACATCGAGGGCCGGCCGGCGCTGCCGATGAACCGCACGGCCGACGGCTGGTTCGAGGTCGAGGCAGCCTGCGCGGCCGGCAGCCGCTACGGCTTCCGCCTCGACGACGGACGGCTGGTGCCCGATCCGGCGTCGCGCGGGCAGGCCGACGACGTGCACGACCGCAGCCGACTCGTCGACCCGCGTGCCCATGCCTGGCGGCATGCCGAGTGGCGCGGCCGGCCGTGGACGACGACGGTCCTCTATGAACTGCATGCCGGCGCGCTGGGCGGCTTCGCCGGCGTGCAGGCCGCCCTGCCGGCGCTGGCCGAGCTCGGCGTGACGGCGGTCGAGCTGATGCCGATCAACGACTTCCCGGGCCGGCGCAACTGGGGCTACGACGGCGTGCTGCCCTATGCGCCCGACCGCGCCTACGGCACGCCCGACGCGCTGAAGACGCTGGTCGACACCGCGCACGGGCTCGGCCTGATGATCTTCCTCGACGTCGTCTACAACCACTTCGGTCCCGACGGGAACTACCTGTCGGCCTATGCGCCGGGCTTCTTCCGCGACGACCTGAAGACGCCATGGGGACCGGCGATCGATTTCCGGCGCCGCGAGGTCCGCGACTTCTTCACCCACAACGCGCTGTACTGGCTGATGGAGTACCGCTTCGACGGGCTGCGCTTCGACGCCGTACACGCCATCTCCGAATCGGACTGGCTGGACGAGATGGCCGCCGCGGTGCGCCGCACCGTCGAGCCCGGGCGCCAGGTGCATCTCGTGCTCGAGCACGACGGCAACGTCGCCGATCACCTGCGGCGCGACTTCGACGCGCAGTGGAACGACGACGCCCATCACGTGCTGCACGTGCTGCTGACCGGCGAGAGCGACGGCTACTACGCCGACTTCGCCGAGCGGCCGGCCGACAAGCTGGCGCGCTGCCTGGCCGAGGGCTTCGTGTATCAGGGCGATCCCTCGCCGTGCCGCGGCGGCGCGCCGCGCGGCACGCCCAGCGCCGACCTCGCGCCGACCGCCTTCGTGCTGTTCCTGCAGAACCACGACCAGATCGGCAATCGGCCGTTCGGCGACCGGCTGATCGAGCACGCCAATCCCGAGGCGTTGCGCGCCGCGATCGCCCTGCAGCTGCTGGCGCCGCAGATCCCGATGCTGTTCATGGGCGAGGAGGCGGGCTGCCGCGATCCCTTCCTTTATTTCACCGATCATCACGGCGCGCTGGCCGACGCCGTGCGCGAAGGCCGCCGCCGCGAGTTCGCCGGCTTCAAGGGCTTCCACGCCGGCGAGAGCGCCGCCGCGATCCCCGACCCGAATGCCACCGAGACCTTCGAGCGCAGCCGGCCGCGGCCCGATGCGGCGAAAGCCGATACGTGGCGCGCCTACTATCGCCGCCTGCTCGCGGTGCGCGCCACGGCGCTGGTGCCGCGACTGGCGGAAGCCCGCGCCATCGCCGCCGCGTCGGTCGGGCCCGCCGCCGTGCTCGCGACCTGGAGCCTGCAGGGCGCCGCCGTGCTGTGGCTGGCCTGCAATCTCGGCGCCGAGCCCTGCTCGATCGAGCCGCCGCGCGGCGAGTTGCTGTTCGACTCGCGCGCCGGCGCCGGCGAGCAGGCGCGCCAGGGCCGGCTCGAAGGCCGCGCCACCGTCGCCTTCGTGGAGCCGATGTCGTGACCGACGAGACCTTGCGCCGGCGCGCGCTGGCCGCCGGCCTCGCCGTCGACTGGGTCGACGCCATGGGCCAGCCGCAGACCGTTTCGCCGGCCGCCCTGCGCCGCATCCTCGGCGCCCTGCCGGACATCGGCTCCGCGCCCGACGTGCCGCCGCTGGTCACGACCGTCGTCGGCCGGCGCACGCCGCTGCCCGGTCTGTCGCTCGACCGCCGGGTGGCCGGCGAGCTCGCGCTGGAGGACGGCAACGTGCTGCCGATCAGCCTGCGCGGCGGCCGCGCGGCGGGCGTGCCGCCGATCGCCCTGCCGGGCTATCACCGGCTGCGCTTCGCCGACCGCGAGGTCGTCCTGGCGGTGGCGCCGCCGCGCTGCCTGACCAGCGCCGATCTCGGCGCCGGCGAGCGCCTGTGGGGCGTCGCTGCCCAGCTCTACGGCCTGCGCCGGCCCGGCGACGGCGGCATCGGCGATGCCGGTGCGCTGCGCGACCTGGTGCTGGCGGCGGCCTCGGTCGGCGCCGACGCCGTCGCCCTCAGCCCGGTGCACAGCCTGTTCGGCGCCCAGCCGGAACGCTACGGGCCGTACTCGCCGTCGAGCCGACTGTTCCTGAACCCGCTCTATGCCGACCCGTCGCTGGTCTTTCCGGCCGAGCGGATCGCGCGTGCGGAAGCGGCGGCCGCCGACGCTCTCGAAGCCGCGCCGTTGATCGACTGGCCGGCCGCCGGCGCCGCCAAGCTGGCACGGCTGCGCGCGCTCTACGACGGCTTCGTCGCGCAGGATCTCGCCCACGGCAGCGCGCTCGCGACCGACTTCCGGCGCTTCGTCGACGAAGGCGGCGAGGCGCTGCAGGAGCACGCGCTGTTCGAGGCTCTGCACGCCGAGCGCGGCGGTGCGTGGACCGCCTGGCCGGTCGAACGGACGCCGGGCGACGCCGATGCGGCCCGCCGTCACCTGTTCCTGCAATGGCTGACCGCCCGCTCGTTCGAGGCGGCGCAGGCTACGGCGCGCGCCGCCGGCATGCGCATCGGCGTGATCAACGATCTCGCGATCGGCATGGACCGCGCCGGCAGCCACGCCTGGGCGCGCCGGTCCGACCTGCTGCTCGACCTGTCGATCGGCGCCCCGCCCGACCTCTACAACCGCCAGGGCCAGGACTGGGGCCTCACCGGGTTCGCGCCGAGCGCGCTCGTGGCGCACGGCTTCGAGCCGTTCCTGGCGACCGTGCGGGCCGCCCTGCGCGCCGCCGGCGGCGTGCGCATCGACCATGCCATGGGGCTGATGCGGCTGTGGCTGATCCCGCGCGGCGGTTCGCCGGCGGAAGGCGCCTATCTGCACTATCCGCTGCACGACCTGCTGCGCCTGCTGGCGCTCGAATCGCATCGCCATCGCGGCGTGGTGATCGCCGAGGATCTCGGCACCTTGCCGCCGGGCTTCCGGGCGCAGCTGCGCCGCGCCGGCATCGCCGGCATGGACGTGCTGTGGTTCGAGCGCGCCGGCCGGGCCTTCAAGGCGCCGCGGCGCTGGCGGCCCGACGCCGTGGCGATGACCACCACGCACGATCTTCCGACCGTGGCCGGCTGGTGGAGCGGCAGCGACATCCGCACCCGCCAGGCGCTCGGCCTGGCGGCGCCGGACGAGGCCAGGGACCGGACGCGCGACCGCGTGCGGCTGTGGCGCGCCATGGTCGACTCGGGCGCCGCCAGCGACCCGCCGCCCGGGCCGGACGAGCCGCGGCGCGTGGTCGACGCGGCGCTGGCCTTCGTGGCGCAGTCGCCGGCGAGCCTGATGCTGGCGCCGCTCGAGGACCTGCTCGGCCTCGCCGAGCAGCCCAACCTGCCGGGCACGATCGACCAGCATCCCAACTGGCGCCGCCGCCTCACGCCGCTTGCGCGCGACCTGTTCGACGCTCCCGAGGTCGCGCATCGCGCCCGGCTGATCGACGGTCGCCGCCAATGACGCCGCGCGCCACGCTCCGTCTGCAGTTCCATCGCGACTTCACCTTTGCCGACGCGCAACGCCTCGTGCCCTATCTCGCGCGGCTCGGCATAAGCCATCTCTATGCCTCGCCGATCGCCACGGCGCGGCCGGGCTCGCGGCACGGCTACGACGTGCTCGACCCGACCGCGGTCAATCCCGAGCTGGGCGGCGAGGAAGCGCTGCGCGCCCTGGCGGCGGCGCTGGCCGAGGCCGGGCTCGGTCTGGTGATCGACATCGTGCCCAACCACATGGCGGCCGATCCGCGCAATGCCTGGTGGCGCGACGTGCTGCGCCACGGCCGGGCGAGCCGTCACGCCGCCTGGTTCGACATCGACTGGCAGGCCGACGACCGCGTCCTGCTGCCGCTGCTCGGCCGGCCGCTCGACGAGGCGGTGGCGGCCGGCGAGCTGCAGGTCGATGCCGGCGCCGGCGTGCTGCGCTACTTCGAGACCGCGCTGCCGCTGGCCGAAGGCACCGCGGCGCTGCCGCTGGTCGACCTCCTGGCCGCCCAGCACTGGCGCCTGGCGTGGTGGCGCACGGCGTCCGATCGCATCAACTGGCGGCGCTTCTTCGACATCAACGAGCTGGTCTGCCTGCGCGTGGAGGAGCCCGACTGCTTCGAGGCGGTGCACGCCCTGCCGCTGCGCCTGTACCGCGAGGGCGTGGTCGGCGGCCTGCGCGTCGATCACGTCGACGGGCTGACCGATCCCGCCGCCTATTGCCGCCGCCTGCGCGAGCGCCTGGGCGACGGCGGCTGGCTGGTGGTCGAGAAGATCCTGCTGCGCGGCGAGCGGCTGGCCGTCGACTGGCGCTGCGACGGCACCACCGGCTACGACTTCATGAACGACGCCAGCGCCCTGCAGCACGACGAGACCGGCGAGGCCGCCCTGGCCGAGGCCTGGGCGCGGCTCAGCGCGCGTCCGGCCGGCTTCGCGGTGGAGGAGGAGGCGGCGCGGCGCGAGATCCTGGCCCGCAGCTTCTCGGCCCAGCTCGATGCCTGCGCGCTGGCGTTCGCCGGCGGCGAGCTCGCCGCCACGACCTTGCGCCGCGTGCTGACCGAGCTGCTGGTGCACTTTCCGGTCTACCGCACCTATGGCGTCGAGGGTCGCCTGTCGGCGGAAGACCGCGCGGTGCTGGCGGCGGCCGCGGCCGGTGCCCGGCGCAGCGCGCTGGCCAGCGATCGCTGGGCGATCGAGCCGGTGCTGGCGCTGTTCGAACGGCCGGACAAGGCGCGGGCGATCGCGCGCTTCCAGCAGCTCAGCGCCCCGGTCGCCGCCAAGTCGGTCGAGGACACCGCCTTCTATCGCTACGGCCGGCTGCTGTCGCGCAACGACGTCGGCTTCGACGTCGAGACCTTCTCGCTGTCGCCCGAGCAGTTCCATGCCCGGGTCGCGGCGCGCGCCGCCGACCATCCGGCCGCCCTGCTGGCGACGGCGACGCACGACCACAAGCGTGGCGAGGACGTGCGCGCCCGTCTCGCGGTGCTGAGCGAGATGGCGATCGAATGGGCCGGCCTGCAGGCGCGCTGGACAGCCGTGCTGCAGCGCGTCGCCGGCGGCGCCGGCCCGTCGGCGGGCGACCTCGCGATGCTGCTGCAGACCGTCGTCGGCGCCTGGCCGCTCGATCTCGAGCGCGGCGACGCCGCCGGCCGCGCCGCCTATGCCGAGCGCCTCGCGGCCTGGCAGGAGAAGGCGCTGCGCGAGTCCAAGCTCGGCAGCGACTGGGCGGCGGTCGACGAGGGCTACGAAGCGGCGGCCCGCGATCTGCTGCTGCGCCTGGTGGCGCGCGACGAGGTGCCGGGCGTGCTCGACGAGATCGCCGCCCTGGTGGCCCGCATCGCCCCGGCGGGCGCGGTCAACGGGCTGGCGCAGTGCCTGTTGCGGCTGACCGTGCCGGGCGTTCCAGACCTCTACCAGGGCACCGAGTTCTGGGATTTCTCGCTGGTCGATCCCGACAACCGGCGGCCCGTCGACTTCGCTGCCCGCGCCCGCGGACTGGCCGAGACCGATCTCGCCCCCAAGCTCGCCCATTGGGCCGACGGCCGCATCAAGCAGGTGGTGATCCAGCGCGCCCTGGCGCTGCGGGCGCGCAAGCCGCTGCTGTTCGAGCAGGGCAGCTACGAGCCGATCCGCTTCGGCGGCGAAGCGGAGCGCCACGTCGTCGGCTTCGTGCGGGCGCACGGGCCCGACTGGCTGCTGGTCGCCGTGCCGCGCCTGCCGCTCGCCCTGCTCGAAGGCCGCAGCCGGCTGCAGCCCGGCACCCTGTGGCAGGGCGCGGTCGCCACGGCGACCGGCGCGCTGCCGGCCGGCGCCGCGGCGCTCGACTGGCTGGGGCCCGACCTGCCGGTGCTCCTGTTGACAAACCGGGACTAGGCAGGCCGCCGCCGCGCGGTGTATCGAAAGCCTACTCGCGGCGGCGTGGAACGCAGACACGCAGCTAAACGCACGGGAGCCGGTGGGGAGAGAACGACCCAAGGAGCGGGAATCCGACAAGCAGCGGCCATGACCTCACGGTGCGTAGGTAGCTCGACATGGCCAGCCGGAGTGGCGCCCGGCCCGCGAGTAATGACTGTTGCGATGCGCTATGGTGGCCCCTCCTGAAGGGAGAGAAACACCATGTCGACGTCCACGCCCCCCGATCGTCTGCGCGCCCTGCTGGCCGAGCCCGGCCTCGTGGTGATGCCCGCGGTGTGGGACGGGCTCACCGCCAAGATGACCTACGCCGCCGGCTTCCGCACCGCCTTCCTGTCCGGCTCGTGCGTCGCCGCCAGCCGCCTTGGCGGCCCCGATCTCGACCTGATCTCGTTCGGCGAGATGATGGACTCCTTTTCCATGGTGCATGGCGCGGCGCCCGATCTGCTGGTCCTGGCCGACGGCGATCATGGCTACGGCAACGCGATGAACGTCCAGCGCACCGTGCGCGCCTACGGCCGCGCCGGCGCCGCCGCGGTGCTGATCGAGGACAAGATCACGCCGCGCGCGCTGACCGCCGCCGGCAAGCCCTGCCTGCCGCGCGCCGAAGCGCGCATGAAGATCCGCGCCGCCGTCGAGGCCGCCAAGGAGTCGGGCATCCTCGTGCTGGCCCGCACCGACTGCCGGCCGACCGCCGGCATCGACGAGGCGGTGGCGCGCATCGAGATGTACGTCGAGGAAGGCGCCGACATCCTGTTCCTCGATTCGCCGGCCGACGAGGGCGAGATCGGCCGCGCCATCGCCGCGGCGCAGGGCCGGCCGTCGTTCGTCGTGCTGTCGCCGGGCGCGCCGCGCGCCACGCCGTCGCAGAAGGAGGCCGAGGCGCTGGGCTTCAAGATCGGCACCTTCCCGACCGGCATGCTGTCGCCGGCGGCGGCCGGCATCAAGGCCGGGCTGGCGGCGCTGAAGGCCGGCGAATCCGAATCCAAGGCGGCCCTGCCGCCGCCCGAGATGCGCGCCCTCCTGGGCTACGCTGACTACGACGCCGCCGCCAAGCCGTTCATCGTTTCCTGACCGACGGCGCCGGCAGCGGCAGGGTGAGGGGACTCGCCCGGCCGCCGGCCGGCGCCTCGTCCAGCTGCTCGTCGGGCATGCCGGGCATCGGGCTGACCGCTTGGTTGCGCGAATTCGGCCCGGCCGTCGCGCCGTTGCCGCCCGTCACCAGGGGACCCGCGTCGGGAATCTTGCTCGCCTCGATGTTTTGCGCGGGCAGGGGCTGGGCCTGCGCGGCCGACAGGCCGGACAGCAGGAGAAGAGGGACGATGACGAGCAGGGGTTTCACGGCAGGCTCCCTCGGGTGAACTCGAACACCGGGAGAACTCGTTGAGCGACCGCGCGTTGCGCGCCACAGTCGGCCGATGACCGGGACATCGACCGCCGAAGGCCCTTCCTTCGCCGACGACAGCGCCGCGCTGGCCCGCGACTACGAGGAGGTCAGCCGGCAGCGCCAGTTCGTCGCCGGCCGGCGTCTCGTCGCGGCGCTGGCGATCGCGGCAGGGGAGCGCGTGCTCGACGTCGGCTGCGGCACCGGCCTCCTGGCGGAGCACGTCGCCGATCTCGTCGGGCCCGGCGGCGCGGTGCTGGGGATCGATCCGCTGCCCGAACGCATCGCTCTCGCCGCCGCCAAGGCGCGCGCCACCCTGCGCTTCGAGGTCGGCGACGCCGCCGATCTGTCGGGCCACGCCGAAGGCTCGTTCGACGTCGTGCTGCTGAACGCAGTGTTCCACTGGCTGCCGGACAAGGCCGGCCCGCTGCGCGAATTCAGGCGCGTGCTGCGGCCGGGCGGGCGCCTCGGCATCGGCGGCACGACCCGCGAGCAGCGCTCGCCGCTCGCCGGCGTGATGCGCGAGGTGCTGGCCCGGCCGCCCTTCGCGGCGCATCCGCGGCCGCGCCGTGAGCTGTCGTTCCGGATCGACGCGGACGAGATGCGGCGGCTGCTGGCCGAGGCCGGCTACGCCGACATCGCCGTCACGGTGCTCGACGCGCGCTATCGGCATCCGTCGGCCGAGGCGGCCATGCGCTATGCCGAGTCGAGCTCGTTCGGCAACCTGCTGGCCCATCTTCCGGCCGCGCTGCGCCCGGCCGCGCGCGCCGCGCTGGCCGCCGGCATGGCGGCCAACGCCGCGCCCGACGGCAGTCTGGAGCAGACAGGCCAGCGGATGATCGCGCTGGCCGTCAAGCCGGGGTGATCAGAGGCTCGGAAAGATCCGAGGCCACGAAATCGGCGGCGGGCTGACCGCGAGGATCGGCTCGTCCTGCGCATCGACGGACTGGCCATCCTGGCGCGTCGAGGCCTGCGCGGCCTGCTCGAGCCACTGCCGGGCGGCGCGACCGTCGCCGGGCTGCGGCTGCGGGTGTTGATCGACGATATGAATCATCACGTCCTCCGGGGAGCAACATGCGGAACCATTCGTTGCGGAACCCTGAGAGGGGCGTCCGCGCTGGCCGATCTGGTGTCGCTCTCCGGAGAATCAAGAGGCTCATCTCATCGGACCGCGCGCATCCACGCGCGCCCTCATGAGCGCGCCTGGAGGCGCGCGGTCCCAAGACGCCTTTTCTATCGCGTGTAGACGGTCGTCGAGGTTGCCGGCGGCGGGCTGTAGACCACCGTGCCGGTAGCCGGCGCCGGGGTGACGACGGTCGCGGCGGCCGGGGTCGGCTGCTGGACGGTCCTCTCCTCACGAACGCTGCAGGCGCCCAGCAGGGCGAGGCAGAGCACGGCGGCGACGGGGACGGCGACGGTCAGGCGGTTCATGGCGAGCACTCCTTGTTGCTCGGCCAACGCGAGCAGGGAGCGGCGGTTGCCGTGTCAGCGCCGGGAGCGCAGCGCGACGCTCAAGATCGCCGTCGCCAACAGGCCGAGGCCGGCCATCACGATCACCGCACCGCGCGGCCCGATCTCGGCGGCCAGGGCGCCGGCCGCCAGCACGCCGAGCGGACCGGTGCCGATGCACATGGTGACGATGCCCATCAACCGCGAGCGCATCTCGGCCGGCGCTTCGGTCAGCATCAGGGTGCTCTGCATGTTGCTGAAGCCGGCGGTGCCGAAGCCGCCGGCGATCAGCAGCAGCAAGGCCAGCCAGTAGGACGGCGACAGCGCCATGGCGATCAGCGCCACCATGAACAGCGCCGAGCCGCCGGCGAACACCAGGCGGCGGTCGAGGCGGATCACGCCGGCGGCCAGCAGCGAGGCGCCGAGCAGGCAGCCGGCCGGCTCGCCCGCCGCCAGCAGCCCGACCAGGCTGGGCGAGACCCCGAAGGAGCCGAGGCCGAGCGGCGCCACCAGCCCCGAATAGGCGAAGGCGAAAGCGTTGGTGATCACCGTGACGCCGAACACCAGCAGGATGATGCGGCGGCCGCGGGCGAAGCGCAGGCCCTCGGCGATGTCGCGCGGGATGTGGCGGAGTTCCAGCCGCCGCGTGACCTGATGGTGCACCAGCCCGGCGACCGCGAAGGCGCCGAGGAACTGCACCAGCGCGGTGACGCTGTAGACGCCCTTCATCCCCAGCCACTGGAAGGCCAGCCCGCCCAGAATCGGGCCGATCATGCGGGTCGCCGCGCTGGTCGCCGAATCGAGCGCGATCGCCGGCACGATGCGCGACGGGCCGGCGATCTCGCCGACCATGCGGCGGCGGGTCGGCATCTCCGAGGTCCACAGGATGCCCGACAAGAGGTTGCCCAGCGCCACCTGCCACAGCTCGAGATGGCCGATCGTCGCCAGGGTCGCCAGCACGGTCGAGATCACCGCCGGCCCGACCAGCGCCAGCATGACGATCAGCTTGCGGTCGATCGCTTCCGAGAGGGCGCCGGCGAAGGCGCCGAAGAACAGCTGCGGCAGTTGGCGCGCCGCCACCACGGCGGTGACGGCGAACGCCGAGCCCGTCGCTTCGAAGGCGAACAGGCCGGAGGCCAGCAGCTCGAGCCAGCGCATGGCGTTGGCGAAGCCGCCGACCAGCCACAGCCGCAGGAAGTCGGGCATGCCGAGGAGCGTGCGGACCGGGCGTTCCATTGCCGGCAGGTTAGCCCAGGGCCTTGGCCGCGCTCCAGCGGTGACCCGCGTCGCCTTGCTGTATGGTGTGGCAAAGGGAGGAAAAGGGAATGTTGCGACGAACCCTGCTGGCCGCCGCTCCGGGACTGGCGCTGGCACCGGCGCTGGCGCGGCCGCCGGCGGCGCGCGCCCAGGCGGCCTGGCCCGCCCGCACCGTGCGCTTCATCTGCCCGTTCGCGGCCGGCGGCGGCACCGACACGGTGAGCCGGCTGATCTGCGAGCAGCTGTCGCGCCGCCTCGGCCAGCAGTTCGTGGTCGACAACAAGGGCGGCGCCGGCGGCAATATCGGCACGGCCGAGCTCGCGCGGGCGGCGCCCGACGGCTACACGCTCGGCCTGATCTCGGTGGCCAGCCACACGCTCAATCCGATGCTGTACGGCAAGCTGCCCTACGATCCCGACCGCGACATCGTCGGCGTCTCGCGGCTGGCCATCCTGTCCAACCTGCTGGGCGTGACGCCGTCTCTGCCGGTGTCGTCGGTCGCCGAGCTGGTGGCGCTGTGCCGCCGCGAGCCGGGCAAGTATTCCTTCGCGTCCTCCGGCCCCGGCACCTCGCTGCATCTCAGCGGCGAGCTGTTCAAGACGATGGCCGGGGTCGACATCGTGCACGTGCCCTACAAGGGCGCCGGCCCGGCCTACAACGACCTGATGGCCGGCGTCGTGCAGATGATGTTCGCCAACATGCCGTCGATGCTGCCGCAGGTGCGCGGCGGCAAGATCAAGGGGCTGGGCGTCACCTCGGCGGCGCGCTCGCAGGCGGCGCCCGACATCCCGGCGATCGCCGAGACGATTCCCGGCTACGTCGCGACCTCGTGGTACGGGCTGGGCGCGCCGGCCGGCACGCCCGAGCCGATCCTGGCGACCCTCGAGGCCGCCGTCGCGCAGGCCCTCGCCGCGCCGGAGATCGTCAAGCGCTGGGCCGACGATCTCGGCCTCGACATGCCGCTGCCCGGACGCGCCGGCTTCGACAAGTTCCTGGCCGAGGACCGCAGGCTGTGGGCGCCGGCGGTGAAGGCGTCGGGGGTGAGGCTCGACTGACGGCGCTGCGCGGTGCGACCTTGACCCAGCGCAAGGCGCGGCCGCCGGCGATGGCCGATGAGGTGCCTGTCGCATCGTGCTGGAGGCGTTCATGGCTCCCCCCGACTCCGACTCGCTCGCCGAAGGCCGCCTGTTCGTCGAGGTGCAAGTATCGTCCTGGCCGCCCGAGGTCACGCAGACCTTGTTGAGCAAGCGCGACGCACGCCAGGCGCTCACGGTGCGGGCGCGCCCTTCGGGCCGCCTCCGGGTCGAGCTGCAGCGCGAGGGCTACGAGCCGCTCGTCGTGCGCACCCAGCATCTGCGCCTGCGCGCGCCCGGGCTGCTGCGTCTCGCCGTGGCATGGCGCGGCGACGAGGCGGTGGTCGCCGCCGGCGGCCAGGTCATCGGCAGCTCCAGCGACTTCGATCCGGCCGGCGTGGCGGCGCCGCAGCTGGTCCAGCCGGAGATGGTCCGCGAGATGGTCCAGGAGACGGCGGCACCGCTCGACCATGTCGGCAACGAGCGCGCGCGCACCGAGCGGCGGCGGCGGGTCGAGTCGCTGCTCAGTGAGATCGAGGGCGACGCCTCGCATGCCACGGCCTGGTTCGCCGCCCTGGCCGAGAGCGTGGCCATCGCGCGTGACCTGATCGAGCTGGTGCGCCAGGGCCGGCGTCACCACGTGCCGGGCGTTGCCGACACGCTGGTCCGCCTGATCGTCGGCGAGGCGCCGCTGCTGCAGGTCTGCGCCGGCGTCCTCGATGCCCCCTTGGCGCTCTTCGTGTCGCCGTCTCCGAGTGCCGAGGCGGTCGCTGGCGGCGTGCTCGGCGGCGCCTTCGACGTCGCGCTCCAGCGGTCGCCGTATCACGCGCTCGCTGTCGATCTCGACGTCTGGCTGGCGCACGAGCATGCCTGGCGCAAGGACCGCCGGGTCCCGATCGCCGCGCTGCTGGTCGCCATCGAGGCAGCCCTGAGCGTGCCGCGCGCCGGCCATCTCGACAGCGAGTCGGATCGCACCTTGCGGAGCTTGTTCGGCGAGCCGGCGGCGGCGGTCGCACTGTGCGGCTTCGTCTCGACGGTGTGCACGCTGGCCGAGTCGCTGCTCGCGGCGCGGGTTCAACGGCCGGCGGCGAACGAGTCTCGATCCTAGATGCCGCGCCGGCTCCTTCAGGTCGTCGTGGCCGGGCTGCTGCTCATGGTGGCGTGGGATTGGGCGGCGGCGCTTCGCGTCGATTGCTCAGGAGCGAGCCCGTCGTCAGACTTTTGCCGTCTCTGGGGGTCCGGCTGCGGAGCATTGGAGTTATGCGAGCCGCGAACGTTATCTTCTGCCGGTCGTTTCGTCTCACCTCGCCTCTCCCCCAAAGCGGGGGAGAGGGAGGCTGAGACCGTAGAGCTTAGAGGTCGGCTGCCTTCTTGACCGCCGCCTTGGCGTCGCCCTTGAGCTTCTGCAGGTCGCCCTTGGCTTCCTGCATCTTGCCGTCGGCCTGCAGCTCGGAGTCGTTGGTCGCCTCGCCGAGTCCCTGCTTTGCCTTGCCGATCGCCTGGTTGGCGACGCCCTTGATCTTGTCGGTGGTGCTGCTCATCCGCTCCTCCTTGTTGAGTGCCGCTACAACGGCGGCCGGGCCGCTGCGTTGCGTCGGATGCCGTACGCCGGGCCCGTGCAACCCGCCTGCGAATGCGCCGTTCACTCCGCGCAAACGAAGGAGGACTGTGCATGGAGGTGACGGATCAGGCCGCGGCTCTCGGTCAGGAGATGAGCAAGGCGGTCGGCGAGCATGCCGAGTCGTTCGCCGGCCGCTCCAAGGAGGCCGGCGCCGACATGGTGGCCAGCGCGGCGCGAACGGCGGACGCCGTCGCCGACACGGTCGCCGAGCAGTCGCCGGCGCTCGCCGAATACGTCCGCGGCGCCGGCGAGAAGATCGACCGGCTGGCCAGCGACCTGCGCGAGAAGAGCGTCGGCGATCTCCTCGATCAGGCGGCGGGCTTCGCACGCTCGCAGCCGGTGGTGCTGATCGCCGGGGCCGCGCTCGTCGGCTTCGCCCTGTCGCGTCTGATCAAGGCCGGCGTCGGCGCGGCGGCGAGCACTGGGCCGGGCCCCGAGTCGAATCGCAGCGGGAGCGCCGCATGATGCAATCGACCCTTCGCCGGCCCGGCGTGGTCAACCTCGCCACCATGGCCTTCGCGCAGTCCGCCGACCTGGTGCAGTCCGAATTCCGGCTGGCCCGCGCCGAGCTCGCCGAGAAGATGGCCGGCTTCCGCAGCGCCCTGGTCATGATCCTGATGGGAGCGATCTTTCTGATCGCGGCGCTCGGCCTGGTCCTGCAGGCGCTGGTCAGCCTGCTGATCGCCGCCGGCCTGTCGCCGGCCGCTGCGGTCCTTGTCGTCGCCGGCGCCGCCGCGGCGATCGGAATCGGGCTGTTCGTGACCGGGCAGAACCGCCTCGATCCCGACCGGCTGACGCCGGACCGCACCCTCACGTCCCTCACCCGCGATACGCGGATGGTCAAGGAGCAGCTGACATGACCTCGAGCGCCCAATATCAGCGCGAGGCCGACGCCGCGCGCATCGGCCTGGCCGACACGCTGTCGCAGCTGCGTGACGGCATGGCGCCGTCGGCCCTGTCCAACGAGGCCGTCGCCCTGTTCAAGGACACCGGCCTGTCGATGCTGCGCGGCCTGACGGCCCAGGCGCGCGCCAACCCGATGTCGGCGCTGCTGATCGGCGTCGGCATCACCATGCTGCTGACCCGCACGACGGGCGGCGACGTCATGGGCGTGGCCTCCTCGACCTTGCGCAGCGCCGGCTCGACCGTCGCCGGCGCCGCAGCCAGCGCCGCCGCCGTCGCCAAGGAGGCCGCCGGGCGGGCCGCCGCCAGCGCCGCCGACACCGCGGCGGCCGCCGGTAGCCGGGTCAAGGAGAGCGTGTCCGAGCGCTACGATGCGGCGCGCGACTCGGTCGCGAGCGGCCTGAGCGCGGCGCGCGAAGGGATCGGCAGCACGCTCGACGCGGCGCGGGAAGGCGCCAAGGCAACGCTCGACTCGGTCGGCGGCGAGATCGCCAGCCGCACGCGGGCCGCGTCGGAGTCGGTCTCCGGCGGCGTCCAGGCGGCGCGCCATGGCCTTAACGAGGCCGGCGAGCAGGTGCAGGCCGGTCTTCACGCCGGCCTGGAAGCCGGCAGCCAGGCTCTCGAGGACGGCCGCGACCAGGCCGGACAGATCGCTTCGACCCTTTCCGCACAGGCCCAGACCATGATCGACGACACCCGCCAGAGCCTCGCCGGCCTGCTCGAGGAGCAGCCCATCCTGATGGCTGCGTTGGGGGCCGCCCTCGGGGCCGTGGTCGGTGCCGTGGTGCCGCTGTCCCAGGCCGAGCGCTCGGCTCTCGCGACGCCGGCGGCCAAGGCGCTGGGGGCCGGCCGGCAGGCGCTGCACCAGGCGACCGACGTCGTGCGTCAGGAAGTGGCGCAGGCCGATCTCGGGTCGCGGGTCGGGCAGATCGCCGAAAAGGTGGTGCAGAACGTCACCAAGGAGATCGGCCATCCGATCGGCGCGCGGTCCGGCAGCGCGTCGTCGACCGACGAGGGCGCCGGTGCCCTCGCGGCCAACGGCGGCGGCGCTAGAGGAACTGCCTGACCGCCGCGAGCATGGCGAGGCCGGTCAGTGACATCGCCGCGCTGCCCAGCGAGATCACCACCAGGGCCCGGCCCGGCGTGAGCCGGCCCATGGCGGCGGCGATCCAGAACAGCGGATCGTTGAGATGGCAGATGGCGATCGAGCCGGCGCACACCGAGGCCATGGCGAGCGACCGCCCGGTCGGTCCCTCCAGGCCGAGCCCCGGCAGTAGCGGCTCGACCATGCCACTGGCCGTCAGCACGGCGGTCAGCGAATTGCCCTGCATGGTCTTGACGACCGCGGCGACCAGGAACGGCGTCAGCAGCCCGAAGCGCGGCGACAGGACCTTGTCGGCCAGCACGGTCGCCATGCCGGTCTCGTCGAGCACGCGCGACAGGCCGCCGGCGGCGCCGACGGCCAGCAGCAGCGGCGCCCAGGCGCGGGTCGCCAGCGCCGAAGGACGCCAGCCGCCCGCCAGCACGACGCCCAAGGTCACCGCCACGGCGGCGACGACCAGCGGCGTGCCCAATCCCATGTAGAGCTCGAACAGCGATCCGCCGCCGATCGGCGCCTGCGGCATGCGGGCGATCGCCTGGACCACCAGCAGGGCCACCGGTGCCGCGACCGCCAGCCAGCCGAGCTCGAGGCGTCCCGCGACCTCGCCGCGCGGCGTCTGGCGCGCCACGTGCCACCAGCCGACGATCGCCATCAGCATGGCGACCGGCAGGCTGACCAGCCACGTGGTGGCGTGGTCGGCCTTGAGGATCGAGGTCGCCGCGACGGCGAGCGGCGAGGGCGCCACGAGGGCCGAGAACACCAGCACCGTCAGGGCCAGCCCGAGGCCGCGGCGCGGCGCGTCCTGGCCGGCGCCCTGCAGCAGCGCGGTGGCGCCGGCCGCCGCGCCGCTCAACCCGGCGACGGCGCCGAACAGCGCCGAGGAGCCCGTGCCGAGCGGCGCCCGCAGGGCCAGGCCGGCGACCAGGCTGCCGGCCACGACCAGCAGGCCGGTCTGCTCCATCGCCGTGGCGAAGCCCTGGCCGAAGGCGACGCCGATCGATTCGAACTTCATGTTGGCGGCGACGCCGTAGACCACGACGGTGGCCATCAGGGCGAGGAAGGCGGGGAGGCGCAGGCGCTGGGTCAGGAACACGACCAGGGCGACGGCGATCGGCATCAGCAGGGAAGCAAGCAGCATGGCGGCGCGACCTTAGCACTTCCTTCGCCTCCTCCCCGTCTTGCATTCCCCTCTCCCCGATAGGGGGAGAGGATGGGAGAGGGGGCGACGCACGGCGCGTTCCTGAATATGCTGGCGCCATGCGTCTCGTGCTGTCTCTTCTCGCGTTCCTGGCGATGGCCGTGTCGGCCCAGGCCGAACCGATCGCCCGGGTCGAGGGCAAGCGGATCCTCGGCGCCGACGGGCAGGTGCTCGACGTCAAGGGCATCAACCTCGGCAACTGGCTGATGCCCGAGGGCTACATGTTCAAGTTCAAGGTCGCGCGGGCGCCGCATGAGATCGCCACCGCCTTCGAGCGCCTGCTGGGGCGCGAGGGCGCCGCCGACTTCTGGCGCCGCTTCCGCCAGAGCTACGTGACCCGCGACGACATCCGGTTCATCAAGTCGGTCGGCTTCAACACCGTCCGGGTGCCGCTGCATTTCCGCCTGTTCATGACCGAGCAGGGCGCCCTGGCCGGCGACGGCTGGGAACTGCTCGACCGCCTGGTCGGCTGGGCCCGCGAGGCCGGGCTCTACGTCATCCTCGACCTGCACGCCGCGCCGGGCGGCCAGACCGGCTTCAACCACGACGACAGTCCCGGCTATCCGCTGCTGTTCTACGTGCCGCAGTATCGCGAGCGCACCGTCCGGCTGTGGCAGGCGATCGCCAGCCGCTACCACGGCGACCCGACGATCCTCGGCTACGACCTGCTGAACGAGCCGATCGCCTCGTTTCACGACGTGCGCAGCCTCAATCCGCGGCTCGAGCCGTTCTACCGCGAGGTCACCGAGGCGATCCGCGCCGTCGATCCCGGCCGCATCGTCTTCCTGGCCGGCGGCCAGTGGAGCTCGACGCTCAGCATGTTCGGCCGGCCGTTCGCGCCCAACCTCGTCTACACCTATCACTGCTTCTGGAGCAGCACCGAGCGCGACGCCATCCAGCATCACCTGAACTTCTCCAACCGCTACGACGTGCCGCTGTTCCTCGGCGAGACCGGCGAGTTCACCGACGACTGGCACGAGGCGTTCCGCAAGCTGCACGAGCTGCACGGCATCGGCTGGGCGTTCTGGGCCTACAAGAACCTCGACACGCCCTCGACGGTGGTCTCGATCCCGCGGCCCGAGGGCTGGCACGAGATCGTCGCCTTCGCCGACGGGCAGCGCCCCGACCGGCCGCCGGCGGCGCTGGTCGAGCGCGCCATCGCGCAATATCTCGACGGACTGCAGTTGGCGCGCGGCGACGTCCGGTGGCGCTACCTGGCGGCCCTTGGCCTGGCCCGCGGCGCCGCCGAGCCGGGCGAGTGAGCGCCGTCGGGCGCGGCCACATTGGCTTTGACACCCTCCGGGGTGCATCCTAGAAGCCGCAGCTTCAAGCTCGACTCGGTGGGGAAGACAGCATGGCGACCGGCCCCGATACGGGCCTCGATAAAGGCCTCGATAAGGGCTTCGACACGGGCCTCGAGGCGCATTCCCAGGACCGGCCGGACTCCGACCACGCCGCGTGGGTTGCCTCCCTCCTGGAGCGCATCGAGACGCGCCGCGCCAGGATCGGCATCGTCGGCCTGGGCTATGTCGGGCTGCCGCTCGCGCGCGCCGTCGCCCGCCAGGGCTTCCCGGTCGTCGGCTTCGACATCGATCCCGCCAAGCCGCGGCAGCTCAACGAGGGCCGCTCGTACATCGCCCACGTCGAGTCGGACGAGATTGCCCGGCTGGTCGCCGACGGCCGGCTGACCGCCACGACCGACTTCGCCGGGATCGCCGAGATGGCCGTGGTGATCCTCTGCGTGCCGACGCCGCTGACCCGCCAACGCGAGCCGGATCTGCGGTTCGTCGAGAGCACCGCCGAGGCGATCGCGCCCGGGCTGCGTCCCGGGCAGCTGATCGTGCTCGAATCGACGACCTATCCGGGCACCTGCCGCGACGTGCTGCGGCCGATCCTCGAGCGCGGCGGCCGGCGCTCGGGCCGCGACTTCTTCCTCGCCTACTCGCCGGAGCGCGAGGATCCGGGCAACCGCCGCTTCGAGACCGCCTCGATTCCCAAGGTGGTGGGCGGCGACGGGCCGGATGCGCTGCGGCTCGCCCGGGCGCTCTACGACGCCGTCGTGGTCGGCACCGTGCCGGTGAGTTCGCTCGAGACCGCCGAGGCGGTGAAGCTGACCGAGAACATCTTCCGGTCGGTCAACATCGCGCTGGTCAACGAGCTCAAGGTCGTGTTCGACGCCATGGGCATCGACGTCTGGGAGGTCATCGAGGCGGCCAAGACCAAGCCGTTCGGCTACATGCCGTTCTATCCCGGGCCCGGGCTGGGCGGCCACTGCATCCCGATCGATCCCTTCTACCTGACCTGGAAGGCCCGCGAGTTCGGCATCACGACGCGGTTCATCGAGCTCGCCGGCCAGGTCAACACGGCGATGCCGCAGCGGGTCGTCGAGCGCACCCTCGAGGCGATGAACCAGCGCGCGGCGCGGGCCGCCAAGGGCTCGCACGTCCTGCTGGTCGGGCTGGCCTACAAGAAGAACGTCGACGACACGCGCGAGAGCCCGGCCTTCCGCATTATGGAGCTGCTCGAGCGCGCCGGGGCGCGGGTCTCCTACCACGACCCGCTGGTGCCGGTGATCCCGGAGACGCGCGAGTATGCGGCGTTCGCCGGGCGGCCCTCGAGCGGGCTCGATCCCGCGCTGCTGGCCAGCCTCGACGCCGCCATCGTCTGCACCGACCACGACGCGGTGGACTATGCCGCCCTGGTGGGCGGCTGCCGGCTGGTCGTCGACACGCGCAATGCGCTTGCCCAGCGCGGCCTCAGCGGCGACAACGTGGTGAAGGCATAGTGGTGCGCCAGGTCCGCTCGACATTTGGGTTCGACTAGCCGGCGAGAGCGAGCGGGGAGTGATGCGCTATCTTGTGACCGGCACGGCCGGTTTCATCGGCTTTCACGTTGCCAGGCGGCTGCTGCGCGACGGCCATACGGTGGTCGGCCTCGATGGCCTGACCCCGTACTACGACCGCGGCCTCAAGGCGGCGCGCAACGAGCGGCTGGAAGCCCTGGCCGACGGCCGTTTCCGGCTGCACCGCTGCCTGCTCGAGGATCTGCCGGCGGTCGAGGCGGCGTTCCGCGACGCCGCGCCGGAGCGAGTGATCCATCTCGCGGCCCAGGCTGGGGTGCGCTACAGCCTCGAGAATCCGCGGGCCTACGTCGATTCCAACATCGTCGGCAGTTTCAACCTGCTGGAAGCCTGCCACCGGCATGGGCCGCAGCACGTGCTGCTGGCCTCGACCAGCTCGGTGTACGGCGACAGCAGCGAGTTCCCCCTGGTCGAATCGGCCCGCACGGACTACCCGCTCACGCTCTACGCGGCCTCCAAGAAATCGATGGAGGCCATGGCGCACGGCTACGCCCATCTTTGGGGCCTGCCCACCACGGTGTTCCGGCTGTTCACCGTCTACGGCCCGTGGGGCCGGCCCGACATGGCGCTGTTCAAGTTCGTCGACAACATCGTCGCCGGGGTGCCGATCGACGTCTACAACTACGGCCGGATGGAGCGCGACCTGACTTATGTCGACGACGTCGTCGAGGCGATCGTCGGCCTGTGCGACGTGCCGCCGTCGCTCGCGGCGTCGGGTGCCGGCGACGCCGGCGCCGGCACGAGCGGCGTGGCGCCCTACCGCATCGTCAACATCGGCGGCCGCCAGCCGGTCGGGCTGCTCGACCTGATCGACGAGATCGAGAAGGCGCTGGGCCGCACCGCCGAGCGCAACTACATGGCCATGCAGCCCGGCGACGTGCCGCGCACCGAAGCCTCGACCGAGCTGATCGAAACGCTGATCGGCTTTCGGCCGACCACGCCGATGGCCGACGGCGTGCGCGCCTTCGTTGCCTGGTACCGCGAGCACTATCGGCTGTGAGCCCGCGCCGGCCGGGACCGCGCGCCGCACGGGACCGCGCGATTGTATCAATGGTATCCCCGGACCCCGCCCGGCCGGCGCCGCGGCGGTCCCTGTGCTAGACTCGTCGACGAACGGTTGCGCCATGACACGCGAGCACAGGAAGATCCTCGAACTCGAGACCACCCTCGGCACCCTGCGCGAGGACCTCAACGCGCTGTCGCGCAAGATCAACGACGAGCCGCGCAACACCAGCCTGGTGATTCGCCGGGTCAACCTGATGGGTCGCATCGTGATCGCCCAGGACGCCATCGACGCCCTACGCGGCAGCGCCGGCGGGCGCACCGCTTCCTTCTGATATCCTGCGCATAGGCGCCCGCGGCCCGGACCGCGGCCAAGACCGCAGCACGCCACGGGCTTGTCACTTCTTGATCGCGCCGGCCAGGGCGGTCGGCGCGTAACCATGGCCGTGCGCACGGCGCGCACGGGCGCGCCGGTACGCGCCGTCCCGTGGAGCGCGCCGATGATCCTCTCCGACGATTTCGCCGGCGCCGGCCTCGCCGCGGCGTGGCAGACGGCCGGCCCGGCGGGCTACGCGGTAGGGGTCGGCGCGAACGCGACCGACGCCTTCCTGCAGCTCGCGACGCCCAGCGGCTTCCACGACGTGTGGGGCGCGATCGACGGGGCGCGGGCGATGCAGGCGGCGCCCGACACGGACTTCCAGCTCAAGACGCGCTTCCTGACGACGCCGGCCCAGCAGTACCAGATGCAGGGTTTCCTGGTGCAGCAGGACGCCCAGACCTGGCTGCGTTTCGACACCTACTTCGACGGCGCGGTCCTGCACGCCTTCGCAGCGGTCACGGTGAACGGTTCGTCGAGCTCGCGCTTCGACCTGGCGATCCCGGGCAATGCTGCGCCCTATCTGCGGCTCACTCGGGCGGGCAACCTGTGGACCTTCGACACGTCGGCCGACGGCACCAGCTGGACCACGACCGGCAGCTTCTCGCAGGCGCTGACGGTGACCGCAGCCGGCCTGTTCTCGGCCAACACCGGCCCGTCGGCTGGCTACACGGCGCGCGCCGACTGGTTCGAGAACACCGCCAGCCCGATCGCGAACGAGGACGGCTCGCTGGGCGGCGGCAACGTCGCGCCGGTCGCCGGCAACGATTCGCTGAGCACGACGCAGGACACCGCGCTGACCATCAGCAAGGCGACGCTGCTGTCGAACGACAGCGACGCCAACGGCGACCCGCTCACGATCGCGAGCTTCGGCCAGCCGACGCACGGGACGCTGACCGACAACGGCGACGGCACGCTGCGCTACCTACCGGCCGGCGGCTACAGCGGCAGCGACAGCTTCACCTACGTCGTCAGCGACGGCAGTCTCACCGCCACGGCGACCGTCGCCTTGACCGTGAGCGCGGCCTCGTCCGGCGGGCTGGTCTCGGACGACTTTTCGAGCGGCACCCTGCGTCCGATCTGGCAGGCGGTCGGACCAGCACGCTCGGTGATCGACGTGCGGTCCAACGCGTCGGACGCCTTCCTGCGGCTGGTGACGCCGGCGGGGCATGACGTCTGGGGCACGATCGACGGCGCGCGCGCGATGCAGGCGGCGCCCAACACGGACTTCCAGCTGCGCACGCGCTTCCTCACCAAGCAGGTCCAGGGCCAGATGCACGGCTTCCTGGTGCAGCAGGACGCGCAGACCTGGCTGCGCTTCGACACGCACTTCGACGGCACGGCGTTCCATGCATCCGCCGCCGTCACCGTGAACGGCGTGTCGGCTCTGTCGTTCGACATCGTCCTGCCGCGCACCGCGCCGTACCTGCGGCTGACCCGGGCGGGCAACCTGTGGACCTTCGACACATCGGCCGACGGCACCGCCTGGACCACGGCGGGCAGCCTGACGCAGGCGCTGAGTGTCACCGCGGCCGGGCTGTTCTCGGCCAACAGCGGCCCGTCGACCAACTACACGGCGCGCGCCGACTGGTTCGAGAACACCGCCAGCCCGATCGCGAACGAGGACGGTTCGCTGGGCGGCGGCAACGTCGCGCCGGTCGCCGGCAACGATTCGCTGAGCACGACGCAGGACACCGCGCTGACCATCAGCAAGGCCGCCCTGCTGGCCAACGACAGCGACGCCAACGGCGACCCGCTCAACCTCGCGAGCTTCGGCCAGCCGACGTACGGGACGGTGACCGACAACGGCGACGGCACCTTGCGCTACACGCCGGCCAGCGGCTACAGCGGCGCCGACAGCTTCACCTACGTCGTCAGCGACGGCAGCCTCACCGCGACGGCGACCGTCGCCCTGACGGTCAGCGCCGCCGTCGCCGGCCTGGTTTCGGACGATTTCGCGAGCGGCAGCCTGCGCCCGATCTGGCAGGCGGCCGGGCCGTCCGGCTTCTCGGTCGGCGTCGCCGCCGACACCATCGATGCCTTCCTGCAGCTCGCGACGCCGAGCGGCTTCCACGACGTCTGGGGCACGATCGACGGCGCGCGCGCGATGCAGGCGTCGCCCAACGGCGACTTCCAGCTCAGGACCCGCTTCCTGACGACGCCGACCCAGCGCTTCCAGATGCAGGGCTTCCTGGTTCAGCAGGACGCCCAGAACTGGCTGCGCCTCGACACCTACTTCGACGGCACCGCGCTGCATGCCTTCGCCGCCGTCACCCTGAACGGCTCGTCGAGCGGGCGGCTCGACACGATCGTCCCCGGCAACCTCGCGCCCTATCTGCGGCTGACCCGCAGCGGCGCCGTCTGGACCTTCGACACCTCGGCCGACGGCACGAGCTGGAGCACGGCGGGCAGCTTCGCGCAGGCGCTGACCGTGACCGCAGCCGGGCTGTTCTCGGCCAACACCGGCCCGTCGGCCGGCTACACCGCGCGCGCCGACTGGTTCGAGAACACCGCCAGCCCGATCGTCAACGAGGATGCCGGATTCTCGCCGGCCAACCCGATCGACGTCTGGTACGGCCTGACCCAGAGCTTCGGCACGCCCGGCGAGGCCCAGACCTGGATCAACGTGCTGGGCACGGTCGGCGGCAGCGTCGCCTCCTTGAGCTACTCGCTGAACGGCGGCCCGGCGCATGCGCTGTCGATCGGTCCCGACACCCGCCGCCTGCAGAACCCGGGCGACTTCAACGCCGACATCGCCTATGCCGCGCTCGACGGCTCGGCGCGCGACGACATCGTGACGATCACCGCGGTGATGACCTCCGGCGCCACCTTCACGCGCGACGTGGTGATCGACTACGAATCGGGCCACGTCTGGCCGACCAGCTACGCCATCGACTGGGCGACCGTGGCCGACATCCGCGACGCCGTGCAGGTGATCGACGGGACCTGGCGGATCGACCCGAACGGCGCCCGTCCGGTCGATCTCGGCTACGACCGGCTGATCGCCATCGGCGACCACGAATGGGACAATTACGAGCTCGACCTCACGCTCACGCCGCACAACCTTTTGAACCAGGATCCGCGCGGCCGCGACGCCGGCGGCATCGCTTTCGGGATGCTGTGGACCGGCCACACCGACGTTCCGGAGCCGGGCTTTCAGCCCAAGGCGGGCTGGACCCCCGGCGCGGCGTTCTTCTACTCCGACGACGACCAGAACGGCGTCGGCGAGTGGGCCCTGCATCCCTCGACCAGCTTCGCCGAGATCATTTCCTCGACGCCGTTCAGCCTGGCCGACGAGCACACCTACGAGGTCCGGCTGCGGGTCGAGCAGACCGGCCTTTACGACCGCCTCTACAGCCTCAAGGTCTGGGAGGCCGGCAGCGCCGAGCCGACCGGCTGGACGCTGCAGGGCAGCCAGAGCTTCACGATCTGGGAGGCGCCGGCGACCGGCTCGATCTACTTCGACGCCCACTACTTCGACACCTCGTTCGGCGACATGACGGTGAGCGAGATCCCGGGCCGCGACATCGTCCAGGGCACCGCCGCCAACGACACGGTGAGCGCCCCGTGGAGCCGCGGCGCCGACGAGGTCGACGTGCTGTCGGGCTATGGCGGCAGCGACCTGTTCGTGCTCGGCGACGCGAGCGGCGATCGCTACACCGTGGCCGGCACTGCCGACTACGGCTTCGTCTGGGACTTCCACTCGGGCGAGGACAAGGTCCAGCTGGCCGGCAAGGCGAGCGACTATGCGCTGGTCACCAACGCCGCCGGCCTGCCCGGCGGCACCGCGATCTACCACTCGGCGACCGCCTCGGGCACGCCGGGCGAGCTGATCGGCGTGCTGAACGGCGCCCAGAACCTCAGCCTGACCGGCGGCGACTTCGTCTACAAGGGCGCGGCGATCGTCTGATCGCCGGCCGGCTGCGGGCGATAGACCGCGGCGCCCTGCTCGGGCGTGCCGGTGTCGAGCGCCGCCACGACGTCTTCCGGCATCGCCGCGAGGTCGCGCACGCGGCGGAAGTCGCGCAGCGAGGTCCCGGTGCAGGCGGCGTCGCGTGCCGGCGCGCCGCGCCGCGCCGCGACGTCGTCGAGGTCGACGGTGCGGAAGTCGATGCTCCAGCGCGCCAGCGCCGTCTCGTTGGGCACCGTCGAATGCAGCTGGTCGGCCGAGAACAGGATGATGCCGCCGGTCGGCACCACGAAGCGCAGCGCGTCGTCGAGCGCCAGCGTCTCCAGCGCGTGCGGCTGGCGGCGCGTGTCCTTGCCGACATGCTGGCCGGCGTTGCGCCGTCCCTCGGCGTTCCAGCGGTAGTAGTCGAAGCCGGCGGAATCGTTGTCGATCGCGCGGTTCCAGTAGGACGGATGGAAGGCCATCCCCTGGCGCGCCTCGAAGTCCCACAGCGGCATCCACCAGTTGAGCTGGCAGGACGGCGCCGAGTACCACGTGTCGCGATGCGGGTGATGGGCGTAGGCGATGCCGGTCGTCAGGTAGTCCTTGGGGTACGCCACTCGCAGCCGCGGCACGTCCTGGTAGGTCGTGTCGGGGTCGCAGCCATGCTCGAGCAGCACGCGCTGCAGCAGTCCCTTGGTGCGCGGGTGATGGATGAAATGCGGCTTGAGCTTGACCAGGACGTCGACCGCCTCCTGCACCGGCAGGTGCTCGTGCGCGTGCGGCGGCGACCACGGCGCGAACGCCTCCTCGATCAGGCTGCGCGCGAAGGCCGCGAGGTCGAGCGTCCCCGGCGAGGGCGGCAGGATCAGCAGGTCGCCGTCGTACAGCGCGCGGCGACGCTCGAGGTCGGAGCAGGCGGGAGCGAACAGCACGTTCATGGCGGCCTCACAACCAGGGCGGGATGGCAGGGCAGGATGGCCAGCATAGCCGCATCGGCCGCGGAAAAGGCCGCTGCGCACAACGATCATGGCGTTGTCACGTCGGCCGGCGCGCGCCTCAGGCGTTGCCCACCAGGCCGTTTGTCAGGCGGCGCAGCTGCTGGCCGCGGCCGACCGCGCGGCGCGCCACCGCGAGCACGCAGCGGCCGCGCTCGCTCGGCCGCAGCGGCCCCGTGGCGGCGCTGCGGCAGTAGGCGCCCAGCAGCTTGAGTTGCTGGGTCAGCAGGCTGTCGCGCCGTCCCGAGTACCACAGCGCGCGATAGGCGCCTGACTTGCTGGCGCTGAACTGCTTGGCGTGGCAGCGCCGGTAGAACAGCACCTCCGGCCCCAGCCAGAACGGTCCGCGCAGCGCCATCTCGGCCAGCATGACCTTGTCGGAGCCGCTGAATGGCCCGATCAGAGACGTCCGGCTCGCCGCCTCGCGGCGCATCAGGCCGTAGATCTCGACGCACATCACGGTGTTCAGCATCACCGACGTGAAGCGGGTCACCGGGTCGGCCGAGGCGAGCCCCGGATTGTCCTCCGGCAGGCGCGGCCAGCAGGTACCCTCGAGGTCGACCATGCCGCCGCGCTCCGGCGCGTAGCGCAGCGCCTGGCCGTGCGCGTCGATCAGCGCCGAGGCCGGCGAGGCGATCGAGACCTCGGGCCGCGCCTCGAGCACCGCCACGGTGGTCGCGAGGAAGCGCGGATGCAGCAGGTCGTCGTGCGACGCCCACTTGAAATACCGGCCGTCGCACGCCGCGAACACCAGGTTGTGGTTGACGGCGGCGCCGACGTTGCGCGGCTGGCGGATGTAGCGGAGGCGGCGGTCGCGCGCCGCCAGCCCGCGACAGATCTCCTCGGTCGCGTCGGTCGAGGCGTTGTCGGAGATCACCAGCTCGAAGTCGCCGTATGTCTGATCGAGGATCGACTGGACGGCCTCGGTGACGTAGTTCGCGCCGTTGAACACCGGCATCCCGATCGTGACCATGGCCATGCGCGCCGCTCCCCCGAGGTTGCTGCGCCGGACTGTCGTCCGGTGATCGCCTCGGGCACAAGCCGTTCGGGCCGCATCACGCATTGATCACGCCGGCGTCACGAGACCCCGCGCACCCGGGACCGCGCGCGTCCACGCGCGCTCATGAGCCCGAGCACGCCGGGAGGCGCGCGGTCCGGCTTGCGGCGCGCAGCGAGGTGATATAAATATCACTTCGCCCTTCCGGGAGGAGAGACGAATGCCGCACCCCCTCGACCGACCCCTGGCGCTGCTCGCCGCGCTGAGCGCGCTGACGGTCGCCGCGCTGCTCGCCAGCGCGCTCGCCGCCGGCATCTCGCAGGAGGCCTTCCAGGTCGCGCGCCTGGCCGGGCCGAACGCCGAGCGGCTGCTGCTGGCGCCGGCCGGGCTGCGCCTCAACCTCGGTCTCGACAACCTGTTCATCGTCCTCTACGCGGCGTTCTTCGTGCTGCTGGCGGTGCGCCTCGGCGACCTGCTGGCGCCGGCCCATCGCGCCGTCGCGCTCGGCGCGCTGCTGCTCACCGCGCTGCTCGATGCCGCCGAGAACCATCACATCCTCGCCATGCTGTTTTCGGCCGAGCAGCGTCTGCCGCTTTCGGTCGGCGAATCGCAGCTGCAGATGGCGGCCTCGGCGGTGAAGTTCCAGGCGAGCTACGTCGGGCTGGTGCTGTTCGCCTTCGGCCTGTACCGGCTGGGCGGCATCGGCCGGCCGCTGGCCTGGGGCATCTGGTTGCTCTACGTGCCGCTCGGCATCGTGATCTGGATCGTGCCGCCCGAGTCGGTGCGGCCGCTGGTGATCCTGCGCACCCTGTCGTTCATCGCCGCCTTCGTCGCCGTGGCGCTGCTGCTCCGCCGGCCGGCTGTCGCACCGCAGGCCGCCTGACGGGGCGGCTCAGCCGCCGCGCAGCCGGTCGATCAGCGCGGCGATCGCTTCGCGGGCGCCGCGATCGTCGAGCCCGAGATCGTCGAGTTCGCCCTCGGCGACGGCGTCGCACAGCCGCTCGATCTGCAGCAGCAGCGGCGCGATCGCCTCGGCCCCGAGGCCGCGGCCGAGCGCCCGCACCGCCTCGATCTGGCGCTTGCGGCTGTCGGCCCGCGCCGCCCGCACCGTCGCATCCTCGATCGCCAGCTGGCGCAGGCTGCGCCGGAAGATCCGGGTCGCGCGATGATGCGCGATCACCCGCTCGGCGATCCGCGACGCGGCGGCGCGCGCGCCGGCCAGGCGCTGCAGCACCGCCAGCTCGTCGTCCTGCCACTGCCGGTAGACCGCGACGAAGATCGCCGTCTTGTCGGCGAAGCGGCGATAGAAGGTCTGCGGCGCGAAGCCGGCGCGCCGCGCGATGCGGTTGCTGTCGGTGCCGAGGAAGCCGTGCTCGTTGAACTCGGCGGCGGCGGCGGCGAGCAGCCGCCCGGCCGTATCGCTCGCGGCCGGCGCGGCCGGCCGCGGGGCTGGTGGGGCGGGCGTGCGGGGCATGGACCTCCTCGGAGCGCGGCGCCGGTCTCGCGCGCCGCAGGCTCCGCTTATACGGTGCCGACGCCGAAAGGACGATCAACGACGAGGGAGGCCAGCGTGGCGACCAGGGACATGACCGAATGGCAGACCGCGATCGCGCAGGTCCGCAGCAGCCCGCGGGAAGAGGTGATCGAGGTGCGCGGCCGGTCGCTGGCCGACCTCGTGGGCCGCGCGAGCTTCGCCGAGACGACCTACCTGCTGATCGTCGGCCGCCTGCCGACGCCGGCGCAGGGCCGCGTGCTCGACGCCCTGCTGGTCGCCTCGATCGAGCACGGGATCGCGCCGCCCTCGATGATCGCCCGCTGCTTCGCCTCCTACGGCACCTCGCTGCAGGCGGCGATCGGCGGCGGCGTGATAAGCTTCGGCGACCGCATGGGCGGCGCCGGCGAGGCGCTGGCGAAGGCAATGCACGAGCGCGTGACCGCGGCCGTGGCCGCGGCCAAAGGCGCGACGCTCGACGACGCTGCGATCGCGGCGATCGCCGACGCCATGATCGCCGAGGCGCGGGCCCGCAACGAGCGCCTGTCCGGCTTCGGCATCCCGCTGCACCGCCGCGATCCGCGCAGCCCGCTGCTGCTCGAGGTGGCGCGCCGCGAGGGCGTGTTCGGGACCTACTGCCGGCTCGCCCAGGCGCTCGAGCAGCGGGTGGTGACGCGCGACGGCAGGCCGGTGCCGCTCAACCTCGACGGCGTCGCCGCCGCCCTGATCCTCGATCTCGGCATCCCGTGGCAGGCCGCCCGCCTGTTCATCATCATGCCGCGCACCGTCAGCATGGCGGCGCACTATCTCGAGGAGGCCGGCCAGGATTCGCACTGGCGGCATCTGCGCGAGGACCAGATCGGCTACACGCGGGGCGGCGAGGACTAGTCGCGGCAGGCGAAGGCCGCGACGTAGAAGGGGATCGTCTTCTCGGCGATCGCCACCCGCTCCGGCTCGCCGCTCGGCGGCTCGAGCGCCTGCGCGGCGCTGCGGCCTTCGCCCAGCAGCATGTATTCGCGGCTGCGGCAGTCGATCAGGCGATGCGTGAAGCTGGTGCCGGTCTTGCTGTCGCGCCGGGTCACGATGTCGACCGTGTCCGGCCCCAGCCGCCGCTCCGCGACGACGGTCAGGCGCGTGCTGGTGTGCCAGGGCACGGCGATGCGCGGGCCGCCGGCCGGCGCCAGCGGCTCCGGCGGCGCCGGCGCCACCACCAGGAAGGCGGCGGCCCCGGCCAGCGCCGCGGCGCCCAGCGCGAGCCAGGCCGGTCCGCCGAGTCGGCGCGCCGCGCTCATTGCTCGAGATCCAGCTGCAGGCGCCGGCCGAGCCCCGGCTTGCGGCGCATCAGCAGGTGGAAGCCGATGGCGCCGGCCGCGGCGTAGGCCGCGAACAGGTAGGGCAGCAGGCTCTGCGGCCACGGCGGCACCGGGTACAGGCTGCCGAAGATCACGAAGGTCATCATCGCCACGCCGCCGGCCGCCGCCAGCAGATGGCGCAGGCCGAGCGTGCCGTGGGCGCGCTGGTCGATCGGCGCGGCGATGCAGATCAGCAGGTAGGTCGCGAGGAAGCCGAAGGTCGCCAGCGCCCCGGCATGGCCGAACGCCTCGAGCAGGCCGGCCGGCAGCAGCGCCAGCGCCGTCGCCAGCACCACGGCGATCGACAGAGCGAGCGCCAGATGCGGCGTGCGATGGCGCGGATGGACCCGCGCCAGGCGGCGCGGCAGGGCGCCGTAGCGCGCCATCGAGAACAGCAGCCGCGAGGCGGCGTTGAGCGAGGCGAGCAGGCAGGCGGCGGCGCTGATCAGCGCGCCGAAGTACATCAGCCCGGCCACCGCGGACAGGCCGGCGCGGCGCGTCATCTCGGTGATCGGCGAGGCCGAGTCGGCGATCGCCTGGGCGTTGCCGTCGAAGCCCAGCACCATGAAGTAGGCCATGGCGACGAAGAACAGGCCGGCCAGCAGGGCGCTGCCGGTCACCGCGATCGGCACGTTGCGCGCCGGGTCGCGGGTCTCGCCGGCCAGGGTCGCGGCGCTCTCGAAGCCGACGAAGCAGAACACCGCGAAAGTCAGCGAGGTCATGACCCCGCCATAGCCCAGCCGCGACAGGTCGAACTGGCTCGGGTCGAAGAGGCTGTCGCGGCGCGCCACCACGACTGCGGTGATGGCCACCAGGATGGCGATCGACAGCAGCTCGAGCGCCAGCCCGAAGCGCGACGAGAAGCTGATGTCGCGCCACGCCGCCAGCCCGGTGCCGAGCACCAGCACGACGATCACCAGCCCGTCGGGCGGTTTCCAGCCGCCCAGGCCCAGCGCCTCGAGGAAGTGGCCGAGGAAGACGCCGAAGCCCAGGGTGATGGCCACCGCCGTCATCAGGTAGGCGCCGATCATCAGCCAGCCCGAGACCAGCCCGGCGAGCGGCCCGGCGGTGCGGCCGATGTACAGGAAGTACGAGCCCGACAGGGTGTGCCGGCGCGACAGGATGGCGATGTTCAGCGCCACGAAGGTCATGCCGACCGTGGCGACCAGGAACGACAGCCACGAGCCGCTGCCGGCCAGCCCGGCGACCAGCGCGATGTTGAGCGCCGGCGTCAAGGTCGGCCCGATGTTGGCGACCGACTGGCCGATGCAGTCGACCAGGCCCAGCGCGCCGGTGCGCAGGCCGTCGGTCTTGTCCGTCTCGATGCTCACCGTTCCCCGCGTCTCGGTCCTTGCCGTGATCCTGGCCGTCCCGTCATTATGCAACCGTCCCGCCGATGCAGCCATTCTGGCGGCAATTGTCCTTGTTGGCCCGGCGGGGCCACGGCACGACAGCGCGCATGGATATCTCCAGGGAGCAGGGGAACGACCGCCTGACCGGGCTGCTCGACCGCTGGCAGCTCCTCGAGCGCATGCGTGCCGTGCTCGCCGGCCCGGCGGCGCCGCGGCGCTGCGCCGTGTTCTGTCTCGACCTCGACGACTTCCGCGACACCAACGTGACCCTCGGCTACCCGTTCGGCGACCGGCTGCTGATCGCGGTCGCCGACCGGCTGCGCCGCCGGCTCGGCCCGCGCGACCTGCTGTCCCGCTTCGGCGCCGACGACTTCGTGCTGTTCCGCGCCGACGTCGCTGACGAGGCCGCCGCCGCCGCCTGGGCGCACGACCTGCTGGCGAGTCTCGACGAGACCTACGACATCAGCGGGCTGGCGGTGCGCTGCACCGCCAGCGTCGGCTATGTCGTGTGGGACGGTCGCGGCCCGGCGCTCGATCCCGACGTCGCGGTGGCGCGCGGTGAGCTCGCGCTGCATGCCGCCAAGGCGCGGGGCGACAGCCGCAGCATGCCCTTCCGGCCGGCGATGGAGCAGGATCGCCGCGACCACCTGGCGCTGACCAAGGACATGCGCGACGGCCTCGGCACGGACCAGTTCTTCCTCGTCTACCAGCCGCGCGTCGCGCTCGAGGACGGCCGCATGACCGGCGTCGAGGCGCTGGTGCGCTGGCGCCATCCGACGCGCGGCCTGCTGTCGCCCGCGACCTTCATCCCGCTGGCCGAGCACAGCGGCCTGATCCGGCCGCTCGGCGAGTGGATCCTGGCCGAGGCCTGCCGTCAGGCAGCGCGCTGGCGGCGGGCGGGCGTGGCGGTCGGCACGATGGCGGTCAACGTCGCGCCGGTGCAGCTCGAGGATCCGCGGGCGCTCGACCGGTCGGTCGCCGCGGCACTCGACGAGTCGGGTCTGCCGCCGCAGGCCCTCGAGCTCGAGCTCACCGAGAGCGCCCTGATCGACCTGCGCGACGAGCAGGCCGACCTGCTGCGCGCCCTGCACGCCCGGGGCGTCTCGATCGCCATCGACGATTTCGGCACCGGCTACTCGTCGCTGCAGTACCTGCGCACCCTGCCGATCGATCGCCTCAAGGTGGCGCGCGAGTTCGTCGTCGGCGTCGCCGGCAGCCGGACCGACGCCGTCATCGTGCGCGCCCTGGCCGGCCTGTGCCGCGACCTCGGCGTGACGATCCTCTGTGAAGGCGTCGAGACCGCCGAGCAGCGCGCCCTTCTGCTCCAGCTCGACTGCCAGGAGGCGCAGGGCTACCTGTTCGCCCGGCCGCTGCCGCCGGACGGGATCGCCGCCTTCCCGGGTGCCGTCGGCGGCGGTCCCGGTCGCCCCCGCTGAGGCGCGGTCCGTCCGTCATTCCCGGCTTGGCGGGCGAGAGATGCGATGGCCGCCTCGGGGAGGGCGAGCCGGCCATCGCTGCTCGGAGCCCCTGGGGTGGGTGGGAGGAAGGGGCGCTCGATGCCGTCGGCGCTGGGTGTGGGAAGAGCCGACGACCGGACCTCGATAGCAGCCCGCGGCGGCCCGGGCGATGCGAGTTGCCGCCAGCCTGGTGGTGTTCGGCGGTCCTACCGCCGCGCCTCCGCCTGGTCGGCGCGGACGGTCGAGGGCCTCAGCGGATCCGCCGCCGAGGCGTAGGGCAGGCCGGGCGTGCGCTGCAGGGCGAAGGCGTAGACCACGGCGAGCGTCACGAGCGTGCCGACGGCGATGCGGGCGATCATGGCGTCTCCTTCTGCGGATGCCTGTCGAACGCGGCGGCGAGGCGGGGGTTCCGACGCGCCGCCGCCGCCCGTTCGGCCGCCGCCCGTCACGACGCCTTGCGCTGCTGCGCCGCCGCGTACAGCGCGAACTCCTCCTCGAGCGCCCGCGCCACCGCCGGCCGCGTTGTCACCCGCGCGAAATGGGCGGCGACCGCCGGCCACGGCGCGAGGTCGACCGGCGTCGCGATCTTCCAGTTCAGCACCGTGGCGAGATAACAGTCGGCGACACTGAACGACTCGAGCAGCCAGTCGCGATTCGCCAGATGGCGCTCGAGCAGCGCCAGCCGGCGCGCGCCGGTCTCCAGCGTCCTGGTCCGCACCGCCGGCGGCGTGTCCTTGTCGAACAGGCGGGTGAACAGGCCCTTGTGTAGCTCGCTGCCGACGAACGACAGCCACTGCTGCAGCCGCGCCCGCGCCAGCCCGCCGGCCGGCGGCGCCAGGCCGGCCGCGGGATGGCGGTCGGCGATGTGCTGCAGGATGGCGGCGTTCTCGAGCAGCACCGCGCCGTCGTCGAGACGCAGCGCCGGCACCAGGCCGAGCGGGTTGATCGTCCGGTAGTCGTCGCCCTGCGCGGTGCGCTTGGTCGCCGAATCGACCTGCACGAAGGTCGTGGCCGCGGTCGCGGCGGCGCCGGCCTCGTACAGCGCCATGCGCGAGGCCAGCGAGCAGGCGAGCGGCGAGAAGAACAGGTCCATGGGTCGGTCTCCGGGGTTGCGAGGCGGCCAGGATGCGTCCAGCCCGCCTTGCCGAAAACGACGAAGTTATGCATAGGTCTTTAAGACGATCTAATGAATGGCCCATGGCGCGACTCGACGGATTCACCGGCCTGTCCGAGTTCCTGGCGGTCGCCGAGCACGGCTCGTTCAGCGCCGCCGCGGCGGCGCTGCGCGTCACGCCGGCGGCGGTCAGCCAGGCGATCAAGGCGCTCGAGCTGCGCCTCGGCGCGCCGCTCTTCCTGCGCACCACGCGCAGCGTCAGCCTGAGTGAGGCCGGGCGCGGGCTGCGCGACGCGGTGCGGCCGGCGGCGCTCGAGATCGCCGAGGCGGTGGCGGCGGTGCGCACGCGGCCCGGCCGTCCGGCCGGCCATCTCAAGCTCTCGGTGCCGCGCATCGCGCTGGACCTGGTGATCGTGCCGCTGCTGCCGGCCTTCCGGCGCGCCTTCCCCGAGGTGCTGGTCGAGGTCGACGTCGACGATGCCTCGGTCGATCTGGCGGCCGGCGGCTACGACGCCGGCATCCGCATCGGCCAGTTCGTCGAGCGCGACATGACGGCCGTGCGCCTGACGGCGCGGTTCCGCTGGTGCGTGCTCGGCGCGCCGGCCTACCTGCGCGAGCGCGGCGCGCCGAGCACCCCCGAGGCGCTGCTGGAGCACGACTGCATCGGCTACCGCTTTCCCACCGCGCGATCTGTCTATCGCTGGCAGTTCGTGCGCCGGGGCCGGCCGTTCTCCATCGACGTCGCGCGCAGCCTGATCGTCAGCGACCACCTGGCGATGATCGCGCTGGCGAGCGCCGGCGCCGGCCTCGCCTACACCGCCGATCGCGTCGCGGCGAAGGAGCTCGCGGCCGGAGCCCTGCGGCCGGTGCTCGAGGGCTATTGCCGCGGCAGCCCGGGCCTCTACCTCTATTTCCCGTCGCGCAGCCAGGCGCAGCCGAAGCTGCGCGCCTTCATCGACTTCGCGACCGCGCGCCTGGCGCGCTGACGCCGCGGCGTCGACGCGCCTCAGCCCTTCAGGCCGACGATCTTCTCGAGCGTCTCGGCCAGCACGGCCTGGGCCTCCGCCGGCACGGTCTGCAGCATCGCCGCGATGGGCAGCAGCGGGTCGCGCTGCAGCGACGCCGCGCCGGCCGCCGTCAGCTCGACCAGCTCGGCGCGGCCGCGGCCGGCCAGGCCGGTCTTCTGCAGCAGGCCGCGCGTCACCAGGGTCCGCACGGTGCGGGCCACGGCGCCCAGCGCCAGCCCCTGGTAGCGCGCCAGGCCGGCGGTCGTGGCGTGGTGGCCGGAGGCGTCCCGGAAATAGCGCAGCGCCGCCCACTGGGCGGGATAGAGGCTCTCGGCGTGGGCGCGCGCATGCGTCTGGCGGCTCGCCAGCTCGAACAGGCGGGCCAGCGCGGCCGCGCGCTTGCCGGGAACGTCGGACGTTTCGCTCACGGGATTCGATTCCTTCCGGCGCCGCCTGCCGGCGGCGCGGCTCCTAGAGCACGATCTGTTTAGGCTGAAGCGTATCCGGCATTTGCGATGTAGTTGAGGCACTTTGCCGACCAGCCTGGTGCCGCGCGGCGATCGCCCGTGCGTTCTGGTCATGTTGGTCTTGGCCCAGGTCTCATCGATGAAGACCAGGCGCTTGGGATCAATCCTTCCCTGAGGTCGTGTCCCTGAGCATGGTGTAGGAGCTGGGGGTAAGTAGCCCGCCGAAGCGATCGCCCACGAGTCTGGCGGAGGCGGGCTACTTATCCCCAGCGGGGGCCATCGGCGATTTCCGGTCTAGGGTCGGGTTGCGAAGACCAACCTGAACCGAGAGACCACCGATGACCAATGAGATGATGAACCTGCGCTCGCTGGTAGAGAAGGCCCCGGACGCAGACCTGTTGCGCGAGATGATCTCCTTCGCGGCCCAGTGGCTGATGGAGATCGAGGTAGGCACCCTGACCGGGGCGGCCCCTGGAGAGAAGAGCGCGGACCGGCTGGTACAGCGCAACGGCTATCGCGACCGCGACTGGGAAACGCGGGCGGGGACGGTCGAGCTGCGCATCCCGAAGCTGCGCAAGGGCAGCTACTTCCCGGGCTTCCTCGAGGCCCGGCGCCTGGCCGAGAAGGCGCTGACGGCCGTGATCCAGGAAGCCTACATCCAGGGGATCTCGACGCGTTCCGTCGACGATCTGGTCAAGGCCATGGGCATGAGCGGCATCTCCAAGAGCCAGGTCAGCCGGCTGTGCGAATTGGCGCTTGCTTTGCAAGCGCCGGATCGACGGGCGCGTGAAGGCCTTCCTCGATCGGCCGATCGAGGGCGATTGGCCATACCTCTGGATCGACGCCACCTACGTGAAGGTCCGTCAGGCTGGTCGCGTCGTGTCGGTCGCTGTGATCGTTGCAGTCGGCGCCAACACAGATGGCCGTCGCGAGGTGCTGGGCATGGATATCGGCCCCTCCGAGGCCGAGACGTTGTGGACGACCTTCCTGCGCAAGCTGACGCGCCGCGGCCTGCGTGGCGTCAAGCTGGTCATCTCGGACGCCCATGAAGGCATCAAGGCCGCCATCTCCAAGCTGCTCAGCGCCACCTGGCAGCGTTGTCGCGTCCAATTGTGTAAGCGCCGGAGAGAAAATCCCTCAGTGAAGCGGCCAGAAAGTCTGGTTGCGCCGGAGCAAAAGTGCACCGGCAGATAGCTCTTTGCGCGGCGTGCAGAGGGCGGGGGATGAAGGGTGTGGAGTTGTATGGACAGGTCCGCCATGCGGTGCGGATCGAGGGACTGAGCCGTCGCGAGGCGGCTCGGCGGTTCGGGTTGGATCCTCGGACGGTAGCCAAGATGCTGGCTTTCTCGGTTCCGCCCGGGTACCGGCGCAGCCGGCCTCCGGCACGTCCGAAGCTGGACCGGTTCGTCGGGGTCATCGATCGGATCCTGGAGGACGACAAGGTGCGTCCGGCGAAGCAGCGTCACACCTCGAAGCGGATCTTCGAGCGGCTGCAGGACGAACACGGCTATGTCGGCGGCCTGAGCGGATGGCGCGGGACCTGGCGTCGTTCAACGATCTGCCCCCGACGCCCTATGACGCCTGCGAGAAGCAGGCTGGCCGGGTCAGTTCGCTGTCGCTGGTGCGCTATCGCGGTACCGACTACTCGGTGCCAACCGCCTACGGCCACCGTGAGGTCGTGGTCCGTGGCCACGTCCACGAGGTGGTGATCTCATGCGGCGCCGAGGTCATCGCCCGGCATGTGCGATCCTACGAGCGGGAAGACTTCGTGTTCGACCCGCTGCATTACCTGGCGCTGCTCGAGCGCAAGATCGGGGCACTCGACCAGGCGGCCCCATTAGCTGGTTGGGAACTGCCTGAGGCGTTCGCCACGCTGCGCCGCCTGCTCGAGGCGCGCATGGGCAAGCGGGCAAGCGCGAGTTCGTGCAGGTGCTGCGGCTGATGGAGGTGTTCAGGATCGATGACGTCGCCGCCGGTGTGCGCGATGCCCTCGATCGAGGCGTGATCGGCTTCGATGCAGTCAAGCATCTGGTGCTGTGCCGCATCGAGCGCCGGCCGCCGCGCCTCGATATGAGTGTCTATCCCTACCTGCCAAACGCCCGCGTGGCTCTGACTTCGGCCAAGGCGTACATGGACCTGCTCACTGGGGTGACGTCATGACCGACACGCCCCAGCTTCTGCTCACCCATCACCTGAAGGTGCTCAAGCTGCCGACGTTTCTGCGCGAGTATGACAAGCTCGCCCGGCAGTGCGCTACCGAGGGCGTCGAGCATACCGGCTACCTGTTGCGCCTGGCCGAACTCGAGCTGATCGAGCGCGAACGGCGCATGGTCGAGCGGCGGATCAGGAAGCGAAGTTCCCAGCGGTCAAGAGCCTCGACAGCTTCGACTTCCTGGCGCTGCCGTCGCTCAACAAGGCATTGGTGCTGGAGCTGGCCCGCTGCGAGTACGTGCTGCGCCGGGAGAATGTGATCGCGCTGGGCAACAGCGGTACTGGCAAGACGCACATTGCCCTGGGATTGGCGCTGGCGGCCTGCCAGAAGGGCCTGTCGGTCGGCTTCACCACGGCGGCCGCCCTGGTCAACGAGCTGCTCGAGGCCCGCGACGAGAAGCGGCTGCTGCGGCTGCAGCGCCAGCTTGCCACCTACAAGCTGCTGGTGATCGACGAGCTCGGCTATGTGCCACTGTCCCAGACCGGCGCCGAGCTGCTGTTCGAGGTGTTCAGCCAGCGCTACGAGCGAGGTTCGACCATCGTCACCTCCAACCTGCCGTTCGACGAGTGGACCGGCGTGTTCGCCTCCGAGCGACTGACCGGCGCGCTGCTCGACCGGCTGACCCATCACGTTCACATCCTCGAGATGAACGGCGACAGCTACCGACTCAAGCATAGCAAGCGCCGCCAACGGGGTACCCGCGTCACCGACATCCCCGACAGACCGCCCGACGAATAAACGAGGACGCATGAAGGCCCTCCGCCGGGGGCCTTCATGCCATCAGCCGTGATGTACTTTTACTCCGGCCGGCCGATGCATTCTTGCTCCGGCGTTGACATCAACTTCTGCCAACAATGATTTTCAGCAGCCTGATAGGCGCGTTTGTGAGGTGACGAAGGCTGCACGAAACCTCCAGATCACGGCCAACGCCCTCATTCACGGTGTAGTGACCCAGGATCGGGACGGAATTTGCCACCAGCTCGCCAATGAGGATCGGCTGCGATGGACCAAGCTCTGACCGCACCACGCCGACTGGCAACCTTCAATGGTCCACTCGAAGCGGGAGTCCGCGCTGTCTCGGTGCTGGGCGCGGCGTACCCGCGTGCGTTTGATCTTCAGCGGCTCGTTGCCTTCGACTACTTGCTTGTGCACACGGCTGACATTGGCGGCCCTGAGGCGGGGTGTCGCGATGCAGTGCATGCACCGTGACGGTCGGATGAGGAACGAAACGACAAACAGAAGTGACAAACGACATGGCCAGAGGCTACAAAACTGCCACGTCCCCGTAGCTCAGCCGGATAGAGCAGCGGTTTCCTAAACCGGAGGTCGGAGGTTCGAATCCTCTCGGGGACGCCACTCCTGTGCAAAAGAGAGAACTTCGGGCAACGAAGAAGACACCCCCTCCCGGGCGAGGCGCTCCAGCGCGGCAGGTAGGCCTTCAAGCCGAATCTCATGCGCTCCGACCAGGACCGTATCCAGGAGCAGGCGCATGTAGGCTTGGCGGAGTTCCGGCGGTCCCTCCGCCAGACGTTGGCGCATCGCTACTGACAAGGCCGCAAGCCTTTCCGGCGTCAACGTGGGCTGACCTGTGACAGCCCCTTCCTGGAGACGCATGATCTCCCGCTCCAGCTCTGCCTTCTGAAGCCGCAGTCCTGCCAAACGCTGCTTGAGGTTGTCGTCCTCAGGCTCCATCACTCCTTGCTCAACCAGCGCCAGCAAGCGGTTGGTCTTCGTGTCGATGTCACCACGAGCCTCGCGCGCTTGCCGCAGCTTCTCCCTCCTGGCTGCCTGACTCAGCTCGGCTTGTTCGATGAAATGCTGCAGAAGCTCCGCAAGGCGTGAAGGTGCAAAAAGGCGCTGGGACAACTCCGAGAGCACCATGCTGTCGAGTTGGTCCATTCGGATACGCTGACCTGGGCACGCGGTACTGCCCTGCTTCATCTTCCGCGAGCAACAGTAGTACCGATAGAGACCACCCTTGCCGGTGTTGAGGATCATGGCCGCACCGCAGTGAGCGCATCTGGCGACGCCAGCCAGCATCGTCGGCCCGTTGACGATGCGCGGCGGTGTTCGGCGAGGAGACCGCTCGTGCAGCATGTTCTGAACGCGATCGAACGTCGCCTCGTCGACGATGGCCGGAACCGCGACCTCGATCCATTGCGAGCGAGGGTGCTTCTTGCCCGTCCGGCTGTCAGTCTGGTTGAAGTAGTGCCGGCCGCAATAGGTCGAAGTGGTAAGCAGCTTTTGGAGACTGCCGATGCCGAAACGACGGCCGCGGCGGGTGATTCCGCGCTGATTCAGGTAGTTGGCGATGGCCCTGATCCCCTTTGCCGGCCCGTCTATGCCGAGATACAGATCGAAGATCTGTCGGACGAGGCGCGCTTCATCGGCCTGAATGACAAGGACCTTCTTGTCCTTGTTGCCGCGTCGCTCCTTGACCGCCGCTGCGTAGCCGAAGGGTGCCACCGAGCCATTCCAGAAGCCTTGGCGGGCGTTTTCCAGCATGGCTCGATGGGTGTGCTTGGCGTTCTCCCGTGATTGGTGCTCGTCGAAGGCATTGAAAATCTTGCGAATCAGGTCGCCTTGGGCATCTTCGCCCAGCTCCTGGGTTATCGACACCAGCTGAACGTTCGCGCGACGGAGTTTCCGAACGTAAAACTCTGAATGCATGGTGTCGCGGCTGAACCTGCTGAGTGAGTGAGCCACCACGAAATCGTAGGGACGCTCCGGGCTAACTGCCTTGTCGATCATTTCCTGGAAGGCGGGACGGTCGTCGTCGAGTGCAGACGCGCCGGCCTCCGTGAAGGTCTCGACTACCGTCCAGCCCTTGCGCTCGCAGTACGCTGCAAGCTGCTTCTGCTGATCCGGCAAGGACAGATCGGCTTCGGCTTGGCGCGTCGTCGACACGCGCAGGTACAGGGCGGCTTTGGGTGCGGCGGTCATCTACTGGCCCTTCAGGGCGGAGGCAATCAGGTCCGCAAAGTAGATGCGCATCAGATCAACCTCCTTGGGCGTCACGGGCGGGCTCTCCGCCATGTTGGACAGGAGCGGGGTGGTTTCGGCCCGACCCGCCTTTGCCCAAGTGCCACGCTTGCGCCTGGACGTTGACCGGCTCGGTCCACGATCCGCCTTTCCCGGATGGCGCAGGCTGCACTTCATGGACCATGTGAGTAGATCCCTCGAACATGAGTCTGAACACGCCGGAGCCGACCTGGCGGCATATTGCGACCAAAGCGTCGATTGGGGCCATTCTAGGTGTGGAGTCTCAATAGGTTGTCGCCGGCAAGGCCGAGTCTGGTGACGGGTGGTTTACCGCCGATGCCTGCATGGGGTCTATGCCAGTTGTAGCGGTGAAGGAAAGTGGGCAGGTGCTCGGCGCGTTGAGCTGAGCAGTTGTAGGCCCTGGCATAGGCCCATTCTCGCAAGATGGTCTGAATGAAGCGCTCGGCTTTGCCGTTGGTCTTGGGGGTGTAGGGCCTGGTGAAGATGTGGCGGATGCCGAGCCTGTCACAGGCTTTGCGGAAGGGCCTGGAGCGGTAGCACGATCCGTTGTCGGTCATGATGCGTTGAATGCGTACGCCGAGCTTCCTGTAGTGTTCGATCGTGGCTTTCAGGAAGGCAATGGCGCTCTTGTGCCGCTGGTCTGGCTTGACCTGTGTGAAGGCCAGGCGAGACGCGTCGTCGATGGCCACATGGACGTACTCCCAGCCGGCGCCGCGGCTGTTGACCTGGCGGTCACCGGTGATGCGGTGGCCGGTTTGCTCGAATCTGCCGAGCCTCTTGATGTCGAGATGGATGAGCTCGCCAGGATGTTCGCGTTGGTAGCGCCGGATCGGCTCGGCAGGCTCCAGAGCGCTGAGCTTGTTGAGGCCGAGGCGCTCGAGGATGCGGCTGACCGTGGCTGGAGACGCCCACCTGGGCCGCGATCTCCTTGCCCGGGATGCGTTGGCGGCGTAGCGCCGCGACGCGCTCGACGACCGCCTGGGGCGTCGGCTGACGCAAGCGGCGAGGACGGGAACTGCGGTCCCGCAGGGCCTCCCACCCGCCCTCCCGGTACCGGCGAAGCCATTTGTAGGCCGTGCGAGGGCAAACGCCTCCGGCTATTGCGGCGGCCTGCGGCGTTTGCCCACTCAGAACCATTCTGACCAGATGCTCTCGACCCAGCGGGGTCAGGCGGGCATTCTTGTGGATGTCCATTCGGCTCTCCAAGGATCGTTGAAGTCTCGACAACCTCAGCTTCCTCGGCCTGAGCCGGATGGACAACCTATTGAAAGCTCACATCAGGCCAGCCGCTTGGGTCGCGGCTCCGCTATTCCGCGGACGGGCCCTTGACGCTGGACAACATCGATTTCGAAGCCCGTCCGGGCGAGAACGTCGCCATCGTTGGCGCGTCGGGCTCCGGCAAGTCGACCCTGCTACGCCTGCTGCTGGGCTTCGAGACCCCTGCGCACGGCGCCATCTACTATGACGGCAAGGATCTCGAGACGCTCGACCTCCGCTTGGTGCGCCGCCAGATCGGCGCCGTGCTGGAGACGGCAGGCCTCATACCGGGCAGGATCTTCGACAACATCGTTGGCAGCGCTCCCATGACCCGCGCTCAGGTCATGGAAGCCGTTCGGCTGGTCGGCCTCGATGCCGATCTCGCCGCCATGCCGATGGGCCTCGAGACAGTCGTCATGGAAGGCGGCGGCCAACTTTCGGGCGGTCAGCGCCAGCGCGTGATGATCGCGCGCGCCGTGGTCAATCGTCCGCGGCTGCTGTTCCTCGACCAGGCCACCAGCGCGCTCGACCCGCAGACGCAGGCGCTCTTGCGGTCGAATCTGGCGCCGATGAAGGCAACGCGCATCGTCGTCGCGCATCGTCTCAGCACGATCCGCGATGCCGATCGTATCCTGGTCCTCGAAGGCGGCAGGATCGTCCAGAGCGGACCCTATGGCGAGCTCATGAGCCAGGACGGTGCCTTCCGCCGCCTGGTCCAGCGCCAGCTTCTTTAGCAGGCTGCTGAAAATCATTGTTGGCAGAAGTTGATGTGCGTGTCGCCCGCGGTCTGCGCGGTGCTGGCAGGGGAGGCAGTCGCCCACTCGAACGCGCCTCTGCAGACTGTGATGAGGTTCCGTTGCATTGGCGCCACTTCAGGTCGTCGCCGCGAGCAGCTTTGGTATGCGGATCAGGTTGTAGCTCGCCATGGTCAGCATGAACTTGAAGCGTAACCTGTCGATGCCTCGCAACATGGGCCGGGCCAAGCCGCCGATCGTCTTGCCCCATCCGAACGATTCCTCGATGCGCTTCCTCTGTCGCTGGCTCACGGCATAGCCGGCATGCCGAGTGGTGCGCCCGTCGATGGCCGAACGCCGATTGGTGTCGTTCTGCGCCACGTGCGGCGTGACGTTCAGCTGCCGCAGGTCGGCGACGAAGTCGCTCGTGTCGTAGCCCTTGTCCGCGCCCAGCGTCAGGCGCCTTGCATCCGGCGCATGCCGCACGATCATTTGCCGGGCAGCCTGACGCTCCGCCCGGCCGTTGGCCTGCGTCAGGTCGGCTTCGACGATCAGCCCGCTACGGTTCTCCATCAGCGCATGGCCCAGGAAGGCCAGCTTGGCCTCCTTGCCCGAACCCTTGCGATGCAACTGGGCCTGCGGATCTGTCGTCGAGGCATGGGTCTCGTTGCTGCGCTTCTCACCATGGAAGCTGCGCTTGCCATTGCGGCCCGGGCCAGGCGGTTCATCCGAGCCGTCCTTCGCCCGAAAGCTCTTCATCGATGCCCACGCCTGAACCTGGGTCCCGTCCACAGAGAAGTGCTCGTCCGACAGAAGCTTGCGAACGCTTTCGTGGTTGAGCAGCTCGGCCAGGAACTTCCGCGCCACGTCGGCCTCCAGAAGCCGGTCCCGGTTCTTGGTGAACACCGTCGGCACCCACACCGCCTCGTCGACGCCGAGCCCCACGAACCAGCGGTACAGCAGGTTGTAGTCGAGCTGCTCCATGAGCTGACGCTCCGACCGGATGGTGTAAAATGCCTACAGCAGCAATGCCCGCAGCAGTCGCTCCGGCGCGATCGAAGGACGCCCCTTGTCGGAGTAGATACTCGCAAACTCCCCGTTCAGCCCTTCCAGAACCTCGTTCACGATCGTCCGGATCGCGCGCAGCGGATGGTTCGCCGGAACACGCTCCTCGACATCCACGTAGGAAAACAAGGCTCCCGTTCGCTCGTCCGATCCACGCATCGACTACCAACTCCGTCTCGAATGACCCTACAATATCGAGTCGCCCATCGGAGGCGGCTTTTTCAGCAGCCTGCTAGACCGGGATGACGGCCAGGGCGTCAAGCCTTGGGCACCCATTCCCCGACGCGGGTGTTGGTCGCGGCATCCAGCAGGCGCGTCTCGCGCAGGACCATGCGGTGCTGCCCGAGCAGCTCTTCCGGCGTTGCGGCCCTGCCGACCCCTGGGAACACGGGGCGACCGTGCGGGACGCTGACATCGGCGCGTGTCAGGAAGAAGGAATCGTAGCCGATCTCCAGGAAAAGCCCGAACACATCCGTGCCGCCCGACACGGCCAGCGTGCCGTCGGACAGGTTGAGCTTCGCCCAGGCCTCCTCGAAAGGCGCCGAGGCCGGGTTCCACAGGATGGCGTTGGCATTGTCCGGGTCGACCACGACGCCGTCGACCGTCCGCGTCAGGACAATCCGCCGGCGAGCCGGTGCCTTCGGCCCTCCTTCCGACGAGTGCCGACCGTTGGCGATCACCGACGCGCGGTCCATCGAGTCCTGATAGAATTTCTGGTCGGCGGAAGTTCCTGGTCGAGCTGCTCAACCACGAACGCGTCCGCAAGCTTCTGTCGAACGAGCACTTCTCGGTGGACGGGACGCAGGTTCAGGCCTGGGCCTCGATGAAGAGCTTTCGGGCCAAGGACGGCTCGGATGAACCGCCTGGGCCGGGCCGCAATGGCGAGCGCAGCTTCCATGGGGAGAAGCGCAGCAACGAGACCCACGGCTCGACGACCGATCCGGAGGCGAAGCTGCATCGCAAGGGCGCGGGCAAGGAGGCAAAGCTTGCCTTCCTGGGCCATGCGTTGATGGAGAATCGTAACGGGCTGATCGTCGAAGCCGACCTGACGCAGGCCGACGGCCTGGCAGAGCGTCAGGCTGCTCGGCAAATGATCGTGCGGCACGCGCCGGGTGCACGACGCCTGACACTGGGCGCCGACAAGGGCTACGACACGAGCGACTTCGTCGCCGACCTTCGGCAGCTGAAGGTCACGCCGCACGTGGCGCAGAACGATACCAATCGGCGTTCGGCCATCGACGGGCGCACCACGCGGCCTGCCGCCTATGCCGTGAGCCAGCAGCAGAGAAAGCGCATCGAGGAGTCGTTCGGCTGGAGCAAGACGATCGGCGGCTTGGCCCGGCCGATGTTTCGGGGCCTCGACAGGCTACGCTTCAAGTTCACGCTGACCATGGCCAGCTACAACCTGATCCGCATCCCAAAGCTGCTCGCGACGGCAACCTGAGGCGACGACGATGCAAAAGGCCTTCATCCTCGCCCGCAAGTGCTCGATACACCAGGAGACTGCGCATCCTGTTGTCCCGGCCCAGACTTCGGGCGCAACGAAGACCCGCTGTCGCCAACCTCGTTTTTCAGCAGCCTGCTAGGGGTGAACCCAAGCTTTGTTCTACATGGCGAGTTCCCAAGCCGCCCACAAGGTGGCCTTCACCGGAGGCTTACGGTCGTGCGCCACGCCCGCTACGCCGTCTTCCAGGTGGCCGAGGTCGCAGTGCCGAGAGAACTGTTCGAGAGATCCTGCGGCTGATCGACGGACCGCGACGACGGACAGCTCGGGCATAGGACCGAACGGGGCGAATGCGTCGTCACCGCGGGAGGAGTGCGTCCGCATGGCGAGGGGAAGAGCTGAATCGATGGATCAGGCGTCGTTTTGGGCGGTTAACGCGGCAGGAGCGCCGGGAAAACTGTGCCGGTCGCCCATGGATTCACCGCAACCCGGCAAAATGATAGCTTTTGCCCAATTTCAGAGGTTCATCTGAGTAATGTCAGTTTACTCGATGAACCGGTGCCGCCGAGCATGATTCGAAGGAGGGGAATTGGTGTTTACGCCTAATGCCGCCACAATTCCGACCGAGGATGCGTTTGGAAGCGGGCCAAACGAGCCACCCGGCTTCCTTCCGACAGGATGCTTTTCTGGCCGTCTGCCCCTCCGGGCCGACGGCATTTTTGTGCCCACAATTCAACTTGGGGAGACGGCGTCATGGTGAACAGGATCTGGACTGGTGCCGTCGATGGTAAGTGGGAAACGGCCGCCAACTGGAATCCGATTGGCGCGCCGGCGATCGGCGACGACGCGACACTGTCGACCGGCTTCGCCACCCTCAGCACCACGATCACCGTCAATTCTATCGTCATCAACGGCGCGACGCTCGACATCAAGAACCCAGGCGGGACGGAGACCTTGACGGGCGGACTGACCATCAGCGGTTCGGGAAAGCTGTCCCTCGACGCCCCCTATCTTGGCGGCTTGGGCGCCAACAGCCTGACCATCGCGGGCGCGCTGACTAACACTGGCACCGATATCAACGGCCTCGATATCGGTAACAGTGGCATCCTCTCGGGCGACACGGTGACGGCCAGTGGGCTGGTCAATACCGGCCGGATCAACATCGCAGGCAACGCAGGTGCCCAGTCGACCTTGAACATCAAGGGCGTCGCCGGATTCGGTACGGCTGGCGTCGAGACGGGCTATGTCTACCTGGAGAACAACGCGCTGCTCCAATTCGCCAGCGGCCAGATCAGCACGATCAATGGCACGGTGTGGCTGAATGGTGCGAATGCGCGAATCGCCGATGCGAGCGCCGGGTCAACCAATTCAGCGCTGGTCGATCTGAAGACGATTGCCGGTGACTTCAACCTGACGAACGGTGCGTCGGTCGGCCCGACCAGCGGCGGCTTGAGTATCATCGGAACGGGCCGGGTCGCGCTCGATGCACCCTATATCGGCGGTGCCGGCGGCAGCACACTGACCATCGGTGGGGTGCTGACGAACAGCAGCACGGACATCAACGCGCTCGATATCGGCAATGGCGGCATCACCTCGGCCATCACCGTGACGGCGACGGGCTTGGTCAATAGCGGGCGAATCAATATCGTGGGCAACGCCGCCGCACAGTCGACGCTGAACATCACCAATGGAGCGGCAGGGTTCGGCACGACCGGAGTCGAGACGGGCTTCGTCTACCTGGAACAGAACGCCCTGCTGCAGTTTGCCAGCGGCCAGATCAATACGATCAATGGCACGGTGTGGCTCAACGGCGCGAATGCTCGAATCGCCGATGCCGGCGCCACGTCGACCAACTCTGCGCTGGTCGGCCTGAAGACCGTTGCCGGCGACTTCAACCTGGAGAACGGCGCGTCGGTCGGCCCGACCAGCGGCGGCTTGAACATCATCGGAACGGGCCGGGTGGCGCTCGATGCACCCTATATCGGCGGCGCCGGCGGCAGCACGCTGACCATCGGTGGGGTGCTGACGAACACCAGCACGGACATCAACGCGCTCGATATCGGCAATGGTGGCATCACCTCGGCCATCACCGTGACGGCGACGGGCTTGGTCAATAGCGGGCGAATCAATATCGTGGGCAACGCCGCCGCACAGTCGACGCTGAACATCACGAGTGCCGTGACGTTCGGGACGCCAGGAGTAGAGACGGGCTTCGTCTACCTGGAACAGAACGCCCTGCTGCAGTTTGCCGGCGGCCAGATCAATACGATCAATGGCACGGTGTGGCTCAACGGCGCGAATGCGCGTATCGCCACTCTGAACATCCCGTCGACCAACTCGGCGATGATCAATCTGAAGACGGTTGCCGGCGACTTCAACCTGCAGAGCGGCGCCTCTGTCAGCCCGAGCGGCGGCTTAAGCATCACCGGAACGGGCCGGGTGGCGCTCGATGCACCCTATATCGGAGGCGCCGGCGGCAGCACCCTGACCCTTGGTGGAACGCTAGCGAACAGTAGCACGAACATCAACGCGCTCTCCATCGGCAATTCCTCGATCACGTCGGACGTCACGATGACGGCTACCGACTTGATCAATAGTGGCCAGATCAACATCGTCGGCAGCACCAAGGCGCAGGCAACACTGCGTCTTACCGATGGCGTTGGCGCGTTCGCCACCGCGACCGGATTCGTCCACCTGCAGAATAACGCGCTTCTGGAATTCTCCGCCGGCCAGATCAATACAGTGACGGGCACGCTTTGGCTCGACGGCAAGAATGCGCGTGTCGCCGATACCGGCGCCACGTCCTCCAACTCTGCCCTGGCGAGCCTGGGGGCGGTCTCCGGCACCTTTGCGCTGCAAGATGGAGCCGCCGCCACCTTGCCATTGGGTGATCTCGTCATCACGGGCACCGGCCGCCTCGCCCTCGACGCTCCCTATCTGGGCGGCAACGGGGGCAGCACGTTGACCCTCAATGGCAGGCTGACCAACACCAGCACGGACGTCAACGCAGTCGATATCGGCAACGCATCCATCAACTTTGTCGATACGGTCACGGCGTTGTTCGTGACCAACACCGGGCGCATCAACATCGTCGGCAGCACGGCTGCCCAGTCTACGCTCAACATCACCAAGGGCGTTGCCGGCATGGGTACGACCGGCGTGGCGACCGGGTTCGTCTATCTCGAGAGCAACGCGCTGCTGCAGTTCGCCAGTGGCCAGCTCAATACGGTCGCCGGCACGCTCTGGCTCAACGGCCAGAATGCGCGGGTGGCCGATACCGCTGCGCCATCGACCAATTCGGCATTGATCGACCTGACGACGGTATCCGGAAGCTTCAATCTGGAGAATGGGGCGTCGGTAGGTACGACAAGCGGTGGACTCAGCGTCACCGGTATGGGCAGGGTGGCGCTTGACGCGGCCTACATCGGCGGTAACGGCGGCAGCGCGCTCAAGATCGGTGGGACGCTGACCAATGCCAGCAGTGATATCAATGCCCTCAATATCGGCAATGCCTCGATAACGGCGAACACCACCGTCACCGCGATGCGTCTGGACAATAGCGGTCAGATCAACATCGTCGGTGGTGCAACCGCGCAGGCCACGCTGGACATTCAGACCGGAACCGCGGGCACCGGCACCGACGGAGCCCTGACCGGCGGCGTCTACCTGCAGAACAACGCCTTGCTGCAGTTCGGCGGCGGCCAGATCGATACGATCAAGGGTACTCTGTGGCTCAATGGCAAGAACGCACGCGTCGCCGACGAGTTCGCGTCCACGACCAACTCGGCTTTGAGCGAGCTCTTTCTGGTTTCCGGCAGCTTCAATCTGCAGAACGGCGCCACGGTCGGCCAACTCAGCACCGGTCTGACAATCACCGGGACGGGGCGGATCGCAGTCGATGCCAACTATATCGGCGGATCCGGCGGCAGCATGCTGAGCATCGGTGGATCGCTCACCAACAACAGCACCGACATCAACGGCCTCAACATCGGCAACGGTTCCATCGCGGTGGACGTCGCGGTGACGGCCAACGGGCTGCTCAACACCGGCACGATCCAGCTGACTGGTTCGGGTGCGCACGCCTCCCTGAAGGTCACGACCCTGGTGCAGAACTCCGGCGTCATCTTCGTCAATGGTGGCGGCATTCTCCAAGACGGGGATTCCCTGATCAACAGCGGCGCCTTGAAGCTCTCCGGCGGGACGATCGATAGTCCGACGGTGACGCTCGAGAGGAGCGGCACTTTGACCGGCAAGGGAACCATCGATGGCTCGATCATCAACAACGGTACCCTCGAAGCGGCCGATGGCGTTCTGGTCGTATCAGGCAGCCTGAGCGGCAACGGCGTAAACAAGATCGATGCCAACGCCACATTGGAGTTCGGTTCGGGTTCCCCCGACGCCGTGTTCTTCAATGGCTCGTCGGCGACCCTGCGTCTCGACACCCCGGCCGCATTCACAAGCACGATCATCGGCTTCACCACGTCGGACATGATCGACCTGCGCGGTCTGGCCGGTGGCACCAGCGCGACGCTGGATTCCAAGAACGTGCTGCATGTTTTGAATGCGTCCAAGGCCGAGATCGCCGCGTTGCACCTCACGGCCTCCAACATCGGCCAGTCCTTCACGGTCGGCGCGGACGGCAGCGGTGGGACCTTGATCACCGGTGGCGCGATCGCCCCCACCGGCAACGTGCATAACGGTGTGTTTCAGCTCTTCGGGCCGTCGAACTTCGACTACACGATCATGTTTCCGGCCCTCTCGCTTGCGGTCTCGTCGACGCTGTCGGACATCGGCGGCGGGCGCCAGAAATACGTCGTCGCCTACTCGAACGGCATCCAGGTCGAGTACGACGGGACCGGGCTCGCAATTGGGGCAGGCGGGAAGTTCGACCCGGCGGGCGGAACCGTCGATACGATCATGGTCGCGGCGAGCTCCGGCCAGGGACAGTCCGCGCTGCTGGCCCAATTCAGCACCGATCCGGCGCATGGGCACACCATGCTCGAGGCCTTCACACCGACCGTCCTGACCGGCGGCCCGGCCTTCTATGAGCGGCTGCTCGATGGCGACAACAAGATCATCGGCGGTCCGAACGACGACTTCATCGTCGACAATAGGGGCGTCAACACGATCGACGGTGGCGGTGGCTACAACACGCTGTATTTCGGGCCGTCGGTGACCTCGGTGCACGTCACGTCGGGCGATCAGCCGAACGATCCGCTGGGCACGGGGTCGGCCATCTATGTCGACGACGCATGGTCGGACTTCTGGTCGGCGATCAACAAGTTGAATGCGGCGACGCAGCTCAACGATGTGTCCAGCTACAACGACAAGAACAAGGGCGGTGGAGGTAGTACCAACGGGAACGGTGCGACCGGTGGTGGGACCGGCGAACCGCATTTCACGACCTTCGACGGCACCTACTACGACTTCATGGGCAAGGGCGAGTATGTGCTCACGAAGTCGAGGGTCGCGGGCGATACGTTCGAAGTCCAGGTGCGAACCTCGCCGTACTTCAACAGTACGACGCTGACAGCGATGAACGAGGTGGCGGTCAAGGTCGGCAGCCAGCGCGTGACCTTCGATCAAAGCCGCCCCGACCTGGTGTGGGTGGACGGCGCAGCGGCGACCTTTAGCAACAACACCATCAAGCTGACAGCCGGTCATGTCGACCTGGTTTCCGGGGCACGCTACGCCGTGGTCGAAGACAGTGGCGAGACAGTCAACATCATCGCATGGTCCGGCAGGTACTTCGATGTACACGTCTCGCTCGGCACCGATTTCCCGGCCAGCAGTGTCGAAGGCCTGCTCGGAAATGCGGACGGGCTCGGCGGCAACGACTTCATGCTGAAAGACGGCACCGTGCTGTCGGCGCCGCTCACGACCGCGCAGCTCTACGGCGCCTTCTCCGACGCCTGGCGCGTCGCTCAGGCGAGTTCGCTGCTCGACTACGGCGCCGGACAGACGACCGCCACCTTTACGGACAAGAACTTCCCGCAGAATGCGATCAGGCTGACCGACCTGCCGCAGGACGTGGTGACGCGGGCGACCCTGCTTGCCGTGCAGGCCGGCATCACCGATCCGGGCCTGATCCAGCAGGCGGCCTTCGATTATGCCGCCACTGGCGACGCCAACCTGATCACCCTGGCTGCCAATGCCCAGCAGCAGGGGCTGCAGACGACCGGCGTTGCGGTGGCGACCGGTGGCAGCGCGGCGCTGCTTGGCATCGCGACTGTATCGTCCATGGTCGTCGAATCGTCGACCGCCGCCACAGGTGTAACGTTCGAAATCTATCGTACCGGTGACACGTCGACCGACGTGACGGTGAGCTACGCCGTGGCGGCGCCGAGTGGTGGTTATTTCAACGCCACCGATTTCGGCGGCACCCTGCCGTCCGGGCAGGTCATCCTCCACGCCGGCGAGTCGTCGGCGATCATCACCATCAACATTCCCAACACCGCGATCACGGCCGCGTCGGAGGCGCTGCGTGTGGAGATTTCCGCCAGCGGCAACATATTCGCGTCGGCGGCCCAGGTCGCCGTGGCCAACAACCAGCCCGTCGCCGGCACGCACGCCAGCCCGGGCTTCGAGAAGCTCCTGGGGCTTGGCACGCTTACTCATGTAGGCAATGCCTGGACGCTCGACCTCGGCAACGTGCAGCAAGGTCAGCCGGTTGCCGACCTCGTGCTGGCGCTCGCCAACCAGGTGGCCGCGCCGGGCAACAGCCTGGCAGGATCCTTTGCGTTGGGCGGCAGCGGCTTCACGGTGACCGGTGCCAATGCATTCGCCGGCCTCGCGGCCGGCGGCGAGAAGGCATTCCAGGCGAGCGTCGACACCTCGAGTGTGGGGGCGCACACCGAGACGATCACGCTGCATTCGAGTGAAAGCAACGACAGCGGTTTCTCGGCAGCGCTCTCGGACGTGACCTTGACGATCAAGAACGTCGTCGTCTCGCAGTCGACCGCGTTCGTGTCGATCGCGGCGGCCTCGGCGGTGAAGGCGGAAGGCAACAGCGGCTCGACGGCCTTCACCTTCACGGTGTCGCAGACCGGCGACACCTCGGTGGCGCATACGGTGAATTACGCGGTTACCGGCTCGGGCGCCAACGCGGCCAATGCGGCGGACTTCGGCGGCGCGATGCCGTCGGGGACTGTGACCTTCGCACCGGGCGAGACGAGCAAGACGATTACCATCGGTGTATCAGGCGACACGACGGTGGAGCCGGATGAGGGCTTCGCGGTCACTCTTGCCAATCCCTCGTCGGGCCTGACGATCGGCGCAGGATCGGCAACGGGAACGATCCAGAACGACGATACGACCGTGGTCCCGGTCAGCAGCCACGGCGACGCCTATGTCGTGGCGCAGGACCATGGCTTGACGATCGGGAGCAACAACGGCGTCCTGGTCAACGACGACAATGCCACGACCGCGACGCTCGGCACCGGGCCGACGCACGGCAGCCTGTCGTTGGCGAGCGACGGCAGCTTCAGCTACACGCCGGTGGCGGGCTTTGCCGGGATCGATAGCTTCACCTATCACGCCGGCAATGGCAGCAGCACGGGGGATGCCCAAGCGCTTCTGTACGTGGTGCCGACCCAGGGCTCAACGAACCCGACGCTGAACCTCTTGGCGCTGAACGCCGAGGAGCAGATCGCGGCGTCCTACACTGCCTTCTTCGGTCGTGGCGCCGACGGTGGGGGCTTCCAATTCTGGGTCGGTCAGTTCAATGCCGGGCTGCCCACGCAGGGGGCGTCGGCGCTGTTCGCCAACATCGCGAGTTCGTTCGGGGTGAGCGGCGAGGCTAAGGCGCTGTACCCGTTCCTGGCCAATCCGCAGGGGGCGAGCGACAGCCAGATCAGCGGCTTCCTCGACACGGTCTACAACAACCTGTTCAACCGCTCGTCAGATGCGGCCGGCTTGGCCTACTGGACTGGCCAGGTCAAGCAGACGATGGCCGCGGGCAAGTTCGTGGGCTCTGTGCTGGTGGACATCATCAGCGGCACACAAGTCGGGCCGGACGTGCAGACACTGATGGGAAAGGTTGCGGTGGGCCTGGAGTTCGTGCACCAGCAGGAGGCGCACGGCACGCAGTGGAACGGCGCCACCGACAACCCCGCGGCGACGGCACTGCTGCACGCGGTGACCAGCGACCCGCAGAGCGTGCTCGTCGGCATCAAGCAGGCGGACCTGCTGGTTGCGGCGCATGCGTAGAAGCGGTGGAAGCGGCGCTCGCGGCTTGCCGACCTCCGGTCTGAGACCGCGTAACGACGCAACATTGAAGCGCGCGCTTCCCCAACAGCTAGAGGCGCGCTCTCCAAATCACCTAACTAAGCCTCTGATATACTTATAAACTTGGCGTGATTCGAACTCACGACCTCTGTCTTGGGAGGGCAGCGCTCCAGTTCTCTCTTTTGACCACGCCGGCACGCCATCTTACATTTCAGCTATGGCCGCAGTTGTCCACTAAGGACGAAAGCACCAGATAAGATGGGCCTTCTGGTTCCACCACTGTCCGCGGCCGCCCGCTGCTGAACTCCAAAATCGGACGCTGGTTGGTAGGTTTGGTTTCCGCCCTGCCGGCATTGCCCGGTCGGGGCGGTGGAAGACTGGAACTGCGACCATGACTATCGCCGCGAAGAGAATGACCAACACGCACTTGGAGTCGCTGGCCAAGCGGCCTGGGCGCCACGGCGTCGGCGACAAGCTGATGCTCCAAGTGACGAGCCCCAACCGGGCTTCCTGGGTCTGGCGCTAAACCCATGACGGCAAGCGCCGAAGCATCGGCCTCGGCCGGTGGCCCGAGGTCGGCTACGAGGCCGCCCGCGAGCGCCTATTCTCAGCGCGCCGCGATCTAGGAGCCTGTCTGAGAATTGGGTTTCGAAGCGACCGTAAGTCTGGCTGTGAATTTGGGATGAGCAAGCAGTTTCGCGCCTGGAAGATCGACGAAGTCCAGCTTCTGCCGCCGAGCGTGCAGGACTACGTGCCGTCCGGTCACGTGAGCCGGTTCATCGTGACGTTGGTTCAGGAGACATTGGACCTGGGCGCGATCATCGGGAGCTATCGGGGGGAGTTGGGGCAGCCGCCGTTCGATCCGAGGATGATGACGGCGTTGTTGCTGCAGGGCTTTGTCAGCGGGCTGTACTCGTCGCGGCGGATAGCCCGAGCCTGCGTGGAGCGTGCCGACTTCATGATGCTTGTTGCGGGAGACCCTCCGACTTCCGCACGATCTGGGAGTTCCGTCGGCGCCACGAGAAGGCGCTGTCGGGTCTGTTCGTGCAGGTGCTGAAGGTGGCGAAAAAGGCGGGTCTGGTGAAGCTGGGTCACGTGGCGCTGGACGGCACGAAGATCCGGGCGAACGCCTCCCGGCACAGGGCGATGAGCTACGAGCGGATGAAGAAGCGGGAAGTGGAGCTTGCGGCGGAGGTCGATCGCTGGCTGAAGGCGGCCGACGCGGCGGACCGCGAGGAGGACGGCCAGCACGGCGGCCGTCGCGGCGACGAGCTGCCGGCATGGCTGGCCGACAAGCAGAAGCGGCTGGAGAAGATCCGCCAGGCAAAGGCGGAACTCGAGGCGGAGGCGCAGGCGGCTGCCGAAGAAGAAGGGCGGCACGGTCAGAGAGCCGAGGAGCCTGCACCGAAGGCGGAACCGTCACCCAAGGCGCAACGCAACTTCACCGACCCCGAGAGCCGCATCCTGAAGAGCAAGGACGGCTTCATCCAGGGATACAACGCCCAGGCCGCCGTCGATGGCGAGGCCCAGATCATCGTCGCCCACGGCCTGGTGGCCCAGACGAGCGATCAGGACCAGTTGGTGCCGTTGCTCGACAGCATCCAGGCAAACCTGGGTCGCCAGCCAAAGGAGGTCTCGGCAGATGCCGGCTACTGCAGAGAGGCCAACCTCGAAGCCCTGCACCAGCGCCATATCAGAGGCTACGTCGCAATCGGCCCTGCCAAGCATCCCGGACGAGGCCGGCCAAACCTCTCCGGACCGCTGACGAGGGCCATGCGCACAAGGCTCAAGCGAGCTGGTTGGCGTAGTCGCTACAGGCTACGAAAGCAGATCGTCGAGCCGGTGTTCGGACAGATCAAGCAAGCACCAGGCTTCCGCCAGTTCCTCCTCCGGGGTATCGACCGGGTCAGGGCTGAATGGGCAATGATCTGCACGGCCCACAACATCGCAAAGCTCGCGGCGCGAGCATGACCCAGACCGACAGCGAGACCACATCAACCAAGCCCGCCGGAACTATCCGGACGGGCTCCTAGAGCATGATTTTTCTGTCTGAATCGAAGAACGGTTCCCAAGTCATTGAAATCGTGATTCAAACTGCTGGCTGGACTGGAAGCCAGCAGGAATGGCCAAAGCGTACTCGTTGGATCTGCGCGAGCGAGTGGTTGCAGCTGCCGCGTCGGGCTGAGTTGCCGGAAGGTGGCAGCGATGTTCCGGGTCAGCGTCTCGAGTGTCGTGAAGTGGTGCCAGCGTGCGCGGGCAGAGGGTAGTCCCGCGGCCCGTCCGATGGGCGGCCGCCGGCCTTACGCTCTTGCTGGCGAGAAAGACTGGCTGATGGCGCGCCTGGACGAGCGACCGGACGTAACGCTTCGGGCGTTGGTGGCCGAACTTGTGGAGCGGGGCATCAAGGTCAGCTACTACGCGGTGTGGCAATTCCTTGATCACGAGGGGATCAGCTTTAAAAAAATGCCGTGCACGCCAGCGAGCAGGATCGGCCGGACGTCGCGCGGCGGCGAAGCCAGTGGCGCAAGTATCAGGGAAGATCGTGTCCCGTAACGTGGTGTAGGTGCTCGCGGGGAAGCACGCGTTTCCGGGCCAAGGCCGGATTGATCAGGCAGCCACGGTGGGCAACTCGATGATGGGATCATCGCCGACAGGGGCGATGCTTTCCAGCGTGATGTAGCGGGCGCGCTGAACGGCCCATTCGTCATTCTGCTCGAGGAGGATCACGCCGACGAGGCGGGTTATGGCGTCCTCGTTGGGGAAGATGCCGACGACCTCGGTGCGCCGCTTGATCTCGCCGTTGAGCCGTTCGATCGGGTTGGTGGAGTGGAGCTTCGTGCGATGTGCTGAAGGGTAGGTCATGTAAGCCAGCACGTCGGTCTCGGCCTCGACCATCAGCTTGGCGAGCTTCGGCACTGTGGGCCTGAGCTGGTCGGCGACGCGGCGCCATTGTGCCTTGGCCTGCTTGGCAGTGTCCTGGGCGAAGGCCGTGGCGATGAAGGCCGAGACGACCCGCCGCCCGCTACGACCGGCGTGGGCCAGGGCGTTGCGCATGACGCCGAAGGCGCGGCGAAGCGCAGCGTAGCCAATTGTGTCAACGCCGGAGCAAGAATGCATCGGCCGGCCGGAGTAAAAGTACATCACGGCTGATGGCATGAAGGCCCCCGGCGGAGGGCCTTCATGCGTCCTCGTTTATTCGTCGGGCGGTCTGTCGGGGATGTCGGTGACGCGGGTACCCCGTTGGCGGCGCTTGCTATGCTTGAGTCGGTAGCTGTCGCCGTTCATCTCGAGGATGTGAACGTGATGGGTCAGCCGGTCGAGCAGCGCGCCGGTCAGTCGCTCGGAGGCGAACACGCCGGTCCACTCGTCGAACGGCAGGTTGGAGGTGACGATGGTCGAACCTCGCTCGTAGCGCTGGCTGAACACCTCGAACAGCAGCTCGGCGCCGGTCTGGGACAGTGGCACATAGCCGAGCTCGTCGATCACCAGCAGCTTGTAGGTGGCAAGCTGGCGCTGCAGCCGCAGCAGCCGCTTCTCGTCGCGGGCCTCGAGCAGCTCGTTGACCAGGGCGGCCGCCGTGGTGAAGCCGACCGACAGGCCCTTCTGGCAGGCCGCCAGCGCCAATCCCAGGGCAATGTGCGTCTTGCCAGTACCGCTGTTGCCCAGCGCGATCACATTCTCCCGGCGCAGCACGTACTCGCAGCGGGCCAGCTCCAGCACCAATGCCTTGTTGAGCGACGGCAGCGCCAGGAAGTCGAAGCTGTCGAGGCTCTTGACCGCTGGGAACTTCGCTTCCTGATCCGCCGCTCGACCATGCGCCGTTCGCGCTCGATCAGCTCGAGTTCGGCCAGGCGCAACAGGTAGCCGGTATGCTCGACGCCCTCGGTAGCGCACTGCCGGGCGAGCTTGTCATACTCGCGCAGAAACGTCGGCAGCTTGAGCACCTTCAGGTGATGGGTGAGCAGAAGCTGGGGCGTGTCGGTCATGACGTCACCCCAGTGAGCAGGTCCATGTACGCCTTGGCCGAAGTCAGAGCCACGCGGGCGTTTGGCAGGTAGGGATAGACACTCATATCGAGGCGCGGCGGCCGGCGCTCGATGCGGCACAGCACCAGATGCTTGACTGCATCGAAGCCGATCACGCCTCGATCGAGGGCATCGCGCACACCGGCGGCGACGTCATCGATCCTGAACACCTCCATCAGCCGCAGCACCTGCACGAACTCGCGCTTGCCCCGCTTGCCCATGCGCGCCTCGAGCAGGCGGCGCAGCGTGGCGAACGCCTCAGGCAGTTCCCAACCAGCTAATGGGGCCGCCTGGTCGAGTGCCCCGATCTTGCGCTCGAGCAGCGCCAGGTAATGCAGCGGGTCGAACACGAAGTCTTCCCGCTCGTAGGATCGCACATGCCGGGCGATGACCTCGGCGCCGCATGAGATCACCACCTCGTGGACGTGGCCACGGACCACGACCTCACGGTGGCCGTAGGCGGTTGGCACCGAGTAGTCGGTACCGCGATAGCGCACCAGCGACAGCGAACTGACCCGGCCAGCCTGCTTCTCGCAGGCGTCATAGGGCGTCGGGGGCAGATCGTTGAACGACGCCAGGTCCCGCGCCATCCGCTCAGGCCGCCGACATAGCCGTGTTCGTCCCGCAGCCGCTCGAAGATCCGCTTCGAGGTGTGACGCTGCTTCGCCGGACGCACCTTGTCGTCCTCCAGGATCCGATCGATGACCCCGACGAACCGGTCCAGCTTCGGACGTGCCGGAGGCCGGCTGCGCCGGTACCCGGGCGGAACCGAGAAAGCCAGCATCTTGGCTACCGTCCGAGGATCCAACCCGAACCGCCGAGCCGCCTCGCGACGGCTCAGTCCCTCGATCCGCACCGCATGGCGGACCTGTCCATACAACTCCACACCCTTCATCCCCCGCCCTCTGCACGCCGCGCAAAGAGCTATCTGCCGGTGCACTTTTGCTCCGGCGCAACCAGACTTTCTGGCCGCTTCACTGAGGGATTTTCTCTCCGGCGCTTACAGGGGTGAGCGGCGAAGCCAAAGCGTTGTACCCGTTCCTGGCCAATCCGCAGGGGGCGAGCGACAGCCAGGTCAGCGGCTTCCTGGACACAGTCTACAATAACCTGTTCAACCGCTCGTCAGATGCGGCCGGGCTGGCCTACTGGACGGGTCAGATCAAGCAGACGATGGCGGCGGGCAAGTTCGTGGGCTCGGTGCTGGTGGACATCATCAGCGGCACGCAGGTCGGGCCGGACGTGCAGACGCTGATGGGCAAGGTGGCGGTGGGCCTCGAGTTCGTGCACCAGCAGCAGGCGCACGGCACGCAGTGGAACGGGACTACGGACAACCCGTCCGCAACGGCGCTGCTCCAGGCGGTCACCAGCGACCCGCAGAGCGTGCTTGTCGGCATCAAGCAGGCGGATCTGCTGGTTGCGGCGCATGGGTAGCGGAGGCCTTGGCTCGCCCTTTGGACGAAAGACCGGCCGCAGGCGAGGCCCGTTTTTTTCGAGAGGTCACCTTGTCAGCGATCTATCTTGGGCTCGATAACCGAAAGTCTTTTCGGTGAACCTTCTGGTAATTTCACCGCAATTTCTACAATTGGTTTATGGAAATGGTGGTGCGAGTCCTCGCGCTCGCTTGGCTTGGCATGGTTGTCCTGGCTATTGTTGGTGGAACGTGCCTCGTATGGATTACCGACGGTTGGGAAGCGATGGTGGATACTTTCCGGCCTCGCGAATGGATCTCCTACTTCGTCGTGGTCCTGGGGTTGGCCCCGCCTGTGCTCCTTCTAGTTTGGGCCGAAAGCTGGCGCCGGCGACGTCGCTGATCGATCTGAGTAATGTGGTCTGGTAAGGTAAAGCTAGCAACGCAACTACGAGTGAGCCCGAGACACAAACACATGTGGCGCTCCACATGTCGGCTCCGCATATCGCTCCGTGCCCGACCGGCATTCAGCTGGCACCCCAATCGAGGATCCCTGGTTCGTGCCGATTGCCAGTGGACTGAGCAGTGCCAAGAAAATGGCCAGCCCTGAGGAAGGGCTGGCCAAGAGACGGGGAGATATGAAGGACCACTTGGCCCTGCGGCTCCGCCCGAGCCGCCAAAGAAGACCAGTACAATAACTTGTTTACTGTCAGTCTCGAGTGGCAGAATTAACCAAAAGACATTTCAGCACGGTTGGTGCGGGGCGCCGCCGACTGGCCACACGGACATGCCTCCGAGCGGAGACCGTTGGATTTCAGGTTCGGCCGCTCCGCCAGCGCCCGATGAGGCGACAGTCTCTCCGGCCCCAGCTACCTCTCAAGAAGCCAAATAGAGGCGGGCATTTCCCGTCGGACCTGTTGACTGCCCTTGCGTCCGGAGAGGCCCAAAGTGTCTCTCTCAGGCCGTTTCTCTCCAAAGCTGGTGACTCCCGGATTTAGTACGCTTCTTGTAAGCTATTAATCCGGCGGGCGAATCAGGAGCGTAGTTCCGCGTGTTCGGAGATCCCGGTCGGACGGGCGGTTGGTCGCGAAGGGTCGCATGAGTACACCCTGCCCCGGGAGCGGAGGAGAAGCGCGTGATGAGACCGTTCGTTGTGATGATTGCCGCGCTGGCGTTGATGGGCTGTGACGGAATGAGCCGCTCCCAGAAGGGAGCCGTTACTGGAGCGGCCCTCGGCAGCGGCATCGGCTTGGTCGCTGGAGGCTCGGCTGGGCAAGTCATCGGCGCCGGCCTGATCGGCGGCGCCGCGGGATACATGGTCGGCAGCATTCCGTGACGGTGAGAGAAGCTGGTTGCCGGGCTGAGCGATTCGCGATGCAGTGGGCTAAAGGTTCCTCCTTGGGGGAGGGCTTTCTCCAGGATGCTGCGGGGCAGTGCTATCGTATCTGAGATGAAGAAGTACCTCTGTCTCGGCTGCGGCTTCTCCTACGACGAAGCGCGCGGCCTGCCCGAGCACGGGCTGGCGCCCGGCACGCGCTGGGCCGAAGTTCCCGACGACTGGATGTGTCCTGACTGCGGCACGCCCAAGTCGCGGTTCTTGATGGTTGAGATCCCGTACCATGAGGAGGAGATGCGACCATGAGCGTGCGCTTCGTGCTGCGTGACGCCGAGCGCGGCCTGACGGTACTGCCGTCGACGGGGGCCTATGCCAGTTACGTTTCCGGCCATCCCGAAGGCGTGATCACCCGCCGCTCGAGCTTCAACTTCGGTGACTGGCAGTCGGGCATCGCCGGCTTCGGGCCGCTCAAGGTGTTTGGGGAGGAGACCTTCACGCCGGGCGGTACTGGCTACACCATGCACCCGCACCACAATTTCATCATCCTTGCGTTGGTGCTGGCCGGAACGCTTACCCACGTCAACACCCTGGGCGCTGTCGAACAACTCCGAGCCGGCGACTACTACGCCTTCGCGGCCGGATCGGGCGGCAAGCACAGCGAGCTGAACATCGGCGTCGAGGACACGGCGATCCTTTACGTGTGGCTTCTGCCGGCACATCTCCTGGGACCGCCGAGTTACCGCAAGGGGCGCTTCGAGGCCGCGGCCTGCCGCAACCGCCTCACGCCGCTGATCGGTGCGGCGGCAGGGGCGCTGCCGGTGGACCAGGACTGCGCGCTGTGGCGGCTCACCAGTGACCGTGGGCGCCATCACGAGTACCGCCCGGCTCCGGGCCGCGGTGTATACGCCTTCGTGCTTGAGGGCGAAGTCGAGTTGGCCGGAACTGTTCTGAGGCGACGCGACAGTCTGGCGCTGGTCGACGAAAGCATCGTTCCCGTCGTCGCCTGCACGGAAGCGGACTTGCTGCTGTTTGAAACGGCCATAAGTGGGTTCTGACGACGCCCTCTCTCGTGGTGGTCGATCGTAAAGAAATGAGGTCTCGACCCGGACTCCGCGCTAGCAGGCTGCTGAAAACGCCGCCTCCGATGGGCGACTCGATATTGTAGGGTCATTCGAGACGGAGTTGGTAGTCGATGCGTGGATCGGACGAGCGAACGGGAGCCTTGTTTTCCTACGTGGATGTCGAGGAGCGTGTTCCGGCGAACCATCCGCTGCGCGCGATCCGGACGATCGTGAACGAGGTTCTGGAAGGGCTGAACGGGGAGTTTGCGAGTATCTACTCCGACAAGGGGCGTCCTTCGATCGCGCCGGAGCGACTGCTGCGGGCATTGCTGCTGCAGGCATTTTACACCATCCGGTCGGAGCGTCAGCTCATGGAGCAGCTCGACTACAACCTGCTGTACCGCTGGTTCGTGGGGCTCGGCGTCGACGAGGCGGTGTGGGTGCCGACGGTGTTCACCAAGAACCGGGACCGGCTTCTGGAGGCCGACGTGGCGCGGAAGTTCCTGGCCGAGCTGCTCAACCACGAAAGCGTTCGCAAGCTTCTGTCGGACGAGCACTTCTCTGTGGACGGGACCCAGGTTCAGGCGTGGGCATCGATGAAGAGCTTTCGGGCGAAGGACGGCTCGGATGAACCGCCTGGCCCGGGCCGCAATGGCAAGCGCAGCTTCCATGGTGAGAAGCGCAGCAACGAGACCCATGCCTCGACGACAGATCCGCAGGCCCAGTTGCATCGCAAGGGTTCGGGCAAGGAGGCCAAGCTGGCCTTCCTGGGCCATGCGCTGATGGAGAACCGTAGCGGGCTGATCGTCGAAGCCGACCTGACGCAGGCCAACGGCCGGGCGGAGCGTCAGGCTGCCCGGCAAATGATCGTGCGGCATGCGCCGGATGCAAGGCGCCTGACGCTGGGCGCGGACAAGGGCTACGACACGAGCGACTTCGTCGCCGACCTGCGGCAGCTGAACGTCACGCCGCACGTGGCGCAGAACGACACCAATCGGCGTTCGGCCATCGACGGGCGCACCACTCGGCATGCCGGCTATGCCGTGAGCCAGCGACAGAGGAAGCGCATCGAGGAATCGTTCGGATGGGGCAAGACGATCGGCGGCTTGGCCCGGCCCATGTTGCGAGGCATCGACAGGTTACGCTTCAAGTTCATGCTGACCATGGCGAGCTACAACCTGATCCGCATACCAAAGCTGCTCGCGGCGACGACCTGAGGTGGCGCCAATGCAACGGAACCTCATCACAGTCTGCAGAGGCGCGTTCGAGTGGGCGACTGCCTCCCCTGCCAGCACCGCGCAGACCGCGGGCGACACGCACATCAACTTCTGCCAACAATGATTTTCAGCAGCCTGCTAGGAGCCTGTCTGAGAATTGGGTTTTCGGCTCTCCTGCGCGCAATTTCGATTCACCGCAGGCCCTCCAGACGCAAGTTCGATTCAACGATCTGGCGCGATGAATACTATTGTTGCGATAGGCCTCCTGCCGTTCCGAGTTTTTCAGCAGCCTGCTAGACCTGTTGACCGGCCTCGCGTCCGGAGAGGCACAAAGCGTCCTCTCAGGGCCTTTCTCTCCAAAGCTGCTGACTTCTGGATTTAGAGCACGATCTGTTTAGGCTGAAGCGTATCCGGCATTTGCGATGTAGTTGGCGCACTCGCTGGGAGAGAACTCCGAGAGGAGGCTGCCGATGCGTCGTCAGGTTGCTTCAACCGTGCGTTCGCCGGCCTTGCGGAGCATGGTCTTCAGCTTTGCGAAGACCTGCTCGATGGGGTTGAGGTCCGGGCTGTAAGGCGGCAGGAAGAACAGCTTGGCGCCAGCAGCTCGGATGGCTCTGCGGACGGCACTGCTTTTGTGGCTGCCGAGATTGTCGAAGACGACGATGTCGCCTGGGGCCAGCGTAGGCACGAGCGCTTGTTCGACATAGGCGAGGAAGCCTTCGCCGTTGACCGGTCCGTCGAGCACGAGAGGGGCATCGATGCGATCGTGACGCAGAGCGGCGATGAAGGTCAGGGTCCGCCAATGGCCGTGAGGCACCTTGCCGACCAGCCTGGTGCCACGCGGCGACCGCCCGTGCGTTCTGGTCATGTTGGTCTTGGCCCAAGTCTCGTCGATGAAGACCAGGCGCTTGGGATCAATCCTTCCCTGGTACTTGCGCCACTGGCTTCGTCGCCGTGCGACGTCCGGCCGATCCTGCTCGCTGGCGTGCAGGCGTTTTTTGAAGCTGATCCCTTCGTGGTCGAAGAAGTGCCACACCGCGTAGTAGCTGACCTTGATGCCGCGCTCCGCAAGTTCGGCTACCAACGCCCGCAGCGTTACGTCCGGCCGCTCCTTCAGGCGCGCCATCAGCCAATCTCGCTCGCCCTCAAGAGCGTAGGGCCGACGGCCACCCATCGGTCGGGCCGCCGGGCTGCCCTCTGCCCGTGCTCGCTGACCCCACTTCACGACGCTCGAGACGCTGACCCGGAACATCGCCGCGACCTTGCGGCAGCTCAGCCCCGACGCGGCAGCGGCAACAACACGTTCGCGCAGATCCAACGAGTACGCTTTGGCCATTCCTGCTGGCCTCCAGTCCAGCCAGCAGTTTGAATCACGATTTCAATGCCTTGGGAATCCTGCTTCGATTCTGAAGGCGAAAATCATGCTCTAGGTGTGGAGTCTCGATAGGTTGTCGCCGGCAAGGCCGAGTCTGGTGACGGGTGGTTTACCGCCGATGCCTGCATGGGGTCTATGCCAGTTGTAGCGGTGAAGGAACGTGGGGAGGTGCTCGGCGCGTTGAGCCGAGCAGTTGTAGGCCCTGGCATAGGCCCATTCTCGCAAGATGGTCTGAATGAAGCGCTCGGCTTTGCCGTTGGTCTTGGGGGTGTAGGGCCTGGTGAAGATGTGGCGGATGCCGAGCCTGTTGCAGGCTTTGCGGAAGGGCCTGGAGCGGTAGCATGATCCGTTGTCGGTCATGATGCGTTGAATGCGGACGCCGAGCTTCCTGTAGTGTTCGATCGTGGCTTTGAGGAAGGCAATGGCGCTCTTGTGCCGCTGGTCTGGCTTGATCTGTGTGAAGGCCAGGCGAGACGCGTCGTCGATGGCCACATGGACGTACTCCCAGCCGGCGCCGCGGCTGTTGACCTGGCGGTCACCGGTGATGCGGTGGCCGGTTTGCTCGAATCTGCCGAGCCTCTTGATGTCGAGATGGATGAGCTCGCCAGGATGTTCGCGTTGGTAGCGCCGGATCGGCTCGGCAGGCTCCAGAGCGCTGAGCTTGTTGAGGCCGAGGCGCTCGAGGATGCGGCTGACCGTGGCTGGAGAGACGCCCACCTGGGCCGCGATCTCCTTGCCCGGGATGCGTTGGCGGCGTAGCGCCGCGACGCGCTCGACGACCGCCTGGGGCGTCGGCTGACGCAAGCGGCGAGGACGGGAGCTGCGGTCCCGCAGGGCCTCCCACCCGCCCTCCCGGTACCGGCGAAGCCATTTGTAGGCCGTGCGAGGGCAAACGCCTCCGGCTATTGCGGCGGCCTGCGGCGTTTGCCCACTCAGAACCATTTTGACCAGACGCTCTCGACCCAGCGGGGTCAGGCGGGCATTCTTGTGGATGTCCATTCGGCTCTCCAAGGATCGTTGAAGTCTCGACAACCTCAGCTTCCTCGGCCTGAGCCGGATGGACAACCTATTGAAAGCTCACATCTAGGGGGCGGGCGTGTCCTGCAGGAAGGCCACCAGCTCGCGCTCGTCGAACGGTTTCAGGAACACCTTTTCGGCGCCCCACACCTCGGCCAGCGAGGTCGCACCTTCCATCGACATGCCCGGCCCGCCGCCGGTCATCGCCACCAGGCGCATGCCGGGCCGCCGCTCGGCGGCGCCGCGCAGCACCTGGATGCCGCCGACCCCGGGCATCCACAGGTCGCAGACCAGCACGTCGAAGGCGCGCGTCGCCAGGGCGTCGCTGGCCTGCCGTCCGTCAGCCACGCTGACCACCTCGTGACCTTCGGCGGTCAACGCCGCGGTGAGCGATTCGCGCACGCCCCAGACATCGTCGGCGACCAGCACCGAGAGCTTTCGGGAAGTGGTCACGTCGGTTCCTCCTCCTTCGCCATCGCCGCCGCCGGCACGCGCAGCGCGACGATCGCGCCGCCGGCCGGATTGGACCGGATTTCCAGGCGGCCGTCGAGCGACTTCACGATGTGCCGGACGATCGTCAGGCCGAGCCCGGCGCGCCATCCCGGTCCCGGCATCTCGCCGTCCGACTCCTCGAACGCTCGCCGCGCGGCGTCGCTGACCCCGGGGCCGCTGTCGGCGACCTCGAGGACGAACGACTCGTCGCCCTCGGCGCGGAACGACACCCGCACCTCGCCGCCGTTGCCCATCGCCGCGGCGGCGTTGCCCACCAGGTTCGACAGGATGCGGAAGACGTCGGGCTCGGCCACCACCGGGCCGCCGCGGCTCTCGACCTCGGCGACCAGCCTCGTGCCCTCGGCGGTGACGTCCTGGATCAGCTTCAGCGATTCGGCGACCGCCGCCCCGAACGGCAGCAGCCGCGCCTCGCGGCGCGAGCGCGCCAGGCTCAGCACGCCGGCGACTCGGCGCGCCGCCTGGCGCGCCGAGTCGGTGACGACGCCGAGCAGGCGGACCCGGCTGTCGCCGGGCGGCAGCGAGTCGGCGACCCGCCGCGACAGGTTGAGCACGGGGTGCAGCAGGTTGTTGACGTCGTGGGCGATCGAGCCGACCAGGAAGCCGAGGGCGGCCAGCACGCGCTGATGCCCGCGCTCCCACTCGCGCGCGACCTGGTCGGAGACGTCGGTCAGGGTGCCGCGCCAGCCGGCCAGGCTGCCGTCGGCCGCGAACACCGGCAGCCCGCTCAGCGACAGGTGGCGCTTGGCCAGGCCGGGCTGCGGCAGGCGCAGGCGGACGTCGCGGAAGGCGTCGCGGCGCGCCAGCGCCTCGACGAGCGGCGCCGCGTCGGCGCCCAGCGCCGCGAGCTGGGCCGGCAGCGCCGAGCCGCTCGACAGGCCGGCGACCGGGGCGGCGCCCTCGAAGGTCCGCGTCACCATCGCCTCGGCATCGGCTTCCCAGAAATCGTCCGAGGCGGTGATCGCGAAGTCGCGGAAGCGGCGCTCGTTGGTCGCCCGCTCGGCGCGCGCCACGACGGCGCGCTGGCGCAGCTCGATCGACGTGACGACGGCGAACAGCAGGCACGAGGTCGCGATGCCGGCATAGACCATGTTGACCGTCAGCGGCGAGGCCGAGACCGTGCTGGACAGCAGATTGAGCGCGATGCGGGCGAGGCCGATGAGCAGCGCCGGCGACCAGCACAGCAGGAACAGGACGGCGCGGCGCGGCTGGCGCCACGCCGTGGCCAGGCCGGCGCCGATCACCCGGGCGATCGCCAGCAGCCCGAGCCAGGGCGACACGCGCAGGACGATCAGGTCGATGCCCGCCGCCGCGACCGAGCCGCCGATCGCCTCCAGGCTGAACAGGAGGGCGAGGCCGTAGACCGCGATCCGCGACCACCGCCGGCGCAGCGGCGCCTGCAGGAAGGCGGCCGAGAACAGCACCGAGGTCGCATAGATCATCAGCGTGCCGCCCAGCGACAGGGTGCCCGACAGGCCGGGCACGCCGGGCCAGATCAGGCTCTCGATCAGCCCGCGGTCGCCGGCGATGTAGGCGGCGATGGACACCGTCACGCCGGCCAGCAAGACCAGCGACAGGTCCTCGGTGGCCGCGCCGGTGGCGGCGCAGTAGACCGCGAGCGTCACCAGCAGGCCGAGCAAGGCGCCGAAGAACAGCGCCTGGCCGGAATAATCGGCGAGGAACCGGCTTTCCGGCTCGAGCCACAGCGAAGCGCGCATCGAGCTCACGGTCCGGATCTTGAGGTAGAGCGTCGTACCCACGATGTCGGCGCGGGCCAGCGGGATGACGGGGTAGGCGGTGACCGGGCCCGGCCCCGTCGAGCGCCACAGGCGCTCGAGCACCGTGCGGCCGCTGGCGTCGACGGCGAACAGCTGCAGCGAGCGCGTGCGCGGCTCGCGCAGCGACAGCACCCAGTCCGCGTCGTCGCCGGGCAGCCGCTCGACCTTGAGCCGCAGCCAGAACGCCGTGCGCTCGTTCGCCGACAGGCCGCGGTTGGCCGCCTTGCCGTCGGCCGGCGCGAAGCTCTGCCGGCCCATGTCGGCAAGGGCCAGCGTGCCGTCGGGATCGACCAGATGGTCGGCGAGGCCGCCGATGAAGCCCGATGCCTCGCCGACGGCCTGGGCGGTCGCCGGAGCGGCCGGCACCACGAAGGACAGGCCCAGCGCGAGCGTCACGAGCGCGAACAGGCGCCGCCCGACCGCGATCCGCAATCCGTCGATGATCCCGAGTGGCACCCCTGCCGCCCCGCTCGAAGCCCCGCCGGCAGCTTTGCGACGCGTCTGCCGGGTGTCAATGCATTAAACGTGCAAAGGGTCGAGAGGCGGGCGGGAGCGCCACCGCTGCCGGGCTTCGTCCAGGGCAGCGTGCCGAGCGTTCGGCAGGTCGCGACCCTGCCGTCCGGTGGCGTCGCGCACCGCGCTGGCGGAGGCCGGCGGCGGAGGGTGGGCAGTCGGCCCCGCGGCCGCTATAGACTCCCCCGGGCGAGGTCGACCCCGGTCGGCCGCTGCTGCCACGATTTCAGGAGGGACGGTCAAATGGTCAATCGCACCAAGTTCTACATCGACGGCGCCTGGGTGGATCCGGTGGTCGCCAAGACGGTCCCGGTGATCAATCCGGCCACCGAGGAGAAGCTCTACGACGTCGCCGTCGGCTCCAAGGCCGATGTCGACAAGGCGGTCGCCGCCGCGCGCCGGGCGTTCGAGACCTTCTCGCTGACTACGCGCGAGGAGCGCATCGCGCTGCTCGAGAAGATCATCGACGCCTACAAGGCGCGCTCCAAGGAAATCGCCGCCGCCATCTCCGACGAGATGGGCGCGCCGCTGCCGATGGCCGAGCGCGCCCAGGCCGGCTCCGGCCTCGGTCACCTGATGTCGACCCTGCAGGTGCTCAAGGACTACCATTTCGAGGAGAAGGTCGGCTCGGCCACCGTCGTGCGCGAGCCGATCGGCGTGGTCGGCATGATCACGCCGTGGAACTGGCCGCTCAACCAGATCGCCTGCAAGGTCGCGCCCGCGATCGCCGCCGGCTGCACCATGATCCTGAAGCCGTCGGAGTTCACGCCCACCTCGGCGCTGATCTTCGCCGAGGTCATGGACGCCGCCGGCGTGCCCAAGGGCGTGTTCAACCTGGTCAACGGCCTCGGCCCCGAGGTCGGCGTCGCCATGAGCGAGCACGAGGGGATCGACATGATCTCGTTCACCGGCTCGACCCGCGCCGGCATCGACGTCGCCAAGCGCGCCGCCAACACGGTCAAGCGCGTCAGCCAGGAGCTCGGCGGCAAGTCGCCGAACGTCATCCTGGAGGACGCCGATCTCGTGAAGGCGGTCAGCGGCGGCGTCGCCTCGGTGTTCAACAACTCGGGCCAGTCGTGCAACGCGCCGACCCGCATGATCGTGCCGGCGGCCAAGATGAAGGACGCGGCGGCGATCGCCAAGACCGTCGCCGACAAGACCAGGGCGGGCGACCCGCGGGCCGAGGGCACGACGATCGGGCCGGTGGTCAACCGCACCCAGTGGGACAAGATCCAGGCGCTGATCAAGAAGGGCGTCGACGAGGGCGCCACCCTGGTCGCCGGCGGCCCCGGCCTGCCCGAGGGCGTCAACAAGGGCTTCTACGTCCGCCCGACCGTGTTCGCCGACGTGACCAACGACATGACGATCGCCCGCGAGGAGATCTTCGGGCCGGTGATCGCCATCCTCGGCGCCAAGGACGAGGCCGAGGCGATCAGGATCGCCAACGACACGCCGTACGGCCTCGCCGGCTACGTCTCGGCCGGCTCGGTCGAGAGCGCCAAGCGGGTCGCCCGCCACATCCGCGCCGGCAACGTCAACCTGAACGGCGTCCCCAACGAGCGCACCGCCCCGTTCGGCGGCTACAAGCAGTCCGGCAACGGCCGCGAGTGGGGCAAGTACGGCATGGAGGACTTCCTCGAGGTCAAGGCGATCGCCGGCGCGTAGGCGCGCCGGGGTCGCGGATACCGGCTCGCCCCGCCGTCGGCGGGGCGAGCGGGGCGGCGCGGAGGGCGCGGGCCGCGGTGGCGGCGTGAACACCTCGGCCCGGCAGCCAGGCCGCCAGGACAGTGCGGCCCGCGTTCCTTGACCACCGGGTCCGCAGCCCGCATGTCATCTCTGACTGTGCGTCATCCAGTAGTAGTCGCCGTGAGTGCCCTCCAAGCATTTGCGGGCATGTCTCGGCGTCCAAAGGAGCGATGTTGATGTGGGGCCGGGGAAGTCAGTTGTATGGGGGCCACTTCGAGCCCTACCAGGTAGTCACAAACAATTCGCTAATGTGTCCTCGCGCCGCTTTGCTTGCAGCTAGAACGCTTTGGCGGGAGATGCTGCGCATTTGACCCGCGCCGCGGTATAGGTCGCGAACACTCGGATGATCGGCGTTCGTGACTGTCAACTTTGCACCCCGATTGCGCGCGGCGACAACGGCATCCCTAAGCCGTACTTGATCGCTCCAGGAGAATAGCTTTTCATTGTACTTAATGAAGCCATTCATGTTGTGTTTGACCGTGTAGGGCGGATCCACAAAGACCAAGTCGCCTTGCCCACATTATTTTAGTATATCGCCGAAGTCTCGGCACCGTAGCTGCGCGGTTTTCAGAAGAGCCGCGACTCCCGCAAAATCGTCTGTGTCTAGAACTACGGCGGTCTTCGTTCCTATCGGGACATTGAAGGTACCGTTGAGGTTGACGCGATATAGGCCATTCTAGCACGTGCGGTTCAAATAGATAAACTGTGCAGCCCGCTCAGCAGTAGTTCGGTGATTGCGAGCTCGTTCCTCGTAATAGTACTTGTGACTATGATTGAGGTGGTGACGCTCAAGGGCACTTGACACCCCTTGCCATCCATCGCGAATACCTTCGTATGTCTCAATCAGACGAGGATTTAAATCCGCCAACAGGGCCTGCCTCGGCTTTAGCGAGAAGTACAGCGCACCACTTCCCAGGAAGGGTTCCACATACCTCTCGTAGTTTCTTGGTAGAACCTTAGCGTCGCTCCCCCGCCTGAGGTTGAGAGCAGACGCTAGCGAGCCAACATGTGGCGAATGCTACCGGCGTGGTATGGCAGCCCAGAGGGGCCAACGTGGCCAAGTGCGGCTAGCTCGGCTGCTATCGCTCTGAGGCTACGACGCTCACCGGTTTTCGGAGACTTCCGGGCAAGGCGGCGAGCCTCAGAGATTGTCTCCTCTGAAACCGCCTTGCGACCTTCACAGCGTCCTGTCATCGCGCGATTGCGCTCGCGCGCATGCCTCAGCTTGGCGACCAAGCCGGCCTTCTCAAATTGGCTTACGGCCCCGAGGATTTGGCGGACCAGTTCGGCCGTTGGGGAGGGATCGGTGAAGTAGGTCGGCGCATCTGCTGGGATCAACTCGATTCCACGTTCGCGCAGCAGGGCATGCCCTGTCAGCTGTACGGCAAGATCGCGGGCGAATCGGCTCGCGTTCTCGACCAGAACGACGCCTATGCCGTTCGCCTCGCAGTACGTCAGCAGGGCAGTAAAGCCGGGCCGGCTGTCCACGGCATCGGCCCCGGAAACGGCAGCGTCATAGAAGGTCTCGACGATTTCGTACCGCCCTTTGGCGTATCCGCTCACGGCTTCGGTCTGGCGGCGCTGACTGTCCTTGTCTGGTCCGACGTCCGCGGCGCTGCTGGTCCGGAAGTAGGCAACGGCGGTTCTCTTCTTGGTCGTCACCATCTAGTCTACTCAGTAGTTTAGGCCGATAGAGTGTAAACATTCTTGAGATTGTTTACAGAAGAGACCGTAGTATTCGACCAACTTGGTTTCGGAATGCTGCTGCGATCCCACGCGCTGACGCTGGCACGGCGCTTGGAGGGCACGCGCTTCCTGTCTTGGTTCGGGCCGACTGCTGCCTTGATTGCACGTCACGGCTTGTGTTGCGGCTGACGCGGCTTGGCGCCGAGTCGAGTTCGCGGTTCGCCGTGTGGGGTTGGGCCGCAGGCTGCCACAACTGCCCCCCATCCCCATGGGGCCCCCTGGGGGGCGGGGCCATGGACAACCCCGCCGCGCTCCAAATTGCCGCATGGCCCTGTTGCGAGCCGCGCGGACTACGCGGTCCAAAAAAATGGCCAGCCCCAGGGGAAGGGCTGGCCAAGAGACGGGGAGATATGAAGGACCACTTGGCCCTGCGGCTCCGCCCGAGCCGCTAAAGAAGGCTAGTACAGTAACTTGTTAACCGCCAGTCTTGGATTCTAGAACTGGCGAAAAGCTATTTCAGCATGAGTAGCGCAAGAGCGGCGCTGGCTTGGCTCATTTGGCTCACAGGGGTGGGCTTCACCCTGCATATCGGCCCAGCTTTCGTCCCAATCTTGCACTGCTTCTGCCAGGATGGGACGCTAATGTTGGTAGCGCGGTCGCGACTTGGCGCTAAGTCGGGCCCGCGGTCTGCCGTGTGGGGTTGGACCGCGGGCCGCCGCAACCGCCTGAGCCCCCGGGCCTGTGGGGCCCCCCCCTGGGGGCAGGCTCACGGACAGCCAACGCGCGCTATCTGACTATGGTCAATTCAATCACGAACCGCGCAAAAACTTTTTGGAGGCGCTTCAAATCTTGATGCAGTGCGCATATCATAATTCTGTGATGGACGAGTATCTCGCATACGCCCTGAGCTTGCGGAAATCCGCGGCAGAGGCGCGGCGAGTGGGCGAGGAGTTGTCGGCCTTCGCAAATATGCAGCGCCTGCTGACCCACGCACAGAACTTGGACGCGCAAGCTGTCGCCCTTGAAAAGCTCGCCGAGGCTTCAGGCCCAGCCCAACCGGCTGCAAAATAGTAAGAGAATGTGTACTATGTGCTCTGAACGTAGGGACAGGGCATGGTTGAACGTTCACTTGGAGGCCGCTGGGCAAAGGGCTGTAGTGGCAATCCAGCCGGCAGGCCCGCAAAGACTGGCGATCTCCTCGCTGTGGAAGAAGCCGCGCGGGCTCACACGGTCGAGGCCATCGCCACTTTGGTCGAGTGCATGCGCTGCGAAGATCCGAGTGTGCGCCTGAAGGCTGCCAACAGCCTCCTAGACCGTGCCCACGGCCGGCCGCCGCAGAACATCAGTGGGCACATTGAGCATGTGGATATTACCGCCCAGCATCTTGAGGCCCTGAGAGTCATTATGGGACGCCAAGCGACGATTTCGAATGTCTCGGAGGGACACCTAATCGAAGGGGACGTGGTGGGCTCCGCCGACTAAGACTCGACGTGCCAACAGGATCCGCTCAGGGCGTTCGCCCATTTGCGGGTACATGAGCGGGTACCACCCCGCATGCATCGCAAAAAGCTTCGGAGAATCGGCCTTCTCCGCTCTCTAACTCGATTGCGGCTACAACGGCGCCGACGCGCTGCTGCTCGAGCGCAAGGACGACATGCGCCGCCGCGGCCTCAGCTCGCCCGACGACGGCGACGCCCTGGCGCTGACCTTCGCGCGGCCCGTCGCCAAGATCGACTGCGCCGAGGAGCGCCGCTTCCAGGAGGGCCTGGCGCGGCTGCGGCGGTGGGTGGTGTAGTCATGCCCCTCCCTACGCGCAGCGTGGGGACGTGTCGGCGGAGCCGAGGGAGGGGTCATGAGTCCGAATCCGACTTCCGACCCCTCCGCCCTTCGGGGCACCTCCCCGCGCTGCGCGCAGGGAGGATGGGAGTCCTCCCCACGCTTCGCGTGGGGAGGAAGGGGTCACTGCGGCTCGACCTTCGCGATCTTCACGTACTCGCCCCACTTGGCGCGCTCCTCGCGGTCCTGGGCGGCGCATTGCGCCAGGCTGAGCGGCACCGCGGTCAGCGCCAGCTCGTTGACCAGCCGGTCGCGGTTGGCCGGCACGGCGATCGCCGCGTTGATCAGGGCGTTCAGCTTCTCCTGGATCGGCAGCGGCGTCGCCTTCGGCACGGCGATCGCCAGGAAGCCGGTCGTGGAGAAACCGGGGAAGCTCTCGGCCAGGGTCGGCAGGTCGGGATAGATCGGGCTGCGCGCGGGCAGGGTGATGGCCAGCGGTCGCGCCTTGCCGGCCACGACCTGGCCGCGCCCCGCCGTCAGGTCGACGAACATGAACTGGATGGCGCCGCCGTACAGGTCGGTCCAGGCATTGCCGATCGCCTTGTAGGCGACGCCCTGCCAGTCGACCCCGGCCTTCTTGCCCAGCACCTCGGCCGGGACCTGGGAGCTCGCGTTGAAGTAGCCGAAGTTGAGCTTGCCGGGGTTGGCCCTGGCATGGGCCAGCAGCTCGGCCAGCGACGTGAACGGGCTGTCGGCCGGCACCACCAGGAAGGCGCCGCTCGAGCCGATGATGCCGACCACCGCCAGGTCCTGCTCGGGATCGTAGCCGGGGCTCCTGAACAGATGCACGTTGGCGGCGTTGGTCGAGGTCGTGGCCAGCATCAGGGTGTAGCCGTCGGGGGCTGCGCTTTTGACCGTCAGCACGCCGACGATGCCGTTGGCGCCCGGCTTGTTCTCGACCATGAAGGGCTGGCCGGTCTTCTCCTCGATCGTCTTGCCGACCAGCCGGGCGGTGATGTCGCCCGAGCCGCCGGGCGCGAACGGCACGATGATGCGGATCGGCTTGGTCGGGAAGGCGGCGGCCTCGTCGGCGTGCGCGGCGCGGCTGAGGCCGGCAGCCAGGACGGGGAGGGGCGCCAGCGCCAGCAGGCGGCGGCGAGCGAGCGGCATGCGGAATGCGGACATGACCGGGCGAGCTTAGACGACGGCGGGCGCATGGACAGCGCCGCGGCTGCAGCCCTACCTTGCGCCCATGGCAAGCTCCGGTCGTCCGCCTCTCGAAGGCCTCCGCGTCGTCGACTTCTCCCGCGTCATCGCCGGCCCGATGTGCACCCAGATGCTGTCGGACATGGGCGCCGAGGTGATCAAGATCGAGAACCCGGACGGCGGCGACGACACGCGCAAGGGCGCCGGGCCGCGGGCCGGCGGCGAGAGCCACTTCTTCATGACCTTCAACCGCGGCAAGAAGAGCGTGGCGCTCGACTTCACCAAGCCGGACGGCCAGGCGGTGGTGCAGAAGCTGCTGGCCGGCGCCGACGTGCTGGTCGAGAACTTCCGGCCCGGCGTGCTGAAGAAGTACGGGCTCGACTTCGCGACCGTGCACGCCCGCTACCCGCGTCTGATCTACCATTCGATCTCGGCCTACGGGCAGAGCGGACCGCTGTCGGACCGGCCGGGCTACGACCCGGTGCTGCAGGCCGAATCGGGCATGATGAGCGTCAACGGCGAGGCCGATGGCGAGGGGCTGCGCCACGCCATCCCGATCGTCGACGTCATGACGGCGATCCATTCGGTGGCGGCGATCAACGCCGCGCTCTACGCGCGCCGCGACACCGGGCGCGGCCAGCAGATCGACCTCGCGCTCTACGACACCGCCCTGGTGGCGCTGGGCAACATGGGCTCCTACTACCTGATCGGCGGCGAGCAGCCGAAGCGGGCGGGCAACGGCCACTTCGCCTCGGCGCCGAACAACAGCTTCGACACCGCCAACGGCAAGATCTACATGGCGGTGGCCAACCAGAAGCTGTTCGTCGACGCCTGCAAGGCGCTCGGCCATCCCGAGTGGGCGACCGATCCGCGCTTCGCCGCGCTAGCCGACCGGGTCGCCAACAAGCCGGCGCTGACCGAGCTGATCGAGGGCGTGCTCAGGACCGACACCAAGGAGAACTGGGCGCACAAGCTGCGCCATCTGCCGGCCGGCCCGATCCGCACCATGAAGGAGGCGCTCGACGAGCCCGAGGTGCGGCGCCGCGGCATGCTCAAGGACTACGCCCATCCGACCGCCGGCTCGGTGCCGATGATCGGCTCGAACTTCCACTTCTCGGACACGCCGGTCGACGACAGCCGGCCGCCGCCGACCCTCGGCCAGCACACCGAGCAGGTCCTGCAGGAGCTCGCCGGCCTGTCGCCCGCCGAGGTCGCGGCCCTGCGCGCCAAAAAGATCATCCTCTAATCATCGGACCGCGCGCCTCCAGGCGCGCTCGGGCTCATGAGCGCGCGTGGACGCGCGCGGTCCGGGGCATTACCTATGGCCGGCTATGGCCGCCCCGCCCGCCCTCGTTCCCGAGTCCGGACGCGACATCCGCCTCGACCTGTTCCGCGGCCTGGCGCTGTGGTTCATCTTCCTCGACCACATCCCGGTCAACGTCGTGAGCTGGCTGACCGTGCGCAACTACGGCTTCAGCGACGCCACCGAGATCTTCGTCTACATCTCGGGCTACACGGCGGTGATCGCCTATGCCCGCATGCTGGCCCGCTCGGGCTGGCTGCGCACCGCCGCCCGCGTGTGGCGCCGCGTCTGGCAGCTCTACGTCGCGCACATCCTGCTGTTCGTCGCCTTCTCGGCCCAGATCGCCTTCGTCTCGATCGCCCGCAACGCGCCCGACCTGATCGAGGAGATGGCCCTGCTCGGGCTGGGCGAGAACCCCTACCGGGCGATCCTCGAGGCCGCCCTGCTGCGCTTCCGCCCGGTGAACCTCGACGTCCTGCCGCTCTACATCCTGCTGCTCGCCGCCTTCCCCTTCGTGCTGCCGGTGCTGCTGCGCCGGCCGTGGGGGCCGTGGTTGGTGCTCGGCGCGTCCCTGGCGCTCTACGCCGCGACCTGCCGGCTCGACTGGAACCTGCCCGCCTATCCCGAGAACAAGGTGTGGTTCTTCAATCCCCTGGCCTGGCAGCTGGTGTTCCATCTCGGGGCGGCCATGGCGGTGCTGGCGCCCGAGCTGCGCCGGCTCGACCGCTGGCGGTGGCCGATCAGCCTGGCCGCGGCACTGTTTCTCGCTTTCGCCGCCTTCATCGCCCTGTCCTGGCACTACAATCCGCTGGAGCGGCTGGTCCCGGCCTGGGTCGGGCGGGTGCTCTACCCGATCGACAAGACCAACGTCGACCTGCTGCGCATCGGGCATTTCCTGGCGCTCGCCTGGCTGGTCCGGCTGGCGGTGCCGGCCGACGCGCCGTTCCTGCGCTGGCGGCTGTGGCTGCCGCTGCGCTGGTGCGGGGAGCAGTCGCTGCTGGTGTTCTGCCTCGGCACTTTCCTTGCCTTGTCCGGACAGGTAATTGTCGCCTCGTTGGAGGAGTCGCTCCTGTCGCAGATCGTCGTCAGCCTGGCCGGGCTCGCCCTGATGGTCGCCGCCGCCGCGCTCGCCCGCTGGTTCAAGCGGAGCGTCGCATGAGCCTCCGTCTGCCCGCTGTCGCGCTCGCCCTGCTGGCCGCCCTGGCGCTGCTGCCGGGCCTCGCCGTCGCCCAGTCGATGACCCTGTGCCGGGCCACGCCCGAGCTGCTCGACCTCGGCACGCCGCTGGCCGCGGCGCGCAAGGCGATCGCCGAGCGCAAGCAGCTGCGCATCATCGCGCTCGGCTCCTCGACGACCGCCGGCTACGGCGTCTCCAACCCGGCCTTCGCCTATCCGGCGCAGCTCAAGATGGGCCTCGACAAGGCGCTGCCCGGGATCGACGTCGACGTCGTGAACAAGGGGATCGGCGGCCAGGACGTCGAGGAGATGGTCGCGCGCATGCACGCCGACATGGCCGACAACCCGCCCGCCCTGGTGGTCTGGCAGACCGGCACCAACGCCGCGATCCGCCACATGCCGATCGACAAGTTCGAGGGCTGGCTGCGCAAGGGGATGAAGATTGGCGCCTCGTTCGGCGCCGACTTCGTGCTGATGAACCTGCAGTACGTGCCGGCGGTGGTCGCGGTCGAGGACAAGGAAGCCTACGAGAAGACCATGGCGGCGGTGGCGCGCGAGTTCCACGCCGGCCTGTTCCGCCGCTACGACATCATGCGCGCCTGGTACCAGGACGGCATGCCGTACGCCCAGTTCGTGCAGCTCGACGGCCTGCATCTCAACGACTTCGGCCAGAAGTGCATCGGTAAGCTGCTGACCAAGGCGATCCTGAATTCGCTCAACGGGCCCTGACCCGGAACAAGGGAGGCCGCGCATGGCGCGCCGTTTCGTCGACCTGTCGATCTTCCTCGAGAACGACGTGATCTCCGACCCGCCGCCGTTCGGGCCGAAGATCCAGTATCACAAGCATGCCGAGACGGCCGGCCAGATCGCCGGCTTCTTCCCGGGCCTCAAGAAGGAGGACCTGCCGGACGGCGCCGGCTGGGCGGTCGAGAACATCAACCTGTCGACCCACAACGGCACGCATCTCGACGCGCCGTATCACTTCCATCCGACGATGAACAAGGGCGAGCGCGCCATCACGATCGACGAGGTGCCGCTGGAATGGTGCTTCCAGCCCGGGGTCAAGCTCGACTTCCGCGACAAGCCGGACGGCCACGTGATCACCGCCAAGGAGGTCGAGGCCGAGCTGAAGCGGATCGGCCATACGCTCAAGCCGCTCGAGATCGTCGTAGTGAACACCCGCGCCGGCTCGCGCTACGGCAACAACGACTACGTCAATTCGGGCTGCGGCATGGGCTACGACGCCACCATGTTCCTGCTCGAGCGTGGCATCCGGCTGACCGGCACCGACGCCTGGAGCTGGGACGCGCCATTCTACTTCACGGCCCAGAAATGGGCCAAGGACCACGATCCGTCGATCATCTGGGAAGGCCACAAGGCCGGCCGCGACATCGGCTACTGCCATCTCGAGAAGCTGCACAACCTCGAGGCGTTGCCGGCCGACGGCTACACGATCGCCTGCTTCCCGCACAAGATCCGCGGCGCCTCGGCGGGCTGGACCCGCGCCGTGGCGATCTTCGACGAATAGTCTCTTGGGACCGCGCGCCTCCAGGCGCGCTCATGAAGGCGCGCCTGGAGGCGCGCGGTCCCGCAAGAGTCTAGGCCAGCGGCTCGGGCTCGCCCGGCGGCAGCGGCATCTCGAAGACGTTCAAGGTCATCGAGACCAGCATGTAGTAGCCGCAGACGCCGACCAGGTCGACGACGCCCTGCTCGCCGAAGGCCTCGACGGCGCGCTTGTAGTTCGGCGCGGCGACCCGGTTGGTCTCGAGGTACTCGACGACGAAGTCGTGGACGACCCGTTCCGTCTCGCGCGTGAAGGGCGGCGTGCGGCGGGTCCGGATGGCCTCGACGATCTCGGCCGACAGGCCGGCCTCGCGGGCCAGGCGGGCATGGGCATAGAACTCGAACTGCGCCTTGAAGTGGCGCCCCACTAGGCAGATCGCCAGCTCGGAGAGATCCTTGGGCAGCGAATTGTTGAACCGGCAGTACTCGCCCAGCTTCTGCGCCCGGTCGGCCAGCAGCGGGCTGCGCAGCCACGGCTCGAAGGGGCCGCGCAGGCCGCCGCGCGGGCCGCTGACGATGGCGTCGGCGACCTTCTTCTGCTCGGGCGTGAGCTTCGCGAGATCGAGCGGGGCAAGACGGGACATCGGTCGTTTCCTCTCAGAGCGGGCAGCCGACGGTGCCCACGGCAGTGCCGTCGGCGGCGTCGAAGATGCGGTTGATGATCGCCTCGCCGGCCTGCATGGCGCGGTCGCCCTGCACGGCGCAGGCGCCGCTGGCGGTCCACAGGACCTTGCCGCCGTCGCGCGTGTAGAGCGTGAGCGTGAGCCGCAGGGTCGGCGCCTGCGAGGTGCTGCTCGACAGGCCGTCGCGGCGGCTGATCTGGTTGGAGGGCAGCGCCATGCGCGGATTGGAGCCGGTCGGCGCATAGTCGGGCTGGCCGCCCAGGGTCGGGCCGATGCCGCCGCGGTCGCTGAGGCCGGCGAAGTCGAAATAGGTCAGGTCCATGCGCATGACGTTGCCGCCGCTGAACCCGACCTCGTTGCCGCGCTTGGACAGCCGGATCATCACCTGGCGGCGCAGCTCGCGGCCGAGATGGTTGTCCGAGGTCAGCTGCACGGCGACCTTGGTCTTGGGGATCTTCTGGAACGCCTTGACCTCGAACTCGCCGACCTTGGGCCCCTGGGCCACGCCGGGGATCGGGTTCTGAAGCTGGGCGGACGCGCTGCCGGCGATCAGGACCATCGCCGCGGCGATCGCGGCAAGCCGGCGCGGAACGAAAGACATGCTCTACTCCCCCTGTGGCGCCACCTTACGCCATCCCGGCGCGTCCCTGTCCAGCATTCGCTTCAGCGAGTCGAAATGCAGGAAGGCCTGCTGCGCCTCGCCGGCGATCTGGGCTGCGGTGTAGGTCGCCAGCGCCTCGCTGATCACGGCGAGCGGCCGGCCGGTCTGCATGGCCAGGACCTGCACCATGGCGGCGCGCTCGAGGTAATAGAGGTCGTCGTAGGCCTGGGCCACGGTCGGGCCGCAGACGATGACGCCATGGTTGGCCAGGAACAGGATGTCCTTGTCGCCCAGCGCCCGGCACATGCGGTCGCCCTCATCGTTCGACAGCGCCACGCCGCCATAGGCGTCGTCGTAGGCGATGCGCTGCCAGTAGCGGAAGGCGTTCTGGGTGCACATCTCAAGGCGGCCGTCGCGGATCGAGGTCAGCGCCGTGGCGTAGGGCATGTGGGTGTGCAGCACGACCTTGGCGCGCGGGTTGCCGGCATGCAGGCGGGCATGGATGAAGAAGGCGGTCGGCTCGACCGGGTAGCGTCCTTCGTGGATCGTGCCCTCGGCGTCGGCGATCACCAGGTCGGACGGGCCGATCTCCGACCAGTGCAGGCCCTGCGGGTTGACCAGGAACAGGTCCTCGCGCTCCGGCACGGTCATGCTGAAATGGTTGCACACGCCCTCGTTCAGACCATGCCGGGCCGCCGAGCGCAGCGCCGCGGCGAGATCGATGCGGGCCTGGATGACGGGATCGTTGGCCAGCATGTCGCGCGGCTCCTTCAGGCGGTTCGGGGACAGAGTGCTTCGGAACGAGGCGCCGGCATCATGCGGCGCGGCACCGCGGCCGGCCAAGCGAAATCACCCGGCGGCCGGGCCCCCGGAAGCCTGCGAGACCTCGCGGACCAGCTTGGTGCGCACGGCGCGGCCGAACTGCGCGAAGTCGTCGGCGACGATCAGGAACGAGCCCGAGCCGCCGATCACGCATTCCTCGTAGTACTTGTCGAGCGTGAGATCGGGCGGCCGGCCGAAGTTGGTGCGGTTCATCATCACCGGCAGGCCGTTGATCACCACGCCCTGGGCGACCAGCCGGTCGCGCACCAGCTCGGCCGGCGGGCCGTCGTTGGTGCGGCCGTCGCCCGACACGTCGATAACCTTGCGCCGCGCGGTGAAGCCCGAGCCCTCGAAGCGCTTGCCGGCATGGGCCAGCGCCGCGCCGACCGCAGTCCAGCTCTGCGAGGTGCGCGGCGCCTCGGCGAGCTTCTCGGCGAAGCGGCGGGCGGCGGCGGCGCTGTCGATCACCGTCCAGTCGATCACCACGGCCTGGTAGTGGGCGCCGGCCCACTCGGTGTAGCAGAGCGCGATGCGGCGATGCTCGCCCGACAGCACGGCGTCGATCACCCGGTCGGAGCCCAGCGCCTCGACGTAGCCGCGGCGCTGCAGCTCGGCCTCGACCTCGTCGATCGAGCGCGAGACGTCGACGGCGAGAACCAGCTGCAGATCGACCGGAAGATCGGCGGCGCGCGCCGCGGCGAAGGGAGCGGCGCCCGTGCCGAGCGTCGCCAGCGAGCCGACCAGCGCATCGCGTCGCTTCATGTCCGCCTCCTGGGGCGGAGCATAGCACCAAAGAAAACGCCGGAGAGAGGCTCCGGCGTTCGCTCGATCAGAGGATCGGAAGTCTATTGGTCGTCGTCGAAACCGCGCTTGCGCGGCTCGTAGTCGCGCTCGCGACGCGGCCGGTCGTTGGGACCGTCGCGGCGCGGCCGCCGGACATCGCCGCCGCCACCGGCATCGTAGCCGCCACCCGGGGCTCCGCCCGGCGCGCCGCCGGGGGCGCCGCCGCCACCGCCGGAATAATCGGCGCGACGATCGCGCATCGGACCGCCTTCGCCGCCGCCGGCACCGCGGTAGCCACCGCCACCGCCGCCGCCGCCGTAGCCGCCGCCCCCACCGCCGCCGCGATAGCCACCGCCACCGCCGCCGCCGTAACCACCACCGCCGCCACCGCCGCCGTAGGGCGGACGCGGGCCGCGCGGCCGGAAGCCGCCGCCGTCGCGGCCACCACCGCCACCGCCGCCGCCGTAGCCGCCACCGCCGGGCTGGCGCTCGACGGCTTCACGGACGGCGATCGAGCGGCCATCGAGCAGGGCGCCGTTCATCGCCTGCATGGCGGACGCGCCCTGGTCGTCGGTTTCCATCTCGAGGAAGGCGAAGCCGCGGCTGCGCCCCGTCTCGCGATCGACGATGACCTTGGAGGATGTGACGGTGCCGAACTGCGAGAAGGCTTCCGACAAACGCTCTGAAGTGACCGAGTAGGGCAGGTTGCCCACAAACAATTTGCGACTCATTCAAGGCTCGGGGCTGGAGTAGGAAGAGAGCGGAGTCCGGCGCGCGCTTGCTGGACTGTACTGTCCCAGCGTCGTGAAGACTTTTGACTGATGACCAGGAGGCTCACTGAAGACGTTTGACCGGTATCGCGCTCTGCGACTGACCGAGACTCTGTCGATGCTCGTCGGCCAGCGTTGCATTGAGGCTTTTATGCGCTGAATCGCGCGCCAAGTCCACCATTCGCCACGAAGGTTGAGATCGCGCGCGTGCCGCCACACAATCGTCGACGCGGGCGAGACCGCGGCGACAATGTTAATTGCAGAAGCGCCGAGAATTCAATCGGCCGCTTGCAAACAAGATGTTGGGACTGACCTCGCAGTCACCCACGAGCTAAGGGAAGAAGAGCCACATGTCGACACCTCGACCCAAGCGCAGCGGCGCGCAGGTCCTCATCGATCAGCTGCGCATCCACGGCACCGACACGATCTTCGGCGTGCCCGGCGAGAGCTATCTCGCGGCGCTCGACGCGCTCTACGCCCAGCGCAACTCGATCCGCTACGTGATCTGCCGCCAGGAAGGCGGCGCCGCCAACATGGCCGAGGCCTACGGCAAGCTGACCGGCAAGCCCGGCGTCTGCTTCGTGACGCGCGGGCCGGGCGCCACCAACGCCAGCATCGGCCTGCACACTGGCTTCCAGGACTCGACGCCGATGATCCTGCTGGTCGGGCAGGTGGCGCGCGACCAGGCCGAGCGCGAGGCCTTCCAGGAGATCGACTATCGCCGCATGTTCGGCCAGATGGCCAAGTGGGTGGCGCAGATCGAGGACGCGCGGCGCATCCCCGAGCTGGTCAGCCAGGCATTCCATCGCGCCGTCAACGGCCGGCCCGGCCCGGTCGTGCTGGCGCTGCCCGAGGACATGCTGACCGACGAGGTCGAGGTCGCCGACACCGGGCCCTACAAGGTGGCGCGCGGCGCGCCCTCGGTGGACGACATGGCGAGCCTGCGGGCGATGCTGGCGGCGGCCGAGCGGCCGATGGTGATCCTCGGCGGCGGCGGCTGGAGCGCCTCGGCCTGCGCCGACATCCGCGCCTTCGCGGAAGCCAACGGCCTGCCGGTGACCACGGCGTTCCGCAACCAGGACCTGATCGACAACCGCCATGCCAACTTCGTCGGCGATCTCGGCATCGGCATCAACCCGCCGCTCGGCAAGCGCCTGAAGGAGAGCGACCTGATCGTGGCGATCGGGCCCCGGCTCGGCGAGGCGACGACCGGCGGCTACACCTTGTTCGACCTGCCGGTGCCGGCGCAGAAGCTGGTGCACGTGCATGCCGGCGCCGAGGAGCTCGGCCGCGTCTACCAGGCGACCCTGCCGATCAACAGCGGCATGGCGCAGTTCGCCGCCGCGGCCAAGGCGATGAAGCCGGTCGACGGGTCGCGCTGGAAGGCCAACCTCGAGGCGGCGCGCGCCGACTACCTCGCCAACATCGAGCCCAACCAGCAGCCCGGGCCGGTCAACCTGCCGGCGATCGTCGGCTGGCTGAACAAGCGGCTGCCCGACGACGTCATCGTGACCAACGGCGCCGGCAACTATGCCGGCTTCCTGCATCGCTTCTTCCAGTATCGCGGCTTCAAGTGCCAGCTGGCGCCGACCAGCGGCGCCATGGGCTACGGCGTGCCTGCGGCGGTGGCGGCCAAGATCGCCGCGCCCGAGCGGCTGGTCGTGTCGTTCGCCGGCGATGGCTGCTTCCTGATGAACGGCCAGGAGTTCGCCACCGCCGTGCAGCACGGCGCCAACGTGGTGATCGTCGTGGTCGACAACGGCATGTACGGCACGATCCGCATGCACCAGGAGCGCGAGTACCCGACCCGCGTGCATGGCACCGAGCTGCGCAACCCGGACTTCGCCGCCTATGCCCGCGCCTTCGGCGGCCACGGCGAGACGGTCGAGCGCACCGAGGACTTCGCGCCGGCCTTCGAGCGCGCGGTGGCGGCCGGCAAGCCGGCCATCATCCATCTCAAGATCGACCCCGAGGCCCTGACGGCGCGCATGAGCCTGAGCGCGCTGCGAGCCCAGTCGCTGGCCCGCCAGAAGGCCGAGTGATCGCCGGGTCCGGCGAGGCGGCGCCATTTGGCGCTTGCCTCGCCGGCGCGCGCCGCCTATAGAGCGGCTCTCCGTGGGATTTGGGCCGACCGGCTTGCGACCACGTTAAACATCGCTAAAAGGTCGGAGCGCTCGTAGAGCCCCCGTCCTTCCGGCCGGGGGTTTTTTGTCGTTCGCGCGAGCAGGAGAAGACCATGGATGGATCGATCCCCACCCGGAAGCAGGCCGCCGACCCGTCGACCTGGAAGGCGCAGACCCGCGCCGTGCGCGCCGGCCAGATGCGCTCGAACTTCGACGAAACCTCGGAGGCGCTGTTCCTGACCTCGGGCTACGCCTACTCGAGCGCCGAGGAGGCCGAGGCGACCTTCAAGGGCGAGAGCAGCCACTACCAGTACTCGCGCTTCGGCAACCCGACGGTCGGCATGTTCGAGGGCCGGCTGGCGGCGCTCGAGGGCGCCGAGGCCTGCCGCGCCACCTCGACCGGCATGTCGGCGGTGTTCTTCTCGCTGCTCGCTTTGCTCAAGGCCGGCGACCGCATCGTCGCGGCCCGCCAGCTGTTCGGCTCGTGCCACTATATCGTGGCCGAGCTGCTGCCAAAGTACGGCGTGCAGAGCGAGCTGGTCGACGGCGGCGATCTCGCGGCCTGGGAGAAGGCGCTGTCGAAGCCGACCCAGGCGGTGCTGTTCGAATCGCCGTCCAACCCGATGCTCGACATCGTCGACATCCGCGCCGTCTGCGAGCTGGCGCACAAGGCCGGCGCCACGGTGGTGCTCGACAACGCCTTCGCGACGCCGATCCTGCAGCGGCCGCTCGAATGGGGCGCCGACGTCGTCGTGCACTCGGCGACCAAGTACATCGACGGCCAGGGCCGTATGCTGGGCGGCGCCGTCCTGGGCAGCCGCGCCTACATCGTCGACAAGCTGCAGCCGATCATCCGCAACACCGGCCCGTCGCTCAGCCCGTTCAACGCCTGGGTGCTGGTCAAGGGCCTGGAGACGCTCGGCCTGCGGGTCGAGCGGCACTGCGCCAACGCCGCCCGGGTGGCCGACGCGCTGGCCGCCAACCCGGCGATCTCGCGCGTCCTCTATCCCGGGCGCAAGGACCATCCGCAGCACGCGCTGGCCATGAAGCAGATGTCTGGCGGCGCCGGCGGCGTCGTCACCTTCGACGTCAAGGGCGGCAAGCCGGCGGCCTTCGCGGCGCTCAACCGGCTGCGCCTGGTCGACATCTCGAACAATCTCGGCGACGCCAAAAGCCTGGTCACCCATCCGGCGACCACGACGCACATGCGCATCGGCGCCGAGGAGCGCGCCAAGCTCGGCATCAACGACGGCACGGTGCGCATCTCGGTCGGGCTCGAGGACGCCGACGACATCATCGCCGACCTCGCCCAGGCGCTCGGCGGCTGAGCGATAGGGCGCAACCATGTCGCTCGCCCGCCGCCTGTGGTCGGCCAACCGCGATCTCGCCGAGCGCATCCTGGCGCACGGCTTCGTGCGCGGGCTAGGCGACGGACGCCTGGCGGTCGAGCGCTTCAAGGGCTACGTCGCGCAGGACGCCTACTTCCTCGAGGCGTTCGCGCGCGCCTACGCCTTCTGCCTGGCGCACAGCGAGCGGCGCGCCGACATCGAGGCTTTCGCCGACCTGATCGCCGGCGTGCGCGCCGAGCTCGGCCTGCACGCCGCCTATGCCGAGCGCTGGCAGGTCGCGCTCGACGGCGTGACGCCGGTGCCGGCGACGACGGCCTATGTCGAGTTCCTGCTGCGCACGGCGCGGGCCGGGGAGCTCGGCGAGACGATCGCCGCCATGACGCCGTGCATGCGGCTCTACGCCTTCCTCGGCCAGACGCTGGCCAAGCAGGACGTGGCGCCGCTCTATGCCGAGTGGGTGAAGACCTACGCCGATCCCGGCTTCGAGGAACTGGCCGTTACCCTGGAGACGCTGCTCGACCGCCACGCGACCGACAGCGCGGCCGTGCGCGCCAACTACCGGCGCGCCATGGAGCTCGAGCACGGCTTCTTCGACGCCGCGCTCTGACGGCGATGGCGCTCGCCCGCGACGCCTTGCGGACCTTGCTGGCGGAGGCGCGGATTCCGGGTGCTGCCCTGGCGGTGATCGACAAGGACGCCATCGACGTGCAGGTCGCCGGCGCGGCGAACCTGGAGACGGGCGCGGCGGTCGAGGCGGACACCCTCTTCGACGCCGCCTCGCTGTCGAAGCCGGTGTTCGCGCTGGCCGTCCTGCAATTGATCGACGCCGGGCGACTCGCCTTGGACAGCCGGCTGTCCGAGCACGTTCCCGATTACGTGCCGAACGATCCTCGCGCGCAGACCGCCACGGTGGGCCAGGCCTTGAGCCACTCCACCGGCCTGCCGAACTGGCGATCGGTCGAGACGCCGCTCGAGACGCGCTTCGACCCGGGGACGTGCTTCGGCTACTCGGGCGAGGCGATCACCTGGCTGCAGAAGGCGGTGGAAGCCGTCACCGGCGAGGCGCTCGACGACGTCGTGCGCCGCGGTGTCTTCGAGCCGCTGGGCATGACGGCGTCGAGCTACCTCTGGCAGCCGCTTCTCGAGTCCAGGTACGCGGCGCCGCACGACGCCGAGCAGAAGGTCAGCGCCAAACGCAAGCCGGCCGAAGCGATGGCCGCCTACTCGCTGCAGACGACGGCCGCCGACTATGGGCGCTTTCTTCGCGCGGTCCTGTCGGGCGGCGGCCTCCCGCCGGCGACCGCCGCGCAATGGCTCACTCCCCACGTTGCCGTCGAGGAGGACGGGTCCGTCGCCTGGGGGCTGGGCTGGGGACTGGAGCCCGCCTTGGGCACGTTCTTCCAGTGGGGAGACAACGATCGCTACAAGGCCTTCGCGATCGGCTCGATCCGCGCCCGGTCGGCCGTGGTGGTCCTGACCAACGGTTTCAACGGCATGTCGATCGTGCCCGCCCTCGTCGAGGACATCCTGCCCGGCCGGCATCCCTGCTTCGACTGGCTGGGATACGAGCGGCACGCGCCGCGCGGCTAGTCAGAGCGCCGCGAGCCTGTCCATCGACTGGCCGATCGCGGCATGCAGGTCGCCGGTCAGGCGCTCGCCCAGGGCGTCGCGCACCTCCTGCTCGGCGGCCGCCCACAGCGGCACGGCGCGCTTGAACAGGGCCCGGCCGGCCAGGGTCGCCACCAGCTCGTGGCGCCGCCGGTCGCCCGAGCGGGCGCGCTCGACGAGGCCGCCCTGCAGCAGCGGCCGCAGGTTGCGGGTCAGGGTCGTGCGGTCGATCGTCAGCAGCTCCGACAGGCGGCCGACCGTGACCGGCCCCTCGCCGCAGATGAAGCCGAGCAGCGAGAACTGCGAGATCTTCAGCCCGCTGGCGGCGAGATGCCGGCTGTAGATCTGCGTCACGCGCCGCGCCGCCCGCCGCACGCGGAAGCAGGTGCAGTCGATGGGCGAAAGACGGGGCGACGCGCCGGTCATGGCCGCAGTCTAGGCCCTGACCTTGCCGCCACCAAGCCTCGGCGTGTATATGCACGCAAATCGTCGAGGAGAGCATCGATGCCATCCGATTCCACCGCGCTCGAGTTCGGGGTGGTGCCGCTCGAGCAGGCGCGCCAGATCGACGGCCTGACCCTGTTCCAGGAGATGCTGGCCGGCCGCCTGCCGTCGGCGCCGATCATGAAGGTGCTGGGCGCCCGGCTCGGCGAGGTCGAGCGGGGCCGCGTCGCCTTCACCTACACGCCGGTGCTCGACCACTACAATCCGCTGGGCACGGTGCACGGCGGCATCGCCGCCACCCTGCTCGATTCGGTGATGGGCTGCGCGGTGCACACGACCCTGCCGGCCGGCACCGGCTACACCACGGTCGAGATCAAGGTGAACTACGTGCGCGCCATGACCGACACGACCGGGCCGGTCAAGGCCGAGGGCCGCATCATCAACGTCGGCAAGCGCATCGCCACGGCCGAGGGCCGGCTGCACGACGCCGGCGGCCGGCTGCTGGCGCACGGCAGCACGACCTGCCTGATCTTCCCGATCTGATCTTCCGGATCTGACCGGCGCGGGCGGATCGGCTATCCTGCCGTCATGTCGGGGGCGGCTGCCGAGCAGCGATTGCTGAAACTGTCGATCGGCGTGACCCTGCTGGTCGCGCTGTCCGGCGTCGCGTTCGGCCTGCTGTCGGGCTCGCTGTCGATCGTCTTCGACGGCGTCTTCTCGGCGATCGACGCGGCGATGTCGGGCCTGGCGCTGTTCGTCGCCCGGCTGGTGACGCGCGAGCCCGGCAACCGCCGCTTCCAGTTCGGCTACTGGCACATCGAGCCGATGGTGCTGGCGTTCAACGGCGGCACCCTGATGCTGCTGTGCTTCTACGCCTTCCTCAACGCCGTCGATTCGTTCCTGTCGGGCGGCCGCCGCCTCGAGTTCGACTGGGCGGTCGCCTATGCCGTGATCGTCGCTTCGGTGTCGTTCGCCATGTGCCTCTACGCCCGGCATCGCAACCGCACGATCGGCTCGGACTTCGTGCGCCTCGACGTGCCGAGCTGGCTGATGTCGGCCTCGATCACCTCGGCGCTGCTGCTCGCCTTCGCCGCCGCCTGGCTGCTCGAGGGCACGCGCTGGGCGGCGCTCACGCCCTACGCCGATCCGGCGGTGCTGACCGTGCTCACCCTGGTGCTGGTGTTCGTGCCGCTGCGCACCGTGCGGCGGGCGCTGCGCGAGATCCTGCTGATCACGCCGCCCGAGCTCGACACGCAGGTCCGCGCGGCGGTCGCCGCGATCGTCGCGCGCCACGGCTTCGCAGGCTTCACCAGCTACGTCGCCAAGGTCGGACGGGCGCAGTTCCTCGAGATCCACGTCCAGGTGCCGGTCGACTGCGAGCTGGGCAGCGTCGTCACGGTCGATTCGATCCGCCGCGAGATCGCCGAGGCGATCGGCGGCGAAAGCCCGCAGCGCTGGCTGACCATCGACTTCACCGCCGATCCGCGCTGGCTGTGAGGCCGCCGCCTTTGACCTTTCGCCGGAAACATCCCATCTAGGGATCAGAGATTGTCGAGACATGTACACAGCCACAACCCGTGCGATCCAGGTCACCGTCCGACCGCAATATCTTCCCGATCAGTCCGATCCGGAGAAGGCGCACTTCGTGTGGGCCTATCAGGTTCGCATCGAGAACAAGGGCGACGAGACGGTGCAGCTGAAGAGCCGGCACTGGAAGATCACCGACGGGCTCGGCCGTCTTCAGGAGGTCCGCGGACCGGGCGTCGTCGGCAAGACGCCGCGCCTTCGTCCCGGCGAGGTCTTCGAGTACACTTCCGGCACGCCGCTCGCCACGTCATCCGGTATCATGGGCGGCACGTACCAGATGGTGAGCGAGTCCGGCGAGACCTTCGAGATCGAGATCCCGACCTTCTCTCTCGACCTGCCAATCCCGGAGCGCCGGCTCAACTGAGGGGAACGCGATGAACAGGATTCTGAAGAAGAGCGAGATGGTGTCGCTCGCCACCGGGCTGACTCGGCCCTCGCGCGACGACGCGGAAGCCGCCGTGCGTACCCTGATCCGCTGGGCCGGCGACGACCCCGATCGCGAGGGCCTGGTCGGCACGCCCGATCGCGTGGTGCGCGCCTACGAGGAGTTCTTCGCCGGCTACGACGACGATCCCAGCGAGATGCTGCAGCGGACCTTCGAGGAGGTCGAGGGCTACGACGAGGTCGTCGTGCTGCGCGACATCCGCCTCGAATCGCACTGCGAGCACCACATGGTGCCGATCATCGGCAAGGTCCATGTCGGCTACCTGCCGGACAAGCGGGTCGTCGGTATCAGCAAGCTCGCGCGCGTCGTCGACGCCTTCGCCCGCCGCCTGCAGATCCAGGAGAAGCTGACGGCGCAGATCGCCAACACTCTGCAGGATGTGCTGCAGCCGCGCGGCGTCGCCGTGGTGGTCGAGGCGGCGCACCAGTGCATGACGACGCGCGGCGTGCACAAGTCGGACGTCACGATGGTGACCAGCCGCATGCTGGGCGCCTTCCGCAACAACGGCGAGACACGGCGCGAATTCCTCACCATGATCGGCCGCACGTCGCTCTGATAAAACAAGTAGGGACAACATGGCCGGAGAGACCGTCGGCTCGGTGGAGATGCTGCGCCGCCTGGTGGCGTTCGACACCACCTCGCGCAATTCCAACCTGGCGCTGATCGACTACGTGCGCGACTACCTTGCCGGCCACGGCGTCGAGTCGACCCTGGTGCCGAGCGACGACGGCAAGAAGGCCAACCTATTCGCCACCGTCGGCCCGATGGTCGCGGGCGGCGTCGTGCTGAGCGGCCACACCGACGTCGTGCCGGTCGACGGCCAGCCCTGGGACACCGATCCCTGGACCCTGACGCTGAAGGACGGCAAGTACTACGCTCGCGGCACCTGCGACATGAAGGCGTTCTACGCCATCGCGTTGGCGATGGTGCCGCAGTTCCTGAAGGCCGGGCTGAAGAAGCCGATCCACTTCGCGCTGTCCTACGACGAGGAGGTCGGCTGCATCGGCGCGCACGGGCTGGCGGCGCGCATGGCCGGGCAGGTGCCGAAGCCGCGGGCGATCGTCATCGGCGAGCCGACCATGATGACGGTGGTGCACGCCCACAAGGGCGCGCAGATCTACATCACCAAGTTCACCGGCTTCGAAGCGCACTCCTCGATGACCCATCTCGGGGTCAGCGCCATCCACTTCGCCGGCGAGTTCGTGCACTACCTCAACACGGTGCAGGACGAGCTCGATGCCGCGGCGCCGCGCGACAGCGAGTTCATGCCGGCCGCCGCCACCTTCAACGTCGGCACGATCGTCGGCGGCACCGCCGGCAACATCCTGGCGCGCGAGTGCGAGGTGCTGTGGGGCTATCGCGAGCTGCCGACCGAGCCGCTCGACGCGCTCGGCAAGCGCGCCATGGCGTGGCTGGAGAGCGAGCTGCTGCCGAAGATGAAGGCCAAGCATCCGGCCGCCAGCATCAGCACGGTGCTGCGCTCGTCGACCCCGGCCTTCTCGCCGGAGGGCAACGACGAGGCCAAGCTGCTGGCCGCCAACTGGTCGGGCTCGAACACCGTCGGCAGCGTCGTCTATGCCACCGAGGCCGGCATCTTCCGCAAGACGCTCGGCGTGCCGACCGTGGTCTGCGGCCCCGGCGACATCGCCCAGGCGCACCAGCCCAACGAATTCATCCTGGCCTCGCAGATCGACGCCTGCGAGGGCTTCATGCAGCGCATGCTGGAGTGGTGCTGCCGGGGGTGACCCGCCGCCGCAGGCAAAGCCGGCACGGGCCGCTCAGGCCCCGGGAAGTCCCGCCCGGCGCCGGCTCCACAGGAGGTACGGCGTGGTGACGACCATGCAGACGATCAGGTAGAGCAGCACCGCCGGCACCACCAGCCGATCCTCGGGGAAGTTGGCGTGGGCCAGCGCCACGGCGACCGCCGGATGCCGCGAGGCGCTGGCCAGCGCCAGCATGCTGCGTTCCTCGGGCGCCGGCCCGCCCAGCAGATGGCCGGCCGCGAGGCCGGCGGCGACCAGCGCCGCGAGGGCCAGCACGGTGCCGTTGCCGATCAGCGACACGACGCGCGGGAAGGCCCCGACCAGCACCGGCAGCAGGGCGAGCACGAGCAGCGCCACGGCCGTGCGCATGACCAGCCGCGCCGACCGCTCGGCCAGCCGCGGCGCCAACCGGCGCAGCAGCAGGCCGGCGGCGAGCGGCGCCAGCACCGACAGCGACACGGCCCGTGCGACGACGAGCGGCGACATCGCGAGGTCGGCCGGAAACAGCCGGTCGAGCACCATCACGACCAGCGGGATGTAGGCCACCGACAGAACCGACGCCGCGGCCAGCAGGCCGACGGCGTAGCTGCGCTGCGGCCCGGTCTGCATCGCCTTGATGGGCAGGATCGGCGGCACCGGCGAGATCGCGATCGCCACCATCGCGACCTCGATCGTCGGATGCAGCTCGAAGGCGAGCGCCGCGGCGACGGCGAAGGCCGGCACGACGAGGTTCATGGCGACCACCATGCGCAGCAGCTTGCCGGGATGGCGGGCCATCATCAGCGCGTCCTGCGGCGTCGCGGTCAGTCCGATGCTGAGCACGAGAAGGAAGATGCTGGTCTGCAGGACGGCGGGGACGAGGCTGGCGAGGGGCATCGGGGTCCGGCAAGGGATATCGGAGCGCCGACAGTTTCACCGGCCGGCGAGCGGCGCAACCGCCGGCTCCCGGATGTCGACAAGGTCGAGGGGCGCGCGCCTGCCCACGCCAATCGAGCAGGGGAAATTGCTTCCGTGCGTGGTAACTTGCGCGGCATGGACACGCTGCACCCGGATCGGCCTGCGTCTTCCATCGTCGACACCCCCCCGACTCTTTCTCCGTCAAGCCGCCGCTGGTCGGTCGGCCGGCTGCTGGCCGCGATGGTGCTGGCCGCCTTCTTGGCGCTGATCCTGGTCGTCGCCGCGGTGATCTGGGAGATGGCGAAGGCGGCCGACGCCCGGCAGCGGCACGCCCTGGTGCTGACCGCAAACTCGATCGCCGACGCGGTCGACGCCGAGCTCGAGAAGCACATGGCCTTCGCCGCGGCCCTGGCGCAGTCGCCGGCCGCCGCCGCCGACGATCTCGCGGCGTTCCGGGTCGAAGCCCTGCGCCTGGTGCCGCCCGCCAGCCGGGCCTGGGTGGTGCTGGCCGACCGGGAGGGCCGACAGATCGTCAACACGCGGGTCGATCCGCAGCAGGCCTTGCCGCGGCGCACGGCGGCCGGGCTGGCCGTGCAGGCGCGCGCCATCGCGACCGGCAAGACGGTCGTTTCGGACCTGATCAAGGGGCCGGTGTTCGGCGAATGGGCCGTCACCGTCGACGCGCCGGTGCTCAAGGACGGAAAGCCGTTCCGCGCCGTCGTCGTCGCCATCCACTCCGAGCGCTTCCAATCGCTGCTGGCCCCGTCCCTCCTGGCACCCGGCTGGCTGACGGGAATCATGGACAACCAGGGCCGGTTCGTGGCGCGCTATCCATTCCGCGAGCCGGGCAGCGAGACCTCGCCCGGCTGGAGCGCGACGCGCGGCCAGCCGGGCATCTTCGAGTACACCTCGCTGGAAGGCGTGCCGATCGTCAACGCCAACGCCGTGTCCGACGCCAGCGGCTGGACCATCGGAGTGGCTGTCCGGGCCGTCGACCTGCGCGCCGACGCCTGGCGCGCCCTCGGCTGGTCGGCGACGGGGCTCCTGATGCTGGCGGTGGCCGGCTTCGGGCTGGTGGCGGCGGTGGCGCGGCATCTGCAGCGCTCGGTGAGCGAGCTGAGGCAAGGGCTGATGGCGGCCCTGGACGGCGACGCGCGCCCGCCGGTGCGCCTGCTGCCGGAATTCGAGGAGGTGTTCCGCCAGGTCAACGCCGCGATCGCCGCCCGGCGCCAGGCCGAACAGCGGCTGCAGGTGGTGACCCAGGAGGTCAGCCACCGCTTCAAGAACCTGCTGACCATCGTGCAACTGGTCGCCCAGCGCACGACCTTCACCAGCCGACCGGAGTTCCTGGCCCGCTTCGCGCAGCGCCTGCAGGCGCTGGCGGCCGCCCAGGACTTGCTGCTGAGCAGCCAGGGCCGCGGCGTCGATCTTGAGGCCCTGCTGCGCTCGCAACTCGCGCACTTCGCCGATTCCCTCGACACGCGCATCAGCCTCGGCGGGCCGCCACTCGCGTTGACGCCGCGGGCCGCGCAGACGCTCGGCATGGCGGCCCACGAGCTGGCGACCAACGCCGGCAAGCACGGCGCGCTCAGCAGCGAGGCCGGCCGGATCGAGATCGTCTGGCGCCTGGAATCGTCCGACGACGGCGAGCAGCGCTTTCACCTGCGCTGGCAGGAGAGCGGCGGCCCGCCGGTCATGGCGCCGTCGGGCAAGGGCCTGGGATCGGCGGTGATCGAGCGGCTGGTCGCGGCCGACCTCGACTGCAGCCCGGCGTTGAGCTACGCGGCGGCCGGCTTCTCCTGGAGCATCGACTGTCCGGCGGACGCCGTGCTGGCCGGCTAAGACCGCGACGGGAACGCCGGTCGCGCGCCGTCGTTGGTCTCCGGTCGGTGGGGAGCCCTCGCTGTCGGAACTCGCCTGGTCTCGACCCGTACTCCCCTGCGCGGTCGGCCGGGCGGGCTCGCTTTGCGCGCGCGCAGCCGTTGCCGCGGCGAGCCAGCCTTCGCTATCGTGCTCCCGATGAGGCGGGGCGCCTTCAGCGGCATAGAGTCTGGAGGTCGGCGATGGAACCACTCCGCGGCATCACGGACGGCAGGGTGCAACGGTCGCTCCGGACGCGGCTGGCGATCGTCGAGGCCTTCCGCACCCTGGTGGCCGAGACGGGTCGTTTCCCGACGGCCGAGGATCTGTCCGAGCGCAGCGGTGCCTCGATCCGGACTGTCTTCGAGCGCTTCGGCGACCTCGCCGGCGTCGCGGCCGCGGTGTTCGACGAAATCCTGGAGGAGTACGGCGACCTTCCGTGGCCTTCGCCCGCGCTGGCGCTGCCCGAGCGAATCGAGCGCCACGTCTTCCTGCGATCGGAGGTGGCGGAACGCTGGCAGAAGGGCTGGCGGATCCTGCAGGACATGGACGAAGAGCGCATGAGCGAGCGCGTGCGACTCGCGGTCGATGCGACGCGTCGCCAGATCGAAACCTTGTACGCGCCGGAATTGGCCAGCCTGGACGAACCGCAGAGGCAGGCCGTCATGGTGTCGCTCGAGGCGGTGCTGGGTCTCTCGGTCTGGATCCGCATGCGCGACCGGCATCGGCTGACGGTCGAGCAGGCACGCCGTACCTGGGTCGAGGCGGCGCGGCGGATCCTGTCGCCGGGGCAGCCCTGAAAATCCCGCCTGCTCCGAGTGCGATCCAGGGGTCAAGGGAGGCAACGGCCACGCCGACGTTCATGCGCGACGTCCGCCGCGATCAGCTGGTCGTCGATCATCTACGTCACCGGATCGCGCGAGCCGCAGACCCTGCGGCGCATCAACGACGATCATCCGGCCGCGATCCTTTTCAAGCCGGTCAGCCCGCTCCAGCTCAAGCGGACCATCGAGCAGGAGTTGGGGCGGTGACGAAGAGGGGCGGAGAGAGGGCGCGCCGGGTCAGCGGCGAGGTTCTCTTCAAGATCGAGGTTGCGGTTCTCGAGCCGCAGTTGCTCCGCCGCGCGCTCGTCCTCCGCGGTGTCCCCGCCATGCCGGCTCGACGACGGCCCGTGCCGGCGCCTACATCAGGCGCAGGAAATCCTTGTCGCCGAAGGCGTAGTTGCCCTGCTTGGCGTTCGGGCCGTTGATGCCGCTGTCGCCGCCGACATTGCCCTCGATCGTGTCGAAGGTCTTGTCGTTGACGGCCAGCACGAAGCCGGTGTGGGTCCACTTCGGGTCGCTGCCCTTGATCACGAAGATCTGCCCCGGCTGCAGCTTGGAAGCCCGCTCCGGCGGGGTCTTCACGTCGCCGGCGGCGATGAAGCGGCCGCCGCCCTGCGCGTCCTCGGCCAGCGACGGCACCCAGACCTGGCGTTTGAAAGGCAGCTTGGCGAGGCCGAGGTCGCGCACCGCCTGGGCGACCACGAAGCACACGAAGCCGGCGCACCAGGCCTGCGAGGCGCCTTCGCGGCCCTGCATGTAGAGCCGCACCCAGGGACCGCAATTGTTGCCGCCGACCTCGATCGGCTGCTGCGCGGCGTGCTGACGGGCGATCGCCACCACCGCGTCCTCGAGGGCGGCGCCCGCCGGCAGCTCGACCTTGGCCAGCGCCTGTCGCATCGGCGCCGTCAGGAGGACCCAGGTCGCCGGGTCGAGCTGGCCGGTCGCCGAGCGGCCCTTCGCCGTCTGGAAGGCCTTGAGCTGGTCGGAGGTCGAATCGCCGAAGCCGCCGTCGATCGGTGTGGGGAAGTGGTGAATGTGCAGCCACTCCTGGAGACGGCGCACCGCCTTCTTCTCGGCCGCCGTCTTGCCGGCGCCGACCGCGAGCGGGCCGGGGTCGGCGAGCTCGGCATCGACGTGGGCGAACGGCGCGCCCGACGTGTCGATCGACAGGACCGCGGGATTGCCGGCCGCGGCCGCCGGATTGCTCTCGATCGCCGTGTCGCCCAGGGTCACGGCCTTGAGATCGACCAGGGTACGCAGCAGCACGGCGGCGCCGACCTGGGCCGACACGGCCTCCGGGTCGAAAACGCCGTCGGCGACGTACTTGCCCTTGCGATAGTGCTGCGAGCCGCTCCACAGGTAGGGCGTCGGGATGCCGCGCCGCTTGTACTCGTTGTTGATGCCGTTGTAGCGGTGCCAGTTGAACAGAGCGTCCTCGAGCGACCAGCTCGCGATCTCGGTCAGGCGCTCGTAGGCGATGGCGTCGCTCGCGCTCTGCTCCCAGGTGAAGGGCGCCGAGCCGCTGGGCGGCCGGTTGCGTGGCACCCGCACCGTGCGGGCGGTGAGCGGGTCGCCGTTGTGCAGGTGCTGGTCGAACCGCAAGCTGCATTCCATGGCGTGCACGATGGCGACGAACCACCATGGCACCGTGGTGCCGGCCACCGCGCTGTCGTAGCGGGCATGGTTGGCGAGGATGCGGTCGACGATCGCCCGGGCCTTCTTCTGCCAGTCGGCGGAGATCGTCATCGTGTCCCACAGCCGCCGGTACTCGGCGGCCCAGCCCGGGCTGGCGGCCGGCGGCGCCTGTGTGGGTGCGGGTGCAGGTGCAGGCACGGCCGGTGGGGCGGGCGGCGGCGCCGCCGGGCCTTCGTCGTCCTGGTCGTTGTCCGGGACCGCCTCGCGGCGTGGCCGCTCGTGGGCCGCCGGCGCCTCGGCCTTGCCGAACGGCCATGACGACACGGAAGCGATCAGCGCGTCGAACTGGCCGGCGATGGCCGCGACCCGGGCGGCGGCGGCGGCCAGCCCCATCATCGCCAGGTCGTCGAGCGCGTCGTCAATCTCGCCCGCGAGATCGCTCAGCTTGTGCATCGTCGCGGTGTCGCCGGCCACCTTGGCGGCCTGGAACTCGGGCACGAGGCTCGCCCGCTGCTCCTTCAGCGCCGCCCGCATCTCCTCGAGTGTCGCCATGATCTGCTCCTCCGTTGCGCGCGCCTCATCGCCGGCCTTCTCAAGGCCTGGCGCCTCACTGCTTGGCGCGGATCGCCTTGATCTGCTCGGCCGTGACCTTCAGCTGGATGGAGATGTCGGTCATCTCCGCGACCGGCAGCGCGCCGCCCCTGGCCGAGGCAGCGGCCGCCGCGTGGTCGAGCGCGACGAGGGTCTTGTCCATCAGCACGACCCAGGCCGCCAGGAGCTCGCGCTGCTTCGACAGCCGGCTTTCTCCCTCCGGCGGGATGCCCGAGGCGGAGTCGAGGTTGCCGCGCTGCACCTGGCTGCGAATCATGAGCTCGTACATGGCCGGCGTCGCCGCCCGCATCGCCTGAAGCAGGTCGCGCATCGGGTCGTGGGCCAGGACGAGCTGCCGACGGAACTCCTCGCGGTTGGCCGCCGTCGCCGCCGCCTTGAGCAGCGGCATCGCCGTGTCGAGGGCTGCCTTCGCACCGGCGACGAAGGCGCCGGCCTCGAGCGCGGCTGCCGGGCCGGCAGCCGCGGCCAGCGCCGACAGTCCCGCAGCGCCGTTGGTGGTGACGGCGCCCAGCCGCACGGCGAGCGTGTCGGCGGCCTCGCCGCTGGCGAGGCCGCCCAGCGCATCGTTGTAGGACTTCAGGGTCCGGAGCGAGGTCCGCAGCGACGCGGTGATCGGCGGATCGATCCCGTCCAGGAAGTAGGCCGCCCCGTTGGGATTGAAGGTCGTGTCGATCTTGACCTTGCGCAGGGCGACCGTGCGCTCGGCGTTGCCGACGATGTCCAGGACCGCGTTGCCCTGCTCGTACTGGGCGTCGAAGGCCTGGACGTAGAGGACGAACTCGGGCACCGCCTGCGTGCACCCGGCACCGAGCAACAGGAGTGCGGAGGCGATCGCCGTCCAGAGCCAGGCCCAAGTCTTCATGACGCCTTCTCCTCGCGAGTACAACCAATGGTAACACTACGAATGGTAGTGTAACAAGTGCAAAAGTCTTGCGTGATGCTGCCACCGCCTTCTCTTGAACGGTGATCGGCGTCGACAGGACCTTCGACCCGTCAACCCGATCCCTTTGGTAGCCCGATCGCAAGAACAGTGAAGCCCAAAATGCAGGCAACGACGAGACAAGATCATCCGCCCCGGACCGGGGGCGAATAAGCGCCAAGCATGTCTTCAGCGACTTGCCTTACCTCAGCGCATCCGGTGGATCGTACAGCGACCCATCCCCTCGTCAACCGAAGGCGGCTGCATCCTGCGGTAGCGTCGCGACCCCGAGTGACCGGGTGGACGTCGCTCCCTTGAGTTCCGATCGTGCGAACAGCCCTAACCGGGCGCACGCTCGAACGATCCCTGCGCGGCAGCCGTCCTGTCCGCCGCTGGCCTACGAGTCCGGCCCCGAGGACTGCCGGTGTTGCCAGCCCGAGGCGCGGCGCGGCGCGGCGGCCGGTGCGCCGGCAATGGTGGCCGCGCCGATCTCGCCGCCTCCGTCGAAGCCCTCCGCCCCGTCGTCGCCTCCAGCCACGCGATCGGCAAGCCGGCGCTGGCTGCCTGGATCGTGACGTAGGCCAAGTCGACGGTGCGCGACGCGCGCGACATGGTCGGCGCCAGCACGGCCCGCCGGAGGTGGCCCGCTCGTTCCGTGCCTTTCGCCACGATCTGGTTTAAGCATGCCACACATCGGCCTGGTGTCGGCTGCTCGCGTGGTAAACCTGTCATGAAACGAAAAGGCGCGCTCAACGTCCTCCTCGTGGTCGCGTCGCTGGTCTTGTGCACGGCCATCGCAGAAGCCGTGGTCGACTACCTCGACTACAGCGACGACCTCGGCCCGGCGGTCCGCCATCTCGACACGATCGCCCTGGCACCCGGTGTGCAGCGCGCCTGGTTCTTCGAGGCGCCGCCGCCACTGCCCAACCGCCGGCCAGTGCCGGAGGCCTGGAACGAGCTGGTCCATCGGGTCGAGGCGAGCGGCATCACCGAAGGCACGCGTCGCGCCGACATGTTCAAGGCCTGGAACGCGAAGTTCGTCGGCGATCCTTGCCGCAACGACTACCTGTGCGGCGCTCCCGGGCATCTCTTCGTCTACGACCCGCCCGACGGCGAGCCGCACCCGCCCTTCCGCTTCATGCCCGACGCCACCTCGCCGGTCGGCCTGGTCACCAACCAATACGGCTTTCGCGGGCCACCGGTGCCCTTCGCGCGTGCGCCGCGCACAGTCCGCATCGCCTTCATCGGCGCCTCGACGACCGTCGGCAGCCACTTCCAGCCCTATTCCTATCCGGAATTCGTCGGCTTCTGGCTGAACCTGTGGGCCGCCGCGCGCAAGCTCGACCTCAAGTTCGAGGTGCTGAACGCCGGTCGCGAAAGCATCAACTCGGGCGACAACGTCGTCATCCTGCGCGACGAGGTGCTGCCGCTCAGGCCCGACCTGGTCGTCTACTACGAAGGCGCCAACCAGTTCGACCTGCAGACCCTCGTTCCCGAGCCGTTGGGTTACATCCCCCACCATGTGCTCTACGAGGGCGAGGCCTGTCCGGCGCAACCCGTCGACCCGACCAACGCGCCGCAACAGGGGCTGCTCGAGCGCATCGCCCGGAACTCGGCGCTGGGCCGCCGGGTCCTGGCGCTGATGTCGGCCCGGGCGCGACCGGGCGGCGGCGGCGAGGTCCCCCGGGAGCGGCGGCCGACGACCGTCTTTCCCAAGTCGGTCGACGAGCGCGATCCGGCAATCGCCACTGCCCCGGCGCGCGCCGAGCTGCCGGTCAATCTCGGCACCATCCTCGACGATCTGGACAGCATCCGACGCGACGCCGAGCAGCTGGGGGCGCAGCTCGTGCTGGCCTCGTTCATCTGGCTGGTCAAGGACGGCATGGTGCTGGACCCGATCCGCCATCGCAGCATTCTCGACTATCTCAGCCAGGGCTACGGGCGCTTCTCCTATCGCGACATGGAGCGGCTGGCCGCCTTCCAGAACCGCGTGTTCGCCAAGTATGCAAGGCTCAACGATCTCGCCTTCATCGACGTGGCGCGCCTGATGCCCTTCGATCCGGATCTCTACATCGACGCCATCCACAACAGCTACGCCGGCGAGCGCCTGCGCGCCTGGGTGTTCCTGCAGGGCCTGGTGCCGCTCGTCGAGGCCCATCTGAAGAGTGGCGCGTGGCCCCGCGCCTTGCCGCCGACGGTCGCGCCGGCGCCGTCCTTCAAGCCGCGCGAGATCACTTTCGATTGCCGCCCGCCGCGCCCCCGGCCGTGACGGACTTCAAGAACCAGCGAGGAGAGGCCGGCCTTCGCCCGCGGACGCGCCGGCACGCCGCACAAGAGAGCGGTCGAGGGCTCGACGGCAGAGATGCTCTCAGGCGGCTCATCGCCGACGTTGAGCCAGGGCGGGTCGAGGCACTGGAACCGGCGCCTTGAACTTGCTCCCAACCTTGGACCGGCTGAGCCAGGGCAGGCGGCACGCGCCAATTCAGCGCGCGAAAGGGGATCCGATAGGTGTTTGCGGGCTCGCCTCGCCAGACGACGCCGAGGCGCGGCCGCGCACCCTCGCCTATCCGGCGATGGTCAACGCAGCGGTGCTGCCGAGCGTGTGAGCCGCGGCGGCCGATCCCGGGCAAGGCGCAGGTCAGTAGTCGGCGACGATCGTCTGCTCGACGAGACCGTCCATGTACCTCGCAAGCTCGTCATGCAACGGTGTCTGGACGTAGGCCCGGAGCTCCGCCTCGGAGGCGAAGCAGCTGTCGAGCACCAGGTCGAAGCCGCCGGCCTTGCGCGAACGGTTGGCGACGAAGCGATAGCGCCGCACACCCTCCAGGGACCGCAGTATCTCCTCGGCATACCGATCGAGTTCGCGACGGTCGGCGTCGAGAAGCTCCCGGCGGAGACGAAACAGGCAGACGTGGCTGATCTCGCGGCTCATCCTACTTCACGAGGTCGCAGCCGCCGTCCTTCAAGGGGCGGAACGCCTGGTCGGCCGAGACCGTGCTCACCGCCTTGAGCGTGTCGCCAGCGTACTTGCTTTGCGCCGGCTGCTTCACTTCGTAGAGCGTGACCGGATAGACCACGCGCCCGTCCTCGCGAATCGAAGCCGGGTTGCCGAAGTAGTCGATCGGCGCCTTCCTCATCTGCCGATTGACGGTCTCCCCGTCGTCGCTCCCGGTCGCCCTGGCCGACTCCAGGAAGTGGCGGACGGCCTTGTAGACGCCGGCCTGCTCGCGCGTCGGGCGCTTGCCCGTCTTCGCCTCGTACTGCTTCGAGAAGGCGCGCGCCTGGTCGTTCTGGTCCCAGTAGAAGCCTTCGGCGAACAGCAGGCCCTGAGCCGTGGCGAGACCCAGCGCCTCGGCGTCGACGGCGAACATGACGAACGCCGCCAGCTTCTGCCCGGCTTCGGCAATCTTGAACTCCTTCGCCTGCTTGACCATCGTCAACAGGTCGTTGCCGGCGCTTCCGAGGCCGATCACGTCGGCCTTGGACGCCCGCGCGGCCAGAAGGTAAGAGGAGTAATCGGGCGCGTTCATCGGGTAGCGGACCCGTCCGAGCACGGTGCCACCCCCGCCTTCGATGAAGCCCGTCGCATCGGCCTCGAGCATCTTGCCGAAAGTATAGTCGGCGCTGATGAAGAACCATTTCTTGGCGCCCGCCGCCATGGCCGCCCGCGTCGTCGCGGCCGACATCACATAGGTGTCCTCGAACCAGTGCGAGCTGTAGGGCGAGCAGGCCTTGCCGGTCAGCTCGGACGTGGTGGCGAAGACCATGGTGGTCTTCCTGAATTCCCGGCCGATATTCTGAACGGCGAGCGCCACGGCCGACGACGGGTCATCGACGATCGCATCCACACCCTCGGCGTCGAACCAGCGCTTCGCGATGGACGCGCCGACATCCGCCTTGTTCTGGTGATCCGCGGAAACCAGCTCGATGGGAATGTCGCCGATCTTGCCTCCTTCGTCCGCGATGGCCATTTCCGCCGCGACCACGGATCCCTTGCCGCCGAGGTAGGCGTAAGGGCCGCTCATATCGTTCAGGACGCCGATCTTGATCTTCCGGTTCGAGAACTCGGCGTTCGCCGGTCCCGCCGCGACTGCCATGACCACAGAGAGCACAGACGCCAGGAGTGCGGCACGCGAGATCATTGGAACCCCCCATCGACTTCACCCTTCCCTAATTCCCGTGGCCCAAATGCAATCCATGGACCAAGTGTCGCTTCGGCATCACTCGAGCTCGCCGAGCAGCCCTGCGAAGATGCGCGCCCTCGCGGCCAACTGCGGGATGACCAGATGCTCGTCGTGCGTGTGCGCCCCGGCCCCCACGACCCCGAGACCGTCCAAGGTCGGTATGCCGAGCGCGCCGGTGAAATTGCCGTCGCTGCCGCCGCCGAACTGGCCGTGTTCCAGCGGGAGCCCGAACTCGGCGGCAGTGCGCCGGGCGATCTCGAATAGCTGCAGTGTGCCTTCGGATGCGCGGAACAGCGGTCGTTCGGCACCCTTGATGACCTCGAGCCTCACGTCCTCGTCGGGCGACCGCAGGGTCGACATGAAGTCGTACACGTATTGCAGGTTCTCGGGAGAGGAGGCCACGCAGAGCACTTGCGCCGTGCACTCGGTCGGAATGACGTTCACGAACAGGCCGCCGTTCACGACGCCGACGCTGAAGGAAACCAGCCGAGTCATGTCGGTGGCGCTTTCGATCGTCTCGATGAGGGACGCCATGGCTCGGATCGCGCTTCTGCCGACCTTGTTGTCGGCGCCGGCATGGGCGGGCTTGCCGTAGGTCTTCACCGTGTAGCGCACGAAGGCATGACGCCCGCTGACCAGCTTGCCGAGCCGGGCTGGCTCGGGAACGAGCACGTACTTGCTGTTGCGCGCCTCGTCCTCGATCAGTGCGCGCGTGTTGGGGCTGCCGAGCTCCTCGTCCGGGATCATCATGAAGGTGACCGGCAAGTCGGTGGACCCGGTTTCGGCCCGTATCCGACGTAGCGCGTACAGCGCCAGGTAGATGCCCCCCTTCATGTCGAACACGCCCGGCCCATAGAGCTTGTCCCCCTCGACGCGCAGCTTCAGCGGGCCGTCGATCGTGCCCACGGGATGCACTGTGTCGAGATGGCCAAGAACCAGGATGCCGGGGCCTTCTCGGCGGCCGGGGAAGCGGGCGACCATGACCGGGCTGCAGCCATTGGGCGCCGCTCGCCGCTCGATCGTCGCGCCGGTCTCGCGGAACTCGCTTCCCGCGACGTCGAACATCTTCGCGACGGCATCGGGTGAGATCGAGGGACTCTCGACCGACGCCCAACGCATGATCCCGTCCAGGATCTCCTTCGAGGAAAAGCTGTTTCCGAACTTCTCGCCTCTGTCCATCGAGCCTCGCTCTAGTCGGGTTCGTCCTTGGGCATGTACTTGGACTCGAGCCATCCACCATCGACCACCAGAGTCTGGCCGACGACAAAGCTCGAATCCTCGGAGCACAGGAAAGCGACGGCACCTGCGATCTCGGAAGGCTGCCCGACCCGTCCGAGCGGCGTCGCCTCACACATGACCTTTCTGTACCAACTGTCGTTGGCGATTCGCGTCGCTGTCATCGGGGTCTCGATGACGCCGGGCGCGATTGCATTCGCGAGGATTCCCTGCGGCGCCAGTTCGGCGGCGATCTGCCTGGTCAGCTGCGCCACGCCGGCCTTGGACACCGAGTAGGCGACCGACCCTGGAAAGGCGCAGAGGCCGAAGACCGACGAAATGTTGACGATGCGTCCGCCCGGTCGCCGCAGCAGTGGAACCATGTGGCGGCAAAGCCGGTAGGTCGCCGTGAGGTTGGTGTCGAGAAACCGTTGCCAATCCTCCTCTTCGGTCTCGACGAGCGGTCGGGCGCCGCCGATCCCGGCGTTGTTGACCAGGAAGTCCAGGGGACGGCCGAAGGCCTTCACCCGCTCCACCAGCCGGGCGGCGTCGGCCCGGCTCGTGACGTCGCAGGCGAGCGTGCTCCAGCGTTCACCAGCGAAGGCGAATTCCGCCTCGCCGAATGGCTCGCGATCGACGCCGACGACCTCCGCTCCCTCGGTCAGCAGGCGGCGCGCAATCGCGGCCCCGATGCCGCGGGCAGCGCCTGTCACGATCGCCAGCCGCGCCTCGAAACGCCGGCTCATGCGTCAGGCCGCCTTTCGCGTGAGGTCGCGCGATTCGGGAAAGCGCCGGTCGCCGTCGGGGTCGAGGATCGGCGTGCGGCGAAGCGTCCGTGCCTGGGACTTGTCGAAGTTTTCCCGCGCATGCTGGAGGCAGACATTGTCCCAGAAGAGGAAGTCGCCCGGGCTCCATTTGTGGCGGTAGCAGAACCTCGGGTCTTCGATGTGCCGGCGCAGCACGGCGATGAGATCGTCCTCTTCCTGGCGCGAGGCAATTCCCTGGATCTTCACCGTCGTGTGCTCGCTGAGGAACAGGGCGACGCGGCCCGTGTCCGGGTTCCGCCACAGCAGGGGGGGGCTCGGCGCAAGGCGCATCGGCGGGCACCGCCTCCAGCGTCGATCTCTTGTTGTAGTCGCCGTTGTAGTCGAACGTTTGCAGCGAGCGCAGTCCCTGAAGGTACTCCTGCACGGCCGGCGGAAGGGACTCGTAAACCTCGTAGGCGTTGGTGAACAGGGTGTCGCCGCCGCGCGACGGCACCTGCATCGCGAACAGGCCGATCGCCTTGAGCGGGTGCTGGAAGAAGGTGTTGTCCGAGTGGAACAGCAGCTCTCCGTCGCCCAGGACGCCGCCGTCGGCGACGTTGGAGACGAAGACCGTCTCGTCGGCCCTCATCGCCGGGCTGCGGTACGAGATCGGCCCGAACAGCTTCGAGAACGTCACCTGCTGTTCGGCGGTGAAAGTCTGATTGCGAAAGATCAGCAGGTGATACGTGTTGAAGAGCTCGACGAGTTCCCGGGACGTGCCTGCATCGAGCGTCCGGGACAGGTCGAAATCGACCTCCGCGCCCCAATGCGACATGAGCTTCCTGATGGCTATCGTCATGAAGGCCTCGCGTCGTCCAATCCGCCCCCGACCTTTCCATGGCCGGCAAGCCTCGACAAGACGCCGTCTCGCCAAAGCGGAATTGCGCCCGCTCTCAGGCCGCCGAGTCGTAGATCCTATCGAGGTCGTTCTCGTCGTAGGCGTACTCGGCCGAGCAGAACTCGCACTTCACCGCGACCCTGCCGCTGTCGTCGCGCATGTCGGCCAGCTCCTCGCGGCGGATGCCGCGCAGCACGCGGTCGATGCGGGCGCGGCTGCAGCGGCAGCGCGCCGCGAACGGCCGGCGCGCGAACACGCGCGGCCGCTCGGCGTGGAACAGGCGGTGCAGCAGGGCCGGGCCCGCCAGGTCGGGCGACAGCATCTCGGCTTCGGTCGCCGAGGCCATCAGGATCACCGCCTTGCGCCAGTCGTCCTCGCGCTGCTCCGGGTCGACGTCGAGGCGGCCGGCGTCGAACTCGGGCATCTGCTGGACCATCAGCGCGGCGGCGTGCCAGTGGCCGGCGCCGTCGTCGCCGGCGGTGCGGCGGGCCGCGATCTTGATGCCGGTCGGCAGCTGCTCGGACTGGCGAAAATAGGTGTGGGCGCAGTCGGCCAGGGTGCTGCCCTCGAGCGCCACGATGCCCTGGTAGCGCTGGGTGTACTGGCCCTGGTCGACGGTGAAGGCGAGCCGGCCGCGGCCGAACAGCTTGGGCACGTAGGCGTCGGGCAGGCTGTCCGGACTGCCGCCCAGCGCCACCGCGAGCTTCCACGAATCGAACTGGGCGTAGCCGCGCAGCGCGCCGTCGGTCGTGAGATCGGTCACCAGCAGGCGGATCGGGCCGTCGCCGGAGATCTGCAGGGTGAAGATGCCATCGTACTTCAGCGAGGTCGCCAAGGTGGCGCACAGCACCATCGCCTCGGCCAGCGGCTGCGCCACGGCGATCGGGTAACCGTGGCGCTCGATGACGGCGTCGAGCGCCGGACGGAGACGGACCAGCCGCCCGCGCGCGCCCAGCGCGTCGAGCTGGAAGGGCAGAGCGTGGTCCCAATCTGTCGCGGCGCCGTCGGAAGCGGGTTTGCCTTCCGACGCCGGGGTCATGAGAGGCACCAGGCCAGGATGCTCTTCTGGGCGTGCAGGCGGTTCTCGGCCTCGTCGAACACCACCGACTGCGGCCCGTCGATCACCTCGGCGGTGACCTCCTCGCCGCGATGCGCCGGCAGGCAGTGCATGAAGATGGCGTCCGGCTTGGCCTGCTTCATCAGGCGCTGGTCGACCTGGAAGGCGCGCAGCAGGTTGTGGCGGCGCGCCGCGCCCGGGCTGTCGGGATTCTCGTCGCCCATCGACACCCAGGTGTCGGTGACGACGCAGTCGGCGCCGCGCACCATCGACTCGGGATCGTGGCCGATGCTGATGCGGCCCTGCGACTTCTCGGCCCAGGCGACGACGTCGGCCGGCGGGGTCAGCTCCGGCGGACAGGCGACGCGCAGTTCGAAGTCGAACTGCACGGCGGCGTGGATCCAGCTGGTCGCCATGTTGTTGCCGTCGCCCGACCAGGCGATCGACTTGCCCCGGATCGGGCCGCGATGCTCCTCGTAGGTCATCACGTCGGCCATCAGCTGGCAGGGATGCGTGCGGTCGGTCAGGCCGTTGATCACCGGCACGGTGGCGAACTTCGCCATCTCGAGCAGCTTCTCCTCGACCGTGGTGCGCATCATGATGATGTCGACGTAGCGCGACAGCACGCGCGCCGTGTCGGCGATCGTCTCGCCGCGGCCGAGCTGGGTGTCGGTGCGGCCGAGCATGATGGTGCCGCCGCCCAGCTCGCGCATGCCGACCTCGAAAGACACGCGGGTGCGTGTCGAGGGCTTCTCGAAGATCATCGCGAGCGTCTTGCCGGCGAGCGGCTTGTCGTGGCCGCCGTTCGCCCGCGCCTTCTTCATCGCCTTGCCGTGATCGAGGATCTGGCGAAGCGTCTTGGGATCGACCTGATCGAGGTCGAGGAAATGCTTGGGAGCCGCCATGGCCGACCTACTCGGCGGCCTTCGGCGCACCCTGGGCAGCCTCGAACGACAGCGCCGCCTTCTCGAGAATCGCCACGCCCTCGTCGAGCGCCGCCTTGTCGGCGATCAGCGCCGGGAAGATGCGGATGACGTTCTCGCCGGCGATCGGCACCAGCATGCCGAGCGACATCAGGCGGTCGACCATCTCGCCGGCCGGCACCTCGCAGCGGATTCCCTGCAGGAAGCCGGTGCCGCGGGCCTCGGCGAACACCTTGGGATGGCGCTTCACCAGGGCCTCGAGCTGGCCCTTCAAGTACTCGCCCTTGCTGTGCACGGCCGCGATGAAGCCGGGCTTGAGCAGCTCGTCGAGCATGGCGTTGGCGACGCCGGTGGCCAGCGGGTTGCCGCCGTAGGTCGAGCCGTGGGTGCCCGGCACCATGCCGGCCGCCGCCTTCTCGGTCGCCATGAAGGCGCCGATCGGGAAGCCGCCGCCCATGCCCTTGGCCACCGCCATGACGTCGGGCGCCACGCCCGACCATTCGTAGGCGAACAGCTTGCCGGTGCGGCCGAAGCCGGTGTGGATCTCGTCGTAGAACAGCAGCAGGCCGAACTCGTCGCACATGGCGCGCAGCGCCTTGAGGAACTCCGGCGTCGTCTCGCGCACGCCGCCCTCGCCCTGGATCGGCTCGACCAGGATTCCGGCGGTCTCGTCGTCGATCATGTCGCGCACGACGTTGGCGTTGTTGAGCGGCGCGTGGCGGTAGCCCGAGGCCGGCGGGCCAAAGCCCTCCAGGTACTTCTCGTTGCCGGTGGCGGCCAGCGCGTTGAGTAGGCGGCCGTGGAAGGCGGCCTGGAAGCAGATCAGCTTGTAGCGCTGCGGCTTGCCGTTCACGTACTGGTACTTGCGGATCAGCTTGATGCCGCCCTCGATCGCCTCGGCGCCCGAGTTGCAGAAGAACATGGTGTCGGCGAAGGTCAGGTCGACCAGCCGCTGCGCCAGCTTCTCGCCGTTGCCGATGCGGTAGAGGTTCGACGTGTGCCAGAGCTTGCTGCCCTGCTCGGCCAGCGCCTTGACCATTGCCGGATGGCAGTGGCCCAGCGCGTTCACGGCGATGCCGGACGTGAAGTCGAGGAAACGTCGGCCGTCCGTCGCGTAGAGGTAGTTGCCTTCTCCGCGTTCGAACACGACGTCCTTGCGACCGTACGTCGGCATCACAGCCGTAACCACTGGACTCTCCACCAAAAGAAATGCCCGCTCGTTGGCCTCGGCTCCGGATGTCGGCTGACCGGGGTTGAGCGGGGATTGTCACTATCTTACCGGCGCTGGGGTGTGTCAATTGGCGGGCTTGGGGTCCGCTACCCCTGTCCGACCTAGCGGCGGGGCGACTTGGGCAGGTCCTTCGCCTGCTTCGCCAAGGCAGCGATTCCCTCGTCCGCCTCGCGATGCCGGTCGAGGAGAGCTTACGGGTCTTGCATCACCACGAGCCTGCCGAGTTCGAGCTGATCCTCGAAGATGTCGAGCAGGATGGTCGTGAGCCGATTGAGCTCCTTGATCTCCGGCTCGGACAGGTAGTTCTTCGACACGCCGACATCGGTCTTCCGGATGTTGTCATTCTGCCAAGCCTGCAGCCCCATGTTCGTGGAGCGATGATCGGCCCTGGTCGAGATGATCTTGGACGGCGTCTGCGACGTCACGGCATAGACGAGCTTTGCCTGCGTTCGCTGGTAGAACTCTCGGGCGGCTTCGGTCGAACTGTCGTAATCCTGGCACAAGGCGCAGTTCCCGATAAACGTTGGCTTCGTCCGAGCGAATGTCCCGGATGATCTCGCGAAGCTCGGCGACCCGGTCGATGGCGTCGGGCTGCTTGAGGCGCGGTGCGTCGACGACGAATCCCTTCCTGGCGAACTGGACGAGAATCCCCGTTGCCCAGCGGCGAAACACAGTGGCCTGAGCAGACAACACGCGATATCCGACGGAAATCACCATATCGAGGTTGTATGAGATCGCCGGCCGGCCCCCGGCAGTTGTTTGCGCTTTTTGCAAAGAAGACGTCTCGTCGAGCTCGCCTTCTTGCAGAACATTGGCGATGTGCCGCGAGATCGTCGAAACGTCTCGGCCGAAAAGGTCCGCAATCTGAGCCTGCGTCATCCACAGGGTCTCGCCTTCGTACCGGATGTCGAGCCGGAGACCCTGGCCCGTCGCATAGACGAGAAACCGGTCGCCGGACCGCTCATCCTCGACCAGATGCACCGGTTCATCCTTCGACATCGGGACCGTGCCATCGCCTCATGAGAACAATGTAGCAACTTTGGCGGCAGGATGAAACGTCCGCTCAAGCACCGCGCGCTCGCGCTGCCTTGAGAGGCCCCACCCCCTCTGCTAGAGGACGCCGCTCCGATGCTGCCGCTCCCCTCCCGCAACGCCCGGCTGGCCTTTCGCCGCGCCGAATTCGCGACCGTGCCCGAGATGCTCGACCACGCGGCGCGCGGCGAGACCGGCATCACCTTCTACAACGTGCGCGGCGGCATCCTGTCGACCCTGCCGTGGCGCGACCTGCAGGGCCGTGCCCAGGTCCTGGCGCGCCGGCTGATCGGCGCCGGCTTCGCGCCGCGCGAGCGAATCCTCGTGACGGCCGACACCTGGCCGGGCTTCTTCGAATTGTTCTTCGGCGCGCAGTATGCCGGCCTGCTGCCGGTGCCGGTGTCGATCCCGATCGGGATCGGCGGCAAGGACGCCTACCTCGAGCAGCTGCGCCGCCAACTCGCCGCCTCGGGCGCGGTGGCGGCGATCGGCCTCGACGATCTCGCCGGCTTCCTGGCCGATGCCGCCGCCGGGTCGCCGGCGGTGAGCCTGCACGGCGGCCTCGGGGTGCTGGAGGCGCTGCCCGAGAAGCCGGTCGACCTCCGGCCGCTGGGGCCGGACGACCTCTGCTACGTCCAGTTCTCGTCGGGCAGCACCCGCCATCCGCACGGCGTGCAGATCACCCAGCGGGCGCTGATGGCCAACCTCGCCGGCATGACCGGGCCGGCCGGGCTCGACGTCGTGCCGGGCGACCGTGCCGCGAGCTGGCTGCCGCTCTATCACGACATGGGGCTGATCGGCTTCCTGATGGCGCCGCTGTCGAGCCAGCTGTCGATCGACTACCTGACGCCGCGCGACTTCGCGCGTCGGCCGGCGCAGTGGCTGAACATCATCTCGGGCAACCGCGGCAGCATCGCCTACAGCCCGAGCTTCGGCTACGAGCTGGCCGCCCGGCGCGCCGCCACCCAGGTGGCGCCCGACCTCGACCTGTCGTGCTGGCGCCATGCCGGGATCGGCGGCGACATGATCCGGCCCGACGTGCTGGAGCGCTTCGCCGCCGCCTTCGCCGACGCCGGCTTCGACCGCAAGGCTTTCCTGCCCAGCTACGGCATGGCCGAGGTCTGCCTCGCCATCACCTTCTGCCCACATGGCGGTGGCGTGCGCACCGACGCGGTCGACCGGGTGGCCCTGGCGGAACGGCAAACCGCCGTGCCGGCGCCGGCCGACGCGCCGGACCGGCTGCGCCGCTTCGTGATCTGCGGCAAGGTGCTGCCCGGCCACCGGCTCGAGGTCCGCGACCCCGACGGAAACGTGCTGGGCGAGCGGGCGGTCGGCCGCATCTTCGTCCAGGGGCCGAGCGTCATGCCGGGCTATTTCGGCGAGCCCGAGGCGTCGCGCGAGGTGCTGTCCGACGATGGCTGGCTCGACACCGGCGACCTCGGCTACCTGCTGGACGGCGAGATCGTCGTCACTGGCCGGGCCAAGGACCTGATCATCATCAACGGCCGGAACATCTGGCCGCAGGACATCGAATGGGCGATCGAGGCCCGGCACGTCGTGCGCAGCGGCGACACGGCGGCCTTCTCGATCGACACCGGCGAGGGCGAGCGGGTGGTGGTCGCCGTGCTGGCCCGGGTCGCCGGCGAGGAAGGGCGGGCGGCGCTGGCCCGCGACGTCGCCGGCACGGTGCGCGAGACGGCGTCGGTCGATTGCGACGTCGTGCTGGTGCCGCCGACCCTGGGACTGCCGACGACCTCGTCGGGCAAGCTGTCGCGCGCCCGCACCAAGGCCAACTATCTTGCCGGCCTCTATACGCCCGCCACCGCGGCGGCCTAGGCCGCTCGGGCCGTGAGCCGGCTGGTCGCCGTCACCGGGGCCACCGGGTTCATCGGCCCGGCGCTGGTGGCGGCGCTGGCGCGCCGCGGCTTCCGCCTGCGGCTGCTGGTGCGGCGCTGGTCGCCGCTGCCCTCGCTGGCCGGGATCGAGGCCGAGCTGGTGCTGGGCGACCTGGGCGAGGAGCCCGCGCTCAAGCGCCTGGTCGAGGGCGCCTCGGCCGTGGTCCATGCCGCCGGGCTGATCAAGGCGCGCCGGCCGGCCGAGTTCATGGCGGTCAACCGCGACGGTACGGCGCTGCTCTCGGCCTTCGCCCCCGACGCCACCCTGGTCCTGCTGTCGTCCCTGACCGCCCGCGAGCCGCATCTGTCGCCCTATGGCGCGAGCAAGCGGGCCGCCGAGGAGGTGCTGGCCGGCCGCTCCGGCCCCTGGCTGGCGATCCGGGCGCCGGCGGTCTACGGCCCGGGCGACCGCGAGACCCTGGCCTATTTCCGCGCCGTGTCGCGGGGAATTGCCCCGCAGCCCTGGATGGCCAAGGCGCGGCTGGCCCTGATCCACGTGTCCGACCTCGCCGAGGCGCTGGCCGCTGCGGTCGAGACGCCGCCGCCGCCGGCGGTCTACGAGATCGACGACGGGCGGGCGGGAGGCTACGGCTATCGCGACATGGCGGCGGCGGCGGCAGGACCGCTGGGACGCAGGCCGCTGCCGCTCAAGGTGCCGCGCGCGGCCATGAATTTCGCGGCGCGCTGCAACGAAGCGGTGCAGGCCCTCGGCGGCCCCGTGCAAATCCTCACGCGCAGCAAGGTCAAGGAAATCTTCCATTCGGACTGGACGGTCCACGACGGCCGGCTGGCCGCAGCGCTCGACTGGCGGCCGCGTTACGACCTCGCGGAAGGGTTCCGCGACACGGTCGCCTGGTACCGCCGTCATCAGTGGCTCTGAAACGTGTGAAACACGGCGTAACAAATTGTCATTTCACAAGGAATTGCGGTTTCTGCCACAAGGACCGCGACCCCCGCCCCCCGGGACCCGGAGAGATTCGTTGCGCACTGCCCACCAAATGACCGTCGAGAACGACGGCATGTTCGACACCCTGACCGCCGAGATCGGCACGGACGAGCGCGTCACGCGTGCCGTCGTCGTGCGCGAGATCTGCCGGCACCTGCTGCCCTACCAGGCGGGCGAGAAGCCGATCACCGGTGCCACCGTCATCGCCAAGGACCTGACGATCGATTCGCTGGCCATCATGGACATGGTCATGGAACTCGAGGACCGTTTCGACGTGTCGATCCCGATGAACGTCATCGCCGAGATCCACACCGTCGACCAGCTGGCCGACACGATCCAGGATCTGCGCGCCCGCGCCTGAGGGCTTTTCCTCCATGGGTCTGTTCGATCGCCACGCCGGGCTGCTCGAAGCCTATCGCAGCGTGCGCACCACCGGGGCGGATCCCTTCCAGATCCGGATGGAGCGGGTGCTGTCGCCGACCGAGGCGATCATCAACGGCAAGCGCACCCTGCTGGTCGGCACCAACAATTATTTCGGCCTGACCTTCGACCCGTCCTGCATGGAAGCGGCGATCGAGGCGATCCGTGCCGAGGGCACCGGCACGACCGGCTCGCGCATCGCCAACGGCAGCTACACCGAGCACGTGGCGCTGGAGCAGGAGATCGCCGAGTTTTACGGCAAGAAGCACTGCATGGTCTTCACGACCGGCTATCAGGCCAATCTCGGGATCATCTCGACCCTGGCCGGCCAGGGCGACATGCTGCTGATCGACGCCGACAGCCACGCCTCGATCTACGACGCCTGCAAGATGACCCAGGCCGAGGTCATCCGCTTCAAGCACAACGATCCGTCGAGCCTCGACGCCAGGCTGCGCCGGCTCGGCGACCGGCCGGGCAACCGCCTGGTCGTGCTCGAGGGCATCTACTCGATGCTGGGCGACAGCGCCCCGCTCAAGGAATTCGTCGAGGTCTGCAAGAAGTACGGCGCCTACGTGCTGGTCGACGAGGCGCATTCGCTGGGCGCGCTGGGCGCCAACGGCCGCGGCCTGTGCGAGGAAGCCGGCGTGCTCGACGACTGCCATTTCATCGTCGGCACCTTCTCCAAGACGCTGGGCGCGATCGGCGGCTACTGCGTTTCCGACGATCCCGACTTCGACATCCTGCGCGTCACCGTGCGCTCCTACATGTTCACGGCCTCGCCGCCGCCCTCGATCCTCGCCTCGGTCCGCCAGGCGCTGCGCATCGTCAAGGCGCGGCCGGAGCTGCGCACCCAGCTGTGGGCCAACGTCGCCACCCTCTATGACGGGCTGGCCGCCAAGGGCTTCAAGCTCGGCCCGCAGCACGGGCCGGTGGTCGGCGTGCACCTGCCCGACCGCGACATCGCCATCGCCTTCTGGCGCGCCATGCTCGACGCCGGCATCTACGTCAACGTCGCGACGCCGCCGGCGACGCCCAACGGCGTGTCGCTGCTGCGCTGCTCGCTGTGCGCCGCACACACGCGCGAGCAGCTCGAGCACATGGTCGAGGTGATGACCGGCATCGGCCGCCAGATGGGCGTGCTGCCGGCGCCTCAGCCTCAGCCCGTCGGCGCCTGACGGCGCGACGCCGGCAGGGCCAGCGGCTTCAGCAGTTCCGCCGCCACCAGATAGGCGGCCACCAGGCCGGCGATGCCGGCCGCCAGGCCGAGCGGCAGGGCGGTGAAGCCGAACCAAGCGCCGAGGCTGGAGAACGGCAGCACCAGGGCGACCGCCAGCGCGATCAGCGACGAGGCGACGAGCGCCGGATGGGCGCGCTGGCGCCACGGCCGGCCATTGGTGCGAATGACGAAGATCACCAGGATCTGGGTCGCCATCGATTCGACGAACCAGGCGGTGCGGAACTCCTCGGGCGTCGCCCGGAAGACCAGCAGCAGGACGGCGAACGTCGCGAAGTCGAAAGCCGACGACAGCGGCCCCATGACCCCGGCGAAGCGCATCAGGTTGCGCAGGTCCCAGACCTGCGGCGCCGCCGTCGCCTCGGGACGCACCGTGTCGAACGGAATGCCGATCTCCGAGAAGTCGTAGAGCAGATTGTTGAGCAGGATCTGGGTCGGCAGCATCGGCAGGAAGGGCAGGAACAGCGACGCCGAGGCCATCGACAGCATGTTGCCGAAGTTCGAGCTGGCGCCCATGCGCACGTACTTCAGGATGTTGGCGAAGGTCCGCCGTCCTTCCTCGACGCCGTCGGCCACGACCTCGAGGTCGGGCGCCAACAGGATCATGTCGGCGGCCGCCTGGGCGACGCCGGTGGCGCCCTCGACCGACAGGCCAATGTCGGCCGCCTTGAGCGCCGGCGCGTCGTTGATTCCGTCGCCGAGGAAGCCGACCGCCGCGCCGCCGGCTTGCAGCGCCTTGATCAGGCGCGACTTCTGGTCCGGCGCCAGGCGGCCATAGACATCGACGGCGCGCGCCTGGACGGCCAGCGCCTCGTCGCCGAGCGCAGCGATCTCGGGGCCCGACAGCACCGTCGCGGCCTCGATCCCGACCGTGGCGGCCAGCCGGCGCACCACCACCGGATCGTCGCCCGACAGGATCTTCACGCGCACGCCGGCGGCCGCCAGCCGGCGGATCGCGGCGGCGCTGGTCGGCTTGGGCGGATCGGCGAAGGTGCAGAAGCCTTCCAGCACCAGCTCCGCCTCGTCCGCCGCTTCGAGCTCGCGCGGCTCGCCGGTCCAGGGGCGCGAGGCCACCGCGATGGCGCGCAGACCCTGCTCGGCCAGCGCCTGTACCCGCCGGCGCTGGTCGTCGCGCCCGGCCTCGTCGAGGGGCGCGATGCCGTCGCCGCCGCGCCGCCGCGTGCACAGGGCCAGCACCGACTCGGGCGCGCCCTTGACGATCAGCAGCCTGCCGTCCGGCCCGTCGGCCAGCACCGAGCCCAGCCGGCGGTTGAAGTCGAAGGCATGGCGCGCCCGCAGCGCCCAGCCGGCGCCGTCCTCGGTCGCGGCGACCAGGGCGGCGTCGAGCGCGCCGCGGTCGCCGCCCAGGCGCGCCGCCACCGCCGCGAGGCGGGACGGAAGCGGGCTCGCCGCGCCGTCGCCGTCGAGACTGTCGGCCAGGGTGATGCGCGCCGAGGTCAGGGTGCCGGTCTTGTCGGTGCACAGCACGCTCATCTCGCCGAGGTCGTGGATCGAGGCCAGGCGCTTGACGATCACCTTGCGCGCCGCGAGGCGCAGGGCGCCGCGGGTCAGGGTGACGGTGGTGATCATCGGCAGCAGCTCGGGCGTCAGGCCGACCGCCAGCGCCACCGAGAACATCAGCGAGTCGATCACCGGCCGGCCAAACAGCACGTGCGCCGTCAGCACGACCATGATCAGGGCGATCGACAGCCGTGCCACCAGCAGGCCGAAGGCGTGCAGGTCGCGCTGCAGCGGCGTCGGCGCCGCCTGCTGGGCGAGCGCCGCCGCGGCGCCGCCGAACACCGTGGCGCGGCCGGTCGCGGCGACCAGCACCAGCGCCTCGCCGGTCTGCGCGACGGCGCCGCGGAACACCGCGTTGGTCGCCTCGGCCGGGCTCGTCGAGGCGACGATGCCGCATCTCTTCTCGACCGGGTAGGGCTCGCCGGTCAGCGCCGCCTCGCCGGCGGTGAAGGCGGTCGCCTCGAGCAGCAGCCCGTCGGCCGGCACGATGTCGCCGGCGCGCACCCGCACGACGTCGCCGGGCACGATCTCCTCGACCGGCCGCTCGACGAAGGCGCCATCGCGACGCACCTCGGCCTTGAGCGCCACCGAGTGGCGCAGCAGCTCGGCGGCCTTGAGCGCGCGGCCCTCCTGCACGGTGTCCAGCCCGATCGACAGGGCGAGGATGACGACGATGATGGCGCCGCCGACCGTGTCGCCGGTCAGTGCCGCGACGGCCGCGGCGACGAGCAGGATCAGACAGAGCGGCTCGAGCAGGCGGCGCAGCACGGCGGTGACGACGCCGGCGCGCGCCGCCGCGACATCGCTGTTGGGACCCTGCTCGGCGAGCCGTCGCGCCGCCTCGTCCGTCGTCAGCCCGTCGGCGCCGCAGGCCAGCCGGTCGAGCAGCGCGTCGCGGTCGAGCGTCCAGAACGGCGGCGTCGCGCCGGGACCGGCCGGGCGATCCTGGCCGCTCAATTCGTGGCGGGCAGGGCGGCGCCGCGCCGCGGCCGCCGCGGGGCGACGGGCGTCTCGGCGCATTGACGCATCGTCCGGATCGCGGCCTGGGCACCGGCAGAGCGCAGGTCGACGACCGCTTCGTCCGCCTGGTTGGCCACGAGGTCGAAGCCCAGGGTGAGCTTGTGCCCGGCCTGCAGGGCGGCCTGCAGGCGGCGCGACAGGGCGGCGAAGCCGTCGACCTGCGAGTCGACGACGACGACGTAGCTGTCGCCGAACATCAGGGTCACCGGGTAGGCTTGGCCGTCGATCGCGAGGCGGGCCTGCGGCTCGTCCGTGAGCTGCCGCGACTGCTCGGCCCCCAGGCGGCGCGGCCTGAGCGGGCCGCCATCCGTGGTGTAGAGCTGGAGCTGCAGCAGGTGGCGGGGCCGGCTGCCCGTGTCGGCCGATTCGCAGGCCAGCACGACGGCATCGAGGTTGACCGTCGAGCTCAAGGGCTCGGTGGCGGCGTAGCTCGGCTCGGCCGTTCCCTGCTCGAGCCGCCAGCGGCCCGAGTCGAAATTCGTGTCGGCGGCGAAAGCGGCGGTCGCGGCGGTGAACAGGGCCACGGTCGCGAGGGTAAGGGTGCGGGTGCGGAACGCAGTCATGGCTGGCTCCCGACTGGCCAATGCCACTAAAACTTAGCCGTCCCCGGGGGAGCGACCTTGATTCAGGTCAATCAACCGACAGGCGAATGGAGGTCTTCTTCGAGGCGTTGGCCGCAGCTCGGAGGTTGCCCTGTTCCGTCACATTCTCATCCCGACCGACGGGTCGCTCCTGTCGGGTGCGGCGATCGACAGCGCGATGGCCTTCGCGCGCTCGTGCGGCGCCCAGGTCACCGTTCTGGCGGTGGTCGAGCCGGTGAAGGCGTGGTGGGGCGAGGCGCATGGCGGGCCGGGCGCGGTGGCGGCGCCGGAGGACCGGGTTTCCTATCTCGACGAGGCCGGTCGCCGCGCCCGCGAGGCCGGCGTGACCTGCCGCCTCGTGCAGGTCGAGCACGATCATCCCTACGAGGCGATCATCGCGACCGCGACGCAGGAAGGGTGCGACCTGATCGCCATGGCCAGCCACGGCAGGCGCGGCGTCGCGGCACTCGTGCTCGGGAGCGAGACGACGAAGGTGCTGACGCACAGCACCATTCCGGTGCTGGTGTACCGGTAGAAAAAGACTCTCCGACCCCTCCGTCGGCTTCGCCGACACCTCCCCGCGCTGCGCGCAGGGAGGACTCAATTCCTCCCCACCGCGGGTGGGGAGGTGGCGCCGTCACACGGCGTCGGAGGGGTCGTGGATTTCTTTAGCGATAGACCAATACCGGGATCGTGCTGTGCGTCAGCACCTTGGTGGTCTCGCTGCCCAGCATCAGGGCGGACATGCCGCGGCGGCCGTGGCTGGCCATGGCGATCAGGTCGCAGCCGGCCTTCTTGGCGGCGTCGATGATCGCCTGGAACGGCTGGTCGTGCTCGCTTTCAACGGTCGCGCAAGCGATGCCGAGCGCGTCGGCCTTGCCCTTGGCATCGGCGAGGCGCTGGGCCGCCTGCGTCTTGCTGTGCTTTTCGTAGTTGGCGCGCGTGTCGGCGAGCTGGTCGGAATGGGTCGAGAAGACGTGGAACGGCTCGATGACGGTCATGAACGTCACCTTGGCGCCGGCGTCCTTGGCGAAGGCCAGGGCCTTGTCGATCGCGGTCGCCGACAGGGCGGAGCCGTCGGTGGGAATAAGAATGTGCCGGAACATCGCGTTCTCTCCTTCTTCGTCGCGCCTGGACGGCCGATGGTGGGAAATCCCTAGACGGCGCACGACCGGTCGGCCTTGACCTGGGTCAACCGGCCGGCGCCGGCGGCGTTGATCCCGGTCAAGGTTCCGGATCGAATCGGCAGGAGACTGTCATCATGACCTTTTGCGATCGCACGGAGGCCGGCCGGCGGCTGGCCAAGGCGCTGGCGGGCTTCAAGGGCAAGCCGGTCGTGGTGCTGGCCCTGCCGCGCGGCGGCGTGCCGGTGGCGGTCGAGGTCGCGGCGGCGCTCGAGGCACCACTCGATCTCGTGCTGGTGCGCAAGATCGGCGTGCCCGGCCAGCCCGAGCTGGCGATGGGCGCGGCGGTCGAAGGAGCGCCGCCGGTCGTGCTGCGCAACGAGAGTGTCATCGCGACCCTGGCGATCGGCGCGGCGGATTTCGCCCGCGTGCGCGACCGCGAGCTGGCCGAGCTCGAGCGGCGGCGGCAGGCCTATCTCGCCGATCGGCCGCGTCGCGACGTGGCCGGCAAGGTGGCGATCCTGGTCGACGACGGAATCGCCACGGGCATGTCGATCCGCGCCGCGGCCCGGGCGATGGCGGCACGCGGCGCCGCCGAGATCGTGATCGCCGTGCCGGTCGCGGCCAGCGACGTCGTGGACGACCTGCGTCAACAGGGGTTCAAGGTGGTGTGCGTCGAGCAGCCGCGCGACCTGCGCGCCATCGGCTTCCACTACGACGACTTTCGGCAGGTCGAGGACGAGGCGGTTCGCCGCCTGCTCGCGAGCCGCCGCGAGGCAGCGGGCTAGAGCCGCCCGATCTCGAACTCTTCGCAGGACAGGCCGAGCATCGACAGCCCTTCCTCGAGGAAGTCGGCGAGCAGCGGCATGCCGATCAGGTAGGCGGCGGTGCGGGCATTGTGCGCCTCGGCGGCGTCGCGGCGCAGGTTCGGCCAGTCGCCCGCCGAGCTGCCGTCGCGGCCGAGCCAGGCCAGCGCCACGAGGTCGATCTGCTCGTCCTCGCTCAACGCCTCGATGAAGGAGCCGAGCTCGAACTCGACGGGATCGTCGGCGCTGTCCTCGAGCACGTCGATGGCGCCGTCGTCCGACGGGTTGGAGCCCGAATCGGGGTCGCTGGCCTCGTCCTTGGCGTCGAACTCGCGCGCCTTGACGATGACGAAGCAGACCTTCTCGGGAGAGATGGCCAGGTCGGGCGGTGGCCCGTCTCCGCCGATGTCGTGGGTCTCGCGCACCATGCGTCCGGCTCCTTGCGCTCACGGGACACCGTCATGCGGCCATGATCGGCGGCGATGCGCCTTGATGCCGATCAAGGCCGGCGGCAGGAGAGCGGGCAGGATGCCCCGATCGCGAAAGGAACGGAGATGACCCTCGCCAGCCTGATGGTGCGCCTGGTTCCGGGCGGTGCCAACGACGCGCTGCTCGCGCTCGCCGTCGACCTGGCGCTGCGCCTCAAGGTGACCGAGGCAATCGGCGTCGCCGCCTGCCAGCCGCTGCAGGTGCTGGGCAGCCCCGAGGCCTACGTGCCGCAGGACCTGCTCGACCGCGACCGGGCGCAGACCGAGCGCGACCTCGAGGCCTGCCGGCAGAGCTTCAACGCCGCCTTCGAGGGCAAGGTCACGACGGTCGAATGGCGTTCCGCCGTGACCTTCGATTCGCTGTCGGACTGGGTGGCGCAGCAGATGCGTGCGGCCGACCTGCTGGTGACGCCGGCCGACGAGGGCACGGGCTCGCTGTTCGACGCCAGCCGGCGGGTCGGCGTCGCCGACCTCGTGCTCAAGACCGGGCGGCCACTGCTGATCGTCGGGCGCGACGTGGCGCGGCTCGACCTGTCCAGCGTCGTCGTCGCCTGGAAGGACGGCCGGGAGGCGCGCCGCGCGGTCGAGGATTCGCTGCCGCTGCTGCGGCTGGCGGAGCGCGTGACGGTGCTGGAGATCGCGGCAGCGGGCGAGGTCGAGGCGGCGCGCAACCGGGTCGAGGATGTCGCCGACTGGCTGGCGCGTCACGGAATCGCGGCGTCGGGCCAGGCGGTGGCCAGCGTCGGCGACGATGCCACGCAGCTCTCGAGCCTGGCCGCCGAGCTGGGCGCCGGGCTGCTGGTCGGCGGCGCCTACGGCCATGCAAGGCTGCGCGAATGGATCCTGGGCGGCGTCACCGAGGACCTGCTGCTGCGGCCGGTGCGCTGCTCCCTCGTGTCGCACTAGGGACTGTCGATGACCGAGCCGACCCGCGCGGAGCCATCCGGCGCCGAGCCCGCCCCTGGCGGCCGCGATTCCTACGTCGTCACGGCGCTGTCGGACGTCACCGACCGGGCGTTGCACGCCACCCTGGCACGCTACACGCTCGGCCTGTCGCCGGCGGCGGTTGCCGCCGCCTATCTCGACTGGCTGGTGCATCTCGCCGCCGCGCCGGGCAAGCGCCTGCAACTGGTCGACAAGATGATGCGCAAGTCGCTGCGCTTCGCGACCTGGGCGGGCCGTGAGGCGGTGCAGCCGGGGGCGGCGGCGCCGGCCATCAAGCCGCTGCCGCAGGACCGTCGGTTCGCCGGCGAGGCATGGCAGCACGCGCCGTTCAACTTTCTGTACCAGGGCTTCCTGCTGCAGCAGCAATGGTGGCACAACGCCACCACCGACGTGCGCGGCGTCACGCGCCACCACGAGGATCTCGTCGAGTTCGGCGGCCGCCAGCTGCTCGACATGCTGTCGCCGTCCAACTTCCTGCCGACCAATCCCGAGCTCCTGCAGCGCACCCTGGAGTCCGGCGGGCGCAACCTGCTGGCCGGCGCGCAGCTGATGGCCGAGGACTGGGAGCGTCTGGCAAGCGGCCGCAAGCCGGCCGGCAGCGAGGCCTACAAGGTCGGCGAGACGGTCGCCGCCACGCCGGGCAAGGTGGTCTATCGCAACCGGCTGATCGAGCTGATCCAGTACGCGCCGCAGACGCCGCAGGTGCGCGCCGAGCCGGTGCTGATCGTGCCGGCCTGGATCATGAAGTTCTACATCCTCGACCTGTCGGCGCACAATTCGCTGGTGCGCTACCTGGTCGGCCAGGGCTTCACGGTGTTCATGATCTCGTGGAAGAATCCCGAGGCCGACGATCGCGATCTCGGCATGGAGGACTACCGGCTGCTCGGGCCGATGGCGGCGCTCGACGCGATCGCGGGAATCACGGGCGCGAGCCGCGTCCACGCCATGGGCTACTGCCTCGGCGGCACCCTGCTGGCGATCGCCGCCGCGGCGATGGCGCGCGACGGCGACCGGCGGCTCGCCAGCATGACCCTGCTGGCGGCCCAGACCGACTTCACCGAGGCCGGCGAGCTGATGCTGTTCATCGACGAGAGCCAGGTCGCCTTCCTCGAGGACATGATGTGGGAGCAGGGCTTCCTCGACGCCAAGCAGATGGCCGGCGCGTTCCAGATGCTGCGCTCCAACGATCTCGTCTGGTCGCTGGTGCTGCACCGCTACCTGATGGGCGAGCGCGAGCCGCTGAGCGACCTGATGGCCTGGAACGCCGACGCGACGCGGCTGCCCTACCGCATGCACTCGGAGTATCTGCGCCGGCTCTTCCTCGACAACGATCTCGCCGAGGGGCGCTACGAGGCGGGCGATCGGCCGATCGCGCTGACCGACATCCGGGCGCCGATCCTGGCGGTCGGCACCGAGTGGGACCATGTCGCGCCGTGGCGCTCGACCTACAAGATCCACCTGATGAGCGACACCGAGGTCACCTACGTGCTGACCAACGGCGGGCACAATGCCGGCATCGTGTCAGAGGTCGGTCATCCCGGCCGCCATCACCAGGTGATGACCAAGGGCCCGCAGGACCGCTACGTCGATCCCGAGACCTGGGCGGCGACGGCGCCGCGGCGCGACGGCTCGTGGTGGCCGACCCTGGTCGAGTGGCTGGTCCGGCATTCGGAGCCGGCGCTGGGGCCCTTGCCGCCGCTCGGCAATCCGGCGGCCGGCTATCCGGCGCTGGGCGACGCGCCGGGCACCTACGTGCTTCAGGACTGAGCCAGCCAGCGCGCCGCCGGCTGCCACGCCGCGGCCAGGCTGCGCGCGCCCATGAACAGGCCGAGATGGCCGCCCTCCACGGTCCGCGCCTCGATCGCCGGCGCCGGCGTGCCGACCCGGCGGCGGACAGCCAGCAACTGCTCGGGGGCGACCAGGGCATCGTCGCGGGCGGCGATCAGGAACAGCGGCTGGCGCACCGTCGCGAGGTCGACGGTCTGGCCGAGCGCGACCAGCCGCCCGGCGGCGAGGCGGTTCTCCTTGAACAGCCACAGCACGGTCTGGTGGTAGTAGGCGCCGGGCAGGTCGAGGGTCGCGGCGAACCAGGCGCGGAAGCGGGCCTGCAGCGCGTGCGTATCGGCGGCCTCCGAGGGTGGCCGCTGCAACGTCGCCCAGACGTCGTCGCCGTGCAGCGACGGCGCCCACAGCTCGATCAGTCGCTGGCCGCGCACCCGCCCTTCGCCCAGCCGCACGAGGCCGTCGAAGACGTCGAGCGGCAAGCCGTGCGCCGCCGTGGCCAGGAGCGAGGGGGCGGCCTCGACGTCGATCGGCGCCGCGGCCAGCACCAGGCGGCGGACCTTGGCGGGAAAGCGCGCGGCATAGATCAGTGCCATCACGCCGCCCTGGCAGAGGCCGACGAGGTCGACCGGTGGCCCGAGCTCGTCGACCGCGACGTTGAGCTCGGCCAGATAGGCGTCGAGGCCGAGCAGACGCATGTCGCGGTTGGCCGAGCGCCAATCCGTGATGGCGAGCCGCGGGCAGCCGTTGGCCAGCAGCACCTCGACCAGGCTGTGGCCGGCGGCGAAATCGGCGATCGTGGCGCCATGCAGCGCGAACGGCGCGCAGATCAGGGTCGGCGTGGCGGCGTTGCCGGCGACGGACCCGGGCCGTGAAAAGTCGCGCAGCTCCATGGTGGTGAGCGCAAGCCGGACTCGATTGGCGGTCGTCCAGGGCGACCGGGGCGGGGCAGCGGGGCTGTCGCCGCCGGCCGACAGCAGCAGGCGCGCGAAGGCGTTGGCCTGGCTGGCGACGAGCTGGCTACCGAGAATCAACGGCCACAGGAAGGCCGGAGCGGCGGTGGGGTCACGGTCCGCCATGGCGCTACGTCCAGCCGCGGCGCGGCCCGATGGGATGCCACCGGCCGTCACGTCCCTTCTCGAACTGCCGCTTCACGGCTGCCCAGGCGGTGCGATGGGCGATCTCTTCCTGGCGCGGCTCCAGGGCGTGGCTCGCCCAGGCGTGATTGAAGGCCTGGCGGTAAATGTCCTGCGCGTGCGGCGGCAGGTGCAGGCGCACCGAGGGCGGCAGCCATTCGTTGGCCGGATAGGGCATGATCGACCTCCCCGTGTCGTTCTGCCGATGAGAGCCTCACATCTCCAGCGCGGTCGCGGCCGGCACCGCCCGCAGGTGGCTCTTGACCCGCCGGATGCCGGGCACCTCCTCGGCCGCGACGCGACAGGCATCGCGCACGTCGGCGCCGGGCACGAAGCCCCAGAGGTGGGCGACACCGCCCTGCACGAACACGTTGACCGGCCAGCGTGCGGCCCAGCCGTGATGCTCGAGCGCGCCGACCACGGCCTGCCGCAGCTGCTCGTCGCTGGCGTGGTCCTCGGCAGCCGCCTCGGGCTCGCGCGACAGCAGGGCCTGCAACAGGTTGGCGCGGCTGACGATGCCGACCACGGTGCCGTCGTCGCCGACGATCGGCAGCCGCTTGACGTGGTGCTTCTCCATCAGCCCGACGAGCTGGCCGAGGTCGCTGTCCGGACCGGCCGTGATGACCTCGCGGGTCATCACGTCGGCCAGGCGGTGGCCGTGCGCATGCACGAAACGGCGCGCCTCGGTGCCGCGGTCGGCGAGCAGGCGCGACAGCCAGGAGCCCCTGGCCGCCGTGCCGAGCTCGGCCCGCCGCATCAGGTCGGCCTCGCTGACGATGCCGACCATGCGGTTGTCGCGGTCGACGACCGGGACGGCGCTGACCCGGCTGCCGGTCATCAGCTCGGCGGCGTCGAACACGGTGGCGTCCTCGGGCAGGCAGATGACGCCTTCCGTCATGATGTCCGTGGCGCGCATGCGAGTCCCCGACGCTGGATGGCAGCGGGCGTTCAGCCCGCGGTCTTGACCTCGATCGTCTGCGCCTTGCTGACGGGCGCCGCGGCCTTGGGAATCTGCAGGCTCAGCACGCCCTTGGCGAACTGCGCCGAGATCGCCTTCCGGTCGGCGTCCGAGGGCAGGGTGAAGGCGCGCGTGAAGCTGCCGTAGCTGCGCTCCGAGTAGTGCGTCTTGTCGTCGGTCCGCTCGAGCTTCTTCTCGCCGGAGATCGTGAGCACGTCGTCCTCGAGCTGGACCTTGACGTCCTGCTCGTCGAGCCCGGGCAGCTCGGCGGTCACGGTGTAAGCCTTGTCGTTCTCCCGCACCTCGACCTTGGGCGCATGCTCGAAGACGCGCAGGGCGCGCGGCTCGGTCGTCGCCGCCGCCTCCGGCCAGGCGAAGCCGCGCATCATGCGATTGACCATCTGATCGAAGTCGCCGGAAAACGGCATGAAGTCGCGCGGTCTGGCCAGGAACTTCCCGTCCGCCATGATGTCCTCCGTTGCAGGTTGCGATGGATCGATCGATCCGGGAGGAAAGATAGGGTCGCGGCCCGGGCCTCGGCTTGACGGGGATCAAAGGGGCGAGGATTTAGGAAAGGCGATGTTCACCCTCGCACATCTCTCCGACCCGCACCTGCCGATGCCGCGCGCCGGGCTCGGTCAGCTGATCGGCAAGCGAGCGACCGGCTACGTCAACTGGTGGCGCAGCCGGGTCCGCCTGCACCAGCCCAAGGCGCTGGCCGGCCTGGTCGCCGACATCGCGGCCGAGGCGCCCGATCACATCGCGCTGACCGGCGATCTTATCAACATCGCGCTGCCCGGCGAATTCGCCAAGGCGGCAGAGTGGCTGAAGGCGCTCGGGCCGCCCGACCGGGTCAGCGTGGTGCCGGGCAACCACGACGCCTATGTCGCCACGGCCTGGCGCGGCGGGCTCGGCCTGTGGGAGGCCTACATGGCGAGCGACGGCGCGCCTGCCGGGCCAGACGCCTTCCCGATCGCGCGGCGGCGCGGGCCGGTGGCGCTGGTCGGCCTGTCGAGCGGCGTGCCGAAGCCGCCGTTCTTCGCCACCGGCACCCTGGGGGCGGGCCAGATCGCGCGGGCGGAGAAGCTGCTGGTCGAGCTCGGCCGCGAGGGCTTGTGCCGTATCGTGCTGATCCACCATCCGCCGCTCACCACCGAGAAGCATTTCAAGCGGCTGACCGACGCCGACCGTTTCCAGGCGATGATCCGGCGCGCCGGCTGCGAGCTGGTGCTGCACGGCCACAACCATCGCAGCGAGCTGGCCCGCATCGCCGGCCCGGGCGGCGCGGCGGTGCCGGTGCTGGGCGTCGCCTCGGCATCGGCGGCCCCGGACAGCCGCTACGGCCGGGCGCGCTACCACCTGATCAGGATCGCCCGCGAGGGCGACGCCTGGGCGCTGCGGGTCGAGGTGCGCGGCCTGCGCAGCGATGGCGCGGGCGCCGAGCCGGACGGCACCTTCACGCTGCACAGCCGGGTGGCGCCGGCCGTGCTAGTCTGAGCGGCAATGAGCTCCAACGACATCGTGGTCGCGCCGGTCGCCGGCAAGGCCGACCTCAAGGCCTTCATCGACCTGCCGAAGCGCCTGTTCGCCGGCTACCCGGGCTACACGCCCCATCTCGACACCGAGCGTCGCGACGCCTTCTCGCCGGCCAAGAACCCGCTGTTCCGCCACGTCGATGTGCAGTTCTTCCTGGCGCGCCGCGGCGGCAAGGTGGTCGGGCGCATCACGGCGCAGGTCGACCACGCCTCTCTCGAGCGCTATGCCGACGCCACCGGCCATTTCGGCTGCGTCGTCGCCGAGGACGATCCGGCGATCTTCGCCGCCTTGCTGGCGGCGGCCGAAGGCTGGCTGCGCGGCAAGGGCATGAAGCGGGTCACCGGGCCGTTCAGCCTGTCGGTCAACGAGGAGGTCGGGCTGCTGGTCTGGGGCTTCGACAGCCGCTCGGTGCTGCTGGTGCCGTGGGATCCGCCCTATGCCGGGCCGCGAATCGAGGCCTGCGGCTACGCCAAGATCAAGGACGTCTTCTCCTACGACTACGACGTCCAGAACGCGCCCGAGACGCTCGGCAAGAAGCTGATGGAGCGCGCCGGCATGGCCGGCCGGGTCAAGGTGCGCAGCGCCGACATGAAGAAGTTCGATGCCGAGGTCCGCACCCTGGTCGACATCTTCAACGACGCCTGGAGCGACAATTGGGGCTTCGTGCCGTTCACCCAGGCCGAGATCGACCATGCCTCCAAGGCGTTCGGGCCGGTGATCGTGCCCGAGCTCGCGGTGTTCGTGGAGGTCGACGACGAGCCGGTCGCCTTCATCGTGGCGCTGAGCAACCTCAACGAGGCGATCCGCGGCTTCGACGGCCGGCTGACGCCGCTCAACCTCGTCAAGCTGGCGTGGCGCTTCAAGATCGCCGGCGTCCGCAGCACCCGGGTGCCGCTGATGGGCGTGCGCAAGAAGTACCGCAACCATCCGCTGATGGGCGCCGGGCTGGCCATGATGGCGATCGACCAGCTGCGCCAGAACGGCAAGCGGCTGGGCAAGACGCGGGCCGAGCTGGGCTGGATCCTCGAGGACAACGGGCCGACCAACAAGATCATCCGCTCGGTCGGCGGGGTCCACTACAAGACGCACCGCCTCTACGAGAAGGCGCTGGGGTGAACGCGCCGCCCGCCGATCCAAGCGGCGCGGCCCGGCCGGCCCATCCCTCGGCCTTCGCGCCCTTCGCCAACCGGGCGTTCCTGCTGATCTGGACCGCCAACGTGATGTCCAATGTCGGCGGCTGGATGCAGACCACCGGCGCGGCCTGGGAAATGACCAGCCTGACCCAGGAGCCGATCTTCGTCGCCCTGCTGTCGGCCGCCGGCACCTTGCCGATGTTCCTGTTCTGCTTCTTCGCCGGCATCCTGGCCGACCGCTTCGAGCGCAAGCGCTACATCATGCTCTGCCAGGTCTGGATGATGGGCGTCGCGGCGACCCTGGCGGTGCTGGCCTATCTCGGCAAGCTGACGCACTGGAACCTGCTGGCGCTGGCCTTCTGCATGGGCCTCGGCAACGCCATGAACGCGCCGGCCTGGCACGCCGTGGTGCCGGAGATCGTGTCGGGACCGCTGCTGCGGCCGGCGATCGCGCTGAACAGCGCCGGCTTCAATCTCGCCCGCACGGTCGGCCCGGTGCTCGGCCAGGTGCTGCTGAGCCTGGTCGGCGTGTTCCTGCTGTTCGCCATCAACGCCACCACCTACATCGGCGTGCTGCTGGCGATGGCGCGCTGGCGGCGGCCGCCCGAGGCGCATGCCAGCCAGCGCCGCGAGGGCTTCGTCGAGGCGGCGCGCACCGGCATCGGCTTCGTGCGGCGCTCGGGCGAACTCAAGGCGGTGTTCGCGCGCGGCCTCTGCTTCTTCGTGCCGGGCATCGCCATGGGCACCCTGCTGCCGATCATCGGCCGCTTCGAACTCGGCCTGGACGAGTTCTCGTTTGGGGTGCTCTACGCGGTGTTCGGCGCCGGCGCGGTGGCCGGTGCCTTCCTGGTGCCGACGCTCAACCGCCTGCTCGGCGCCGACCGCGCCAACATCTGGGCGATGGGCCTCAACGCGCTGATCACCCTGGTCGCCGCCCTGGCGATGACGCCGCTGGTGGTCGGCGGCTGCGTGGCGATCGGCGGCGCCTGCTGGATCACGGTGATCGCCAACAACGGCGCCGCGGTGCAGGCGATCCTGCCCAACTTCATGCGGGCGCGCGGCATGGCGGTGCACCAGATGGTGTTCTTCGGCGCCATGGTCGTGGGCTCGCTGCTGTGGGGCAAGATGGCGACCCTGTTCGGCACCCAGGCTTCGCTGATCGTCTCGGCGATCTCCCTGCTGCCGCTGACGATCCTCGCCGCGACGATCCGCCTGCCGGGCTCGACCTTGCCGCGCGCCTGACGGGGCCACGCGCCTGAGAGGGCCGCGAGCCTGACATGCTTTCGTGCCGATTCGACCACAAGACGGCAAAAAATTCGCGAGCAAACTCAGAATCCGCTTGTAACGCCGTCGATTAGTTGTAGATAGCGATTCAAGACGCCCACGCACGTGCCGCTGGCCCCTTGGTGGTTATGCAACGACGGCAAGCGTCCTTTTTGGCAGTGCCGGCTTGAGCCGGGTCCGGGAAGGAGCTTCTGAGATGGTTGCTTACGGTGCGGGGCGCGTTCCCCGCTATTTTGTTCTCTGCCCGGCCGCGTCGAGCCGGGCCATCCCCTCGAAACAGACACTCGCCCGGATCAGCACGTCGAGTATGTGCTGACGCGCGCTGCCGTTCAGGCACCGCGCGTCGCGCTCGGCGCTTGCGCCGAGCGTTTCTGATTCCGTCCAGAGTCCAGTAGTCCGAATTGTCGGGGAATCCCCAACGATGACCGAGCGCATTTTCCGTTACCTCCGCGAGCAGCAGCCCGAGACCCCGTGCCTGGTGATCGATCTCGACGTCGTCGAGACGAATTTCCGGCGCATGCGCGAGCTGCTGCCGGCGGCGCACATCTTCTACGCCGTGAAGGCCAATCCGGCGGCGCCGATCCTGACGCGCCTGGCGACGCTCGGCTCCAAGTTCGACACCGCGAGCCGCGGCGAGATCGAGATGGTGCAGGCGACCGGCGTGGCGATGGACCGCGTCTCGTTCGGCAACACGATCAAGAAGGAGCGCGACATCGCCTGGGCCTATCAGCAGGGCGTGCGGCTGTTCGCCTTCGACAGCGAGGCCGAGCTGCAGAAGCTCGCCCGCGTCGCGCCGGGCGCCCGCGTCTTCTGCCGCGTGCTGGTCGATTGCGGCGGCGCCGAGTGGCCGCTCAGCAAGAAGTTCGGCTGCGCGCCCGAGATGGCCAAGGACCTGCTGTGCAAGGCCAAGGACTGGGGGCTCGACGCCTACGGGATCTCGTTCCACGTCGGCAGCCAGCAGACCGACCTCGAGCAGTGGGACAAGGCGCTTGGCCAGGTGTCGCAGATGTTCTTCGCCCTGGCCGAGGCCGGCGTCGACCTGCGCATGGTCAACCTGGGCGGCGGCTTCCCGGCGCGCTACCGGTCCGAGGTGCGCGGCCTGGACGCCTACTGCGAGGCGGTGACGCGCGCCCTGGTGCGCCACTTCGGCAACCGCATGCCCGAGGTGATCATCGAGCCGGGCCGCTCGATGGTGGGCGACGCCGGCGTGCTGCAGAGCGAGGTCGTTCTGGTCTCCCGCAAGGCGGCCAACGACCGCAAGCGCTGGGTCTACCTCGACGTCGGCAAGTTCTCGGGGCTGGCCGAGACGATGGACGAGAGCATCAAGTACCGGCTGCGCACCAGCCGCGACGGCACGCGCGTCGGCCCGGTGGTGCTGGCCGGCCCGACCTGCGACTCGGCCGACATCCTGTACGAGAAGACCGAGTACAAGCTGCCGCTGTCGCTCAAGGCCGGCGACAAGGTCGAGATCCTGTCGACCGGCGCTTACACGACGACCTACTCGTCGGTGGCCTTCAACGGCTTCTCGCCGCTGAAGGCGGTCTGCATCTGAGATTTCCTCCCCGGCGCAGCCGGGGAGGTGTCGGCCGACAGGCCGACGGAGGGGTCATGAGTTCCGACCCCTCCGTCGCCGTATGACGGCGACACCTCCCCACGCTGCGCGTGGGGAGGAGATGAGTCCTCCCTGGCGCAGCCGGGGAGGTGTCGGCCGTGAGGCCGACGGAGGGGTCATGGGTTTTCGACCCCGCAGAACAAGACAGAGGGGGCACTGAAATGGCGAAGACGCCAGCGCGTTCGAAGTATGTCGACTTCAAGGGCCGCATGGTGATGATCGGCTTCGGCTCGATCGGCCAGGGCGTGCTGCCGCTGATCCTGCGCCACATCGGCATCAAGCCGGCGCAGATCACCATCATCTCCGAGGACGATCGCGGCGGCCTGCCCGAGACCGAGCGCTACGGCGTCGAGTTCGTGCGCAAGCGGCTGACTCGCGCCAACTACCGGCAGGTGCTGGCCGGCCGCCTGGGCAAGGGCGATTTCCTGGTCAACCTGTCGGTCGAGGTCGCCTCGACGGCCCTGGTCGAACTCTGCCAGGAGGCCGGCGCGCTCTACATCGACACCTGCATCGAGCCGTGGCCGGGCGGCTACACCGATCCCAGCCTGTCGGTGTCGCTGCGCTCCAACTACGCGCTGCGCGAGGGCATGCTGAAGCTCAAGCCGAAGTATGTCGGCGGCCCGACCGCGGTGATCGCCCATGGCGCCAACCCGGGCCTGGTCTCGCACTTCGTCAAGCAGGCGCTGGTCAACATCGCCAAGGACACCGGGCTGAAGGCCAAGGTGCCGACCGACCGGGCCGGCTGGGGCCTGCTGGCCAAGCGGCTGGGCATCAAGGTGATCCACATCGCCGAGCGCGACACCCAGGTCTCGCCGGTGCCCAAGGAGGTCGGCGAGTTCGTCAACACCTGGTCGATCGACGGCTTCGTCTCGGAAGGCAGCCAGCCGGCCGAGATGGGCTGGGGCACGCACGAGAAGGCGCTGCCGCGCGACGGCGCGCGCCACAAGTTCGGCTGCGACGCGGCGATCTACCTCAACCAGCCCGGCCTGCTGACCCGGGTGCGCACCTGGACGCCGCTCGAGGGACCGTTCCACGGCTTCATCATCACGCACAACGAATCGATCTCGATGGCCGACTACTTCACCCTGCGCGACGGCCGCCGGGTGGCCTACCGGCCGACCGTGCACTACGCCTACCATCCGTGCGACGCGGCGATCATGTCGATGCACGAGATTTCCGGCAAGAACCTCAAGCAGCAGAAGCGCCAGCGGCTGATCGTCGAGGAGATCACCGAGGGCCGCGACGAGCTCGGCGTGCTGCTGATGGGCCACAAGAAGGGCGCCTACTGGTACGGCTCGCAGCTCGACATCAACGAGGCGCGCAAGCTCGCGCCGTACAACAACGCGACCTCGCTGCAGGTCTGCGCGCCGGTGCTGTCGGGCATCGTGTGGGCGCTAGAGAACCCGCAGCGCGGCCTCGTCGAGGCCGACGACATGGACTTTGCGCGCAACCTCGAGATCTGCCGGCCCTATCTCGGCCCGGTGGTCGGCAAGTACAGCGACTGGACGCCGCTCAAGGACCGCGACGGCCTGTTCCCGATCGACGTCGACCGCAAGGACCCCTGGCAGTTCAAGAACTTCCGCGTGACTTGATACGCCTTTGCTTCCGCCAGTCCTCATCGGGCTGGAGCGACGGTGCACAGGTCTTGCGTGGATCCGGGGTGCGAACGCTCGCGTGCTTCGCCGTGCCGTCGATAGACGCATAGTCTGATTTCCCCCAATGTCTCGCTGCCCGGCGGGCCGCGAAGCGGCGCCCGCCCCAGAGAACATTTCCAGGAGGAATTGGATGAAGACCCCGGGGTCTGCGGGAGAAGTTCTTCTGCAGAAGAAGTTCGGCACCCAGACGCGGGCGCGTGCCTTCTACAAGGCTCAGGTGCGGGACTTCCTCAATCCGGCCATGATGGAGTTCATCGGCAATCAGACGATGATGTGGGTCGCCACCTCCGACAGGCGGGGCAACTGCGACTGCACGTTCAGGGCCGGGCCCAAGGGGTTCGTCAATGTCGTCTCCAGCCATCTCGTCGCCTGGCCGGAGTACCGCGGCAACGGCGTGATGGCCAGCCTCGGCAATATCAGCGAGAACCCCCATGTCGGCCTGCTGCTGATCGACTTCCTCGAAAGAACCGTCGGGCTCCACATCAACGGAAAGGCGAGAATACTCGAGAAGAGCGAGATGCTGACGGATGACGATCTGAGCAACGAGCAATGGGCTGCGTTGTACTCGGTCAGCGGGTCCGTGGTGGAAAGATGGGTAATCGTCGAGGTCGAGGAGGCCTACATCCATTGCTCGAAGCACATTCCGCTTCTCAAGAAGCTGGACAAGGAGATCGACTGGGGAACGGACGACGTGAAGAAGAAGGGAGGGGACGCGTTCAGGACCAAGTCGGACCCCAGCCCCTGGACGTGGAAGGACGCCGCCGTGGCGCCCTTCAAGAAAGTTCCGCTCTTGCGGTTGCTCGAAAAGGGGGAGGTGAAAAAGCTTCTCTCGGTGGGCGCCAGCTGCTCGTTTCGAAAGGGCGACGTCCTGATCCGGCAGGGAGAGCGGGTGGAGAACTTTCTCATCCTTCGATCCGGTGCCGCGGACATCTACAAGAGCGAAACGAAGTTCGCTTCGGTCGGGGAAGGCGACTTCGTCGGCGAGATAAGCCTGATCTCCAGGATGCCGGCCACGGCCACCGTCATAGCCAGCGAGGACATCGAGGCGATTTCGATTTCCGCCAAGGCCTTTCGGTCGCTGCTGCGGGAAATGCCATCGGCTTCGGAGAAGGTGATCGAGGCGATGGCCGCACGGCTGAGCTAGCCGGGAGCCTCGCTCGACGCCGCCAGAATGCCGACCGGACCGTTACGCCGTCGTTTCCTGCGCTGGCGGCCCAGGGGCGCGGTTTCCTGGCCGATCGGCCTGGCAGCCCAGCAATCCCCGGGCACGCCCCGGGCACGCGGCGTCTCGGCGTCCTCTCCCAGGGGGCGGCCAGCGCGCACCCCGCACCGACCTTCCGGGCGTTCCTGTCGGCCTTTGCGGAGGCGGGCTGGGTCGAGGGGACCAACCTGACGATCGATTGGCGGTTTTCCGAGGGCAGCGCCGATTCGCTGCCGGCCCTCATGGCCGAGCTTCTGGCGCTGCATCGCGACGTGGTCGTCGCCGCGCCGACCAGACCCGCCATCGTCGCCAAGCAGGCCACGACGACGGTCCCGATCGTCTTTGCCCAGGTCGCCGATCCCATCCGGCGCGCGGCGGAGACGAGGCTTCCGTTGTTTTCCCTGTCGTCTGAGTTCCCGGCCGCCGGCGGCCTTCAGTCATTCGGGCCCAAGATGGTCGATGTCTATCGCCGCGCGGCGCAATAGGCCGATCGCATCCTGCACGGCGCCAGGCCCAGCGACTTGCCCGTCGAGCAGCCGACCGTGTTCGAGCTGGTGATCAACCAGCGTACGGCCCGGGCCCTGGGCATAGAAATTCCCGTGACCCTGCTCGCCCGCGCCGACGAGGTGATCGAATAGGCCAGGCCCCGCGTTCGGCGGGCTGGTGCGCCTGTCGGATCGGCCTCTCGCGGTGGCCTTGCCACCCCTCTGGCAAGTCCGGCTACACTGGTGGTGAAAGATGAAGAAGACCGCCGAAGAGGCACAGGGAGGAAACCTGAAATGAAGTTCGTCCGCTGGCTCGCCGGCCTCGCCGCGAGCCTGCTGGTGGCCGCGCCGGCCGCCGCGCAGCCCTACCCGAGCAAGCCGATCCGCCTCATCGTGCCGTTCGCCGCCGGTTCGGGCAGCGACATCCTGGCGCGCATCCTTGCCGAGCCGCTGTCGCAGACCTTGGGCCAGGCGATCGTCATCGACAACAAGCCGGGCAACAACACGACGCTCGGCACCGAGCTGGTCGCCACCGCCGCGCCGGACGGCTACACGCTGGGCCTGCTCACCAACTCCGGCCTGGCGGCCAGCCCGGCCGGCCTGACCAGCGGCGTGCGCTACGACCCGGCCAAGGACCTGAGCTACGCCACCCTGGTCGCCTCGGTGAACTATGTCCTGCTGGTCAACGACGAGGTCGCGGCACGCAGCACGCCGGAGCTGATCAAGCTCGTCCAGGCGAACCCCAAGAAGTTCAATTACGCCAGCGGCAACACCGGCGGCATCGCCTACGGCGGCTACATCAAGAACACCTACAAGCTCGACATGACCCACGTGCCCTACAAGTCGACGCCGCAGGGCCTGGCCGACCTGATCAGCGGCCACGTGCAGATCATGGTGGCCGACGTGCCGGCCTCGCTGAGCATGATCCGCGCCGGCAAGATCAGGCCGATCGGCGTGCCGGCGCCCAAGCGCTACGTGCTGCTGCCCGAGGTACCGACCTTCGCCGAGCAAGGCCTCGCGACGCCGCCCGACATGGACGGCTGGTGGGCGTTGACGGCGCCGGCCGGGACGCCGGACGACATCCTCGATCGCCTGAACAAGGAGGTCGTGGCCATCCTCAACAGCGAGCCGGTGAAGGCCCGGCTGCTGCAGAGCGCCCTCACGCCGACGCCGTCGACGCGCGCGCAGGTGGTGCAGTACCAGAAGGATCAGCTCGAGGTCTGGCGCCGGATGATCAAGGACCTCGACCTCAAGGTCGAGTAGTCCGGTGAGTTGCTAGAACAGGCAGTCGGCGCGTGCGGCCGGCGGAATCGGATCGGCCGGCATGTCGAGCTTGCAGTGATAGTCGAACAGCGCGCGAAAGGGCGCGGCGATGCGGGCGCGCGCCTGGATCGGCAGCACGTAGCGGTTGCCGCGGCGATCGACCTGCTGGCGGCCATAGGCGATCGTGCTGCCGTCGGGGAAGTAGGCTTCGAACACGCCGTGGCCCGCCGTCGAGGCGAACTCGAGAGTGAGCACCGCGCCGCCGAGGCATTCGAAACGCGGCGGGCCGCGCAGCACGCCGCTCTCGGTCGTCGTTTCCGTCGGCGTCGTGACGCTCCACTCGGTGGTCGTGCCGGTCGACCGTGCCTGGGCTTTCAGCGCGCCGCAGGCCAGCGCAATCGGCGCCGCCGCAGGCGTGCCTTGGGAGCGGCCTTGCGCCTGTGCCGACATCGGATTCGCGAGCGCGACGGCGAGCAGCAGCTTGTCGAGACTCTTCATCGCATCAGCTTAGCATAGTGATCGCTCCGGCCAGTCCTCGCGCCCCGTGCGTGCCGTGACACCCGGCGTCGGGGCGCCGGGCGCGGACGTTGCTTCGGAGGCCGGTCCTGGCGTAAATCGCGGCGGGCCGCCGACCAGACGGGGCGGCGGCAAACACCAGTTCAGCGAGGGAGACAATCGCAATGCATCGCAAGGCTCTTGCTCTTGGCGCTCTCGTTCTGCTGCCTGTTTCGGCGAGCGCCGACCAGGCCTCGGCCTCGGCGTGCGCCGGCAACCTCTCCAAGGACGGCCGGCTGCTCTACGACCGCGCCGCGCCGTCGGTCACGCCGTCGAGCGACATCCGCGAGGTGCTGCGCTCGGTGGCGCGGCCGCTGGTGATGAACGGCACTTTGTCGCGCGATGCCGCCCTGGCCGCCGCCGAGCCGGCCGGCGAGTGCCTGAAGCTGCTCAAGTAGCCGCCTTCAGAGCCAACGCGCGGCTGCGTCGGCACTGTCTTCGGGCCTCGTATTGAAGGCGATGGCGGCGCCCGGCGCGACGCGGCGAACGGCATTCAGGACCGTCTCGAGCAGCACCAGGTTGCGCGGCGGCAGGCGGACGCCGGCGCCGATCACCACGCAATCCCAGGCGGCGCCGGCCAGCCGGCGCTCGATCTCGCGCGCCGCGGCGCCGGCCTCGGCCTCGATCAGGCAGGATTCGGCCTGCCAGCCGCGCTGCTTCATCCCATCCAGTGCGATGCCGATACCGGCGCGGATCTTCTCGGCCGTCATGCCCGGCGGCAGGCTCGGATCGGCGTAGTCGACGACCTCCGGCCGCAGGCCGATCAGCAGGACATGCTTCATGGTGTGGTTCCTCTGCGGCGGCAGCCTATCATCGCGGCACTTGCGAGAGGAGCCATCGCCATGCCGACCCGCCGCCTGCTGCTTGCCGCGTCCCTCCTGACGCCGATCGGGTCCGCCTGGTCGCAGGCCGCCCCATGGCAGACCCTGCCGCCGACCCCGGCGCCGCCGCCGGGCAGCCAGGCCGCCGTCGCGGCGGTGAACGGCATACGCCTCGCCTACTTGCGCGCCGGCAGCGGCGCGCCGGTCGTGCTGCTGCACGGCGGGCTCGCCAACTACGACTATTGGGGACACCAGATCGCGGCGCTGGCGCCGCACTACGCCGTCGTCGCCGTCGACAGCCGCGGACACGGCCGCAGCACGCGCGACCAGCGCCCGTTCGGCTACGACCTGATGGCGGACGACGTGATCGCCCTGCTCGATCATCTCGGCATCGCGCGTGCTGACATCGTCGGCTGGAGCGACGGCGGCATCATCGCCCTCGACCTCGCGATGCGCTATCCGGCGCGGGTGGGCCGCGTCTTCGCCTTCGCCGCCAACAGCCGGACGGACGGCGTGATCGACGGCGTCGAGAAGAACCCGACCTTCGCGCGCTTCATCGAGCGGGCGCGCGCCGAGTATCGCGCGCTGTCGCCGACGCCGGCCGGCTACGATGCTTTCCTCGCCCAGATCAGCCGCATGTGGGCGACCCAGCCGAACTGGAGCGACGCCCAGTTGCGGACCATCAAGGCGCCGACCTGGATCGTCGACGGCGATCACGACGAGGCGATCAAGCGGCCGCACACCGAGTATCTGGCCACGACCGTTCCGGGGGCCGGACTCTTGATCCTGCCCAATGTCAGCCACTTCGCCTTCCTGCAGGATCCGCGGATGTTCAACGCCGCCCTGCTGCGTTTCCTGGCGGGGCCGTGAGCCGATACCGGAGGACAGGCATCATGAAATCGATCTCGGACAGGGCCGAGGTTTCCGTCGACTTCCCGGACAAGACCTACATGGGCGCGTTCGGCCGCGAATCGACCTTCGACGTCAAGGTCGACAGCGACGAGGTCCTGCTGCGCATCGTGCGGGCCGGCGCCGAGCGACGCGAGATCGCCGTCTACCTGCACTACTACCTGCTGGCCGACATCCTGAAGGAACTGGCCCAGGGTCTCGGCAAGCACGACTTCCTGGACGAGGCGCATCTCGAGCCGTTGCGCGCGGGCGCCGAGGCGCTGGTGCGGGCCCTGCGCGACCCGGTGCCAGGAGAAGCGGCGGCGCCGTAGCCTCGCCCTCGCTTTTTGCGCGCGCGATCACGACTGTGTGAAATATGTCACACAGGTCGGGGATGATCGGCGAAGGCCTCCCGTAATTCCGCACGGAACACGCGCAGGAATTATTCAACCGGGAGGCACAATCAATGGTTCGCTGGAGTGTGCTGCTGGCGCTGGCGCTGGGCAGTCTGCCCATCGTCGCGTCGGCGCAGAACGACTCGCGCTTCGCCGCGTCGTACAAGCTGGAGACGGAGAAGCGCTACGATGCGGCGGCGGCCGAGATCGCCGCCCTTGCCGAGAGCGGCAACGAGCTCGCTCGCCTGCGGCTCGGCTGGCTGGCCTACCTGGCCGGTCGCTACAACGACTCGATCAACCACTACAACATCGCGTTGCAGCTCAACCCCAACGCGATCGACGCCCGGCTCGGCATCACCTTGCCGCTCCTTGCCCAGCAACGCTGGCAGGACGCGGCCGGGCAGGCCCGACAGGTGCTGCAGCTGTCGCCTTGGGACTACACGGCGCACGTCCGGCTGATGGTCGCCGAGGAAGGCCTGAAGCAGTGGACGACCCTGGAGAGCCACGCCCGCGAGCTGGCCCGGATCTATCCGGCCGACGCCACGGCCCTGGTCTACCTGGCGCGCGCCAGAGCCTGGCAGCGCAACACGGTGGGAGCACGGCAAGCCTACGCGCAGGTGCTCGAGCGTTTCCCCGGCAACGAAGAAGCCCGCAGCTTCCTGAAGGTGAACTCATGACCGCGTTGATCCCCCTTTCCACGACGGGCAGCTCCCTGCCGTTCCCGACCGACGTCCTCAAGCGGCTGGCGATCAGCGAGACCGGCTTCGTGTTCGACCCGGTCAGCGGCGACAGCTTCACCGCCAACGCCACGGCGCTCGCCATCCTGCGCCTCGCCGGGCAGGCCACCGACACGCACGGCCTGGCCGAGGCCCTGGCCGGCGAGTTCGACGTCGATGTCGCGGTCGCCGAACGCGACCTGATCGAGTTCGCCGGCGTGCTGCGCCGGACGCTGGGCTGAGGCGGCCATGGCGCGCGAACTCATCACTGTCGCCATCACCGGCATGAACGCCCGGGCCGACAATCCCGGTCCCGGCGTCGCGGTGGCACGCTGCCTCGCCGAGTCGCAACGCTATCGCGTGCGGCTGATCGGGCTGGCCTACGACGCGCTCGATCCCGGCCTCTATCTCGACGGGCTGTTCGACGCCACCTACCTGCTGCCCTATCCGGCGGCCGGCGAGCAGGCGTTCTTCGAGCGGCTGTCGGCGGTGCAGGCGGCGGAACGGATCGACGTCCTGATCCCCTGCCTCGATGCCGAGATCCCGGTCTGCATGGCGCTGTCCGAACGCCTGGCGACGATCGGCATCCGCACCTTCCTGCCCGACGCCGCGCAGTTCGCGCTGCGGGCCAAAGACCGCCTGGCCGAGGCGGCCGAGCAGGCCGACGTCTCGATGCCGCGGACGGTCCGTGTCGCCAGCCCGACCTTCTTCGACCGCTGCGCACGCGAAGGCTGGACCTGGCCGCTGGTGGTGAAGGGCGTCTTCTACGACGCCGTGGTCGCGCACGATGCTCGCCAGGCCGCCGCGGCCTGGCATCGCCTGGTCGGCCAGTGGGGCCATCCCGTGCTGGCGCAGCGCCACCTGGCCGGCGAGGAATACAATCTGACGGGGCTGGGCGACGGCGAGGGCGGCCTGCTGGGCGCGGTGATGATGAAGAAGCGGGCGGTCACCGACAAAGGCAAGGCGTGGGCGGGAGTCTGCGTCAGCGACGGCGCCCTGCTCGACGCCTCTCGTCGGCTCGCCGCGGCGCTGCGCTGGCGCGGTCCGCTGGAGATCGAGGGAATCCGCGATCGCTCCGGCGCCTGGCATCTGCTCGAGATCAATCCGCGCTTCCCGGCCTGGATCTATTTCGCGCACGGCGCCGGCTGCAACCTGCCGGAAGGCCTGCTCGACATGGCGCTCGGCCGGCCCTGCCCGCCGTTCGCCGAGCCGAGCCTCGGCTCGATGTTCATCCGCTACGCCCAGGAAGTGGTGCTGCCGATGGCCGCCTTCGCGGCGGTCGTGACCGGCGGCGCCCGACAGCCCACGCAGAAGGAAAAGGTGACAGCATGAGCGTGATCCGCAAGCCGTGGGCCAAGCCCACCTTCGTCAGCCATCGGAGTGGCACCAACAAGTTCGGCATGGCGCGCCAGCGGCACCATCAGGCCGAGCTGGATGGCGTCGCGATCGAGGACCTGGTGGCGCGCTGGGGGTCGCCGCTGTTCGTGCTCTCCGAGAGCCGCCTGCGCGAGAACGTGCGGCGCCTGTTCCGCGCCTTCCGCACGCGCTACCCCAAGGTGCGCTACGGCTGGTCGTACAAGACCAACTACCTGAACGCCGTGTGCGCGACCCTGCACCAGGAAGGCGCGTGGGCGGAGGTCGTGTCGGAGTTCGAGTACGACAAGGCCCGCGCGCTCGGCGTGCCGGGCTCGCACATCCTGTTCAACGGCCCATACAAGCCGCGCGCCGCGCTCGAGAAGGCGGCGCGCGAGGGCGCCGCCATCCATCTCGACAATCTCGACGAGATGTTCCTGCTCGAGGACGTGGCGCGCCAGCTCGGGCAGACGGTGCCGTGCGCGCTGCGGCTGAACTTCGACACCGGCTTCAGCGATCCCTGGAGCCGCTTCGGCTTCAACGTCGAATCCGGCGCCGCGCACGATGCCGCCCGGCGCATCGCCGCCGCCGGCGCGCTCAAGCTCACCGGCCTGCACAGCCACATCGGCACCTTCGTGCTCGACCCGAGGGCCTACGCCGCCCAGATCCGCATTATGGGCGAGTTCATGGGCTTCGCCGAGCGCGAGACCGGGGCGCACATCGAGTATCTCGACATCGGCGGCGGCTTCGCCTCGCGCAACGCCCTTCAGGGCGTCTACCTGCCGAGCGACCAGGCCGTCCCCTCGATCGAGCAGTATGCCGACGTCATCACGCAGGCCATGACCGAGGTGGTGCGCGGCCGTCGCGAGTGGCCGTGGCTGGTGCTGGAGAGCGGCCGTGCCGTGGTCGACGACGCCGAGTCGCTGGTCAGCACCGTGGTCGGCTCCAAGCGCCTGCCCGACGGCCGCAAGTCGCTGATCCTCGACGCCGGCGTGAACGCCCTGTTCACCGCCTACTGGTACAATCACGACTGCCAGCCGACTCGGCCGGTCGACGGCATCCCGGAGGAGACGGTGCTGTACGGCCCGCTGTGCATGAACATCGACGTCATGCGCGCCTCGGTGTGGCTGCCGCCGCTCGGCATGGGCGACCGTCTCGTGTTCAACCCGGTCGGCGCCTACAACAACACCCAGTGGCAGGAGTTCATCCAGTACCGCCCGGCCATCGTCATGGTGCGCGAGAGCGGCGAGGTCTGCGAGGTGCGCCGGCGCGACAGCCTGGAGACCATGCTGGCGCCGGAGCGACTGCCCGCGGACCTTGAAACGCCGTTCCCGCGCGGTCTGCCCGAGTAGCCGACGATGACGGGGGCCCTCGCTCGGCGCGGCGCGCAGGAGGGTCAGGCGCTCCTGCGCGGCTACGCCGCGGTGCTGTTCTGCCGCCACGAGCTGGCCGGGCTGGCGATCCTGGCCGCGACCTTCGTGCAGCCGGCGACCGGGGCTGCAGGGCTGGTCGCGGCACTGGCGGCGCGTTTGGGCTCCCGCCGTCTGGGCTTCGCCGACGCCGAGCCGCCGGCCGAGGTCTGCAACGCGCTGCTGGTCGGCCTCGGTCTGGGCGCGACGTGCGCGTTCACGGTCGAGCTGATCGCCGTGGCGGCGCTGGGCGGCCTGCTCGTCGCCCTGGTGACGCCGGCGCTCGCGGGATGGCTGTGGCGCCTCAACCGCCTGCCTGGGCTCAGCGCCGGCTTCGTGGTCGTCGCCTGGCTCATGGCGCTGGTCGTGCAAGGCGCCGGTGTGCTGGTGCCGACCGTTCCTCCGGTGCATCCCGGTCTGTCGCCGAGCTGGCTCGGCGCGTTCTTCACCAGCCTCGGATGGTTCCTGTTCACGCCGCATCCCGTCGCCGGAGTGCTGCTGTTCGCCGTCCTGGTGGCGACCTCGCGCTATCTCGCCTTGCTCGCGGTCGGCGGCTACGCCGTCGGCGTTCTGAGCCTGGCCGAGCTGGGCATCGCGGTGCAGCCCGAGCTGATCGGCTTCAACCTGATGCTGGCGGCGATGGCGGTGGGCGGCACCTTCGCCTTTCCCGATCGCACCAGCTTCGGCTGCGGCATGCTGGCGGCCGTGCTCGCCGCCCTGCTGGCGGCGGCGATGGCGGGGCCGCTCGGCCGTGCCGGCCTGCCGACCTTGGCGGCGCCCTTCCTGCTGGCGAGCTGGTGGGTTCTTGCCGGCCTGTCGCTGCGCACCGTGGCGGCCGCGCCGTTCCTGCTGCTCGAGCAGCCCAGCCTGCCGGAGCGCAGCCTGCGCGAATCCCGGCTGGCCCGCGCCCGGCTCGCCGAGCCGGGCAGCACGCCGGTGCAGGCGCCGTTCTTCGGCAGCTGGCAGGTGTCCCAGGGGATCGACGGCGCGCATACGCATCGCGGCCTCTGGCGCGACGCCTTCGACTTCATCGTCGTCGACGACGAGGGTCGCTCGCACGGCGGCGAAGGACAGCGGCTGGAGGACTACTTCGCTTTCGGGGCGCCGGCGCTGGCGCCGGTCTCGGGACAGGTCTGGCGCTGCGAAGCGGGGCTGCCCGACAACGCGCCCGGCGAGTTCGACACGCGGCCAGGGCGAAACTTCGGCAACCACGTCCTGCTGCGCACGGCCGACGGCGCCTTCGTGCTGCTGGCCCATCTCCAGCACGGCAGCTTGCGGGTGAAGCCGGGCGACTGGGTCGAGGCCGGCCAGCCGGTGGGCGCCTGCGGCAACAGCGGACGCTCGGGCCAGCCGCATCTGCACCTGCACGTGCAGGTGAGCGACGCGATCGGTGCGCCGACCCGGCCGCTGCACCTGCGCAGCCTGGTGGTGTGCGAGCCCGCCGTCGGCGAGGCGGAGGCCGGTGACGCGTCGTTCGTGCTGTCGGCGCGCCCGCGCGAGGGCAGCACGGTGACTTCGGCGATGACCGATGCCGGCCTGTCCAAGGCCATGCATCTGGCCGCCGGTCGCGCGCTCGGCTTTCGCGACCAGCGCGGACGCGACCGCCAGCTCCGGATCGAGCTGACCCTGCTCGGCCAGGTCCGGCTGGTCGGCAAGCGCGGCGCCTCCGCGGCGCTGGATGAACGCCCCGATGTCGTCGCCCTGTACGACCGACAGGGCGGCCGAGACCGGCTGCTCGACACGTGGCTCCTGGCGCTGGGACTGACGCCGCTGGCGGGCGCCGCGCGCCGCTGGGCGGACGCGCCGCCCGTGGGACTGGCGCCGCTGTCGCCGCTGCAGCGCGTGCTGGTCGCCGTGCTGCGACCGTTCGGCGCCAGCTTCGACAGCCGCTACGAGCGGCGGCGGGACGAGGGCGGAAACGGCTGGATCCAGACCGGGCGCCATCGCCTCGGGCTGGCGCCGGGCCTCGCGATCGAGGTCACGACGGAGGCCGAGATCCATCCGGTCCTGGGATGCCGCGCCCTGGCCGTGACCAACCGCCGGCGACGCCGGCGGTTCGAGCTGGTCGAAACCGGCGTGGCCGGCGACTTCGGCGTGGCCGAGCGCCGCCTGGCCGTGGTCCGTCGCGAGCCGGCGGAGCCGCTGCGCGAGGCGGCGTGACTATGCCGACCCGATTCTGAGGCGCATCAGGCGCGCCGCGAACCACACCAGCAGCAGCGCCGCGCCGCACAGGTTGACGATCGTCGCCCCGACATAGATCCACAGCGCCAGATACAAGGACGACATCACGAGGGTCAGGGCGGCGACGGGGGCGCCGAAGGCGGTGAAGGTCGCGAACGAGATCGGCAGGCCGTCCTTCTCGGCCAGGCCGGTCACCGTGACGTTGGCCGAGGCGCCGATCAGGGTGCCGTTGCCGCCCAGGCAGGCGCCCAGCGCCAGCGCCCACCACAGAACCTGGCCGTCGTCGCCGGCGTCGAGATGGCCGAGCAGGCTGGCCACCAGAGGAATCGTGACGGCCGTATAGGGGATGTTGTCGATCAGGGCGGACAGGATCCCCGAAACCCAGAGGATCAGCAGCGCCGCCAGCAGCAGGGTCGCCCGGTGGGGCATCGCGAGCGCCGTCGACACGCGGTCGATCACCCAGGCCAGGCCCTGCGCCAGGCTTTCGATCAGGCCGGTGCCGACCGCGGCGCCGACGAGGATGAACAAGAAGACGAAGAAGGCCAGGGTCGGCCATTCGATGTCGCGTTCGAGAATCGCCAGCACGCCGTGCCGCCGCTCTTCCGCGGTCGGCCGATGCGTGCGCAGGTAGTGGTAGTCCTGCGCCAGCAGGATGGCGGCGATGCCGATCACCGCGGGCACCGCCACCGGCATGTGGGTCAGGGTGTGGGTCATGAAGCCGGCGAAGATCAGCCCAGTGATCCACAAGGTCGCGCGCAGCAGTGGCACGTTCTCAAGCGTCGCGCCGGTCGGCGTCGCGGCGGCCTCGTGATCGCGGTCGGCCACCGCGCCGATGTCGGCGGGATAGTAGCGCCGCGCGAACCAGACCAGCGCCACCATCATGAACAGGCAGGGCACCGTCAGATGGTAGATGAAGTCCATGAACGACAGATGCGTGCGCGGGTCGGCGCCGATCAGCACGTTGGGCGGATCGCCGATCAGGGTGGCGGTGCCGCCGATGTTGGCGGCCATCACCATCGGCAGGAAGAAGGCGGCGCCGTTGATGCGCAGGCGGCGGGCCATCTCCGACGCCATCGGATAGGTGAAGATCACCGTCGTGACGTTGTCGAGGACGGCCGACAGGATGCCGGTGAACCAGATGATCAGCCCGGCGCTGCGGCTCGGATTGCCGCGCGAGCGCTCGAGCAGGCGATCGACGGCCCAGGGGAACACGTTGGTCGTCTTGAGCACGCCGACCAGCGCCATCATGGAGGCGAGGAGCAGGATGACGTTGAGGTCGACGGCGCGCTGCGAGGCCTCGAACGAGATCAGGCGGAAGGGCGTGACGTAGCTGATCAGCCAGACCATGGCGACGGCGCCGATCGGGATCAGCACGCGGTGCACGCGATCGGCGGCGAGCAAGGCGAAGACGGCGACCAGGATGACCGCCACTAGGCCCTGGCTGACGGTGTCCTGCGTCGAGTCGAAGCCGGGCATCAGGCGAGATAGGTCGCGGACACACCGCCGTCGACCACCAGCGTGTGGCCGTTGACGAAGCCAGCGGCCGGCGAGGCGAGATAGAGCGCGGCCCCGGCGATCTCCCAGGGCTCCGCCCAGCGCTTGGCCGGACAGCGCTCGCGCAGCCGCTGGCCTGCTGGCGAGGCCATCATCTCGGCGTTGGTCTCGGTCGCGAAGAAGCCGGGCGACAGGGCGTTGACGGTGATGCCGCGGCTGCCGAGCTCGGCGGCGAGCGCCCGCGCCAGCGCCGCGAGGCCGCCCTTGGCGGTCGCGTAGGAGACGACGTTGGGCACGGCCAGGCTGCCCACGATGGAGGTGACGAGGATGATGCGGCCCCAGCCGCGCTCCAGCATGCCAGGGGTCACCCGCTTGACCAGGGCGTGCGCCGCCGTCAGGTCGACGTCGATCAGCCGGGCGAAGTCGTCGTGGTCGATGTCGGCGAACGAGCGGCGATCGCGTTCGCCGACATTGTGGACCAGGATGTCGATCGGGCCGGCATCGGCCAGCGCCGCGCCCATGGCGGCGCGATCGGCCATGTCGAAGCACAGCAGGCCGCTCTCGTGTCCGGCCGCCCGCAGCGCTTCGGCTCGCGGCTGCAGTCGCTCGGCCGAGCGGCCATGCAACAGAACCCGCGCGCCCGCTTCGGCCAGGCCGCGCGCCATCTCCCAGCCCAGGCCGCGGCCGGAGCCGGTGACCAGGGCGGTGCGGCCGTCGAGCCGGAAGCGGTCGGGGAAGGTCGACATGGGGAAGCCGTTCGTCTAATCCGACCGCGACTTAACGTCGGGAGAGCGCATGCTGCAACTGCCGAAGGTCGTCGGGCATCGCGGGGCGCCCGCCTATGTCGCGGAGAACACGCTCGATTCGTTCCGCGAAGCGCGGCGGCGCGGCGCCCCCTGGGTCGAGACCGACGTCAAGCTGACCCGCGATGGCGTGCCGATCCTGATGCACGACGAGTCGCTGAAGCGCACGACCGGGGTCGACCGGCTGGTGGCCGAGACGCCGCGGTCCGAGCTGCCGGCCATCGTGCCGACCTTCGAGGAAGCGATCGCCTGCTGGGCGGCGCTGGGCCTGGGCTGCAACGTCGAGATCAAGCCGTGCCCGGGCCGCGAGGCGGAAACCGCCGTGGCGGTCGTGCAGACCTTGCAACGCTGCTGGCCGGCGCGGCTGCCGGCGCCACTGCTGTCGAGCTTCAAGGACGCGTGCCTGGCCGCGGCGCAGACGGCGATGCCGCGCTTCGCCCGCGCCTTGCTGCTCGACGCCCAGGTCGACGACTGGCAGGCACGGGCCGAGGCGGTGGGGGCGGTGGGCATCAACACCAACGGCAAGCGGCTGACCGCGCCGTGGGCCTGCGCCGTCAAGGCCGCCGGCTATGCCCTCAGCGTCTATACGATCAACGACGCCGCGGTCGCCCGGGCGCTGTTCGGCCTGGGCGTCGACTGCGTCATCACCGACGCGCCCGACCGCATCCTTTCGGTCGCGCCCTGACGGACTTTCCTTCCGGGCACAGTCGTGCTGGACTGTCATGAATCGGTAACAAGACCGACACGCCGCCGTCGTGCGGCCCGCCGATACGCTCGGCGGGGCTTTCAGGGAGGTCAATTCGATGTCTCGTGTACTTCTTTCCGCCGTCGCGTCTGCCGCGATCCTGGCCAGCACGGCGAGCGCCTGGGCGCAGACCGAGATCCAGTTCTGGCACGCCATGGGCGGCAACCTCGGCGAGACGGTGAATGCCCTGGCCGAAGGCTTCAACAAGAGCCAGTCCGACTACAAGGTGGTGCCGGTCTACAAGGGTTCCTACACCGAGACCCTGACGGCGGCGATCGCCGCCTTCCGCGCCAAGCAGGCGCCGCACATCGTGCAGGTCTTCGAGGTCGGCACGGCCAACATGATGGCCGCCAAGGGCGCCGTCTACCCGATCTACCAGCTGATGGCCGACGCCAACGAGCCGTTCGATCCCAAGGCCTATATCGGCCCGGTCTACGGCTACTACTCGACGACCGACGGCAAGCTGCTGTCGATGCCGTTTAATTCGTCGACGCCGGTCCTCTACTACAACAAGGAGCTGATGACCAAGGCGGGCCTCGATCCCAACAAGCCGCCGACGACCTGGCCGGAGCTGGGCGAGATGGCCAAGAAGGCGGTGGCGGCGGGCGCCAAGTGCGGGTTCACGCCGCAATGGCAGACCTGGACCCTGATCGAGAATTACGGCGCCTGGCACAATCTGCCGTACGCGACCAAGCAGAACGGCTTCGGCGGCACCGACATCGAGCTCAAGTTCAACGATCAGCCGCGCATCAAGCTGATCGACATGATCGCCAGCTGGGGCAAGGACAAGACCTTCGTGTACGGCGGCCGCGAGGGCAAGTCGGACCCGCTGTTCAACGGCGGCGAATGCGTCTTCCGCATCGGCTCGTCAGGCTCCGCCGCCGGCGCCGAGAAGGCGCTGGGCCAGGACAAGGTCGGCATCGCCATGATGCCCTATTCGCCGGACGTGATCGCCAAGCCGCAGAACTCGATCATCGGCGGCGCCACGCTGTGGGTGCTGCAGGGCAAGCCGAAGGACGAGTACAAGGGGGTCGCCAAGTTCATGACCTACCTGTCGACCGCGCCGGTCCAGGCCAAGTGGCACCAGGAGACCGGCTACGTGCCGATCACCACGGCGGCCGCCGAGCTGACCGAGAAGGAGGGCTTCTACAAGAAGTTCCCCGGGCGCGACATCGCCGTGAAGGAGCTCACCCTCAACCCGCCGACCGAGAACTCCAAGGGCCTGCGCATCGGCAACTTCGTGCAGATCCGCGACGTCGTCGACGAGGAGCTCGAGGCGGTGTGGTCCGGCAAGAAGGACGCCAAGGCGGCGCTCGACGAGGCCGTGAAGCGCGGCAACGAGCTGCTGCGCAAGTTCGAGGCGGCGAACAAGTAGGCGAAGAGGGTGGCAACCTTCTCGTCATGTTCCTCTCCCCCGCGAGGGGGAGAGGAGGAAGAGGACGGCAAGGTGAACCGCTGATGGAAAAGCGCGTCACCTTCAACGAGCGCTGGCTGCCCTACCTGCTGGTGGCGCCGCAGATGGCCATCACCCTGGTCTTCTTCTTCTGGCCGTCCGGCGAGGCGGTGTGGCAGTCGGTGATCACCGAGGACGCCTTCGGCGGCAACACCAAGTTCGTCTGGTTCGACAACTTCACGCAGCTGTTCGCCGATCCCAACTACTGGGCGTCGGCGCGCGTCACCCTGGTGTTCAGCGCCCTGGTTGCGTCGATCGGGCTGGTGGTGTCGCTGCTGCTCGCCGTGTTCGCCGACCGGGTGATCCGCGGCGCCTCGGCCTACAAGACCCTGCTGGTCTGGCCGTATGCCGTGGCGCCGGCCGTCGCCGCCGTGCTGTGGGGCTTCCTGTTCAACCCCTCGGTCGGCACGGTGGCCTGGCTGCTGGCGGCGATCGGCATCGACTTCAACTACTTCATGAGCGGCAACCAGGCGCTGATCCTGGTGGTGTTCGCCGCGGTGTGGAGCCAGATCAGCTACAATTTCCTGTTCTTCCTGGCCGGCCTGCAGTCGATACCGAAGTCGCTGATCGAGGCGGCGGCGATCGACGGCGCCGGGCCGGCGCGGCGCTTCTGGGACATCGCCTTTCCGCTGCTGTCGCCGACCGGTTTCTTCCTGCTGGTGATCAACATCATCTACGCCTTCTTCGGCACCTTCGGCATCATCGGCTCGCTGACCCAGGGCGGGCCGGGCCAGGCGACCAACATCCTGGTGTGGAAGGTCTACAACGACGGCTTCCGCGGCCAGGATCTCGGCAGCTCGTCGGCCCAGTCGGTGATCCTGATGGTCGTCGTGATCCTGCTGACCTTCGTGCAGTTCCGCTTCATCGAGCGGCGGGTGAACTACTGATGGTCGAGAACCGGCCCTTCGTCACCTGGCTCAGCCACATCGTGCTGATCATCGGCGTGATCGTCATCGCCTTCCCGGTCTGGATGACCTTCGTCGCCTCGACCCACGACCAGGCGACCATGCTGCGCCCGCCGATCCCGGTCTGGCCCGGCGGGCATCTGTGGGACAACTACCGGCAGGTGCTGCTCGAGGGCTACAACGCCAAGGGCAACACGGTGCCGCTGTGGAGCGTGCTGATCAACAGCATGGTGATGGCGCTGGGCGTCGCGCTGGGCAAGATCGCGATCTCGATCATCTCGGCCTTCGCCATCGTCTACTTCCGCTTCCCGCTGCGCATGACCTTCTTCTGGGCGATCTTCGTCACCCTGATGCTGCCGGTCGAGGTGCGCATCGTGCCGACCTACGGCGTGGTGGCCAGCCTCGGCATGCTCGACAGCTATTCCGGCCTGATCGTGCCGCTGATCGCCTCGGCGACCGCCACCTTCCTGTTCCGCCAGTTCTTCCTGAGCGTGCCCGACGAGCTCACCGAGGCGTCGCGGGTCGACGGCGCCTCGCCGATGCGCTTCTTTCGCGACATCCTGCTGCCGATGAGCCGGACCTCGATCGCGGCGCTGTTCGTGATCCAGTTCATCTACGGCTGGAACCAGTTCCTGTGGCCCTTGCTGGTGACCACCAAGCCGAGCTTCTACACCGTCGTCATGACCGTCTCGCGTCAGGCCAACGTCGTCGACTCGGTGCCGAGCTGGAACCTGCTGATGGCCATGGCGATGCTCGCCATGCTGCCGCCGGTGCTGGTCGTGATGGTGATGCAGCGCCAGTTCGTGCGCGGCCTGGTCGAGACGGAGAAGTAGCGCATGGCGCAAGTCCATCTGCGCGGCGTGCGCAAGACCTACGAGAACAAGGTCGAGGTCATCCACGGAATCGACATGGAGATCCGCGACGGCGAGTTCATCGTCATCGTCGGTCCCTCGGGCTGCGGCAAGTCCACCCTGCTGCGCATGGTGGCCGGGCTGGAGCGCATCACCGGCGGCCAGATCGCGATCGGCGACCGCGTGGTCAACGAGCTGGAGCCCAAGGATCGGGACATCGCCATGGTGTTCCAGAACTACGCGCTCTACCCGCACATGAGCGTGTACGAGAACATGGCCTATGGGCTGAAGATCCGCGGAATGGCCAAGGCCGAGATCGAGCGCCGGGTGCAGAAGGCGGCCAAGATCCTCGAGCTCGGCAGCTTCCTGCAGCGGCGGCCGCGCCAGCTCTCGGGCGGCCAGCGCCAGCGGGTCGCGATGGGCCGCGCGATCGTGCGCGAGCCGGCGGTGTTCCTGTTCGACGAGCCGCTCAGCAACCTCGACGCCAAGCTCAGGGTGCAGATGCGGCTCGAGATCAAGCGCCTGCAGCGCGAGCTGGCGGTGACGTCGATCTACGTCACGCACGACCAGGTCGAGGCGATGACGCTCGCCGACCGGCTGATCGTCATGAACGCCGGCGTCGCCGAGCAGATCGGCTCGCCGATGGACGTCTACGACCGGCCAGCCTCGGTGTTCGTGGCCGGCTTCATCGGCTCGCCGGCCATGAACTTCCTGGCGGCGCGCGTGGCGGCTGGCGGCCGCGCGGTCGACCTGGCGGGCACCGGCCAGACGCCGGTCGGCCTGGCGCTCGGCGGCGCCACGGCGGCCGGGCCCGGCACGCCGGTCGCGCTGGGCATCCGGCCCGAGCACCTGCTGCCGGACGCCGACGGCCCGCTCGAGCTCGAGATCGAGATGGCCGAGCCGCTGGGCGCCGACACCCTGCTGCACGGAAGGTTCGGCGCGGCCCGCGAGCTGGTCACGGTGCGCCAGGGCGGCCACGTCCTGGCCCAGCCGGGCGAGCGCCGGCGCTTCCGCGCCGATCCCGCGCATCTCCACCTGTTCGATTCGCAGACCGGCCAGCGGGTCGCGGGGTCGTGAGGGCAGTGCTTGACCCCTCCGTCGGCGTGTGACGCCGACACCTCTCCAACTTCGTTGGCGAGGGTCTGAATCCTCCCTGCGCGCAGCGCGGGGAGGTGCCCCGCATAGCGGGGCGGAGGGGTCATAGCCCCGTCAGCTCGAGCCTCGCGGATACTTCAGGCTGCAGCCATAGGGCCGGGTCGACGCCTCGCCGACCGGCTTGCCGGCCAGCACCTCGTCGAGCGCCAGGCGCACGTACTGGCGCGCCTTCGGGATGTCGGCGACGTCGGCCGACGGGATCGAATCGATGCCGCCGCGATAGACCAGGATGCCCTTGGTGTCGATCACGTACAGGTGCGGCGTGACGGTGGCGCCGTAGGCGCGGGCGATGCGGCTCTGCGGGTCGAGCAGCACCGCCGCCGGCGCCGCCTTGCGGCTCTCGGTCAGGGCGTTGGCCTGCTCGGCGGTGACCCAGCCCTGCTCGCCTTTGGCCGAGGAGGCCGAGGTCAACCAGACGACGCCCCTGGCCGCCGCCTCGCGCTGCTGCGCCTGCATGTTGCCGGCGTTGTAGTGCTTGCGAACGTAGGGGCAGTCGTGATTCGTCGTCTCGATCACCACGACCTTGCCCCTGAGCTCGGCCAGGGACCAGGTCTTGCCGGTGCTGTCGACGGCGCTGAAGGCCGGCGCCGGCTGGCCGAGCTCTGCCGTGGCGGCGCGCCCCAGCGCCGGAGCGAGGGCGAGGCCGCTGCCGGCCAGAAGCAGGGAACGACGGGCAAGGCGAACGGTCGACATGGCGCCTCCTAACGGCTGGGAGCGAGTTCCGACAGGATCAGGGATTCGGTCAGGACCTGGGGCAGGAGCTTGGGCTTGTCGGCGCCGGCCGGCCACCACAGGTAGACCGGCACGCCGGCGCGTCCGAGTTCCTTGAGCGCGGCGCTGATCTCGGGATCGCGGTTGGTCCAGTCCGCCTTCAGCTTGACCACGCCGGCCTGCTCGAACGCCTTGCGCGCCGCCGGCACGTCGAGCGCCACCCGCTCGTTGATCAGGCAGGTGATGCACCAGGCGGCGGTGAAGTCGACGAACACCGGCTTGCCGGCGGCGACGGCCTGGTTGAGCCGCTCGCGCGAGTAGCGCTCCCAGCCCTCGAAGCTGACGCCGCCGGACGGTCCGGACGCCGACGCCGCGGTCGCCGGGGCGTCCTCGAGGCGCAGCGCGGCGCCGAAGGCCAGCAGCACCGCCATGGCGGCGAAGCCGCGGCGCAGCCAGGTCCCGCGCGACACGCCGCTGGCGCTCCCGGCCCCCAAGCGTAGCAGCCAGATCGCGAAGGCGATCAGGATCATGCCGCCCAACGCATAGATCACGCCGTCGGCCCCGGTCTGCTGGGTCAGCACCCAGATCATCCAGACCGCCGAGGCGTACATCGGGAAGGCGAGGAACTGGCGGAAGCGCTCCATCCAGGCGCCCGGCCGCGGCATCAGCTGCTGCAGGGCCGGGGTCAAGGACAGCAGCAGGTAGGGCAGGGCGAGGCCGAGCCCCATGGTCAGCAGGACGGCCGCCGTCTGGGCGGCCGGCTGGCCGAGCGCGAAGGCGATCGCGGCGGCCATGAACGGCGCCGTGCACGGCGTGGCGACGACCACGGCGAGGACGCCGGTGAAGAAGGCCCCCGCGCTGCCGCCGCGGGCTGCCAAGCCCTGACCCAGTCCGGCGAACCGGCCGCCGATTTCGAACACGCCCGAAAGGTTCAGCCCAACCACGAAGAACAGGTAGGAGACCAGCAGCGAGAAGACCGGCGACTGGAACTGGAAGCCCCAGCCGACCTCGCCGGCCGAGGCGCGAAGGGCGATCACGATGCCGGCCAGCACGGCGAAGGCGGCCAGGACGCCGGCGGTGTAGGCGAGCCCGTCGCGGCGGATCTCGGCGCGCTCGTGGCCGGACAGCCGCGCCAGCGCCGCCGCCTTCATGGCCAGCACCGGAAAGACGCAGGGCATCAGGTTGAGGATCAGGCCGCCCAGCAGGGCGAACAGCAGCGCCTGCGCCAGCGAGATCGTCTCGCCGCCTTCGGCGCCCGCCAGCGACGATGACGGCACGAAAGCCGGATCGAGGCGGGCCGAGATGTCGAAGGCCTGGCGGACGTCGCCGTCGGCGGTCTTCTCGGTCAGCACCAGGATGCCCGCGAGCTGCGGCGGCAGCGGCGTCTTGGCGTCGCCGCGCTTGAGCGGGATGCGGATGCCCTCGGGGCCGACCACGGCCGCCTGCTTGGCCATGCTGGCGACCGGTCCCCATTCGCCGGGGAAGAAATAGATGTCGTGCAGGCTGCCCGGCTTGAGCCCCTTGGCCTCGACGATCAGGGTCGGATCGCCGGATTTGCCGACGCCGTAGCGTGCTGGCCATGGGCTCTGCCGCGGCAGCGCCTGTCGCGCCTTGTCGAACAGGGCGCGAGTGGCCGGCGGTGGCGGCGCGGCGGCGGCCGCGACCGGCAAGGCGATCTCGAGCCGCGCCTCCTCGGGGATGCAGACGTCGTCGCAGACCAGCCAGTTGGCCTCGGCACCGATCCGCAAGGTCCTGTCCGCGAGCGTCGCCGCCGGCGTCAGGCGGACCAGCAGCAGGACATCGTCCTGGAAGCCGTAGTTGACGATGCCGCCGATGTCGAAGAAGTGCGGCGCCGGCCAGGCGATCGGCTCGGCGGTGACGCCGGCCGGCAGGGTCCACTTGATCTCGGTCGGCAGGCCCGAATCGCCGGGATTCTTCCAGTAGGTGTGCCACTTCGGCTTGATGGTCTGGCGCAGGGCGACCCAGAACGGCTCGCCGGGCTTCACCGCGGCGGCATCGGCCAGCAGCTCGGCGCGCACGTTGTCGGTCTGCACGACGGCGGGCGCCGGAGCCTGGGCCAGCGCCGGCAGCGGCAGCAGGAGCAGCAGCAGGACGAGCAATCGCGTCATGGGCCCCTTTAAGTGAGCCTGGCGCCGGGCAGTGGCAAGGCAATCCCGATCACCCCGGCGTGATATTTTGCCGGGCCGGCTGGCGCGGCCTAAGCTCCTGGCGGGACAGGAGAATTCATGGTGCAGGTGAATCAGGGCCGGCTGCTGGCGCGGCTCGATCGGCTGGCGGCGATCGGCGCCATCGAGGGCGGCGGCTGCGCCCGGCTGGCGCTGAGCGACGAGGATCGCGCCGGCCGCGACCTGGTGGTCGGCTGGATGAAGGCGCTCGGCCTGGCGGTCGAGATCGACGCCATCGGCAACGTCGTCGGCCTGCGCCCGGGCCGCGAGCCGGGCCGCCCGGTGATGACCGGCAGCCACATCGACACGGTGCGCACCGGCGGCCGCTACGACGGCAACTACGGCGTCCTGGCCGGCCTGGAGGTCGTCGAGGCGCTGAACGAGGCCGGGATCACGACCCGCCGGCCGCTCGCCGTCGCCTTCTTCACCAACGAGGAGGGCGCGCGCTTCCAGCCCGACATGATGGGCAGCCTGGTCTATGCCGGCGGGCTCGGCCTGACCGAGGCCCATGCCGCGACCGATCGCGACGGCCTGTCGGTCGGCGACGAGTTGCGGCGCATCGGCTATTGCGGCCCGGCGCGGCCCGGCCACGTGACGCCGCACGCCTTCGTCGAGCTGCACATCGAGCAGGGGCCGATCCTCGATGCCGAGAAGGTGCGCATCGGGGTGGTCGAGAGCGTGCAGGGCATCTCGTGGACCGAGTACACGGCGCAAGGCGTGTCGAACCATGCCGGCACGACGCCGATGCGCATGCGCCGCGACGCCGGCTTCGTCGCCGCCTCGGCCAACGTCTTCGCCCGCGGCCTGGCGCGCGAGATGGGCGGCGACCAGGTGGCGACGGTCGGCGCGGTCAGCCTGCGGCCCAACCTGATCAACGTGGTGCCCAACCGGGCGATGTTCACCGTCGACCTGCGCAACACCGACGAGGCGCGGCTGCAGGAGGCCGAGCGGCGCATGGCGGCGCATCTCGCCGAGGCCGCGCGGCAGGAACAGGTCGAGCTCGAGGCCCGGGTGCTGGCGCGCTTCGAGCCGGTGCCGTTCGATCCGCGGCTGGTCGACCGGGTCGAGCATCATGCCCGCCGGCTTGGGCACAGCACGCGACGCATGCCGTCGGGCGCCGGCCACGACGCCCAGATGATGCAGCGCCTGTGCCCGACGGCGATGATCTTCGTGCCCTCGGTCGGCGGCCTCAGCCACAACGTCGCCGAGCACACCGAGGCCGACGATCTCGGCGCCGGCGCCCAGGTGCTGGCCGATCTGCTGGTCGAGCTGGCCGAGACGGAATCCGTGGTCGGATAAAGGGAAGCGGCGTCGTGCCGACCCTGAAGTCGTATCTTGGCCTGTCGCCGCGGCGCTATGAGCGGCTGCTCGTCGTGGCTTGGGCCGCGTTCCTGTTGCTCCTCGTCGTCGTCCTCATGGCCGTGCTGGCCCTGGCCGGCGAGTTCGGCCGGCATGCGCCGCGGCAGTACTACTATCTCTGGCTCGTGGGATTGATCCTGCTGGGCGTCGCCCTGGCGCCGCGGCCCGGGGTGGCGGCGATCCCGCTCGCCCTGGCGGCGCTCGACCTGGGCCTCGGTGCCGGCTCGCTGGCGCTCGAGCGTGCCGGATACGGCTACGTCACGCTGATGCCGCCGCAGTTCAACACGACGCACGACTTCCGCTGGCATCCGCTGCTGCAGGCCGAGCCGACACCGTCCTTCGTGCGCGACCTCAACGGCCTGCGCATCGAGCATTCCAGCGCCGGCACCCGCGGCCGGGAGCGTAGCGCGGCCGAGCTGGCGACGCGCCGGGTGGTGGCGGTCTTCGGCGGCAGCACGACCTACGACCTCGCCATCGCCGACGGCCGGACCTGGCCCGAGGCGCTCGAGCGCCGGCTGGGCGAGGATCGCTGGGCCGTGATCAATCATGGCATGCCGGGCTATTCGAGCGTCGAGAATCTGCTGCAGACGGCGTTCTATGCCGACTCCTTCGGACGGCGGCCGGACTGCGCCCTCTACTACATCGGCTGGAACGACCTGCGCAGCGCCGGCCTGCCGTCGCTCGACCCGGGCTACACGACCTTCCATCTGCGCGCCCAGGTCGACGCGCTGAAGGCACGGCGGATCAACGCCGACAGCTACACGATCTCGCCGACGCTCACGGTCCTCGTGCGGTCGCTGGCGATCGCCCTCGACACGGTGCGGCCGGTCGACGTGCCGCAAGGCACACCGCTCGAGACGCCCGATGCAAGGCTGGAGGATCTCGTCGCCCGCAACGTCCAGGCGATCTCGGGCATCAACCGGGCACGACACATCCGCAGCCTGTGGGTCGGCCAGCTGCTCAATCGCGCGGATCTCACCGGCGACGAGCCGCTGCGCTGGACGCCGTTCATCCGCAAGCGCGACCTCTGGCGGTTCCAGGAGCAGCTCAACACGGTCGTCCGCCGCGAGGCGGGCGCGCTCGGCGACGTCTACATCGACGTGCCGGTGACGCTGTTTTCCGCCGCCGATTTCGCTGACAGCGGCCATTTCTCTCCGGACGGTGCGGCGAGGTTCGCCGCCCTGCTTGCGCCGGAGGTCGAGAAGGCCTGCCGTTAGATATCGTCCCTAGATCTGGCCGAGGAATAGCCGCGGCAAGGCCAGCGAGAAGGCCGGCACGTAGGTGACCAGCAGCAGGGCGGCGATCAGCGCGCCGTAGAACGGCAGGATGGTGCGCATCACCTGGCCGACCGAGATGCCGCCGATGGCGCAGCCGACGAACTGGGTCGTGCCGACCGGCGGCGTGTTCAGCCCGAGCGCGCAGTTGATCAGCATCAGCATGCCGAACTGCACCGGCCCCATGCCGTACTGCAGGCAGATCGGCAGGAAGATCGGGGTGCAGATCAGGATGGTCGCCGCCATGTCGAGGAAGGTGCCGAGCACGAACAGGATCAGGTTGACGAGAAAGAAGATCACCCACGGGCTGGTCGACAGGCCGGCCAGCGCCTGTCCGGTCAGGTCGGCGACCTCGTAGAGGGTGATCAGGTAGCCGAAGGTGTTGGACACGCCGATCAGCAGCAGCACGATGCCGGTGGTCTTGACCGCCTTGGCGGCCGCCTTGAGGAAGTCGGACCACGACAGGCTGCGATAGACGAACAGGGTCAGCGCCAGGGCATAGAGCACGGCGACCGCCGCCGACTCGGTGGCGGTGAAGACGCCGCTCAGGATGCCGATCAGGATGATGGCGATGACCAGCAGGCCCGGCACGGCACCGGCCATCGACCGGAAGACGGCCGCCCAGCCCGGGAACTGCCCGGCCGGATAGCCGCGACGGATCGCGACCGCGTAGGCGGCGACCAGCATGCAGGCCATCAGCAGCGCCGCCGGCAGCATGCCGGCCAGGATCAGGGCGGTGATCGACACCTTCCCGCCGGCCGCCAGCGAGTAGATGATCATGTTGTGGCTGGTCGGCATCAGGGCGCCGACCAGGGCGGCATGGGTCGTCACGTTGACCGCGTAGTCGGCGTGGTAGCCCTCCTTCTTCATCATCGGGATCATCACCGCGCCGGTCGCCGAGACGTCGGCCACCGGCGAGCCCGAGACGCCGCCGAACAGCGTGCAGGCCACGACGTTGGCCATGCCCAGCCCGCCGCGCACGTGGCCGACCAGGCTCTTGGCGAAGGCGACGATGCGGTCGGCGACGCCGCCGTACAGCATCAGCTCGCCGGCGAAAATGAAGAACGGGATGGCCAGGAACGAGAAGATGTTCATGCCCGAGGTCATGCGCTGGAACACGACGGCGAGCGGCAGGCCCGCGTAGAGGATGGTGGCGACCGCCGACAGGCCGATGGCGAAGGCCACCGGCACGCCGAGCAGCAGGCAGAGCACGAAGACGATGCAGAGGATGGTCAGTGCCACGACGGCACCACGTCCTCGCCGCGCCGCAGCGCGACGATGTGCTCGAGCGAGAACAGCGCGATCAGCACGCCGGCGATCACCAGCGGGATGTGGTTGATGCCTTCCGGCAGGCCCAGCGTCGGGATCTTGTAGGCCATCACCGACTCGGCCAGCACGGCGCCGTTCCACGCCATGATCAGGCCGAAGGTGCCGACAAGGACGTGAATCACCACCTCGAGCCGGAGCCGCAGCGCATCGGGCGCCAGCACCAGCAGCGATTCGAGGCCGATATGGCCGGCGTCGCGCACGCCGACCGCCGCGCCGAGCATGGTGACGTAGAGGATCAGCACCAGCGCCGTGCTCTCGGCCCAGATCGGCGTGTCGTTGAGCACGTAGCGGCCGAACACCTGCAGGGCGACGGTGGCGACGATGCCGAGCAGGCCGGCCACCGCCACGTACATCGACCAGCGCGAGATCGTGGCGTTGAACCGGACGAAGGCGCGGTACATCGGCCGTTCAGTCGGCGGCCTGGATGCGCTTCACGAGATCCTGCAGCTTGGGATCGGCGGCGAACTTGGCGTAGACCGGCGCCATGGCGTCGGCGAACGACTGCTTGTCGACGTCCGAGACGACCTGGGCGCCGGCTGCCTCGACCGTCTTGCGCGCCGACGCCTCGCGCTCGTCCCACAGCTTGCGCATGTAGGGCACCGACTCCTTGGCCGCGGCCCGGATGATCGCCTGGTCGTCCTTGCTCAGCCCGTCCCAGACCTTCTTGGAGAAGACCAGGATCTCCGGCGCCATCGAATGCTCGGTCAGGCTGTAGATCTTGGCCGCCTCGTAGTGACGCGACGATTCGTAGGACGGCCAGTTGTTCTCTGCGGCGTCGACCACGCCGGTCTTCAGCGCGGTGTAGACCTCGGCGTAGGGCAGCGGCGTGGCGTTGGCGCCGATCGCCTGCATCATCGCCACCCACATGTCGGACTGCTGCACGCGGATCTTCAGTCCCTTGGTGTCGGCGACGCTGCGGATCGGCTTCTTGCCCGAGTAGAAGGAGCGTGAGCCCGAGTCGTAAAAGCACAGGCCGACGAAGCCCTGCGCCTCCATGGCGGCCAGGATCTCGTCGCCGATCGGGCCGTCGAGCACGCGCCGCATGTGCGCCGTCGACTTGAACAGGAAGGGCAGCGAGGGGACGATGGTCGCCGGCACGATGTTGTTGAACGGCGCGACGTTGACCCGGACCATGTCGAGCGCGCCGATCTTGGTCTGCTCGATGGTGTCCTTCTCCGAGCCGAGCGTGCTCTGGCCGAACACCTTGACGCCGTAGCGTCCGCCGGTGCGTTCGCCGATCAGCTTGCCCATGTAGACCACAGCCTGGACCGTCGGATAGTCGAGCGGATGGACGTCCGAGGAGCGGAAGTCCCTGGCCTGGAGCGGGCCGCCGACGAGGACGGCGAGGAGCGCGAGCAGCAGCGATGTCGGGCGCATGGTTTCCTTCCTCGGCTTCTTAGTTTAGAAGTTGTCTGACAACTTTGACATTATCATCGCCCGTCCATGTCCGACAAGCCCGTCCGCGCCGCGCCGGCGCATCCTCTCGCCGAGCAGGTGATCGCCCACCTGATGTCCGACATCCGCGCCGGGCGGCTGGGGCCGGGCGCCCGCCTGCCGACCGAGCAGGCGCTGACGGAGACTTTCGGCGTGAGCCGCGCCGTCGTGCGCGAGGCGGTTGCCGCCCTGCGGGCCGATGGCCTGGTGGTGACGCGGCGCGGCTCGGGCGCCTACGTCGCCGATCCGGCGGCGGCGCCCTTTCGCATCGCCGCCGCCGAGGCTGCGGCGCTCGGCGACATCCTCGACGTCATGGAGCTGCGGCTGGCCGTCGAAGTCGAGGCCGCCGGCTTCGCCGCCGAGCGGGCGGGCAAGGGTTCGGTGCAGGCGATCCGCGACGCCTGGCGGGCGATCGACAAGGCGCTGCGCGCCGGCGCCGGAGCGGTGGCCGAGGATTTCGCCTTCCATCGCGCCATCGCCGAGGCCACCGGCAATCGCCAGTTCCCGCGCTTCCTGGCCTTTCTCGGCAGCCACGTCATCCCGCGCCAGACGGTGCGCCTGTCGACCGACACGCCGGCCGAGCGGCGCGCCTATCTCGAGCGCATACAGGACGAGCACACCCGAATCGTGCAGGCCATCGCCGACGGCGACGCCACCGCCGCGCGCCGCGCCATGCGGGCGCACCTGACCCGCTCGCTCGAACGCTATCGCAAACTGTCGAAGGGAGATCCTCATGGCTGACGCCGACCGACCCGCGAGCCCCGCCCGCCGCATCGTCTTCACCGGCGCCGCCGGCGGCATCGGCGGCATGATCCGCCCGTTGCTCGCGGCCCATTACCCCGGCCTGGTGCTGAGCGACCGGGTAGCGCCGGCCGACCTGCAGCCGGGCGAGCGCTTCGTCGCCGCCGACCTGACCCGTCCGGACGAGGTGGCGGCGGCGCTCGAGGGCGCCGACAGCTTGCTGCACTTCGGTGGCCACTCGGTCGAAGGCTCGTGGGACACCATCCTGCAGGCCAACATCATCGGCTGCTACAACGTCTTCGAGGCGGCCCGCGCGGCCGGCGTGAAGCGGCTGATCTTCGCCTCGTCGAACCACGCGATCGGCTTCTATCCGCGCCGCCGGCGGATCGCGCCGGACGTCACGGTGCGGCCGGACAGCCGCTACGGGGTCAGCAAGGCGTTCGGCGAATCGCTGGGCGCGCTCTATTCGGACAAGCACGGCATCGCCGTGACCTTGCTGCGAATCGGCAATGTCGGGCCGCGGCCGCTCGACGTCCGGCGACTGTCGATCTGGATCTCTCCGGAGGACCTCGTGCAGCTGATTCGGATCGGCCTGGAGCATCCCGAGATCCGCTACGAGATCTTCTACGGCGCCTCGGACAATGAAGCCGGCTGGTGGGACAACAGCCGCGCCGGGGCGCTCGGCTACCGGCCGACCGGCCGTAGCGAGGACCATCGCGCGCATGCCGAGGCGGAGCAGAGCAAGATCGGCCCCGACCCGGTCGGCGACCTGTTCCAGGGCGGCTCCTTCTGCTCCGCGGAGTTCAGCAACGACGTGACGCGGGCCGGACCGCGCTGAGGCGTGGACCTTGCATCCCGGGCGGCCATAATCGCTGCCGGAGAGAGGTGAGGATGAGCCGTTTTCTGACCGTGGGCGCCGCCCAGATGGGACCGATCCAGCGCAGCCACAGCCGCCGCGACGTCGTCGAGCGGCTGATCGGCCACCTGCGCGAGGCCAAGCGCATGGGCTGCGAGCTCGTGGTATTTCCCGAGCTCACGCTCACGACCTTCTTCCCGCGCTGGTTCATGACCGACCAGGCCGAGGTCGATTCGTTCTTCGAGCGCGAGATGCCGTCGAACGAGACGGCGCCCTTGTTCAGCGAGGCCAGGCGGCTCGCGATCGGCTTCTGCCTCGGCTACGCCGAGCTGGTCGAGGAGAACGGTGCGCTGCGCCGCTTCAACACCTCGATCCTGGTCGAGCGCGACGGACGCATCGTCGGCAAGTACCGCAAGGTCCATCTGCCCGGCCATGCCGAGCACGAGCCGCAGCGGCCGTTCCAGCATCTCGAGAAGCGCTATTTCGAGGTTGGCAATCTCGGCTTCCCGGTGGTCAAGGCGTTCGGCGGCAACTTCGGCATGTGCATCTGCAACGACCGTCGCTGGCCCGAGACCTACCGCGTGATGGGCCTGCAGAACGTCGAGATGGTGCTGCTGGGCTACAACACGCCGCTGCACAACGCGCCGTCGCCCGACCATGACGAGCATTCCTGGTTCCACAACCAGCTGTCGATGCAGGCCGGCGCCTACCAGAACGGCACCTGGGTGGTCGGCGTCGCCAAGGGCGGCACCGAGGAAGGCGTGCCGTCGCTCGCCGACAGCATGATCGTGGCGCCGTCGGGCAAGGTCGTGGCGCGGGCCGGCGGCGACGGCGACGAGCTGATCGTGCATCGCTGCGACCTCGACGCCGGCCAGAGCTACAAGCGCACGACCTTCAACTTCGCGGTCCACCGGCAGCCCGACCAATACCGCCTGATCGTCGAGCGCAAGGGCGCGCTCGACCCGACCTGAGAAAGGTCCGGCTCAGCCGAACTGGCTCAGCCGAACTGGCCGAAGCTCTGGTCCGGGGTGCCGCGGAACAGCGACATGTGGGTGTGGGTGGCGATGAAGGGGTCGCCGACCTTCTTGCGCCCCAGCAGCACCGTGGTGCGGCCGGGCCGCTCGAAGGCATCGCCGTTGGGATAGTAGCCGTCCGACTGCCAGACCCCCATGCCGACCGCCATCAGCCGGTCGGGCGACACCACGGCCTCGACCTTGTCGAGGTCGTAGCGGAAGTTGCGGATGGTGCCCCAGACGTTGCGCCACTGCTTCTCCTCGGCGAGGTCGCGGCCGATCATGAAGTCGGTGAAGGTGCCGAAGGCGATCATGTCCTCGGCGAAGATCGAGCGCGCCGCCTCGTAATCGACCGCCCGGCAATGGCGGGCCAGGGTGTCGAACCAGCTTCTGACGGCGTCCAGGTCGGCGGGCTCGACGGCTTGGCGAAGCTTCATGGCGGTGCCTCCTAAAGTCCGAATCGTTGCCAGTGCAGGCGTTCCTCGACGGCGGCCAGGGTGCTCGGTCCGATCTCCTCCAGCCCGAGCGAGCTGCCCAGCCCGAGGCGGGCCAGCAGCCGGCGGCGCGGCCCGATCACCGGCAGTCGCACCTTGTCGCCGTAGCGCGCCTGCAGGGTGGCGCGCAGCTCGCCCAGCCCGTCGACCAGGCCGAGCTCGAGGCCGCGCCGTCCGGTCCAGAACTCGCCGCTGAACAGCAGCGCCTCATCGCCCTTGAGCCGGCCGGCGCGGCGGTCGCGGACCCAGTCCTTGAAGCCGTCGTGGATCTCGCCCTGCAGACGGCGCAGCCGCGCGACGTCCTCGGGATCCTGCGGGCGGAAGGGATCGAGCATCGACTTGCGCTCGCCCGACGTGTAGACGCGCCGCTCGACGCCGAGGCGGGTCAGCAGGTCCTGGAAGCCGAAGCCGGCACTGATCACGCCGATCGACCCGACGATCGAGTTCGGGTCGACGACGATCTCGTCGGCGGCGCAGGCCAGCCAGTAGCCGCCCGAGGCGGCGACGTCCTCCACGAAGGCGATCACCTTCAGGTTCTTTTCACGGGCCAGCAGGCGGATGCGCTGGCCGATCAGCGCCGACTGGACCGGCGAGCCGCCCGGCGAGTTGATGGCGAGCGCCACGGCCTTGGCGCCGCGTGTCTCGAAGGCGCGCTTGAGGAGGGGCGCCACCGTCTCGATCGACAGGCCGCGGCTGCCCAGCAGGCCGCCGGAGGCGATGACCCCGGACAGGCGGACGACCGGAACGACCGTGCCGCGCCCCAGGCGCGCTTTCAACCAGCTCAGCATCGCCGCACTGTCGAGGCGTCCGATCTAGAAGGCAAGCGGCGCGGCGTGGCGCAGCACGTCCTCGGCGGCCGGCGTGTAGCCGCCCGCGGGAGGATGAAGCACGAACGGTTCCGCCTCCTGCCGTCGCAGCTCGATCGAGCGCTTCGCCCGGATCAGGACCCGCGGCGCCGGGGGCAACGCCTTGATCGTGATCTCGCCCCAGCCCCGGCGATGGAGCAGGCCGACCGCTTCGTCCAGCCGGTCGCGGCGATGGATCATGAGCACGCTGCCTGCAGGATGTGCGGCGGCCGTCGCGACGGCGATCCAGCGGGCGAGATCGGCGCTGGACTCGACCGTGGCGAGCGCCTTGCTGGGGATCGGTGACGGATCGGCCACGGCGGCGGCGAGATAGGGCGGATTGGTTGCGACATGGTCGAACGGCGCCAGCGGCGGCAGAGGCAGCGCGATATCGTGCACCACGATCCGCACTCTCTCGGCCAGGCCGTTGAGCCCGACATTGCGCTCCGCCAGGGCCGCCAGCTCGGGCTGCAGCTCGATGCCGGTCACCTGGCAGCCCGGCACGCGGGTCGCGAGGCACAGCCCGACCGAGCCGACCCCGGCGCCAAGGTCGAGGACGCGCTCGCCGGGGCGGGCGGCGACGGCGGCGGCCAGCAGCACGGCGTCGACGGCCACCCGGTATCCGCGCGCCGGCTGCAGCAGCCGCACCCGGCCGCCCAGCAAGGCGTCTTCGGTCAGGCCCGGTTCCATGCTAGGGAACGGCGGCGCGGCGCGCTGCCGCCTGCGTGGGCAATGCCGGTTCGATCGACGGGGGACTCTGCATCAATGGCTACAGTCGTTTCGCTGGAAGGCAAGCGCAAGGGGCCGAGCCTCGAGCCGCTTCTGGCGCTGTGCGCGGACGACATGACGCAAGTGGATCGCGAGATCGTGAACCGCATGCGCTCGCCGGTGGCCATGATTCCCGAGCTCGCCAACCATCTCGTCGGGGCCGGCGGCAAGCGCCTGCGGCCGCTGCTGACGGTCGCCGCGGCGCGCCTGTGCGGCTACGCCATGGCCGACGACCGGCCGATCAAGCTGGCGACCTGCGTCGAGTTCATCCATTCGGCGACCCTGCTGCACGACGACGTGGTCGACGTCTCGGCGCTGCGCCGAGGCAAGCCGTCGGCCAACTCGCTGTGGGGCGACAAGGCCTCGGTGCTGGTCGGCGACTTCCTGTTCACCCGAGCCTTCGAGCTGATGGTCGAGGTCGGCTCGCTCGACATCCTCGGCGTGCTGTCGCGCGCCTCGTCGACGATCGCCGAGGGCGAGGTGCTGCAGCTGGTCAGCCAGCGCGACACCAGCACGCCCGAGGCGACCTATCTCGAGGTCATCAAGGCCAAGACCGCCCGGCTGTTCGCCGCGGCGGCCGAGGTCGGCGCCATGGTCGCCGGCCGCGACGGCGCCGAGCGCGTGGCGCTCGAGAGCTTCGGCATGAATCTCGGCATCGCCTTCCAGCTGGTCGACGACGCCCTCGACTATTCCGGCCGCGAGGCGCAGCTCGGCAAGTCGGTGGGCGACGATTTCCGCGAGGGCAAGATCACCCTGCCGGTGATCCTCGCCTTCCTGCGCGGCCGCGCCGCGGAGCGGCAGTTCTGGAAGCGCACGATCGAGCGGCTCGAGCAGAACGAAGGCGACCTCGAGGAGGCGCAAGGCCTGATCGACCGTCACGGCGCGCTGCAGGACACGCTGGAGCGGGCGCGTCACTACGGGGCGATGGCGCGCGACGCGCTCGGCCTGTTCGGCGACTCGCCACTCAAGGCGGCGCTGCTCGAGGCCGTCGACTTCGCGATCGACCGCGCCCACTGACGGGCGGAGCGGGCAGCGTGGCGCAGCGGCACGTCCTCGCCATCGATCAGGGCACGACCAGCACGCGCGCCATCGTGTTCGACGCCGCCGGCCGCTCGGTCGCCAGCGCCCAGAAGGAGCTGCCGCAGATCTTCCCGCGGCCGGGCTGGGTCGAGCACGATCCCGAGGAGATCTGGCGGGCGACCGTCGAGGTGTGCCGCGGCGCGCTGGCCGCCGCCAAGCTGGCGCCGACGGCGCTGGCGGGGATCGGCATCACCAATCAGCGCGAGACCACCGTGGTGTGGGACCGCGACAGCGGCAAGCCGATCCACAACGCCATCGTGTGGCAGGACCGTCGCACGGCGGACCGCTGCGAGGTGCTGCGCGCCGCCGGCCATGAGCCGGCCGTGACGGCGCGCACCGGCCTGCTGCTCGACCCTTATTTTTCCGGCACCAAGATCGCCTGGATTCTCGACCACGTGGCGGGGGCGCGGGCTGCCGCCGAGCGCGGCGCGCTGGCCGCCGGGACGATCGAGTGCTTCCTGCTGTGGCGCCTGACCGGCGGCCGGGTGCACGCCAGCGATGCGACCAACGCCAGCCGCAGCCTGCTGCTCGACATCCACAGCGGTCGCTGGGACGACGATCTGCTGCGCCTGTTCGGCGTCCCTGCGCCGCTGCTGCCCAAGGTGGTCGATTGCTCCGGCGAGCTCGGGGTCACGACTGCCGACGTGCTCGGCGTGCCGGTGCCGGTGCTCGGCATGGCCGGCGACCAGCAGGCCGCGACGGTCGGGCAGGCTTGCGTGCGGCCGGGCATGGTCAAGGCGACCTACGGCACCGGCTGCTTCGCGCTGCTCAACACCGGCTCGATCGCCGTGCATTCGCAGCAGCGGCTGCTGACGACCATCGCCTATCAGCTCGGCGGCCGTCGCACCTTCGCCCTCGAGGGCAGCATCTTCGTGGCCGGCGCCGCCGTGCAATGGCTGCGTGACGGGCTGCGCCTGATCGAAAAGTCGGCCGACGTCGAGGCGGTGGCGCGCGACGCCCGCGCCGATCACGGCGTCTACATGGTGCCGGCCTTCGTCGGGCTCGGCGCGCCCTACTGGGATGCCGGCGCGCGCGGCGCCCTGCTCGGCCTGACGCGCGACACGGGGCCGGCCGAGATCGCCGCCGCGACGCTCGATTCCGTGTGCTACCAGACGCGCGACCTGGTCGAGGCGATGCGCCGCGACGGCGCGCAGATCGAGGAACTGCGGGTCGATGGCGGCATGGTGGTCAACGACCCGCTGATGCAGCGGCTGGCCGACACGGTCGGCACGCCGGTGCAGCGCCCGCAGGTGACCGAGACGACCGCGCTCGGCGCCGCTTTCCTGGCCGGCCTGCAGGCCGGCCTGTGGCCGTCTCTGGATGCTCTGGCGGAAACCTGGTCCCTCGACCGCGCCTTCCGGCCGGCCGAGGACGCGGCGTCGCGCGACCGCCGCTACGCCGGCTGGCAAGAGGCCGTGCGCCGCGTCCGCAGCTGAGCGGCCTCAGTTCGCGATTGCTGCCGCCCGGCCCGGCCACTAGGTTGCCGCCGCCATGCCCAGCCCCACCAACCCGATCTACTGCGGCGTCGACACCAGCGACCTCGTCCAGGCCAGCAAGCTCATCCAGTCGATCGCCGGCGGGCCGAGGCCCGCGGTCGGCGGCATCAAGCTCGGGCTGGAGTTCTTCCTGGCGCACGGCGCGCCGGGCATCCGCTACGCCTTCCCGAGCCCGGTGCGGGCGACCGGCGTCGGCTTCTTTCTCGACCTCAAGCTGCACGACATCCCGAACACGGTGGCCGGCGGCATCCGCGCCGTCGTCGATCTCGAGCCGACCTTCATCACGGTGCATGCCAGCGGCGGCCGCGACATGCTGAAGGCGGCGGTCGAGGAGGCCGGCGCACAGGCCGCGCGCCTCGGCGTCGCGCGGCCGAGGCTGCTCGGGGTTACCGTGCTGACCTCGCTCGATCGCGCCGATCTCGAGGCGACCGGCATCAACGCCGATCCGTCCGACCAGGTGCTGCGGCTGGCGGCGCTGGCCCGCGACAGCGGCCTCGACGGCGTGATCTGCTCGCCGCACGAGATCGCCGCCCTGCGTAAGCTGTGCGGTCCCGAGTTCGTCCTGATGGTGCCGGGCATCCGGCCGGCCGGGGCGGACGCCAACGACCAGAAGCGGGCGATGACGCCGCGCCAGGCGGTCGAGCTCGGCGCCAGCCATCTGGTGGTCGGCCGGCCGATCTATCGCGCCGCCGATCCGCGCCAGGCCGCCGAGGCGATCGCGCGCGAGGCCGGCGTCAACGCGCTATGACCGTCGAGGCCAAGATCTGCGGCCTGTCGACGCCCGAATCGGTCGACGCCGCCGTCGCGGCCGGCGCCCAGTATGTCGGCTTCGTCACCTTTCCGCGCTCGCCGCGCCACGTGGCGGACGAGGAACTGCTGGCGGCGCTGGGCGCCCGCGTGCCGCAGGGCGTCGTCCGGGTCGGGCTGTTCGTCGACCCCGACGATGCGCTGCTCGACCGCCGCCTGGCGACCGGCGCGATCGACCTGCTGCAGCTGCACGGCGCGGAGCCGCCGGAAAGAGTCGCGGCGATCAAGGCGCGCACCGGCAAGCCAGTGATGAAGGCGATCAAGGTCGCCGCGGCGGCCGACGTCGACCGGGGAATTGCCGCCTATGCCGGCGTCGCGGACCGGCTGATGTTCGATGCCGCCGAGGGCACCCTGCCGGGCGGCAATGCGCGCGCCTTCGACTGGACGGTCTTGTCGGGTCGGCAGGTCCCGGTGCCATGGTTCCTGGCCGGCGGGCTGACCGCCGACAACGTCGCCGAGGCGGTGCGCATCACCGGCGCGCCAGCGGTCGACGTTTCCTCTGGCGTCGAATCGAGCCGTGGAGTGAAATCGGCCGAGCTGATCCGCGGCTTTCTTGCCCGGGTCGCGGCGCTGTGACGGGGGGACGCGCATGAAGACCGAACGCCGGCTGAAGGACCTCGGGATCGAGCTGCCCAAGCTGACCTCGCCGCTGGCCAACTACGTCAACGCCGTGCGTACGGGCAATCTCCTGTTCCTGGCCGGCAAGGGGCCGGGCCTGCCCGGCCATCCGCTGCCGGTCGGCAAGGTCGGCCGCGAGTTCACCAGGGAGCAGGGCTACGAGTTCGCGCGGCAGACCGGCCTCAGCCTGATCGCCGTGATGAAGGACGAGCTGGGCGACCTCGACCGGGTCAAGCGCATCGTCAAGATGCTCGGCATGGTCAACGCCGTGCCCGACTTCGGCGAGCAGCCGGAGGTGATCAACGGCTGCTCCGACCTGTTCGTCACGGTGTTCGGCGAGCGTGGCCGGCACGCCCGCTCGGCGGTCGGCATGGGCTCGCTGCCGCGCGGCATCCCGGTCGAGATCGAGGTGATCGTCGAGGTCAGCGCCGGCCCGGCGCGCGGCAGCGCCGCCGCGGCGCGCCGCAAGTCGGCCGGCGTGGCCCGCCGCAAGAGTGCCAAGGCCAAGCGCCGCTAGCTTTTGACCGTTCCCGGCCGGGCTGCTAAGCCCGACGGCGACAGGATGGACATGCCCACGACACGCAACAGCTTCCGCACCGGCCCCGACGAGCGCGGCCACTTCGGCATTTTCGGCGGCCGCTACGTCGCCGAGACGTTGATGCCGCTGATCCTCGAGCTGGAGAAGGCCTACACCGAGGCCAAGGCCGACCCGCAGTTCCAGGGCGAGCTCAAGTACCTGCTGTCCCAGTACGCCGGACGGCCGAGCCCGCTCTACTACGCCGAGCGCCTGACCCGGAAGCTCGGTGGCGCCAAGGTGTACTTCAAGCGCGACGAGCTGAACCACACCGGCAGCCACAAGATCAACAACGTGCTGGGCCAGGTCCTGCTCGCCAAGCGCATGGGCAAGACCCGGGTCATCGCCGAGACCGGCGCGGGTCAGCACGGCGTCGCCACGGCGACCGCCTGCGCGCTGTTCGACATTCCCTGCGTCGTGTTCATGGGCGCGGTCGACGTCGACCGCCAGGCCCCCAACGTCTTCCGCATGAAGATGCTGGGCGCCGAGGTGCGGCCGGTGACCGCCGGCTCGTCGACCCTCAAGGACGCCATGAACGAGGCGCTGCGCGACTGGGTGGCGACCTGCGAGACGACCTTTTACTGCATCGGCACGGTCGCCGGCCCGCATCCCTATCCGGCCATGGTGCGCGACTTCCAGTGCGTGATCGGCAACGAGGTGCGCACGCAGATGGTCGAGGCCGAGGGCCGTCTGCCCGACACCCTGGTCGCCTGCATCGGCGGCGGCTCGAACGCCATGGGCCTGTTCCATCCCTTCCTCGACGACAAGGGCGTGCGCATCGTCGGCGTGGAGGCCGGCGGCAGGGGAATCGAGACCGGAGAGCATGCCGCCTCGCTGACGGGTGGCCGCCCGGGCGTGCTGCACGGCAACCGCACCTACCTGCTGCAGGACGCCGAGGGCCAGATCACCGAAGCGCATTCGATCTCGGCCGGCCTCGACTATCCCGGCATCGGCCCGGAGCATTCCTGGCTGAAGGAGCAGGGTCGCGTCGAGTACGTCTCGGCGACAGACCAGGAGGCGCTCGACGCCTTCCAGATGCTCTGCCGTCTCGAAGGAATCATCCCGGCGCTGGAGCCGGCGCACGCGCTGGCGCACGTGCTCAAGCTGGCGCCGACCTTGCCCAAGGACAATCTGTTGGTGATGAACCTGTGCGGCCGCGGCGACAAGGACGTATTCGCCGTCGCCGACCGACTGGGCCTGAAGGTCTGACCATGAGCCGCATCGCCCAGCGCTTCGCCCAGCTCAAGGCCGACAAGCGGGCCGGCCTCGTGACCTACGTCACCGCCGGCGATCCCGATCCGGCGACCAGCTACGAGATCCTGAAGGGCCTGCCGGGGGCCGGCGCCGACCTGATCGAGCTCGGCATGCCGTTCACCGACCCGATGGCCGACGGTCCGTCGATCCAGCTGGCCGGCCAGCGCGCGCTGAAGGCCGGCATCACGGTCGACGCGACCTTCGAGATGGTGCGCCGCTTCCGCCGGGAGACCGGCGACGATGCCACGCCGATCCTGCTGATGGGCTACTACAACCTCGTCTATCAGCGCGGCGTCGAGCGCTTCTGCAAGGAAGCGGCCGGCGCCGGCGTCGATGGATTCATCCTCGTCGACCTGCCCCCCGAGGAAGCCGACGAGGTCAAGCCGTTCGCGGCCGCCAACGGAATCGACACGGTGCTGCTGACCGCGCCGACCACGGACGACAAGCGCCTGCCGGCGGTCCTCAAGTATTCGTCGGGCTTCGTCTACTTCGTCTCGGTGCTCGGCATCACGGGCACCAAGTCGGCGTCCGAGGAGGCGGTGCGCACGCACGTGGCGCGGATCAAGCGCCATACCGCCCTGCCGGTCGGCGTCGGGTTCGGGATCAAGACGCCCGACCAGGCCGCCGCGATCGCCCGTCATGCCGATGCCGCGGTCGTCGGCTCGGCGATCGTCGACCGGGTCAAGGCCGGCCTCGACGAGGCCGGCCGGCCCAAGCCCGACCTCGTGCCGGGCGTCTTCGCCTACATCAAGGCGCTGGCCGAAGGCGTGCGCGGCGTGCGCAAGGCCTGACGCGCCGCGCCGGCGGCCGCATTGCCGCCCGTGCCCTTGCTGTGACCTCTCGTGATCTTCGTCGGTCGGTCATCGTCGCGTCATCGGGTGGGGCCCATATCGCCCCGACATGCCGAACCCGACATGCCGACGAGGAAAGCAAGAGATGCAGGCTGCCGCCATCGACCGCAAGGACAGGCTTCATCGCACCTTCACTGCCGCCCTCGACACGCTCGACCTGCAGCGACGTGAGCCGGATCGCTGGGAGGAGGAGTGCCTGGCCTATGCGCTGGGCGCGATGGCCTGCGGCATGTACCTGGTCGCCGAGGTCGAGATCGCGGCCTTCCGCAGAGCGGTCGGCGAACGGCCGCCCGAGGTGATGGCGGCGCTCGAGGCCAAGCCCAGTCGATTCAGTAAGGCCATGCTGCGGCACGGCCTCGACTATGTGTGCCGTCACTACGAGGACGCGTCGGGCGACGACGTGCCGACCGTGGTGGCGACAGGCCGCCGCGACTTCCAGTCGTCGATCGGCGCCTTCGCGTCCTGAGGCGGCGCCTCAGGCCGACGGCCGCTCCGGCTCGTCGTCGAACAGCAGGTCGGCGACGAACGGGTTGGTCTTGCGTTCCCAGCCGAAGGTCGAGGTCTGGCCGTGCCCAGGCACGAAGGTGACGTCGTCGCCGAGCGGCCACAGGCGCGTGCGGATCGACTCGAGCAGTTGCTCATGGTTGCCGCGGGGAAAGTCGGTGCGGCCGATCGAGCCCCGGAAAAGGACGTCGCCGACGAAGGCGACCTTCGAGGGCCGGTGGACGAACACGACATGTCCGGGCGTATGGCCGGGGCAGTGCACGACGTCGAGGGTGAGGTTGCCGAGGCTGACGGTGTCGCCGTTCTCCAGCCAGCGATCCGGCACGAAGGGTTTGTAGGCAGGGAAATTGTACTTCCGGCCGGACTCCGGCAGGTCCTGGATCAGGTACAGGTCGTCGCGATGCGGCCCTTCGACCGCCACGCCATAGTGCTCGGCCATCGTTCCGGCGGCCGAGGCGTGGTCGACATGGCCGTGCGTGAGCAGGACCTTGGTGATCTTGATCCCCTGCTCGGCGATGGCCTCCTGCAGGCGGTCGAAATCGCCCCCCGGGTCGACGGCCGTGCCCTCCATGGTCTCGTCGCACCAGGCGATGGAGCAGTTCTGCTGGAACGGGGTGACGGGAGCGATCATGACCTTGAGCATGCTTCCGATCTAATGCCTCCCGCCGGCCGGCGGAAGGGCGTATGGTGGCCGCGCTCGTGCGTCGGCGAAGATGATCTTTCGGCTCCTGTTTCTGGTTCTGGCCCTGATGGGCCTGTCGGCAGTCCCTGCGGCAGCGCAGATCGCGCCGGTCGCCTCGCCCTCCGGGCCGGTGCTGGCCGGCCCATATCTCGTGGTCGATGCGGCGACCGGCGAAACGCTGCTGGAGCGCAATCCCGGCGCCGCCTGGTATCCGGCCTCCCTGACCAAGCTGATGACGATCTACCTCGTCTTCGAGCAGCTGAAGTCGGGCCGGCTGAATCTGTCGGCACCGGTGCCGTTCTCGGAGCAAGCGCGCTCCATGCCGCCGTCCAAGCTCGGCGTGCCGGCCGGCCAGACGATCACGGTCGAGCAGGCCCTGCAGGCGCTCGTTGCCCGGTCGGCCAACGACGTCGCGACGGCGCTGGGCGAGCTGATCGCCGGCTCGACCCCGGCCTTCGCCCAGCGCATGAACGAGACCGCGACGCGGCTCGGCATGACCGCCAGCCAATTCCGCAACGCCAACGGCCTGCCCGACGCGGGCCAGGTCACCACGGCACGCGACATGGCGATCCTGGCGATCGCCCTGGTCAAGGAATTCCCCCAGTACTACGGCTACTTCCGCACCCAGGAATTCATGCTGGGGCGGATGCGCGTCGGGCCCGGAATCAAGTTCCTGGACCTCTACGCCCCGTACGCCGACGGCCTGAAAACCGGCTTCGTCTGCGCCTCCGGCTTCAACATCGTCGGCAGCGCGGTGCGCGACGGCCGTCGGCTGATCGCCGTCGCCTTCGGGTTCCGCCGCGCCGACCTGCGCGACGAGTTCCTGGTCCGCCTGCTCGACGAGGCTTATGCCCTGAAGACCGGCGGCAATCGTCCCAAGGTCTGGCAGCTCCACAATGGCGCCGGCGGGCCGGACACGGTGTTCTCGCAGCAGGAATGCGGCACGATCCGCTACGACATGCCGGGCGACGCGGTCTGGCTGGGCACCTTCGGCGACTGGAAGACGGCCAAGGTCGCCTTCGACACCGGTCAGGCCGACCTCGCCAGGCTGGGCTTCAATCGCCTGGGAAAGGAGTACATCCTGCCGGTGACTGCAAACAAGGTGACGCGTCAGGCCGCCATCATCGCCGACCTGGAAACCGGGGCGGCGCAGAAGCTGTGTGCCGACTACCAGCAGCGCAAGCTGTTCTGCCAGGTCCGGAAGCCGCAGGATTTTGCCGCCCCGTTCAGCGGCTTCTGGCGCTGACCCCCCTGCCTTGGCCGGCCCGGCCATTCATGCCATACCGCGCCCATGAACTGGCTGACCAACTTCGTCCGCCCCAAGCTGCGGGCGCTGGTGTCGCGCAAGGCCGCTCCCGAGAACCTGTGGCTGAAGTGTCCCAAGTGCGAGCAGATGCTGTTCATGCGCGACTGGGAGGCCAACCAGGAGGTCTGCACGCATTGCGGCCATCACATGCGGATCCGGCCGATGAAGCGGCTGCCGCACCTGTTCGACGAGGGCAAGCACGAGCTGCATCCGCTGCCCAAGGTGCCGGCCGATCCGCTGAAGTTCCGCGACACCAAGCGCTATGACGCGCGCCTGAAGGACGCCCAGGGCAAGAGCGACGGCGGCAGCGAGGCCCTGGTGGTGGCGAGCGGCCTGATGGCCGGCCGCCACACGGTCATCGCGCTGCTCGACTTCGGCTTCATGGGCGGCTCGATGGGCACCGCGGTCGGCGAGGGGCTGGTCATGGCCGCGGACCTGGCGGTGGCGCGCAAGGCCCCGCTCATCGTCTTCTCGTCCTCGGGCGGCGCGCGCATGCAGGAAGGCATCCTGTCGCTGATGCAGCTGACCCGCACGACCATCGCGGTGCGGCGGGTCAAGGAGGCCAGCCTGCCCTACATCGTGGTGCTGACCGATCCGACCACGGGCGGCGTGTCGGCGTCCTTCGCGATGCTGGGCGACGTGCACATCGCCGAGCCCGACGCGATCATCGGCTTCGCCGGGCCACGGGTCATCCAGGACACGATCCGCCAGGAGCTGCCGCCCGGCTTCCAGCGCTCCGAGTACCTTCTCGAGCACGGCATGATCGACGCGGTGGTGCATCGCCACAAGCTGCGCGAGACCCTGATCCGGCTGGTCGGGCTGTTCATGGACCCGCTGGTGGTCGAGACCCGCCACGCCGCTGCCGCGACGGCCGCCTGAGCCGTCCGGGATAGCCGCCGTGACGACCCTGGACCCGCTGCTCGAGCGCGTCATGCGCCTGCACCCGCGCTCGATCGATCTCGGGCTGGAGCGCATCGAGCATCTGCTGACGGCGCTCGGCGCGCCGCAGCGCAAGCTGCCGCCGGTGGTGCATGTCGCGGGCACCAACGGCAAGGGATCGCTGGTCGCCTATCTGCGGGCGATCGCCGAGGCCGCCGGCTACCGGGTCCACGTCTACACCTCGCCGCACCTCGTGCGCTTCAACGAGCGGATCCGCGTCGCCGGCCGCCTGATCGAGGACGACGAGCTCGACGCCATCGTCACCGAATGCGAGGCGGCCAACGCCGAAAGGCCGATCACCTTCTTCGAGATCACGACGGCGGCGGCCTACCTCGCCTTCTCCCGCGTGCCGGCCGATCTCGCCATCATCGAGGTCGGCCTGGGCGGCCGCTTCGACGCGACCAATGTCATCGAGCCGGCGCTCTCGGCCATCACGCCGATCGGCTACGACCATACCGGATTCCTGGGCGACACGCTCGAGGGCATCGCGGCCGAGAAGGCCGGCATCCTCAAGCATGCGGTGCCGGCCGTGATCGGCCGCCAGCGCGCCGCCAGCGGCGCCGTGATCGCCGAGACGGCGAGCCGGCTTGCCGCTCCCCTGTTTCGCATGGGCCGCGAATGGCAGGTCATGCCGACGCCCGACGGCTTTCGCTACCAGAGCGACCTCCTGTCCCTCGACCTGCCGGCGCCGGCCCTGGTCGGCGCCCACCAGATCGACAATGCAGCCACGGCCATGGCCTGCGTCGAGCGCCTGCGCGCGGCGCGCTTCGAGATCGGCGATGGCGCGGTCGCGCGCGGCCTGGGCACGGTGGACTGGCCGGCGCGACTGCAGCAGCTGCGCCGCGGACCCCTGGTCGACGCGCTGCCGCCGGGCAGCGAACTGTGGCTCGATGGCGGGCACAACGAGGATTGCGGAATCGTCCTGGCGCATCAGGCGGCCGAATGGGCCAGCGAGCCGGCGCCGCTGCCGCTGTACCTGATCTTCGGGATGCTGACGACCAAGGACGCCGCCGGCTTCCTGCGGCCGCTGGCGCGCCATGCGCGTGCCGCGCGGGCCGTGCCGATCGCCGGGCATGCCGCCTACACGCCGGTCGAAGCCAGCCGCCACGCCGCCGAGGTCGGGCTCGACTGCGCTCCCGCAAACGACATCGGCGCGGCACTGGAGGACCTGTTGGCCACCCAGCCCGCGCCGATGCGAATCCTGATCTGCGGGTCGCTCTACGTCGCGGGCCAGGTGCTGGCGCGCAACGGCTGACCTCAGCCGACGACGGTGTTGATCCAGCTCACCAGCTTCTGCTTCGGCTCGGCGCCGATCTTGGTGGCGGCGACCTGGCCGTTCTTGAACAGCAGCAGGGTCGGGATCGAGCGCACGTTGTAGCGGGTCGGCGCCTGCGGGTTCTCGTCGATGTTGACCTTCACGACCTTCAGCTTGCCGTCCATCTCCTTGGCGATGTCCTCGAGCGACGGGCCGATCATCCGGCAGGGGCCGCACCATTCGGCCCAGAAGTCGACCAGCACCGGCGTGTCGGACTTGAGGACTTCCTGCTCGAACGAGGCATCGGTGGCTTTGACGGTCATGGGATATCTCCAGAAGACGATGAGGCCGGTGGGCGGACCGGCGCTGCCGTGGCCTCGGAAGCTAGGAAGGCGCCCCGGTCAAGTCAAGAAGCCCCCTCGTAGGGCATTGATTTGTCGAGTATTTCCGCATCGATCTCCATCAGGAGCGGGGTCGCCGTCCAGAGCAGGAAGGCTCGGATGTGTCGTCCCGGATAGATCTGCTGGAGCAGAGCGCGATAGAGCGCGAGCTGGCGCCGATAGGCCAGGGGGACCTCGGCGGCCGTCCGGGCCGGCGGCCGGTTCGTCTTGTAGTCGACGATCAGCACGTCCGCGCCGGCGTGCGCCAAGCGGTCGACCTGGCCGCTCACCGTGAAGCTGCCGTGCGCCAGGGCGAGGGTGCCGATCAGCGGCACCTCGGCGCGCGACTCCGGGGCGAACAGGGCGGCGTGCTGCGGCGCCTCGGTGACGGCCAGCACCTCCTCGAGCCATTCCTCGACCTCGTCCCTGGTGAGGCCATGGCCGGGCCGGGCGAGAAAGGCCCGCCCGATCTCGCGCCGCCGGTCGGCAGGCACCGCCGGCAGATGGCGCAGCAGGTCGTGCAGCAGGCGGCCGCGCTGCCAGCGCGCATCGCGACCGCTCGACAGCGGGCTCTGCGCGTACGGCGGCGCCGCCTGCTCGTCGGGCAGGGGTTGCGACGGCGCCAGGGGCCGCGGTGGATCGGGCTCGGCGGGCGCGGCGGCGGCGACCCAGTCGGGCAGCGAGACAACGTCGTCCAGCGGCAGTTCGGTTTGCTCCGGCAGATCGACGATCCCCGGGTTGGTCAGCTCGAAGCCTTCGCCGGCCCAGCCGTCCTCCGGCCCGAGGAGCGGCACGAAATCGAAACGCACCGGCCGTGCCGAGTGGGTCGGGCCGCCGATCCGCGGCAGAGCGCCCGCCTCGCTGCTGGCCTGCAGGCCGTCGGCGATGCGCTGGTACCAGCAGCCCGCATCGGGCGGCCGCTTGCCGGTCCAGCCGCCGACATAGAGGCGGTCCTCGGCGCGCGTCATGGCGACGTAGAGCAGCCGGTTCTGCTCGTCGAGCGCGCGCTGGCGGGCGCGGTCGCGCCAGGCCCGTGCGGCCTCGTTGGCGTCCTCGGCGCGCGGCACCCACAGCCGCGCATCGCCGTCTTCGTGGGTCAGCAGGCGCTCGCCGTCGCGCGGTACGCGCGTCGTGTCGGGCAGGTAGACGATCGGCGCCTGCAGCCCCTTGGAGGCATGCACGGTGAGGATGCGCACCTCGCGCCGCCGGTTCTGGTCGAGGTCGCGCTTGATCTCGCCGCCGCCGGTCTCGAACCAGCGCAGGAATCCCTGCAGGGAGCCATCCTCGCGCTCGTGCTGCAGGGCGCGGGCCAGCAGCTCGTCGATCGGATCCGCCGCTTCACGGCCCAGCCGCTCGAGCAGGCGCACGCGGCCACCTTCCGGGCCGAGCGCCTGGGCGAAGAAGTCGAAGGGGCTGACATAGTCGGCACGCTTCAGCCAGCCGGCCAGCCGGGCATAAACGCCGGCGAACGCGGGTTCGTGCGCCCGTGCCCGCAGGCTCGACCACAGGCCGCCGCCGCGCTTCCAGGCGAGGGCGAACAACGCCTCCTCGTCGAGGCCGACCAGCGGCGACTTCAAGAGGCAGGCGAGATTGAGATCGTCCCGCGGAAGCAGAACGAACCGCGCCATCGCCAGCAGGTCCTGGACGGCCAGCTGCTGCCCGAGATCGAGGCGGTCGACCCCGGCGACCTCGATTCCCTCGCGCTTCAGCGCCCGCACCAGGGCGGCGACGAACTCGTTGCGCCGCCGCACCAGCACCATGAAATGACCGGCGTGCAGCAGCTCGCCGTGCCGCGCCCGCCGCTCCCGGCCGATCAGGCTGCCGGCATGCAGGGCGATGAGTCGCGCGAGACGCTCGTGCGGCAGCCGGCGGCCGGAGGGCGCTTCGGCGATCTCCTGCGGATCCCCGGACTCGTCGCCCGGAACGGCCAGCGGCCACAGCTCGACCCGGCCCGGCTCGGCGCTTCGGCTGGCGACATGGCGGACCGCCCGCTCCTCGGCGACGCCGCGGGCGGCCTCGGGTCGCGCGAACACCCAGTCGACGGCATCGAGCACCGCCGGGGTCGAGCGGAACGAGACGTTGAGATCGACCGGCTCGAATCGCTGGCCGGCGCCGCGGCTCTGGTCGGTGAACCAGTCGCGCATCTCGCGCAGCTTGCGGGGATCGGCGCGCTGGAAGCCGAAGATCGACTGCTTGACGTCGCCGACGGCGAAAACGGTGCGGGGGCGGTCGACGGCGCCCTCGCCGACGAAGAACTCGCCGGTCAGGTGACGGATGACCTCCCACTGGTCGGGATTGGTGTCCTGCGCCTCGTCGACAAGCACATGGTCGATGCCGCCGTCGAGCTTGTAGAGCACCCAGCCGGCGTTGCCCTCGCTTTCCAGCAGCCGGCGGGTGGCGACGATCAGGTCGTCATAGTCGAGCGCGGCCCGCCGCCGCTTGGCGCGGGCGTAGCGGTGGGAGATGTCGAGGCCGAGGCGCAGCACGGCCAGCGTGCGCTCGACCAGCGCGGCGCCGTTGACGCGATCGAGCAGCGTCGCCAGGCGTTCGGCCTCGCGCCGCAGGACCTCCTCCAGGCCGGGCATGGCCTTGATCGCCGCCTTCGTGGCGAGCCGCTTGCGGACCGAGCCCGCCGCGGTGAAGTACGCGGTCGCGTAGCGCGCCAGGCCGAGTCGGCGAGAGTCGGCCTCGAGCCACTCGGCGATCAGCCCGGCCCGTTCGATGTCGCCCGCACTGCCGGCGCTGAGCGCCGTGACGGCGGCGGCCAGGCCGGCGGCATCGAACGCCGATTCGAGGCAGCCGGCTTCCGACACCGAGTCCGCGGTATCGTCGGCCTGGCATCCCATTTCCTGCGCCAACTGCCGGCGCAGACGCTGCAGGCCGGCGGCATCGCCGACGCGCGACAGGAGCCAGGCCCGCTCGGTGAGCAAGGTCGTCATCAGGGTAGCGTATTCCGCCACCGAGACGCGCGCCGCCACGGTGGCCAGGGCTGCCGCCAGGTCGGCCGGCGCGTCCGGCCGCGCCAGAGCAACGAGTTGCTCGTCCTGCGCCTGGCGCAGCAGGCCCTGCGCGTCGGCCTCGTCGAGCACGTCGAAGCCGGGCGGCACGCCGGCTTCCAGCGGGAAGCGCTTCAGCAGCGACTGGCAGAAGGCGTGAATGGTGAGGATGTTGATGCCGCCGGGGGCGTCGAGCACCCGGGCGAACAGGCGCCGCGCGACGATCCGCTGCTCGGGCCCGACCAACCGGTCGATCAGCTCCTCGACGTCGCGGTCGAGCGCGTCGTCGCTCGCCATCGCCCATCGGCCGAGCTGTCGCGACAGGCGATTGCGCATCTCGGCGGCCGCGGCCTTCGTGAAGGTCAGGCAAAGGATGCGTTCGGGCCGCGCTCCCTCGAGCAGGAGACGGGTGACGCGATCGGTGAGGACCTTGGTCTTGCCGGTTCCGGCATTGGCCTCGACCCAGGCGGAATGGCCCGGCGTCGTGGCGCGCTTCTGGGCCTCGCTGGCGGCCGCGAGCACGTACGCCTCGGTCATTCCTCGCCGACCCCCGCCGTCGACCATTCGGCGATGCGCTCGAGATGCTCGTAATCGTTGAACGGCGGGGCGTAGCGCGGCCACGGCACCGCGGGGTAGGCCGTATCGGGCCGGCCGTAGTGCGCCACGGCCTTCTTGAGGTAGGCGAGGAGCTTGCCGACCAGCGACTCGCTGTCGGCGATCGGACTGATCTTGCCGCCGTCGCCGAGGCCGTTGGTCTGCCAGTAGGCGAGCTCGACGCGCGATGGGGTGCCGGCGATCGCCGTGAAACCGCCGGTCCCGGCCATCGCGGCCTCGAGCAGCAGCTGCGGGGCGTACAGGGCGTCGAGCTCGTCCTTGCTCGGCAGCCGACCGGTCTTGTAGTCGATGATCTCCCAGGTCTCGCCGTCGAGTCGGTCGATCCGGTCGGCCACGCCCTTGATGCGCAGGCGACCCGCCCCCGCCGCGATGTGCAGCTCGCCCTTCGTCTCGCTGTCCAGCAGGCGGCTGCCTGACTGTCGCCGATCGTTCTCGGTGGCGACGATCCAGCGTGCGAGGCGCTGGAAGCGGGGCCACCAGAACGCGCGCTCGGCCGGCACCGCCAGCAACAGCGCGAGTTCATGCTCGCCGAGAGACTCGAGTTCGCGCACGGCGTCGCCCGGCAGCAGTCCGGAGGGATGGCGGCGGAGGAAAGTATGGAAGGCCTTGTGCAGCGCGTCGCCGCGATCCCGGGCGCCGAGCTCCTCCTCCAGCGGATCGAGGCGGCTCAGGTTGAGAATTTGCCGCGCATAGAGGCCGTAGGGATCGCGCCGCCACTGCTCGACGCTCGACACCGAGAGGGATCGCGGTCGGGCCTCGAGCGGCGGCACCGGCCGCGGCCGCGGCCACGGTGCGTACCCCGCAGGCCGATCAAGCACGTCGGCCCAGGCCAGAAGACTGCGCCGGGCGCGCTGGATGTAGGGAGGAGGGGGGAGGGCACTGCCCGGATCATGCGCGAAGAGCGCATCCAGTCGCGTCAGCCAACGCGACGTGACCGTCGGGGCGCCGCCCTCGCGCTCGGAGCGGGTCAGCAGCACCCGCTCGGCGCCGATCGCCATGGCGAAGTCGTGGGCCGACAGGCCGATCCGCCGCTCCGGCTGCGGCAGGCCGAGCGCCGCGCGCATCGGCCGGTTGATCCAGGGGCCGGACTCCACGGAAGGCGGCCAGGTGCCCTCGTTGAGGCCGCCCAGCACCAGGAGATCGGCTTGCTGCAGACGGGCCTCGAGAGGCCCCCAGATGGCCAACCTGGGATGACGGCCATGGGCAGGGCGCACGATCTCGGGCTCCAGCATGGCGGCCAACAGCGCCGGCCACTCCCCGCCCGGCACCGGCCGGGCCGCGGCCCAGGCCGGGCGCAGGCGGGTGAGGCTGTCGGCGAGGGCCTGGCCGGCCTCGCCCGACCACAGCGTGTCCTGCGGCGCAATGGCCTCGGCCGCGGCGATCGTGAGATCGAGCAGTGTGCCCGGTCCTTCGCTTTCCGCCATGGCTTCCGCGAGGGCGCGCGTCGCCCGATCGAGATCGTCGACGAGGCCTTCCAGCGACAGGCGCTGTTCGGGCTTGATCTTGCCGGCGATCCGCGCCTGGAGGGCTGCCAGTCCGGGGGCCGGCTTCAGGCCACGCAGGCAGCGGCGGTCGAGGCGTCGCACGGCGGCGAGGAGATCGGCGCGGTCGCGGCCCAGCGTGCACAGCGGATGCTGCAGCAGCGACAGCAGGGCGACCGGAGCGAAGCCGGCATCGACGGCCGCCACCAGCGCCAGCAGCAGGCGGGCAGGCGGCGTCTGAGCCAGGGGGATACCGGCGGAATCGTCGATCTCGACGTCCCAGCGCCGCAACTCGGCCGCGACACGCCGCGCCAAGCCTCGATCGGGGGTGACGAGTGCGGCCGTGCGGCCCGGCTCCTCGAGGACCTGGCGCAGGGCCAGGGCGATCGTCAGGGCTTCCTGCTGCGGCGTCGCGCAATCGGCGCGCGTGAGATGGTCCAGGCTGGAGGCCGATGGACGCGACCAGCTCTCGCTCGTCTCGGCCGGCCGCATCAGTTCGCTGATCAGTTCCCGGCGGGCCGTCACGATCGGCCCTGGTGTGGCCCCGGAGCCTGGCCAGTCGGCCACCTCGCCGCGCGGACACTGGAACTCGGAGAGCAGCTCGCGCAGGCCGAACTGCGGATGGGTCGCGTCGAGGGCCAGCCAGCTCGCCTCGTCCATGCTGCGATCGAGGCCGGGCAGCACTACGGCCCCTTGGGGCAGCTGGGCGACGACCTTCAGCAGGTCGCGCGTCGGTCGCTGCGATCCGGTCGAGCCGGCCGCGATCACCGGCGTCTGCGGCGGCTCCTCGAGCCAGCGCAGGGTCCTGGCGCGCAGCGCGGCGCTGCGTCGTTCGATGACATCGATCTGCTGGCGCTCGGCGAGGATCGCCGGCCACGCCTTGCCGACGATCGACAGGAAACGGACGGTGCGCTGCCAATCGCCGGCGAAGCTCGCCTCGACCAGCCCGTCCAGCTGCTCGAAGGCGACCCCCTCGATCGACAGCTCGTCGAACAGGGCCGCGAGCTCGCGCGCGAGCTTCAAGGCCTGGGCGGCCGACTTGGCGACCGGCTCGCCCTCATCGTCCTTGAACGCCGCCACCAGCTCGGACAGCAGGGCCTCGCGCTCCGCCAGGTCGATGGCGGGCGGCAGTTCGAGGGCCTCGATGCCCCCGCTGGCAGCTTCCCAGGAATCGTCCTCGACGTCACCCAGCGGGCCGATCCTCGGCAGCACCAGCGGCCTGCCCTCCGACACCCTCAGGAACGCCTCGCGCAGGGCGCGCACCGCGCGCCGCGTCGGCACCAGGATCAGGACATCGGCCAGCGCCAGCGGATCGGCGCCATGCTGGGCGAGCACGCCGCGCGCCAGCTCATCGGCGAACCGTCCCTCGGCGCCGATGGTGAAGAGGCCGCTCATGCAAGAGCCCGCTCCGCCACCGCCAGGGCGGCCGGTGTGCCGACGTGGAACCAGTCGCCGTCGTGGATCAGGCCGCACAGCCGGTTGCGGGCCTCGGCCCGCTTCCACAGCTCGAGCAAGGAGAATGGTCCCTCCGGGGCACCCTGGAACAACGTGCTGTCGCAAATCGAGATGCTGGCGAACAGGTAGGGCGCCAGCTGGGCGAGGCCGCGATGGCGGAGATGGCCTTCCTGCTCGACGAAGAAGTCGCCGCGCTCTCCGGCCTCGCGGCCGATCACCTTGTGGATGGAGTGCAGCAGCAGCAGCGCGTCCATGCGCTTTGGGTTCCAGAAGTCCACCAGACGCTGCAGCAGAGGCCGGGTCGGCCCATCGCGCCACAGGCCATCCCCGTTGACTACGAAGAACGGTCCCTTGCCTAGCAGCGGCAGGGCGTTCCGGACGCTGCCTCCAGTATCGAGCAGGCGCTCCTCTCGGATGATGTGCACCCGGTTGCCCAGCCGCTCGACGATCTGGTCGCCCAGATAGTGGACGTTGACCACGATGTTGGTGACGCCGAAGTCAACAAGGCGATCGATGGAGCGCTCGAGCAGCGAGCGGCCGGCGACCTCGACCAATGGCTTGGGCCGGGTGTCGGTGAGCGGTCGCATGCGCTCGCCGCGGCCGGCGGCCAGAATCATGGCCGATCGAATCATGCCGCCCCCGGAGCCGCGCGGTCGCGCGGCATTACGTCCTCGATCCAACGTCGCAGGGGCGCCAGGCAATCGTGGCGCAGCGCCGTCTCGAATTGGCGCCAGACCCGCGGCAAGTGGTTCTGATAGGCCGGCTTGCCGTCGCGCCGGGCCAGGCGGACGAACAGCCCGAGAATGCGGGCATGTCGCTGGGCCGCCATCACCGCGAGCCCGGCGCGGAAGTCGTCGGCGTCGACGCCCGTGCGGTCGATGTAGCGGGCGATGCACGATGCCTGAACGGCAGGCGAGACGTCCCGTCGCGCATCGTCGAGCAGCGACGCCAGGTCATAGGCGCAGTGGCTTTCCTGGGCGTCCTGGAAGTCGAGGAGTCCGCAGGACTTGGCGCCGAGCCGCCACGGCAACCAGATCAGGTTGTCCTTGTGATAGTCGCGCAGGATCAAGGTGGTGCTCATCTCCGGCAGAGCCGCCAGGCAAGCTCGCCACGCGGCGCGATAGTCGCTGCACTCGCGCGCGTCAACTGGGCCGTGACGCGCGGCCGGCAGATACCATTTCGGAAGCAGCATCGCGGCCTCGACCAAAGCCTCTCCAAGGTAGACCGGCAACCCGGGCAGCAGGGCAGCGGGCCCGGCCGCGTGCAGGGACACCAGCACGTCCGTCGCACGCTCGTAGAGTTCCGCCTCGTCGCCGCCGGCCGCCAGCACCGCGGCGAAGGTCGCGTCGCCCAGATCCTCGAGCAGCAGGAAGCCGTTGCCTTCGTCGGCGGCCAGGATCTCGGGCGCGCTGAGGCCCAGGCCGCGAAGGTGGCGATCGACGCGGATGAACGGGCGAACGTCCTCGCGCGGCGGCGGCGCATCCATCAGCACGACGCTGGCGCCGGGGCGCGTCAGCCGGAAGTAGGTGCGGAACGACGCATCGCCCGCGAGAAGGGCCTCGGCGGCGTTCGCCCATCCTGCGTCCGCGGCGAAGGCCGCGCGCTGCCGGGCGCGTTCACAGGCCGACAAGGCGAGCCTCGCCGTCCAGGACGGCGGTGCGACCGTCGCCCGCCATCGCCAAGGTCACCGCCAGACGATTGCGCGGCAGCAGGGGCCCCAGCCGGTCCGGCCATTCGACCAGGGCGATGCCCTCGGCGCGCGCCTCTTCCCAGCCCAGCTCGAGCACCTGCTCGGGGGCTTCCAGCCGGTAGAGGTCGAAGTGCCACAAGGGCCCGCGGTCGGTCTCGTAGACCTCGACCAGCGTGAAGGTCGGGCTCGGCACGACAAGGTCGGGGTCGCCGGCGGCGGCGCGCAGGATGGCCCGCGCCAGGGTCGTCTTGCCCGTGCCCAGGCCGCCGCTCAGGGAGATCACGTCGTGCCGCCCGAGGCGGCCGGCGATGGCTTGGCCGAGGCGCTGCGTCGCGGCCTCGTCGGGCAAGGAAAGGGAAAGTGTCGGCACCGAACCTCGATGCCGACACTTAGCACGCCCGAAGGCGATCGATCAGTAGCGATAGAGATCGTTCTTGAACGGCCCGGCCTCCGGGACGCCGATGTAGCGCGCCTGGTCGGGACGCATCTTGGTGAGCTTCGCGCCGACCTTCTCGAGGTGGAGGGCGGCGACCTTCTCGTCGAGCGCCTTGGGCAGGGTGTAGACCTTCTTCTCGTACTTGCCCGGGTTCGCGAAGATCTCGATCTGGGCCAGCGTCTGGTTCGAGAACGAGGCCGACATGACGAAGCTGGGATGGCCGGTGGCGTTGCCCAGGTTCACGAGGCGGCCCTCCGACAGGACGATGATGCGCTTGCCGTCGGGGAACTCGATCTCGTCGACCTGCGGCTTGACGTGATGCCACTTGAAGTTCCGCAGCGAGGCGATCTGGATCTCGCTGTCGAAGTGGCCGATGTTGCAGACGATGGCGCGGTGCTTCATCGCCTTCATGTGGTCGAGCGTGATGACGTCGACGTTGCCGGTCGCGGTTACGAAGACGTCGGCGCGCGGCGCGGCATCCTCCATGGTCACCACCTCGTAGCCCTCCATGGCGGCCTGCAGGGCGCAGATCGGATCGATCTCCGACACCATGACGCGGCAGCCGGCCTGGCGCAGCGAGGCGGCCGAACCCTTGCCGACGTCGCCGAAGCCCGCGACCATGGCCACCTTGCCGGCCATCATGACGTCGGTGCCGCGGCGGATTCCGTCGACCAGCGACTCGCGGCAACCGTAGAGGTTGTCGAACTTGGACTTGGTCACCGAGTCGTTGACGTTGATGGCCGGCCACAGCAGGCGGCCTTCCTTCTCCATCTGGTAGAGACGGTGCACGCCGGTGGTCGTCTCCTCGGTGACGCCGCGGATGGCGGCGCCGAGCTTGGCGTACCAGCCGGGCTTTTCCTTGTTGGTCTTGGCGATCGCCTTGTAGAGGACTTCCTCCTCCTCGTTGGTCGGCTTGGCGATCAGCGACGGATCCTTCTCGGCGCGGATGCCGAGGTGGACCAGCAGGGTCGCGTCGCCGCCGTCGTCGAGGATCATGTTGGGCGCGCCGCCGTCGGCCCACTCGAAGATGCGGTGGGTGTAGTCCCAATACTCCTCGAGGCTCTCGCCCTTGATCGCGAAGACCGGCGTGCCGGCCTGGGCGATCGCCGACGCGGCGTGATCCTGGGTCGAGTAGATGTTGCACGAGGCCCAGCGCACGTCGGCGCCGAGAGCCTTCAGGGTCTCGATCAGCACCGCGGTCTGGATCGTCATGTGCAGCGAGCCGGCGATGCGGGCGCCCTTGAGTGGCTGCTTGGGGCCGAATTCCTTGCGGATCGCCATGAGGCCGGGCATCTCGGTCTCGGCCATGTCGATTTCCTTGCGGCCCCAATCGGCGAGACCGATATCCTTGACGACGTAATCCTGGGCCATGCGGCGCTCCTGGGCATTCGAAAGGTGGCTGTCCTTAGCAGCGGCCCCCGAACGCCTCAACGCGCCCCATGCGCATATAAGCAACTATTTATGAGCATATGCCGCCCGCTTTATGCGGTCGTCGACGGCGCCTAGTCCTCGCCGAACTTGCCCTCGACGAGGGACGACAGGGCGGCCATGGCGTCGAGCGCCTGGCGCCCGCTGCAGGCGATCTCGATGTCGCTGCCGATCCCGGCGGCCAGCATCATCAGCCCCATGATCGACAGGCCCGAAACCTGCTGACCCTTGAAGGTGACGCGGATGTTGGCGTCGAACTGGCCCGCGGTGCGCACGAACTTGGCGGCCGCCCGGGCATGCAGCCCGCGCTTGTTGGCGATCCTGAGGGTTCGCCGGAGAGTGCCGATGCCGCCTTCGGCGGCCTGCACGGTGTCGCTCACGACGCCTCCTTGGCGAGGATCCGCGACGCGATCGTGATGTACTTGCGGCCGGCCTCCTGCGCCATGCGCACCGCCTCGGCGATCGGCCGGTTGCGTACGGATGCCAGCTTCACCAACATCGGCAGGTTGACCCCGGCCAGCACCTCGATGTGGGCCTGCTCCATGATCGAGATGGCGAGGTTGGACGGGGTGCCGCCGAACATGTCGGTCAGGACGATCACGCCATCGCCGGTCTCGCAGGCCCGGGTACATTCCAGGATCTCCGCCCGCCGCTTTTCCATGTCGTCGTCGGCGCCGATGCAGACGGTGGCAATGCCTTGCTGAGGGCCGACGACATGCTCCAGCGCCGCGAGGAACTCGCGGGCCAGACTGCCGTGGGTCACCAGTACGATACCGATCATGATCCTGCCCCTACGCTGCCCGCCTCCCCGGCTGCGGCCGCGTCCCGGTGCGAGAGAGTGACCGAGCGGCCCAATCCGCGCAACCACCCCGCCAATTCCTCGGCCACCGCCACCGAGCGGTGGCGGCCGCCGGTACACCCGACGGCGATCGTCAGGTAGCTCTTTCCTTCTGCGTCAAAACGCGGCAGCAGCGGCTCGATCAGGGCCTTCAGGCTCGCCAGGAACGGCCGGTAGCCGGGATCGGTCGCGACGTAGGCCGCGACATCGGGGTCGCGCCCGGTCAGCGGCTTCAGCGCCGGGACATAGTGGGGATTCTTGAGGAAGCGCACGTCGAACACCAGATCAGCCTCGCGCGGCAGCCCCCGCCGGTAGGAAAACGACATAACCGAGACGCGCGTTGCGAGGTCGCGGCCAAGGGCGAAATGCCCGGCCAGCAGCTGCTTGAGCTGGTGCGGCGACAGCATCGAGGTGTCGATCACGACGTCGGCCGAGTCGCGCATCCAGCCGATCTGGCGGCGCTCGTCGGCCACCGCGTCGAGCAGCGGCCGGTCGGGCGCCTGGGGGTGCGGCCGCCGCGATTCCGTGTATCGGCGCTGCAGCGTGTCGTCGTCGCAGTCGAGGAACAGCAGGCGGGCCGCGAGGTCGCTGCGGCCGCGCAACTCCTCCAGGCGGCGCACCAGGTCGTGCGGATCGAAGCCATAGGTACGCGTATCGATGCCGAACGCCATGGGAACGGCCATCTCGCCGCTGCCGGCGGCGGTCGAGCGAACGAAGTCGCTGAGCAGCGGCAGCGGGATGTTGTCGACGGCGACGTACCCCATGTCGTCGAGCGCATGCAGGGCGGTCACGCGCCCGGCACCGGATAGGCCGGTGACGATCACGAAGGGCCGCGGCGCTTCGCGGGTGTGGTGGTCCTGGAGGGAAGCAGGTTGGTCGGGCATGGCAGCGCCGCCGCGATCATGGGTCTCCGACCCGCCGCAAGGCAAGGCGCAACTTTTGCGGCGCCGACGCCTCGAACGGCGCGAGGGCGAGGACCGGCAGCCGGCAGCCCAGCAGGTCCTCGTGGGCCGGCTCCGGCATCCGCTCGACCTGGCGCGGGTCGACCAGGTCGACCAGCAGCGACAGCGGCGCCTCGGCTAGCCGTTGGGAGGGCGACAGCGCGATGATGCCGAGGCCGCGGACCTCGAGTAGTCCCGCGATGGTGGGCGGGCAGCGCGCGACGACCTGCGCGAGGCGCCGGCCGAGCTCCGTCTGGTCGTCGGCCACGAGGCGGGCGCCGTCGTCGATCAGCCTGAGCGCCAGGTCCGACTTGCCGGCGCCGGACGGTCCGCGCAGCAGCACGGCGCGCCAGCGCCGGCCGATGCGCAGCGCCACCGCCGTGGCGTGGACCCGCTGGACCGCCGGCCTCGGCGTCGCTTGCCGCCGCGTCACTTGCCGCCGTCGGCGGCCGGCACGCGGATGGTGAAGCGCGCCCCGAGCACCTGGCCGTCGGCGCCGCGGCGGTTGGAGGCGGTGATCGCCCCGCCGTAGGTTTCCATGATCTGCCGGCAGATCGACAGGCCGAGGCCCGAATGCTGGCCGAAATGCTCGGTCGGCCGCTCCGAGTAGAAGCGCTGGAAGATCGATTCCAGATTGTCCTCGGGAATGCCCGGCCCTTCGTCGTCGATGGTCACGACGAACGCGCCGCCGCGGGCCGGGCGCGTCAGCTCGACGACGATGCGCGAGCCCCTGGGGCTGAACGACAGGGCGTTGTCGATGACGTTGCGGAACACCTGGCCATAGCGGCCGTCGTGGCCGTGCGCCCGGAACGGCGGGCTGGCGGCGATCCTGAGCTCGACATCGACGCCGGACTTCTGCACGGCGGTGATGGCGTAGTGCTGGACCATGTCGCGCAGCAGCGTCTCGAGGTCGAGGGTCTTGACCTCGCCGCGCATCAGCTCGGCGTCGAGCCGCGAGGCGTCCGAGATGTCGGAGATCAGCCGGTTCAGCCGGTTGATGTCGTCCATCACGATGGCCATCAGCTTGTCGCGGCGCGGCGGATCGAGATCGGGCCGCGCCGCCATCTCGATGGCCGAGCGCAGCGAGGTGAGCGGATTCTTCAGCTCGTGGGCGACATCGGCGGCGAAGCTCTCGATGGTGTTGATGCGCTGCCACAACGCCCCCGTCATCGAGCGCAGGGCATCGTTGAGGTCGCCGATCTCGTCGCCCCGCTTGCCGAGATCGGGGATCTCCGGCCGGCTCTCGCGCGCCAGCCGCACCTCGTCGGCGGCGCGCGCCAGCCGCACGATCGGCTGGGTGATCGTGCCCGCGAGATAGAGCGACAGCAGCACGGTGATCCCCAGCGCCGCGGCGGCGATCACCATCATGTCGTAGCGGACCTCGCGCAACGAGGCGGCGATCGCCCGGTTGTCGCGCATCAGCACCAGGGCGCCCAGCACCTGCTTGTAGCGCTGGATCGGCACGGCGGCGCTCAGGATCAGTCGGCCGTCCTGGGCCACGCGCACCGCCGAGGCGTTGAAGCCGCGCAGCGCGCTCGCCGCCTCGGGGAAGTCGCGCGGCGTCGGCGCGGGCCGCTCGACATACTCGGGAAAGCGGTCGACGCGCGACAGCTGGCGGGCGATCCAGTCGCCGAGCCGCTCGGGCCAGGCCGATTCCGCCGACTCGGGCACCTGGGGCGGTGGCAGGGGGATGACGTGGATGCGGCCGGACTCGCTCAGCATCGCCGAATCGCCCAGCATGTCGCCGGTCTCGCTGAACAGCCGGGCGCGCACGCCGGTCGGGTGCACCAGGCGGGTCAGCAGCTGGCGCGCCGCGTCGGCGTCGAGTCGATTGATCGACGTCTCGTCGCCGCTGACCGCCACCTCGGCGATGCCGGCGGCGACCATCTCGCCCTGAACGGCGAGCGAGGCGAGCTCGGCATCGATCAGCTCCTCCTCGTAGTCGCTGAGGTAGATGGTGCCGAGCGTGAGCAGCGCCACCGGCACGATGTTGAGCAGCAGGATGCGCCGGGTCAGCGGCGAGTAGCGCCGCAGCGGCCGGCGCCGGCGCAGCAGCGACGGCGCGTCGCTGCCGTGCACGACCGAGCCGCCGCCCAGCCAGGCGGCAACGCGTGCCAGCAGTCGCTGCAGCCCGGCCCGGCGGACCGGCTCAGGCGTCGCGGTATCGATATCCGATGCCATACAGGGTTTCGATCTGCTCGAACTCGCCGTCGACCTCGCGGAACTTGCGCCGCACCCGCTTGATGTGGCTGTCGATCGTGCGGTCGTCGACGTAGATGGTCTCGCCGTAGGCGGCGTCCATCAGCTGGTCGCGGTTCTTGACGTGGCCCGGGCGCTCGGCGAGCGACTTGAGCAGCAGGAACTCGGTGACCGTGAGATGCACCTCCTTGCCTCTCCAGGTGCACTGGTGGCGGCTCGGATCGAGCACCAGGTCACCGCGCACGACGCGCTCGGCCTGGCCCTCGCCCTTGGCGCCGCCGGTGTCGGCGCGGCGCAGCACGGCGCGGATGCGCTCGAGCAGCAGGCGCTGCGAGAACGGCTTGCGGATGAAGTCGTCCGCGCCCATGCGCAGGCCGAGAACCTCGTCGATCTCCTCGTCCTTGGACGTCAGGAAGATGACCGGAAAGGTCTGCGTCTTGCGAATGCGGTTGAGCAGTTCCATGCCGTCCATGCGCGGCATCTTGATGTCGAAGATGGCGAGGTCCGGAGGAGACTGGTTGAGACCTTCCAGGGCGGACGCGCCGTCGTTGTAGGTCTTGACCTGGAACCCTTCGGCTTCCAGCAGCATCGAGACGGAGGTCAGGATGTTGCGGTCGTCGTCGACCAGGGCGATGTTCTTGCGCACGACTTGGCATCTCCTAGAGAGGGCTGACAGCGCAGGATCGTACCACAGACCGGGACGTTGCCGCCGCACGCCCAATCTGCCATCGGTATGGAGGATTTAAGGCCGATTTGAACCGACACGATGACCGATGATCTGGTGCTGACGGTGCGCGGGCTGTTGCGCGGCTGCGACAAGGCGGCCTTGGCGACCGCCCTGCCGGCCGATTTCGCGGGGTGGCCCTACGCCTCGCTCGTCCTTATCGCGGTCCACCACGACCTCTCGATTGTGCTTCTGATCAGCGATCTCGCCGAGCACAGCAAGGCGATCAAGGCCGATCCCCGGGTTTCCCTGCTGCTCGAGCGAACCGAGGGGCTGGACCAGCCGCTGACCGGGGCCCGCGTTACGGCCCTTGGCCGCGCCGAGCCGGTGGTCGGCGAAGGGGCCCGGCGGCGATTTCTGTCCCGCCATCCCGATGCCGAGGCCTATGCCGGGTTCGCCGACTTCCACTTCTACCGAATCGTGCCCGAGCGCCTGCATCTGGTTGCCGGCTTCGGCAAGATCCGCTGGCTGTCCGGTGCCGAGGTCGCGCCGCCCGTCCTGCCCGGGCTCGCCGACGCCGAGGCAAGCGTGCTCGCCCACATGAACCAGGATCACGCCGACGCGATCCAGCTCTACGCCACCAGACTGCTCGGCTTGTCGGACGGACCGTGGCGAATGACCGGCCTGGATGCCGAAGGCCTCGACCTGCGATGCCGGGGCCGGGTCGCCCGTCTGCCGTTCGCGCAGCCGCTGCAGTCGGTCGACGAGGTCCGGGGCCTGCTGGTCGATCTCGCCAGGCGAGCCCGCACCGCCTGATTGTTGCGCCGCAGCAATTTCGCGGTTGCAGACCACAGGAGTCCGCCAACTGTCGCAGCCCCTTGCCAGAACGCGGTTCGGCCGCTAGCAGCATCCGCCTGCGAAACCGGCAGCCCGGTAAACGTTGAACTTGGCCTTTCTTTCCCCAACAACCCCTTCCAATTTCCAAGAAACAGCAGGAGACGCTCCGTGAAGCAGGCGGGCTTCGTCGTACCCAAATCCGGACTTGAGAGGCTGGGGTTCAAGAACCTGGCCGCCGTGCATTGGAATCTGTCGGTTCCGGCCTTGTACGAGGAAGCCATCCGCCGCGGCGAAGGGGCGATCGGCGACGGCGGGGCCCTGGTGGTCCGCACCGGTGTTCACACCGGCCGCTCGCCCAACGACAAGTTCTTCGTCGAGGATTCCGAGACCAAGGGCCGCATCGACTGGGGCAAGACCAACAAGCCGATGGACGCGCAGCGTTATCGCGCGCTGTACAACCGCATGCTGGCCTACGCGCAGGGGCGCGAGCTGTTCGTGCGCGACTGCTGGGCCGGCGCCGATCCCGACCATCGCATCGGCGTGCGCGTCGTGACGCAGACTGCCTGGCACAACCTGTTCGCGCGCAACATGTTCCTGCGTCCGCGGCCGGAGTCGCTCGAGGCCTTCGAGCCGGATTTCACGATCATCGACCTGCCCGGCTTCCAGGCCGAGCCCAAGCTCGACGGCACCGCGTCTGACTGCGCCATCCTGGTGAACTTCACCGACCGCGTCGTGGCGATCTGCGGCACCTGGTACGCCGGCGAGATCAAGAAGTCGGTGTTCACCATCCTGAACTACCTGCTGCCGGCCAAGAACGTGCTGCCGATGCACGCCTCGGCCAATGTTGGTCCCAAGGGCGACGTCGCGATCTTCTTCGGGCTGAGCGGCACCGGCAAGACGACCCTGTCGGCCGACCCGTCGCGCACCCTGCTGGGCGACGACGAGCATGGCTGGGGCGAGACCAGCCTGTTCAACTTCGAGGGCGGCTGCTACGCCAAGGTCATCAAGCTGAGCCGTGAGGCCGAGCCCGAGATCTATGCCACCACCGAGCGCTTCGGCACGGTGCTCGAGAACGTCGTGCTCGACCCGCTGAGCGGCGCGCTCGATCTCGACGACGGCCGTCACACCGAGAACACCCGCGCCTGCTACCCGCTGGAGTTCATTCCGAACGCCTCGGCGACCGGCACCGCCGGCACGCCCGAGAACATCGTCATGCTGACGGCCGATGCCTTCGGCGTGCTGCCGCCGATCTCGCAGCTGTCGCCTGAGCAGGCGATGTACCACTTCCTGTCGGGCTACACGGCCCGCGTGGCGGGAACCGAGAAGGGCGTGACCGAGCCGCAGGCGACCTTCTCGACCTGCTTCGGCGCGCCTTTCATGCCGCTGCACCCGACGGTCTACGCCAAGATGCTGGGCGAGAAGATGGCCCGCCAGCACGTCAAGTGCTGGCTGGTCAACACCGGCTGGTCGGGCGGCGGCTTCGGCGTCGGCCACCGCATGTCGATCCGTCACACCCGCGCCATGGTGCGCGCGGCGCTCGACGGCCGCCTGGCGACCATCGAGAGCGCGGTCGATCCGCACTTCGGCATGCAGGTCCCGACGGCGTGCCCGGACGTCCCCGGCGAGGTCCTGAACCCGAAGAACACCTGGCGCGACAAGCTGGCCTACGACACCGCCGCGCGCGACGTCGCGCAGCGCTTCGAGTCGAACTTCAAGCAGTTCGAATCGCACGTCGACGGCAAGGTGAAGAAGGCCGCCATCCGCGCGGCCGCCTGAGCGGCCGCGGCCGCTGGGGCCTTTGGCACAGAGGGCCGGAACGCCCTATGATGTTCCGGCCGTGAGCACCGAGTCCTCCGCCGCGCCCGCAAAGCGGCGTCCTTGGCGCATGCCGCTGATCCTCGCCCTGGCGCTGGCCTTCGTGTCGCTGTCGGTGATCTCCGGCATCGCCTACATCGTCGTCCTGGCGGGGGCCACCGGGACGGCCGAGCGGCTGCTGGTCGATCGCGCCGAACGCGTCGTCGACGCCCAGGTCAACCTGGTGCGCAGCCGCCTCGACCCGGTCACCGACCATCTCGAGCTCATCGCCGCGCTGGCCGCCAACGGCCGTCTCGACGTCAACTCTCCGGTCGACATGCGCGAGGCGCTGTGGACCATGATGACCCGGGTGCCGGCGATCTCGGCGGCCGCCTTCGCGACCTTCAACCTGCAGCTGGTCCGGGTCATTCGCCGCCCCGACGGCGAGGTGGTGCGCGACACGGTGCCGATGACCGACCTGCCCAACGCCATGTCGCAGTTCCGCCAGCTGCAGACCGCGCACAAGACCTTCTGGGGCGCCCTGTTCTGGAGCCAGGCGCAACAGCAGCCGGTGCTCAACGTGCGCACGCCGATCCGCCGCACCGACGATGCCTTCATCGGCGGCCTGCTCGCCACGGTCGCGGTCGGCGACCTGTCCTACCTGATCGGCGAGGGCGAGCCGGGCGGCCACTACTTCATCCTGGTCGGCCGCGACAAGGTGCTGGCGCATCGCCGGCTGGTCGATCCGCGCGGCCTCGGCCTGTCGGAGGAGCATCCGCTGCCGACCATCGCCCAGGTCGGCGATCCGGTGCTGGCGCGGATCTGGGACCCCGAGATCGGCAGCGCTCAGGTCGACCGGGCGCTCGGCAAGCTCGGCCGTGTCGTGCTGGTCGACGGCAGGCGCTGGGTCTTCGTCTATCGCGAGCTGCATCTCTACGGCCCGCAGCCCTGGCTGGTCGGGCAGTACTTTCCGCTCCAGGAAGCCTTCAGCGACCTCGACCGGCTGACCAACGGCGCCATCGTCGGCGCCGGCACCCTGGCGGTCGCCGCCCTGCTGGCGCTGTTCATCGGGCTGCGCATGGCGAGCTCGATCCGCACCATCACCTCGGCCGCCGAGGCCATCGAGCGCCTGGAGTTCGAGCAGCCGTTCCGCCGCCGTTCGCGGCTGCGCGAGATCGACGATGCCAGCCACAGCCTCGACAAGGCGCGCGGCGCCCTGAAGTGGTTCGGCGCCTACGTGCCGCACCGCCTGGTCTTCCGGCTGATGGAGCTCGGCGAGGACGCGGTGCGCTCGCGCAAGCGCGACGTCACGGTGATGTTCACCGACATCGTCGAGTTCACGCCGCAGGCCGAGGATCTCGCCGAGCAGGACACCGCCGATCTGCTGAACCACCACTTCGCCCTGGTCGGCGCCTGCATCGAGCACGAGCAGGGCGTGATCGACAAGTACATCGGCGATTCGGTGATGGCGGTGTGGGGCGGCCTGTCGAAGACCGAGGACCATGCCGATCGCGCGGTGCGCGCGGCGCTGGCGATCGCGCGCGTGATTCGCGAGGACAATGCGACGCGCCGTGCCGCCGGCCGGTCGCCGATCCGCGTGCGCATCGGCATGCATTCCGGCCCGGTCATCGTCGGCAACATCGGCGCGCCGGGGCGCGTCAACTTCACCGTGGTCGGCGACACGGTGAACATCGCCCAGCGCTTCGAGCAGCTCGGCAAGGAATTCATGCAGGAAGGCGAGGACATGGTCGTCCTGGCCAGCGCCCAGACGCTGGAGGCGATCCGCGATCGCTCGAGCCTGGGCATCGCCATTCCCGAGCCGGTGCTGCGCTCGGTCAAGGGACACGACCAGCAGGTCCAGGTCTATCGCCTGGCCTGATGCTGGACGGAGTGGCGCGTTCGCCGCTAGTGTCTCGCCACGGCGATGAGTGGGGAGGTCGACAGATGAAGCGGCGCCAGCTGGTGATCCTGATGGGAGCGGCGGTTGCCGCGACCGGCGCGCGTCCGGCGTGGGCGCAGGACGCCAAGCCCTACACGTCCGAGCAGCTCGACCAGATGCTGGCGCCGATCGCGCTCTATCCCGACGCGCTGCTGGCCCAGGTGCTGATGGCCGCCACCTATCCGCTCGAGGTCGTCGAGGCGGAGCGCTGGTCGCAGGCCAATCCGACGCTGAAGGGCGATGCCGCGGTCCAGGCGGTCAAGGATCAGAGCTGGGACGTCAGCGTGAAGTCGCTGGCGGCCTTCCCGCAGACCCTGAAGATGATGAGCGACAAGCTCGAATGGACCCAGAAGATCGGCGACGCCATGCTGGCGCAGCAGAAGGACGTCGCCGAATCGGTGCAGCGGCTGCGCGCCCGCGCCGCCGCCGCCGGCAACCTCAAGAGCACGCCGCAGCAGACGGTCACCACCCAGCCGGCGCCCGCCGGGTCCGGAGGCAGCAGCGCCATCGTCATCGCGCCGGCCAATCCCGAAACGGTGTACGTGCCGTACTACAATCCGAACGTGTACGGCGCCTGGCCCTATCCGTCCTATCCGCCCTACTACTATCCGCCGCCGCCGAACTACGGCTACCAGGCGGCCATGACCGGCCTGATGTTCGGCCTCGGCATCGCCGCCGGCGCCGCCATGTTCGGCGGCTGGCACTGGGGGTATGGCGGTGGCGGCTGGGGCAACAGCTACACCTCGGTGAACGTCAACCGGGCAGTCAACATCAGCGCCAACAACTTCGACGCCAACCGCTACGGCAACGGCGTCTGGCAGCACGATGCGGCGCATCGCGGCGGCGTGCCCTATCCGACGGCGGCCGAGCGCGCCCGCTACAACCAGGTTCGCCCCGACGCCCAGCAGCGCCAGCAGTTCCGCGGCCAGCTCGAGAACCCCAATCTCGGCCGCGAATCGGGCGCCAACCAGAACTTCAATCGCGACAACCGCCCGGCGACCCCGGAGCGGCCGGCCGAACGGCCGGCGGAGAGGCCCGCGGAATCGAGCTGGCGCGGCAGCGAGGGCCGTACCCCGAGCGCCTTCGACGGCGTCGGCCGCAGCGGCTCGGAGGTCCAGCGGGACTACAGTCGTGGCGAGTCCTCGTGGGGCCGCCAGTCGTTCAGCCGCGAGAGCTACGGCGGCAGAAGCGGTGGCTTTGGAGGCCGGCGATGACCCCGATCTGGATTCGCTCGGCGGTCGCCGCTCTGGCTCTGACCTGCGCCGGTCTTGGCGGCGCGTCGGCGCAGCAGGCCGCCAAGGTGCAGGCCTTTCCGACGGCGGAAGCGGCCGCCGACGCCTTGACGGACGCCGTGCGGCGCAACGACCAGAAGGCCCTGGATGCCCTGTGGGGCAGCGACTGGCGCGACTTCGTGCCGGGCAGCGACGACGACGTGCAGCGTCGCCGCAATGCCTTCCTCGCCGCCTGGGACGCCGGCCACAAGGTCGTCGCCTCGTCCGACGGCAAGGCCATGATCGAGGTCGGCCGCGACGGCTGGACCCTGCCGGTGCCGATCGTCAAGCAGGGCGCCGAGTGGCGCTTCGACGTCGCCGCCGGCCTCAAGGAGATGGTGCTGCGGCGCATCGGGCACGACGAGCGGGCGGTCATCCAGACCATGCTGGCGATCGTCGACGCCCAGTTCGACTATGCCGCGCTCGATCCCCAGAAGACCGGGGCGCCGGCCTATGCCCGGCGGCTGCTGAGCGCGCCGGGTCGCAAGGACGGGCTGTATTGGGAGACCAAGCCCGGCGAGCCGCCCAGCCCGCTGGGGCCCGCCGTGGCCCGCGCCCAGGCCGATGCCAAGGCGCCGGATGCGCACTACGGCTACAACTTCCGCCTGCTCTATGCGCAGGGGCCGGCGGCGCCGGGCGGCGCCCGCGACTATCTGGTCGGCGGCCGCATGATCGGCGGCTTCGCCGCCATCGCCTGGCCCGTGAAGTACGGCGTCACCGGCATCATGACCTTCATCGTCAGCAACCAGGGCGTGGTCTACCAGCGCGACCTGGGGCCGGACACGATCCAGCGGGCAGCGGCAATTACGAGCTTCAATCCCGACAAGGACTGGGATAAGGCGGACGTTACCCCGTGAACGGGGTGGAGTGGGAGATCGCAATGCGAAGCAAGATCCTTGTGCTGCTGGTTGCCGCCGGCTTCCTCGGCGGCTGCGACAACATGACGACCGGCCAGAAGGGCGCCCTGACCGGCGCGGCGCTCGGCACCGGCATCGCCGCCGTGGCCGGCGGCAGCTTCGGCACCGTGGTCGGCGCCGGCCTGATCGGCGGCGCGGCGGGCTACATCACCGGCAGCGCCATCGGCGACAGGTAGGAGCGTCCCATGATCAAGCGAATCCTCGCCACGGTCGGCGCCCTGATGCTGGCCGGCGGTGCGGCGCACGCCCAGACCGCCGCCGCCCCGACGCTCAGCTTCGAGCGCGCGGTGTTCATCACCTGCAAGGAAGCGCACGCCATGCAGCCCGAGGCGCGCAAGGCGATCGCCTACTATCTGGCCGAGTACGCCGCCCGCTACCGCGGCGTCGTGCTGCCCGAGGACAGCCGCGGCACCCAGGTCGGCTACCTGGTGCGCGGCGGCTGCACCCTGGCGCCCGACGCCTACCTGTTCACCGTGATCGACCGCGCCATCGTCGCCGAACTGGCCAACCTGCCCAAGCGGCAGTAGGCGCAAGCCCGACCTCTGGTGCTATGCTCCCGGGCAAGAAAAGTCCGGGAGCAACGCCATGTGGGTCCGCAACGCTTGGTACGTCGCCGGCTGGCTGCACGAATTCGAGGCCGGCCGCATCCACGCCCGCACCCTGATCGACCAGCCGGTCGCGCTCTACCGCACGACCGACGGCAGCCTGGTCGCTCTCGAGGATCGCTGCTGCCACCGCTTCGCGCCGCTGTCGATGGGCCGCCTCGAGGGCGACGACCTGCGCTGCATGTATCACGGGCTGAAGTTCGCGCCCGACGGCCGTTGCATCGAGATCCCCGGCCAGAAGCTCATTCCCCATAGCGCCTGCGTCCACCGCTACCCGCTCGAGGTGCGCGGCAGCTGGGTGTGGCTGTGGATGGGCGACGCCGCGCAGGCCGACCCGGCGCTGATGCCGCCGTCGCTGGCCCTCGACGATCCCGGCTACCGGTTGCTCGCCAGCCATCTCGACTACGCCGCGCACTACCTGCTGATCGACGACAACCTGCTCGATCTCTCGCACCTGTCGTACGCCCACGAGAACACCTTGGGCCAGGACATGCCGCAATGGGCCGACGAGCGGCCGCGCATGCTGCCGCTGCCGCTCGGCCTGCGCGTGCAGCGCTGGCTGCGCAACCACCGCGCCCGCGGCTTCATGAAGAAGAAGGTCGGCGAGGTCAGCGACGTCTGGAATTCCTACGACTTCGTGTTTCCCGGCCTGTTCCTGCAGCGTACCAGCTTCTACCCGCTGGGCACCGCCGAGCGCTTTCCCGACGGCTCGCCGCCGATCCCCCCGCTGTTCCATCGCATCGACGAGCAGGCCGTGACGCCGATCTCGTCCCGCCAGTCGCGCTACTTCTACGCCGCCGGCGCGCGCATCGACGACATCGACGCCGACCGGCTGGAGCGGCTGTTCGCGGTCACCCAGACCGCCTTCGGCGAGGACAAGGCGCTGATCGAGGCGCAGCAGAAGCTGGTCGATCTCGAGCCCGGCCGGCGCATGCTGCCGACCAGCCTCGATGCCGGCCCGACCCGCTTCCGCAAGCTGGTCGACGAACTGCTGGCGGCCGACGGCGCGCCGCCGGCGGCCGGCGTCAGGTCAGCTTGATCATGATGTGCTGGGCGAAGCCCGGCCGGGTCGCCAGCCGGTCGTGCCAGGCGCGCAGGTGCTTGAGCTCGGGCCGCTTGATGTCGAGCGCGAAGTAGCGGTAGGCGAAGCAGCCGACCGGAATGTCGCCCATGGTGAGATGGCCGCCGCCGACATAGGGCCGGTCGGCGAGATGCGCGTCTAGGCGCGCGAACAGCTTGCCGCAGTCTTCGGCCGCCTTGCCGATCGCCGCCATGTCGCGCTTCTCCGGCGGCGTGCGGATCAGGCCCCAGAACACCTGGCGCATCGGCTCGGAGATCGTGCTGAGCTGCCAGTCCATCCAGCGGTCGGCCTCGCTGCGCTGGCCGGGATCGATCGGCCACAAGGTGCCCGAGGCGTAACGCGCGGCGAGGTAGCGCACCGCCGAGTTGCTCTCCCAGATGATGCGCCCGCCGTCGTCGATCGTCGGCACGACGCCGTTCGGGTTCATCTTGAGGTACCACGGCTGGTCGTTGCCGCCGAACGCGCCGCCGACGTCTTCCCGCTCGTACTTCAGCCCGCATTCGGCGGCGGCCCACAGCACCTTCTGCACGTTGATCGAGTTGGCGCGGCCCCAGATCTTCATCGCTCGCATCTCCCCTTGTCGGATTGCCGTCAGCACTGCCATTGCGGCGCGCCGGCGCCGATCTGCAGCAGTTGCTTGGTCTTCGGATCGTCGCCCGGCTGCGGCGGCGTTCCCTCGAAGCGCACGTGGCCGTCGTCGCTCCACACCGGGCGCGGCCGCAGCAGCGAGTTCGGGGTCGACCCCGCGCACGACGGCAGCGTCTCGACGGCCGTCACCTTGGGCGGCTCGCTCGCGAGGTCGACGACGTCGAGCGTGACGCCGTTCATCAGGTTGGACTGCAGCGCCACGGCGCGATGCCCCGACGGCGACAGGACGGGCACGGCGGCAACCCGCGTCGTGCGCCCGTCGCGTTCGGAGACGAGATAGCCGAGCCCGTCCTCGTAGAGGCCGACCTTGATCAGGTAGTAGCCCTGCTTCGGCCACCAGCCGGCGAGACGGTGCATGCGGTAGCGGTCGGCCTCGCAGGCATCCTGGTCGTCGCAGTCGGTGATCTTGAGCGTGCGGTTGCCCTGCAGCCTGAGCCGCAGGATCGGCCCGTCGCGGGCCGCGCGATCGCCGAGCCCGGCCAGCACCGCCGCCTCGGCCTTGTCGTCCGGCTTGTCGCCGGTCTTGCCCTTGGCCGCGCCGGCGCAGCACGGCTCGCCCTCGACCGTCATCTTGGAGCCCCACAGCAGGCCCTTCGAGGGTGTCGCGGTGCGGTCGTCGGCGCCTTGCGCGAAGCAGGCACCAGAAGCGAGCAGGGCGGCGGCAGCCAGCAGGCCGCGGGAGACGACGGGAAAGACCATGTCGACCCTCCTCAGTGCGCCGCCGCCCAGTTGTCGGCGACGCCGGTCTCGACGACCAGCGGCACCGTGAGCTTGGCGGCACCCTCCATCACCGTGCGCGCGACCTCCCTGGTACGGTCGATCTCGGCGTCGGGGACCTCGAACAGCAGCTCGTCGTGGACCTGCAGCAGCATGCGGCTGGCCAGGCTGGCCGCCTTGAGCGCCGCCGGCAGGCGGATCATCGCCTTCTTGATGATGTCGGCGGCGCCGCCCTGCAGCGGCGCGTTGATGGCGGCGCGCTCGGCGAAGGCGCGCATGCCGGCGCTACGGTCGTGGATGAACTTGAGATGGATCTTGCGGCCGAACGGCGTCTGCACGAAGCCGTTCTGGCGGGCATAGTCCTTGGTCCGCTCCATGTAGTCGCGGATGCCGGGATAGCGCTGGAAGTACTTGGCGATGTACTCGCGCGCCTCGGGCTGGCCGATGCCGAGCTGCTGCGCCAGGCCGAACGCCGAGATGCCGTAGATGATTCCGAAGTTGATCGCCTTGGCGCGGCGGCGGACCAGCGGGTCCATGCCCTTGACCGGCACGCCGAACATCTCGCTGGCGGTGATGGCATGGATGTCGTCGCCACGCGCGAAGGCCTCCTTCAGGGAGGCGATGTCGGCGACGTGCGCCAGCAGCCGGAGCTCGATCTGCGAGTAGTCGGCGCTCAGGAGCTTGTGGCCGGCCTCGGCGATGAAGGCGCCGCGGATCTTGCGGCCTTCCTCGGTGCGCACCGGGATGTTCTGCAGGTTGGGATCGGTCGAGGCCAACCGGCCGGTCGCCGCGCCCGTCATGTGATACGAGGTGTGAACGCGGCCCGTCTTGGGATCGATCTCGCGCACCAGCGCGTCGGTGTAGGTGCCCTTGAGCTTGGCGAGCTGGCGATGCTCCAGGATCTTGACCGGCAGCGGATGACCCTGCGCCGCCAGCTCGTCGAGCACGCCGGCGTCGGTCGCCCAGCTGCCGTTCTTGTTGCGCTTGCCGCCCGGCAGCTTCTGTTCGTCGAACAGGATCTCGCCGAGCTGCTTGGGCGAGCCGACGTTGAACTCGCGGCCGGCGATCCGGTGGATTTCGCGCTCGAGGTCGGCCAGCCGGCGCTCGAAGTCGGCCGACAATGCCTTGAGCTGCGGCGCGTCGACCTTGATGCCGGCCTGCTCCATCGACAGCAGCACCGGGATCAGCGGCCGCTCGACCGTCTCGTACAAGGTCGTGACGTGCTCGCGCGCCAGCCGCGGCTTGAAGCGCGTCCACAGCTGCAGGGTGACGTCGGCATCCTCGGCGGCGTAGTCGCGCGCCTTGTCGATCGGCACCTTGTCGAAGCTGATCTGCTTGGCGCCGCTGCCGGCGACGTCGCTGAACTTGATGGTCTTCTGACCGAGATAGCGCTCGGCGAGCTCGTCCATGCCGTGATTGTGCTTGCCGGCGTCGAGCACGAAGGACAGCAGCATGGTGTCGTCGACCGGCCCGATCTCGATCCCGTGGCCGCGGAACACGCACATGTCGTACTTGATGTTCTGCCCGACCTTGAGCACCGACGGGTCCTCGAGCAGCGGCTTCAGCTGGGCCAGCGCGCGCTCGAGCGGGATCTGGTCGGGCAGCAGGGCGCCGGCGCCGTCGGCCGCCGCGCCGCCGCCGCCGAGATCGAGCGAGCCCTGCGCCTCGCCGCCCGGCGCGCGATGGCCGAGCGGCACGTAGGCGGCCCGCCGCCGGTTCGAGTTGACGTTGCCCCACGGGCCCTCGAGCAGCGCCAGCGACACGCCGACCAGCTTGGCGTTGTGCTGGTCGAGCGCGTCGGTCTCGCAGTCGAAGGCCACGGTGCCGGCCTTCGTGGCCTCGGCGATCCATTCCGCCAGCGCGGCCTCGTCGCGAATCAGCTCGTAGTCGGCCAGGGTGAACGGCCGGTTGCTGCGGCCGCCCTCGATCGGGCGGGCCTCGAGCAGCCCCGCGGTCGGCGCCGGGCCGGGCTGCGCCGACGGCGCGGCCGCTGCCGACGCCGGCGGCGCCACCGGGTTGGTGGCCGCGCCCAGCTCGCCGGTGTAGCGCGACAGCAGGGTCTTGAAGCCCTGCTGCTCGAGCCACGGCAGCAGCACGTTGGGATCGGGCCGGCGCTTGTCGAAGGTGTCGGGATCGGCCGGCGCCGGCACGTCGTCGCGCAGGGTGACCAGGCGCTTGGAGATGCGCGCCAGCTCGGCGTTGGCGATCAGCGCCTCGCGCCGCTTCGGCTGCTTGATCTCGCCGGCGCGCGCCAGCAGGGTCTCGAGGTCGCCATACTCGTTGATCAGCTGTGCGGCGGTCTTGACGCCGATGCCCGGCACGCCGGGCACGTTGTCGGTCGAATCGCCGGCCAGGGCTTGCACGTCGGTGACCTTGTCCGGCGCCACGCCGAACTTCTCCATCACCGCCTCGGGCCCCAGCTTGACCTTCTTGATCGGGTCGAGCAGGTCGACGCCGGGCCGCACCAGCTGCATCAGGTCCTTGTCGGACGACACGATGGTGCAGGTGGCGCCGGCCTCGAGCGCCAGGCGGGCGTAGGTCGCGATCAGGTCGTCGGCCTCGAACCCGTCGAGCTCGCAGACCGTGACGTTGAACGCCCGGGCAGCCTCGCGGATCAGCGGGAACTGCGGGATCAGGTCCTCGGGCGGCGGCGGCCGGTTGGCCTTGTACTTGTCGTAGATCTCGTTGCGGAAGGTGTGCTCGCTGGTGTCGAGGATCATCGCCACGTGGTCGACCTCGGGCCGGTCGAGCAGGTCGGCGACCAGCATGCGGCAGAAGCCGTAGACGGCGTTGATCGGCGTGCCGTCCGGCCGGGTCATCGGCGGCAGGGCATGATAGGCGCGGAACAGGTAGCCCGAGCCGTCGACCAGATAGAGATGGCGCAGCGGCGCGTCCTTGCCGCTGCCGGCCGTCTCGCCCGCCGTCCCGCTGGCGCTAGCCGGCGCCGCCGTTGCCTTGGTGTTCGCCATCGCCAAGGCCTAGCACCGCCGCTCCCGACTCTCCAGAGCCGATCACTTGATCGTCGGCAGGCGGTAGCGATCCTCGGGGTCGTTCCAGCCCTTGAAGTTGGGCTTGCGCTTCTCGGCGAAGGCGGCGCGCGATTCCATCAGGTCGCTCTTGGCGCCGTGCTCGTGCAGGGCCGCTGCGAGCTGCTGCTGCTGGGCGCTGGGCGCCGGCCGCATCTGGCGCATCATGTGCACGGTGTTGACCCGCGAGGCCGGCGGCAGGGTGAGCAGGTGCTCGGCCATGCGCAGCGCTTCCGGCATCAGCTGGTCGGGCTCGACCAGCCGGTTGAGGAAACCGATCTCGTAGAAGCGCTGCGCCGTGAAGCGGAAGCCCAGCGCCATTTCCATGGCGATCGGATAGGGCAGGTTGGCGATGTGGCCGTGATTGTAGCCGCCGACCAGCCAGCGCTTGGCCTCCGACACCTCGAACACCGCCGCCGGCACGGCCAGGCGCAGGTCGGTGCGCTCGACCAGCATGAAGCCGCCGCCCATGGCGAAGCCGTTGATGGCGGCGATCACCGGCTTCTCGAGCGCGCCCGACATGAACGGGTCCTCGATCTTGGGCCGCTGGCCGCCCGGCGCGCCGCGCGCCAGCGATTCCTTCATGTCCTCGCCGGCGCAGAAGCCGCGGCCGGTGCCGGTGAAGATCGCCACCTCGAGCTCGCGATCATGGCGGAAGGCCGTCCAGGCCTCGGCCAGCTCGCTGCGCATCTCGCTGTTGAGCGCGTTCAGCCGCTCCGGGCGGTTCATGCGGACCACGAGCACCTGCCCGTGACGTTCGGTCTCGACGACGGCCATGTCACTTCTCTCGCTGCGATGAGGACGGCGGAGTCTGCCGGCCGCCCCGGGCGGCGGCAATGCCCGACGGCTACTGGAAGCCCAGCGTGCGGCGCAGGGCGGCGGCCGACGGATCCGCCAGGGCCTCCACCAGGGCGGCCGCCGCTGGCGCTGTGCTGCGCGCCGTGACGGCCGCGGCATAGACCGTCGCGAGGTCGCAGCCGGGCGGCAGGGGCGCGACCAGGACGATTCCCGGCGTTGCCAGGATTTCCGTCGCCTGGGTGCAGCCGATCGGCCGGCGGGCCGACGACTGCGCGAGGGCGCGCATGGCCGTGGCGCCGTTGGGCGCCGGCCGGCGCCGTTCCGCCGTGCTCTCCCACAGGCCGAGCTGGCGCAGCACCTTGGCGAAGTGGATGCCGGCCGTCGCCTGCTCGGGGTCGGGGAAGTGGATCTCGTCGGCGGCGGCGAGGACGCTGCGCAGCGCCTCCGCCGTGCCGACCGCCGGCGCCGCGTCGCCGGCCCGCACCGCCACGGCGGTCTCGACCCGCCCGATGTCGCGGACCGACTCCGCCCGCACCGAGCCCTCCTGGGCCAGCGCGTCGATCAGGGCCCGGCTCAGGATCATCACGTCGGCCGGTTCGCCCGCCTTCAGCCGGTCGCGCATGGCGCCGACCGCGCCGAAGGTCCCGTCGAGCCGCACGCCCGTGCGGCGCTCGACGTCGCTGCGAACCGCCTCGACCAGCCCGTGCGCGGCGCCGCCGCTCAGGATCCGGAGCGCGCTCACTGCGCTTGAATCCCGGCCTGGCGGATCACCTTGGCCCACTTGTCGATGTCGCGCTGCAGGAAGCCGTCGAACTGCTGCGCCGACATGCTCAGCGGCACGGCGCCCTGCTTGGCCCAGGCCTCGCGCAGCGCCGGCGCGGCGACGATGCGGGCGATCTCGCGATTGAGCCGCTCGACGATCTCGGGCGGCGTGCCCTTGGGCGCCATCACGCCCAGCCAGATCGTGGCGTCGTAGCCCGGCACGCCGGCCTCGCTGACGGTCGGCACGGCGGGCAGCACCGTCGAGCGCGCCTCGCCGGTGGTGGCGAGCGCGCGCACTTGGCCGGCCTCGACGTTGCCCTTCATCGCCGTGACGGCATCGAACATCATCTGCACGTGGCCGCCCATAACGGCCGTGCGCGCCTCGCCGCTGCCCTTGTGCGGCACGTGCAGGATGTCGGTGCCGGTCATGGCTTTGAACAGCTCGCCGGCCATGTGATAGGGCGTGCCCGGCCCCGAGGAAGCGTAGCTCAACGCGCCCGGCTGCGCCTTGGCCAATGCGATCAGCTCCGGCAGGGTCCGCGCCGGCACCGCCGGATTCACCACCAGCACGAGGTCGGAGGAATTGACCGGCGCCACCGCCACGAGATCGCGCATCAGGACGTAGGGCTTCTTGGCCAGCAGCGTCTCGTTGGTCGTGTGGGTGTTCGACATCATGAGCAGCGTGTAGCCGTCCGGCGCCGCCTTGGCGGCGATCTCGGTGCCGATCACGGCGCCGGCGCCGGGCCGATTGTCGACGATCACCTGCTGCTTGAGGGCGTCGCTCAGCGCCTGGGCGAGGATTCGCGCATAGACGTCGGCCGGGCCGCCGGGCCCGAACGGCACGACGATGCGCAGCGGCTTGTCGGGCCAAGCCTCGGCGGCAGCCGGCAACGCCAGGCCGGCCGCGGCCACCTGGGCCACCAGCAGCCTTCTCGTCAGACGCATCGCAGCCTCCCGTCTTGCTCTTTGCATAGCTGATGCCACGCACGGCCGCGACAGGCTACAAGGGTCGCAATAACGAATCCGGGAGGACGCGCATGGCCGCCACCAGCGGCGCGGCTGCCGCTCAGGGCAGCGTCGAGAGCTCGGCCTCGTGGCGGGCCGCCTTCACGACGCTCGGCATGCTGTCGATCTCCTTCGGCTCGCCGCTGCTGATCGTGGTCGGCATGAAGCCGATGCAGGAACAGCTCGGCATCGATCGCGCGGTGATCGCCCTGGCCGGCGCCCTGGTCTGGGTCGGCACCGGCGCCGGCGGCATCTTCATGGGCTGGCTGGCCGACCGGATCGGCCTGCGTCGCACGGTGGCGATCGGCGCCTGCATGCTGGCCGCCGGCTTGGCCGTCTCGTCGACCGGGTCGATTCCGGCGCTGTACATCGGCCAGGGGCTGCTGGTCGGCTTCCTGGGCAGCGGCGGCGTCTATCCGCCGCTGCTGGTCTATGTCAGCCGCTGGTTCGACCGCCGCCGCGGCACCGCCATCGCCCTGATCTCGTCCGGCCAGTACATCGCCGGCGTCGTCTGGCCGTCGGTCTTCGAGCGGGCCATCGCCGGCTACGGCTGGCAGGCGGTGATGCTGGCCTGGGCCGGGCTGGTGCTGGTCGTGCTGCTGCCCGCCATCCTGCTGCTGCGGCCGGCGCCGGCCGCGCCGCCGCCGCCGCCGCCGCGGCCCGGTGCGAGTCCCGAGCGCCGGCGGGTGGCCGGCCTGCCGCCCAACGTGGCCCAGGCGCTGCTTTGCCTCGCCGGCTTCTGCTGCTGCATCCCGATGTCGGTGCCGCAGGCCCATCTGGTGGCGTTCTGCAGCGACATCGGCATCTCGCCGGGACGCAGCGCCGCCATGCTGTCGGTGATGCTGGCGGCCGCCTTCCTCGCCCGCCAGGCCTGGGGCGCGCTGGCCGATCGGGTCGGCGGCCTGCGCACCATCCTGGCCGGCTCGGCCGCCCAGGCGGTGGCCATCGCCTGCTTCCTGCTGACCCAGGACGAGGCCGGCCTGTTCGCCGTCGCCGCCGCCTTCGGGCTGGGCTTCGCCGGCATCATCCCGGCCTATTCGGTGGCGATCCGCGATCTCTTCCCGCCGGCCGAGGCGTCGTGGCGCATGCCGCTCACCCTGTTCACGGCGATGAGCGGCATGGCCTTCGGCAGCTGGTTCGCCGGCCTGCTCTACGACCATTTCGGCTACTACGCGCCGGCCTTCGCGGTCGGCGTGCTGTTCAACCTGCTCAACCTCGGCCTGATCGGCTTCCTGGTGATGCGCACCGGCGGGCTGCGCCGCGCGCCGGTGTGGCCGGTGGCGACGGCGGCGTAACGCTCAGGTCGCCGCCGCCGTCGAGGTCGGCCGCCAGCGCAGCAGCCAGGCCTGCAGGCGGCGCACCCCGGCGGCGAGGATCATGCCGACGATCATCAGCACGAACACCGCGACCATCATGCCGGCCGCCTCGCCGCGCGCTTCGGACTCGATGATCATGCGGCCGATCCCGTGCTCGGCGC
>JAXMCN010000007.1:0-242561 GCA_046349275.1 Reyranellaceae bacterium | reverse complement strand
TTCAACCTGATCAACGCCGAGCAGAAGCAGGTCATCTACGCCAAGTACGGGCTCGACTGGCAGTGGGTGCGCGACGCCGTCAAGGAAGTCTTCAGCGACGACGACCGCCGCGAGATGCTGAAGGAAAGCACCAACATCTTCCGCGTCCTGATCAAGACGCTGCTGCACGCCGGCATCATCACCCAGCGCACCGCGCCGCTCTATGCCGTGTGGGTCGACATGAAGGAGCTGAAGGCGGAGGGTGAGGACATCCCCGGCGACGTCGTGGCCGACGAGATGCTGGTCGTGCTGCGCGAGATCAACGCCAAGCGCCGCCACGTCGCGTCCAAGGGGCTGGTCGCCGCCTGACGGGCCGGGTCAGGGCTTGCGGGCGAGCACGAAGGCGCTCAGCCCGGCGACGCGGTTGAGCGGCATCAGCGGCAGTTCGGCGGCGCAGACGGCGCCGAGCAGCGAATCGAGCCAGCCGGCGTGTACCGCGAGGCTGCTGCGTGGGGTCGTCGTATCGCGCTGCGCCAGCCGCACCGCGGCGGCGAGAGGGAAGATCAGCCCGAAGTAGTAGCAGCCGCGCACCACCTCCAGGCCGCCGGCGCGCAGCACGGACTCGATCTCGGCCAGCCGGTAGCGTCGCTTGTGCTCGAGGAACACGTCGTGGCCGCTCCACAGGAAGCGGAACGCCGGCACGGTCACCAAAAAATGGCTGCCGGAGGGGACCTTCCCGGCGTAGTGGCTCACCAGCCCGGCATCGTCGTCGACATGCTCGAGGACGTCCATCATCAGCACCAGGTCGCAGTCGACCGGGCCGATGGCGCGGCGATAGCGCACCGGCTTGCCGGCGGTCGACTCGTCGCGATCGCGGGCGTAGCCGGTGTCGACGCACAGCGCCGAGCGGGCGGCGCCGGTCTGCAGGAGCTGGCGAGAGAAGAACCCGGAGCCGGCGCCGACGTCCAGGACGTCGCGCACCGCCACGCCGGACAGCAGCCGGCGCACGGCCGCCGCCTTGGAGCGGTAGTACCAGTGGCGATCGATCGCGTCGCCGAGAATGTCCTCTTCCTTGAGGTCCATCAGGCCGCGGGCGGCTCGGCGCTGCCGTCCCGGTAGAGGCCCTCGACGACGTAGATCGGGCGGCCCTTCACCTCGAGGAACAGGCGCCCGAGATATTCGCCGATGATGCCCAGCGACAGCAGCTGGATGGCGCCCATCAGCAGCACGGCGATCAGCAGCGAGGCGTAGCCCGGCGTGTCGATGCCGAACAGCAGCACGCGCGCCACGATGAACAGCGCCCACAGCACGGAGATCGCGGCGATGACGACGCCGACGTAGAACCAGGCGCGCAGCGGCGCCGTCGAGAAGCTGACCAGGCCGTCGAGCGCGAAGTTCCACAGCCGCCACAGGTTGAACTTGCTCGCGCCGGCGGCGCGCTGCGGCCGCTCGTAGGGTACGCCGACGGCATTGAAGCCGACCCAGGCGAACAGTCCCTTCATGAACCGGTTGCGTTCCGGCAGCTGGCGCAGGACCTCGACGGCGCGGCGGTCGACCAGCCGGAAGTCGCCGACATGCTCGGGAATGCGCACCGGCGACATCATGTTGAAGACCCGGTAGAACCAGTTCGCCGACAGCCGCTTGGTGGCGGTGTCCCAGGCGCGCTGGGCGCGCACGCCGTAGACGATGTCCCAGCCCTCGCGCCAGCGCGCCATGAAGGGCCCGATGAGTTCCGGCGGGTCCTGCAGGTCGATGTCCATCGGCACGATGACGTCGCCGCGCGCATGGTCGATGCCGGCGGTCAGCGCCGCCTCCTTGCCGAAATTGCGCGACAGGTTGACGATGCGCAGCCGCCGATCGTCGGCGCTGCGCGCCAGCAGGTGCCCCAACGTGTCGTCGCGCGAGCCGTCGTTGACGAACACGATCTCGAAGCGCAGCCCGTCGCGCTCCAGCAGCGGCCGCACCGTGTCGAGGAACAGGCCGATAGATTCCTCCTCGTTGAACACCGGCACGACCAGCGACAGCAGCGGATCGGCCGGCCGCCGCGCCTTCTGGGCGGCAAGCTGGCGATCGACCGTCGTTGCCGAACGCGGCGAGGCCGGCACGATGGGAGCGGGCATGATGGCGTCAGGCACCGCGACGCTCAGCGCCGGATCATCGGAAGGTGACCTTGCCCTGCTGGGCGAGGCCGCCGGCGGAGTCGGCGATCCAGGTCGTGACCGAGCCGTCGGCCTCCGGTCGCGCCTGGACCGAGATCGCCGGGCCGGCATAGACCGGCGACAGCGCCCGGAACTCGAAGGTCGCCGGCGTCCGCCCGGGATGGGAGCGCCGCGCCAGCTCGATCTGCAGCAGGCCCATCAGCGGGCCATGCACGATCAGGCCGGGATAGCCCTCGACCCCGGTGACGTAGGGCTGGTCGTAGTGGATGCGATGGCTGTTGAAGGTCAGCGCCGAGAAGCGGAACAGCAGGACGGGTGACGGCGTCACGGCTTTGGTCCAGGCGGCGTCGGTCGGCGCCGGCTTCGCCTGGCGCTGGGTCTCGCCCGGCTTGGCCGCCTCGCGGTAGACGATGTCGTGCTCCTCCAGGCAGGCGAGGCCGCGCGGCCCCTCGATGCGGTGCTCGACCGTGACGAATACCATGGCGCCGGTCGTGCCGCTCTTGGGCTGCACCGAGCGGATCGTCGAGGTGCGGCGGATGGTGTCGCCGAGGCGGAGCGGCGGTCCCTCGAAGCGGAAGCGGCTGCCCGCCCACATGCGGCGCGGCAGCGGCACCGGCGGCAGGAACTCGCCGCGCTCGGGATGGCCGTCCGGGCCGCTGCGAGCGAGCGGCGCCACCTCCAGGAAGTACAGCCAGTGCCAGACCGGCGGCAACGGATCGCCCGTCCGGGGCGGCGGATCGGCCTCATCGAGCGTGGCGGCCAGCGCCCGCACCGGGAACGGCGCGGCGAGATCGTCCAGGGTCTGGCTGCGACCGACCCATTGCGCGAGATGATCCAGGGACATTGGCCCACTTCCTTCTGCCGGAGTCCGACTTTCGCACCGCCGGCGCGGGGTGGAAAGACATGGCTGCCACCGCTATATAGCCGCCCGAGGAGCCCACAGCGGGAGCGGCCATGACCACCTTTGACGAACGCGAGAAGTCCTTCGAGAGCAAGTTCCAGCACGATCAGGAACTGCAGTTCAAGGTCACCGCACGCAAGAACAAGATGCTCGGCCTGTGGGCGGCCGGAATTCTCGGCAAGACCGGCGACGCCGCCGAGGCCTATGCCAAGGAAGTCGTGCTGGCCGATCTCGAGAAGCCGGGCGATTCCGATGTCATGGCCAAGCTGCTGGGCGATTTCGCGGCGGCCGGCAAGTCGATGGACGAGCACACGATCCGCAAGCAGGCCGAGCGCCTGGCCACCGACGCCCGCGCCCAGGTGATGTCCGAGACGCGCTAGTCGCGTCCATCCCCCTGCGCCGGCTGCGGCCGGCCGAACGGACGGCGAAATGCCCATGACGCCGCTCGCCGACTGCCCCCGTGCCGTGCTGGCCGCCGTCGCCGGGGTGCTGACCGACATCGACGACACGCTGTCGACCGATGGGCGGCTGACGGCCGACGCCTATGGCGCACTGCAGGCGCTGAAGACCGCCGGACTGACGGTCGTGCCGGTGACCGGCCGACCGGCCGGCTGGTGCGATCACATCGCCCGCTTCTGGCCGGTCGACGCCGTGGTCGGCGAGAACGGCGCCTTCTGGATGTGGCACGATCGCGCGGTCGGCAGGTTGCGCACCCGCTTCGTGCAGGACGAGGCCGTGCGGGCCGAAGGCCGGCGCCGGCTGGCCGCGATTCGCGAGCAGGTGCTGCGCGAGGTCCCTGGCGCCGGCATCGCCTCCGACCAGCCCTATCGCGTCGCCGACCTGGCGATCGATTTTCGCGAGGACGTCGCGCCCCTGCCGGCCGACGCCATCGCCCGCATCGTGGCGATCTTCGCGGCGCACGGCGCTCAGGCCAAGGTGAGCTCGATCCACGTCAATGGCTGGTTCGGCGACTACGACAAGCTGACCACCAGCCGCCTGATGATGCGCGAGCTGTTCGACATCGATGTCGCGGCCGAGCGGGAGCGCTGGATCTTCGTCGGCGATTCGCCGAACGACGCGCCGATGTTCGGCTACTTCCCCAATGCCGTCGGCGTCGCCAACGTGCGCGGCTTCGCCGCCCGGCTCGATCATCGGCCGCGCTGGCTGACGGCAGGCCGTTCCGGCGAGGGCTTCATCGAGCTGGCCGAGACGCTGCTGGCCGCCCGGTCGGCACGGTGAGCCTGCCGCGCCCGGTCGCCGCCGTCGTCTTCGACATGGACGGGCTGCTGTTCGACAGCGAGCGGCTGTACGCCGAAGCGATCCTGACCGCCGCCCGCGAGGTCGGCTGCGCGATGAGCCACGAGGTCTTCCTGCAGTTGGTCGGGCGCTCGCGCGAGGCCAACCACCGCTTCCTGCTCGAGCATTTCGGCGACGACTACCCTCTCGACGCGCTGATCATGGCGTGGGGCCGCCATTTCCAGGCCCTGGCGGCGGCCGGGCCGCCACTCAAGGCCGGCGCCCTCGACCTGCTCGACCGGCTCGAGGAGCGCGGCCTGCCGCGTGCCATCGCGACCTCGTCGTCGCATCCGACGGTGCATCGCAATCTCGCGGCGCACGGCCTCGCGGCGCGCTTCCAGGCGATCGTGGCGCATGGCGACTACGTCGAGGGCAAGCCGTCGCCCCAGCCGTTCCTGGCGGCCGCGGCCCGGCTCGGCGTCGCCCCGGCGGCGTGTCTCGCCCTGGAGGATTCGCACAACGGCGTTCGCGCCGCCGCGGCCGCCGGCATGATGACCGTGATGGTACCCGACCTGCTGCCGCCGACCGACGAGATCCGCGCCCTCTGCCTGCGGATCGAGCCCGACCTCTATGCCGTGGCGCGGCTACTTCGGTAGCGGCGGCCCGACCAGGAAAGAGCCGTAGCGCGTCGCGCTGTCGGCCTGGCTCCAGACGCCCAGGGCACCGGCCAGCGGCAGGCTGCGATCGGTCGTCTCGAACAGGGTCTGGCCGTCGAGGCCGATCTCGAAGCGATCGCCGATCGCCACGACGCGCAACGTGTGCCATTTGCCGAGCGCGATCGGCACGTCCTTTCCCGCGACCTGGCGCCGCTTGCCGCTCTCGACCCGGTACAGGCGCACCGAGCCGTCGAGCGCATTGGCCCGCACCACGTAGTAGTCGGCGCCGCTCTGCGCCCGCAGCACCAGCCCGGCGACCTGCGCGGCGGTGCCGCCGACCGGCTTGAAGCGCAGGCTGGCGTCGAGGTCGCGGCCGACCGCGGGCTCCGAAATGCAGATCGGAAAGCGCAGCACGTCGGCGTCGCTGCCCGATTCGGTGAGCGCCCAGCCGTCGGGAGCCTCGGGATCGGCGACGCCCTGCCACTCCGCCGGCCGGCCCAGCCCGGTCTTGCCCTGGGTGCAGGCGACGCGCCCGTCGGGCGTGGTCAGCGGCACGACCATCTGGGCCGCGGCCGGACCGGGCCCGGCGGCGACGGCCGCGGCCGCGACCGCCGGCAGCGCGATCGCGAGCAGCCGAAAACGCATCGTCATGCGCGTCCGCGCGGCGCCGCGCTTGACCGAGGCTGGCGGACGGAGGAGTTTACGGCCGCTGCGAAAAAGCGAATTCGGGGGAACAACATGCGTCTTTGCACCATCCAGGTCGGCGGCAAGCCGGTTGTGGGCGTCAAGAATAGCGACGGCAAGATCATCGACCTGTCGAAGCAGATGCCGCGCGGGCCCAAAACAGTGGTCGAGATCCTGGCCGGCGGCAAGAAGCTGCAGGCCGAGGTTGCCAAGGCCTGCGCCAAGGCCAAGCCGGCGGCGCTGGTGTCGGAGAAGTCGGCCAAGTACCTGCCGCCGATTCCCAATCCGGGCAAGATCCTGTGCATCGGCCTGAACTACCGCAAGCACGCCGAGGAGACCAACAACCCGATCCCGGCCTATCCGGTGGTGTTCACGCGCTTCACCACGACGCTGCTGCCGCACCGGGGCAAGATGCCCCTGCCGAGCCATTCCAGCCAGCTCGACTGGGAGGCCGAGCTCGCGGTGATCATCGGCAAGAAGACGCGCAACGTCGCCAAGGACAAGGCGCTCGCCTCGGTCGCCGGCTATGCCTGCTTCAACGACGGCTCGCTGCGCGACTGGCAGTTCAAGGGCAGCCAGTGGACCCTGGGCAAGAACTTCGACGGCACGGGCGGCTTCGGTCCCGACATCGTGACGTCCGACGAGCTGCCCAAGGGCGGCGCGCCGCTGCGCATCATGACCCGGGTCAACGGCGTCGTGCAGCAGGACAGCAACACCGACGACCTGATCTTCGACGTGCCGACCCTGGTGCACGAGCTCAGCAAGGTCATGACCCTGGAGCCGGGCGACGTCATCATCACCGGCACGCCGTCGGGCGTCGCCGCCGGCCGCAAGCCGCCGAACTGGCTGAAGGTCGGCGACGTCTGCGAGATCGAGATCGAGAAGATCGGCGTGCTGACCAACCCGGTGGTCAAGGGCGCCTGAGAGCGGCGCGAGGGACCGCGTTGATCGTCGTCTCCTTTCGGCTCGACGTCGACAAGGAAGCGCCCTTCAACGCGTTCTATCATCACCGCTTGCTGCCCGCCCTGCTGCGCGACGTGCCGATCCTGCGATCGGCGCGCCGCTACCAGGAGCATCACGTCACGGGCTCGCTGCGCTACTACGCCAAGCAGTTCCTGACCCTGCTCGAGAGCGAGCGCGAGGACGAGGCGCTGGCCGCGTTGCTCGACTGGCGGGCACCGGCCGAGGTCGAGGCCGAGTGGCGGCGCTGGCAGGCCGAGGCGGTGCACGAGCTGGCACCGCCGTGCCTGTTCCGTGAACGCTGGGCGCATCCCCGGCGGCCGCTCGACGGCCCCTTCGGCAGCCGGCCGTTCTTCATGGTGAGCGTCGAGTTGCGACCGGGTCACGAGGCCGCTTTCCACGACTGGTACGAGGGCGAGTACCTGCCGCGCAACGTCGCCGACGTGCCGGGCTGGGTGGCCTGCCGCCGCTACAGCAGCGTGGGCCGCGCGCCGGCCCGCCATCTGGCGATCTACGAGGCGGCCGATCTCGCGGCCCTGGACGACAGCCTCGATGCGATGCGGGCGCCCTACCGGATGGACGAGAACATGGCGTGGAAGCGCTGGGACACGGGCGCGGCGCCGGCCATCACCTGGGAAGACGCGGCGACCTTCCGGCCGATCTACCGCAACCCCTGACGATCAGGGCTTCACGGGCAGGCGGTCGAGGCCACCCATCATCAGGCGGGTGGCGAAGTCGGTGGCGCTGGCCGGATCCACCGGATCGCGCGCCACCATGACCACCGAGATCTCGAAAGCGATGCCCGACATCGCCGCCCCGAAATAGGACACGTCGACGTTGGGCAGCAGGCCCTTGGCGATGGCGGCGCGGATGTCGTCGTTCAACGCCTTGGCCAGCGCCCGCACGTCCGGCCGGTCGAGCAGGGTGCGGATGGCCGTGAAGTTGCGCCGGGCCAGGGCCAGCAGCTCGGGATCGGTGACGACGAAGTCGAAGTAAACGGCGAAGTGCTGGCGGAAGAACTCCTCGGCCGTGGTCGCCTCGGCCCGCCCGTTGCGATGGCGCCGCAGCAGCTCGCCGGTCAGCTCGCCGACCACCGCCTCGAAGATCTCGTCCTTGTCGCGGAAGTAGTTGTAGAAGGTGCCCGAGGCCAGCTCGGTGCGGCGCACGATGTCGCGCACGCTGGCCGCGCCGTAGCCCATCTCGGCGAACACCGCGCGCGCCGCCTTGAGCAGGGCCGTGCGGTTCTCGGCCTTGTTCTGCTCGCGCCGGCCGGCACGCTCGCGCGGCTCGCTGGCGATCGTGGTGGTGTGGTCGTCCATGCTCTCCCCGTTTCAACGCCCGAGCTGGGTCAGCTCGTGGCGCACGCCGGCCACCATCTCGTCCATGGCCCGGGCGGCCGCCTGGATCGGACCACGCAGGCCGGCGAAACCGTGGATCAAGGAGTCGAACTCGCGATGAATGGTCTTGACCCCGGCGGCGGTCAAGCGGTCGGCGTAGGCACGCCCTTCGTCGCGCAGCGGATCGAAGCCGGCGGTGTAGACCAGCGCCGGGGCGACCCCGGACAGGTCGGCGCCGCGCAGCGGCGAGGCGCGCGGATCCTCGATTTCCCGCGTGTACTTGAGATAGTGGCTGCGGAACCAGATCGCCCCGGCGCGGGTCAGAAGGAAGCCGTCGCCGCAGCTGGTGAAGGACGGCGTGTCCATCGCGAGGTCGGTCGCCGGGTAGACCAGCCATTGCAGGCAGGGCGACGGCGTCTCGGCGCGCAGCTCCTGGGCGAGCACGGCGGCCAGGGTGCCGCCGGCCGAATCGCCGGCCACCACGATGCGGGCCGCGTCGATGCCGATATCGGCGCCGGCCGCCGTCAGCCAGCGATAGGCGGCCAGGGCGTCCTCGACGGCCGCCGGGAACTTGTGCTCGGGCGCCAGCCGGTAGTCGACGGCGACGACGGCGCATCCCGTGCGGGCGCAGTAGAAGCGGCAGATCCGGTCGTAGGCCTCGAGGCTGCCGATCGTCCAGCCGCCGCCGTGCAGGTACAGGATGGCCGGGACCAGGCGGGCGACGGTGCCGGTCGGCTGGTAGACGCGGATGCGCAGCGCGCCGCCCGGTCCGGCGATCGTGCGGTCGAGAATGCCGCCGATCGAGGTCACGGACCCAGACAGCACGGGCATGAAGGCGTCGAAGTCGCGGCGGGCCTCCTCGACGCTCTGCTGCTCGAGCGGCGGCCGGCCGCTGCGGGCCACCAGCTGCAGGTACCATTGCGTGCGGGCGTCGAGCAGGCGGCCGTCGACCGAGACGGCCGGTCCGGTCAGCAGATTGACCCAGGAAATCGGCAGGCGCAGCGCCAGGCTGGCGGCGATCCCCTGAAGGTCGCGCACGATCTCCGTCGATGATGGCATCGCCAGCTTCCTAGCATTCGCCCGGGCCAGCGACCACCGGCGTTGTCGCTGCCGGGAGGCGCCGATAGGCTGCGGCATGCCGGCGACCGCCCCGGACTCCTATGCCCGCGAGCTTGCCCGCGAGATCCTGCGCAGCGAGATCATGCGGGTGCGCCTGCTGGCCATCGTCTTCGCCGTGCTGCTCGGGCTCACCCTGGCCATGGTCAACCTGGTGCCCGAGGTCAGCGAGCGCATGCTGCGGGGCGGCGTGGCCGGCTGGGTGCCCCTGGCCGCCGTCGGGCCGTTCCTGCTCTACGAGCTCGGGGTGCTGGCGGTGCTGCGCCGGCGCGCCAGCCGCGACCGTGAGTTCCCGCGCTTCGCGCGCTACGGCAATGCCCTGATCGAGACCAGCCTGCCCAGCGTCGCCATCCTGGTGGTGGCGCGCCACATGGACCCGGCGCTGGTGTTCGGCTTCTGGCCGCCGCTGCTCTATTTCCTGTTCATCCTGCTGTCGACCTTGCGCTTGGACTTCGGCCTGTCGCTGTGGACCGGCGCCGTGGCCGCGATCGAGCAGATGGCCCTGGTCTTCTGGCTGCTGCCGATCGACATCGGCGGCGAGGGCCCGCAATCCTCGGTCGTCTACCACGCCAGCCGCAGCCTCGTGCTGCTGATCGCCGGTCTGCTGGCCGGGCTGGTAGCCCAGGCGATCCGGCGGCAATTCGAGAAGGCCGTGGCGGCGACGGCGGCGCGTGACCGCGTCACCAACCTGTTCGGCCAGCACGTCTCGCCGGCGGTGGTCGACCGCCTGCTGGCGACCCGGAGCGACCCGCCGAGCGAGATACGCGAGGTCTGCGTGCTGTTCCTCGACATCCGCGGCTTCACGGCCATGACGCGGCGCCAGCCGGCCGACCGGACGGTGGCGCTGCTCAACGACTTCTTCGCCGAGATGATCGACGTCGTCGACCGCCACAACGGCATCATCAACAAGTTCCTCGGCGACGGCTTCCTCGCCCTGTTCGGGGCGCCGCTCGAGGACAGCCGCGCGGCGGCCAACGCGCTGGCGGCCGGGCAGGACATGCTGCGCGCGGTCGACGCCTGGAACGCGGCGCGGCCGGCCACGCCGCTGCGGGTCGGCATCGGCATCCACATCGGCGAGGCGGTCACCGGCACGGTCGGCTCGCCGCAGCGCAAGGAGTACACGGTGATCGGCGACACCGTGAACCTGGCGGCGCGGCTCGAGCAGCTGACCAAGGAGACCGGCGCCCGCCTGCTGGTCTCGAGCTCCGTGCACGCCGCCACCGAAGGCGCCGACGGCGCGGCCGATCTCGGCCGGCTCGAGGTGCGCGGCTACGACACCGCCGTACGGGTGTGGAGGGTCGCGTGATCTGGTACTTCGCCTATGGCTCGAACATGGACGCCACGCGCCTCGGCGAGCGGCTGGCAACGCAACGGCTGGCGGTCGCCGCGCGGGTCGGCGGCCGGCTCGACGGCTGGCGCCTCGCCTTCGACAAGCGGGCGCGGGCGCCCGCCGGCGCCGGGGCCGGCAACATCGTGCCGGCGGCCGGTGCCGTGGTGCATGGAACCTTGAACCGGGTGCCGGTCGCGGCTCTCGATGTTCTCGACTTCTACGAGGGCGTGGCCGGCGGCCACTACGAGCGACGGACCCTGGCGGTGGTGCGCGCCGACACCGGCGAAAGCGTCGAGACCGTCACCTACGTGGCCCTGCGGGTCGCCGACGGCTTGCGCCCGACCCGCGCCTATCTCGCGCATCTGCTCGCCGGGCGCGATCTCCTGCCGGCCGACTACGGGGCCGTGCTGGCGGGGACGCCGACCCTCGACTGAGGGAACAGGGTGAGCGCCGCGTACTGCAGAAGCATCACCGTCTTGCCGTCGCAGATGCGGCCATCGGCGACCTGGAGCATCGCTTCGTCGATGGTGAGCTCGAGGGTCTCGATGTCCTCGCCTTCGGCTACATTGCCGCCGCCGGCCCCGCTCAGCATGGCCCGGTCGTAGCGCCCGACGAAGAAGTGCAGTCGCTCGGTCACCGAGCCCGGGCTCATGAAGCAGGTGAAGACCGGCCGGACGTCGCACAGCACCAGGCCGAGTTCCTCCTCGACCTCGCGGCGAATCCGGTCTTCCGGCGAGATCCCGTCGAGCAGCCCGGCGGCCGCCTCGACCAGCAGGTCGTCGTGGCCGTTGACGTAAGCAGGGTAGCGGAATTGGCGGGTCAGCAGGACGGTGCGTCGCGCCAAGTCGTAGGGCAGCAGGGTCGCGCCGTTGCCGCGATCGTAGGTCTCGCGGTTCAGTGTCTGCCAGCTGCCGTCCGACCGCAGCCAGTCGAAGGTCGTCTTCTTCAGGACGTGCCAGTCGTCGGCGAGCGTGCGGACGCCCCGGAGGCGGATGCGATGAGATAGTGACATTCGTGCAGTTTCGTGTAGGAGCGTGCAATGTCAAGCAACAGTGGAACCGGCCCGTGCTGACCCGGCAGAGGCAGCAGCATCTGCTGGCGGTGCTGAAACGGGACGGCCGGATCGTCGCCCGGGACTGCGCCGGACAACTCGAGGTGTCCGAAGACACGATCCGGCGTGATCTGCGCGAGCTCGCCCGCGCCGGAATGCTGCTGCGCGTGCATGGCGGCGCCCTGCCGGCCTCGCAGGCCGTTCAGGCGCTGGCCGTCCGGCAATCGATTTCGCGACCGGAGAAGGCGGCGCTGGCGCAGGCCGGGGCACGCCTCATTCAGCCCGGCCAGGTCGTCTTCCTCGATGGCGGCACGACGACCCTGGCGCTGGCCCGCGCCCTCGAGCGCGACCTGCGGGCGACCATCGTCACCCACAGCCCGACCGTGGCGGCCGAGCTGGTCGACCACGCGGTCGAGGTGCGGCTGATCGGCGGCCGGCTATTCAAGCATTCGATGGTGGCGGTCGGCGCCGAGGCCGCCGAGGCGATCCGGCGCGTGCGCGCCGATCTGTACTTCATGGGAGTCACCGGCATCCACGCCGAGATCGGCCTCAGCACCGGCGACGCCGAGGAGGCGACGATCAAGCGCATGATCGCCGAGGCCTCCGCCGACGTCGTGGTCATGGCGTCCTCGGAGAAGATCGGCGCTGCGTCTCCCTTCGTAATCGCCCCGGCGACCCGCGTCGGCACGCTGCTGATCGCACGTGGGGCGCCGCGCCACGCCGTGAGTGTCCTGGCGGCGCTGGGCATCGAGATCGTGCGCGTCGCGGCCGGCGCTTGAGCCGAGACGACGCGCGTCGCGCGCTACTCGGCCGGCGCCGTCTCCTTGCGCAGCTGGACGCCCGGCATCGTGTTGGAGTGGTCGATTTCCGGGACGTCGGCCTCGTGCCAGAAGTTCAGCTCGATCATCACGCCGTCGGGATCGTGCACGAAGACCTGCTGCAGCGGCCGAGCCGGCACCTTCTTGACCTCGAACGGCACCTTGTCCTGCTTGAGCTGGTCGATCGTGCCGCGGATGTCGGCGCAGTTGATCGCGACATGGTCGATGGCGCCGCTGCCGTGGGCCGTGCGGTCGGTCTCCGAGACCAGGTGCAGGATCGGCTTGTCGCCGGCATAGAGCCAGGCGCCGGGGAAGCCGAAAGGCGGCCGGTCGCCGTCCTTGAGGCCGACATAGCGCTCGTAGAAGCGCACGGTGGCGGCGAGATCCTTGCAGTAGATGTTCCAATGGTCGAGCGACAGAGCGGGCATCGGGTCCTCCAATGAGTCCGGCAGGCGGCAATTCCAGCCCTCCGGGCCGCCGCCGTCAACCGTTGACCGCTTCCGGCCGGTTGCGCAGGGCATTGAACACCCTGTCCGGCACCGCGACCCGGGGATCGCGACAGGCCTCCTGAAGGGCGTCGGGGGATCGGTCCGGGGCGCGGCTGATCTCGGCCAGGCGGTCGAACAACTTTTCGTCGATCGCCTCGTCGGCGCGCGGCATGGCACCCCAGACGTCCCACGGCAGCATCTCGCGGTTGTTCAGGGCCGCGACGTCGCGCACGACGTTGCCGGCGACGAACCAAGGGCCGCGCAGGTCGAGGATGCCGAAGGCCTGCGGATCGGCCTCGCCGGCGCGGCAGCGCCGCCACGCCTCGCCGGCAACGAGGAAGCGGTCGCGCGGCACGTCGAGCGGGTCGAAATCGATGCCGAAGATCTCGCACTGGCGGGCATCGAGCTGGGCGTCGGCCAGCACCCAGCGCGCCGCCGCCTCGTGCCAATACTCGCTCACCCAGTGATCGACGAACTGGCCGGGCTCGAAGTAGGCGGCGAAGCCGCATCGCGCCCGGGCGGCGAGTCCATGCCGCCGCAGCAGGGCGACGTGCAGCACGGTGAAGTGCCGGCACACCGCGGCCAGGCGCTGCTCGGGCGGGCGCGCCGCGTGCAGCGGCCGCGGATCGGTTGCCGTCAGGTGCTCGAGCAGCGCCGCCACAGGCCGCAGATGCGGTTCGTCCTGCTGCGCCGCGGTCAGCGCGACGCCGTAGGCCGGGGCGATGTGCTGGTGGATCAGCAGCCCCTGGACGACCGCGGCCAGCGCAGCGGCGTCTGCCGGCAGCCCGTCCAGGAGTGCGGCGGCCGCGCCCGGGTCGGTCATCCCGACGGGGTGGCTCCAGACGTCGAGCGTCATGCGTAGAGCCGCTCGAGAGTGTCGAGGGCATGCGTCCAGCCGCGGCGATGGCCATCGCGCGCCGCCTCGTCGAAGAACTGCTCGTGGGTCAGAGTGAGCAGGGTGGTGCCGTCGGGGTCGGGCGCCAGGTCGATCGTCACCTGCGACTGGCGCTCCGGCGTGCTCTGCCAGGCCCACGAAAAGACCAGCCGGCGATCGGGCACGATCTCGCGATAGACGCCGCTGACGCTGTGATGCTCGCCGTCGGGCGACCAGAACTGGACGCGGAAGCGGCCGCCGACCCGCAGGTCGGTCTCGGCGAGCGGCGGGCGTGGGTGCTCGGTGACGCCCCACCAGCGGGTCATTTTCTCGGGCCGGGTCCAGGCTTCGAAGACCTGCGCGGGCGACGCCTTGAGGCGGCGCCGGAGGGCGAGGCTGGGCTTGCTTGACATGTCTCCTCCTCCAGGAAGGCAGTGAGGCGATCGAGTTGCGCCGTCCAGTAGCGCTCGTAGTGCGCCAGCCAGTCCAGCGCCTGCCGCATCGGCTCGGGCCGCAAGGTGCAGGTGACCGTGCGGCCGGTCTTGCTGCGGCCGATCAGGCCAGCCTGCGCCAGGACGTCGAGGTGCTTCATGACCGCCGGCAGCGACATCGGCAGCGGCCGCGCCAGCTCGCTGACGCTGAGCGCCGTCTCGTTGTCCAGCCGGGCGAGCAGGGCGCGTCGGGTCGGATCGGCGAGGGCGGCGAAGGTGCGGTCGAGGGCGGCGGCTTGATTGTTAACCATAGTGTTAACCGATTAGGCCGCGGATGCCGCTCCTGTCAACCGTCCGCGTTTCGGTGCGTTCGCGGGACCGCGCGCGTCCACGCGCGCTCATGACTCATGAGGCGCGCCTGGAGGCGCGCGGTCCGGTCGGTGCTGGATCAGGACAGTCGCTTGATCAGCGCCTGCGCCGCCGCCGGATTGCGCACCTTGGCGCCGGAGATGAAGTACAGGAAGACGTCGCCGCGCTTCGCCCAGCCGCGCGCCCGCTCGGCCCATGCGTCGAGCTCGGCCGGCCGATAGCCGGCCTTGAGGCGCTCCTGGCTGCCCATCAGGCGGGCATAGGTGAAATCGGCGGTCGGCTCCTCGATCTCGGGAAAGTCGCTGCCGGCGGCGAACACGATCGCCACGCCATGCTTGCGCGCGAGGTCGAAGAAGCGCGGATCGCGGAAGCTCTCGTGCCGCACCTCGACGGCGTGGCGCAGCGTCAGCGCGCCGGCCCGGCGCGGCAACAGCTTCAGGAACGCCTCGAAGTCCTCCGGGTCGAACTTCTTGGTCGCCATGAACTGCCAGTTGATCGGTCCCAGGCGGCCGCCGAGCTCGACCAGCCCCTGGGCGACGAAGCGCTCGACCGAGGCGCTCGCCTCGGCCAGCACGCGACGGTTGGTGCAGAAGCGCGAGGCCTTCAGCGAAAACACGAATCCGTCGGGCGTCTCGCTGCGCCACTTGGTCCAGCTCGCCGGGCGGAAGGTCGAGTAGTAGGTGCCGTTGATCTCGATCGAGGTGAGCTGCCGGCTGGCGTGCTCGAGCTCGCGCTTGTGCGCCAGCCCCTCCGGGTAGAACGGGCCGCGCCACGGCTCGAAGGTCCAGCCGCCGATGCCGACGTAGATCCTGCCTGCCATCATCCTCTCCGTGACCGACTCCGTGGCGCGCGGGCTCGCTTGCCCGCCCGGAAGTCTCTTCCTACCATCTTCGGCGATTCGAAGGGGAAGGGAGCCGCGTTGACGTCACAGGAGCGCCGGCCGAGCGCTGAGGCTCTCGACGGTCGGCCGGGGCTCGATGTTCTCGAGCGCGCCGCCGCCGTGCTGTTCGTGCATGGCCAGACCACCGAGCGCACCGTCCAGGATCTGAAGCGGCTCGCCGCGGCGCTCGGTGTCGAGGCGACGATCGCGGTGTCCTGGGACGGCGTGGCTTTCGGCTTTGGCCGCTTCGTGGCGGCATCTCCCACCGCGGTCGACATGGGCAAGGTCGCCGCCGCCGTCGCGGTAATCGACCGGGTCTGTGCATGCGGGCTTTCCGCGGCCGATGCCTCGGGCGAGCTGGCGCGGATCGAGGCTTCGCCGCCGGCCTCGACCTTGCGCTTCAGCCTGATGGCGGGAATCGGCGCCATGGCGCTGGGCGTGATCTTCGGCGCGCTGCATCTGCTCAGCCTCGCCCTGATCGGCCTCAGCGGCTTTCTCGGGGGACAGTTGCGGCGCGCCCTCGGCCGGCTGTCCGACAACACGCTCGTGCAGCCCTTCGCCGCGGCACTCCTGGCCGGCGCGATCGGCGCCGTCACGGTACGGCTGGAGTTCACGACCTTGCAGCGCCTGGTGGCGGTGTGCCCGTGCATGGTGCTCGTCCCGGGGCCGCATCTGCTGAACGGCGCCATCGACCTGATGCGGGCCCGTGTTCTGCTCGGCCTTGCCCGGCTCACCTATGCCGGCATGATCGTGCTGGCGATCTCGGCCGGCCTGCTGATCGGGCTGGCGCTGGGTGGCGCGAGCCTGCCGCCGGCGGCGCCGTCCCATGCCGCGCCCTTCCTCGGCGACGTGATCGCCGCGGGCCTTGCCGTCGCCGCCTACGGCGCCTTCTTCTCGATGCCATGGCGATTGCTGCCGGTGCCGGTCGCCGTCGGCATGGCGGCGCACAGCGCGCGCTGGCTGGCGATCTTCGTCGCCGGCGCCAGCCCGGCGACGGGCGCGCTGCTCGCCTGCCTGCTGGTCGGAACCATCACGGCGCCGGTCGCGGACCGTCTGAAGCTGCCGTTCGCCGGCCTCGCCTTCGCGTCGGTGGTTTCCCTGATCCCGGGTGTCTTCCTCTTCAGGATGGCCGGCGGTCTCGTCGACCTGCTGCAGCCGGGTCCTCCGCCGCCGCCCGACCTCGTCGGCACCGTGCTCGCCGATGCCGGCAATGCATTCCTGATCATGATGGCGATCACCGTCGGCGTGATCCTGCCGAAGATGGTGCACGAGTGGCTCGTGGGGAGTAGGTTCGGCGCACGCCAACCTCACCGGGACCAATCGCATGACGGACGTACGCAAGGAAACCGACAGTCTCGGTGAAGTCAGCGTTCCGGCGGACAAGCTCTGGGGTGCCCAGACCCAGCGGTCGCTCGAGCATTTCAGTATCGGCAAGGATCTCATCCCGCGCGAGATGATCACCGGCTATGCGATCCTGAAGAAGGCGGCGGCGACGGCGAACCACGACGGCAAGCGGATCGACGACGCGGTGCATCGGCTGATCGTGCAGGTCTGCGACGAGATCCTGGCCGGCCAGCATCACGACATGTTCCCGCTGCATGTCTGGATGACCGGCTCGGGCACCCAGTTCAACATGAACGTCAACGAGGTGATCTCCAACCGCTGCTGCCAGATCGCCGGCACGCCGCTCGGCTCCAAGAAGCCGGTGCATCCCAACGACCACGTCAACATGTCCCAGTCGTCGAACGACAGCTTCCCGTCGGTGATGTACATCGCCGCCGCCGTGAACACGGTCGAGCGGCTGCTGCCGGCGGTGCAGGCGCTGCACGACGCCATGGACGCCAAGGCCAAGGCGTGGGACGGAATCGTCAAGATCGGCCGCACCCACATGCAGGATGCGACGCCGATCACGCTGGGCCAGGAATGGTCCGGCTATGTCGGCATGCTGGCCGACAACATCGAGCGCATCCGCGACGCGCTGAAAGGCGTCTACCGCCTCGCGCTCGGCGGCACCGCGGTCGGCACCGGCATCAATGCCGCGCCCGGCTTCGCCGAGGCGGCGGCGGCCGAGATCGCGCGGCTGACCAAGCTGCCCTTCGTCACCGCGCCCAACAAGTTCACCGTGCAGGGCGCGCACGATGCCCTGGTGCAGCTCTCGGGCACGTTCCGCACGCTCGCCACGTCGCTCTACAAGATCGCCAACGACATCCGCCTGATGTCGTGCGGGCCGCGTGCCGGCTTCGCCGAGCTGGAGATCCCGGAGAACGAGCCGGGCTCGTCGATCATGCCGGGCAAGGTCAACCCGACCCAGGCCGAGGCGCTGACCATGATCGCCGTCCAGGTGATAGCCAACGACGTGGCTGTGGGAATGGGCGGCGCCGGCGGCTATCTCGAGATGAACGTCTACAAGCCGCTGATCATCTTCAACCTGACGCACTCGATCACGATCCTGACCGACGGCTGCACCAACTTCCGCAAGTTCCTGGTCGAAGGGACCAAGCCCAACCTCAAGAAGATCAAGGAATACGTCGATCGCTCGCTGATGCTGGTGACCGCCCTGTCGCCGGTCATCGGCTACGACAAGGCCTCGCAGATCGCCCATCACGCGATGGACAACGACCTGACCCTGAAGGAAGCGGCGCTGAAGCTCGGCTTCGTGACCGAGGCCGAGTTCGACCGCGTCGTCGATCCGGCCAAGATGGTGAAGCCCTACGTCGCCTCGGACAAATAGGAAGGCATCACCGCTGACTCCTTTCTGGCGGTGGCTGGCGCGGATCGGCCTGGCGGCGGTCCTGGGAATGGGCGGCGGCGCGGCGCAGGCCGAGTCCGGTCCGCCCGACGAAGCCGCCGGGTCGGACGTCACGCTCGACCGCAAGTTCATGACGGGCGACTGGGGCGGGACGCGTAGCGAGCTCGAGGCCAAGGGCATCAAGCTGCGCGCCCACCACATCGCCGAGAGCGCCGCCAATCCCGTCGGCGGCCTGCGCCAGGGTGCGACCTACACCGAGCAGGTCGACGTCGGCGCCGACCTCGATCTCGACAAGCTGGCCGGCCTCGGCGGCGCCAAGCTGCACGCGACCATCACCCAGCGCGCCGGCCAGAGCCTCTCCGCCGTCGCGATCGGCAGCAACATCTCGGTGCAGGAGATCTACGGCGCCGGCCAAAACATCAGGCTGGCCCAGCTGTCGTGGGAGCAATCGCTGCTGCAGGGACGCGTCACCGCCAAGCTGGGCTGGCTGCATGCCTCCGACGACTTCGTGAACGCGCCGATCTACTGCTACTTCATGAACAACGGCTTCTGCGGCCAGATCGCCATCGTCGTGAACAGCGGCTTCACGATCTTTCCCACCGGCAGCTGGGGCGGCATGGTCAAGGTCGGCCTGTCCGACGAGACCTACATCCAGTCCGGCGCCTACACGGTGAACCCGACCTTCGCCTATCCGGCGAACGGCTTCGACCTCAGCCCTTCCGGCGTCATCGGCGTCATCGTGCCGACGCAGATCGGCTGGCAGCCGCATGTCGGGCCCGGCGGCCTGCCGGGCCACTACCGGATCGGCGGCTACTACGACACGTCCTCGGCGTCGTACTTGGGGGCGCCGCTGTCCGGCCCGCCGGCCACCGCGCAAGGCCGCTGGGGGTTCTATCTCCAGGGTGAGCAGATGCTCTTCCGTACGGTGCCGGGCACCGACCAGGGTCTCACCGCCTTCGGCGTGCTGGCCTACGGCGCGCCCCAGACGGCCCTGCTGCAGTACATCTGGCAGGCCGGGCTTCTCCTGCGCGGAACCTTCGCCGGTCGCGACCGCGACACGATTGGCTTGGCGGTCGACCAGGGCCGGGTCAGCAACCTGCTGGTCGGCCAACAGACCTATGCCAACGCGCTCGCGCCGGGAACGGTCGGCGTGCAGTCGGCCGAGACCACCATCGAGCTGAACTACCGGGCGCAGGTCACCCCGTGGTTCTCGCTGATGCCCAACCTGCAGTACGTGATCAGGCCCAATGGGCTCGCGACGATCCCCAACGCGCTGGTCCTCGGCCTGCAGGTGAAGCTCACGTTCTGAGGGCCGTACCACCACCGGGGAACAGGCATGCACATGCCAAATCGGGAGCAGACCCCATGATCGACAACCGACGCTTCTTCTCGGCCCAGGGATCAGCCCGCTGGCGGGGCGAGGCGCAGGGGCGGGCATTCGGACCGCTGATCCATGACCACGTGGCAGCGCTCGAGGCGGCCCTTCGCCGGTCCGGACTGGACGATCCGCGAGATCATCTGCGCTCTCTGGTGGCGGCGACGCACTTCGACGAGGCGATCCGCACTCACGTTCCGCATCTCTGGGACGAGATGGAGGGGATTGCGGCAGGGGCGGGCGTCGAGTGTGACGTAATCTACGCCCTCCAGCTGATGGACGAGGAATGGGCCTATCGCAAGCGGCTGCACGCTGCGGCCCCCGGCAGCAAGTGTTCGAGCTTTGCGATTCATGAGGCGCCGCACGGTGTGACGTGGATCGGCCAGAACATGGACCTCGGCGCCTATACCGACGGCTTTCAGCGGCTCGTTCTGCATGTCGGCGACGAGACGCGGCCGTCGGCGCTGGTGCTCACCACCGCAGGCAACCTGGCGCTGCTCGGGATCAACGATGCGGGCGTCGGTGTCTGCGTCAACGCCTTGCCGCAGCTGCCTTCGGCCGACCATGGCGTCCCGGTGGCGTTTCTCATCCGTCGGCTGCTTGAAGCGCGCACGGCAGCGGAGGCCGCCGACTGGTGCCGAGCGCTGCCGCATGCGACCAACCAGCACTACTTGATCGCCGATCCGAACGGCGTCGTTTCGCTGGAATGCTCCGCGATCGGCGTCACCGAATATCGGCCGCCCCAGCCGGATCGGGTTCTCCATACCAATCATCCGCTCGCGGGAGAAGGTGAGCGCTACCCGGCCATCGAGGCGAACTCGGTCGCGCGGCTGCGTTCGCTGGAGGCTCGTCTGGCGAGAGGGCGGTGCGACCGCCTGCAGGCGGAGGCAGCGCTCTCGGCCTTCGACGATCCCGAGCATCCGGTTTGCCGGCTCAGGGCGGGGGGCCTCGACTTCAACAGTTTCACGACGGGCGCCATGATCAGCCGGCTCGTCGACGCGCCACAGCCGATCTTGGCAAGCGTCAGCTTTGGGCCGCCGAGCGAACGCGGCTTCCAAGAGGTCAGCTTGACGAGGGGAGAGGGGACTCGCGACGCCATGGCCAACGCGCGACCGTGAATGCATCACGCTGGCGGCGGGCCGACGCGTCACAGCAACCCCAGCGAGCGGAAGTTCGCATGCCCCTTGCGGCCGATCACCAGGTGGTCGTGGATGACGATGCCCAGCGCCTCGGCCGCGGTCTTGATCTCGCGCGTCATGTCGATGTCGTCGCGGCTCGGTTTGGGGTCGCCCGACGGGTGGTTGTGGACCAGGATCAGGGCGGCGGCGTTGAGCGCCAGCGCCCGCTTCACGACCTCGCGCGGATAGACCGGCGTGTGGTCAATGGTGCCGCGCTGCTGCACCTCGTCGGCGATCAGCACGTTCTTGCGGTCGAGGAACAGGATGCGGAACTGCTCGGTCTTCTCGTGCGCCAGCGCGGTGTGGCAGTAGTCGATCAGCTGCTGCCAGTTGGTCAGCACCGGCATGTTGCGCACCTTGCGCTCGGCGAGCCGCCGTCCGGTCTCGCGCAGCGCCTTGAACAGCACCAGGGTGCGCTGGTCGATCTCGAACTCGCGCAGCTGGGCGGGCTCGGCGGCGAAGATGTCGCCCAGGGTGCCGAAGCGGTCGATCAGCCGCTTGGCCAGCGGCTTGGTGTCGACGCGCTCGAGGGCATAGAACAGCAGCAGCTCGAGCAGCTCGTAGTCGGCCAGCACTTCGACGCCAGCCTTGAGCACCCGCTCGCGCACCCGGGCGCGATGGCCGTGGTAATGTGGCCGCTCCGGCCCTGACGCCGCCTCGTTGTGGCCGATGGCCGGCGGCAGCGGCGCCTTGAGGCCGCCCGCGAGCCGGGTCGTGGGATCCTCGCCGGCGAACTCCCAGCACTGCTCGAGCCGGTTCCAGGTGCCGCCGCTGTCGCGCAGAACCTGGCGGTGCGCCAGGGTATTGCCGGTCACTCGCCAGCCGTCGCCGCCCGCCTGAAGGCGCAGGCCGGCGGCCACCAGGGTCAGCAATGCGTCGTCGTCGGCCGCCGAAACGGGCGGCTCGGGCTCGGGGGGCGTGCGGCGCCGGCGGGTCTCTGATTGCTTGTCCACCGAGAGGGGGACGCAACTCCCACCGCGAGTGTTACAGGCGGGGTGGACCGATCAGGCCGGTGCGCCAGCCGCCTGCGGCGTCGCCGCGACGTCGTACGGCGGCTTGGCCAGCCCCTGGGGCGACAGGGTGAAGAACTCGACGCCGGTCTCGGTGATGCCCACCGAGTGCTCGAACTGGGCCGACAGCTGCTTGTCGCGCGTCACGGCCGTCCAGCCGTCGCCCAGCACCTTGACCTGCCAGGTGCCGGCATTGACCATCGGCTCGACGGTGAAGAACATGCCCGGCCGCAGCACCGGGCCGGTGCCCGCCTTGCCATAGTGCAGGATGTTCGGCGCGTCGTGGAAGATCCGGCCGAGCCCGTGGCCCGAGAAGTCGCGCACCACCGAGAAGCGCTGCGCCTCGACGTAGCTCTGGATGGCATGGCCGATGTCGCCGACATGGCCGCCCGGCCGGGCCGCCGCAATGCCGCGCATCATCGCCTCGTGGGTGACCTCGCACAGCCGGCGTGCCTTAACGCCGACCTCGCCCGCGTAGTACATGCGGCTGGTGTCGCCGTACCAGCCGTCGAGGATCACCGTCACGTCGATGTTGACGATGTCGCCGTTCTGCAGCCGCTTGTCGGACGGAATGCCGTGGCAGACGACGTGGTTGATCGAGGTGCAGATCGACTTCGGAAAACCTCGGTAGTTCAGCGGGGCGGGGATCGCCTTGTGGTCGACGATGTAGTCGTGGCACAGCTTGTCGAGCTCGCCCGTCGACACGCCGGGCTGGACGTAGGGCGTGATGAAGTCGAGCGTCTCGGCGGCCAGCCGCCCGGCCCGTCGCATGCCCTCGAAACCGTCGGGCCCGTGCAGCTTGATCGTGCGCTCGTCGCGCCGCCAGTAATCGGCGCTGTCGTCGATGAAATCGCGGGGACTGCTCATGGTCCCTATTTGGCATGCGATACTGCTCGTAACAAGGCGGGCGGTGTCCCGCCGGGCGACCCTTGGCCGCTCGGCATCCGTCCGCTAAAGTGCTGAAAGAAAAGGAAAAAGAGCATCCTATGGCCGCACCGGCAAAAACCGTGACCGCCTGCATCGTCGTCATCGGCAACGAGATCCTGAGCGGCCGCACGCGCGACTCCAACATCCAATACCTGGCGACCGAGCTGGGCCAGCTCGGGGTGCGGGTGATGGAATGCCGGGTCATTCCCGACATCGAGGCCACGATCGTCGCCACCATCAACGAGGTCCGCGCCAAGTTCGACTACGTCTTCACCACCGGCGGCATCGGCCCGACGCATGACGACATCACCGCCGAATCGATCGCCAAGGCGTTCGGCGTCGGCATTTCCGAGCACCCCGAGGCGGTGGCGCGCATGACCCGCCACTACGGCGATCCCGCCCTGTTCACGGCGGCGCGCCGGCGCATGGCGCGGGTGCCGCACGGCGGCGTGCTGGTCGACAACCCGGTGTCGGTGGCGCCCGGCTTCCAGGTCGAGAACGTGTTCACCTTCGCCGGCATTCCCAAGGTCGCCGAGGCGATGTTCCAGTCGATGAAGCATCGCCTGGTCGGCGGCGAGCCGGTCGTGTCGCGCACCGTGCGCACCAACCTGCCCGAGGGAATCATCGCCGAGCCGCTCGGCGCCCTGCAGCAGCGCTACCCCGACATCGACATCGGCAGCTACCCGGCATTCCGCGACGGCAAGCCCAGCGTCTCGCTGGTGCTGCGCGGCACGGATGATGCAAGGCTGGTGGCGGCGATGGCCGAGCTGCTGGCGACGATACGCGGCATGAACGGCCAGGCCGAGGAGTTTGCGCAATAGCCCGATGAGCCGCTAGACGATGACCTGGCTCGCCCCGGCGCGACAGTGGACCCTGCTGATCGCGCTGTCGGCAGCCATGGCCGCGCTGCTGCTCTGGCTGCACGCGCCGGCCGCCCTGATGCTGGGGCCGCTGGTGTCGGCCATCGCGCTCGCCTCGGGCGGGCTGCGGGTGCGCTTTCCGCTGCCGCTGTTCGTGGTCGCCCAGGGCACGATCGGCTGCCTGGTCGCCAAGATGGTGCCGCTGACCATTGTCGGCGACATCCTCGACCACTGGCTGCTGTTCTCGGCCGGCGTCCTGTTCGTGGTCGCCGCGAGCAGCCTGCTGGGCTGGTCGATGACCCGGATGCAGGTCCTGCCCGGCACCACCGCCTTGTGGGGCACCAGCCCGGGCGCCGCCTCGGTGATGACCGTCATGGCCGAATCGTACGGCGCCGACATCCGGCTGGTGGCGGTGATGCAGTACCTGCGGGTGGTGCTGGTCGCCGGTTTCGCGGCGCTGGTGGCGCGGGTGTTCGGCGTCAGCTCGGCGCAGGCCGCGGCGCCCATGGTGTGGTTCCCGCCGGTCGATTGGCTGTCGCTCGGCGAGACGCTGGTCCTGGCGGTCGCCGGCCCGCTGCTGGCGCGCCGGCTGCGCCTGCCGGCCGGTGCCTTCCTGCTGCCGATGATCGTCGGGATCGTGCTGGCGCACTACGACCTGATGCGCATCGAGCTGCCGCCCTGGCTGCTGGCCGCGAGCTACGCCATGGTCGGCTGGAACGTCGGCTTGCGCTTCACGCGGGCCCTGCTGATCCACGCCGCGCTTGCCCTGCCGCGCATCGTCGCCGCCACCCTGGTGCTGATCGGCCTGTGCGGCCTGGTCGCGGTGATGCTGGTCTATGGCGCCGGCGTCGATCCGCTGACCGCCTACCTCGCCACCAGCCCGGGCGGGTCCGACTCGATCGCCATCATCGCCGCCTCGACCAATGTCGACGTTTCCTTCGTCATGGCCATGCAGACCGTGCGCATGGTCGCGGTCATCATCTTGGCGCCGGCCTTGACCAGATACCTCGCCGACCGCTTAAGGTGACCCGATGACCGACCTTCACGACCTGACCGCCGAGGCTTTGCTGGCGGGCTACCGGACCCGCAAGATCTCGCCCGTCGAGGCCACCGACGCCGTGATCCGGCGGATCGAGGCCTGGGAGCCCCGGCTCAAGGCACTCTACGCCCCTGATTGCGAAGGCGCCCGCCGCGAGGCGGCGCTCGCCGAGCGGCGCTGGCAGCGCGGCGAGCCCAAGGGCGTGCTCGACGGCGTGCCGATCACCATCAAGGAGAACATCGCCACGGCGGGTGTTCCGGTGCCGCTGGGCACGGCGGCGACCGAGCTGGTACCGGCGGCGGCCGACGCGCCGGCTGCGGCGCGGGTGCGCGAGGCGGGGGCGGTGATCCTGGCCAAGACGACGATGCCGGACTACGGCATGCTGTCGTCGGGGCGCAGCTCCTTTCACCCGCTGACGCGCAATCCCTGGAACCTCGCCTGGAACCCCGGCGGCTCCAGCGCCGGCGCCGGCGCGGCGGCGGCGGCCGGCTACGGGCCGCTGCATCTCGGCACCGACATCGGCGGCTCGGTGCGCCTGCCGGCCTGCTGGAACGGCATCTTCACCCTGAAGCCCAGCCTCGGCCGCGTGCCCGTCGACCCGCCGTTCTTCGGGCGCGTCGTCGGTCCCATGACGCGCACGGTGGGCGATTCGGCGCTGCTGATGGCCGAACTGGCCAAGGCCGACAGCCGCGACCACATGAACCTGCCGCCGGCGGCGATCGACTGGGCGAGCGGGCCGCTCGAGCCCAAGGGCCTGCGGGTCGGCCTGCACGTCGACGCCGGCTCGGGGCTCGCCGTCGATCCCGAGGTCAAGGCGGCGGTCGAGGCGGCGGCCCGGCTGTTCGCCGCCGCCGGCGCCGTGGTCGAGCCGGTGGCGCCGTTCCTGACGCCGGAGATGCTGGCGCTGCAGGACCTGTTCTGGCGGGTGCGCAGCTGGGTCGACTTCTCGGCGCTGAGCCACGCCCGCCAGGCGAGCGTGCTGCCGTTCATCGCCGACTGGTGCCGCGGCGGCGCCGACGTCTCGGGCGCGGCGGTGATCCGCACCGTCAACAACTACATGGCGATCCGCGCCGCCACGGTGCGCGCCACGCAGCCGTTCGACTACGTGCTGTCGCCGGTCTCGCCGGTGCCGACCTATCCGGCCGAGTGGGAGACGCCGACCAACGACGTCAACCGGCCGCTCGAGCACATCGCCTTCACCATGCCGTACAACATGAGCGAGCAGCCCGCCGCCAGCATCAATTGCGGCTACACCGAAGAGGGCAAGCCGATCGGGCTGCAGATCTCCGGCCGTCGCTTCGACGATCTCGGCGTGCTGCGCCTGTCGCGCTGGTACGAGGCGGCGCGCGGGCCGCAGAAGCCGTGGCCGCAGCCGCCGGCCAGATCCGCGGCCAGATCCGCGGCCTGATCAGCGCAGCAGCCGGCGGTAGACCGGCTGCAGCAGGGTCGGCATCAGGTAGATCGGGAACTGCACGGCGGCGATGAACAGGAAGATGTCGGCGTCGACGGAGGCCGGCAGCACGGCCATCAGCAGGGCATTGTGGCGCGCGCCCGAGCTGTAGCCGGCCGACAAGGCGCTGCGCCGGTCGAGGAACGGCCAGGCGAGCCCGACCATCGCGAGGTTGCTCAGGGCCATCCCGGCGAAGGCCCCGGTCACGAACCCCAGGAGCTTGACCGGCTCGGCCATGGCGCGCGCCACGACGCCGTCCATCAGCGGGATGGCGAAGACCATCAGGACGATCACCGACAGCCCGTCCAGGGTCGTCACGTTCTCGGCCAGGCGCGGGCCGAGACGATGGCGGATCGCCCAGGCGCCGAGGCTGGCGAGGCCGACGATCAGCGCCAGCCGCAGGCTGAGCTCGAGCAGCCCGATGCGCAGGTCGAGGCCGAGCAGCCACAAGGCCATCGGCGGCAGGGTGAACGGCACCAGGAAGTTGGTGATCAGGCTCAGCATCAGGGCCAGCGAGGCGTCGAGCCGCAGGAAGCCGGCCGTGGTGGCGGCCGAGATGATCCCCGGCGCCATGGCGCTGAGGCACAGGGCGGCGACCAGGCCGGGCCACAGGCCGAGCGCATTCCAGATCGGCCAGACGATCAGCGGCACGGCCAGGAGCATCGCCAGCGACAGCACGATGGCCAGCGCCGGACGGCGGAGCAGGGCGCGCACCCGGACCCAGTCCATGCGCGCCAGGGTCAGCGTCAGCAGGGCCACGGCGAGCGGCGCCAGCAGCGGCCGGGCGACGGCGGCCAGGTCCTGGAACAGGAGCCCCAGGCCCAGCGAGAACGGCAGCAGCGTTGTCGCGCGGCCTCCCATGCGCCGCAGGACGGTGACGACGGCTTTCATTGCCCGGAGCCTAGCACGTGATAGCCTGTCGCATGTTCCGGACTTCGCTGCTGGCTGCCTTGCTCGCGACCTTGCCGGCGATGGCTCAGACCGAGTCCTCGGCCCCGGCCGACTGCACGGTCGACGGCCGGCTGGTCGACGCCACGAGCCTCAAGCTCGACGTGTCCTACCGCTGCCGGGCGACGGCCGCCATCACCTTCGAACCGACCGACGAGCGCGCCGGCCGCTTCGTGTCCGGATTGGCGGTCGGCCAGGCCAACGGCCAGGCCGAAGCCCGGTACACGTTCGACCTGGGCGGTTTCGCGCGCGCGACCGACTCGACGTCCGTGGCCGTGGCGCGGGGAGGAAGCGTGCTGGCCGGGCTCGGCACCTGGCTGCTCGAGCCGCGCGGCTTCGACCGTCCGCCCGTCATAGACCTGCACATCACGACCCCGCCGGACCTCGGCTTCGTCGCCGGCCTGCCCAAAGTAGGGGAGGCCTGGCGCCTCGCCGGAGCGCCGGTCCGCTTTGCCGGGTTCAGCGCCTTCGGCCGGCTGTCCTATCACGAGCTGCCGGTGCCGGCGCCGGGCAGCCTGCGCCCGGGCCAGCCGCGCCACGAGGGCGTGCTGCGGCTGGCGCTGCTCGACGGGTTCGCCGAGGCGCTGCGCGCCGACCTCGTCGACTGGGTGCGGCGCACCGCCGAGGCGGAAGCCAACTACTGGCAGGGATACACGGCGATCGATTCGCTGGTCGTGCTGGTGCCGTCGGCCGGGCGACGCGGCGTCGGCTTCGGGCGCGCCGAGGGCGGCGGCGGCGTCTCGGTGATGGTCGAGGTCGGCACCGACGCCGACCGGCGCCGGCTGTTCGACGACTGGGTGCTGGTGCACGAGCTGATCCATACCGGCATGCCCTATGTGCGCGGCCGCGCCAGCTGGCTGATGGAAGGGGCGGCGACCTACGTCGAGCCGATCATCCGGGCCCGCGCCGGCTGGAAGACCGAGGACGAGGTGTGGCGGGAGTGGATCGACAACATGCCGCAAGGCGTGCCGGCCTTCGCGGGCGGATTGGCGACCGCGTCGGGCCGCGACCGCTATTGGGCGGGCGCGCTCTTCATGCTGCTCGCCGACCTCGCGATCCGGCGCGACAGCGACGGCGCCATGGGCCTCGAGGATTGCTTGAAGGGGGTGCTGTGGAGCGGCCTCGGCGCGGCGCAATCGACGTCGGTGGCCGACTTCGCCGCGGTCTGCGATCGCGCCACCGGCACGAAGGCGATGCAGACCCTGGTGCAACGCCATTTCGTCGGCGCCGAGCCGGTCGACCTCGCCGCCCTGTGGCGGCAAATCGGCATTGCCCTGGTCGACGGGCGGATCGTTCGCGACGAGTCGGCGCCGGCGGCGCGCTGGCGTCGTCTGATCGTCCCTGGCAGCGGCCCGCCGCGGCCGGTCAAGCTGCCATGGCAGAGCTGAGGAACGCATGACTCCGCGGAAGGGCGTGTGGCTCGAGGAGCTGACCTGGGTCGAGGCGCGGGCGCGGTTCGACGCTGGCGCGGTGGTCGTGCTGCCGATCGGCGCCGCCGCCAAGGCGCATGGCTTCCACCTCCCGCTCAAGACGGACGCGCTGACCGCCCGTGCCCTCGGCCAGGCCCTAATCGACAGCGCGCCCGTGGTCTGCGCCCCGGTGCTCAGCTTGGGATACTACCCCGCGTTCATGGCGTTCGCCGGCAGCCAGCATCTCTCGGCCTCGACCTTCCGGCTCGTTCTCGAGGAAGTCGTCGACGGGTTTCGACGCCAGGGCGTACGACGCCTGCTGCTGCTGAACACCGGCGTGTCGACGGAGGCGCCGATCGACGCGGTGGCCGCCGGCGCGTCCGATCTGCTGGTGTTGCACATGCGCGCTCTCGGGCAGGGCGCCGAGAGCCTGCTGGCGGTGCCGGAAGGCGGCCACGCCGACGAGCGTGAAACGTCGGTGATGCTGGCGCTCGATCCGCGCAGCGTGCGCATGGCCGAGCTGCGCCCCGCCGGCCCGTTCGAGGAGACCGCCGCGACCGGCGATCCGGGTCGGGCCGACGCGTTCAAGGGCGAGCGTATCCTCCGGGCGCGGCGCGACGATGCGCTCGCCGCGCTGCGCCGGCGCTGGCCGGACTTCGCCTAGAACGGCGTCTGGCGCTGGTGACCGAGGCGTCGACCGCGCTTGTCGCGCGGTGCGTCGCGATGGATCTCCTCGGGCTTGCGGGGGCCCGGCGCGGCCGGCGCCGGCTGCTCGGCGAGTCTTCGCCCGAGCTCGGTGAGGGCCATCCCGTCGGCTCGATCCTCGATCAGCCCGAGGAGCTCGAAGCGCAGCCGCTGGGTCGAGGACAGCGGCACCGAGCGCGAGCGCGCCATGGCCCGCAGGATCTGGTGCTCCTGGGCACCCAGTTGAACCGTCTGCTTCCTGATCATCACCGCGGCCCGGGCTGGTCTGTGACGAAGGCATGCCCGACGAGGCAGATCGGGCGCGCATCTGCCGGCCGGCGGTGTCACGCTGATCCGGCTGGCTCGAGGACGATCGCAGCAGCGATCGCAGTTTCTGCGCGACAACGGGCGGCCCGACGACGGGTTGCGCCCTACGAGCGGCGCGCGGCCATCAGCCCGGCCAGGGTCGCGATGACGTCGAGCGTATCGTAGGGCTTGTCGAACAGCGGCCGGTCACGATGCGTATAGGGCATCAGGGCGCTCGACAGGCCGCTCACGAATACGAAAGGGATGTCCAGGACGGCCAGCACGTCGGCCAGGGCGAACGAGGTTTCGCCGCGCAGCCTGATGTCGAGCAGGGCGCCGTCGAGCGTGTGATCCGCCATCATGTCGAAGGCGGCGGCAACCGAAGGTGCCGGACCGATCGCGATTCCGCCCGCCTGGGTCACGGCGGCCGCGAGGTTGAGCGCGATCGGCGCCTCGTCTTCGACGATCAGGACCTTGCGGCCCTGCAGCGGAGGGAACGCGCCGGCGGGGGAAGTCGACATTGAGACCGACAACGCCGGGTTACCGAGGAAAGTTCCGCGGTCGATCGGGATCAATTTCGCAACCGGCCCGGAAGGACGGACCAGTCGTCGTCCAGGCGCAGCATCGTGGCCAGCGCGGATTTCATCTCGGCGCTGTCGAAGGGCTTGCAGATCAGCGGCACCGCGCGCAACTCGACCGGGATCATCGACAAGTCGCCGTAGCCGGTCAGGAACAGGAAGGGCACGCGGCGCGCCATCAAGGTGCTGCACGCCGGAAAGCAGAAGTGCCGCCCCAGCCTGAGATCGAGCACTGCCCCGTCGATCGGTTCATCCTGCGCCGCGGCAACCGCGTCCCCGATCGTCGTCGCCGGACCGACCGGCTCGAGGCCGCACTCGCGTAGGAAATCGCAGATGACTTCGGCCAACAGGATGTTGTCCTCGGCGACGAGGACCCTGCCGCCGTGCCATTGGCGATCGATGCGCACTGTCCGCTCGGGCATTTGCTCAGGCAACGCCGGCAACGGCGCCAAGTTCGCGAGAAAGCGCACCTGCATAGACGCCACGGAACGGTGAGTGCCGGTCTCCGTTCTGCTCCCTGAACCATCCCCCAATCGACCCACCTTCATATGACAGGAGCTGCCCATGGTAGACGCCACGAAGATCACGTCCGGGACGCTGATCGCCGCCGACAAGGTCGAGGGCACCGATGTCTACAACCGACAGGGCGAACGGCTCGGAACGGTCGACGACATCCTGCTCGACAAGGTCAGCGGCAAGGCGATCTATGCCATCATGTCGTTCGGCGGCTTCCTCGGAATCGGCGAGAAGTATCATCCGCTGCCATGGGCGTCGCTGACCTACGACGAGACCAAGGCAGGCTATGTCGTCGATCTCGACAAGCGCATGCTGGAGAACGCTCCGACCTACGGCATGGACGAGGACTTCCTGTGGACGCCGGAGTATGGACGCCGGGTCGACAAGTACTACAACGCGCCGACGTACTGGTAAGCGCGCTGAGCGCCACGCGAACGGCCCGCCCCGACTCGGGGGCGGGCTTTTTGCTGCCCGTCGTGGTAAGCGAACCTCCGCAGCAACGGGGGTTTCATGAGGAAGTTCGCCAGCGTCGCCGTCGGCCTGTCGCTGATGACCGCACCGGCCTTGGCCCAGACGCCCATCCAGCCGGGACTCTGGGAGGTGACCGACAAGACCAGCCTCGAAGGCGTTCAGCCGATGCCGGCGACGTCCAAGCAGGTCTGCGTCAAGGGCGGCGAGGCGATTCTCGAGCGGCTGCTCTATCCGCCCCCCGAGGAGTTCGCCAAGCACGGCTGCAGCTTCACGCCCGGGCCGCGCCAGCCGGGAGTCTTCAAGGCGGCGACCGCGTGCCCCGCCACCGACGAGATTGCCGGCGTCACGGCCAATGCCGAGGTGACCTACAAGCCCGACAGCTACGAGGGCGTGGGCCAGCTGGTGGTCAAGGACAAGAAGGGCACGACGGTGAAGGGCAACTCGGTCCTGACCGGGCGCCGGCTCGGCAACTGCTGACCCCGGGCGGCCGGCGTCGCGATCAACCTGTGAACGCCGGCATGACCTGCTCACCGAAGCGGCGCATCGACGCCACGGTCTGGGCATGGCTCATCGCGCCGAAGCCCGTCTGGCAGAGCAGGTGCCGGATCCCGGCATCGCGCAGCTCGGCGACCTGATCGCGCACCCTTGCCGCCGTGCCGTAAAGCGAGCCGGTGCGCAGCGCGAAGGGAATGGCCACCGAATCGGGCACCTTCGGATCGGTCCAGGCGTTGAGCGTCGCCGGATCGGGCGAGAAGTCCGCCGGATTGTAGGCGTCGCGCACGTGCATCATGTGGGTGCGCGTCTCGGTCAGCAGGGCCGCGAGCTCGTCCTCGGCCTGGGCGTCGGACTCGGCGACGTAGACGTTGCGCCACAGCGCGCTCTGGGCCAGCAGGCGGTCGCGGGTACGGTCGTCGTGGCCACCCTCGGCGATTCCCTCGGCGTAGGTCGACCAGCGCTCGCGCAGGCGGTCGACCGGCAGGCGGGCGGTGAGGATCGGTACCCCGAGGCGGCCGCACTCGCGGAATGAGCCCGGCGAGATCACGCTGCGCCACAGCGGCGGGCCGGGCTGCTGCACCGGGCGCGGCCGGATGGCGGGAATGTGCACCTTGTGGAACCGGCCCTCGAAGTCGAGGGGCGCCTCGCGCCAGGCCCGCTCCAGGATCGTGACCGCCTCTTCCATGCGTTCGCGGCTGTCGGCGCTGCGCAGGCCGTGGCCGACGAACTCGTACTCGTTGTAGACCGTCCCCTTGCCGATGCCGACGTCGATGCGGCCCTTGCTGAGATTGTCGAGCAGCGCCAGCTGCACGGCGAGGCGGACCGGATGGTGGAACGGCATCTGCACGACGGCGAAGCCGATGCGCACCCGCTCGGTGCGCATCGCCAGGGCGGCGGCGAACATCAGCGAATCGCTGTAGACGCTCTCGCCGGTGAAATAGTGCTCGGTCAGCCAGACGTCGGAGAAGCCGAGCGATTCGGCCAGGCAAGCCTGGTCCATGACCTGCTCGATGCGAATCGCGTCCTCGGACGGCGACGGGGAAAGTGCCAGGGTGAGCCAACCGAACTGCATCGTGGAAGCATAGCGGGCCGCCTGCCCGGCAATCCAGCCCGCTGGGCGTGCGGACGGGCGTCTTGCGAAACGGCCCTCTCGCGCGCGACCTGGGCCTTGCGTAGGCTGACGGCAACGAAACTGAAGGAAATGCCATGCGTCCCTGGCTGCTCGGCGCGGTCCTCGCGCTCGCATCGTCGTCCGCTCTCGCCCAGTCGAAGTACGGGCCTGGCGCGTCGGATACCGAAATCAAGATCGGCCAGACCATCGCCTATTCGGGCCCGGCTTCCGCCTACGGGCAGCTCGGCAAGGCCGAGGACGCCTACTTCAAGTGGCTGAATGCCAAGGGCGGCATCAACGGCCGCAAGATCAACTTCATCAGCCTGGACGACGGCTACTCGCCGCCCAAGGCGGTCGAGAATGCCAAGCGGCTGGTCGAGAGCGACCAGGTCGCCGCCGTCTTCAACGTGCTGGGGACGCCGCTGAACACCGCGATCCGGCCCTACATGAACCAGAAGAAGGTGCCGCAGCTGTTCATCGCCGCCGGGGCCACGACCTTCAACGACCCCCAGCGCTATCCCTGGACCATGGGCTGGCAGCCCAACCTGCAGGCCGAGGCCGCCTTCTACGCCGAGCATCTCCTGAAGAGCCGGCCCAGCGCCAAGGTGGCGGTGCTCTACCAGAACGACGATTTCGGCAAGGACCTGCTGCACGGGCTCACGTCGGCCCTCGGCGACAAGGCCAAGGCGATGATCGTCGAGAGCCAGAACTTCCAGGCGACCGACCCGACGGTCGACAGCCAGATGATCGCGCTCAAGAACTCGGGCGCCGACACGCTCTTCCTGTTCACCTACGCCAAGCAGGCGGCCCAGGCGATCGGCAAGATGGACGACCTCGCCTGGAAGCCGGTCACCTACCTGCATCTGGGTGCCGCCTCGGTCGGCGCCACCTTCAAGCCGGCCGGACTGGAGAAATCCAAGGGGATCCTGTCCGCCGGGTTCATGAAGGACGTCACGGACCCCAAATGGGCCGACGATCCCGACGTCAAGACCTGGCTCGCCTGGATGAAGGAAAACCTGCCCGGCGCCGACATCAACGACAGCCTCAACGCCGCCGGCTACGCCTATGCCCAGACGCTCGAGCAGGTGCTGCGGCAGGCGGGCAACGATCTCACCCGCGAGAACATCATGAAGCAGGCGGCCAGCCTGAAGGACTTCAGGCTCGGCCTGCTGCTGCCGGGCAGCCTGATCAACACGAGCGCGACCGACTATCGGGTGATCCGCTACATGAAGCTGCAGCGCTTCAACGGCAAGAGCTGGGACTTCGTCGACTAGACGTCGCGCTTGCCGGCACCCATGAGGCGCATCACCTCGAGGAAATTGCTGGGCGGCGACGCTTCGGCCGACGTGGTCGTCGGCGGCGCGACGGCCGCCATGGCGCGATAGATCGAGCCGACCAGCTCGTACTCGCCGACATCGCCCATCGCGGCGAGCGCGATGGCGCCCGCCTGCAGCATGCGCGGCGTCACGATGATCTTGGTGGAGCGGCGGTTCCGCTTGGCCATCGTGAATAGATAGCGGGTGGCGGGGGGCGAGAGAAGTGCCGGTCGTCCACCCCAGACGAGCCGGCACTCCACGCTTGCGTCGTCGACAGGTCCAGCTTCCCCAAGAAGCCGACCCGGCCCGACGACGCTGCCGTTATGGTCCGTTTGGCACGGACGTGCAACGAGATTTTCATCATCAACACTGCAATCAGGCCGCCGGGCGCCTGCGCAACGGCCTGGGCAGGGTTGCGTTGGTCTCGCCATGGCACAGACCTCCCTGATCGCGAAGCTGGCACAGGAGCGAGGCTTGAGCATGGTTCGCCCGGCCGCTCTGACGATCTGCCGGCGTCGCTGCGGCAAGGGCTTCGTGTTCCTGGACGAGGATCGGCGGCCGGTCGCGGACCCGGCGCGGGTCGCCTGGTACCGGTCGCTCGCGGTGCCTCCCGCCTATGCGGGCGTGCGCTATGCCGCCGACGACTCCGCGCATCTGCAGGCGGTCGGCCTCGATGCGGCGGGGCGGCTGCAATACCGCTATCACCCGCGGTGGGCCGAGGTGCGCGAGGAATTGAAGGCCAGACGACTGAACGAGCTCGCCAAGGCGCTCCCCGGACTACGCCGGGCCGTCGGCCGGGCGCTGGCGGCCGACCTCCCGGACCGCCGATTCGCCGTCGCCGCGGTCGTCGAGCTCGTGTCGCTGACGGCCATCCGTGCCGGCAGCGAAGAGTACGCTCGCGAGCGCGGCACGCGAGGGGCGGCGACGTTGCTGAAGTCGAATCTCCGGCTCGTCTCCGACGACGCCGTGGTGCTTCATTTCAAGGCCAAGGGCGGTAAGGTCGTGACCAAGGAGGTCCGTTGCGCACGCTTCAGCAGGGCCCTGGCGCGGCTGATGCGGCTGCCCGGACGGCGCGTCTTCCAGTACCGCGACAGCGCCGGGCAGACCCATCCGGTGCGGGCAGGCGACGTCAACCAGTTCCTGCGCGAGGTCGCGGGACGACCGATCTCGCTGAAGGACTTCCGCACCTTGGTCGCGTCGGCGTCGGCCCTGCGCGCGCTGGCGGCGACGGCTCCGGCGGAGAGCAAGGCCAAGCGTCGCCGCCAGGTGCGTCAGGCGGTGCTCGAGGTCGCCGAGCAGCTCGCCAACACGCCGACCGTGTGCCGCACCTCGTACGTCCATGATGCGGTGATCGACGCGTTCGAGGCCGGTGCCTTGCAGCGTCTCCCCGCCGTCAAGGCGAAGAGCGCGGTCGCCCAGGCCGAGCTGCTGGCCAAGGTCGTCGCCAGGGCCAAGCGCGCTGTGTCGTGACCGCTCTGCTCGGCTTGCCTAAAGAGGCAGAAGGACCTCGGGGCCAACGGCCTCGGCCGCGGCGTGCATTCCCTTCAGGATCGGGCATTCGCCGATCGTCACGTCCTCGCGCGGGCAGGACTCGACGAGCGGCGCGAGCCTGCGCCGGATCTCCGTCAGCTCGGCGATGCGCCGATCGATGTCGGCCAGATGCTTCTGCGCCAGGTCGTAGACCGCGCCGCACCCCGCGGAGGGACTGGCCTCCAGCCGCAGCAGGTCGCGAATCGCCCGCGGCGTGAAGCCCAGGCCCAGGGCGCGATGAGCGAACTTCAGGGTGTCGACGTCGTCGGTTCGGTAGAGCGGCGGGATGCCGGCCACCTTGCGCGGCCGCGGGATCAGTCCCTGTCGCTCGTAGTCATGGATGGTCTTCGCATCGAGACCTGACCGTTCGGCCAGCACATCGATGCCGATCGTCGCAAGCGCGGGCATGGCAGCTTTGCTCTCTTCTTTTCGACACGACCGCCACACGGGCGAGAGGCGCGAGTCTATGGGCGCGGCAGCCGCGATGCAACGGCGCGCGCCGCCCGGACTCAGCCGCGTCGCAGGTAGTCGATGGCCAGGAAGGAGAGCGCCCGCACGCCGTACTTCAGGGCCGGCTCGTCGATGTAGAACAGCGGCGAGTGGTTGGCCGGGGCTGCCCGCACGTCGCCGTCGCGCGGCGTCACGCCGAGGAAGAAGAACAGGCCGGGCACCGCGTTGGCGAGCAGCGAGAAATCCTCGGCGCCCATCACCGGCCGCGTCTCGGTGATGCGGTCCGCCCCGACGCCGGTCCCCAGGCTGGCCGAGCCCCACTGCGTCAAGGCCGGGTCGTTGTAGGTCACCGGTACGCCTTCGCCCATCTCGACCTCGGCCCGCGCGCCGCCCGCTTCGGCGATGGCCGACGCCGTGCGGGCCAGGCGCTCCTTGACCTCGGCGCGCACCGCCTCGTCGTGCGCCCGCACCGTGCCTTCCATGGTGACGCCGTCAGGCAAGATGTTGTTGCGCAGCCCGCCGTGGATCGACGCTACCGACAGGACGGCCGGCGACACGGTGGTGTCGATCTGGCGCGTGACCACGGTCTGCAGGGCCAGGATGATCTGGGCCGAGACGACGACCGGGTCGATGCCCCGCCACGGCATCGAGGCATGAGTCTGCCGGCCATGCACGCTGATGCGGAACTTGTCGGCGCTGGCCATCAGGCCGCCCGGACGCAGCGCGATCACGCCCGACGGCACGCCGGAGACCACGTGCAGGCCGAACACGGCCGACGGGGCCGGATCGACCAGCGCGCCGTCGTCGATCATCGCCTGGGCGCCGCTGGGACGGCCCTCGGTGCCTTCCTCGTTGGGCTGGAACAGCAGCTTCACGGTGCCCGTGAGCTCGGCGCGATAGACCGCCAGGATCTCGGCGACGCCCATCAGGATGGCGACGTGGGCGTCGTGGCCGCAGGCATGCATGACGCCGGTCATCTGGTCCTGCCACATCGTCCTGACCTTGGAGGCGAACGGCAGGTCGACGCGCTCCTCGACCGGCAGGGCATCCATGTCGGCGCGCAGGGCGACCACGCCGCCGGGCTTGCCGCCGCGCAGGACGCCGACCACGCCGGTCTCGCCGACCCCCGTCGCGACCTCGTAGCCCAGCGCGGTCAGATGCGCCGCCACCAGTGCCGCCGTACGCGTCTCCTGGTAGCCGAGCTCGGGGTTCTGGTGGATGTCGCGCCGCCAGGCGATCACCTTGTCCTCGAGGCGCAGGGCTTCGGCCGACACCCAGTCGGAGATCTCCTGGCGGGTTTGCGGGGTCAGGCCGTCCATGGAAACGCTCCGAATGTTCGAGGGAGGAGGCGGCTCAGCGATAGGCGCCGTCGACCGGCAGGGCAATACCGGAAACGAAGCCCGCCTGGTGCGACAGCAGGTACGACACGGCGGCGGCGATGTCGTCGCCGCTGCCCGGCTTGCCGGCCGGATAGCCGCCGAGCAGCAGCGACTTCTCGTCGGTCGTCAGGCGGTCGAAGCGGTCGCGGATGCGCGTGCCCTGATCGCCGAGGATCAGCCCGGGCATCAGCGCGTTGATCGTGATGCCGGCTTCCGCCTCGTCCTTGGCGAGCTGGCGGGTGAAGCCGAGCAGGGCGGCCTTGGCGGTGGCGTAGGGCAGGCGGCCGGTCACGGTCGTGAGCGGGCCGTTCTCTCCGTCGGCGATCACCGACGAGAACAGCACGACCCTGCCGCCGCCCCGGCGGCGGAGAATCGGGACCACGGCCCGGGTCGCGAGGAAGGCGCTGGTCAGGTTGAGGTCGATGACGTGCAGCCATTCGGCGAGCGAGAAGCCTTCGATCTCGCGCGAGCGCTTCGGCCCGGCGCCGCCGGCGACGTGCACGAGCCCGTAGAGGGTGCCAGGTCCTGCGGCGGCCCGGCCGATGGCGGCCTCGACCTGCGGCTCGCTGGTGACGTCGGCGCAGAGGCCGTCCAGCCGGCCGTCGCCGCCGAGATCGCCGAGCAGTGCCTCGAGCGCCCGCGGATCGCTGTCGATCGCGAAGACGCGATAGCCGTCGGCCAGCAGGCGCCGCACGGTCGACCGGCCGATGCCGCCGGCGCCGCCGGTGACGACGACGGTATTGCCTTCCACCATGCGGCTGCGCTCCCTTTGGATTTGAAGACCTGCGCGACGCAGGCTTAACCTGTCTCGGCGCCGCGAGCGAGAGGCGGGAAGGGACCGGAGAGCATGCAGGGTTCGTCGGGCGGCCGGGTGGCCGGCAAGGTCGCGCTGGTGACGGGAGCCGCGGCCGGCCTGGGACGCGCCATCGCGCTGCGCCTGGCCGAGGAAGGCGCCAGCCTGATCGTCGTCGACATCGACGGCGCCGGCCTGGCCGAGACCGAGCGGCTGATCCGCGCCATGGGCTGGCCGGTCGCCAGCGTCGTCGCCGACGTCACCGAGGAAGGCGCCGTGCAGGCGCTGTTCGCCGCCGCGTTGGCGTCGCACGATCATCTCGACATCCTGGTCAACGACGTCGGCGGCGGCCAATCGGGCCGCATCTGGGAAGCCAAGGTCGAGGACTGGGACCATGTCCTCCGGCTCAACCTGCGGCCGACCTTCCTGTGCACGCGCGAGGCCGCGGCGCACATGCGCGAGCGGCGCAGCGGCCGGATCATCAACCTTTCTTCTGGTGCCCGCGAGGGCACGCCGTGGATGGCCTACTACAGCGGCAACTCCGCCTATGCCGCGGCCAAGGCGGCGATCCACGGCTTCACGCGCAACGTCGCGCTCGAACTCGCCGAGTACGGCGTCACCGTCAACGCTGTTGCGCCCGGACCGATCGAGACCGAGCGCACGGGGCCGGGCTTCCGCCAGATCGAGCATCTCGAGTACGGGCCGATCCGCGCGACGCCGCTGCGCCGCATCGGCAGTCCGGCCGACGTCGCCGGCGCCGTGCTCTACCTCGCTTCCGACGAGGCGGGCTACATCACCGGCACCACCCTCGCCGTGGCAGGAGGACGCTGACATGGACACCGCGACCGAGATCGCAAGCGGGCTGGACCGCGACCTCGCGGCCCTGAAGTCGGCTGCCGCTGACTACGGCGCGCGCCATCGCGTGCTGCGCGACGTCGTCTGGCCGGGCGGCGCGCGCATCGCCGTCAACTTCACGGCCGACTTCGACGCCATGCTGCTGCGCCGCGTGCTGAACGAGCCGCCGTCGCAGCTCGCCAAGGGCGAGTTCGGCGGCAGGGTCGGCATCTGGCGGCTGATCGAGCTGTTCGACAGCCACGGCATCAAGGCGACGATCTTCACCCCGGGCCGCATCTGCGAGCTCTATCCGCAGGCGGTGCGGGCGGCGGCGCGCAGCGGCCACGAGATCGCCGACCACATGTGGGAGCACCAGGTGCCGAAGGATCCGGACCTCGAGCGCGACCACCTGCGCAAGGCGAGCGCCGCCCTCGAGAAGCTGACCGGCCGCCGACCCGTCGGCACGCGCAGCTGGCACAGCCGCGAGCTGCTGCTCGAGGAGGGCTTCGTCTACAACTCGCACGATTCGCTCGACCATCGGCCGCACTACGTGAGCGGTCCCGACGGCAGCGGCCCGCTGCTCAACTTGCCGTTCCACTACGCCATCGACGACGCCATGTTCTTCAGCTTCGCCTGGCTCAACACCGAGAACGACGCCCAGCGCATGATGGACCCCGAGCACGTGCTGGAGATCTGGTGGGCGGCCTTCGAGCAGGAGTACCGGCGCGGCGGCTACCTCAACATCTGCATGCACCCCTTCGTGTCGGGCCGGGCGCTGCGCATCGCCATGCTCGACCGCCTGATCGCCCGCATGAAGACCTTGCCGGACGTCTGGTTCCCGAGCTGCGAGCAGGTCGCGCGCCACTGCCTTGCCGTGTCGCCGGCGGCCTGAGGGAGACGACGATGCCGTGGAAGGACCGCTACACGATCAGCGACGAGAAGAGCCTGGCCGATTCCGAGATCGTCTGGCCGGATGGCAACCGCTGTTGCTTCCGCATCGTCGTCGACCTGTCGCCGGCCTGCGGGCCGGACGGGCTGAAGCCGCAGGATCTCGCGACGCCGGAGGCCTATTACGGCCTGCACGGCGGACTCGACTCGCTGCTCGATACCCTGCGGCGCTATGGGCTGGAGGCGACCTTCGCCGTGCCCGCGGCGATCGCCGAGATTCACGCCGACCGGGTGCGCGGACTGTACCGCGAGGGCCACGAGATCGCCGCGCACGGCTTCAAGCGCGAGGATCCGAGCCGGCTGTCGCGCGACGACGAGCAGGCGCGCATCCGGCGTACCACCGAGATCCTGGCCGCGGTGACCGGCGAGCGGCCGAGCGGCTGGTTCTCGCTGCCGCGCCAGTCCGACAAGTTCGCCGGCGGCGCCGTCAGCGCGCACACGATCGACCTGCTGATCGACGAGGGCTACGCGTACTTCGGCAATGGCCTCGCCGACGACGCGCCGCACTATTGGGTCACCGACGTCGCGAGCCGGCGCAACCTGCTGACCCTGCCCTACTACTATCACTTCGACGACCAGTACTTCCTGCTGTTCCCGAAGAAGGGGACGGGGCTGGAGAATCCCGAATCGCTGTTCCGCAACTGGAAGGCCGAGCTCGACGCCCAGTACAAGCGCGGCCGGCATTTCGCGATGGTGCTGCATCCGCACGCCATCGCCTGGCCCAACCGGCTGCACGTGCTCGAGCGCTTCCTCGATCATGTCGCGACCCTGCCCAAGCTGTGGAACGCGACCAGCGCGGCCTGCGCGCGCCATTGGCTCGCGACCTTCCCGGCCGCGACGCATCTCAAGCTCGAGCCGTCCATCTGGCAGGACTATCCGGGCAGCCTGAGCTGAGGCCTGAGTTGGGGCCTGAGTTGGGGCCTGAGTTGGGGCCTGAGTTGGGGCCTGAGTTGGGGCTCGTCACTCGGCCGCGTCGCGCGGCGGCACGGCGAGCAGGGCGGGGCGGAACAGCAGGGTGACCAGCAGCTCCCAGCCCAGCGAGATCATCAGCAGCCGGCCCATGCTGGCGGTGCCGGGATGGCTCGACAGCCACAGCGCGCCGAACGCCGTCGCCGTGGTGAGCGCGCTGAACACCACGGCCCGCATCAGGCTCGACTGCAGCATGTCGGTCTCGCCCGAGCGCCAGGCCAGCACGAAGTAGATGTTGAAGGCGACGCCGACGCCGAACAGCAGCGGCAGGGCGATGATGTTGGTGAAGTTCATCGGCAGGCCGAGCGCGCCGCAGGTCGCGAAGGTCAGCAGGCCGCTCAGCACCACCGGCTGGAGCGTGAGCAGCACGTCGCGGGCCCGGCGCAGCACCACGGCCAGCAGCACGGTGATGGCCAGCGCCGAGTAGAGGCCGGCTTGCAGGAAGGCCGAGACCACCGTGTCGCCGGAGGCGCTGATCGAGATCGGCCGCCCGGTGGCGTCGGGCGCCACCTGCTGGATCTCGGCCGCGAAGCGGCGGATCGAGTCGTTGTCCTGGATGCCGGGCTTGGGCAGCACCTGGATGCGGGCCCTTCCGTCCGCCGCCACCCAGTCGCGCACCAGTTCGCGCGGCAGGGTCTCCAGGGTCACCGGTCCCGCCTGCAGCATCTGCGCGGTCTGGCGCAGCATCACCTGCAGCGGCAGCGCCACCGAGCGCTCGGCGGCGGTGCGGCGCTCCGGCGTCGCCTGGCGCAGGCGATCGAGCACGTCGGCCAGCTTGCGCGCCGTGTCGGCCGGCGCGGTCGTCGCGGTGCCGGCGGTGTCGCGCAGCGCCTTCGCCGTGGCGGTCAGGCTCTCGACCAGTTCGGCGTCGCTGGGGGCGGGGATCTTGGGCACATCGAGGCTGGGCGCCAGCGCCGCCGCCGCCCGGCCGATCATCTCCAGCTTGGCGGTCTGGTCGGTCGGGATGAAGCTGTCGAGGGTCATCGTGCGATAGACGTCGGGCAGCGCCGCCAGGCGCTTGACCAGCGGCTGCGCGGCGGCCAGCGACGGCGCCAGGACGTCGACCGCGTTGGGCGTCCAGTCGGGGTCGGCGGCGAGCGCGGTCAGGGTCGACATCGATTCGACGCGCGGGCTCTTGAGGTCGAGCGGATCGAAGTCGAAGTGCAGGCGGGTGATCAGGCCGCACGACACGACCGCCGCCACCGCCGCGGCGACCAGCACCGCGCGGCGCTGGCGATGCACCAGGCGGTCGACCGGTGCCAGCATCGTGAAGCCGACTTCCGCCAGGCCGCGCGGCGGCGGCATCAGCACCAGCAGGGCCGGCAGCAGGATGACGCTCAGGAAGAACGCCACGATCATGCCCAGCCCGGCGATGGTGCCGAGCTCGGCGACGCCGACATAGGTGGTCGGCAGGAAGGCGAAGAAGCCGGCACCAATCGAGGCCGCCGACAGCGCGAGCGCGCGGCCGATGCCGCCGCCGGTGGCGGCCAGGGCCTCGCGCCAGCCCGGCCGCTCCAGCCGCTCGGCGAGGCTTCGCACGCTGAACTGGATGCTGAAATCGGCACCCAGCCCGACGAACAGCGGGATGAAGGCCACCGAGATCAGGTTGAATCGGCCGGTGGCGGCGAGCCCGACGGCGGCCGTGAGCACCAGCCCGACCAGGGTGGTGAGCAGCATCGCCACCACGACCCGCACCGAGCGCACGGCCAGCCACAGGATGCCGACCAGCGCCGCCAGCATGGCCCCCAGCACCAGGTGCCAGTCCTCCGCCAAAGTGGCGAACTCCTCGTCGGACAGCGGCACCAGGCCGGTCAGGCGCACCGTGACGCCGTGCGCGGCGTCGAGGCCGAGCGCGTGCGCCGCTCCGCGGATCGCGTCGCTCGACGCCTTGCCGGGTTCCAGGGCCGAATAGTCCATCACCGGATTGACCAGCAGCACCCGTCGGGTCGGGCCGGCGTCACTCGCCTTGCCGCCCATCAACGCCTGCGACGACAGGTAGGCCAGCCGGCCGTCGGCCACCGCCTCGAGATCCTCGAGCAGCGCCCGCATCATCGGCTGGGCGTCGGCCAGGCTCATCGACACCAGGTAGCGCACGCCCTCGAGCAGGCGAGACAAGGCCGTCAGCACGCCGCGCAGGCTGGGATCCTCGGCCAGCACCGCGAGCAGCGGCTGGGCACGCTCCAGCGCCTCGACCGTCTTCGCGACCTGTTCGGTGGGCAGCAGCAGCAGGCCGTTGCGCTCGAGGAACGTGCCGCCGTCGGGGCGGCTGACATGCTCGATCAGCTTCGGCTTGTCGCGCAGCGCCTCTGCGAGCCGCGCCGCGGCGTCCTCGGCGACCTCGGGAGTGATCCCGTCGATCACCACCAGCGTATTGAGCGGGTCGAACTGCGGGAAGGCCTTCTCGAAGGCGAACTCGCGCTGGCGCCATTCGAGCGTCGGCGAGATCAGCTTGCTGGTGTCGGCGGTCAGGGCGAAGTGGTTGGCGACGTAGGTCACCGCGAGGCCGGTCAGCGCCACCGCGGCCAGCACGACGAGCAGCGCATGGCGCGTGCTCGCCGCCACGAGCCGCCCGATGAGCGGGGCCGTCAGCCGAGCGGTGGGGGACAACAATGCCTCTGAGAATCGTTTCGGAAAGGGCGCGACATAATGGAATGCCGCCGGTTCAACAAGCTGTGCTTTGGTGCGAACATGGACGTAGCCACCGGCCGCCCCTCGGGGACGGAGCGGTCACGAGGACCAGCCAGACCATGAAGATCGGATCGCTCGAGCATCGCGACGCGTTCTGCCGGCACTTCCGGGAGACCTTTTCCGAGTACGATCCGGCCACCCTGCCGTGGCCGGAGCTCGACGAGGCGTCACTGGCGCGCCTGCGCGCCGTGCCCTTCTGGGAAGAGGTCTTCTACACCGAGCGCCGCGCCGGAGCGATCGTCGCCGCCTTCACCGAGACCATCGCCGATCCGGTGCTGAAGGATGCCATGGCGCTGCAGGGCTGGGAGGAGGCGCGCCACGCCACTCTGATCCGCGTCATGATCGACAAGTATGGTCTCGACGCGCCCGAGCGGCCGATGGAAGACATCAGCGACAACATCGAGCGCCGCTTCAAGGATTTCGGCTTCGGCGAGTGCCTCGATTCGTTCCTCGGCTTCGGCCTGTTCAAGATCGCATGGCAGTCGGGCTTCCTGCCGCCCGAGCTGCTCAAGATCTTCGAGACGCTGATGTACGAGGAGACGCGGCATATCGTCTTCTTCGTCAACTGGATGGCCTACACCGAGGCGCAGCGCGGCTGGGTCGCGAACCGCCTGCTGCCGCTGACCAGCTTCCACTACTACATGCGCGCGCTGAAGCGCATGGCGGGCCTCGCCAAGCGCAGCAAGGACCTCAACGACGGCAAGAACTTTGCCGCCACCCAGGTCAGCATGTTTCTCGACGGCTTCAACTTCCGGCGTTTCCTGGAAGATTGCTACTCGGAGAACCGGCGCCGCATGGACGCCTTCGATCCCGAGCTGCTGCGGCCGTCCTTCATGCCGCAACTCGCCGACACGGCGCTGCGCGCGCTGCGCCTGTGGAGCAGCCAGAGCCAGCCGCAGCCCAACTCGGCCTGAGCTCCCACCGTTCGCGCCGGCGCTCCCTTGCGCCGACGCGCGAAATCGCCTACCTGCAGCGCATGCGGGTTCTATTGGCTCAGCCGCGCGGTTTCTGTGCTGGAGTCGTGCGCGCCATCGAGATCGTCAATCGGTCCCTCGAGAAATTCGGGCCGCCGGTCTATGTCCGCCACGAGATTGTCCACAATCGTCATGTGGTCGAGTCGCTGGAGCGCAAGGGCGCGGTGTTCGTCGAATCGCTCGACGAGATCCCCGACGGCGCCGTGACGATCTTCTCGGCCCACGGTGTCGCGCAGGCGATCATCGACGAGGCGGTGGCGCGCGGCCTGCCGGTGCTCGACGCGACCTGCCCGCTGGTCTCCAAGGTTCACAACCAGGGCAAGCACTACGTGGCGCGCGGCCGCTCGCTGATTCTGATCGGCCATGCCGGCCATCCCGAGGTCGAGGGCACGATCGGCCAGGTCGGCGCCCCGGTGCACCTCGTCTCGACCGCCGAGGACGTCGCCCGCCTCGACCTGCCCGACGACGCGCCGCTCGCCTACGTCACGCAGACCACGCTCAGCGTCGACGACACGCGCGACGTCATCGCTGCTCTGAAGGCCCGCTTCCGCGACCTCGAGGGGCCGGACGTCGCCGACATCTGCTACGCCACCCAGCATCGCCAGTCGTCGGTGCGCGAACTGTGCGAGTCGGTCGACCTGCTGCTCGTGGTCGGCAGCCACAAGAGCTCGAACTCCAATCGTCTGCAGGAGATCGGCCTCGAGATGAAGGTGCCGAGCTACCTGATCGCCGACGGCAGCGAGCTCGACCCGGCGTGGCTGGTCGGCGTCAAGACGGTCGGCCTGACGGCCGGCGCCTCGGCCCCGGAGGAGCTGGTGCTCGACGTCATTGCGGCGCTGCGCCGCCATACCGAGGTCGAGGTCGAGCCGATGAGCGGCGTCCTCGAAACGATCGAGTTCCGTCTGCCGCACGAACTGCGCACCGACGAACCGGCCGCCGCGTCCTAGGGAGCGTTACGTGGGAATTCCCCTGCTGCAGGCGGCGCGCATCGGCGCCTACGTCGTTCGCCAGCACCTCGCCGGCCGCAAGCGCTACCCGCTGGTGCTGATGCTCGAGCCGCTGTTCCGCTGCAACCTCGCTTGCGCCGGCTGCGGCAAGATCGACTATCCCGACGAGATCCTGAACCAGCGCCTGTCCTACGACGAGTGCATGGGCGCGATCGACGAATGCGGTGCGCCGGTCGTGTCGATCGCCGGCGGCGAGCCGCTGCTGCATCGCGACATGCCGCGCATCGTGCAGGGCTTCCTGGCGCGCAAGAAGTTCGTGATCCTGTGCACCAACGCGCTGCTGCTGGCCAAGAAGATCGACGACTTCGAGCCGCATCCGGCCTTCACCTGGTCGATCCATCTCGACGGCAACCAGGCGATGCACGACAAGTCGGTGTGCCAGCGCGGCGTCTACGACAAGGCGGTCGAGGCGATCCGGCTGGCCAAGTCGAAGGGCTTCCGCGTCAGCATCAACTGCACCCTGTTCAACGACGCCGATCCGGCGGCCGTCGCCGCCTTCCTCGACGACGTGAAGGCGCTCGGCCTGGACGGGATCACGGTGTCGCCGGGCTACGCCTACGAGCGCGCCCCCGACCAGCAGCACTTCCTCAATCGGACCAAGACCAAGGAGCTGTTCCGCGGCATCCTTTCGCGCGGCCGCGGCGGTCGCGAGTGGCCGTTCAGCCAGTCGATCCTGTTCCTCAACTTCCTGGCCGGCAACGAGAGCTACCACTGCACGCCGTGGGGCAACCCGACGCGCACCGTGTTCGGCTGGCAGCGGCCCTGCTATCTGCTGGGCGAGGGCTACGCCAAGACGTTCCGCGAGCTGATGGACGGCACCGACTGGGACCGCTACGGCATCGGCAACTACGAGAAGTGCGCCGACTGCATGGTGCATTCCGGCTTCGAGGCCTCGGCGGTCAAGGACATGATCCGCCATCCGCTGAAGGCGCTGGGCGTCGCGGTGCGCGGCGTGCGCACTGACGGGGCGATGGCCGCCGACATCCCGCTCGACCGCCAGCGGCCGGCCGAGTTCGTCTTCTCACGGCACGTCGAGAGCAAGCTCGCCGAAATCCGGGAAACCGAGACCCGGCCCCAGCCGGCCGCGGCCGCGGAGTAGCGATCCGAACGCCCGCTCGGCATCGCGGGCCAGCCTGAGCAGCGCCGGCAGCTGGCCGGGGCGGGAGATCAGCGAGCGCAGCACCGCGCCGAGCGCCGGGCCGCCATCCGGCGCCATGCCGACCAGCGCCGCCGGCGGCAGGCCGCGCTCCGCCGGATCGGAGATCACGCGCAGGGCGACGAACGGCAGGCCGTGGCGTGCCGCCACCCGGGCGACGACGTGCGACTCCATGTCGACCGCGAGCGCCCCCGTCGCGGCATGAAGGCGGGCCTTGTCGGCGGCCGTGGCGACGATCGCGTCGCTGCCCAGCATCGCGCCGCGCCGTCCCCCCAGCCGGTCGACGAGGCGGGCCGACCAGGCCTCATCGGTCTGCCAGCGCATGTCCCGGGCCAGGACGGTGTCCGCGACGGCCCAGTCGCCGACCTTCAGTCCGGGGGCCAGGCCACCGCCGATGCCGATGCTCGCCAGTCCCCTTGCTCGGTGGATCTGCTGCTCGAGCGTCCGCTCCAGCCGGTCGGCATCGCCGCCGCCGGCGATCGCCGTGACGCCCGGCCCCTCGAGGATCCGCCGCTCGCGCTGCAGGCCGGTGGCGGCCAGGATCATCACATGCCGTGCGCGACGCGGCGCGTGTTGCTGCGCCGGAGGTTGCGGTAGCGCGCCAGCGCCCACAGCGGGAAGAACTTCGGATAGCCGTGGTAGCGCAGGTAGAAGACGCGCGGAAAGCCGCCGCCGGTATAGGCCTCCTGCGGCCACAGGCCGTCGCTCGCCTGGTTGCGCTGCAGCCAGGCGATGCCGCGCGCCACCGCCGGATGGTCGACCTCGCCGGCGGCCATCAGGCCGAGCAGCGCCCAGGCGGTCTGCGAGGCGGTCGAGGCGAACGGCTCGTAGCCCTTGTAGTCGAGCTTGTAGCTGTCGCAGTCCTCGCCCCAGCCGCCGTCCGGGTTCTGGATGGCGATCAGCCAGTCGGCCGCCTTGCGCACCGCGGGATCGCTGCCGTCGCAGCCGGCGGCGGCGAAGGCGCACAGCGCCGACCAGGTGCCGTAGACGTAGTTGACGCCCCAGCGCCCGAACCAGCTGCCGTCGGTCCTCTGGTCGCGCCGCAGATAGTCGAGCGCTCGCTGCACGGCGGGGCTCGCCGGATCGTGGCCGAGCTGGGCCAGCAGGCTGACGCAGCGGGCGCTGACGTCGGCGGTCGGCGGGTCGAGCAGGGCGCCGTGGTCGGCGAACGGGATGTTGTTCAGGTAGTGGTCGACGTTGTCGGCGTCGAACGCCGCCCAGCCGCCGTTGCGGCTCTGCAGGCCGACCGTCCATTCGGTCGCCCGGTCGATCGCCTCGTCGAAGCCGGCACTGACCTCGGCCTGCTCGCGCCGCGCCCGGTCCATGGCCATCGCCACCACCGCGGTGTCGTCGAGGTCGGGATAGTGGGCGTTGCGGTACTGGAAGGCCCAGCCGCCCGGCCGCACATCGGGCCGCCGCTCGGCCCAGTCGCCCTTGACCTCGAGCTCCTGCAGCGGCTTCAGCCAATCCAGCCCGCGCCGCGCCGCCGCCGGCGCCTCGGCGCCGCCGGCCTCCATCAGGGCGTGGCAGGCCAGCGCGGTGTCCCAGACCGGCGACACGCAGGGCTGGCAGTAGGCCTCGTCCTCGCCGATCACCAGCAGCTTGTCGACGGCGCGGCGGGCCAGCGCGCGCTGCGGCTGGTCCGGCGGCTCGCCCAGCAGGTCGTACATCATCACCGCGTTGGCCATCGCCGGATAGATCGCGCCCAGCCCGTCCTCGCCGTTCAGCCGCTCGTCGACGAAGGCGCGGCAGCGCGCGATCGCCCGCGCCCGCAGGCGCTTCGGCCACAGCGGCTCGGCGAGCTTCAGCACCCGGTCGAGGCCGTTGAAGAACAGCGCCCAGCCGCGATGACGATGGCTGGCCGCCCTGGGGGCCGGCGTGCCCGGCGGCGCGAACAGTTCCGGGATGTCGACGCCGCGCGGATTGCGCGCCCTGGCCCGCCGCGCCGCCAGCACCAGCAGCGGCACGATCACCGTGCGCGCCCAGTACGACATGCGCGACAGGTGGATCGGGAACCAGCGCGGCAGCAGGATCAGCTCGACCGGCATGGTCGGCACGTCGTTCCACGACATCTGGCCGAACTGGGCCAGCAGGATGCGGGTGAAGACGTTGACCTGGCGGGCGCCGCCGCGCGCCAGGATGGCCTCGCGGGCCCGCGTCATGTGCGGCGCCGCCGGATCGTCGCCGATCATCTTCAGGCAATAGTAGGCCTTGACCGAGGCGCTGATGTCGAAGGCGCCGCCATGGAACAGCGGCCAGCCGCCATGGGCGCCCTGGATGCGCCGCAGGTAGACGCCGATCTTGCGCTCCAGTTCGAGGTCGTCGGGCTCGCCCAGATATTGGCGCAGCAGCACGTACTCCGACGGGATCGTGGCGTCGGCCTCGAGCTCGAACACCCAGTGGCCGTCCGGCCGCTGCAGGTCGAGCAGGGCGCGGCTCGCCCGGCTTATGTCGCCGTCGAGCGCGGCCAGGTGGTCGAACGCGTCGTTCATGCCGCGAGTTCTGCCGCCGTTTCGCCGGAGCGCAAGGCCCCTTCGATGGTCGCCGGCAGCCCGGTGCGGGTCCAGTCGCCGGCCAGGAACAGGTTGCGCCAGCGCGTCCGCGCCGCCGGCCGGCGCGCCTCCTGGGCCGGGGTGGCGGCGAAGGTCGCGCGCTTCTCCTTGACCACGCGGAAGGGCGGCAGGGCGGCCGGCAGGCCGTGCGCCGCCGCCACGTCGCGCCACAGGCGGGCCGCCAGCACGTCGCCGTCCTCGTCGATCAGCGGGTCGGCGGCGCTGACTGTCACCGACAACCGGTCCTCGAAGGCGAAGACCCATTCTGCCGTGCCGCCGACCAGGCCCAGCAGCAGCGGCGTGCCGGCCGCCGGGGCAATCTTGAAGTGGGCATTGAGGATCGCACCGTAAGCATCGGGTACGACAACCTCGGGCAACAGCTCCGCCGCCGTCCAGGGTGGCACCGCCAGCACCACCGAGTCGTCGGGTGACAGCGTCAGGCTGTCGTCGCCAAAGGCGAGGTGCAAAATCTTGACACTGTCCAAGACAAGGCCGGTGACGCGCCGGCCGAGGTGAATGGTTGTCCCTAACCCCTTGAGAGTATTGAGGGCCGGCTCGACGAAGGCGGCCGCCAGGCTGGGCGAGGCGACCCTCGGCTCGATCGCCTTTCCACCCTTGGCGAAGGTCTCGCGCAGCACCGCGCCCGCGAGGTCGGCGGTGGCCTGCTCCGGCGGCGTGTTCAGCACCGAGACCAGCAGCGGCCGCAGAAAGCGGTCCCACAGCACCCCGCGGCACGGCAGCACCTCGCCGATCGTGCGGCCGGGATGGCGGGCCATCAGCCGCGCCAGGTCGAGATAGTCGGCCAGCCCGGTCCCCGGAACCCGCCGCCCGGCCTGCAGCAGCCACCAAGGCAGGCGGCCCGGGCTGGGCCGAAGGGTCCAGCGCCGGCCGGTCGCCAGGTCGACATAGGGATAGGCCGCCTCGGCCGGCCCGGCCAGGTGGTCCTCGGCGCCGATCGCCGCGAGGTAGCGCTGCACCGCCGGGTTGCCCGACAGCACCAGGTGATTGCCGTTGTCGATCACCAGGTCGAGCTGCGGATCGCGGAACGAGCGGCAGCGGCCGCCGGCTTGGCGTGCCGCCTCGTACAGGATCACGGCGACGCCGCGCCGCGCCAGCCAGACGGCGGCGCCGAGGCCGGCCAGTCCGGCGCCGACGACGTGGACCCGCTTGCCGGGAGGCGCGGACGTCATCCGAACAGGCAGCAGCGCGCCACGATCCACAGCAGGCGCGGCTTGCCGATGCGCACCCGCCGGCGCGGCGGCCGCCAGCCCTGGGCCAGCATCTCCTGCAAGATGCGGCGGTAGACGGCGGCCATCAGGCGCGGCGCCAGCAGCCGGCCGCGCGGCTTCGCCGCCAGGATGCGGTCCGACTCGGCGAAATGCTCGAGCGCCCGGGCGGCCACGGCACGGCAGGCCGCGTCGACCCGCGGATCGGCGATCGCGGCGCTCGGCTCGGTGGTCGAGATGCCGGCCTCGGCCAGCCCCTCGCGCGGCAGGTAGAGCCGGCCGATCGCGGCATCCTCGTCGAGGTCGCGCAGGATGTTGGTGAGCTGCAGGGCGCGTCCGAGATGGTGCGCCAGCTGGCGGCCCGGCTCGTCGTCCATGCCGAACACCCGGGTGGACAGCCGGCCGACGGCGCTGGCCACCCGGTCGCAGTAGAGGTCGAGCGTGGCGAGGTCGGGTCCCTGGATGTCGCCTGCGACGTCCATGTCCATCCCGTCGACCACGGTCAGGAAGTCGGCCTTGCGCAGCCCGAAGTCGTCGACCGCCGGCTTCAGGAAGGCGGCGCGCCCGCCCGGCCGGCCGGCGTACAGCGCGTCGAGATCCTCGCGCCAGGCCTGCAGCTCGACGGCGCGGGCCGGCCGCGGCCGCTGGCCGTCGTCGGCGACGTCGTCGACCAGCCGGCAGAACTGATAGATCGCGTACATCGCCGCCCGCTGCGGCGGCGGCATCAGCCGCATCGCGGCGTAGAACGAGCTGCCGGAGACCTGGGCCTGGACGGCGGTGGTGTCGAGCGACGGGCTGGCCGTCATCCGCCGCTCCCGCGCATCGCCGGCGGCGCCGGCCGCACGGCGCGCCCCAGCCAGCCTGCCATGACCCCGCCGGCGCCGCGCAGCGCCAGGCCGAGCGCCTCGATCGGGCGGTGATGCACGCGCTCGCACAACGGGTCGCGCCGCCCCAGCCGCTGCACCAGGTTCTCGGCCAGGCTCTGGATGACGCCGACCTCGAGCCCCAGCCGGCGGTCGGCGATGCGGCCGGCGAACGGTCGCGACTGCTCCAGCAGGCCGCCGGTGCGCCGCGCCAGCACGCGGATCGTCTGGCGCAGCCCGTCGCACGACCGCGCCGCGGCCAGCGATTCGACCCGCGCGCCATGCGCCGCCAGAACGTCGAGCGGCAGGTAGACCCGGTCGAGGGCGCGATAGTCCTTGGCGCAGTCCTGCAGGTGGTTGATGACCTGCAGCGCGCTGCACAGCGCGTCGTTGGCCGGCCACAGCGCCGGGCTCTCGCCGTGCACGTCGAGCACGAAGCGACCGACCGGCGCCGCCGAGTAGCGGCAATAGTCCATCAGCTCGGCCCAGTCGGCATAGCGCGTCTTGCCGACGTCGCGGCGGAACGCCTCCAGCAGGTCGAGCGGATGGCGGTCGCCGAGGCCGCGCGCCTGCAGGACCTCGTGCAGCGCCCAGCCCTCGCCGCTGGCGGCGCGGTCGCCGCCCAGCCCGGCCTCGAGGCGGGCAAGCTGCTCGAGCTTGTCCGCCGGCGAAGCGCTGGCATGGTCGGCGACGTCGTCGGCGGCGCGCGCGAACCGGTAGAAGGCGAGGATCGGTGCCCGCGCGTCGCGCCGCACCAGCCACGAGGCGACCGGGAAGTTCTCGTCGCGATGGCCCTTGCCCGAGGCGAAAGTGTCGGCCGTCGTCATGCGTCGCTCATCATGTCACCGACCCGGGCCTGGGCGCGCCCCTTCCACAGGCCGCCCGCGCCGCGCCACACCTGCACGGCCGACTGCACGGTGAAGACCGTGTAGGCCGCGGCGATGGCCGGCAGCGCCACACCCCACAGCGGCGACTGGCGGTAGAAGTGCAGCATCGGCGCGAAGGCCACCGCCATCAGCAGCCAAGTCGCGGCGCCGACGAGCTGCGGCATGCCCGAGCCGAACAGCGCCAGCAGCGGGCCCGCGAGATAGGTGATCGCCATGCCCACGACCGTGCCCGCGAGCAGCAGCGGCGAGTAGCGCAGCTGGGCGTAGGCCGAGCGCGACACCATGCGGCCGATCTCGCCGAGCCCATCGTACGGCCGCAGGCTCTGCGCCCGCCGCGTCAGGCCGAGCCAGATCGGGCCCTGGCGCTTGAGCGCGCGGGCCAGCGCGCAGTCGTCGATGATCTCGCCGCGGATCGCCGCGATGCCGCCGGCGCGCTCCAGGGCGGCGCGGCGCACCAGCATGCAGCCGCCGGCCGCCGCCGCCAGCGGCCGGTCGGCGCGGTTCGCCCAGGCGAACGGGTACAGCATCTGGAAGAAGAACACGAAGGCCGGGATCAGCCAGCGCTCGGCGGCGGTGCGGCAGCTGAGTTCGGCCATCAGCGACACCAGCACCCGCCCGTCGCGCTCGGCGCGCGCCACCAGCTGACGCAGATTGTCCGGCGCATGCCCGATGTCGGCGTCGGTCAGCAGCAGGAATTCCGGCGCGTCCGCAGCCATCGCCGCCGCCTGGATGCCCTGGTGCTGGGCCCACACCTTGCCGGTCCATCCGGCGGGCAGCGCAGCGCCGCGCAGCACGGTCAGTCGCTCGTCGCCCCGCCCGGTGTCGGCGGCCCGTCGGGCGGCCTCGGCCGTGCCGTCGTCGCTGCCGTCGTCGACCAGGACGATCCGGAACGGGCCGGGATAGGCCTGGGCCAGCAGGCTGCCGACCGAGCGGCCGATGACGTCGGCCTCGTTGCGCGCCGGCACGACCGCGACCACCGCCGGCCACCGGGCCGGCGGCAGGATGGTCTCGCGATCGTCGCGCTCGCGGGCCAGCCAGAAGCCGCCGCGCAGGGTCAGCAGATGGACCCAGATCGCCAGCGACAGCAGTCCCAGGGCGAGGGCGACGGTCATTGCAGGTAGCCGGCGTCGCGGAACCACGCGAGGGCGTCGGTGACGCCCTCCTGGTAGGGGCGGGCGCGATAGCCGAGCTCGCGCTCGGCCTTCGCCGAGGTGAAGAACATGTGATAGCGGGCCAGTCGCAGCCCGTCGACCGTCAGCATCGGCTCTTTGCCGCTCAGCCGGGCGAAGGCCTCGGCGCCCCAGGCCAGCGGGAACAGCGGCCGGCGCGGCAGCCGAATCCGCGGTGGCCGCCGGCCGGCCGCTCGCGCCACGGTGGCCAGCAGGTCGCGCAGGGGCACGTTGTCGCCGCCGAGGATGTAGCGTTCGCCGATCTTGCCGCGTTCCATCGCCAGCAGATGGCCGGCGGCGATGTCGTCGACATGGGCGAAGTTCAGGCCGGTGTCGACGAAGGCCGGGATCTTGCCGCGCGCGCCCTCGAGCAGGATGCGCCCGGTCGGCGTCGGGCGGATGTCGCGCGGCCCGATCGGCGTCGTCGGGTTGACGATCACCGCCGGCAGGCCCTGCTCGGCGACCATCGCCTCGACCAGGCGCTCGGATTCGGTCTTGCTGCGCTTGTAGGCGCCGATCGCCTCGTGGGCGGCGAGCGGCGCCGTCTCGTCGACCGGGGCTGTCGCGCCGGCGACGCGCAGGGCCGCGACGCTGCTGGTGTGGACGATGCGCTCGACACCGGCCGCCAGCGCCGCCTGCATCAGGCCGCGCGTGCCCTCGACGTTGGCGCGCACGATCACCGTCGGGTCGGGCGCCCACAGGCGATAGTCGGCGGCGACGTGAAACAGCCAGCGCTGGCCGCGCATCGCCGCGTCCAGCGACGCGCGGTCGGTCAGGTCGCCGGCGACGATCTCGCAGTCGAGGCCGGCGAAGTTGCCGCGCGGACTGGTCGGGCGCACCAGGGCGCGCACCCGGAGCCCGCGCCGCGCCAGCGCGCGCGCCACCGCCGAGCCCAGGAATCCCGAGGCTCCGGTCACCAGAACGGGGTCGCCAGCCTTCATGCCGGCGCCCTTATAGCGGCGGCGGGCCGGTTCGCCCATGGCGACGCGCCGCCTTCTCTCACGCAGCGTGAAGGTCGGCCGCGGGCTTGCTCTTGCGGGCGAACGGCCGGGTCACGGCCAAGAAGAAGCGGGCAAGCCTCGGAATCGTGGTCGGCCGCACCAGCCGCGGGTCGTAGCCGGCGAAGCGTCGGTCGTTCTCCCGCAGGGCGATCGCCATCAGGTCGCGGGCGTTGAGCTCGACCGCCGCCATCGACTGCGCCGTGCTCGCCGTGAAGTTGGTGTCCTGGCCGGCGCCATGGCCCTGCGGCGTCAGGCTACGCGCCAGAACGATGCGTTCGTAGGCGATGTAGGCCCAGACGCGCAGGATCCGCAGCTCGAAGCGCAGGCGCTGCCACGGCGACAGATTGGCGCGCTGCCACGCCACCAGGTTGGCGAACAGCAGGATGTGGCGGCATTCCTCCTGGATCACCGGCTCGAAGGTCTCGACCAGCTCGGGCGGGAAGAAGCCCGACTGGCGCGCCAGCTCGAACAGGCCGAAGGCGAAGAAGCTGTCGATGCACTCGCAGTAGCCGGTCACCAGGTAGAACCATTCCGGATCGCGCGGATGCTCGAACGCCGGTTCCTCGGCGAGCTCGATTCCGTAGGCTCTCACCAGGTCGGCCAGCACTTCCTTGTGCCGGCTCTCCTCCCAGGCGTTGAGCATGATGGCGTCGCGCAGCTCGGGATCGGCGATCGCGCCGGCATAGGCCGCGAAGCGCAGCCGGGCGCGGCTCTCGGTGTGCACCGCGATGTCCCAGATCGGCAGCGAGGTGACTCGCCGGCGCATCTCGTCGCTGAGCTTCGGCCAGGCGATGATCGACGGCCGGTAGGCGTTGAAGGTGTCGCGGAACATGGCGCAGATCGCCCGCTTGTGCTCTTCCGAGCCCAGCCGGATCGGCCCGGCCTGCGGGCTGGTCCAGAAGCGCGCGCGCTGGTCCGCGGCCTCGAGCGCGGCGGCGCCCGGCCGTTCGGTCGGCAGCTCCGGCGCGATGAAGCCCTGCGCCTGCATGTAGGTTGCAAAGCGGCCGTCGTGGTCAACCATGTCGACTGGAAGTCTCCCCCGCAGTAGCAGGGCCCTCTTAGTTCCGTCGCGGCCGCTGCACAATACGGCGATTGACCCCAGGCGGCGCCGTGCCCATGTTCCGGCCATGCGGATGCGGGCGGCTTTGGCGACGGCGATGACGGGGCTTCTTGCTGCCCTCGGGGCGACGTCCGCGCAGGCCGAGATGCAGCCGCACCGCGCCGTCTACACCTTGCGCCTCGGCATCGCGGCCAACGCGCCGCGAGTCGGCAGTGCCGTGCAGGATCTGGTGCGCGACTGCGACGGCTGGCGCCTCGACCGCGAGATCAAGGGCGAGGTGGCGCTGACCCCGTCCCTGAAAATGAATGTCAGTTCACGCCTCGACAGCGAGGAGCAGGCGACGCCGCACGCCTTTCGTTTCCGTACCGTGCAGACCCAGAACGGGGCGGCGCGCGAGGCCAAGGGCAGCGTCGCGCGCGACGGCGACGAGTTGCGTGCCGAGATAGAGGTGGCGAGCGGCAGCACCGCGCTCGATCTGCCGGCGGCGACCTTCATGCCGGCGTCGTGGTTGCAGCACACGATCGCCGAGCTGCGTGACGGCCGGTCCAGCTTCGCCGGCTTCCTGTTCGATGCCGAGGGTACCCACGATGCCTTCGCCGTCGCCGTGAAGCGGGCCGATGCGCGGACCCTGCGCCAGCGCCGGCCGGCCGATCCGACGGTCGACGTGCCGGGCCAGTCCTGGCCGGTGACCATGACCTTCACGCGCCGCGGCGAGCCGGCCGCCAAGCCGCTGTTCACCCTGACGGCGCAGCTGTTCGATTCGGGCGTCCTCGACCGCCTCACGATCGATGCCGGCGTCGCCGTCGTCACCGCCGACCTGCAGTCCGTCGACCTGCACGACTCCCCGACCTGTCGCTAATTCCTCGCCGATGGAGCCCTTGAGGCGCGCCTGGAGACGCGCGGTCCGGTCCAGCCCGTCCTGGACCGCGCGCGTCCACGCGCGCTCAGTGACTTTGTGAGGGGCGCTTCGCGCGGCGCGGCAGCTTCCATTCGCGCAGCCGCTGGAACACCACGTAGAGCATCGGGATCAGGAAGATGCCCAAGGTGCTCGCCACCAGCATGCCGGCGAACACCGAGGTGCCGATGTCGCGCCGGCTGACCTGGGCCGCGCCGTGCGCGATGACCAGCGGCACCAGGCCGAGGATGAAAGCGAACGAGGTCATCATCACCGAGCGGAAGCGCATGCGCGCGCCCAGGGTCGCCGCCTCGGCGATCGGGACCCCGGCCTCGCGCTGCTCCTTGGCGAACTCGACGATCAGGATGCCGTTCTTGGCGGCCAGCGCGATCAGCACGACCAGCCCGATCTGGGCGTAGAGGTCGAGCGTCAGCTTGGCCACCAGGATGCCGCCGAAGGCGCCCAGCACGCCGATCGCCACCGACAGCAGCACCGGCAGCGGGATCATCCAGCTCTCGTACAGCGCCACCAGGAACAGGAAGGCGAAGACCACGGCGAGCGCCAGGATCGGCCCGGTCTGGCCGGCCGCCTCGTATTCCTGGAAGGCGGTGCCGGTCCATTCGTAGCCGTAGCCGGGCGGCAGGGTGCCCGCCGAGATGGTGCTCATCGCCTCCAGCGCCGCGCCCGACGAGACGCCGGGCGCCGGGCTGCCGTTGATGGTGATCGAGCGGTAGTTGTTGTAGCGCGTGATGACCTGCGGCCCGACCGCGACGCGCAGATCGGCGATCGAGCGCAGCGGCACCATCTCGCCGGCCTTGTTGCGCACCTGGATCTGCCAGATGTCCTCGATGTCCCGCCGGTCGGCCGCCTCGCCCTGGATGTTGACCTGCCAGACCCGGCCGAACAGGTTGAAGTTGTTGATGAAGGTCCCGCCCAGGGTCGACTGCAGGGCGCCGAACACGTCGTTCATCGACAGGCCGAGCGCCTGCGCCTTGTCGCGGTCGATGTCGAGATAGAGCGACGGCGTGCTGGCGCTGAACAGCGAGAACACGCGGGCCAGCCGCGGATCCTGGTTGGCGGCGGCGATCAGGCCGCGCATCACGGCGCCCAGCGCCACCGGGTCCTGGCCCTCCAGCGCCTCGAGCTGGTACTCGAAGCCGCCGCTGGTCGACAGGCCGATGATCGGCGGCAGGTTGAAGGCGACGATGTTGGCGGTGCGGATCTGCTGCGCCTGGGCGAACACCTGGCGGATCAGCGCCTGCGCCGAATCGCCCGGCCCCTGGCGCTGCTCGAACGGCTTCAGCTTGGCGACCAGGAAGGCGGCGTTCGACGAGTTGGCGCCGTCGAGCAGCGAGAAGCCGATCACCGCGAACACGTCCTGGACCTGCGGCATCGCCTTCAGCATCTGCTCGACCTGGGTCACCGTGGCGCTGGTGCGCGACACCGAGGCGCCGTCGGGCAGCTGCACGTTGAGGAAGAAGGCGCCCTGGTCCTCCTCGGGCAGGAAGCTGGTCGGCGTCATGCGCGACAGCTGCCAGATGCCGCCGCCGACCAGGACCAGCACCGGCAGCGACAGGATCGCCACCCGCACCAGGCGACGCACCACCCAGGCATAGCCGTCGCGCATGCGGTCGATGCCGCCCAGCACCCAGGCGATCGGCCCGCGTCGGTGCGGCTCGTGGCGCAGGAACAGCGCGCACAGGGCCGGCGACAGGGTCAGCGCGTTGATCGCCGAGATCAGCATGGCGATGCTGATGGTCACGGCGAACTGGCGGAACAGCTGGCCCGAGATGCCGGGAATGAAGGCGACCGGCACGAACACCGAGAGCAGCACCAGGCTGATGGCGATGATCGGCCCGGTGATCTGCTGCATGGCCTTGAGCGTCGCGTCGGCCGGCGACAGGTCGGGCTCCTCCTCGAGCACCCGCTCGACGTTCTCGACCACAACGATGGCGTCGTCGACGACGATGCCGATCGCCAGCACCATGGCGAGCAGCGACACGGTGTTGGCCGAGTAGCCGGCCAGCAGCAGGAAGGCGAAGGTGCCGATCAGGCTGACCGGCACCGCGACCGCCGGGATGATCGTGGCCCGCAGGTTGCCGAGGAACAGGAAGACGACGATCACCACCAGCACGAAGGCCTCGCCGACGGTCTTCAGCACCTCGTTGATCGTGTCCTGCACGAACGCCGTCGAGTCGTAGACCACCTTGTACTTGAGGTCGGCCGGGAAGCGCGCCGACAGCCGCTCCAGGGTGCGGGCGACGGCCGCCGCCGTCTGCACGGCGTTGGCGTCGGGCGCCAGGTAGAGCGCCATGCCGACCGCTTGCAGGCCGTTGATGCGCGTCTCTGTGTCCTCGTTCTGCGCGCCCATCTCGACCCGCGCCACGTCGCCGACGCGCAGCACCGAGCCGTCGGGATTGGCGCGCAGCACGATGTTGCGGAATTCCTCGGGGGTGCTGAGCGTGCCCTGGGTCTGCACGTTGAGTTGGAACTGCTGGTCGTTGTCGACCGGCCGGGCGCCGATGCGGCCGACCGGCGCCTGCACGTTCTGCGCCTGGATGGCGGCGATGACGTCGCTGGCCGACAGGTTGAGGCTGTTCAGCCGCTGCGTGTCGAACCAGATGCGCATCGAGTAGTTGAGCTTGCCGAACAGCAGCGCTTGGCCGACGCCCTGCACGCGGCTCAGCTCGTCGAGCACGTTGATCGTGGCGTAGCTGGTGATCTGCACCGGCGTGAGCTTGCCCGTCTCGCTGTACAGGTTCATGAACTGCAGCACCGCGGCCGAGCGCTTGAGCACGGTCAGGCCCTGCAGTTGCACCGCCTGCGGCAGCCGGGCGATCGCCGACTGGACGCGGTTGTTGACGTTGACCGTGGCGGTGTCGGGATTGGTGCCGACCGCGAAGCTGACGGTCAGGCTGTAGCTGCCGTCGTTGCCGCTGGTCGACTTCATGTAGATCATCTTGTCGACGCCGACGATCTGCGCCTCGAGCGGCTGCGCCACCGAGGCCTCGACCACCGCCGCCGAGGCGCCAGGGTAGAAGGCGGTGACCTGCACCCGGGGCGGCACGATGTCGGGGAACTGCGCCACCGGGATGCGGGTCAGCGCGATCAGGCCGGCCAGGGTCGTGACGATGGCGATCACGACCGCGAGCCGCGGCCGGCGGATGAACAGGCCGGAGATCATCGGGCGCTCACCGCCTCATCGGGTCGGGGCGGCGGCGGGGCCGGCCCCCGGCACGACGGCGGCGGCCGCCGGCGCCGGCGACACAGGCTGGCCGGCGCGCACCCGCTGGATGCCCTCGACGATCACCTTGTCGCCCTCGGCCAGGCCGCTCGCCACCACGGCCAGCGCCGGGCTCGACGACTTGGCGAGCTTGAGGCGGCGCTGCTCGGCCCTGTCGTCGGCGCCGACCACGAACACGTAGTCGCCTTCCTGGTCGGCCAGCACGGCGGCGCGCGGGATGGCCAGGGTCTCGGTCGGCTGGCCGTCGTCGAGGATCACCGTCACCAGCTCATTGTCGACCAGCTCGCGGGCGCCGCTCGTGCTGCCGGCCAGCGGCGGGTTGGCGATGGTGCCACGCAGGATCATGGTGTCGGTGCTGCCCGACACGGTGTTGTCGATGAAGTCGAGCCGGCCGGTCTGGCTGTAGGCGCGGCCGTCGGGCAGGCGCAGGCGGATCGCCAGCCCGCCGGCGTCGGGCCCGCGTCGCTGCAGCTCGATCGCGACCCGGGTCGGCACCGGGAACACGACGTACATGGGGTCCTGGCTGACGATGGTCGCCAGCACGCCGTTGCCCGGGCCGACGAAGTTGCCGACGGTGACCGCGGTGCGGCCGATCCTGCCGGAGATCGGGGCGCGGATCTGGGTGTAGGCGAGGTTGATGTCGGCCTGCTGCAGCTGGCCCTCGGCCCCCAGAACCTGGGCCTGCAGCGCCGCCTCGTTGGCCAGCGCGACGTCGACCGAGGACGGCTGATAGGCCGGCGTGCCCTGTAGGGCCTTGGCGCGTGCCAGGACCGCCTCGGCGTTCTTGAGCTGCGCCTTGAATTGCGCGACGGCAGCCAGCCTCGCCTGCTGATCGGCCTCGTAGGGCCGCTGCTCGAGCCGGTACAGGAGATCGCCCTCCTGGACTTCCTCGCCGTCCTTGAAGCGGACCTCCTCGAGATAGCCCGAGACGCGCGCCACCAGGTTGACCCGGCTGGTCGACTGGATGCGGCCGGTATACTCGGTCGTCTGGACGGTCGACTGGCGGGTCGCGGCGACCACGCCGACCGCGGGCGGCGGTCCCGGCGGCTGCTGGGCCAGGGCGCTCATCGCGAGCCCGAGCGAGGCCGCGCCGCCGGCCAGCCAACCCCTGATTGTCACGCGCACGCCTGCTCCCTGAAGCCCTCGTCGACAGCCTAGCACGAAACGCCCTGGGCGATAGGACGGCCGGCGAGGGCGCGTGCTAGCATGCCGACTGAAGAACACGACGGAGGAAGCCGCCATGACCGCCACCATGACCCTGGCCGAACGTCTCGACGCGCACGAGGCCGAACAGGCTCGCGCACTCGACCTGGTGATCGCCAAGTCGCGCCTGCACAAGCTGGCCGAGGGCGACCTGTCGCCGTCGCCCAGCCCGGCGGCGGCGATGAAGGCCAATCCGCGGGCCCGCATGCTGATGGGCGACGATCCGCGCCTGCCGGCGATGCCGGAAGCGCCGACCCTGATCGACTTCTTCAAGCATCGGTTCGGGCCGTCGATGCACCTGCTGCAGAGCGCCCACCATGCCGTGCAGGCGGGCCTGCCGGAAAAGATGGTGCTGGCCTGCCTGCTGCACGACATGGCCGTCGTCGGCTTCATCCGCGGCGATCACGGCTACTGGGGCGCCCAGCTCGTCGAGCCCTATGTCGACGAGGAGGTCACCTGGGCGATCCGCGCCCACCAGGTGCTGCGCTTCTACCCCGACGAATCGGTGGGCTATGTGTACCCCGAGTCGTACGTCGCGATGTTCGGCGCCGACTACCGGGTCGACCCCTACATCGAGGCCGACTACCAGCGCATGCGGGCTCACAAGTGGTACATGTCGGGCCGCATGATCACGGTGCACGACATCTACTCGTTCGACCCCAACCTGCACGTCGAACTCGACTCCTTCACCGACATCATCGGCCGCAACTTCAAGCAGCCGTCGCAAGGCCTCGGCTACGACAACAGCCCGGTCGCCCACATGTGGCGCGCCATCATCCGCCCCGCGAAGTACCTCTGATCGGACTTCCTCCCCACGCTTCGCGTGAAGAGGATCATGAGTCCTCCCTTACGAAGTCGGGGAGGTGTCGGCGTCTCACGCCGACGGAGGGGTCAAGGCTCATGTTCCTCTCCCCCGTTAGGGGGAGAGGCTAGGAGAGGGGGAGTCGAAGGTCGCCTTGTGCGTCACCCCCTCTCCCAACCTCTCCCCCTAACGGGGGAGAGGAGTAAGACTCACGACGTCGCCGCTTTCACCCACAACGGCCGCACCGCGCCATCCGGATCCTCGGCCACCCGGCAATCGTCGTCGAGGATCATGGTCGCCCGTCGCGCCGCGTCGTAGGCCGGCCAGGCCGGCAGCGCCGCGCCGTTCGGATCGCCGGTCCGCGCGAAGGTCGCCCAGGTGGCCGACACCTTGTCGGCCAGCGCCTGCGCACCCGGCCGCTGATGCGCCGCGCCGATCACGCCCAAGGTGTCGAACACGAACGGCACGTCGACCGAGTGCGGCGCCTTCAGCCGTCCCGCCCAGGCCGGCGTGCGCCAGTCGAAGCGGTACATCCACACCGGCGCCGCGGCACGCGCCGCCTTGCGCTCGGCCAGCAGCCAAGACCGGACCTGGAAGTTCGAGGCGCTGAGCGCGCTCGCCAGCAGGTCGGTCGGCGTCCCCGATGGCTCGCGGCGCCGGTAGTAGTCGAGCACCGCGTCCGTCGCGCCGCCGGCCACCGCGGCCACCCGCTTGCGCAGCTCGGGCTCGTCGACCGTACGGTTCCAGAACAGATCGTCCGACGACAGGAAGCTTGCGCTTTCCTCGCGGGTGTCGCCGATCAGGATCGGCACGTCGTCCGAGATCGCCGGCGCCGCCGGATCGAACGGCTGGGCCGGCAGCAGGGCGCCGTCGACCACCGGGCCGAAATTGTAGCGGTCGAGCAGCCGGTAGCGCGGAGGCGGCAAGGTCTTCTGCGCCTCCACCGCCTGCACCAGGCGCTCGATCGGCAGGGCCTGCAGCGAAGCGACGTCCCCGCGTCCCAGGCCGAGGTGACGCAGCACCGCCTCGGCGAGCTCGGCCGTACGCGCCGGCTCGGCGAAGCGGATGCTGGCGCCGCTCTGCACGACCGCCTTGTGAAACAGGCCCCGCACCGCCGGCATGGCTAGCAGGGCGCTGATCTTGCCGCCGCCGCCCGACTGGCCGAACAGGGTGACGTTGCCGGGATCGCCGCCAAATCGGTCGGCGTGCGCCCGTACCCAGCGCAGCGCCTGCACGAGGTCGAGCAGGCCGGCATTACCCGACTGCGCGAAGCGCTCGTCGCCCAAGGACGACAGGTCGAGATGGCCGAAGATATTGAGGCGATGGTTGATCGCCACCACCACGACGTCGTTGCGCATCGCCAGCCGCGTGCCGTCGTAGCGCGGCGAGTTGGCCGAGCCGAACGAGAAGGCGCCGCCGTGCAGCCACACCATGACCGGCCGCCGGCCGCTGTCGAGGCCGGGAGTCCAGACGTGCAGGGTGAGGCAATCCTCGCCGACCGGCAGGGTATCGACCGGACCCCAGATCGTCGCCAGCTCGGGCCGCTGCGCCGGCAGCCCGGCCTGCGGCGAGCGCCCGGCATAGGCCGACGCCTCGCGCACGCCGGTCCACGGCTCGGCCGGCTGCGGCGGCCGGAAGCGCCCGGCGCCGCCGGTCGGCGCGCCGTAGGGGATGCCCTTGAAGGCATGCACGCCGTCGGCCGTGCGGCCGACGATCCGGCCGGTCGCCGTCTCGACGACGGGCGAGGTCGTTGATCCGCTCGACGACGGACCCGGGGTATCGAGTGCAGGCATGGGCTTTCCTCCTGCGGCAACGCTACACCATTCGTGCGGCGCCGGCTGCGTCCACGGGCTGTATCATCACGGCCCGATCGACCGACAGAATCGCGAGGAGACCGCCATGGCCACCCCCGACCGCCCCATCAGCCGCTTCTCCGTGCCGACCCTTGCCGAGATGCCGGCCGACATCCGCCAACGCATCGAGGCGGTTCAGGAAAAGGCCGGCTTCATTCCCAACGTCTTCCTGGTGATGGCGCGGCGTCCGGAGGAGTTCCGCGCCTTCTTCGCTTACCACGACGCGCTGATGGACAAGCCCGGCAACCTGACCAAGGCCGAGCGCGAGATGATCGTCGTGGCGACCTCCAACGCCAACCAATGCCAGTACTGCGTCATCGCCCATGGCGCGATCCTGCGCATCCGCGCCAAGGACCCGCTGATCGCCGACCAGGTGGCGATCAACTATCGCAAGGCCGACATCACCGCGCGCCAGAAGGCGATGATCGACTTCGCGATGAAGGTGAGCCAGGCGGCGCAGGCGGTCGACGACGACGATCTCGAGACGCTGAAGACGCATGGCTTCGACGAGGAAGACGCCTGGGACATCGCGGCCATCGCCGCCTTCTTCGGCCTGTCCAACCGCCTGGCCAACGTCACCAGCATGCGTCCGAACGCCGAGTTCTACGCCATGGGACGCGGCTGAGGCCGCGCAATGCGGCCGGCGAGTGACCGCGAGCCTCTCGCCCTGCGCGACGGCAGGATCGTCACCATCGCCGCCGGCCAAACGCTGTTCCGTCAGGGCGATCCGGCCACCGCCCTCTACCTCGTCGAGGCGGGCTGCCTCCGGCTCGAGCGGCACACGCAAGCGGGGGCGAAGGTGGTGGTGCATACCGCGCGCGCCGGCGAATTGCTGGCCGAGGGCGCTCTCGCGGCCGACGCCTATCACTGCGATGCCGTGGCGGCCGAGGACAGCCGCCTGCGCCGGCTCGACAAAGCGGCGTTGCTGGCCGGCCTGGAGGAAGGCTCGCCGCAGCACGGGCTGCTTCTCGTGCTCGCCCGGCAACTCCTGCGAGCGCGCCGCCGCATCGAACTGAGCAACGTCCGTTCCGCCGGCGAGCGGGTGATGCTGTATCTGGAGCAGCAGGCGGATGCGGCGGGGCGGGTGCCGCTGCCCGGCGAACTGCAGGACCTTGCCGCCGAACTCGGCCTGTCTCGCGAAACCCTCTATCGCACCCTGGCGAGGCTGCGGAAGGATCGCCGGGTGCGACGGTTGCCGGGGGCCTTGGCGATCGTCCGACCTTGACGCCGCATGATCGCAATCATGTGTCGCGGCGGTGACGGCGCGTAGTCTCAGCGACGCAGTTTCAAGGGAGGAGTCGATGCGCTGCTCGCGCAGTCTGGTCGCCGGTATCCTGCTCGCCGCGGTCGCGTCGGCCGCGCTCGCCCAGCAGCAGGGCCATCATCACGGCCATGGCGGGATGTCGATGCCGGACGCACGCCAGCCGGTGGATTTCCCGCCGCAGATGCAGGCCCAGTTCCTGGCCAACATGCGCGACCATGTAAAGACCCTGGACGAGATCCTGCAGGCCTTGGCCGCCCGCGATCCCGCGCGGGCGTCGCGGGTCGCGGCCGACCGGCTCGGCCTCGCCTCGCCGTCGGCGGAAGGGTGCGAGCCGGCCGCGGGCGGCCAGGCGGCCGCGCCGCCGCCCGGATCGATGGCCGAGATGATGGCGCACCACATGCCCGAGTCGATGCGCGCCATGGGACTGGCGCTGCACCGGTCGGCCAGCGAGTTCGCAACGGTCGCCGCCAAGGCGGGACCTCAGGACACCACCGCCGTGCTCGGCGCGCTGTCGCAGGTGACGCAGAATTGCGTGGCCTGCCATTCGGCGTACCGCCTGCGGTAGGAACCCGATTGGGTTAGGCTGGCCTCCTGATCCCGGAGGAAACACCCAATGCCCGCGTCCTACGCCACCCACCGCCGCCAGCTCGAGCTCATCCTGCGCGCCTGGGGCATGCCCGAGCCGACCGCGGCCGGCACCGCCGAGATCATGAGCTGGGCCGACCTGCACGGGATCGACACGCACGGAATCTCGATGGTGCCGGTCTATGACGAGCGCCGGCGCGGCGGCAAGATCGACATGCGGGCCGAGCCGCGGATCGTGCGCGAGACGCCGGTCTCCGTGCTGGTCGATGGCGGCGGCGGCCTCGGCCATCCCAACGCGCGGCGCGCCATGGAACTGGCGATCGCCAAGGCGAAGACCAGCGGCATCGGCGTGGCGGCCGTGCGCAACTCGGCGCATTTCGGCGCCTGCGGCTTCTATGCCCTGATGGCCGTCGAGGCCGGGCTGATCGGCATGGTCACCACCTCGGCCAGCGGCATCCAGGTCGCGCCGACCCTGGGCGCTCAGGCGCGGCTCGGCACCGATCCGATCGCCTTCGGCGCGCCCGGTCGCGACGGCGCGCCGTTCCTGCTCGACATGGCGACCACCACCGTGGCGGCCGGCAAGATCCGCAACAAGGCCAACGAGAACCTGGCGGCGCCGCTCGGCTGGCTGGTGACCAAGGACGGCGCGCCCAGCACCGATCCGCGCGAGGTCAGCAAGGGCGGCTTCATGACGCCGCTCGGCGGCACGCCCGAGGGCAGCAGCCACAAGGGCTACGGGCTCGGCGCCATGGTCAACATCCTGTCCTCGGCGCTGTCGGGCGCCACCATGGTCACCGACCCGATGCACACCAAGAAGCCCGGCACGCAGGATATCGGCCATTTCTTCCTGGCGCTCGACCCTGGCCTGTTCCGCGATCCCGCCGAGTTCCGCGCCGACGTCGCGGCGTTCTGCGACACCTTGCGCGAGACGCGGCCGGTCGATCCGGCGAAGCCGGTGATGGTGGCCGGCGATCCCGAGCGCAAGATCGCCGCGGCGCGGCTCAAGACCGGCATTCCGGTCGGTCCCAATCTTCTCGCGAAAGTGCGCGAGGTGGCCCTGGCCAGCGGCGCCGAATGGATCATGGATCGCGCCGCCGCCGCCGAATAAATCCTCCCTGCGCGTAGCGCGGGGAGGTGGCCCGGAGGCCCGGAGGGGTCATGACTCAGTGCCGAGGCCAGCCCTGACTCGTGACCCCTCCGTCCGCTGCGCGGACACCTCCCCACGCGAAGCGTGGGGAGGATCAGAATCCTCCCTGCGCGCAGCGCGGGGAGGTGGCCCGTAGGGCCGGAGGGGTCATGGGTCGCGCTACCGCGTTGCCCGCGCGATCGTGGAGGCGAGCGCCGCTACGGTGATCGCAAGTCCGAAGTTGGCCATGACGACGGTCCACACGGTCGGAAGCTGTGAGACCTTGCCCTTGAGCTCCGCCACGTCGACACGCAGGGCATCGACCTTCGCTTCTAACGCGCCGACCCGACTTTCGAGATTGGAAATGCCGCCATCCTGTCCGCCGCCGCTGTCAGGGGCAACGGGATCCAAATGGGTCACGGGGCGTCGGTTGCTCGCGGCGCGCTTGAACGCCATGCTCCCAACAGCCTCCCTAGCTCGCGATCCATGAACCGTCTGATTCGTAGTTCCTACGCCCTTGTCCGGCTTGCTGCCACTCGCGTTGGTAGCATTCTTGGTGGAGCACACATGAACACCGCCTGCCGATCCGCCCGATGAGCGCCGCCGCCGACACCCTGCCCACCGCCAGCCGCGTCGCCGATCCCGGCTTGCGCGCGCTCTACCGTCTCGAGAGCCGCTGGCAGGCCTGGCTCGACGTCGAGGTCGCGCTGGCTGAGGCGCAGGCCGAACTGGGGATCATTCCGGCCGCCGCGGCCGAGGCGATCGCCCCGTGCGCGCACCTCGCGCTGATGGATCGCAGCCGCCTCGACGCCGGCTTCGCGCGCACCGGCCATACCCTGGTGCCGCTGGTCTGGGAACTCGCCCGGCTGGTCGGCGAGCCGCACGGCGGCTGGGTCCACTGGGGCGCCACCACCCAGAACATCACCCAGACCGGCGACCTGCTGGTGCTGCGCCGCGCCCATGCGATCTTCCTCGGCCAGATCGCCGAGCTGCTCGGGGCCATGGCCGATCTCGCCGAGCGTACCGCTGACATGCCGATGGCCGGCCGCACGCACGGCCAGCATGCCGTGCCGGCGACCTTCGGTTTCAAGGTCGCGGTGTGGATCGACGAGCTGCTGCGCCACGTCGAGCGCCTGCAGCAGCTGGCGCCGCGCCTGTTCGTCGCCATGCTGGGCGGCGCTGCCGGCACCTATGCCTCGCTGGGCGCGCAAGGCCCGGCGGTGCAGGACGGAATCGCCCGCCGGCTGGGCTTCGGCGCGATGAGCGTGCCGTCGCGCGCCGCCGGCGACCACCTCGCCGAGAACACCTGCGTGCTCGGCCTGCTCGCCGCCACCGGCGGCAAGATCGGCCGCGAGCTCTACACCCTGATGAAGACCGAGTTCGGCGAGGTCGAGGAGCCGGTGCCGCCCGGCACGGTCGGCAGCTCGACCATGCCGCAGAAGCGCAACCCCAAGCTCTGCCAGGACGTCATCGCCGCCGCCGCCGAAGTGCGGGCCGCGGTGCCGCTGGCGCTCGAGGCGATGACCACCGAGCACGAGGCCGACCGCACGACCAGCCTGATGATGGATGGCGCCGAGGCGCGCGCCTGCATCGCCACCGGCGACATGCTGGCGCGCCTGGTCGAGATCGTGCGCGGCCTCAGGGTCGATCCGGCGCGCATGCGGCGCAACCTCGAGCTGGGCGGTGGCCTGATCATGGCCGAGGCGGTGATGCTCGACCTCGGCGCCGCGATCGGCCGCCAGCACGCGCACGACGTGATCTACGACGCCGCCCAGGCCGCGTTCACGGAAGGCCGGTCGTTCTCGGCGCTGCTCGCCGCCGACCCGCGCGTGACGGCTCATCTCGACGCCGCGGCGATCGACCGGCTGCTCGACCCCACCGCCTACACCGGCCTGTGCGCCGACATGGCGCGTGCCGCGGCGGCGCGCGGCCGTGAGCGCGCCCGCGACCTCGTCGCGAGGACGCCATGAAGAAGCTGATCAACAGCCCGCGCACCGTGGTGCGCGAGATGCTGGAAGGCATCGCCGATCTCCATCCCGAGTTGGCCCTGCTCGAGGACGAGGGCGTGATCGTTCGGGCAGACCTCGGCGAGGCGGCCGATCGCCCGGTGGCGCTGCTGTCCGGCGGCGGCTCGGGCCACGAACCCGCCCATGCCGGCTATGTCGGCGACGGCATGCTGACCGCCGCGGTCGCCGGCGAGGTCTTCACGTCACCCAGCGTCGATTCGGTGCTGGCGGCGATCCGCGCCGTGGCGGGACCGGCGGGCGCGCTGCTGATCGTGAAGAATTACACCGGCGACCGGCTGAACTTCGGGCTCGCCGCCGAGCTGGCGCGGGCCGAGGGTATTCCGGTCGAGGAGGTCGTGATCGCCGACGACGTCGCGCTCGGTGACCGCGTCCCGGTGGACCGGCGCCGCGGCATCGCCGGCACGGTTCTCATCCACAAGATCGCCGGCGCCGCCGCCCGGTCCGGCCGGCCGCTGAGCGACGTGGCGCGGCTCGCGCGCACGGCGGCGAACGACCTCGGCACCATGGGCGTGGCGCTGGGCGCCTGCACGGTCCCGGCGGCCGGGCGACCGGGCTTCGAGCTGGGCGCGGGCGAGATCGAGCTCGGCCTCGGCATCCATGGCGAAGCCGGCGTAGAGCGGGTCGCGATGATGCCGGTCGAGGCGTTGGTCGAGCGCCTGCTCGGCACGATCGTGGCGGATCGCGGGCTCGCCGCCGGCGAGCGGGTGGCGCTGCTGGTCAACGGCCTGGGCGGCACGCCGCCGATGGAACTCGCGATCGCCACGCGGCAGGCCATCGCGCAGCTGCGCGGGCGCGGTCTGGTCGTCGAGCGCGCCTGGTCCGGTACCTTCCTAAGCGCCCTGGAGATGCCGGGCCTGTCGCTGTCGCTGCTGCGGGTCGACGACGAACGCTTGGCGCTCCTCGACGCCGCCACCTCCGCGCCGGCGTGGCCGCGCCCGGGGGCAGGACGCCTCGCGCCGCGCCGCACCTTGGCGTCGCCGAGCGGCACCGGTGTCGTGCCGGCCTCGCCGGAAGAGGCCGGCGATCCGCGATTCGAGCAGGCTCTGCTGGCCGTGGCGTCGGCCCTGGAAGCGGCCGAGGGCCAACTGGGCGATCTCGATGCGCGGGCCGGCGATGGCGATCTCGGCGCGAGCATGGTTCGGGCGGCCGAGGCCTTGCGCGCGCTCGCGGCGCAGCCCTGGGCGCAGCCGGCGCCGCTCCTGGCCGCGATGGCCGATCGGCTGCGGCGCGCGATCGGCGGCAGCTCCGGTCCATTCTACGCCACCGGCCTGTTGCGGGCCTCGCGCAGCCTGCCAAGCCGGCCCGACATGATGGCCTGGGCCCGCGCCTTCGAGGCCGCGACGGAGGCCGTGAGCGCCCTGGGCGGTGCCCGTCCGGGCGATCGCACCATGCTCGACGCCCTCGTGCCGGCCGTCCGGTCGATGCTCGAGGACGCCCAGTCGTCGGTGCTGCCCGAGGTTCTCCTGGCGCGTGCCGCCGGGGCGGCCGAGGAGGGCGCCATGGCCACGGCGCATCTGACGCCCCGCCTCGGTCGTGCCAGCTATCTGGGCGATCGGGTTCTCGGTGTTCCCGACGCCGGCGCGGTCGCGGTCGCCATATGGCTGCGCGCGCTCGCCGCGCGGCTGGCGCGCTGATCCGGTCGAGGCCCAGGGGCAGGGGAGTGTTGGCATGACGAGTCGCAAGCTTGGCGTGATCATCAACGGCGCGACGGGCCGCATGGGCACGACGCAGCACATGGCGCATCTTCTGGCGATCGCCGGCGAGGGCGGGCTGCCGCTGGCCAACGGCGACCGCCTGGTGCCGGAGCTGCTGCTGGTCGGCCGCGACGCCGGCCGGCTGCAGGCTCTGGCCGCGGCGCATGGCGGCCAGCGCTGGACGACCAGCCTCGACGAGGCCTTCGCCGGCCCCGACCGGGTCTTCATGGATTGCGCCGCAACCGGCGACCGGCCGCGCCGCGTGCGCCAGGCGATCGCTGCCGGCAAGCACGTCTTCATCGAGAAGCCGACGGCGCCGACGGTCGAGGAGGCGATGGATCTGGCGCGGCTTGCCGACCGTGCCGGGCTGAAGCACGGCGTGATCCAGGACAAGCTGTTCCTGCCCGGCTTCGCGCGCCTGCTGGCTGTCAGCCAATCCGGCTTTCTCGGTCGCATCCTGTCGATCCGCATCGATGCCGGCTCGTGGATATTCGACGGCACCGAGCATGAATGCCAGCGCCCGAGCTGGAATTATCGGAAGGACCAGGGCGGCGGCCTGGCGCTCGATATGATGGCCCACTGGCGCTATATGATCGACCAGCTGGCGGCGCCCGTCACGGCGGTCTGCGCCGCCATGAGCACGGCGATCCCCGAGCGGGTCGACGAGCAGGGGCGGCGCTACGCGGTCGACGCCGAGGACACCAGCTATGCCCTGCTCAGGCTGACCAACGGCGCGGTCGGGGCCATCACCAACAGCTGGGCGACGCGGCCGCGGCGCGACGACACGATGGTGGTGCAGATCGACGGCACCGGCGGCTCGGCGGTCGCCGGCCGCTTCCGCTGCTTCACGCAGTCGGCAGCCGGCACACCGGAAGCCTTCGTCGCGGCAGCCCGACCGGGCGGCGTCGACCTGATGGCGCCGTGGCAGGAGGCGCCGGAGCAGCCGGACAAGCCGCCGTTCCGCCGCTGCTGAGAGGGCTTCCTGCGCCACCTCGCCGAGGACGCGCCCTATCGTCCGACCCAGGTCGAGGGCGCCAAGGCGGTGCAACTCGCCGATCTCGCCTATCGCAGCGTTGCCGAGCAGCGCTGGATGGAGGTGCCGACGCTGGCCCCGTGACGAGGCGGTGCCCGCGTTTTCCCAGCGGGCTGCCGCCGATGGTGGCCAGAGGCGATCCTTGATAAGATGGTCCCAATTTGGAGCAAAATTGAAGCCATGCCGGTCAATCTCTCCATCAAGAATGCCCCGGACGATGTCGTCCAGCGCCTCCGCGCGCGGGCCGAGCGTCATCATCGGTCCCTTCAGGGCGAATTGCTGGCGATCATCGAGGAGGCGGCAAGGGAGGGGGCGGAACTGAGCCCGGCGGATGTGCTGGCGGAGGTCCGCCGGCTCGGCGTTCGCACGCCGGCCGATTCCGCGACGATCGTGCGCGCGGACCGTGACCGTCGTTAAGGTCGTCGACGCGTCGGCATTGGCGGCGCTTCTGTTCGGTGAGCCGGAAGCAGCGGCGATGGCAGAGCGTCTCACGGGTGCTCGCCTGGTCGCCCCGTCGCTGCTCCACTACGAAGTGGCGAACATCTTCCTGACCAAGAGCCGGCGACACCCGGAACAGCGCGACGCTTTGAGAGCCGCCTTCGAGTTGCTGAGCCGCTTGCCGGTGAGCCCTGTCACCATCGATCCTTCGGCGATGCTGGACCTCGCCGAGGCAACTGGCCTCACCGCATACGACGCAAGCTACCTGTCCCTCGCCCGCTCGCTGGGGGCCGATCTGGTGACGCTCGACCGCAAGCTGGCTGCCGCTTTCGCATCGACCATCTGACGCGTTGACGGCCCCGACCCCTCGCATGGCCCCATGCCGCGACGGGAGGGCGGCGAGGAATTCGGCTGATGCTTTGCTCCGGCGGCAGACGCGCTTTCGGCCGGGCGTCCGGCGCAGCGGGTCATCTGGATCGTCAAGCTCGCCCTGCGGCCGCCTTACACCTTCGGTCGGCGCCATCACGAACAGCTGGGCGACGCGGCCGCGGCGCGACGACACGATGGTGGTGCAGATCGACGGCACCGGCGGCTCGGCGGTCGCCGGCCGCTTCCGCTGCTTCACGCAGTCGGCAGCCGGCACACCGGAAGCCTTCGTCGCGGCAGCCCGACCGGGCGGCGTCGACCTGATGGCGCCGTGGCAGGAGGCGCCGGAGCAGCCGGACAAGCCGCCGTTCCGCCGCTGCTGAGAGGGCTTCCTGCGCCACCTCGCCGAGGACGCGCCCTATCGTCCGACCCAGGTCGAGGGCGCCAAGGCGGTGCAACTCGCCGATCTCGCCTATCGCAGCGTTGCCGAGCAGGGCTGGATGGAGGTCGCGGACCTCACCCTCTGACGTCACGCGGCGCGGGTCATCCCGCGTCGACCGAATCGGAGCGGCCATGCACAATGCTGTCGTAGGCCTCCTGGAACCAGGCGAGCCGCTCCTCCTGGGCGCCCAGGAGGGGATTGCCGCCAGCCTGGGCCGCAACCTCCTGCAGTCGCTCGCAGGCCTCGTGATCCTGGTTGGCGATCCGTTCGAGCCCACGGCGGACCAGGTGGGCGCGAATAGGCTCGGGAACCGGCTGCGCCAGCCGTTCGGCAAGGTTGCGCAGGCGGACGGGAAAGACCGTCCGGAAAACCCAGCCGCGCCACAGGGACCGGCCTGCCGTCAGCGGCACGAACTGCTGGATGGCCGCGTACCAGCACGGTCGCGCGGCGAATATCGAGACGGCGAGGTCGGGAAAGATGTTGAGGATCCTGTAGCCGTTCGGGTTGTACGCCCGGCCATCCGCAGCGCACTGCTCGACCATTGCGGAAAAAGTCTGATGCTGGCCGCCGATATGGGCGCTGTGCAGGCCGAAACGCGCGTACTGGAAGTCGCTGTTCCTGTGGTTCCGCGGTGCCCGGTGAACGGCGACATTGTGGTAGCCGTCGAGCGTGATGGACATCATGAACCGCCAGTTCGACGCCACGACCTGGCTGAAAGGGTAAACGGTGGGAGGCAGGCTCGTTGCTGCCGTCAGGATCGGCCAGGCCGGGCCCAGGTACGCTTCGAGCGATGGCCCTCCCGCCGCGGCGAAGCGGCCGAAGATCAGCGAGCCGCAAACCTCGATCTCGATGGGCGTCAGCCTGGCCTGCATCTCGCGCGGAGTCCGGTCGTACAGGTCCCGGCAGATCGGGATCCCGACGGCCGTTCCGGTGCGGTCGAAGTGCCAGTGGTGGAAGCCGCAGACGATGGGGCCGTTCCCGCGATCCTTGGTGCGCAGGGGAAAGAAGCGGTGGGGGCAGACGTTCTCGAACCCGACGAGCTTGTCGCCCATTCGCTGCACGAAAACCGAGCGCCCGCCCAGTCGCGCGCGGAGCCAGTCGTTGTCCCGCTCGAGTTCGGCGGTGAGCCCGAGGAACGTCCAGCAGCGGCCTAGTCGTTCCTGCTCGCGCCTGAACGCACTTTCATCGATGGCGCTGTCCCATGCGCTGCCGTCGTTCATCTGGTGACGTCTGGCCCTGTCCAGGAGGAATGCAGGACCAGATTGCTACCGATCGATGCGCGAGGAAAGAATTGTCCGCCGGCGCTCCGGCGTCGCGACCAGCGCGCACTTGACGCCCCGAACCCTCCATGGCCCCATGGCGCAACGGGAGAGCGGCGGGGAATTCGGCTGATGGTTTGCTCCGGCGGCAGTCGCGCGCCGTCGGCCGGGCGTCCGGCGTAGCGCGTCATGTGGATCGTCAAGCTCGCCCTGCGGCGGCCTTACACCTTCGTCGTCCTGTCCCTGATGCTGATCCTGGGCGGCGGCGGCGCGACCCTGCGCATGCCCAAGGACATCTTCCCCGACGTCCGCGAGCCGGCCATCACCATCCTCTGGCAGTATCCCGGCTTCCCGGCCGACAAGATGGCCACGGCGATCACCGAATGGAGCGAATTCATCACCTCGCAGTTCGTGCTCGACGTCAAGCGCATGGAATCGCGCAACATCTTCGGCTACGGCATCGTCCGCCTGTATTTTCATCCCGGCGCCGACATCCAGCGCGCGGTGGCCGAGGCCACCTCGGTCTCGCAGTTCATTCTGAAGAAGATGCCGGTCGGCTCCAACCCGCCGATCGTGCTGGTCTACGATCCGTCGAGCGTGCCGGTCATGCTGGTGGCGCTCGACAGCGACAGCCTGACCGAGGCCCAGCTGTTCGACTTCGGCCAGTTCACCGTGCGGCAGGCGATCGCGCCGGTGCGCGGCGCCCAGCTGCCCTTGCCGTGGGGCGGCAATCCGCGCGTCATCATGGTCGATCTCGATCCGGTGCGCATGCTGGCGCACGGCGTCACGGCCGACGAGGTCAACCAGGCGATGCTGCGCCAGAGCGCCATCCTGCCGACCGGCTCGGTACGCATCGGCAAGACCGAGTTCATGCTCGAGGTGAACAACAACGTCCCCAGCATGGACCAGCTCAACGCCGTGCCGATCAAGAGCGTCGAGGGCCGCATCATCTATGCCCGCGACGTCGCCACGGTGCGCGACGGCTACCAGCCGCAGACCAACCTGGTGCGCCTGAACGGCCGCAAGACGGTGTACCTGTCGGTCGGCAAGGGCGGCGACGTTTCGACCCTCGACGTCATCGCCCAATCCAAGGAGGCGCTGAAGACCGTGCCCACGCCGGGCAACCTGCGCTTCATCGTGCTGTTCGACCAGTCGCTCTTCGTGCTGGGCGCCATCGGCGGCGTGGTCACCGAGGGCCTGATGGCGGCCGGCCTGACCGGGCTGCTGATCCTGCTCTTCCTGGGCAGCTGGCGCGGCACGATCGTGGCCATCATCTCGATCCCGGTCTGCGTCTTCACCTCGCTCATGCTGCTGGGGCTCACCGGCAACACGGTCAACCTGATGACCCTGGGCGGGCTCGCGCTGTCGGTCGGCATCCTGGTCGACGACGCTACGGTCACCCTGGAGAACATCCATCGTCATCTCGACATGGGCAAGGGACTGATCCCGGCGATCCTCGACGGCAGCCAGGAGATCGCCATCCCGGCCTTCGTCTCGACGCTCTGCATCTGCGTCGTGTTCCTGCCGGTGGCGCTGCTGACCGGCGTGCCGCGCTTCCTGTTCGTGCCGCTGGCGCTCGCGGTGCTGTTCGCCATCGCGACCTCGTATTTCCTGTCGCGCACCCTGGTGCCGGTGCTGGCGGATTTCCTGCTCAGGGCCGAGGTCGAGCACCGTCGCTCGAACCGACCGCCGGGCTTCTTCGGGCGCTTCCACCGCGGCTTCGAGCGCGGCTTCGAATCTTTCCGCGACGGCTATCTCGGCGTGCTGGGCTGGTCGCTGCGCCACCCGGCCGTCGTGCTCGGCGGATTCGGCCTGGCGCTCGTCGCGGCGGTCGCTGCGGTGCCCGGCATGGGCCGCGACTTCTTCCCGCCGCCGCAGGGCGATTCGCTGCGCCTGCACGTCGCGGCGCCGACAGGCACCCGCATCGAGGAGACCGGCCTGTGGTTCAGCCGCGTCGAGACGGTGATCCGCGAGGTGCTGGGCGACGACCTCGACGTGCTGGTCGACAACATCGGCATCCCGCAGTTCAACAACATCGTGCTGAGCGACAACATCACCGTGAGCTCGGCCGACGGCGAGATCCTGATGGGGCTGAGCAAGACGCGCCGCCACGGTTCGCTGGAATACACGCGCCGCCTGCGCGAGGTGCTGCCCGGCCGCTTCCCCGAGCTCACCTTCTACTTCCAGCCGGCCGACATGCAGACGCAGATCCTGAACCGCGGCCAGCCGGCGCCGATCGACATCAAGGTCTACGGCCCGGCCAAGCCCGAGCTGCTTCATGCTCTGGCGCGCCGCATCGAGCGCCGGCTGATGGCCGTCCCGGGGGCCGTCGACGTGCACATCCAGCAGCGCATGGACCAGCCCTCGCTGCGCATCCAGGTCGACCGCGACCGCCTGGCCAGCCTGGCGCCGGGTACCGGGCCGGTGCTCGACTTCGCCCAGACCGACGTCGGCCGCAACGTGCTGATGGAGGCCAGCTCGAGCCTGATGGTGTCGCCCAACTACTGGCTGGAACCGTCCACCGGCCACACCTACTCGCTGGTCGTGCAGGCGCCGCTCGACAAGCTGAGCAGCCAGGACGACGTCGCCGGCATCCCGGTGCGGGCCGGCGGCGGGGCGCCCGGCCAGTATCTCGGCAACGTCGCCGAGCTCGGCCGCGGCCAGATTCCGGCCGAGGTGTCGCACACCAACGTGCTGGTGACCTTCGACGTCATGGCCAATATCCAGGGCGTCGACCAGGGCTCGGTAGCCGCCGCCGTGGAGAAGATCATCGCCGACGAATCGGCGGGACTGCCCAAGGGCGTGGTCATCGAGATGGCCGGCCAGAGCGAGACCATGAACCGCGCCTTCGTCCAGCTCGGCCAGGGCCTGATCCTCGCCGTCGTGCTGGTCTACCTGATCATGGTCGTGAACTTCCAGTCGTGGAGCGATCCCTTCATCATCATCATGGCGCTGCCCGGCGCCTTCTGTGGCGTCGTCGCCATGCTGCTGCTGACCCACACGACGTTCAGCGTGCCCTCGCTGATGGGCTCGATCATGACGGTCGGCGTGGCGACGGCGAACAGCATCCTGGTCGTGTCGTTCGCCAAGGCGGCGCTGCACGACGGCATGACGCCGATCGAGGCGGCGCTGGCGGCCGGCCGGGCCCGCCTGCGACCGGTGATCATGACGGTGATCGCCATGGCGGTCGGCATGGTGCCGATGTCGCTGGGCCTGAGCGAGGGCGGCAGCCAGAACGCGCCGCTCGGCCGCGCGGTGATCGGCGGCATGCTGTTCGCGTCGGTGGCGACCCTGATCCTGGTGCCGGTGATCTTCAGTCTGCTGCGCCGCCGCTGGCAGCCGAAGGCGCCGCGGGAGGGGGAGGAGCTGCTGGCGTAGCGGCCGGCGGCGCCGGCTGGACCGGCGGCGCCCACATCGAGCGCGAGCCTTCGGGCACCTGACGCGCGCGATCCTGCCAGCCGCCGCCCAGCGCCTTGATCAGCGCCACCGTGGTCAGCAGCCGGTCGTTGGCGATCTGCACGGCGACGCTTTGGGCGGCCAGCTCGGCACGCTGCGCCACCAGCGCCTCGAGCAGCGAGTTCAGGCCCTGCTGATAGCGTTGCACGGACAGGGCGGCGCGCCGGCTGGCGGCTTCGACGGCGAGCTTCTGCAGGCTGGCCTGGCGCTCGAGCAGGCCGAGCGCCGCCAGAGCCGTCTCGACTTCCTGGAAGGCGCGCAGCAGCTGGCCCTGGTAGACGGCGACCTTCTCCTCGTAGGCGGCGCGGCTGCGCTCGACGTTGAGGCTGACGCGGCCGGCGTTGAACACCTGCTGGAACAGCGAGAAGCCGATGCCCCAGATGTTGCTGGTCGGGTTGGTCAGGGTCGACAGCGAGAAGCCTTCGTAGCCGACGCCCGTGGTCAGCACGACGTTGGGGTAGAAGGCGGCGACGGCGACGCCGATCTGGGCGTTGGCGGCGGCCATGTCGCGCTCGGCCTTGGCGATGTCGGGCCGCCGCTGCAGCAGGTCGGACGGCACGCCGACCGGTACCGGCGGCGCGCTGCCCGGCAGCGGCTGCGGCGCCAGCGCGAAGCCTTCGGGCGGCCGGCCGGTCAGCACGGCGAGACGGTTGACCAGCCGGGCGCGCTGGACCTCGAGGGCCTGGACCTGGGCCTCGACGGTGCGCAGGGTGGAATCGACCTCGGCGACGATGACGTCGTTGCCCAGCCCGCCCTCGGCGCGCGCCCGGAACAGCTGCAGGGTGTCGCGATGCAGGGCCACCGTGCGCTGCAGCAGGCGCACCAGCTCGTCGGTGGTGCGGATCTCGAAGTAGGCCAGCGCCACCTCGGCATTGAGGGTCAGCATGGCGGCCTGGTAGGCGGCGATGCTGGCGTCGAGATCGGCGCGCGACGATTCGGCGAGGCGCCGCACGCGGCCCCAGAAGTCGAGCTCCCACTGGGCGTAGAGCGGCATCGCCTTGTAGGCGTTGGTGATCACCGGCGTGTTGGTGGTCACCGTCGCCGGGTCGACCAGGGTGGCGAAGTTCGAGTTGTTGGCGAAGCGTTGCGCCAGCACGCCGGCATTGACCTCGGGGAACAGGTAGCTGCGCGAGATGCCGGCCACCGCCTGGGCCTGCAGTACCCGCGCCGCCGCGGCGCGCAAGTCGGGGCTCTGGCGCACCGCGTCGGCCTGCAGGCCGTCGAGCGTCGGATCGCCGAACACCGTCCACCAGTCGCCGCGCGCGATTGTGTCCTGCGGCGTGCCCTCGCGCCACGGGCCGGCCGAGTCGAAGCGCTCGGGCACGTCGGCCTTGGGGCGCGCATAGTCGGGCCCGACCGGATCGCAGGCGGCGAGACCGACCGTCAGCAGGGCGGCGCCGAGGCGGCGCGCGAGGGCCGGTCGACGGGATCGGCCGGTCATCGCGCGGCGGGCGCCTGGGTCTGGACCCGGACCTTGGTGCCGTCGCGCAGCAGGTCGTTGGGGCTCACCACGACCCGCTCGCCCGGCGCGCAACCCGACAGGATCTCGACCGTCGCGCCGAGATCGCGGCCCAGGCGGACCTTGCGGATGCGCACGACGTCGTCGGCGTCGACGACGGCGATCTGCGGGCTGCCGTCGAACACCACGACCGAGGGCGAGCCGACGATCACCGGCGGCTGCGGATCGGTCAGCCGGAAATGCACCGTTGTGTAGAGCCCGGGCAGCAGCAGCCCGTCGGGGTTGGGCGCCTGGACCTCGACCAGCAGGGTGCGCGAGGCGGGATCGAGGGCCGCGGCATTGCGCACGACCTTGCCGGCGAAGGTGCGGTCGGGGTACTCGCGCAGGGCGACGTCGGCGTCGAGCCCGTCGCGGATCATGCGCAGCCAGCTCTGCGGCACCGCGACGTATATGCGTACCGGATCGAGGCGATAGATGCGGTACAGCCACGCCTTGGGGTCCTGGCTGCCATAGTCGATCAGGGCGCCGGTCGTCGCCTTGGTGAGGTTGCGGGCGCCGATCACGCCGTCGAACGGCGCGTAGATCTTCTGGAAGCCGACCATCGCGGTGAGCCGGCCGACCTCGGCCTCGGCGGCCGCGACGTCGGCCTTGCGCGCCTCCCAGGCGGCCAGCCCGGCGTCGACGTCCTGCTGCGACACGGCGGCGGTCCGCACCAGCCCGGCATAGCGCTGGTAGGTGATGCGGGCGATCTCGACGTTGGCCTTGGCCTGCAGCACCTGGGCCTGCGCCTGCTTGAGCTGCTGGTGCAGCTCGGGGACCTCGATCTCGGCCAGGAGGTCGCCCGCCTTGACCCGGGCGCCGATGTCGACCGTCCACTGCCGGACGTAGCCGTTGACCCGGGCATAGACCGGCGAATCCTCGAAGGCGGTGACGTCGCCGGGCAGCGACAGGGTGCGCTCCACCGGCCCCAGGGTCGCCGCGGCGACGCTGACCAGGGGCAGGGGACGCTCGGCCGCGGCGCTGCCCGTCTGGCTCTGGCCCGGGCGTTCGCGCAGCTTCTGCCAGGCCTCGATGCCCAGCCAGGCGACGCCGGCGAGACAGGCCAGCACCACCAGGGTGCGCAGCCAGCCGCCGTCGCGCCGCGTCGCCGCCCGTTGCTCCTCCATCGCGATTCGTCGCCCCCATGATCCGCGGCAGGCCGCAGCCTCAATGCGGAGTTTTCCCAGCGGCTGTGGAGTCCGTCAAGGAAACGCCGAGGCGCAGTCTCGTTTAGTATATATTGACAAATACTAAAGCAATGATAACATATCCACTGCGGCAGCCGGCGTTGCGCCGGCGAAGAATTTCCGGGTCGTATGGTGCCCAGAAAGTCGAGCGCGATCCGCAGCGCGGTATGGCGAGCGGCGACGGCCCTACCGGAAATACCGATAATGCCGGGAAATCGCCGAGGGAGGAAACGATGGCTGCCACCTACCAACTGCTGGTCGAGGATCTGCAGGCGATGGGCATCCGCGAGGTGTTCGGGCTGATGAGCGACGACACCGCGGTGTTCGCGACGGCGATGGATAGCGCCGGCATCCGCTTCTACGGCGCCCGGCACGAGAACAACGCCATCGCCATGGCGGAGGGCTACTCCTACGCCACCGGGGGCCTCGCCGTCGCGGTGATCGGCCGCGGCCCGGCGACCGCCAACGGCCTGCACGCGGCGACCTATGCCAGCCGGGCCGGCTCGCAGGTCCTGATCATCTCGGGCGAGGCGGCCGCGGGCGGCGGCGGGCCGAACGGGCTGGGGCCCGACTACAAGGCGTTCAGCGCGACCGCCGTGCTGACGGCGGCCGGCCTGCGCACCTTCGTCGCGACCAGCCCGCAGACGGCGCGCGGCGCGCTGGCCGACGCCGCCGCCGCGGCGCGGCAAAGCGGGGCGGCGGCGCTGCTCCTGCCGGTCGACGTGCAGCTGGCCGACAGCGACGCGCCGCCGCCGGCCCGCGGCGCTGCCCGGTCGTCCCGGCCGGCCACGCCCAGCCCCTCGGCGATCGCCGCGGCCGCGGAGGTGCTGCGGCACAGCCGCAAGCCGGTGATCCTGGCCGGGCTGGGCGCCCATCGGGCCGGGGCGAAGGCGGCGCTGGAACAGCTCGCCGACCGCACCGGCGCGCTGCTCGCCACCTCGGCGCGCGGCAAGGACATGTTCCGCGGCCACCCGGCCAACCTCGGCATCGTCGGCTCGTTCTCGCACTCGGCGGCGCGCCGGCTGATCGACCAGGCCGACTGCATCGTGGTGTTCGGCGCCGGGCTCAATATCCTCACCATGAGCTTCGGCCATGCCCTGCCCAAGGTGCCGCTGATCCACGTCGACAGCGACCGCAGCCACATCGGCCGCTGGTATCCGGCCGACGTCGCGGTCGCGGGCGACGCCCGGCTCGCCGCCGAGGCGCTGCTCGAGGCGCTGCCGCCCGGCGCCAATGCCGAGCCGCCGTTCCGTTCGCGCGAGACGCTCGACTTCCTCGCGGGCTTCGACATCGCGCGCGACTTCGAGCCGGCCGACACGGCGCGCACCGTCGACCCGCGCTCGCTGGGCGTGACGCTCGACCGGCTGCTGCCCAGGCAGCGCAACATCGTGTGCGACGCCGGCAACTTCCTCGGCATCGTGCCCTATCTCTCGGTGCCCGATCCCGGGCGGTTCAAGATGACCAGCGACTTCGCCTCGATCGGGCTGGGCTTCGGCACGGCGCTCGGCGTGGCGCGCGGCCGGCCCGACGAAACCACGATCCTGGTGATCGGCGACGGCGGCTTCCTGATGACGATGGGCGAGCTCGAGACGGTGGTGCGCGAGGACCTGCCGATGGTCATCGTGCTGATGAACGATTGCGCCTACGGCGCTGAGCTGCATTTCCTGAAGATGCGCGAGCTGCCGGTCGCCCGCTCGGTGTTCCCCGACGTCGACTATGCGCCGGTCGCCGAGGCCTTCGGCTTCCAGGCCGCGACCGTCCGCAGCCTCGCCGAGCTGGAGAAGCTCGCGCCGCTGCTGGCGCGGCCGGAGGGACCCATCCTGCTCGACTGCAAGCTGAACGCCGCCGTGGCGGCGCCGTTCATGAGCGAGGTGCACGCCCACGAGACGCGCCACCAGCGCGGCGCGTAGGCGGCGGCCGGGGCGGGGCGCTCAGGCCGGGATGCCGAGCAGCTTGGCCGCCGTGCCGCCGAGGATGGCGATGCGCTCGTCGTCGCTGAGGCCCGGGGTCGACAGCACCAGGTCGATCTCGGTGCTGGTCCACGGGAAGGGATAGTCGGTGCCGATCACGATCTGCCCCGGCCCGCTCTCGGCGATCAGGTGGCGCAGCGCCTCGGGTGTGAAGACGATGGTGTCGAAGAACAGCTGGCCGTCGCGCAGGTAGGCCGTCGGCGGCTTCTTGGGCAGCGGCCCGACCCGGTTGGGGAAGGTGCGGATCACCGCGTCGGAACGGTTGGCGTAGGACGGCAGGTAGCCGCCGCCGTGCGCGGCGCAGATCCTGAGGCCGGGATGGCGGTCGAGCGTGCCCTCGAAGATCAGGTGCGACAGCGCCAAGGTCGTCTCGAGCGGGTTGCCGATCGTGTTGGTCAGCAGGCCGCTGCCGCCCAGGCGGCCGCTCGGCTCGAGCTCGCGCGTGCCCTGCGGATGCAGGAACACCAGCGCGCCGAGCTCCTCGCACTTGGCCCAGAACGGGTCGAAGCGGCGATCCGCCAGCTCGAGGCCGGCGACGCTGCCGCCGACCCCGACGCCGCGCAGGCCGAGCTTCTTGACGGCATGCTCGACCTGCTCGGCGGCGAGATCGGGATGCTGCAGGGCGGCGGTGGCGAAGGCCACGAAGCGCTCGGGGTTGGCGGCGCAGAACTCGACCAGGGTTTCGTTCTGGATGCGGATCAGCTCGGCCGCCTCGTCGCGCCCGGCCTTGTACCAGTAGGGGTTGATGCTGAGCGCCTCGACGTCGATTCCCTGGGCGTCCATGGCGGCCAGCCGGGTGCTGGTGTCGTCCATCAGGAGACCCGGTGCCTCGAGCGGATGGCCGATCACCGCCATCGCCTTGGGCACGCAGCAATGGGCATGCACGTCGATCGTCTTGACCCGCTCGCCGTTGACCACGACCTCGCGTCGCCGCGGATGGGCGTGCCCGTGGCTATGCCCGTCGCCGTGCCCGTGCCCGTCGTCCGCGGCCGCCGCGGCCTGCAGGTCGCAGCCCGTGAAGGCGATCGGCGGGACGGAAGGGGGAGCGCCGTGGATGCCGGCCTGGGTCATGTCGTTGCCTCCGCTGTGGTGCTGCGGCGGCGAGCCTACAGGCCGGCGCGCGCGGCGTCGCGGCCGTTGTGCCGGCGGCGACGGGCGCGCAGGGTGGCGGCATGAAATCCTACGACGACTGCGACGGGCTCGACCTCGCCGCCCTGGTCGCGAGCGGCCAGGCCAGCCCGCGCGAGCTGCTCGACGAGGCCGTGGCGCGGGCACGCGCGGTGCAGGACCGGCTCAATCCGATCTCGCAGCTGTTTCCCGAGCGCGCCCGGGCGGCGATCGACGCCGGCCTGCCGGACGGGCCGTTCCGCGGCGTGCCGTTCCTGCTGAAGGAGATCACCGCGCTGGCCGGCACGCCGACCTGGGCTGGCTCGCGCCTGCTGCGCGAGGCGCCGCCGGTGGCCGAGGATTCGACCCTGGTCGAGCGCTACAAACGGGCCGGCCTGGCGATCTTCGGCAAGACCACGACGCCGGAGTTCGGCATCGCGCCGTCGACCGAGACCAGCCTGACCGGCATCACGCGCAACCCGTGGGATCCCGCGCGCACCTCGGGCGGCTCGTCGGGCGGCGCCGCGGTCGCGGTGGCGACCCGGGTCGTGCCGATGGCGCACGGCAGCGACGGCGGCGGCTCGATCCGCATCCCGGCCTCGTGCTGCGGCCTGTTCGGCCTGAAGCCGACGCGCGCCCGCACGCCGTCCGGGCCGCTGGCCGGCGAGGGCTGGGGCAGCCTCTCGATCAGCCACGTGCTGACCCGTTCGGTGCGCGACAGCGCCGCCATGCTCGACGCCACGCACGGGCCGGCGCCCGGCGATCCGTACTGGGCGCCGCCGGTCAGTGGCCGCTTCCTCGACGCGGTGGACCGGCCACCCGAGGGCCTGCGCGTCGCGTTGCAGGAGGCGCCTTTCTCTGGCGTCGCGGTCGATCCCGAATGCCGGGCAGCGCTCGAAGACGCCGGCCGGCTGCTGCAGGCGCTCGGCCACTCGGTCGAGCCGGCGCGACCGGAGGTCGACTGGCCCGAACTCGCCGAGTCGCTGTGGGTGCTGGTGGCGAGCAACGTGCGGCTCGCCGTGCTGCTGGCCAATGGCGGCACGGAGCCCAAGCGCGGCGCCGTCGACAGCGTGGTCCAGCAGGCCGTGGACTTCGCGCGCACCCTGCCCGGCGAGGCCTATGCCCGCGCGGTGCGGGCGATCCATCGTCACGGCCGGCGCATGGCGGCCTTCCACGAGCGATACGACGTGCTGGTGAGCCCGACCCTCGCCAAGCCGCCGGTGCCGCTGGGCCCGCAGCACACCGACACCGCCGACCTCGTGGCCTATCGCGAGACCCTGCTCGCCTTCTCGCCGTTCACCGGCGCCTTCAACATGAGCGGCCAGCCCAGCATGTCGGTGCCGTTGCACTGGACCGCCTCGGGCCTGCCGGTCGGCACGATGGTCACGGCCGGCTTCGGCGAGGAGGCGCTGCTGTTCGCGCTCGCCGGCCAGCTCGAGCGGGCGCGGCCGTGGGCGGCCCGCAAGCCGCCCGCGGGCTGAGCGCTCACTTCACCTTCGGCGTGACCTCCTCGCCGAACACCTGCATCTGGTCGAGCAGCTCCTGCACCGAGTTGGCGGCGAAGTAGAGGCCGAGCAGATGGGTGACGCCGGCCTCCTTGAAGGCGTTGGCCTTGTCGACGATCTCGGCCGGCGTGCCGATCAGGTTGATCTCCTCGTGGGTTGCGGCACCCTGGCCCTTCAAGGTCGACTTGGCGAGCGACACCAGGTGCTTGTTCATCTGGCTCTTGCGGAAGCTCTCGACGGCGGCCTCGTGCGTCTTGCCGACATGCACGACGAACTGCGGCGCGACCTCGATCGACTTGGGATCGCGGCCGGCCTGCTCGGCCTCCTCGCGCAGGCGCTTGACGCCCTCGCGCACCCGGTCGACGTGCATGCCGGCCGGCAGCCAGCCGTCGGCCCATTTCACGGTGCGCGTGATGTTGTTGAAGTTGTTGCCGCCGACATAGAGCGGCACGCGCTTCTGCAGCGGCTTGGGGGAGAGCTCGACATCGCGGAACTTGTAGTAGCGGCCGTCGAAGCTCGCGACCCGCTCGCCGAACAGCAGGTTGAGCGCCTGCAGCCCCTCGTCGACGATGTCGCCGCGGTCGAGGCGGGCGTCGGGCTGCAGCGCCTTGAACTCCTCGCGGTAGGCGCCGATGCCGACCCCGACCTCGAGCCGTCCCTTGCCGAAATGGTCGAGGGTGGTGATCTGCTTGGCCGTGACCACGATGTCGTGGCGCATCGGCAGCACCAGCACGCCGGTGCCGACCTTGATCGTCCTGGTCTCCGACAGCACGAAGGCGTAGGTGACCAGCGGTTCCCAGAAGCGCGGCGGCACCGGGAACTCGGCGCGCACGTAGTTCTGGGTCGTCATGTGGTCGTTGCCCCACACCGAATCGTAGCCGAACTTCTCGGCCGCCTGGGCGATCCTGATGACGTTCTCGGGATCGGAGAACGGGATCGGGTAGGTCAGGCCTTCCATTCCGGTCGGCAGCCCGGCACTCACGCGCATTCGAAATCTCCCTCTTTCTTTTCCTCCCCAGCGAAGCTGGGGAGGTGGCCGCGCAGCGGCCGGAGGGGTCATGAGTCATGAAAGCCATGACCCCTCCGTCGCCGCAGACGGCGACACCTCCCCATGCTCCGCATGGGGAGGATTCAGATTCCTCCCCGCGCGCAGCGGGGGGAGGTGGCCCGCAGGGCCGGAGGGGTCATGAACTCATGAACCCTCGACCCCTCCGTCGGCGCAAGACGCCGACACCTCCCCACGCGAAGCGTGGGGAGGAGGATGATCACTCGGCGGCGAGGGCGCGCAGCTTCGTCGTCTCGGCGCTGTCGACCGAGCCGTCGTCGTTGACCGCCACGCCGTAGTCGCGGCGCGCCGCGGCGGCCGAGATGAAGCCTTCGCGGACGTCGGCGGCCACCGCCTCGGCCGGCCGCTTGCGCGGGTTGCCCAGGCCGCCGCCGCCCGGCATCTCGATCAGCACGCGCTCCTTGGCCGCCACGGTCTGCAGTCCCTTGCCGCGCAGCGCCTTGCCCGACGACAGGGTGACCCGGCCGGCCATGCCTTCGAGGCCGCCCTCGCGGCCGCGCGGCGGATGGTCGATTCGGTCGTAGTAGGCGCTGAGCGCGAACGGCGCGGTGTCGAGCGTGCCGACCTCCATGACCTGGCCCAGCCCGCCGCGGAACTCGCCGGGGCCGCCGGAATCCTGGCGGTACTCCTTCTTCCACACGACGATCGGCGACACCGCCTCGTTGATCTCGATCGGCACGTTGCGCACGCCCGAGGGGAAGGCGGTGGCCGACAGGCCGTCGCTGCCCGGCCGCGCGCCGGTGCCGCCGGAGTGGAAGCTCATGACGCTGAACGGCTTGGCGTGCACCGTCTCGGCCGGATCGCCGTCGGTGGCGCCGGGCCCGCCCAGCGCGAACAGGTTCCACAGGCACGACGTGCCCTCGGCCGGCACGCCGCCGCCCAGCGCCTGGTGCAGGCAGCCGAACACCACGTCGGGCAGCATCTGGCCGGTGACGTGGCGCGCCGCGACCGGCGCCGGCTTCTTGGCGTTGAGGATGGTGTCCTCGGGCGCGGTGATGCGGATCACCGACAGCGAGCCTTCGTTGTTCGGCACCTTGGGCGCGACGATGCACTTCACGCCGAACGAGGCATAGGCCTCGGTGTAGCAGATCGGCACGTTGATCCCGTAGGCCGAGACGCCCGAGGTGCCGGCGAAGTCGACGTCGATCCCGTCCGGCCCGATCTTCATGGTCGCCACCAGGTCGATCGGCTTGTCGTAGCCGTCGACCCGCATCGAGTACTTGTACTCGCCCGCAGGGATCTTGCGGATCAGTTCGAGCGAGGCCTGCTTCGACTTCGCCAGCACGTGCGCGCCCAGCCGGTCGAGATCGTCGATCGCGAACTCGTCCATCATCTCGATCAGTCGGCGGCAGCCGATCTCGTTGCAGGTCGCCAACGAGTAGAGGTCGCCGACCACCTGCACCGGCTCGCGCACGTTGGCCCGCACGATCTCGACCAGGGTCTCATCGACCGTGCCGGCGTGCGCGAAGCGCATCAGCGGGATGTAGAGGCCTTCCTCGTAGACCTGGCGCGCGTCGGTCGTCATGCCGCGGCCGCCGATGTCGACGACGTGGCAGGTCGAGGCGAACAGCGCCACCATCTTGCCGCGCCGGAAGGTCGGCGTGACGAAGGTGAAGTCGTGCAGATGGCCGGTGCCCTTCCACGGGTCGTTGGTCAGGAAGATGTCGCCTTCCTTCATGGTCGGGGCCGGGAAGCGGTCGAGGAAGTGGCGCACGGCGCGGGCCATCGAGTTGATGTGGCCTGGCGTGCCGGTCACCGCCTGGGCCAGCATGGCGCCGTCGAGGTCGAAGACGCCGGCCGACAGGTCGCCGGCCTCGCGCGTCGAGGTCGAGAAGCCGGTGCGGATCAGCGCCAGGGCCTGCTCCTCGACGACCGCGATCAGGCGGTCCCACATCAGCTGCAGGCGGATCGGCGACAGCGGATCGTTGATGCTCATGGTCACACCTTCTCCATCAGGATGGCGCCGATCGGGCTGATGCGGGCGGCGAAGCTCTTCGGCACGATGGTCGTGGTCTCGTCCTCGGCGATCACGGCGGGGCCGGGCATCAGGCTGCCGACCTCGAGGTCGGCGCGATGATAGACCGCGACCTCGACCATGTCCTGGCTCGCCGGGTCGTAGACCTGGCGCTTGCTGCGCGGCTTGGCCGGCTTGTCGGCCGGCTGCGGCGGCGCGACGGCGACCGGCGGCTGCTCGGCGGCCAGGCGCAGGGTCCAGTTCATGATCTCGACGCCGAGTCCCGGGATGGTCCGCCCGAAGGTCGTGGCGTAGCCGTCCTCGTAGAGCTTGATCAGCGCCTCGCGCGAGCCCGCGGTGAAGGCGCCGGCCGGCAGGCTGACGGTGATCTCGTGGCCCTGGCCGCGATAGCGCATGTCGGCGGTGCGGGTCTCGATCAGCGTGGCATTCGGCGCGCCGGCCTTGACCACCGCCTCGGCCTCGGCGCGCATCTCGGCGAACAGCCGGTTGACGTAGTCGGGATCGAACTTGTCGGCGTCGAGCTGGACGTAGCGGCTGCGCACGACCTCATAGGCGACCGGCGCCAGCAGGAAGCCGACCGCCGAGCCGACGCCGGCGCCGCTCGGCACCAGTACCCGTTCGATGCCGAGCTTCTCGGCGAGCCGCGCGGCGTGGATCGGCGCGGCGCCGCCGAAGGCGATCAGGGTGCGCGCCTGCAGCTCCTTGCCGCGCTCGACGGCGTGCACGCGGGCGGCGTTGGCCATGTTCTCCTCGACGATCTCGCTGACCCCGAAGGCGGCGTCGAGGCGCTTCAGCCCGAGCTTGGCGCCGACCGCCCGGTCGACCGCGTCGCCTGCCTTGTCGGGCGACAGCTTGATCGAGCCGCCGGCGAAGTAGCCGGGATCGATGCGGCCGAGCACGACGTCGGCGTCGGTCACGGTCGGCTGGGTGCCGCCGCGGCCGTAGCTCGCCGGACCCGGCTCGGCGCCGGCGCTCTCCGGCCCGACGTTGACCCGCGACAGCGAATCGACCGAGGCGATCGAGCCGCCGCCGGCGCCGATCTCGACCATCTCGATCACCGGGATGCGCAGCGGCAGGCCGCTGCCTTTCAGGAACCGATACTGGCGTGCCACCTCGAAGGTGCGCGAATGCTGCGGCTCACCATGGTCGATCAGGCAGATCTTGGCCGTGGTGCCGCCCATGTCGAACGACAGGACCTTGTCGAGGCCGCACTGGCGGGCCAGCGCGGCGGCCAGGATGGCGCCGCCGGCCGGGCCCGACTCGACGAGGCGGATCGGGAACTTGCGCGCCGTCTCGAGCGCGGCGAGCCCGCCGCCCGAGGTGATCAGGAACAGCGGGCAGCCGACGCCCTGGGCCTTCAGCGCCGCGGCCAGGCGGCCGAGATAGCGGTCCATCACCGGCTGGACGTAGGCGTTGGCCACCGCCGTCGACCAGCGCTCGTACTCGCGGATCTCGGGCGAGACCTCGCTCGACAGCGTGATCGACACGCCGGGCAGGGACTCGGCCAGCAGGTCGCGGGTGCGCCGCTCGTGCTTGCCGTCGAGATAGGCGTGCATGTAGCCGATCGCGATCGCCTCGACGCCCGCCGCCTTGAGCTGCGGCGCCAGCGCCTTGACCGCCGCCTCGTCGAGCGGGATCAGCACGTTGCCGCGCCCGTCCATGCGCTCGGGGATGCCGAAGCGCAGCGACCGCGGCACCAGCGGCGGCGGCTTCTGCATGAAGATGTCGTACTGCTCGAAGCGGTGCTCGAACGCGATCTCGATCGAATCGCGGAAGCCCTCGGTGACGATCAGCGCCGTCTTCGCGCCCTTGCGCTCGATGATGGCATTGGTCGCCAGGGTCGTGCCGTGGATGATCAGCCCGAGATCACCCGGCGCCACGCCGGCCGCCTTCAATATCTCCGCCATGCCGGTCAGCACGCCCTCCTCGGGCGCGCGCGGCGTGGTCAGGACCTTGACGCTGGTGCGCTTGCCGGCGTGCTCGAGGCAGAGGTCGGTGAAGGTGCCGCCGATGTCGACGGCCAGTCTCGCTTTGTCCTTGGTTTTTTCCATGATCCCCTATGCCGCCGTCTGCTGGATGTTGCCACCGAGATAGGCCTGGCGGATGCGCGGATCGCCGCGCACCTCGGCCGCCGGGCCTTCCATGAAGAGACGTCCCTGTTCCATCACCAGCGCGCGGTCGGAGATCAGCAGCGCGCCGCGCACGTTCTGCTCGACGACCAGCACCGTCACGCCGGCCCGGGCGATGCCCTGCACCGTGGCGAAGACGTCGCCCTGCATCTTGGGCGACAGGCCGAGCGACGGCTCATCGAGCAGCAGCAGCGCCGGCTCGACCAGCATCACCATGGCCATCTCGAGGATCTGCTGCTCGCCGCCCGACAGGTTGCCGGCGTCGGTGCGCCACTTGCGCGTCAGAACCGGGAAGGCCGCCGTGACCCGCTCGATGGCCGCCGCGTGGCGCGCCGCCGGCAGGGTGTAGCAGCCCATCTTGAGGTTCTCCGCGACGCTCATGGACGGGAAGTTGCAGCGGCCCTGGGGCACGAAGCCGACGCCGCGCCTCAGCCGCTCCCACGGCGGCAGGCGCTCGAGGGGCTGGCCCTTGAACACGATCTGTCCGGAGAACAGGCGGTTGGTGCCGTAGATGGCCCGCAGCAGGGTCGATTTTCCCGCGCCGTTGCCGCCGATCAGGGTGGTGATCGAGCCGGGCAGCAGACGGGCCGAGAAGTCGCGCACGATCGCGGCGTCGCCGTAGCCGGCGGTGACCTTCACGAGCTCGAGCGCCGGCGCGGTCATGCCGCGCCCCGCATCTCGGCCTCGGCCATCTCAGGGGTCATGCCGAGATAGGCCTCGAGCACCCGCGGATCGGTGTGGATCTCGGCTGCCGTGCCCTCGGCCAGCTTGCGGCCCTGGTCGAGCACGACGACGCGATGGCACAGGTTGGTGATGAACTCGACATTGTGCTCGACGATCAGGAACGTCTCGCCGGCCTGGTTGAGCTGCGCCAGCGCCGCCTCGATCTCGCGGATGCGGCTGGGATTGACGCCGGCCACCGGTTCGTCGAGCATGACGATGCGCGGATGCGGCATCAGGGCGGCGGCCAGCGCCACCAGCTTCTTCTGGCCGTAGGACAGGATTCCGGTCTCGATCTCCCAGTACTTCTGCAGGCCGATCAGCTCGACGAGCTGACGGGCCCGGCCTTCGGCCGCGTCGACGGCGTCGCGGTAGCGGCGGGTACGGAAGAGCTCGTCGACCCAGTTGGCCGGATCCGGCTGCTGGGCGGCGATCGCCAGGTTGTCGCGCAGGCTCAGTCGGTCGTAGATGCGCACGGTTTGGAAGGTGCGCATCAGGCCGGCGCGGGCGATCCGGTGCGCCGGCTGACCGGTGATGTCCTGGCCGGCCAGCACGACCCGGCCGCCGTCGAGCTTCTGGAAGCCCGACAGGCAGTCGATCGCCGTGCTCTTGCCCGAGCCGTTGGGCCCGATCAGGCCGGTGATGCTGCCGGCCTCGACGGTGAACGACACGCCGTCGAGCGCATGCACGCCGGCATAGGCCTTGCGCAGCTCGGTGACCTCGAGCAGGGCGGTCATCGCAGCTGCTCCCGCATGCGCGCGAGCTGGCGCTCGCGCAGCCAGCCGGCGACGCCGGACGGCATGACGAACATCGCCACGACCAGGATGACGCCGTAGATGATCATGCGCAGGTCGGCCGAGAAGCGCAGCGCCTCGGGCAGCACCGACATCGCCACGCCGGCGGCGATCACGCCCCAGAAGCTGCCGGCGCCGCCGATGATCACGATGATCAGGAAGGTCTGCATGTAATAGAAGTCGAGGAACAGCGGGTCGATGATGCCGAGGTGGAAGCAGTAGACGCCGCCGGCCGCGCCGGTGATCGCCGCGCTGAGCGCGAAGGCGGCGAGCTTGTAGGGCATCGGCGCGATGCCCTGGGCGCGGACCAGCGGCTCGTTCTGCTTGATGGCGACCAGGGTGCGACCGATGCGCGAGCTGCACAGCGCGTAGAGGAAGCCCAGCATCGCCACCGAGAAGGCCCAGGCGACCCAGTAGAACTGCCGCGTGCCGGCGAAGCGGTGGCCGAACGCCTCGGGCGGCGGCAGGTTGGGGATGCCGAGCGGGCCGCGCGTCAGGCTGACCCAGTCGCGGGCGATCAGGGTGACCAGCAGGGCGAAGGTCAAGGTGACGATGACGAAGGCATGCCGGCCGGTGCGCAGGGTCGGATAGCCGACCAGCAAGGCCAGCGCCGCGTTGAGCAGCGCCGCCCAGACGAGGCCCATCCAGAAGCTGCCGCCGAAGGTCACGACGGTGAGCGCCGTGGCGTAGCCGCCGATCCCCCAGAAGCCGAGCTGGGCGAACGACAGGAGGCCGGCATAGCCGTAGATGAGGTTGAGCGCCGCCGCCGCGACGGTGAAGATCAGGGCCGAGACGCCGATGCCCATGAAGTAGTTCGACGTCGTGACCAGCGGCAGTGCCGCCAGCGCCAGCGCGCCGAGCAGGGCAAGGACGAGCTTGAGGGAGGCGCCGCTCATCCGACCCGCATCCCGCCGCGCTTGAACAGGCCGTCGGGCCGCAGGAACAGCACGCCGATCATGATCACGAACACGGCGGCTTCCTGCCAGGCGATCTCGAAGAAGCCGCCGATCCAGCTCTCGATCAGGCCGAGCCCGATCGCCGCCACGATGGCGCCCGGGATGTTGCCCAGGCCGCCGATGATCACCAGCGCGAACGCCTTGAAGATCAGGAACTGTCCCATGTAGGGGGTCACCAGCTGGATCGGCGCGATCGCCGCGCCGGCGAGGCCGCACAGGCCGGCCGCCAGCACCACGGCATTGCGCGCCACGACCCGCGGCCGCACGCCGACCATCAGCGCCGCCTCGCGGTTCTGGGCGATCGCCCGCATGGCGCGGCCGAACTGGGTGTGGCGCAGCACGCCATAGAGGCCGGCGAAGGCGACCACCGCGGCGCCGGCGCCGATCACCCGCGTCCAGGTGATGCGGATCGAGCCGATCTCGACGCCGTCGAAGCCGTACTGCGTGTCGACCAGGCGCGGGCTCGCCGTGAACAGGTACTGCATGAGATGGATCAGGATGATCGACAGGCCGAGCGTGATCAGGATCGAGCGCTCGAACTCGTCGGGCTTGAGCTTGACCAGCAGCACCTCGTACATCGCCAGCCCGACCAGCATGACCGCGACGATCGCCGCGGCCAGCGCCGGCCAGTAGAGCAGGCCGGTGACGGGCAGGGCGAAGGCCATGGCGAAGGCGCCCAGCATCAGCAGCTCGCCATGGGCGAAGTTGATGATCTCCATGACCCCGAAGATCAGCGACAGGCCGACCGTGATCAGCGCGTAGAGCAGGCCGAGCGTCAGGCCGTTCAGGGTCAGCTGCAGGAGATAGGTGGCGTCGACGGTCATCCCGGGCGGAACTGCAAGTTGCGGACCATCCGGCGGGGCCGCGCGCCGTTGACAGATAGCCGGGAATCCTGCGAGCGTGCAACTATCGAAACAATGTTCCGATATTCGGTACGCCCCCTTTCCTCCCTGGCGAAGCCGGGGAGGTGTCGCCGTCTTCGGCGACGGAGGGGTCATGAATTCAAGGCTCATGACCCCTCCGTCCGCTGCGCGGACACCTCCCCACGCCAACGTGGGGAGGAGAAGACATGAGCGCTCACGCGCCCACCCCGCGCGGCTCGCAGTCGCTCGAGCGCGGGCTCGACGTGCTGGAGGCGATCGCAGTATCGGGCGGCGAGGTCGGAGTTCGCGAGCTGGCGCGCCGCTGCGGGCTCAGCCCGACCATCGTGCAGCGCCTCGTGAGCTCGCTGGCCAGCCGTGGCTACATCGAGAAGAGCGCGGAGACCCAGCGCTACCGGCTGGGCCATCGCGCGGTGGCGCTGGGCGCCAGCGGCGAGGAAGCCTTCGACTATCTGGTGGCGGCGCGGCGCGAGCTCGAGCAGCTCGCCCATCGCCATCATCTCAACGGTTTCGTCTCGGTGCTGCGCGACGGCCGCGCCATCTACATGCTGGCGGTCGAGGCCGACGCCCCGGTCGCGGTCAAGGTGGCGCCGGGCAGCGAGATGCCGCTGCATTCGACCAGCGCCGGCAAGGTGCTGCTGGCCTCCCTGCCCGAGGCCGAGGCGCGCCGCCTGCTCGGGTCGCGCAGGCTGCCGGCGATCACGCCGCACACCGTCACCGATCCGGCGGCGCTGCTCGCCGGCCTGGCCAAGGTGCGGCGCCAGGGCTACGCGCTGGTGAACGAGGAGAACATACCGGGCGTGCTGTCAGTCGGCGCGCCGATCCGCGACCGCAGCGGCGCCGTGGTCGCGGCGCTGAGCGTCGCCTTTCCCAAGTATCTCGACGCGGCGACGACGCTGGCCACGGTGACGCCGCTGGTCACCGCGGCGGCGCTGCGCGTGTCGCGGCTGCTTGGCATGCCGCCTGCTATGTTGTTGACTTGAGCCACGGGGAGCGTGTGTGGAGGAAATGATGAGGAACAAGCTTCTGCTGTTGGCGGCCGTCGCCGCCTGCGGCCTGCTGGCCGGCCAGGCGACGGCGCAGCAGCCGCCGATCGTGATCGGCGTGTCGACGCCCAAGACCGGCGCCGCGTCGGTCGCCTCGGAGTGGGAGATGTGGGGCGTCAATCTCGCGGTCGACGAGATCAACGCCGCCGGCGGCCTGCTTGGGCGCAAGGTCGAGCTGATGGTGCTCGACAACAAGTGCAATCCCAGCGAGGGCGTAAACGTCGCCAACAAGCTGGTCGAGGCCAAGGTCGTGGCGATCGAGGGCGCGCACTGCAGCTCGGTGCATCTCGCGACCATGAAGATCGTCGCCGACGCCAAGATCCCGATGGTGACTGGCATCGCGTCCAACCCGCAGATCACCGAGCTGGCCGGGCCGGGTCGCAACGAATATTCGTTCCGCATCAGCCCGTCGGACTCGGCGATGATGGACGCGCTGGGCATCTACCTGGGCAGCAAGAAGCCGTTCAAGACGGTGGCGATCGTTGCCGAGGACACCGACTTCGGGCGCGGCGGCGCCGAGGCCTTCAAGGCGGTGGCCGGCAAGGCCGGGGTCGAGATCGTCTCGACCGACTACCATCCGCAGAACGTGCCGGACTTCAGCTCGATCCTGACCCGCCTGCAGCAGCGCCGGCCCGACGCCATCGGCACCTTCCAGCTGGGCGGCGATTCGATCAACTTCCTGCGCCAGGCCATGCAGCTCGGCGTGCGCATCCCTTACACCGGACGAATCGAACTCGGTGGCCGCAACCAGCCGATCATCGAGGCCGGCGGCATGGAGAAGTCGATCAGCGCCTGGACCTACAACGCCACGATCGAGTCGCCCGAGAACAAGGCCTTCGTCGAGAAGATCAAGGCCAAGTACAACTCCGAGCCCTATCTGCAGACCTGGGGCGGCTACGACGCGATGCGCGTCCTCGCCCAGGCGATCAAGGACGCCGGCAGCACCGACGGCGAGAAGATCAAGAACGCCATCCAGAAGATGACCTTCACCAACGTCATGGGCAAGCAGGTGACGTTCGACGACCACAACTCGGCCGGGCACTGGGTGGTGCTGCAGACGGTCAACAACAAGAAGGTCGGCGTCGCCGACATCGTCGCGGTCAAGTAGCCGCGCGGAACCTGCGAAGGGACTTCGTCGTTGCGGCTCCATCGAACAGGAGATGCCGATGAAGTCCCTTTCCGCCCTTTCCCTCGCCGTCGTCGTCACCGGCCTGGCCAGCGCCTGCTCGGTGCGCACCGAGACGGTCGAGAGGCCCGTGCCGGCCGCCGCGACGGTGACCACCGCTCCGGCGCCGGCCACCGTGGTCTATGCCGATCCAGCGCCTGCCGGCACCGCGGTCACCGTGACCCGCTGACGACGGCTCAACCGCCCTGCAGCTCGACGTGCGGCAGGCGCGTCGAGCGCACGGCCATCGCCAGCGCGCGACCGGCCAGATAGGCGGCACAGAAGGCCGCCCCAGCCGCCACGTATTGCGGCTCGACCAGCGGCTCCAGCAGCGCCGCTCCGATGAAATCCGTCAACGACAGAAGCAGCAGCACGATCGCCACCAGGACGGCGTCCGGCGTTCGCCGCTGGCGCAGCAACTCGTGGCGCCGGTCGACCACCAGGTCGATCGACCAGCCGCGCGTGCGGCCCAGCAGCAGTCCCAGCACGGCGCTGACCAGCCATTCCGCGTCGTGCACCATGTTGGCCTCGAACACGCCGGCCAGCAGGGTGAAAGCATTCACCGCGGCGAAGGCCGGCGGGATCGCGAGGCGCCACAGCTTGACGACCGTGCCGCGCGACTGGACGGCCGCGGTGTGCAGGCACACCAGGGCGAAGGCCACGGTGAGGACGTTGGACAGGCTGAGCGGCGCGATCATCGGGGGTCAGTCGTAGAACTGCGGGGAGTGCTTCTGGCCGGCGCTCTGCGCCTTGTCGTGGTTGATCCAGAGGGCAGCCTGGCGCTCGGCCAGCAGCGCGGCGATGCGGGCGTAGGAGGCCTGCGTCTGCTCCGCGCTGGTGTTCATCGAGGCGACCCGACGGTTGTCCCAATTGTCCTTGAAGTGCGCAGCATCACCGGTCAGCAGGATCCAGCCGGTGCGCGGCAGGTGGACGAGCAGCGACTGATGTCCCGGCGTGTGGCCCGGCGTCGCGATCACGGTCACGCTGCTGTCGCCGAAGACGTCGAGATCGCCGGCGAGCGGCCGCGTCGGACGCTCGGCCTTGAACGGCGCCGGCTTGCCCGCGGCGAAGGCCCAGTCGAGCTCGGCCTTCTGGATCAGCAGGGTGGCCTGCGGGAAGAGGTCGACGTTGCCGACGTGGTCGCCGTGAGTGTGCGACACCGCCACGTATTTCACGTCGGCCGGCTTGACGCCGACCTCGGCGAGCTGGGCCTCGAGCTTGCGCGCCCGCGTCGCCGTGCCGATCGGGCTGGTCACCGGCTTGTCGGCCACCGAATCGGGATAGCCGGTGTCCCACAGCAGCCAGTCGTTGCCGTGGCGGATCAGGTAGCAGTTGTCGGACAGCTCGATCGGCTTGCCGACGTTGACGCCGGGCGACCAGCGGCCCTGGTCGGTCGCAGCGTTGTGGCCGCAATCCATGACGTAGAGGCGGTCGGCGGCCGGCGCCTGCGCCGCGACGTCGCCGCTCGCGACGGCGGCCACGGCCGCGCAGGCCAACGCCAGCAGACGCGGCGCACCCGTCGGGTGCCACCAGGACATATCGGGGGACATGCTTCTCCTCATGAGCCCAGCCGATCATGCCCGGGCGGGAAGGAGCCGGCCAGCGCTACGCTAACACAGCGACTGCAATCCGAGCCTCAGCGCACGCCCCGGAAGGTGCTGGGCCGCGGCAGGAAAGCCGTCAGCAGGCCGAGCAGCAGGAGATAGGGGGTCAGCTTGTAGACCGTCTCGATGCTCGTGGCGTCGGCCAGCCGGCCGAGCGCGGCGGCGCCCAGCCCGCCCAGCCCGAAGGAGAAGCCGAAGAACATGCCGGCGACCAGGCCGACCCGGCCGGGCATCAGGTCCTGGGCATAGACCAGGATCGCCGAGAAGGCCGACGCCATGATCATCGCCACGGTGACCGCCAGCACGGCCGTCCAGAACAGGTTGGCGTAGGGCAGCATCAGGGCGAAGGGCAGGGCGCCGACGATCGAGAACCACATCACCGGGATGCGGCCGACCCGGTCGCCGACCGCGCCGCCCAGCAGGGTGCCGATCACGATTCCGACCAGGAAGGCGAACAGGTAGAACTGCGCCGCCTCGACCGACACGCCGAACTTGGCGATCAGGTAGAAGGTGAAGTACGAGCCCAGGCTGGCGCTGTAGACGTTCTTGGAGAACAGCAGCGCCACAAGGATGGCCACCGCCACCGCCACGCGGCCCTTGGACAGGCCCGGACCGGCCGTGGCCGCGGCCGCCGCCTTGCGCGCCGCCGGGCGCTGGGCGGCACGCCGGCGCGAATACCAGCCGCCGACCTGGAACAGCACGAACATGGCGAGCAGGGCGGCGCCAGAGAACCACACGATGCTTTGCTGGCCGCGCGGCACGACGATGAAGGCAGCGAGCAGCGGACCGGCTGCCGAGCCCATATTGCCGCCGACCTGGAACAGCGACTGGGCCAGGCCGTAGCGTCCGCCGGCCGCCATGCGGGCGACCCGCGAGGCCTCGGGATGGAAGACCGACGAGCCCATGCCGATCAGCGCCGCGGCGATCAGGATCAGCCCGTATGAATCGGCGCGCGACATCATCAGCAGGCCGACCAGCGTGAAGCCCATGCCGACCATCAGCGAGTAGGGCTGCGGCTTCTTGTCGGTGTAGAAGCCGACCACCGGCTGCAGCATCGAGGCCGTGCACTGAAAGGCGAGCGTGATCAGGCCGACCTGGCTGAACGACAGGCCGTAGGAGTCCTTGAGGATCGGGTAGAGGGCCGGCACGAGCGACTGCATCATGTCGTTGAGCAGGTGGCAGAAGCTCAGAGACAGGATCACCGCGAAGGTCGTCGAGTTGGCGCCGGCGGCGGTCGCCGTTGCGCCGCCGCTCACGGGAGTCGGCCCAGGGCGGCTCGCGGCCGGAGCGGCGGCCGTCATCGTGCTGTCGGTCATCCTGTCACCATATCAGCGCCGCCGTCGGGAACCAGACCTTCGCCCGCAGGGGAGCCTTCCGCCGCGTGCAATCCGGCGCAACGCGCCGCCGCCGGCCAGCGTTACCCACGCTGCAGCCATGGCCTCGTCGTCCTCCTCCCTGACCGACGTTCCGGCCCGCCTCGACCGGTTGCCGTGGAGCCGCTTCCATCGCCTGGTCGTCGTGGCGCTCGGCATCACCTGGATCCTCGACGGGCTCGAGGTCACCCTGGCCGGCTCGGTGGCCGCAGCCTTGCAGACCAGCGCCCGCCTGCACTTCACGGCCGAGGAGGTCGGCCTGACCGGCAGTGCCTACCTCGCCGGCGCGGTCGTCGGCTCGCTGCTGTTCGGCCACCTCACCGACCGGCTGGGTCGCAAGAAGCTGTTCAACGTAACCCTCGGCGTCTACCTGGTCGCCACCGCGGCGACCGCCTTCTCCTGGGACCTGTGGAGCTTCCTGCTGTTCCGCTTCCTCACGGGCGCGGGAATCGGCGGCGAGTACTCGGCGATCAACTCGGCGATCCAGGAGCTGATCCCGGCCCGGCTGCGCGGCCGCATCGATCTCGCGATCAACGGCAGCTTCTGGCTGGGCGCGGCGCTGGGTGCGGTTCTCTCGGTATGGCTGCTCGATCCCGAGGTCCTGAGACCCGATCTGGGCTGGCGGGTCGCCTTCGGCAGCGGCGCCGTGCTCGGCCTAGTTGTGGAGTCTCAATAGGTTGTCGCCGGCAAGGCCGAGTCTGGTGACGGGTGGTTTACCGCCGATGCCTGCATGGGGTCTATGCCAGTTGTAGCGGTGAAGGAACGTGGGGAGATGCTCGGCGCGTTGAGCCGAGCAGTTGTAGGCCCTGGCATAGGCCCATTCTCGCAAGATGGTCTGAATGAAGCGCTCGGCTTTGCCGTTGGTCTTGGGGGTGTAGGGCCTGGTGAAGATGTGGCGGATGCCGAGCCTGTTGCAGGCTTTGCGGAAGGGCCTGGAGCGGTAGCATGATCCGTTGTCGGTCATGATGCGTTGAATGCGGACGCCGAGCTTCCTGTAGTGTTCGATCGTGGCTTTGAGGAAGGCAATGGCGCTCTTGTGCCGCTGGTCTGGCTTGATCTGTGTGAAGGCCAGGCGAGACGCGTCGTCGATGGCCACATGGACGTACTCCCAGCCGGCGCCGCGGCTGTTGACCTGGCGGTCACCGGTGATGCGGTGGCCGGTTTGCTCGAATCTGCCGAGCCTCTTGATGTCGAGATGGATGAGTTCGCCAGGATGTTCGCGTTGGTAGCGCCGGATCGGCTCGGCAGGCTCCAGAGCGCTGAGCTTGTTGAGGCCGAGGCGCTCGAGGATGCGGCTGACCGTGGCTGGAGAGACGCCCACCTGGGCCGCGATCTCCTTGCCCGGGATGCGTTGGCGGCGTAGCGCCGCGACGCGCTCGACGACCGCCTGGGGCGTCGGCTGACGCAAGCGGCGAGGACGGGAGCTGCGGTCCCGCAGGGCCTCCCACCCGCCCTCCCGGTACCGGCGAAGCCATTTGTAGGCCGTGCGAGGGCAAACGCCTCCGGCTATTGCGGCGGCCTGCGGCGTTTGCCCACTCAGAACCATTTTGACCAGACGCTCTCGACCCAGCGGGGTCAGGCGGGCATTCTTGTGGATGTCCATTCGGCTCTCCAAGGATCGTTGAAGTCTCGACAACCTCAGCTTCCTCGGCCTGAGCCGGATGGACAACCTATTGAAAGCTCACACCTAGTCATCCTCTACCTGCGCCGCTTCCTGCCCGAGAGCCCGCGCTGGCTGATGATCCACGGCCGGCCTGGCGCGGCGGCGCAGGTGGTCGGCGAGATCGAGGCGCGGGTCATCGCCGGCACCGGCCGCGACCTGCCGCCCGTTCCGCCATCGGCCGCGCTGGCCTTGGGCCCGACGCACCGAGTGACCCTGGGCTCGGTCGCCCTGACCCTGCTGCGGAAGTACCGCGCGCGGACCGTGCTCGGCCTGATCCTCATGGTCTCGCAGGCCTTTCTCTACAACGCGGTGTTCTTCACCTACGCGCTGGTGCTGACCCATTTCTACGGCGTCGCCGCCGACCGGGTCGGGCTCTACATCCTGCGGCTCGCCGCCGGCAATTTCGTCGGTCCGCTGCTGCTCGGCCCTTTGTTCGATTCGCTGGGGCGCAAGACGATGATCTGCGCCACCTACGCGCTGTCCGGGGCGATGCTCGCGGTGACCGGCGGCCTGTTCCAGGCCGGCCTGCTCGACGCCACGACCCAGACGGCGCTGTGGTGCGTCGTCTTCTTCTTCGCCTCGGCGGCGGCCAGTGCCGCCTACCTGACGGTCGGCGAATGCTTCCCGCTCGAGATCCGGGCGCTGACCATCGCGCTGTTCTACGCCGTCGGCACCCTGCTCGGCGGGGTCGCCGGGCCGTGGCTGTTCGGTCGCCTGATCGAATCGGGCGGGCCACACGCCATCGTGGTCGGCTACCTGATCGGCGCGGCCCTGATGCTCGCCGCGGCAGTCGTCGCGGCGCGGCTCGGCGTCAGCGCCGAAGGCCGTTCGCTCGAGGAGGTCGCGCCGCCGCTCAGCTGTGCGGGCTAGAGTCCGAGGGCGCGCGCGATCAGATTGCGCTGGATCTCGGAGGTGCCCTCGCCGATCACGTAGACCAGCGCGTCGCGATGGATACGGCCGACTGGATACTCGCGCATGATCCCGGCGCCGCCATGGATGCGGATCGCCGCTTCCGAGACGCGCACCGCGCATTCGGAGGCCACGAGCTTGACCTTGGCCGCGGTGGCGGCGTCGAGCGTCCCCTGATCGACCCGCCAGGCGCCGTAGTAGACCAGCCAGCGTGCCGCCTCGATCTCGGCCGCCATGTCGGCGAGCTTGTGGGCGATCGCCTGGTACTGGCCGATCGTCTTGCCGCGCACCTTGCGGGTCTGGGCGAAGGCCAGCGCCGCCTCGAGCGCGCCCTCGGCCATGCCCAGCGCGTTGGCCGCGACGCCGACCCGGTTCTCCGACAGGCTGTCGAGGATCACCGGATAGGTGCCGGTGCGACCGCCGAGCAGGCAATCGTCGGGCACGAAGGCGTCGCTGATGTGCAGCAGCCCGGTGTCGGAGGCGCGGATCCCTTCCTTCTTCAGGCGCGTCACCACGATCCCGGGATTGGGCAGCTCGACCAGGAACAGGCTGATCGCGGCCGGCGTCAGCTCGGGATCGGTGCGCGCCGCCAGGGTGAGGAAGTCGGCGATCGGCGCGTTGGTGATGTACAGCTTGGAGCCGCTCAGCCGCCAGCCGCCCTCGACCTTCACCGCCTTGGTGCGCAGCGCGCGGATGTCGGAGCCGCCGTCGGGCTCGGACAGCGCGAAGCCCGCGATCTTCTCGCCGCCGAGAGCGGGGCGAAAGAAGCGCTCCTTCTGCGACGCCGTGCCGGCGCGCCAGATCGGCCAGATGCCGAGATGGCTGTGCGCCGACCACGACGAGGCGAAGGACTGGCAGACCCGGCTCATCTCCTCGCGCACGATGCAGTCGGAGACCTTGTCGAAGCCCGAGCCGCCATCCTCCTCGGGATAGCGCACCCCGATCAGGCCGAGCTCGCCGAAGCGCTTGAACACATGCCGCGGAAACGTCTCGGTTTCCTCGGCCTCGCGGACCAGGGGCGCCAGCTCGTTGACGGCGAAGCGACGGACGGTGCGGCGCAGCTCTTCCTGCGCCTCGTTGAAGGCGTAATCCATGGACGCAGGTCTACCACGTCACGCGCACGCCCGCGGTCAAGGCGTGGGTCGAATCCTGGCCGGCGATCATGCCTTCGTAGCGGGTGTAGAACGACGCGTTGTCGGCGATCGCCGTACCGGCGGTGAAGCCGACGACGGCGCCGTCGCGGGTCGGGCTCACCCCGTAGGTGGTGAACGGCAGGCCGGGCGCGCCGACGAAGGAGGCTGTCACTGGCCGGGCCGTGTTGGAATATTCGTGGCTCCAGCCGAGCCGCAGCTGGGCCGTGAGCTTGTCCTTCCAGCCGAGGTCGGCGGCGCCGCCGATTTGGGCGCCGAGCACGGAGCGCAGCGAGGTCGTGGTCTGGGCCGCGACGGCGAGGCTGAGCGATTGCGCGCCCGACTCGGTGAAGGCGCCCTGGGTGCCGGTGTAGCCCTGCAGGCGGGCGAACGGGCTGAGCCAGGCCGCGGCGGCGGTGCCGAGGTCGAAGCGCCAGCCGCCCTCGAGCTGGCCGTAGGCCTGGTTGGCGCCGGCCGAGCCCATGGCGGTGCGGGCCGGCAGGCCGGGAATGTTGATCGGGCGGTTGAGCTGGTTGCCGGTGTAGGCGTAGCCCGCGATGCCGTCGAAATAGGCCGGGCCCTGCAGCCAGGAGCCGTAGAGGCCGGCCTGCACCGAGTTGGAGAAGCCCTGGCCGGAGAAGCCGGAGACCCATTGCGAGCCGGTCGTGTAGCCGACCGCGACGCCGGCCCGCACGGTGTCGGAGACGGCGCGGTCGAGGCCGCCGGCGAAGCCGCCGAGATTGTAGGTGACGCCGCCCAAGTTGGCGCCGGCGCCGACGGTGCCCAGCCCGCCCAGCGCGCCGCCCCAGGCGCCCCAGGTCGCCGGGGCCGGGTCGCTTGCATCGCAGGCGACTTCGCAGGCTTCGGCCAAGGCCACCCGGTTGCGGCCGCGCGCGGCGCCGCCGGCCATGTCGGAGAAGTTCGACATGAACAGCTGCGCGGTCTGCACCATGGAGTTGGAGAAGCCCGAATAGTTCATGCCCGACAGCGAGGTCAGGATCGCCGGCACCTGGCTGGGGCTGGTGTTGGCCAAGATGCCGAGCACCTGCGCATAGTCGCCGCTGGCCAGCAAAACGGAGCGATCGAGGGTGGCGCCCACCGCGGCCTGCACCGGGTTCTGCGCCGCGGCGAGGAAGCCGCCGATGGTCAGGGTGAGCTCGACGGCGTTGGCGCCGTAGCTCAGCGACGGCAGCAGGAAGGGATTGCTCGAGCTCGCCGAGGCGAAGGTCCCGGCCACGCCGCCGGCCGAGGTCAGGATGGTGTAGGTGGTGCGCGGCGCGTAGACGCCACTCTGTGGCTGTGCGGCGACCGTGCCGCCCTGGATCGTCGTGGTGCCGCCGACCACGACCTTGTCGCTCTGGCCCTGGGCGCTGACCTCGACGTTGTAGGTCGTGCCGGCAGCGAAGGTGGCGTTGCCGACCACGGTGACGGTGCCGATCGAGTTGCCCGGCGCGAGGATGCCGCTGTTGACGAGGTCGCCGCCAATGGTCGGGTTGCCGGCCAGGACGGCATTGTTGACGAAATCGCCGCCGTAGCTGCCGTTGCCGTTCAGGGTGCCGGTGTTCACCAGAGCGGCGTTGATCGTGCCGTTGTTGATCAGGGTGCCGGTGTTGGTCAGCGTCGTGGCGGTGATCTGGGCGTTGTTCGTCAGGGTGCCGCCGTTGAACACCGAGGTCGCGGTGATCTGGCCGTTGTTCGTGAGGGAGCCGCCGCGCACGACCTGCACGCTGTCGGCCAACAAGGTCGAGGCCAGGCTTGCCGACCCGGCATTCTGGACGACGAAGCTGCCGCCGCCCATGTCGATGGCGGCGCCGAAGTTGACGGTGCCGGTCGCCACCGCGAGATTGAAGCCGCTCCCCGCCACGCTGCCGCCGATCGTGCCGCTGCCGCTCTGCTGCAGCGTCGTGTCGCCGATCAGGTACACCGGCAGGGTCTCCGTGAAGTTGTTCACGAGCGCGACCGGGCCGACCAGGGCGAGGCCGGCATTCACGGTTCCCGACCCACTGAGGCCGGGGGTCGCTGCGTAGCCTACATAGCCGCCTTGCGCGTCGTAGAGGTACGTAAACCCAAGGAAGAACTGGCGGCCGGTGTTGAGGAACGGTCCGCCGCCGCTGACGGGCGAAGCGTCCGTGGGCTGAATCACCGTGGGAGGGGCCGCGCCGACCGTGAAGCTGTACTCCGCCAGCGGGCTGGCGGCCCCGTTGCCGGGCAGGACCACGGCGATCTGCGTGTTGGTTGGCAGGCACTGCTTCGCTTCGCCGGACAGCGTGCAGGACACCGTCGTCGTGACGTTGCTGGTCGCTTGCAGGAACATGTAGTTGATGCCCGAGTCGGGCAGGACACCGCCCTTCAGGGGCGGGGCCGGGCCCGACGAGAAGGTCTCGGACTGCGCGCTTGTGTTGGTCACGGTGACGGTCACCGGCGCGGCGTTCCAGGGATCGAGCGGCGTGTTGCCGTTCGACGTGAGCTTCACGAAGGAAAAGCCGTGGCTGTTCTGCTGGGTCAGGCCCACCGTGACGCCGCTCGTGGTGCTGTCGATGATGTATCCCTGCCGCATCTTCTCTGGTGCAACGGTCTGGCTGTCGATCCGGGTGACGTTGAGGAAGGGATTGAGCGTCGTGCCGTTGACCAATTGATTGTTGGGCGAGACTAGGCTCTCAGCGCTCGAGCGGTTGAGGCCGACGCCCATGTACACAAGCTGAGTCGGTTCCTTGCAATCGTCGCCCTTGCACGACTGCGTGACGACCAGCACCGGCACGGTCGAGGTCACGGGCTTGCCGTTCGAGTCCGTGAACTGCACGGTCGTGTTGTAGAAGTTGCCTGAATTCGTGACGTTGCTGCTGCTGAGGAAAATGCTGCCGGCGCCGATCGGCGTCTGGCCGATCGGGTTCCAGAGATCGCGGCTGATCTGCAGGCCGATCGATCCAGTGTCCACTATCGCCTGCCTGGACACAGTCATGCTGCCGACCTGAACGTCGAGCGTTGGGGCGTTTGCGATCGAGATCGGCGTCGCGAACGGCAGGAACGTCGAGACCTTGTACGGCTCGTACATGTTCCACGTGTCCTTCGAGTTCTGCGCCTGCACCGCCGAGGCGGCCATCGCGGCCGAAATGCACGTCGCGAGCAACAATGCCCTGATTTGTCCGGTCACGGATCTTTCCAACGCCATTTTATGGTCACTCCACCGCCGCATTCGAACCACTATCCGCCGGGGCCTGCAATCACGCAGCGTGAAAAAATGCGAGGTATCGCCTCGCGCCACCTGCTAGAAGTCGGGCCGCCGGACAGGCACTGGGCCTGCATCGATGCCATTCGGGCGTCGGTCAGGCAGGCTGAAGCAGGTTGGAGCCCGCCGTCCGGTCGACTGTGCAACCAGGAGGAAGGGGAAGCCCCATGTTCACCGTCAATCGTCGTTCGACCTTCAGGATGCTGGGTGGCGCCGCCGTGGCCGCCACCGCCCTGCCGCGCGTCGCGGCGGCCCAGGCACAGGACCTCACCGTTCCCAACTCGCTGCAGAACTTCAAGCGCGGCACCATCCACAGCATGCATCCGGAGCGCCGCAGCTTCGTGATCGTCTGGCAGGACCTCGGCCGCGTGAAGATGAAGGCGGCCGATCTCGTCGCCAACTTCAACTCGCTGAAGCCGGGCCAGATCGTCGACACCCACTGGTACGACTACATGGACTTCCTGATCGCCAAGAAGACCCCGGAGACCTCGGCCAAGGCCAAGGCGATGGTGGCCCAGGGCGCCAAGCTCGAAGGCATCCCCGGGGCGCGTCAGCCGATCGCCCTGTGGAGCATGGAAGGCATGGTGACCAAGGTCGACCTCGCCACCAACACCGTGTTCCTGATCAACGCCACCGGCAACCAGACCGACGAGCCGCCGCCGAACGACGGCGAGGTCATCCAGATGCCGCAGATCGTCACGCCGGCCGGCAAGGCGGCGCTGCAGACGATCAAGCCGGGCGACGTCATCGTCACCGTGTTCAGCCAGCAGACGGCGATCGACGCCACGATCATCCGCTGACGGCCAGCACGACGAGGGAGGGGCGCCGCGCGAGCGGCGCCCCTTTTTCGTGTCCGGGCGTCAGCGCCCGATCCGGTCGCGCTTGATGACGATGCCGGCGGCCTCGCGGTCCCAGGTGTCGGCGGTGATTCCCTCCGCCCGCAGCACGTGCTTCTGCACCTTCTGGGTTGGCGTCTTGGGCAGGTCGGGCACGACGCGCACGTAGCGCGGCACCATGAAATGCGCCATGCGGCCGCGCAGGAACTCGATCAGCGCCACCTGGTCGAGGTTGTGGCCGGGGGCCAGCGACACCGCGACCAGGATCTCGTCCTCGCTCATCTCGCTCGGCACCGCGACGGCGGCGGCCTCGCGCACGCCGGCATGGGCGCAGACCTCAACCTCGACCTCGAACGACGAGACGTTCTCGCCGCGACGCCGGATCGCGTCCTTGAAGCGGTCGACGAAGAAGAAGTTGCCCTCGGCGTCCTGCCGGAAGGCGTCGCCGGTGTGGAACCAGCCGTTGCGCCACGCCCGGGCGGTCGCCTCGGGATTGCCGTTGTAGCCGTGGTTCTGGGCCCACGGGTGGTCGGTGCGCACGATCAGCTCGCCGACCTCGCCGGGCGCCACCTCGCAGTCATTGTCGTCGACCAGGCGCACGGTCACGCCCTTGCGCGGCTTGCCGCAGGTCGCGACCACCGTCGGGTTGGTCTCGGCGATCAGCGGACAGGACACCTCGCTCATGTTGAACAGGGTGTGCGTGGTGACGCCGAAGCGCTCGCGAAAGGCGACGCCTTCGACGCCGAACGGGATGATGTTGACGTGGCGCAGGCTGGACTCGCGCTCGCGCGGCCGCGGCGGCTCCTTCATGACGAAGGTCGCCATGACGCCGAGCAGGATCACCATGGTGGTGCGCGTGCGCTCGATGGTGCTCCAGAAGGTGGCGGTGTCGAACCGCTCGAGCAGCACCATCGCGCCGCCCAGCACCAGCATCGTGTAGGTCGGGCCGGTGCCGCCGACGTGGAACATCGGCAGGTTGACCATGAAGCGGTCGTCGGCGCCCAGAAACAGGCTGCCGTCGGCCTCGGCGGCGAGGCCGATCGCCGTGGCGTGCAGATGGGCATAGGACGACAGCACGCCCTTCGACGGGCCGGTCGTGCCCGAGGTGTAGATGATGCACTGGGTGTCGTAGGGCTCGATGGGCCGCGCCAGGGGCAGCGGCTCGCCGCTGGCCTGCAGACGGTCCTCCGCCAGCACCGACAGGCCTTCGACGGCCGGCGCCTTGCCGTGCAGCGCGACGACCGTCTCGAGCGGCCCGCGCTCGATGTCGCGCAGCCGCTCGACGAGGTCGACGTGGGCCAGCATCAGGGCGGCGCCGGCGTTGCGCACCACGTGCTCCAGGATGCCGCCGCGATAGGCGGTGTTGATCGGCACGTAGACCGCGCCGATGTAGTTGATGGCGAACCACAGGACCAGGGTGTCGGGGTGGTTGGGCATCCAGACCACCACCGTGTCGCCCTGCTTGACCCCGAGATCCTGCAGCGCCCGCGCCCGCTGCCGCACCGCCGCGCGCAGCGCCTGCCAGGAGATGCCGCTGCCGTCCTCGCGCACGATGAACGGCCGATCCGGCGTCGCCGCGGCATGGCGGTCGAGCAAGTCGCGCAGCACGCACTCCTCGCGGGGCGGCACACCGTGAAGGGTCATCTCGTCCTCCGATCGTCAGACATGCGGCCCGGCCTGTCGGCTCACCGGGCCGACAGCGAGCGCCGCGTGAACTCGGCGTAGTGGTCGGCCAGCCAGGCCGTGCCCTGGCTCTGCCACAGGTGGCTGAGCTTGGGGATCATGAGCGGCCCGCTGACGATCCAGCTGACGGCGACCCGCGGATCGCTGACCTGGATGCTGCCGTCCTCCAGGCCGAGCTTGATCAGGCGGATCAGCCGCCGGCTGAACTGGCGCTGGCGCGCCTGCACCGCCTTGAGGTCGGCCTCGGCCAGGGACTGCAGGTCGGTCAGCACCGCGCAGGTGCCGAGCTCCGAGGTGATGTTGCCGACGTAGGCGCGGGTGAAGGCGACGACCTTGTCGAGCGCCGTGCCCTCGGTCGCCTCGGCGGTGTCGAGCGCCTGGTCGGCGAGCTGGAAGCCGATCTCGATGCACGACAGCAGCAGGTGGTTCTTGTCCTTGAAGTAGTAGTAGCAGACCGTCTTGGACACGCCGAGGCGCAGCGCCACCTGATCGAGCGAGACATTGTGGAAGCCGCGCTCGCTGAAGGCGGCCCCGGCCTCGCGCAGCAGCAGGCGGCGCTTGAGGTCGTGGTCGTCGTTCGAGGGCTCGAACGCGCCGTTCCAGCGCCGCCGCGGGCGGGCCATGCTTCGGCTCCCGCCGCGCTACAGGCTGGTCGGCCAGGTGGCCAGGCGATGCTGGCCGATGCCGCCGGCCGAGCGGCGTTCATAGACCTCGAGCATGCGGCTCACCCAGGCGCGCGTCTCGGTCGGCCGGATCACGGCATGGCCGGCGAAGATGCCGGCGAGCTCGAACGGCGAGTTGCTGACCACCATGCCCTCGAGCAGCGACTCGTACTCCGGGTCGCCGTCGCGCGCCTTGCGATTGTGCACGACGCTCACCGCCACCGCGGGGTCGACGAAGCCGACCTCGCCGGTGGTCATCACGGCGACCGCGTCGGCGACGCCGCCGCCCAGGTTGAGGTAGGCCTGGCCGTAGCTTTTGCGCACCACGACGGCGAGCTTCGGGACCGTGGCCAGCGACAGGGCGCGCAGGTTGTTCATGATCTTGCCGGCGACGCCGTCACGCTCGGCCTGCAGGCCGACCAGGAAGCCGGGCGTGTCGGCGAGCAGCACCAGCGGAATGTTGAAGCTGTCGCACAGCACCACGAATTCCGTCATCTTGTCGCACGACGGGCCGTCGATGGCGCCGCCCTTGCGCAGCGGGTTGCTGGCGACCACGCCGACGACCCGGCCGTCGATGCGGACCAGCGCCGTCTCCAGGGTGCGGCCGTAGGCCGGCCGGAACGACGTCACGGAGCCGACGTCGGCCAGGTACTCGACGAGCTTGCGGCCGTCGTAGATGCGATTGCGCGGCCGCGGGATCAGCGCGTCCAGCAGCTCCGGCGGATGCGCCTCGATCGGTCCGGCGGCCCGCGGCGGTCGCTGGGTGCAGTTCGAGGGCAGGTAGCCGAGGAAGCACCGGATGGCCTCCAGCGCCTGCTGGTCGGTGTCGGTCACCAGGTCGATCTGCCCGGTCGTCTCGGCGTGCAGTTCGGAGCCGCCCAGCTCCTCCGGCGTCACCTCCTGGCTCAACGCCACCGAGGTGACCTTGGGGCTCGACACCGAGAAGGTGGCGTCGCGGCGCATCACCGAGAAGTCCGATAGCACCGTGTACCAGGTGCCCATGCCGTAGCAGGGGCCCAGCACGGCGGTGACCCAGGGCGTGTCGCGCACCCGGTTGGTCGAGTTCATCTGGCCGATCCGGCCCATGCCGACCGCGCCCTGGATGTCGGGCATGCGGGCACCCGCCGATTCGATCAGGAAGACGCAAGGGACGCCGGCCTTGATCGCCGCGTCCTTGAGGAAATTGAGCTTGCGGATGTTGATCATCGCCGACGAGGCGCCGAGCGTCGTCATGTCGAACGAGGCGATCGCGACGTCGCGGCCGTCGACCCGGCCGAAGCCGGTGACGATTCCGTCGGCCGGCGTCCGGTGCTTGTCCTCGACACGCGCCGAATGGGCGAACTCGCCCAGCTCGCTGAAGCTGCCGGGCTCGCACAGGTAATCGATGCGCTCGCGCGCATTGAGGATGCCCCGGTCGCGACGCGCCTTCAGCTTGGCGGCGCCGCCCATGGCCCGGACGGCGGCGCGCCGGGAGTCGAGATCGTCTGTCTGGCTGTCGCTCATGAGGCTGCTCGTGCCGCTGTTGTTCGGGCCGCTGTTGCGGAGGGGTCGGTCAGGCGCTCGCGCTTCAGTACGATGCCGGCCTTCTCGCGGTCCCAGGTGTCGCTCGTCACGCCATCGTCGCGCAGCAGGTGCTTCTGCACCTTCTGGGTCGGCGTGCGCGGCAGGTCGGGCACGATGCGGAAGAAGCGGGGGACCATGAAGTGGGCCAGCCGCGGTCGCAGGAACTCGACCAGTGCCGGCAGGTCGATCGTCTGGCCGGGAACCGGGCTCAGGACCGCCATGACCTCGTCCTCGGCGAACTCGCTGGGCACCGCGACGACGGCGCAGTCGCGCACCGACTCGTGGGCCAGGATCTCCTTCTCGACCTCGAACGACGAGATGTTCTCGCCGCGCCGCCGGATCGCGTCCTTGAGCCGGTCGACGAAGAAGAAATTGCCCTGCTCGTCGCGGCGGAAGGCGTCGCCGGTGTGGAACCAGCCGTTGCGCCAGGCCCGGGCCGTCGCCTCGGGATTGCGATGGTAGCCGTGGTTCAGCGCGAACGGCATGTCGCTGCGCACGATCAGCTCGCCCACCGTGCCGGGCGGCACCTCGCAGTCGTTGTCGTCGACGATGCGCACCTCGACGCCGGCGCGCGGCCGGCCGCAGGTGCCGTCGATCGTCGGGTTGCCGCCCGAGGCGAGCGGCGAGGAGATCTCGGTCATGTTGAAGCCGGTATGGATCTCGATGCCGAACCGCTCGGTGAACTCCCGATGCTGGTCGCTGAGCGGGATCATCGAGACCTTCTTCAGGGGGTGCCGGCGATCGTCCGGCGAGGCCGGCTCCTTGAGCAGGAACTGCGTCATGGCGCCCAGCAGGATCGTGTGGGTGACGCCGAAGGCGCGGATCTTGTCCCAGAACTCGGCGGTGCGGAACGATTCGGTGAGCACGAAGGAGCCGCCGCGCATCAGCGAGGACCAGATCGGCCCGGCGCCGCCGACGTGGAACATCGGCAGGTTGACGAGAGTGCGGTCCGCCGCTCCGAGCACGCCGGACGGCATGAAGGTCGACCAGACCTGCAGGCACGAGGTCAGCACGCCCTTCGACGGCCCGGTGGTGCCCGAGGTGTAGATCACGCAAAGCGTGTCCCACGGCTCGAGCGGCCGGTCCGGCGGCTGCAGCGCCTCTCCGTCGCCCTCGAGCGCCGCCGCGTCGCGCGCGTCCAGTCCGGCCACGCGGGCCGGGCCGCCGACCGCCACCACCGTCCGCAGCGCCGCATGCTTCACGTCGGCCAGTCTCGGCAGCAGCCGGGCGTCGCCGATCATCAGCCGCGCGCCGGAGTTCTCGACCACGTGCTCGAGCAGCCCGCCGCGGTAGCCGGTGTTGATCGGCACGTAGACCGCCCCGAGATAGTTCAGCGCCAGCATGACCTCCAGGCAGGCGGCCCCGTTGGGCAGCCAGACCAGGACGAACTCACCCTGCCGAACCCCGAGCTGTTGCAGTCCCTCGGCGCAGTCCCGCACGCGCCTGCGCACCTCGGCGAAGCTCCAGGTCGCGCCGTCCGCGAAGATCGCGAACGGCGCGTCCGGCTGCTCGCCGGCCCGGCGGTCGATCAGGTCGCGCAGCACGCAGTCCTGGCGTGGCGGCATTCGGGGATCGAGCATCGGAGCGGTCCCGGTCTCAGCTCTTGGCCGGGGCCAGCGTCTCGTAGCGCGGCCGGCCGAAGATGTTGGGCTGGAAGCCGGTGAACTTCTTCGACACGCCGATCACGCTGGCGTCGAACACCAGGGGCAGGAAAACCGCCTGCTCGCAGGCGATGCGCTGGACCTTGGACAGGGCGGCCTTGCGCAACTCCTGAGTGGCGCCGGCGCGCGATTCGGCCAGCGCCGCCTCCATGCCCGGGATCTCCTGATGGCCGCCGTTGTAGAACGAATCCTTGTTGAACAGGATGTAGCAGCCCATCGACGGGTCGGGCCGTGAGGTCAGCGCCGCCAGGAACATGTCGGTGGTGCGCTGGCCGAAGAACGAGGCCGACGCCTCGGCGACTGCCGCGCCGCGCATCTTGGCCTTGATGCCGACCTTGCTCCACATCTCGACGAGCAGCTCGCCGCGCTGCACGGCTGCCTGGTCCGAGTAGGTGAAGCCGGTGACGGTGACCTCGGCGCCGACCTCCTTGATCAGCGCCCGCGCCTTGTCGGGGTCGTAGGCCAGCAGGCCGGCGAGGGCCGGATCGTAGGGCCAGTAGTCCTTGGGGAAGACCGCGGTGGCCGGCTCGCCGAGCCCGGCCATCGCGGCGGCGTTGAAGGCATTGCGGTCGACCGCGAGGTTGAGCGCGCGGCGCACCCGCACGTCGTTGAGCGGCGGCCGCGAATAGTCGAGATAGACCATGTGCAGGTAGAGCGACGGGTTGACGTAGACCGTCGCCTTGCCCGAGCGCTCGAGCACCGTGCGCTGCACCGGCGGCACGGCGACCACCATGTCGGCCTCGCCGGCCATCATGGCGCGCACGCCGGTCGCCACCTCCGGGATGATGCGCATGTCGATCTTGTCGATCTTGGGGATCGCCTTGTCCCAGTAGGCCGGGTTGGCGGCGTAGGAGACGATCGTGTTGTCCTCCCACTTCACGTACTTCCAGGGCCCGGCGCCGACCGGGTTGCGGTCCAGCGTGCCGTTGGCCGAGGCCTTGACCGCGGCGGGGGACACCATCATGCCGGCACGGTCCGACAGGATGAGCGGCAGCGAGCGGTCGGACGCCTTCAGCTTGACGACGACCGTGGTCGGACCGCTCGTCTCGACAGTGTCGACCGACGACAGATCGACCTTGATGTTCGAGCGCTGGTCCTGGCGATTGCGGTCGAGGTTGAACTTGACCGCCTCGGCGTCGAGCGGCGTGCCGTCTTGGAAGACCAGGCCTGGGCGCAGTTCGAGCACCAGGGTCTTGTCGTCCTTGTAGGTCCACGACTGGGCCAGGCCGGGACGCGGCTCGCCGGTCTTGGGTTCCCACTGCACCAGCGTGTCGAAGATCGGGTAGAGGAACTGGTGGTCGCCGCCGCTGCGTCCCGTCATCGGGTCGAGGGTCGACGGGTTGACATTGGCCGACACGCGAAGGTCGCCGCGGGCCTGCGCCAGCAAGGGCCGTGCCGCCGCGAGGCCGGCGGCGAACAGGCCGGCGCCTGCCACGGACTGCACGAAAGCGCGCCGTGACCGCGCCCGGCCGCGCAGGGAGACGTCAACCATGTTTCCTCCGTACCCTTGTCGTCGTTGGCCACTTGCCGTGGCGTATGTCGAACTTACGCGGGCGTAAGTTCATGCTCAGTTTCGAGAGGCGCCGGAAGACTGTCAATGCGCGTAGCGCGTAAAGCGGGGTCGAGATGTGCGTGCATTGCAGGTGCAAGCAAATGCCGCAGTGGCTAGAGTAAGCTTCGGGCAAGTCGCTTTCGCGACCGGGCGCCCGTCCCGAGCGACGACGATCGAGGAAACTTGAGCACCTGGAGCCTGCCGGAGCGGACGTTGGCCCTTGCGGTGGCGGTCGTGGTGGCCCTCGTCGCCGTGGCCGCCCCGGTGCTGGCCTCCCTCTACCTGGCCCGCCAGCAGAGCATCGCCGAGCAGCAGGCGCACATGGCGCAGCTGGCGCGCGACGTGTTGCGGCGCAGCGACCAGACGCGGACGCAGCTGATCGAGGCCTTCGAGCAGATGAAGGACGTCGACCCGGCGACTCCCTGCTCGCCCGGCCGGATTCGCCTGATGGGCCGCCTGGCCCTCGTTTCCGATCAGCTCCAGGGTCTCGCCTACGTCGACGGCGATCGTCTGCTCTGCTCCTCGTTCGGCGTCTTCGATCCGCCGGTGCCGGTCGGTGCGCCGCACTACCGCGCCGCCTACGGCGGCGAGGTGCGCATTGGTGTCGAGCTGCCGGCCATCCCGGGAACCGGATTCATCCTGGTGAGCCGCATCGGGACCGGCAGCACGGGGATCGTCCATCCGCGCCTGCTGCTCGACGTCCTGACCGAGGAGGGGGACATCGCGGTCGGCCTGATCGGACGCTCGGCGCGCCGCCCGATCGCCTTGCGCGGGACCTTCGACCAGGCCTGGCTCACGGCTCTGGGCGACCGCAGCGCGATCGACCTGTTCGACGGCGACCATGTGGTGGCTGTCCGGCGGTCGAACATCGGCGACTACGTGGCCTTCGCGGCCGTCCCCGCCGTCAGCATCGAAGCCGGCCTGCGGCGCACGGCCGCCGTGCTGGTGCCGATCGGCGCCGTGGCGGGAGCGGTGCTGGCCTTCGCCGTCTTCTACGTCGCCCGTCTTCAGCTCGGCGTGCCGGCCCTCCTGAAGGCGGCGCTGCGCCGCGGCGAGATCTTCGTCGAATACCAGCCTGTGGTCGACCTGCGGACCGGGGCGTGGGTCGGGGCGGAGGCGTTGGTCCGCTGGCAGCGCCGCAACGGCGAGACCATGCGGCCCGACCTCTTCATTCCGGTGGCGGAGGAGTCGGGGCTGATCGGTCGAGTCACAGAAGCGGTCGCCGACATCGTCGGACGCGAGGCCGCCGGCCTATTCGCGCGCCAGCCCGGCTTCCATCTCGCCCTCAACCTGTCGTCGATCGACCTGGCCTCCGATCGCGTGCTCGATCTGCTGCAGCGCCTCGCGGTTCGCACCGGGGCACGCGCCGGCAATCTCGTCGTCGAGATCACCGAGCGTGGCCTAGTCAGGGGTCCCGCGGTCGGCAGCCGCCTGGAAGCGCTGCGGCGCAGCGGCATTCTGATCGCCATCGACGATTTCGGCACCGGCTATTCGAGCCTGTCCTATCTCAAGACGCTCGAGGTCGATCTGCTCAAGATCGACAAGTCGTTCGTCGACACGATCGGCCGCGACGCCGTCACCAGCCATGTCGTGTCGCAGATCATCGAGATGGCCAAGGGACTGAAGCTCGGCCTGATCGCCGAAGGCATCGAGCAGGAGCAGCAGCTTCGCTTCCTGCGCGAGCGCGGCGTCGACTTCGGACAGGGCTGGCGGTTCGCCCGGCCGATGGCGTTCGATGCGCTGCTCGCCGGTCTCGAGGCGCAGGCCGCGGCCGGACCCGGAGGGACGCCGGCCACGCGGTCGGGAGCGCGGCCGGCGTCGGCGTGAAGGCGAGACAGGGGTCGACGGGTTCCTTCACGACGCCGCCACGCTAGGACCGGGTTCGGGGCCTCGGCCAGCGGTGCCGCCGACGTTCACCGTCGATGGCGGCTTTCCGCGTCAAATCGCTGGCGTATTCGCAACTTTTATGCAAATACATAGGAGACGCTTTCACCGGGTTGGGGACTGGCGAGGCATGCAGATCGAGATCGAAGCGGGGCTTGCCGTGGCCGCGGCGCCCGAGGACAAGGCACGGCGGGCGCTGCTCGACGCCTACATCGAGATTGCCAGGCACACGCGGCAGCTGCCGTCGGTCGCCCAGCTCGTCCGCCATGCCGACTGCTCGATCCGCGCCATCTACGGTCGATTCGGCAGCCTCAATCATCTCGGCATCGAAGCCCTCGACGAGGTGCTGGGCCGTCACCTGGTCAAGGTCTCGGACAACGCTCGCGAAGCCGATCGCCAGACCCGCATCCGCCGCCAGGTGCAGGCCTGGTCGTCGGCCTGCGAGACGTGGCGGCCTTTGTGGGACGTCATGGTCCGCCAGGAGGACAGCTGGCCCGAGCTGGCCGAGCGCGCCCACCAGCGACGGCAGGAGAGTCGTGAGCGGCTGACCGCCTTCTACGCCCCGGACCTCGCGCCGCTGCCGGCCAGCACGCGCCAGACGGTCGTCTTCGTGATCGACTCGGCCACCGACCTCAAGGTCTGGGGCACCATGCGGGAGCGTGAGGGCCTCTCGGTCGAGCAGGCGACCGAGATCTGGATCGAGATGACCGACCACGTCCTGCCGCGGCTGTCGGGCACGGCCAGCGCCGCGATCGGCCTGGCGTAGGGCGGCCAGCGGCGCGGCTCAGGCGGGAACCGGCCGGGCGCGCTGGTTGTAGAGCATCTTGCGGATGCGGGCCTGCTCCTCGGGCGGCAGCTTGGTGTTGTCGACCGACAGGTCGGCGCCGACCGCCATGCCCTTCTGCACCGCCGGGCGGGCGCCCAGCTCCTCGAACCAGCGCTTGAAGTGGGGGAACTCCTCCAGATCCTGCCCCTGGAACTTCCAGTTGAGCGTCCACGGGTAGCAGATCATGTCGGCGATCGTGTACTGCTCGCCGGCCAGGTAGCGGTGCTTGTGCAGCCGGTTGTTGAGCACGCCGTAGAGGCGGTTGACCTCGTCGGTGAAGCGCCGGATCGCGTAGCCCTGGTCGCCATGCTCCTTCTGGTCGACGCGGCGGAAGTGGCCGCACTCGCCGGTCTTCGGTCCCTGGTTGGCCATCTGCCAGATCAGCCACTCGTTGACCTCGTAGCGGGCGCGGACGTCCTGCGGGTAGAACTTCCCGGCCTTCTCCGCGAGGTACATCATGATCGCCCCGGACTCGAAGACGACGAGCGGCCTGCCGCCGTCGGCCGGCGCGGTGTCGACCATCACCGGCATACGGTGGTTGGGGTTCATCTCGAGGAACTCGGGCGTGAACTGGTCGCCGCGGCCGATGTTCACGGGTACGATGCGATAGGGCATCCCGATCTCCTCGAGCAGGATGGTGACCTTCTTGCCGTTGGGCGTGGGCCAGTAGTGCAGGTCGATCATGGGAGTCCTCCGTGGCGGGCGGCGAAAGTGTAACCGGCGAGGGACCGCGCACAAGGCCGCCCAACCGCATCCTCGCCGGCATCCTGTTCATGTGCGCCGCCGGCCTGCTGTTTCCGGTGATGAGCGGCTTCGCCAAGATCCTCGGCCAGGAGGGCTTCAACTCGCTGCAGGTCTCGTGGGCGCGCGCCTTCGGCCACATCGTGTTCATGCTGGCGGTGTTCGTGCCGCGCTTCGGGCTCGGCATGCTGCGCACCCGCCGGCCGGTCGTGCAGGTGATGCGCTCGGCGCTGCTGTTCACCTCGAACGCCACCAGCTTCCTGGCGCTCGTGTTCATCCCGATCGCCAAGACGGCAACGATCAGTCTGACCGCGCCGCTGTTCGTCGTGCCGCTGGCCTGGCTGATGCTGGGCGAGCGCACCACGCGCGGCCGGCTGGTGGCGCTGGTGATCGGCTTCGCCGGCGTTGTGATCGTGATCCGGCCGGGCACCGAGCTGTTCCACTGGGCGTCGCTGATCGTCGTGGTGGGCGCCGTCTGCTACGCCGTTTACCAGGTGCTGACCCGGCGCGTCGCGGCCGAGGATCCGCCCGAGACCTCGGCGATCTACAGCTCGGTGGTCGGCGCCTTCGGCATGCTGCTGGTGCTGCCCTTCGTGTGGACGACGCCGCAGACCTGGCGCGAGGTCGCGATGTTCTGCAGTCTCGGCTGCATCGGTGCGCTGGGCCATTACTTCGTCGCCCGTGCGCTGACCTATGCGCCGGCCGGGATCGTCTCGCCGTTCCAGTACATGCAGCTGCTCGGCTCGGTGGCGATCGGCTACCTGTTCTTCGGCGACTTTCCCGACCTGTGGGGCTGGGTCGGCGCGGCGATCATCGTCGGCGCCGGCCTGTGGGTCGGCTGGTCGCAGCGCAAGGCGTGAGGCCTATCCCGCGGTCACCGGCGAGAAGTCGACGTACCAGCTCTTGGGATGGACGTAGCCCTTGACCTTGGGCGACAGGGCGTTCGGCCAGACGTCGTGCACGAACCACACGAACACCGCGTCGTCGACCATCTTGGTGTTGATCCTGGCCAGCACCTTGTCGAGGTCGGCCGGCGCCGCCGTGTTGCGCGCCTCGTTGGCCAGGCGGTCGAACTCGGGATCGTTGATGTAGCCCCAGTTCGAGCCCTTGGGCGGCACCTGCTGGCTGTCGATGAAGCGCATGAAGGCGTTGTGCGGATCCATCGTGTTCCAGCTGACGTTGATGGCGCCGTACGGCGCGCCCTCGCTCGACTTGGCACCCTGGCGCATCAGGTTGAGCAGGGCGTTCCAGTCCATCACCTCGAAGGCGAGGTCGATGCCGACCTCGGCGAACTGCTGCTGGGCGAACTCGTTCATGATCAGCGGGTACATCTGGCCCGAGCCCGAGGTCGAGATCGCGACCTTCATCTTGAGCCGCTTGCTCGGGCCCCAGCCGGCCTCGGCCAGCAGCTTCTTGGCCTGGTCGGGATCGTATTTGATCTTGAACGACGGGTTGCCGAACCACGGATGGTCGGGCGGCACGCAGCCGACCGCCGGCACGGCGAGCCCATTCAGCAGCTTGACCATGGCATCGCGGTCGATCGCAAGATTCATCGCCTTGCGCACCCGGATGTCGGCGGTCGGTGCCCCGGGCAGCATGCTCAGCGTGTACGGCCACATGTGCGGGATGGCGTTGGTCTCGACCTTGAATCCGGCGGCCCGCAGCTTGTCGAGCGTGTCGGGGGCCGGCGCCTCGATCCAGTCGACCCGGCCCGACAGAAGCGCGGCGCTGCGCGTCGAGACGTCGGGGATCGGCAGCAGCACCAGGCGCTCGCTCTTGGGGATTCGGTCCTTGTTCCAGTAGTCGGTGTTGCGCGCGAGCTCGGCGCGCTCGCGCGGCGTCCAGGCGACCATCTTCCACGGACCTGTGCCCGAGGGCTGCTTGCGATAGGCCTGCCAGTCGCGGCCGACCTTCTCGAAATTGTCGGCGCTGGCGATCGTGAAGCGGTTGAGCAGCGACGGCATCACGGTGTCGACGCCCTTGGTCTGCAGCTCGACCTTGTAGTCGTCGATCTTGCGGTAGCCGACAATCGGCCAGACCGCGGCGATCAGCACGCCGCGGCCCAGCCGGTCGAAAGCCGGTGACTTGTCGTTCAGCACGCGGTCGAGGCTGAAGATCACGTCGTCGGCGGTGAACGGCGCGCCGTGGTGGAACTTCACGCCCTGGCGCAGCTCGAAGATCCATTTCGTCGGATCGGCCGGGTCCTGGGCCCACTGCGTCGCCAGCCCCGGCACCAGCTTGGCCGGCGCGGTGGCCGACGACAGGTCCCACATCACCAGCGGGTCGTAGAGCGTGTAGCCCATGAAGCGGATGCCCTCGGTGCCCTGGTCGGGCGCGCCGTCGGTCACCGGGATGTCGGCCAGGGTCATGGCGATGCGCAGGGTCGACGGCGTCTGTGCCAGAGCCGCAGGCGGGGCGGCAGGCAAGGCGGCAGCAAGCGGAACGGCGGCGCTGGCGAGCAGCGCGGAGCGACGCGTGATCATGCCGCCGACGAAGCACGAAACGCGCCACGCGCCCGGACCGCGCGCCTCACCGGACCGCGCGCCTCCAAGCGCGCTCATGAGTGCGTGCAGAATGCGCGCGGTCCCGTTTGACGGGTTCCCGGCCGGCGTCATCGGACCGCGCGCCTCCAGGCGCGCTCATGAGTGCGCGCAGGATGCGCGCGGTCCGGCTGAGCACTGTCCTGGGGCCGCCAAACCCCTGGACCCGGCATATTTCTTGCTGCCTACTGGCCCGCATGTCCGGCCTCAATACCCTCACCGCGACCCAGCTCGCGCACAAGATCGACGCTGGGGCGGCCACCGCCGAAGCCATCGTCAACGACCATCTCGAGCGCATCGACAGTCGCGACGCCGACGTGCTCGCGTGGGCGCATCTCGCCCGCGACGCTGCCCTGGCGCGCGCCAGGATGCTCGATCGCGGACCACGCCAGGGGCTGCTGCACGGCATCCCGATGGGCGTGAAGGACATCATCGATTCGGCCGACCAGCCGACCGGCTACGGCTCGCCGATCTACCGCACGCACCAGCCGCTGGCCGATGCCGCGACCGTGGCGCTGGCCAAGGGCGAGGGCGCCATCCTGCTCGGCAAGACCGTCACCACCGAGTTCGCCAACCGCCATCCCGGGGTGACGAAGAACCCGCACAATCCGGCGCACACGCCGGGCGGCTCGTCGTCCGGCTCGGCGGCCGCGGTCGCCGACTTCCAGGTCGTGCTGGGGACCGGCACGCAGACCGGCGGCTCGGTGATCAGGCCCGGCGCCTACTGCGGCGTCTTCTCCTACAAGCCGACCTTCGGCCACTTCGCGCCGGCCGGCATGAAGGCCAACACCGAATGGCTCGACACGATCGGCATCTACGGCCGCAGCGTCGACGACCTGGCGCTGTTTCGCGCCGCGCTGATCGCCGCGCCGTACAGGCCGGTCGAGAGACTGGATCGACCACCGCGAATCGCCGTGTGCTTCACGCCGCATCGCGCCGAGCTGTCGGCCGAGGGCGAGAAGGCGGTGCTCGACGCCGCCGCGCAGCTGCGCAAGGCCGGCGCGATCGTGAGCGACCTCGAGCTGCCCGAGCCGGTGCCCCAGATGACCGAGGGTCAGCGCACCTTGTCGGCCTTCGACGGGCCGCGCAATCACGCCGACGAGGCGCGGCGCTTCCACGACGGGCTGAGCGAGAGCCTGAAGAAGGACAAGCTCGCCGCCGGCATGAAGGTCGACTACGCGACCTGGGCGGCGGCGCGTCGCCTGGGCGAGCAGGGGCGGGCGACGGTCGATGCGCTGTTCGCCGACTTCGACGCCATCCTCACGGCGCCGGCGCCGGGCGAGGCGCCGCTCGGGCTGCAGAGCACGGGCAGGGCGACCTTCAACCTGCTGTGGACCTACCTCTGGATGCCTTGCGTCGGGCTGCCGTTCACCAAGGGACCGACCGGCCTGCCGGTCGGCATCCAGCTGGTCGGCCGCCAGCACGAGGATGCGGCGCTGCTCGACATCGCCGCCTGGGTGAAGGGAGCGCTGTCGTGAAGCCGCTGAGCGCCACGGCGGCCGTCGCCGCCATCGAAGCCGGCAGCCTCACCGCCGAGAAGCTGGTGCGCGACTGTCTCGATCGCATCGCCGAGCGGGAGCCGGTGGTCAAGGCGTGGGCCTTCCTCGATCCCGCCCTGGCCGTCGCCCAGGCCAAGGCGGCCGACGCCGCCTCCGGCGGCCTGCTGCGCGGCGTGCCGATCGGCGTCAAGGACATCATCGACACCCACGACATGCCGACCGGCCACAACTCGGCGATCTTCGCGGGCAAGCGGACCTTCGGCGACGCCGCCTGCGTGGCGCTGAGCCGCGACGCCAACGCGGTGATCCTCGGCAAGACGGTGACGACCGAGTTCGCCAATCGCCATCCCGGTCCGACCACCAACCCGCACAACCCGGCGCACACGCCGGGCGGCTCGTCGTCGGGCTCGGCGGCGGCGGTGGCCGACGGCCAGGTGCCGCTGGCCTTCGGCACGCAGACCGGCGGCTCGGTGATCCGCCCGGCGGCCTATTGCGGCGTGATCGGCTACAAGCCGACGTTCGGCGACTTCTCGCGGGTCGGCATCAAGATGCAATGCCACTCGCTCGACACGCTGGGCCTGATGGCGCGCAGCCTCGACGACATCGCGCTGCTGCGCGGCGTGGTGCTGAAGCTGCCGCCGGTCAAGGTCGACGCGGCGATCGCGAGCCCGCGCATCGGCTTCTGCCGCACGCCGATCTGGGGCGACGCCTCGCCCGACACCCAGGCATTGCTGGAGAGCACCGCGGCGGCCCTGGCCGCCAAGGGCGCGACGGTCAGCGACGTCGCCTTCGCGCCGCCGTTCGAGACCATTCTCGACGATCACGGCGCCATCATGGGCTGGGAATGCGTGCGCAACTACGCCGACGAGCGCCTGCGCAACCCGGGCAAGATGAGTCGCGAGATCCTCGACGGCCCGATCGCCCGCGGCCTCGAGGTCGACCATGCGCGCTACGTCGCGGCCCAGCGCCAGGCGACGGCGTTCAAGGCGCATGTCGACTCGCTGTTCGACTCGGTCGACGTGCTGCTCTGCCCCAGCGCCCCGGGCGAGGCGCCGGCCGGCGTCGAGTTCACCGGCGACCCGCGCTTCAACTCGATCTGGACCCTGGCCGGCACGCCCTGCGTCACCCTGCCGGCCGGCACCGGCGCGAACGGCCTGCCGCTCGGAATCCAGCTGGTCGGCCTGCGTCACGAGGACGATCGGCTGCTGTCGACGGCGGCCTGGGTCGCGGCACGCCTGGCCGCCTGAGCGAAGGAACCGACCATGCCCAAGATCAACGGCGAACGTCTGCTCGGCGACCTGCGGCGCATCGCCGACTTCGGCCGCTACCAGACCGGCGTGCACCGGCCGCATCTGTCGCCGCAGGACGTCGAGAGCCGCCGCTGGCTGGCCGAGCGCATGAAGGAAGCCGGCCTCGAGCCGGTGATCGACGGCGTCGGCACGGTGCTGGGGCGCAGCAAGAAGACCGGGCCGCGGGTGCTGATCGGCTCGCATTCCGACACCCAGCCGCGCGGCGGCTGGCTCGACGGCGTCATGGGCGTGATCTACGGGCTCGAGGTGGCGCGCGCCCTGGCCGAGGATCCGGCGACGGCGCATCTCGCCGTCGACGTCGCCTCGTGGGCCGACGAGGAAGGCCATTGGGGCGGCATGATCGGCAGCAAGTCGTTCGTCGGCCGCATCACCGAGGCCGACATCGACGCCGCGCGCCATCGCGACGACGGCACGCCGATGCGCCAGGCGCTGAAGGAAGCAGGCCTGGAGAATGCACCCAGGGTCACGCTGCAGGACGGCGACTATCGCTGCTACCTCGAGGCGCATATCGAGCAGGGCGGCCTGCTCGAGGCCAGCAGCAAGCGCATCGGCGTGGTCACGGCGATCGTCGGCATCTTCCAGTACCGCCTGACCTTCGCCGGCATCCAGAATCATGCCGGCACGACGCCGATGCCAATCCGCAAGGATGCCGGCGCGGCGATGATGCGCCTCTACCAGGACGTGATGGACCGCTTCCCGGCGCTGTCGGGTCCGCGCAGCGTCTGGACGGTGGGCAAGCTCTCGGTCGAGCCCGGCGCGCCGGCGATTATTCCGGGCAAGGCCGAGATGATCCTGCAGTTCCGCGACGCCGACCTCGCGGTGCTCGAGCGTTTCGAGCAGGCGCTGGGCGAGATCGTGGCGGCCCACCAGGCACGCGGCCCGTGCACCGTGGAGTGCGTCACCCTCTCGCGCACCATGCCGGCGCCGATGCAGGAGCGTCTGCTCGAAGCGCTCGACGAGGCGGCCGAGGAGCATGCGGCGGGCCTGCACATGCGCATGCCCTCGGGCGCCGGCCACGACGCCCAGATCCTGGCGCAGCGCCTGCCGGCGGCGATGATGTTCGTGCCGTCGATCGGCGGCATCTCGCATCACTTCACCGAGAACACCGACGACGCCGACCTGGTGCTGGGCTGCCAGGTGTTCGCCGACGCCACCGCGAAGATCCTGACCCGCAACTGAAGGGTCGGCGGCCGAGGCGGGAACCGGAGCCTGCCGGCCCCGTTCCCCCGCCATGACGAACGACTATCCCGGCGAAGCCCGCATGCCGGCTGGGCCGCGACCCTGTGACGAAGAGATCAGGCGCCAGGTGCTCGGCGTGCTCGATGCCCTGGACGACATCGATGCCAGCGGCGTCGAGTGTGCGGTCAGCGACGGTTGCGTGACCCTGCGCGGCGGCGTCGCAACCAGCGCCGAGATGGAGCGCATCGAGTCCCTGGCCTGCGAGATCGCCGGCGTCACCAGCCTGCTCAACTGCTTGGTGCCGCGCGAGGCCGCGCCATCGGCCGCCGAGCTTCCCGGCGACGGCGCCGCCGCCCGCATGGGCAAGCCCGACTTCGAACGCTAGCGAGGACAGCATGGCGCGGACCCCGCGAGGCCGAGACCAGCAGCCCCCGCGCGATGCGCGCAACGCCGAGCTCGGCCAGGGCGACGAGGAGCGCGACCGCCACCTGCGCTACGCCCACGAGCAGTACTCCGCCTCGGGCCAGGGCCGCTTCGGCGCCAGCAAGGGGCAGCCGCTGCCGAGCGGCACGCCGCCGCGCAACGAGCGGAAGTATCCACGCGGCACGCGGACGCCGTGGCCGGATGATCGGGTCCTCGAGCAGGACGCCGACACCGCCGAGCCGCCGACCAACAAGCCTGTCGGCTCCTGACACGACGCTGTCAGCACCGAGCTCGTAGAACGAGGCCACAGCAACAGGAGTGGTGCGTGGCATCCTTTCATGTCTATCCCGAGGGGCGATGGACTGAGCGTCCGCCGGGTCCGGCGGCTACGGTCTCAATTCCAAGGGGCAGCCGCACAGCGCCGTGATCGCCCGCGAGAGCGTGTCGCTGGTGATCTATGCGGGCGAGCCGGACGAGATCGTGGCGATGGACCTGGTCGAGATCGAGCCCGGTCAATCCGCCGAGGCCCGCTACTGCACCGTCAGCAGATAGTGCATCAGCGGCGAGCGCTTGTCGGCGGGCAGGCTGGCCGGCGCCTCGTTGAACTTGAGGGCGATGGCGCAGGCCTCGGCCTCGGGCAGGCGGGCGAGATGGGCGAGCCTGTCGAAGTCCTCCGCGGTGAAGCCCGCCTGGGTCAGCAGGATGCGGGCCTCGGTGTCGGACAACGTCTTGCCGGCCGGCCGGTCCTTGGCGGCACGGCCGCTGCGGTAGGCCGCCTCGAGCGCGGCCAAGACTTCGCGCAGCATCTTCTGGCCGGCAAGGTCGAGCCGTTCGGTATGCTGGATGCCGGTCAGGGCGAACTCCTTGCAGACCGTGAGCTCGGTCTCCTGCAGATGCCGCAGCAGGGCGGAGCGAGCCTCGATCACCGCCGTGGCGCTCGCATCGTCGGCGGCGCGCAGCGCCGGCACGACGTACTCGGCGCGCAGCTCGCGCATCAGCTTGAGCGGCCGCGACACGCCCTCGGTGGTCGGCCGGCGCATCTCCTCGCGCAGCGACTCGCGCAGGCGTTGCTCGGCGCCGGGCACGTCGTCGAGCACCATGCCGACCATCGGCAGGGCGCGGGCGCTGGCCACCGTCTGGTCGAGCGTGGCGTCGTCCTGGGCATCGTCGTGCACCGCCAGCCACCCCCAGATCACGGCGGCCGCCGCGACCCCGGCCGCGACCAGCCCGACGGCCGCCCCGCGCAACGGGGCGGCGGCCGAGCGCTGCCGGGCGCGCAGGTAGATCGCCAGCGCCGCGGCAGCGGCAATGGCGCTCACGATCGCCAGGTTCTGCAGGTTGATCGTCGTCTCCCGTCGGCGTCCGCCGGAAGCCTACTCGATGCAGCGTGCTGCGCGTATCCTGCAGGAATTCGACGGGACGCGCCGATTGCAGGCCTCCCAGGCGAGCTGTCGCGTGGTGTCGAGGTCGGCGCCGGCGGCATAGCCCGAGGCGTCGCCCGGGTCGCTGCGGGCATAGGCGACGCAACGCGCGACGGTCGCCAGGCGGACCTGGCAGGGCACGCCGCAGGTGCCGACCGCCATGCCCTCGGCGGCGCCGCGAGTCGCCATGCCGACGCCGAGCCCGTAGAGGTCGCGGCCGTCGTCGGCGATCGCCACCCAGGACTGCTGGGCCGCGACGGGGAGGGCGAAGGCGCCGCTCAGGAGCGCCGAGAGGAGGAGGCGTCTCATGCCGGCACCGCGCGGTCGAGGAAGGCGCGGACGCGCCGGATGGACTCGTCGAGGAACTCCGGGCCGCGCCAGTCCTTCTGGATCTCGATGTTCGGCGCCAGGGCGGAGATCTCGTCGCTGGTGTGCGCCGGATGAGGCTTGTCGGTGCCGGGCTGCAGCAGCAGCGGCGTGCCGCAGGCCTTGACGAAGTCGCGGCTGACCGAGAACACGAAGTCGCCGCCGAACATGTTGCGGCCGAACGAGTCGATGGTCGCCTGGCTGATCGACGGGTCGCGCGCCCGCATGGTCTCGCCGAAGCCCTCGATCGAGGCGTCCCAGACGTCGCGGTTTTCCCACAGGCCGATCGGGTTCTGCAGCACCGCGGCGACGACGCGCTGCGGGTCGCGCTCGATCGCCTCGAAGCAGAAGCTGCCGCCGATGCAGCCGCCCATCACGGCGAACTTGCCCAGGCCGAGATGGTCCATCAGGGCGAAGTGGTCGTCGGCATAGGTGTGCCAGCCGTGGTCGGCGGCCAGCCCGGCGCGCGACTCGCCGGCGTTGCGCTGGTCCATGGCGACCACCGTGTAGCGGTCGGACAGGGCGGTCATGGGGTTCATCCAGGCGGCCGGCTTGCTCGGGTCGGCCGGGCTTGCCTTCCAGTAGGCAAGCTGCGAGCGCAGTCCGCCCGGCGCGTAGAGCAGCAGGGGAAAGCCCCGGCCGTGCACCTCGTAGTGGATCTCGGCGTCCCCGTACTTGAAGATCGGCATCGCGTCTCCCGTCACTTCGCTTCCGGCTTGTAGCCTATCGAATCGATGATCGACTTCCAGCGGGCAAAGTCGGCATCCATGCGCTTGCTGAACTCGGCCGGGGTCGAGGTCTCGACGTCGAGCCCGAACTCGGTGAGCTTGCGGTCGACCTCGGGCAGCTTCAGCACGGCGCGCAGGGCGTCGCCCCAGGCCTCGATCAGGGGGGCCGGGGTCTTGGGCGGCGCGAAGAAGACGTACCAGCCGAGGATCTGCAGCGACGGGTAGCCGAGCTCGGTGGCGGTCGGGATGTCCGGGGCGGCGCTGGCCCGGCGCGTGCCTGACGTGAACAGGATGCGCACCTTGTCGGCGCGATGGTGCTCGAGGAAGTCTGTGAGGCCGCCGCAGCCCGCCGCGATGTGGCCGCCCTGCAGGTCGGCGACCAGCGGCGCCGCGCCGCGATAGGGCACCGGCTCGAGCGGGATGCCGATGGCGCGCCCGGCCATGACGCCGAAGAAATGCGTGAACGAGCCCATCGCCGTCGTGCCGAAGCTGGCCCGCGTCGGGTTCTTCTTCAGCCACTCGATGTAGTCCTTCAGCGTGTTCACGCCGATCGTCGGCGACACGCAGTAGGCGGTCTGGACCGTGCCGGCCAGGGTGACCGGCATCAAGTCGGTCTGCGGGTCGAACGGGATCGACGGCATGGTGAGCTTCTGCACCACGGTGGCCGACGGCATGTAGCAGACCGTGGTGCCGTCGGGCGGCGTGTTCTTCAGCGCCTCGCCGGCCAGGGTACCCGAGGCGCCGGTCTTGTTATCGATGATGACGTTGCGGCCGGTGCGCTGCTTCAGCGCCTCGGCGATGAAGCGGGCCATCACGTCGGAGCCGCCGCCGGCGGGGAAGCCGACCAGGATCTTGAGCGTCTTGTCGGGCAGGGCCGACGCGCCGGCCGTCTGGGCTCGGGCGATCGCCGGCGCGGCCAAGGTCGCCCCGGTGGCGGCCAGCAGCGCTCGGCGCGAGATCGTGTCGTTCATCGGGTCCTCCCTGTCGTTGTTCGTTCGTGTCAGCCGACCAGGCTCCAGGCCAGCTCGGCGCGCTCGCGCGCGGCGTGGCTCATCTTCACCGACTCGGGGTTCGAGGAATTGCCCTGCAGGCCGCGACGGTAGACGCCCTGGGCGATCGCGGCGAGGCGGTACAGCGAGAAGGCGAGATAGTAGTTCCAGTGCTCGATACGGGCCCTGCCGGTGCGTCGGCAGTACGCGGCGACATACTCCGCCTCGGTCGGCATCCCGAGGGCCCGGAAGTCGGCACGCGCGAAGCCGTGCGGCGGCTCGGGCATGTGGTAGCCGAGGCAGTTGTAGGCGAGGTCGCACAGCGGGTGGCCGAGGGTCGACAGCTCCCAGTCGAGCACCGCCACGATGCGCGGCTCGGTCGGATGGACGATCAGGTTGCCCAGGCGATAGTCGCCATGGACGACGGTCGTCGGATCCTCGGCCGGGATGTGCTGCGGCAGCCAGGCTGCGAGCTTGTCCATCGCCGGGATGTCCTCGGTCTTGAGCTCGGCGTACTGCTTGCTCCAGCGCGCCACCTGGCGGGCGATGTACTGGCCGGTGCGGCCATAGTCGCCCAGCCCGACCTTCACCGGATCGACCTGGTGCAGGCGGGCCAGCACCGCGTTCATCGAATCGAAGATCGCCGCGCGCTCGGCCGGCGTCTGATCCGGCATCGAGGCGTCGATCAGGATGCGCCCGGGCACCGCCTCCATGACGTAGAACATCTGGCCGATCACCGAATCGTCGGTGCACAGCAGGCGCGCCGGCGCCACCGGCACGCCGGTCCCGGCCAGGGCCGAGATGACGCGGAACTCGCGGTCGACCTGATGCGCCGAGGCGACCAGCTGTCCCGGCGGCTTCTTGCGCAGCACGAAGTCCTGGCGCCTGCCGCCCGCCATGTCGGCGCTGACGAAGAAGGTCGGGTTGGAATGGCCGGAGTCGAACTGCCGCACCTCGAGGCCGCCGCGATAGCCGTCGAGATGGGTCGCGAGATAGCGGTCGAGGGAGGCGGTATCGAAGCGATGCCGCTCCATCACCGGCACGGTCGTGGCGTAGCTTGTCATGGGCGCGAAGGTACGGTCAGCGGCACGACCACGGCAAACCCGCCATCCCACAGAGAGAAACGCAACGGCGATCGCCACGGAACGTTGGCGCGGCGTGGCCCGCTTTCCGGTCGTGCACGTCCAAGGTGGCTCGGCGATCCGCCGCCCGCTGCTGGTGCTGGCGGTGGTCGCCGTGGCGGCGGCGCTCTACCTCGCGCGCGACGTGCTGGTGCCGACGGCCGGGGCCGTGGTTCTGGCGCTGGTGCTGACGCCCGTGGCCAACACCTTCGAACGTGTCCGCCTGCCACCGACGGCGGCCGCCGCGGCCGCCGCCGTGCTTCTGGCGATCGGCATGGCGGCGCTCCTGGCGATCGCCGTGCCGGCGCTGGCCAGCTGGCTCGACCAGGGGCCGGTCCTGACGTCGACCCTGGAGCGCAAGCTGCAGGGTCTGCGCCAGTCGCTGGCCGTCGTCGAGCAGGTCTCCAGGCAGGTCGAGCAGGCGACGGCGGCGGCCGGCCCGGCGGCTTCAGGCGCCGCGCCGCCGGAAAAGGTCGTCGTGCGGGACTCCTCGCTGCTCGCCCAACTCGCCGGCACGGCGCCGACCGTGCTGTTGCAAATCGGCTACGCCTCGGTGCTGTCCTTCGTGTTGCTGGCCCATCGCAACACCCATCGGCGCCAGATCCTGCGCATCCCGGCGCGCTATGCGACGCGGGTTCGGCTGGCGCGCATCCTGCGCGACATCAATGGGCGGGTCGGCCACTACCTGTTCGCCCTGGTCGTGATCTACTCGGGCGTGGCGGCGATCGCCACCGTGGCGCTGAGTCTGCTCGGCTTCCCCAACGCGATCGTCTGGGGCGTGCTGATGGGCCTCGCGAGCTTCGTGCCCTTCATCGGCCCGACCGTGATGATCGGCGTCGTGGCGCTGGTGGCGCTCCTGAGCTTCGAAGATTGGGCGCGCATGCTGGCGGCGCCGCTCGCGCTGCTGGTCCTGCATCTCGGCGAATCGCAGCTCGTGACGCCGCTGTTCGTCAGCCGGCGCTGCGCCCTCAACACCGTGGCGGTGTTCGTGGCGATCGCCGTGCTGGGCTGGATGTGAGGCGCCGTCGGCGCCATCGTGGCGGTGCCGCTGCTGATCCTGCTCAGCACCGTGGCGGCGCATCTGCCGTCGCTGCACTGGCTCGAGGTGCTGCTGTCCGACCCGCGCCCGGTCGCGCCGCGGCTGGCCCGCAAGCCGCCGCTGGCATCGGCGGCACGGTCTCCGCTGTCGCTCGCTGGACCGCCGCTTCAGCGCCGACGCATCAGGTAGCCGAGCAGGAAGCCGAGGCCGGCGATCGCCGCCACCGTCGTGAGCGGCCGCGTCTCGGCGTGTCCGATCACCGCGTCGCTCGCCTTGCCCTTGATCTCGTCGTAGCGCGCGACGAGGTCGCGGCCCGACTTGAGCACGTCATCGAGCGCCGCCTGGCCCTTGTCGAGCAGCGACTCGCCGCTGCCGTTGACCGTCTTGGCGAGCGCGTCCAGCTCGCCGCGCAGCAGCGCGATCTGGTCGGCGAGATCCTTGGTGTCGCGGCGGGTCGATGGCATGCGGGGCTCCGGGCTGAAGGACCAGTCGCCAACGCGACAGAGACGCCCAGGTTCCCTCACAGCAGAGCGTCGAGCGTCCTTGCGAAGGCGTCGATCACCGGCTCGAGCAGCTCGGGCCCGGTCAGCTCGGCGCGATCGGCCGGCGTGTGAAAGAAACGATGCGTGCCGGCCATGCCGAAACAGCGCGGATAGCCGGCCGCCAGCACGTCGCGCAGCTCGCCGACCCGCGCCTGCGGGCCGGTCCGCAGCGGCACGCCGAGGCCACCGAAGCCGCGGCGGACGGTGTCGGTGACGGCATCGGAGCACAGCACGACCCTTCGCGGCTCGGCGCGACAGGCGAGCGAAGCCCCGAGATGGGCCCAGGCCACGGTCTCCGACGGCGACGGCGCGCCGGTCGCCAGGAAGGTCTCCATGCCGCCATGGCCGATCTCGTGCCCGGCGGTGGCGACGAAGACGAAATCGGCGCCGGGCCAGCGGCTCGCCGCGATCCTCGCCAGGCCGAGGAAGCCGGCGATGCCGGGACCGCGCTCGCAGGTGCTGGTGAACCAGCTGGTGACCGGCGTCGAGACCACGACCGTGCGGCCGGTGCCGCGGGCGAGGCGGCCGATCACGTTGCGAGTGCGCAGCTCGGGCTGCCAGCGCCCGTCGACCGATACCGTGATCTGCTCGCCGGTCAGCTCGGCACGGTCGAGCAGCGGCCGGTCGCGCGGCGCCACCAGGATCACCGGCACCGGCCACGGCGCCTGATCCTGATCGACGTTGTAGGTGAAGATCTCGCCGCTCGGATGCTCGATCGTGAGCAGCAGCGCGGTCGGCCGCGCCGCGCAGGCCTGCCGAACCGCCGCGGCGGCATCGGCGCCGAGATAGGCCCCGCCCTCGAACGGCAGCGACAGGCGCGCGAAGCCGGCCGGCGCGATCGGCGCGCTGAGTGCGAAGCCGGGCTGCGACCCGGGGGGCCACCAGTGCGGCATCACCGGGCGCCGCGTGCCGCCCACCGCCAGGCTGCCGCTCCCGAAATCGTACTGGCGCCCGGCCGTGAAGCGCTGGTCGGCGACCTGCAGGCCGGCGCGCTCCAGCTCGCGGGCGATCCAGTCGAGGGCGCGCTCGGCGCCCGGCGAGCCGGTGCGGTGCTCGCCGAAGCCGTCGTAGGTCACGACGTCGGCGAACAGGGCGGCTCCGGACAGCATGCTCAGAACCGCAGGGAGGAGACGAGCCCGGGCGGCAGCGCGCTCAGGCGCAGGTACTGCGCCAGGATGTGCATCAGCGACTGGTGGACGTCCTCGACGATGCCGTAGTTGTCGGCCGCGACATGCAGGTTGACGTCGGCCAGGGCGGCGCTGCGGCCGCCCGAGAAGCCGGTCAACGCCACGGTCGCCATGCCGTTGTCGGCGGCCCAGCGCACCGCCCGCACGATGTTCTCCGAATCGCCCGAGGATGAGATGGTGATCAAGAGGTCGCCGGGCCGCGCCGCATTGGCGAGCTGGTGGGCGAACACCTCGGCGTACTCGCGGTCGTTGGCGATGGCGGTGATCAGCTCGACGGTCGCCGACAGGCTGACGATGCGCGGCCGTAGGGACGTGCCGGTGGCGATTCCCTTGGAGCAGTCGCAGGTCAGGTGATTGGCGATCGCCGCCGAGCCGCCGTTGCCGCAGACGAAGACCAGCCGGTCTTCGTCGATGGCGCGGCGCAGCGCCTGTGCCGCCCGATCGATCTCGCTGCCGCGCACCGAGGCCAGCGCGGCGGCGATGCGCGCCGCATAGGCCACGAGATAGTCGCCGGCATCGGCATAGGGGCGGTCGGGGAAGCTGGCCGTCATGGCCAGCGGCGTAGGCGACCGCCCTATTTCCGTCAACCGTCCCAGACGTTGGCCGGGAGGGGCAGCTTGGCGAAGTCGGAAGCGACCAGCGGCGGCGGATGCGTCACCCCCTCGCGCTCGAGCAGCATCATGTACTGGCGCACGTGCTGGCCGCAGTGCCAGGTCGTGCGCTCCATCAGCTCGTGCAGGCTCTGCGGCCCGTAGTAGGTCGGCAGGGCCTTCGACGGCGCCGTGTCGCCGGCCTGCCACCACGCGCGGAAGCGGGCGCGGACCTTCTCGCCGTAGGCCACCAGGGCGGCATTGTCGGCGTCGGGCGCCGGCTCCTCACGGAACATCTCCTGCACCAGGGTGGTGCCGGCGTTGGCGTCGAGGAAGGCCTCGACCACCTTGAAAAGGTGGTATGACAGCGCCCGGTAGCTGCGCGGCCGGCCGGGCACGTGGACGTGCAGCCGCTCGGTCGGCATCAGCGGGATCAGCTCGAGCGCCGCGGTCATGAACTTGTCGACCCGCGCCGCCAGTTGGTCGGTCGACAGCTCCGGTCCGGACTTCTCCGTCAGGCCGAGGAAGTCGACGATCTGCTTGGTGCTCTGGCCGAACGTGTACGCGGTCCCGCGCGACAGAACCGGCACCGACCGCACGCCGAGCTTCTGCAGCTCGGCCATGCCGTTGGGATCCTCGAGCACATTGACTGAAACGAATTCGATCTCACGGACCGATAGAAACTCCTTGAGTCTCAGACAGCTGGTTCAACCAGGCTGCCAGTAGACCTTGTAGGGCTCGCTCATCGTGGGGTCCTCAGGACTGGGGCTTGTGGCAGACGATGCAGATCTTGTTGCCGTCGAGGTCGCGCAGGTAGGCGCCGTAGTAGTTGGGATGATAGTGCGCGCGCAGGCCGGGCGCACCTTCGTCCTTCGCGCCTGCCGACATGGCTGCCTTGTACGCCGCGTCGACCGTCGGGCGGTCGGTGGCTTCCAGGCCGACGGTCACGCCGTTGCCGACCGTGGCGGCGTTCTTGTCGATCGGCGCCAGCACCCAGAGCTGCGGCCGGAAGTCGGGCCGGCCGAAGCCCACGGCATGGGGCGGGAATTCGGCCCGGCAGACCAGGCCGAGCGGCGCCAGAAGCGCCTCGTAGAAAGTCTTGGCGCGGGGGACGTCGTTGCTGCCGACCGTGATGTGGCTGAACATGATGGCGGGCCTCTCCCTTCAGGACGCCGCGGGAGCATAGACGGCCGCGAGCTGGCGCGACACCAGCCGGGCATAGAGCCCGCCGCGCGCCAGCAGCTCGCCATGGGTGCCGGTCTCGGCGACCCGGCCGGCCTCGAGAACGACGATCAGGTCGGCGTCGCGCACCGTCGACAGGCGGTGCGCGATCACGATCGTCGTGCGGTCGGCCTGCAGCCGGTCGAGGGCCCGGCGCACCGCCTGCTCGTTGACGGCATCGAGATGCGAGGTCGCCTCGTCGAGCACCAGGATCGGCGCGTCCTTGAGGAAGGCCCGCGCGATCGCCACCCGCTGGCGCTGGCCGCCCGACAGGCTGGTGCCGCGCTCGCCGACCGGCGAGTCGAGGCCCTGCGGCAGGGCGGCGACGAGGTCCGACAGCGAGGCGTGCTCGATCGCCGCTGCGAGCTCGGCCTCGGTCGCCTCGGGCCGGGCGATCAGGATGTTGGCGCGCAGGCTGTCGTTGAACAGGTAGGTGTCCTGGGCGACCAGCGCGATCAGGCCGCGCAGCTCGTCGAGCCGGTAGTCGCGCAGGTCGGCGCCGTCGAGCAGGATACGGCCGGACTGCGGGTCCCAGAAGCGCATCAGCAGCTGCGCCGTCGTCGTCTTGCCGGCCCCCGAGGTGCCGACCAACGCCACCGTCTTGCCGGCCGGAATGTCGACGCTGACCTCGCTCAGGGCGCGCCGCGTCTGGCCGGGATAGGCGAAGCTCACCTTGTCGAGGCGCAAGGCCGCCGGCCCCGGCTTGCGCGCCGCGCCCGGTCCGTCGCGCACCGGCACCGGCTCGCGGGCCAGCGCCTCGACGCGGCGCGTCGCGCCCAAGGTGTCGGCGAGCTGGCGGCCGATCTGGGCGATCTCCGAGACCGGCAGGAAGGCTGCCATGGCGAGCAGGGTGCACAGCGGCAACAGGCCGGGATCGAGCGTGCCCCGCGCCGCCAGGATGGCGCCGACCACGACGATGGCGAGGCCGCCCAGCCCGGTCGTCACCTCGAGGATGGCATGCTGCAGGGTGAGCTCGCGGAAGAACGGCAGGCGCAGCGCGATGTGGCGCTGCGACAGCCGGTCGAGCGCCGCGCCGCGCGCCGTCTCCTGCTGGAAGGCGACGATCTCGCCCAGCCCCTGCACCGAATCGACGGCGAAGGCGCCGAACTCGCCGGCCGCCTCGCGGGCCTCGCTGCCCAGCCGGTCGACCCGCTTGCGCATCAGGAACGGGCTCAAGCCGACGGCCAGCAGGAATGGAACCAGCGCCAGCGCCAGCCAGACGCTCTCCTGGCCGAGCACGACCAGCACCGCCGCCGGCACCAGCAGGGCGACGAAGGCCGGCGTCACGGTGTGCGCGAAGAAATACTCGACCAGCTCGATGTCGTGCGTCGCCAGCGCCATCAGGTCGCCGGTGCGCCGGCGCACCAGATAGGCCGGCGCCAGCGCCTCGAGCTTGCGGTAGGCGTCGATGCGCATCTCGGCCAGCAGGCGGAACGCCATGTCGTGCGCCAGCCACGATTCCATCCAGTGCAGGATGCCCGACAGCGGCGCCACCAGGGCGAGCGCGACGGCATAGCCGGTCCATGGCTCGTGGTGCTTCAGCGCCAGCACGATCAGCGCCGACAGCACGCCGACGCCGATGAAGGCGATCACGCGCAGCACGCCGAAGGCGAAGGTGGCGGCCAGTCGCCCCTTCCACGGCACCACCATGGCCATCAGCGCGCGGACGACCTGGAACCAGTTCAGGCCCTTGGCTTCGAGGATGCCTTCGGTGGGCGCCTCGGCGCTCAGGATCTCTTCGGGACCGCGCGCCTCCGGCGCGCTCTTGAGGCGCGCCGGAGGCGCGCGGTCCCAAGACGTCCGAGGGCGCGGACGCCTGCTCGGCCATCAGCCGCGCATAGACGCCGCCCTGCGCCATCAGCGCCGCGTGCGTGCCCTGCTCGGCGACCGTGCCGCCGTCGAGCACCAGGATGCGATCGCAGTCGATGACGCTCGACAGGCGATGCGCCAGGATCAGGGTGGTGCGGCCGCGCATCAGGCGGTCGAGCGCCTCCTGGATCACCGCCTCGTTCTCGGCGTCGACCGCCGACAGCGCCTCGTCCAGCACCAGGATCGGCGTGTCGCGCAGCAGCGCCCGGGCGATCGCCAGCCGCTGGCGCTGGCCGCCCGACAGCTTGACGCCCTTCTCGCCGATCACCGTGGCATAGCCCTGCGGCAGGCCTTCGACGAAGTCGTGGATGTTGGCCGCGCGCGCCGCCGCCACGAGATCGTCGTGACTGGCGTCGGGGCGCCCGAGCCGGATGTTGTCCTCGACCGTGCCGTGGAACAGGAACGTGTCCTGGTTGACCACGGAGATCAGCGAGCGGATCTGCGCGAACGACAGGGAGCGCAGGTCGTGGCCGCCCAGCCGCACGCAGCCCTCGTCGGGATCGTAGAAGCGCAGCAGCAGGCGCACGATCGACGACTTGCCGCCGCCCGAAGGCCCGACCAGGCCCAGCCGCTCGCCGGCGGCGGCGCGGAAGGTGAGGCCGTCGTGCACCGTGCGGCGCGTGCCGGGATAGGCGAAGCGGACCGACTCGAACTCGACGGTCGGGGCCAGTGGCGCGGCGAGCGGCTGCGGTGCGGCATCGGCGACCAGCGGCCGGTCGTCGAGGATGCGGTACAGGCCCTGCGCCGCCGACAGGCCGACCATGCCCTGGTGCAGCACCGACCGCAGCTCGCGCATCGGCCGGAAGATCTCGACGCCGAGCATCAGGATGACCAGCAGCGCCGACAGCGACAGGGCGCCCTGCTCGACGCGCAGCGCGCCGTAGATCAGCGCCGCCGCGGCGCCGAACGCGATCGCGGCGTCGGTGATGCCGCGGGCCAGCGAGTTGGTCGCCAGCACCCACATGGTGCGCTTGAACAGGTCGCGCGCCTCGACCGCCAACTTGTCGGCGCGCGCCTTGCCCTGGCCGAACGCCTTGAGGGTGGCGAGGCCCTGGATCGAATCGAGGAACTCGGCGGCGAACGAGGCATAGGCCTTCTGGCGCCTAAGCGAGTTCTGGACGTCCCACTTGTGCCACAGCGCTGGCGCGAACAGCGCCACCACGGCGAAGCCCAGCATGACCAGCGCGACCGGCAGGTCGATCGCCGCCACCATCGCGAAGATCAGCAGGGGCGACAGCAGCGCGATCATGAACTGCGGCAGGAACTGGCCAAAATAGGTCTCGAGCTGCTCGACCCCGTCGATCAGCGACAAGGTCAGGCCGCCCGAGCGCTGGCGGCCGACCGTGCCCGGCCCGAGCGCGGCGATGCGATCGTAGATCGTGCGGCGCAGGCTCTTCTGGACCCGCGCCGCCGTCTCGTGCGCCATCACCGCCCGCCAGTGCTCGGCGGCGCCGCGCAGCCCCATGACGACGGCGATCGCCGCCGCCCAGCCCGCCACCTCGGCGAGCGGCGCGCCGGCGAAGACGCGGCCGATCAGCCAGCCGAGCAGCGCGAGGCGGGCGATGCCGAGCCCGACCGCGAGCAGGCCGACGGCGACGGTGGCGGCGATGCGCCCCCGCACGCCGCGGGTGAAGACGAGCAGGCGCGGTTCGATGTGCATGAGAATCACTCTAAAGGGATTCCGCGCATTTTCCGCCATCGTCGTTCCGGGGGCGGGGGTTTCTGGGCTCCGGCACCGGGATTCGGGTTGCTGGCCGCCGAGCCCCCGAGTCCTGGAAAGGACCGCCAAAAATTCCGCATAGAGAAATATTGGTAGCGGAAATTCGCTTGGTCTTGCCCCTCAGGGATGAGCGATGACCACCAGGGTGCGGGCCCGACGGAAGGCGCAGTCGAGGCACTTCTCCAGGGTCTCGGGATCGAGCGCGGCGAAGCTCTCGTCCAGGATCGTCATCTGGGCGTCCTGCAGCAGGGCGCGGGCCAGGAATATGCGGCTGCGCTCGCCGTGCGACAGCTGCCAGCCGGTCTCGCCGATCATCTGCATCATGCCCGACGGCATGCGCTGCAGCAGGTCGCCGAGCCCCAACTCGACGCACAGGGCGCGCGCTTCCTCCAGTTCGTCTTCGGTCGCGGGCCAGTTGCGCCCCATCAGGAGGTTGAAGCCCAGGGTGCCCGACAGGATGTGGTTCTCCTGGAACTGCGGCGCCTCGGTCGCGAACTCGTGCCAGGACTCGCCCAGGGTGAAGCGGTCGAGGCCGTTCAGCAGCAGCATGCCCGACTGCGGCACGCGCAGGCCGGTCAGCAGCGATGCCAGCGTCGACTTGCCGCCGCCGGAACCGCCTTCGAGGAGCAGTCGCTCGCCATGGCGAATGACCAGGCTCACCGACTTCAGCGCCGGCTCGCCGGCGGCCTGGTAGCGATAGCTCAGCCCGTCGGCGTCGATCACCTTGGCGTATCCGCCGTCCGCCGGCTGCCCCTGCATCTTCTTCAGGGGCATGAACGGCAGCTCGGGCGGCGTGCGGCCGGCCGCCCGGAACAGCGGCGAGACCTGCTGCCAGGCCATGGCGGCACGGGCGGCCGCGGACAGGCCGGAGGCGATGCCGGTGAACGCGCGGTTGGCCAGCAGGACGCCGCCCAGCCCGATCGCCAGGTCGACCGGCGTGCCGTTGCCCGACACGAAGGTGGGGGCGAGGCCGGCGAGGCCGACCAGCATCCAGCCGCTGGGCACGCCGGCGATGAACGGGATCACCGACCGGTCCATGCGCGACGACAGGCCGAGATAGTCCTTCATCGACCGATCCTCGTGCAGGTCGCGGCGCGCCGGGACCTCCTGGGCGAGCGTCGTCCGGTGTCCGACCATCCGCTCGACCAGCTCGTGGGTCATGGCGAGACGCTTGCGGGTCCAGTCGCCGAGGTGCCGGAAGTGGCGCAGGCCGAGGGCCAGCGAGAGGCCGAGCCAGCCGAGCAGGAGCACGAGGTGCAGCGCTCCGCTGGGCCCCAGGCTGAGCACCCAGGCCGCGAAGGCGAGCTCGACGACGGCGACGAACACGCCGAGCCCGCCGTTGAGCGCCAGCCCTTCGAAGGCCTCGGCCTCCATGACCCGGCCGAGCAGCTGGCCCGCGCCCTGGTGGCGCACCGTCTCGACGTCGAGCTGCAGGGCGCCTTGCAACAGACGCGTCTTGAGCAGTCGGCTGACGTCGAGGGCCAGCATCGAATCGAACCAGCCGCCGACCAGGCTGACCGGCACGATCGTGAAGACCAGGAGCAGCCAGGCGGCGAGCCAGCCGAGGTCGAGGCGCCCGTTCAGCGCGGCGTCGCCGATCAGCGTCCAGCCGAAGATCTCGAGCAGGTAGACCAGGGCGAAGGCGCCCAGCATCGCGCCGAGCTTGCGCGGCACGCGCGCCTGGCGGAGCTGCCGCCAGAAGCTGGTCGACGGCGGCAGCTGGAGCAACCAGCACTCGCCGATCCGCTGGCCGGCCAGGCGCTCCAGGGCGATCACCCGGCGGACCTTGAGTCGCTGCCCGGGGGCGATCCGCGCGAGATCGAGCAGGTGATCGATCTCGGAGGCGATCGGCGCCTCCAGGGACGCGCACAGCGTGTCGCGCAGGTCCTCGACCGCGCACGTGCGGACCCGCAGGTCGGGCGCCAGCAGGCGCAGCCCGCCGAACCGTCGAGGCAGCAGCAGGAAGAAGTGTCCTTCGCCGTCGTCGCTGGCCTTGAGGATGGCCGGCCCGCCCTGCTCGAGCAGGGCGGCCATGCCGGCGGCGGTCGATTCGACCGGCCGGGCCTCGACGCCCAGCCGCTCGCCGGCCCAGGCGATCCAGCGCGCCAGCTCGGTCGGGTCGTCGCGGCAGCTGTCGTCGGGCGATTCGGCAAGGTTGCCCGCCTGGGCGCGCAGCCCCGCTCGCCGGCACAGCTCGGCAATTCCCTCGCCCAGCCGCGACTGGGGCCAGCTCAAGGCGTGAACGGTCATGGCGCGCGCTCCCCGGGAGGGCCGGCCGCGGCCTGGCCGTCGAGCGCGAGGGCGCCCTGCTCGAGGCGCAGATGGCGCCACTGCTTGCCCTTCCAGGTCCGCTCGCGCACCAGCTTCTCGGCGTGGAGCAGCTGGCGGTAGCGCGACGGCCGGGCGGCGAGGCTGGCGGGCGGGCCATCCTCCAGGATGCGCCCGTCCTCGATCACCAGCACGCGGTCGAACGCCCTCGTCTCGCCGACGTCGTGCGTGACGCAGATCATCGTCGCGTCGCGCCACCGCCGCCGCGCATCGGCCAGCAGCTCGATGCGGGCCTGGCGGTCCATGCCGCGGAAGGGCTCGTCGAGAAGGGCGAGCCGGACGTTGGACTGCACCAGGGCCCGGGCCAGGCGCACCCGTTGTCCTTCGCCGCCGGACAGCAGGGTGCCGCCCTCGCCGAGCGGCGTCTGCAGGCCGTGCGGCAGCTTCTGGAGGACGCCGCGCAGGCGGGCGTCGTCGATGGCGCTGGCGGTACGTCCCAGGTCGGCGTCCGGCGCGCCGAAGGCGAGATTGTCGAGGAACGACGTATTCCAGATCTGGATGGCCGGATCGACCCAGGCGGTCTCGCGGCGCAGGGCGACCAGCGCGTCCTCGGTGAGTTCCCGGCCGTCGACGCGCAGGCTGCCGGCGGCCGGACGATGCCACCCGAGGAGCAGGCCGACCATCGTCGACTTGCCGGCGCCGGAGAGGCCGACGATCGCGACATGCTCGCCGGCGCCGATCGAGAGGTCGAGGTCGCGCAGGATGGTGTGGCCGGCCGCGACGACCGCGCCGCCCGCGATGTCGATGCGGACGCCATGCGCCGGCGGCGGCTCGAGCGGCGCCGGAGCGGCGGTCTCTGCCACCGGCTTGGCGGCCCTTCCGTCGGGAGCCGCCAGCGGCTCCAGCAGTCGCAGCAGAACGTTGCGCTGCATCGGATACTGATGGGCGAGCGCGGTCAGCGACGCGCCGATCGCGGGCAGTTTCAGCGCCCAGTAGATCAGCAGGAGGTCGGCGCCGGTGACGCCGTGCGAGCGCACGAAGTGCTCGACGAGCAGGGTGCCGACGATGGCCAGGCAGAGGACGGACTGGAGACCGTTGGCCACCGTCGAGGCGCGGACCAGCCGCCGGCTCGACCTCGCCCATTCGACCAGCAGGCTCTCGTGCTGGTGGCGCACCGCTCTTTGGGCGCGATGGGCGCGGATCGGCACCAGACCCAGCAGCGAATCGAGATAGAAGCCGGTCAGCGCTCCGGAATGGTTGCGGACCCGCAGGTCGCGCTCGTTGATCACGGGCTGGAAGACGGCCGGGATGCAGATGGCGAGGAGCGCCACGAGCAGGGCGAGCGCGCCACTGTGCGGGTCGAGCAGGGCGATGCCGGCGAGGGTCAGCCCGAGCTCGCAAAGCGACTTCACGAAGTGGATGCCCATGCCCGGCAGCAGGCGGGTGAGATGGATGCTGTGGCTGCGTTCGGCCATGTCCGAGACGGGCCGGCTGTGGAAGTAGCGATCGGTGAGACGAGGCAGCTTGCGCAGGAGCGCCATGCGCAGGCGCGCGTCGAGGCGCCGGCCGAAGCGAATCGACTCGCCGATGATCGGGATCTGGAAGGCGAGCATGAAGCCCATGAAGGCGAGCAGGCCGAGCACCGCGGCGAGCCGCTGGCTGCCCAAGGTCAGCCAGGTGCCGATGTCGAACAGGCCGCGGAACAGCAGCGCCTCGACGAGCGTCGCGCCGGCCGCGATCACCATGGCGCCGGCGAGCGTCAGCGGGGCGAGAATGCCGTCCTCTCTGAGCAATCCCCACAGGGAGCGCAGCGGCGTCTCCTGTCGCTCGCCGAGGGCGGCGGCCAACTCCGGCGACAACGGTGCCGGCGTCGCGCCCTCCGGAGCATCGCCGCGGCGGGGCGAGCCGGCCGGCCGGTCGACGCGCAGCAGCACCGCTCCGCGCAGCAGCAGGGCCTGCCGCAGGGGATCGGTTCCGTCGGGGTTGGGCGACACCGACCAGTATTCCGGCGGGACGATCGCGAAGATGTTGAGCGGGCTGTCGCGAGTCTGCTGGAACAGAGTCTCGAGCAGGCGGACGGCGTCGCTCCCCTTGCCCATGCCGCCCGCGGCGACGACCTGCCCGACCAGCCGGGCGCTCGCGTCGAGCGCCCCGAAGGAGAACCAGCCCGCGTCGGCGCTCGCCGCGTCGACCAGTCGCGCCGTCGACTTCCGGTCGGCACCGAGGTCCGCCAGGCGTTCGCGCAGGGGGGCGAGAAACTCCTCCGAGCCTGCCCAGCTCCGCCACTCGTCGGCGAAGATGCCGATCTCGTGGCGGAACACCTCGTCGACGAGGTGCCGGCACCTGATCCAGCGCCGACCGATCGCGGGGTCCATCACCTGCAGCCACTGGCCGACCCGGCGCCAGACCACGACGAAATGCGTCGGGCCCTCGGAATGGCGGACCACCAGGAGAGCGGGCAGGGACCCGGCCGAGTCGAGGGAAACGTGCTCGACCGGAATCATCACCTGCTCGGCGCGAAGGCCGAGGCTGTTGGCCACGGTCTCGATCGTGTCGATCGACGTGCCGTCGACGCTCGTCTGGCAGGCTTCGCGCAGCCGGCCATAGCTGACCGGAATGCCGAATCCCTCGAGCAGGCACTTCAGCGACGCCGGGCCGCAGTCCATGGTCGAGCTCTGCACGACCTCGGGCGCGAACCAGCGCCGGCGCGGCCTCCTCGCCGCGGAACGGTTCACCGTGCCGACTCGGCCAGGCTCACGCGCGACCGGGTCGGCGCGGAGATCACGAGGCCGGCGGCGCGCAGCGCCAGGCTCGCGGGCGAGGGTTCCTCGACGTTGACCTCGACGGTTCCGGGCAGGCCGTGCTGCAGGATGCTGCCGGCCGCCGGCCGCGAATCGAGGACGAACTCGACGCGGATGGAATTGTCGCGAATCTCGCTGGCCACCCGGCTCACCGTGGCGGTCACCGTGCCGTACTCTGCCCACGGGAAGCCGTCGAGGCGCAAGCGTGCCGTCTGGCCGGGCTGAACCCGTCCGATCGTCCCGGACGGATTGAACTCGGCGACGATGGCGAGATCGCCCTCGGGCACGATGGTGGCGAGACGCTGGCCTTCCGCGACATAGGCGCCGACGTGCAGGGGCACGACGTCGCCCAGCCTTCCGGCCACCGGGGCGCGCACGACGTGCTTCTCGAGGTCGATCTTCAGGCGCTCGATCGTCACGCGGGTCGTCGCCAGTTCGCCCTCCAGGGACACGATCACGTTCCTCAAGGTCTCGATCTGCGCGTCGTGCTGCCAGGCCCGCGCTCTCGCCTCGAGCTCGACTCGCCGCAGATCGGCCGACAGGGCGTCGCGCGCCGCCGTGAGCTTGCGCGTCTCGCTGACGGCCTTCACGGCCTCGACGCGCGTACCATTGCCGGTCGAGCTGAGCTGGGCCATGCGCTCCTGGTGGCCCTTGGCGAACTCGAGCGCGGCATCCGCCTCCTGGTTCCGGGAGCGCGCGACGTCGCTCGCCGCGCGGGCCGCCTGCAGATCGTTGTCGCGGGCATTCTCGTTCGCCTCGATCTCGCGCCGCAGCGAGGCGATGCGGCGCGGGATGGCGTCGAGCCGTGCCTCTTCCTCCTGGAGCCGCAGCCCTTCGCTGCGGGCGTCCAGTCGCACCAGGACGTCGCCGGCCCGCACCTCCCGGCCGATCGCGAGATCGGTGGCGATGACGGTGCGGGCGAGTGGCGCGGCGACGTGATGCGAGGCCTGCCGTGCCTCCAGTCGCGCCCGCCGGGAGATTTCGTAGACCGTGACCGACCCGAAGAAGAACCAAACGCTCCAGCCGAGCAGGAGCGCACCGGACAGCAACCACGCGATATTCGCGTAGCGCGACGTGTCGCCGGCGAGCGATCTGGTGGTCTGGGAAAACTGTGCGGCCACGACGATCTCCTGGTTGGTCTCGTCCTTGGGTTGCGGTCTTAGGTCCCGGGGAGCGGTGGGTGCAACCTTGGGGCGGATGCCCCAGCGGGTGGGGGATATGCCCCACCAAGCGGTTCGTCGACGAGTGCCGTTGAAATCGAAGCGGTCGGCGCAAAAAGCCCGAAAAACAAGGCTTCGAGGGGCCCGTGCGCAGCACGTGATCGCGCTTGGCACGGGCGTTGCGTTAGGGGCAGCGCAACAGCAGGGCCGCGGTGGCGAGATGAGTGCGATGGCGAAGAATTCGGCGATGGAAGCGGGAGCGCTCGAAGCGAGTCCCCGCCGACTCGCGCCGGAGGACATGCTGGTCCTGCCGATGAATCGGCGGATGGTGACGCAGTATGCCGTCAACGACGAAGGCCTGCGCGAGCTTCGCCTCTATCACGAGGACAAGGAGATCTCGTTCGACGAGCCCGAGCTGTTCGCCTTCGGCGAAGCCCTCGCCCGGCAGTCGCGCTTCTGCGCCGGCGCGTCGGCGACCTGGGCCGAGGGATGCGACTGGCCTCGTGCCCGCGACCTGCTGGAGACCTTGATCGAGGCCGGCCTGTTGAGGCGGGCGTCCGAGGCGGAGCTTGCGGGCCGGCCCGGAGCCGAGCGTTCGCGGCCGTCGCCCCTGCCGCCCGCCCCGTGCACGCGTCCGCGCGACTGGCGGGATGCCGAGCAGATCACGCGCGATCTCGCCGGGCGCGCCGTCGAGCAGGGCTACCTCGAGCTCGTGATCCCGATCTTCCGGGTGGCGCATCCGTCTCTCGATGCCGAAGGCCGACAGGTCGGCGAGGCCAACGTCTTTCCCCGCGGGCTCAGGCTGGAGGTCCCGACCGAGTGGGCGACCTGCCCGTATTCCGGAACGCGCTACCTGGTCGATGCGCCGATGAACGTGACCGCGCTGAAGAGCATGCGCGATCACTGGACGCAGATGATGGCGGCGTTGCTGCGCATCCGGACGGCCTTCCTGCGCCGCTTTCCCGAGGCGGCGAACGGCTGGACGGTCGGCCACATCGAGCGGCTGTCCGTGTCGGTGCTCGCCGTTCCGACCTATCAGCTCATGCGCACCGAAGGCCCGGTCGCCAACGGAAAGCTGCATCCGGCGCTGTCGTCGCTGTTCCGCGTGACCGACGGGCTGCGCATGACCATGCACCAGATGCTGTTCGTGCCGATCGGCGAGCCGACTCTCTCGCCCGACGATCCCATGACCGCCGAGCGGATCTACGAGTACGCCGATCGCAACTTCTCGTTCCATTCCGACACCGGTGTGTGCGGCGGCCCGAAGAACATGGTGCAGGAGTTCATCAGGGTGCTGGTCGAGGGACAGGGCGCCGACCGCTTCGGCGCCGTCGTCCTGGATCCCGAGGTCGAGGCCGCGCTGGCCGACGTCGACATCGCCATGGACTACGCGCTGCGCGGGCTGCAGGCCTACGCCGTCACCTTCTCGCTGTGGCCGCTGATGACCCGGGCCTACGAGCAGATCGCCGAGGCCGCCCGCCGGGCCGTCGAGGATGGTGCGGCCGGCTTCGCGGCCCTCGAGGCGCGGATGACGGCCCATGTCGAGACGCTGAGGCAGACGCCGTATCTCGCCACCGAGGCGTGGCGCCTCGACCGCGAGAAGGTCTATGGCGACATGTATGCCCGGTGCGGCGCCGGGGTGGCACGTTCGCGTCCCGTGGCGGAACTGCACGACCTGATCGCGCCGACCCGGCCGGAGAATGAAGCGGCCCAGCGGGGCATCTTGCGCGGCCTGCTGATGCGGCGGCTGCGCCAGGGCGCGCGGGATGAGGGGCACGTCGAGGCGCTTGCGGACCTCCTGTGGAGCTACGCCACCCGGACCCAGGCCACCCTGCGGGCGGCGACCGCCACGCAGGCGGAGATCAACACTTTGCTGGGCAGAAGGCCGCCGTCCCGGCCCTTCGGCGCGGCGGACATGGACATCCACAACCTGCTGCAAGGCAGCGAGTCGCGACGGCTTCCCTTCCTGCTCGACGAGCTGGCGGCTGGGCTGGACGTCCATTTCGACATCGACATGCATCGGATCGAGCTGGGCGAGCGCCGCCCGGCCGCGATCCGATCCTAGAGGTTTCAGCCGGCATTCCGCAGGCTGGATCAAGCGCGCACAAGCGTGCAAGACGAGGAGAGTGAACATGAAGGTCAAGACCAACATTCGCGCCGGCAAGGGTTCGACTTCGACCGACTCGACGTCGACGACGGACACGAGCACGAGCTCGGGCGGCGGCGCGAACTCGGGCGGCGTGAACAGCAACAAGCCCGTCTACGTGCCGCCGGTCTATGTCGGCCGCTGCGTCGGTATCTGAGAGTCGCTCTCTTCGGAGCTGCCGAGATGGGCGCGGGCAACCGCGTCCATCCCTTCTCTTTGTGTGGGGTTCGCGCTGACTGGCGCCGCGGGAACGCGGCGCCCGGGACAGCAATCTGGTGGACGTCATAGCGTTGTTCGACTATTCCAGCCTCGCCATTGCGCTGAAGGGGACGCCTGTGGCCTCGAATGCAACGCCGGCCGGGCCGCAGGGCTTCAATCTTCGACTGTGGTTCGCCATCGGCAGCTTCGGCACGATTGCGGTGATCTGCGTCTTCGCGGCCCTCTGGGTTTCCGACTTCCTCACCCATAGCCTGCTCGAGCGCGAGAGCGAGGTCTCCCAGGAGTTCCTCGAGAGCATCGTCAGCATCGACGGAATCGACATGTTCCGCGAGGACGCGCTGGAAACGCCGGCGGCCGCCAAGCTCCTGCTCGACTATGCCAACCATATCGTCAGCATGCCCGGGGTGTTCCGGGTGAACGTCTATTCGCCGAAGCACCGCATCCTGTGGTCGACGGAAAAGCAGCTGATCGGCCGGCAGTTCGGCAGCAACGAGGATCTCGACGTCGCTTTCGCCGGGCGCCGGGTGACAGAGATCCATTCGCTGTCGGACGACAACAAGCCGGAGTACGTCGAGCTCGGGCATACCGGCAACTTCATCGAGGCCTACATCCCGATTCGCTCGAACGGCGGGCGTGGCCCGGTCGTCGGGGTCGTCGAGTTCTACAAGTATCCCGCCGCGCTCGACGCCACCATCCAGCAGGGGCGACGGATCGTCTGGATCGGTGCCGCGGCCAGCGCGCTCGTTCTGTTCCTGACGCTCTACTGGATCGTCCAGCGGGGCGCGCGGGTGATCGAACGCCAGCAGGGCCACATGGCCCAGCTCGAGGCCTTCTCCGCCATCGGCCAGATGTCGAGCGCCGTCGCGCACAGCCTGCGCAACCCGATGTCGGCCATCCGCTCGTCGGCCGAGCTGTGGCGCAGCCTGCCGACCGAGGATGCCAAGGAAGTGACCGAGGATGTGATGCGCGAGGTCGATCGCATGGACAACTATGTCCGCGAGCTGCTGACCTTCGCGCGATCGGAGCCTTATCATCTCCAGCCGGTCGACACGACGAGCGTCGTCGCGACCGTGCTCGAGAAGCTGTCGCGCGCGATCGCCCGCAACGGGATCGACGCCCGCTCGACGTCGACCGGCGCCGTTCGGGCGATGGCCGACCCGATGCTTCTGGAGCAGGCGCTGACCAGCGTGCTGACCAATGCCATCGAAGCGATGCCGAGCGGTGGCCGGCTCAGCGTCACGGTCGGCCCGGGGCGCTCCCGGACGGTGGTCCGCCTCGAGATCGCCGACACGGGACGCGGCATTCCCGCGGAGTTCCTGCAGCGGGTCCTGCAATCGCCCTTCACGACCAAGGCGCGCGGCTTCGGCCTGGGCCTCGTGCTGGCGAAGGGGATCATCACGCGGTTCGGCGGCACCTTGTCGATCGACAGCACGGCGGGGCAGGGAACCCGGATCCAGATCGACCTGAAGGCGGCCTGACATGCCCGGGGTCGTGCTTCTGGTCGAGGACGAGCCTCTGCTCGCCCGCAACGTCCGGACCTTTCTCCAGCGCAAGGGCTATCGCGTCGAGATCGCCGACTGCGTGGCGGCGGCCCGGCGGCTCTACGGCGAGCTGCAGCCGGACGCCATGCTGATCGACCACAACCTGCCGGACGGGACGGGACTGTCGCTGATCGGCGAGATCCGCCAGCAGGATCGCTGGACCAAGCTGGTCATGATCACGGCCCATGGCGGGGTCGACGTCGCCGTCACGGCGATGAAGCAGGGCGCCGACGACTACCTGACCAAGCCGGTGTCGCTGGACGAGATCGCGCTGCTCGTCGGCCGGCTGCTGTCGCAGGCGACTCTGGAAACCTCGTTGTCCTACTTTCAGGCGCGCGAGAAGCGCGACAGCGGGCTGGACAAGATCCTCGGCAGGTCGCCGGCCATCGTCGAGCTGAAGCAGCGCCTCAAGTCGCTGGCCACCGCCGAGCGATCGGCGGACTCGGGCGACGCGCTGGCCGGCCCGCCGGTGCTGATTCTCGGCGAGACCGGCACGGGCAAGGAGCTGGTGGCGCGAGCCGTCCACTTCGACGGGGCGCGGCGCGACAAGCCGTTCGTGTCGATCAACTGCGCGGCCCTGCCGGAACAGCTCGTCGAATCCGAGCTGTTCGGCCACGAACGCGGAGCCTTCACGGGCGCCGGCGACAAGAAGATCGGACTGTTCCAGGCGGCCGAGGGCGGCACGCTGTTCCTCGACGAGATCGGCGAGCTGCCCCTGCCGCAGCAGTCGAAGCTGCTCCGGGCGATCGAGGACAAGGTGGTGCGTCCGGTCGGCAGCGTGCGTGACCGGCCGGTCGACGTGCGCTTCATCGCCGCCACCAACGCCGTGCTCGAGGAGCATGCGCGCCAGGGAGACTTCCGCGGCGACCTGTTCTACCGGCTGAACACCATCACCTTCCGCGTGCCGCCGCTGCGCGAACGCGGCGACGACATTCTGGTGCTGGCCGAGAGCTTCGTGGACGAATTCCAGCGCCGATACGCGCGCTCCCAGCTGTCGCTGACGGCCGGCGCGCGCGCGGCGTTGCTGCGGTATGCCTGGCCCGGCAACGTCCGGGAGCTGCGCAACGTGATCGAGCAGGCCTGCCTGATGAGCGCGCGCAACGCCATCGATGAGTCCGATCTCAATCTGCGCGAGATGCCGTCGCTGGTGCCCGCGCCGTCCCACAAGGCGAGCGAGGACCCGTCGACCCTGGTCGACACCGAGCGGACGCTGATCATCGAGGCGCTCCGGCAGAACAACGGCAACGTCACCCTGGCGGCGCGCAAGCTCGGCGTTTCCCGCGACACCCTCCGCTACCGCATGGAAAAGCATGCCCTGCGTCGCGACCACTACGTGTAGGAGGCCGGGACCGGCATGAGGACCGATGCCGCACGGGCGCTCGCGAAGCGCAAGTTCCGGGCCTCGCCGAACTTCGTCCTGGCCTTCAGCCTCGACGGACGGGCCTATGTCGCCAAGGAGACCGAGCCCTACGTCCAGTACTGGCTGACCGAGCGCGACCGGTTGCTGCTCGCGATGTTCTCGCGGCGGGGCGGCGCCACCGTGGGCGAGGCGATCGATGCGTATCTCCGTCTGTCCGGCGGGCCGCGCGCCGGCGGCGAGGTCGCGCGTCTTTCCAAGGTGATCGTTGAGATGCACGAGGCCGGTGTCCTGGCCGCCGCCGGCGACGACGTCTCGCGCTACAGCGCCCGGATCGTCGAGGATTACGTGCGGCACAGGCCGTTCCCGCAGGCACTGGTCGATCTCGTCGTCGAGCGGGCCGGCATCGCGCGCGCGAGCCGCGTCCTCGATCTCGCCGGCGGGCCGGGCGACCTGGCGATCGGCCTCGCCCATGCCTCCGACCACGTCTCGCTGATGGAACTGTCGCGCGGCTTCCTGACGGCGGCGAGCCGGCGGGCGAGGCAGCTCGGCGTGACGCTGAACCCGCTGCACGAGTCCTGCAACCGGCTGGTGTTCCACGACGAGGCGTACGACGCCGTCACGGTCTCGCAGGCGCTGCACTGGCTGGACGACGTGCTGGTGTGCCGGGGCGTCTGCCGCGTGCTGCGGTCCGGCGGCAGTTTTTTCGTGATCCACAGCGCGATCAGCCTCGCGGACAGCCATCCGCTGGCCCCGGTGCTGGGCAACGACTCGATCCTCGGGGCCAAGAAGCGGCAGCCGTTCGTCGCCGAGGTCGCGCCACTGCTGAAGCGGCTGACGCTGCTGTTCGAGGCTCTCGATTCCCCCGACGTGCAGCGCATGGACGTCGGCCGGCATGGCCGGGCGTCCGAGGGAACGGCCGACCAGCGGATCGTGCCGGCGGGTGTCGCGCTGTTCCGTCAGCGCCGGCCGTTCGACATGGGCTATGTGCGCGGCTTCCTGACGCCGCAGCATGTCGCGGCGACCGGGCAGACGCTCGAGGCCTTCCTGGCCGGGCTGCAGGCGGGCTGCGCGGCGGCGACGCCGGCGCAGATGATCGGCACGCACGACTGGGCGGTGCTGCACTTCCGGCGCGGCGGACCGCGTGCCGGCGCGCGCGCCCTGAAATCGGCGATCCCCGTCGAGATCGGCTATCGGCCGGGAGCCGTTCCGGGTGATCCGACGATCCGGTGAGTGCCCTCGGCCACGACCAGCGCCTCGCCGTCGCGCAGCGTCCGGTACGGTAGGCCCTCGGCCTCGTAGAGCGCGACCTCGCGGTCGACCGACGCCGATTCGGGATGGTCGGACTTGAAGTGGACGACGAGGGAAAAGGGCAGGAAGCCCAGCCCGTCCCAGACGATCTCGGGACCGTAGCCCGCCGGGACCTCGCGCGGATCGTCGGTCAGGTCGAGCCCGCGCAGGCCCGGCGCGGCGATCACGGCGCCGGCGCTGAAGCCGGCATAGACCAGCGCGTCGCGGGCGACCGCGTCGCGGATCGCGAGGTCGAAGCCGCTCTGCCTCATGGCGCGCCGCAGCACGAAGGTGTTGCCGCCGTTGATCCACACAAGATCGAGTCCGGCGAGACTCGCAGGGAGGCTGCCGGACGTGCCGAAATGGTCGCGCAGGTCGAGCTCACGGACGTCGAAGCCGAGCGCCGACAGTGCCTGAGACTGGTCTGCCAGCCAGTCGGGCCGGGCGCGCGGGCGGTGGTCGAGGGCATTGACGATGACGGCGGCGCGACGCCCGGCGCCGACCAGGGTTCGCAGTTCCTCCGGTCGATTGCCGAGGCGAAAGGAGGAAAGATAGAGCCGCATGCGCTTGCCAACCGTTGTGCGTCGGCGGCGTCCTCTGATACCGACGAGGTCGCCGAGCTTGGCCACCCTATGTCCGTGCAGCGGAAGGAACAATGAGCGCACTTCTCAGCGATGCCGACCTGGTCGACCGCATCTTCGCGCACATCGACGCCCAGTCGACCGACACCGGCACGACGGTGTGGCGCGAGCCGGCCGAGAACTACCGTTCGCCGCAGCGGTTCGCGGCCGAGCTCGAGGTGCTGCGCCGCGTGCCGATGGCCTACTGTCCGTCGGCGGCGCTGCCCGAACCCGGCTCGTACATCGCCCGCACGACGGCCGGCACGCCGCTGCTGGTGGTGCGCGGCAACGACGGGATCGTGCGCGGCTTCCGCAATGCCTGCCGCCATCGCGGCATGAAGCTGGCCGACGGCGAAGGCTGCACGCGCGCCTTCGCCTGCCCGTACCACGCCTGGACCTACGGGCTGGACGGCGGACTGCGCCACGTCCCCGGCGAGGAGGGCTTCCCCGGGCTCGACAAGGCGACGCACGGGCTGGTGCCGGTGGCGGCGGTGCACGAGAAGGGCGGCATCGTCTTCGTCACGCAGGACGCGCCGCTGTCTGACGGGCCGCTCTCGGACGTGCCCGATCTCCTGCCGGACGACTACGTGCTGTTCAACAAGCTGGAGTTCGACGACCAGGCCAACTGGAAGCTGATCGGCGAGACCTCGATGGAGGGCTACCACATCAAGGCGCTGCACAGCCGGTCCTTCTATCCCTACGGCTACGACAACCTGAATGTCGTCGAGCTGCACGGCCGCAATTCGCGCATCGTCTTCCCGTTCCGCCGCCTCGAGAAGCTGCGCGTGCTGCCGCGCGAGCAGTGGGACGTGCAGGGTAGGCTGACCGACGTGCACCAGCTGTTCCCCAACAGCCATGTCAGCTTCCTGTCGAGCCACGCCATGCTGGTCATCCTCGAGCCGGTGACACCGGCCGTCACGCACTGGGTCGTCTACCAGCTGGCGCCGCGGATCAAGAACGGCCAGCCGCTCGACCTCGAGCAGGCGCGGCGCGATGCCAATTTCGTGCAGGATGCCGGCCTCACCGAGGACCGCGAGGCGGCGCGGGCGATCCAGGAAGGGCTCGCGGCGCGCGCCAACAGCCACTTCACCTTCGGGCAGTACGAGCAGGCGATCGGGCATTTCCATCGGCATCTGACGGAGCATGTCGATATGCTCCAAGGCCGGTAGCGAGCTTCACGGAGACGAGAGAATGGCCAAGCGCGTGGTTATGGTCGGCCTGCATCCCGACGTCGTCGACTATGGCGATCCGGCCTACGCGGCGTTTCCGGGGCTCGACGCCAAGGTTCTCGCCGCGGCGCTGGAGAAGGATCGCAAGGCGCTGGTCGACGCCGGCTACGACGCTGTGTGGAGCCTATGGGAGAAGAAGCCGGACTCGCTCGCGGTTTTCGTTCGTGCGTTGAAGGCGCATGCGCCCGAGGCGGTGATGATCGGGGCGGGCGTCCGCCTCAACCCGGCGCTGACCGAGCTGTTCGAGACCCTGGTCAATGCCGTCAAGGAGCATGCGCCACAAGCGCGGCTCTGCTTCAACTCCGGGCCATACGATTCCGCTGCGGCCGTCCGTCGGCAGATCGGCTGACGGCGCTGCCGCGCCGCGCTCGCACGGCTTCGGCGGGCGTCATCCGGGCCCCCTGGCGCGCACGCCGATGACGCCGTCGCCGGCCAGCGTTCGGAGCTCGTCCGGCGACAGCCCGAGCAGTCCGCCCAGGACCTCGCCGTTGTGCTCGCCGAGGGTCGGCGTCGGGTTGACCAGCGGCGGGCGTCGGCCGTCGAGCCGGTAGGGCGCCAGCGGCGTGAGATGCGGGCCGCTGATCCGGCGGTCGGCGCGGCGCCAGACTCCGGCGGCGGCGAGTTGCGGATCGGCCAGCAGATCGGCCGTCGCGTGGACCGGGCCGGCGCTGACGCCCGCGGCCTGCAGGACTGAAACGGCGTCGTCGGGATCGCGGGTGGCGCACCAGGCGCGCAGAGCGGCCTCCAGGCGATCCTCGTGGCGCTTCCAAGTTGCGGGATCGCCATCGTCGATCGCGAGGTCGGGGCGGCCGATCGTGCGCAGCAGCGCTTCGCCCTGCGCCACGGTCTCGGCCGTGATGGCGATCCAGCGGCCGGCGACGGCGGTCGGGCAGGCGCAGCGCACGACGGCCTGCGGATGGCGGCTGCCCTGGCGCGGCAGCGGATCGGGGCGCAGCGATTGCGCGATGACGGCGTCGGCGGCGAGCTGGAACAGGCACTCGACCTGGCCGAGGTCGATTTGCGCGCCGCGGCGGCGACGGGCGCGGTCGTACAGGCCGACCAGGCAGGCGACGGCGCCGAACAGGCCGGCCACCGGGTCGCCGTAGGCGGCGTGCTGCATGGTCGGCGGGTCGTCGGGCTCGCCGTTGACGAACGGCAGGCCCGAGGCCTGCTCCACCGTCGTGCCGTAGCCGCGAAAGCCGCGCCACGGGCCGGTGGCGCCGAAGGCGCCCATCGAGAGATGCACGAGGTCGGGCCTGGCCGCGATCATCGTGGCCGCGCCGAGGCCGAGCTTGTCGAGGGCGCCGGGCGCGTAGTTCTCGATCATCACGTCGCTGCGCCGCGCCAGATCGAGCAGCAGCCGCTTGCCGGCGACGCTCTTGAGATCGAGGGTCACGCCGCGCTTGTTGCGGTTGACCATGAGGAAGTTGGGCCGCGTCTCGTAGGGCGGCGGATCGACCGCGAGGTCGGTGTAGAAGCCGCGCCACCAGTCGAGATGGACGCACGACTCGACCTTGATGACGTCGGCGCCGAGATCGGCGAGATGCCGGGTCGCGAGCGGCCCCGACCAGCCCATCGACAGGTCGAGCACGCGCAGGTCGGCGAGCGGACGGTCGACGGCGGTGGCGCGTTGCGCGGGCCTCAGCCGCTCGGCGACGGCGGGCAGCGGCTGGTAGCGGAAGGGCAGGGTCGGGCCTGTGGCGGCGGGCTGGTCCGGGACCGGCGCAAAGCTGCCGCGCCCGGTCCAGTGCGGCAGGCCCGGCAGCGCGCGCAGGTCGGGCACCGGCGCCAGCGGCACGCGGCGGCGCTGGCCCGCGAGCAGCCATTCGTCGCTGGTCCGGGTCGCGAAGGCGGCGGCGAGCTGCGGGTGCAGCTCGTCGGCGAAGGCGACCCGCTGGACCGTGAGCGTGAAGCGCGGATCGCGGGCCAGCTCGGGGCGGCCGATCAGGTCGCACAGATCGACCCACTGCGCCGGCGAGTTGGCGGTGACGCCGAGCCAGCCGTCGCGGGTGCGGTAGATGCCGACCGGGAACATCGACTTGAAGCGGTTGACGCCGTGCCGGGCCAGCGGCGCGCCGCCGGCGAGGTCGGTGGCGACGGCGCCTTCCATGAAGCAGAGATTGGCGTCGAGCAGGTCGAGGTCGATGCGGCGTCCGGCCCAGCCGCGGTCGCGCCCGAGCACGGCGGCGAGGCCGGCGATGCAGCCGGTGGTGCCGCCGACGATCTGCGGGGCATGACCACGCGGCAGCATCGGCAGGCCGTCGATCGCGCCGGTCGGCCAGGCGACGCCGCTCATCGCCTGCAGGATCGCGTCGCTGCCGGTCCACTCGGCATAGGGGCCGTCGGGCGCGAACCATGTCAGGCCGACGCGCACCGCCGCGGCGAGGCCGGCGGCGGCGATCGCGGCATCGGCGTCGGCGATGGTCGCGCGATCGAGGCCGGCGATCACCAGATCGATCGCGCCGCCGGCGGCGGCCTGGGCCGCCGCCAGATCGGCGGCCCGGCGCTTGCCGGCGTCGAGCCAGGCGCCATAGGCGGCGCTGGCGCCGCCGCCGTAGCCGATCGCGGCGTCAGTCGCGCCCGGCACCTGGATTACCGTGGCGCCGTTGGCCGCGAGCAGACGGCCGCAATAGCGCGTCGCGACGGCGCCGCCGACCTCGACGGCGGTCAGCCCGGCGAGAGGCGCGCTCATCGCGGCCGTGGCGTCTCCGTCGGTCATTTGCCGACCGACACGCCGCTCTCCTCGACCGCCGCCTGCCACGCCGCCAGCTCGCGCTGGAGGAAGGCGGCGAAGCTCGGAAACTCCTGCGCGGTGGCGGCGATCGCGCCGTTGCTCTCCGCCCACGAGCGGAACTCGTCGCTGGCCAGCGCCTTGGCGTAGGCGTCGCGGATCGCCGCCAGCACGTCGGCCGGCGTGCCGGCCGGCACGGCGAGGCCGCCCCAGGCGACCATCTCGAAGTCCGGCAGGCCCGATTCGGCGACCGTCGGCACATCGGGCAGCACGGCGACCCTCTGGCGCGTCGTCACCGCCAGCGCCCGCAGCTCGCCGCGCCGCGCGAAGGGCAGGACGTTCGGCATGTTGTCGAGCAGCAGGTCGACGCGGCCGGCCAGGACGTCGGGATAGATCTGGGCGGCGCTGCTGTAGGGCACCTGGTTCATGGCGATGCCGAGCTTCTTCATGATGACGCTCATGATCAGGTTCTGCGTCGTGTTGGGGCCGAGCGTGGCATAGGTGAGGCCGCCCGGCCTTGCCTTGGCGAGGGCCACCAGCTCGGAGAAGGTCTTGGCCGGCAGGGCCGGGGTCACCGCCAGGATCTGCGGGATGCGTGACGACAGGCCGATCGGCTCGAAGCTCTTGAGCGGATCCCAGGGCAGGCCGGTCATCACGAACGGCGCGATCACCTGCACCGAGCTCGAGGTCCAGAACATCGTGTAGCCGTCCGGCTTGCTGCGCGCCGCGAAAGTCGCAGCGATGGTGCCGCCGGCGCCGACCTTGTTCTCGACGACGACCGGCTGGCCGAAGCTCTTCGCCATCTGCTGGGCGACGATGCGGCCCGACGTGTCCGAGGTCGATCCGGCGGCGAACGGCACGACCAGGGTGACCGGCTTGGTCGGGAAGTCGGCGGCCGCGGCGGGCAGGGAGAGCATCGCCGGCAGCAGGATCCGGCCGAGCCATGAAACGAGCGACATCCGATTCCTCTCCTGTCGTTCCTGATCCTGGTTCGCGGTCGCGGTCGGCGAGCGGCCGCGCCGCCGCTCATGCTAGGCGCGGCGCGCCCGTCCAGACAGTGCGGCGGTGGGTTTCGTATCGAGGCTCGAAAGGAGCGACCAATGGTCGTGCGGCGAGGCCTATCGGTGGCGCATGTCGCGGGGTAGGACGACAGGCATGACCGTGCCGAACCCGACCGTCGCGCGCGCGCCGTCGCCGGCGCTCGAGGTGTCGTCGTCGATCCTCCTCGCCGTGGCGCTGGGCCTGCTCGGCTTCCTCGTCAACCAGGTCGAGATTCCCCTGGGCTGGGGCGTGCACATCCTAGTCGGCAACGCTTTGGCCCTGGTGTCGCTGCGCATCCTGCCGCCGGCGCTGGCAACCACGGCGGTGGCGATCGCCAGCCTGCAGACGGTGCTGCTCTGGCATCATCCCTGGGCCTGGGGAATCTGGATTCTGGAAGGGTTGCTGCTCTCGGTCACGGTGCGCCGGGCCTCACCGATTCTGGCCGACCTCGCCTTCTGGATCGTGATCGGCGGGCCGCTGCTCTACGCCACCTATGGCGTCATCATGGGCATGGACGGCGTGCCGCTGGGGCTGGTGGTGGCCAAGCAGGCGCTCAACGGCGTGCTCAACGTGGTCCTGGCGGAGATCGCCTACGTGGCGTTGCTGCTGCTGCCACGCCGTGGCGTTCTCGCGCGCCTCACGCCGATGCCGGCGCGGTCCTTCGGCATCATGCTGGTGTCGGCGCTGGTCGTGCTGCCGATGCCGGCCTTCCTGTGGCTGAACGCCAAGGACCAGGAGGAGCGGATCCTGGTCGCCGAGCGGGCCGCGCTGAGCGGCGATGGCGAACGCGCCGAATACTACGTCCAGTCGTGGATGCAGAGCCGGCGCGTGGCGCTCGAGGCCCTGGCGCGCGCCGCCGGGGCGCGCCCTGTCGTGCGGCTGGACCCGGCCGAGCTCGGCTCGCTGGCGCAGGATTTCGACGAGATCGCCCTGTTCGATCCGAATGGCCGTTCGCTCGGCCACTACGGCCGGTCGCCGTTCGCGGCCAACTGCTTCGCGGCCTGGACCGAGACCGTGGGCAAGGCCGACCCGAGCGGCGTCGTCAGCGAGGTGCACCGCGCCAATCCGGCCGAGCCGCCCCATATCGAGATCCGTCTGCGCGTCGCGGCCGGGTCGGGCACGGTGATCGTCTGCGCCGCCTTCGCGCCCGGCAGCATCCACCCGATGCTCGACGGTCTGGCCGCCGAGGAATCCGCGGTGCTCGTCGATTCGCGCGGCGAGAAGGCGGCAGGCGCCAATCTCGAGGCGGTGCCGGCCCGCCTGCTGGGCGACGCGATCAAGGCCTGGTCGATACGCAAGAGATCGGACGTGCTGTTGCTGACGCCGAGCGGCTTCGGCGTATCGCTGATGACCAACCTGCAGAATTCCTATCTGGTCGGCCTGCAACCCTTCCTGCAGCCGACGGGGTGGGGGCTGGTGCTGCTGCGGCCGCTCGGGCCGCAGATCGCCGCGGTGCGCGCCCTGCAGCTCCACCTGATGGTCGCGCAGGCCTCGTTCATCGTCCTCGCCCTGCTCGGCGCCTGGCTGGCCAGCCGCTTCCTGGAGTCGATCTTCGAAGCGCTGGGCAGCGGGGCCGAACGCATCCTCGCGGCGCACCGTCCGGAGTCGTCGATCGGCTCGCGGGTGATCGTCGAGGTAGACCGCGCCGATCGGCGGGTGCGAGCCCTCGGCGAGGCGCTGACGAGCACGCGCTCGGAGGCCCAGGCGCTGGCCGACCGGCTGCGCCTCCTGAGCAGCCACGCGCCGATCGGCGTATACTCCGTCTTCGTCGAGCACGGCCTGCACTCGGCGTTCGAATCGATCAGCGAGTCCCTGGAGCGCATGCTCGGCTACACGCGCGAGGAAGTGGAGCGGCCCGGCTGGTGGAGCCGGGTGATCCATCCCGACGAGGCCGCGGAGGTCCTGGCGCACTATCGCAACATCCTGCCCGGCCAGGTGATCACCACCGAGTATCGCCTGGCGCGCAAGAGCGGCGAGTATCTTTGGGTCTACGACACCCTGGCGACGCACGACGTGCCCGAGCCCGACGGCCGGCTGATCGCCGTCGGTCTGCTGATCGACATCACGGCCCGCAAGGAGGCGCAGCTTCAGCTGGCGCAAGCCTCCAAGCTCGCCAGCCTCGGCGAGATGGCGACCGGCATCGCGCATGAGATCAACCAGCCGCTGAACGTCATCGCCATGGTCGCCCAGCTCGCCCGCGCCGAGATCCGCGACCAGCGAGCAGGCGACGCAAACGCCCTGGGAGCCCTGGCCGAGTCGCTGGAGGGGAGCGTCGCGCGGATCGAGACGCAGGCCGAGCGCGCCGCGCAGATCGTCCGCAACATGCGCATCTTCGGGCGTACCCAGAGCCTGGTGGCGCAGCCTTTCGACGGGCGCGACGCGATCCGGCTCGCCGTCGACCTGGTCGCCGAGCAGCTGCGCCGCGGCGGCATCGAGCTCAGCCTGGAGATCGCCGACGGGCCGCTGCCGGCGCACGGCTTCGAGACCATGGTGGCGCAGGTGCTGGTCAACCTCTTGATCAACGCCCACGACGCCCTGCTGTCGCCCGGCGGTTGGCCGCGGCGGGTGCGCCTCGTGGCCGGCCGGGACGAGGCGGCGGGCACGGTCGTGGTCAGGATCTGCGATTCCGGTCCTGGCGTCCCGGCGGCTCTCGCGGGGCGCATCTTCGAGCCGTTCTTCAGCACCAAGCCGGTCGGGCAGGGGGCCGGGCTCGGCCTCGCGATCTCCTACGGAATCATGAAGGAAATGGGCGGCGACCTGCGCCTCGAGCCGTCTGCCGCGGGCGCCGTGTTCCGGGTCGAGATTCCTGGCGCGGGGACCAAGGCGGTTCGCGCCGCGACGCCGTCAGGAGGCGGCGATGCCACCCTGCAAGACCGGGGCGCCGGCTAGCCGGACGGCGGCCTCTGCATAAAGGTAGCGGGCGCCCTCCAGGATCGGCTCGACCGAGAGCTGCGCGGGCGAGCCGCCGGCTTCCGTCGGCACCACGAACGGGCCGAGGCCGGCTCGCACGGCCCGGGCCTCGGCTTTTCCGCCATGCTCGACCCAGAGGAGCGAATAGACGGCACGACCGTCGAGTCGCGACTCCTAGCCGACGACCGTGACGCGTCCGGCGGGATCGGACAAGGCGCCCACCCGGCTCGACTCGGACAGGAGTTCGGCGAGCAGGCGCTGCAACCGGCCCACGGCTTCTGGCATCAGGCCGATGCCGGCGGCTCGAACATCGATCCGGGCTCGCTGCCTGGCCAGGGAGCCTTCGATGACGTCGGAAAGCGCGCGTGTCGGCAGGGTGCCGGCGCCGCCGGCCGGTTCGGCCAGGAGCGTGACCAGGCGGTCGCGATGCGCAAGCTCCGCCGTGGCGATGGAATGCCGGCGGGCCAAGGTCGCCGCCTCGGCGGCGACGGCCGCCCGGCGACGGCGAAGGCGGCCATGGGCAACGCTGAGCGTGACGATGATGCCGACCAGCACGAGACCGCCCAGCGTGAACCCGACCGACATCAGCAGGTCGACCGGATCGAGCGGCCAGGCGCGCTGGCCGAGGACGTGAAAACCGAGCACGAAGGCCAGCGACAGGGTCGTGGCCGCGAGACCGGAGGCGAGGCCGCCGAGTATCGCCGCCACGATAACGGACGGGTAGAACAGTCCGAAAAGCAGATCGTTGTCGGCGTCGGGATGCAATCCGAGCTGGACCACGATGCCGACCGCCACGCACGCCAAAGCCACCAGGAGGCGGCGCTGGGGCGAGGCGTTCAAGGGCCCGAGCCCTCCAAGGGTCCACAAGGTCATCCGGGCCTCCCCTCCAAGAAGCGCAGTGGCCAGCCGCGTCACTTTGGCAGATGGCACACGCCCTCCGGCGAAGAAAGGAGAACTGGCGCCAACTTGGTGCGGTTCCGCCCGCCGCGGAAAGGGGCGCAATGGATAGCGGTAATGCAATTTTATCTTGCACGAAAAGATGATCGCATCTCGCCGCTTTGCGGCACGGTTCGGCGCTCGGGTCTCTGGACGGTCCGGACGGTGGCGCTAATGTCACCACAATGAGCGAGTCCCCCCGCCATCCGCTCGGCGCACAGTCGCCGGCACCGCCTTCCGGCGCATCGTTCGATGTCCTGGTCGTGGAGGACGACGCCGCGACCCTCGAGGTGCTGCTGTCGGCCCTGCGACGGACGGGACTGTCGGTCGACGGCGCGGCCAGCGGGCCACTGGCGCTCGAGCTGATGCGCACCGGCCGTTGGCCCAAGGTCATCGTCAGCGACATCCGCATGCCATCGATGACCGGGCTTGCCTTCATCGAGCAGCTGTTCCGCGACGAGGACCGGCCGCGACCCGAGATCATCTTCGTCAGCGGTCATGCCGGCTTCGACGATGCCGTCGCCGCCCTGCGACTCGGGGCGCGCGACCTTCTCTCCAAGCCAATCGACATCTTCCGCCTGCTGGCTCTGGTGCGCGAGGCAATCACGCCGCATCCGACCCCGCCGTCCAAACCTGCGGCGGCGTCCGCGCCGCCCGCGTCGGAGGTGCGTGACATCGATCCAGGCGTCGCCGACGCGACGGCCAAGAGCGTGCTGGCCACCCTGCGGCGCGAAAGGGTGCTGCGCGCGCGGCATCTGCCGGCCGGCCTGTCGGCCGAGCCGTGCTGGGAGATGCTGCTGGATCTCTACGACGAGGCGCGGGCCGGCCGCACCGTTTCGGTGACCAGCCTGGCCGGAGCGTCCGGCCTGCCGCCGACCTCGGCGCTGCGCCGCGTTCGCGAGCTCGAGGCGGCGGGGCTGGTGCGGCGCGCGCCCGATCCGAGCGATCGGCGCCGCCATCCGGTCGTTCATCGCCGACTACCGGGCGATCAGCGAGGCCTGACGGCGAGGCCCGAGCGTCGCGAGCGAGTCGCGATGCAAGCCGACTTCCCCGACCGAACCGCGAGATAGAACCGTTCCGGCGGCGGTTGCGATTGTCCGGCTGTCCCTGTCGCTCTTCAATGATTGAAGAGACCAGACAAACGAAGGGCGCCATGGATCACTCGACCAACGCCGCCGCGTACCTCGCAAGCCTGTCGGGGACGCGCAACGCCCCGCCGCCGCTGCTGCGCCCCGACGGCCGCTTCGTCCGGTCTGCCCGCACGCGCGAGGCGGTGATCGAAGCTTACCTGCGGCTCATCCGCAGCGGTCGTCACCAGGCGAAGATCGCCGAGATCGCGGAGCTCGCCGGCTGCAGCATCCGCACCGTGTTCTTCCACTTCAAGACCATGCTCGACCTCGCGACGGCGACGATCGAGCATGTCGAGGCGACGCCGCTGCAGGTCCCGGCCGTCGCCGCGGACCGTGCGCTGAAGGTGCGGATCGCGGCGCTGGTCGACGCCTGCCTGGCGAGCGGCGAGCTGTGGGCGCCCCTGGCCGGCCTGCGGGTCGCCGACGTCGAGAGCATTCCGGCGCTCGACGCCGCCCTGGAGCGGCGGCACCGGCGGCTCGAAGGCGAGGCCTGCCTGCTGCTGGCTCCCGAGCTCGACTCCCTCGACCGCAAGCATCGCCGGCAGTTCCTCGAAGCCTTCGCCTGGTTTTCCTCGATCGAGAGCTGGCAGCTTCTGTCGCGCACCGTGTCGCGGCCGCGCATGGCCGAGCTGCTGGGCGACCTCGTCCTGCACCAGCTCGGGAGGCCGTCCCCGCCAGCCCTGGCGGCGTGACGCAAGCAACGGCGGCCTGGGCTCTCCGTTGGCCTCCGGACAGTGCGTGGAGGTGGTCATGAGAGCTGCGGCAGTCCTGCTGCTCGCCTGCGGCGTCGCCGGGTGCGCCAACAACGGCATCGGCAATGGAGCCGGCAACGGCGGCGCCACCGGGGCGGCGCCGGAGCGCTACATGGGCGAGCGGCCGAACGTCAACGGCACCTGGAACGGCTCGACCAGCTCGTCGAGCATGCTGATGCAGCGCATCAAGCAGGACAGCGCGCGCGGAGCGACCAGCGGCGGGGCGACCACGCAGTACTGAGGGGCGGCGTTGCCGCCGCGGGCCGTCGCTCCCATTTGTTCCGGGGTGACGCACTCGTGGAGGATGTTGGCCGCCGTGGGCGGCGCCGGCCTGCTCGCCGCGGCGCCGGCGGCGGCGCAGTGGAACGGTCCCCTGTGGGTCGGCGTGCCGCAGCACGTCTCGACGGAAACCGGTGTCGCCTTCTTCTATGCGTCCGACGCCGCCGCGGTCGGTCGCATCGCCCGGTCGATGAGCGACGCCGCGGCGCGCTGCGATCGTGCCGCCTACGACCAGGCGCTGGCCAGCGCGGCGACCCTCAAGGCCAATCTGCAGACCGACTCTCAGCAGCGCGCCGCCAACCAGTACGAGCCCTTGCAGCAGCGCAAGGACGCCGAGATGGTCGATCCGGCGCTGCAGAAGGCGCCGCGCCTCGCGGCCAGTTGCCCGCCCGCCGCGACCGCGGCGGCGACGCCGCCGGCGACGTCCGGGCTGGCGCTCAAGGACTACGGCGCTTTCGGGCCGGTGCAGGTCTACGCCATGGGCGGCGCCCTGGTACCGCTCGGCACGTCGGGGTCGCTGACCAGCGTGAACGTGTCGGGCGGCGGTGTCGCCAATGCCGGTGGCGGCGGCGTGTCGGCGGCCGGCATGGCCGGTGCCCGCGTCCGTGCCGAGGTGCCGCTGGCGCGCCGCACGGACGCGCCCAGCCTGTTCTTCGAGACCGGCGTGCAGTTCGGCTTCGGCATCCGGACCTTCCTGCAGTCCGTCAGCCGGGCGGGGCCGGGGCCGCAGGCATGGGGCTGGCAGACGGTGGGCAACGCCGTGCAGGTGCCGATCCTCGCCGGCGTCAGCTTCGCGTTGAGCGAGGTGACCCCGGGCGCGCCGGTCTGGTTCGACCTCTATGGCGGCATCACCCTGGACAGTTGGACGCAGAATCTTCAGGGCGTCGAAGGCAGCGGTCCCGGCTTCTTCAGCCAGGCACAACGGTTCACCGTCGATCCGACCGTGGGCGGCGGCTTCCGCGTGCCGCTGTCGCCGGGCATCGCGCCGTTCCCGATGATCCTCCGGGCCGGCGCCGAGTTCCAGTTCCGTCCGGGCGGCGTCGTGATGGCGCAGTCCGGCCAGTTCGGCGGCCAGACCTACTGGGGCACCGTCAGCCCGACGGTCAACGCCGCCTTCATGGGCGGCGTCGGGATCCCGCTCGGCAAGTAGCCGGGTGCCCGCCGGTCAGGCGACGGCTTCGGTGCGCCAGATCTGGTTGTCGCAGCGGTTCCAGGGCCAGCCTTGAGTCAGCGCGTTCAGCTATCGGCCGGCGGCGAGAGATCGGCCGGCACGTCGCTTCTCCGCCGCCCCGACGACGAAGGTCGTGGTGTGGTCGTTGTCGAGCGACCGGCGCTTGAGGACCGAGCGGGGCGCGCCGTAGCGATCGGGCGCGAGGCCGCGCACGTACTCGGCCCCTATGCAGGAAAAAAGCGGATCCGCGTGTCGGGGGCAGGACGTACCTGCTCAAATCTCGTCGAGGGCGATCCAGCCGAACTTGCCGTTGTCGGCCGGCGGCTGGCCGCAGTTGGCGAGCCAGGTCGAGCTCTTCGGCACGCCGACCTTGGCCTGCTGGTTGGCCGACAGGACCAGCAGCATCTCGCGGTCCTGGTCGTTGCGGCCGATGCGCAGGAGGATGAAGCGGGTCTGGCCGCCGCAGTTGGTGTTGTGGAAGGTCGCCATTCCGTCGTTGGTCTGGGTGGTGGGCCGCGGCGTGCCCTGGGCCGCCAGCGGCGGCGGCTCGAGCAGCAGGGCCGCGCCGGCCAGGCCGAGCAGGGCGGCGACACGGGCCAGGGGGCGAACCGGGATCCGCATGCTCAGAAGACCTCTTCCAGGGGGATCCAGGCGAACTGGTCCTCGTTGCGCGGCGGCTGGCCGCAACTGCCGCGCCAGGTCGAGCCCTTCGGCACCGCGACCTTGACGCTCTGCCCGGCCGTCAGCATCAGCATCATGTCGCGCTCGGCGTCGTTGCGGCCGACGCGCAGGACGACGAAGCGCGTCATGCCGTTGCAGGCGGTGTTGCTGAACATCAGCGCGCCGTCGTTGGTCTGGGTGGTGCGCTTCTGGCTCTGGGCCTCGGCGCCGGCGGCGGCGAGACAGAGGCCGAGCATGCCGGCGGCGAGGGCGGCAAGGCGCAGTCCCGATCGTGTCAAAAGTCTCTCCCTGATGTTCGAAGATGTCGTCGCGTCGAGCCGCGCCGCGGGCTCACGGCGTCAGCCAAGGCTCCCAGGCGTGCTTGCCGCTGACCGCGGGGCTCAAGGCGCTGGCCGGCGTGCTCGCGGCCATCGCCCGGGCGGCGGCCGCGCGGTCGGCCGCGGCGCCGGCGGCATCGCCGCGCGCCTCCTTGACGGCGGCCCGCGTCTCGTACGGGTTGTAGAGGGGATGGGCGTAGGCCGGCGCCAGGCGGATTGCCTCGTCGAGATCGCGCAGCGCCTCGTCGAGCCGCTTCTCGGCCAGCAGCGCCGCGCCGCGGTTGCCCCACGCCACCGCGAACTGCGGGTCGAGGCGAAGCGCGACCGCGAGGTCGGCGATGGCGCCGGCATTGTCGCCGGCGGCGGCGCGCAGGCTGCCGCGCGTGACGTACAGGCGGGCGAGCTCGGGCTGCAGGGCGATCGCGCGGTCGAGATCGGCGCGTGCCTTGCCGGAGTCGGTGCCGCGAAAGCCGAGCTCGGCGCCGCGGTTGTTGAGCGCCGCGGCGCGCTGGGCCGGCGTGGCGGTCGCCGACTCGATCACCACGGTGCAGTCGGCGACGAGGTCGGCGGCGCGGGCCGGGGTGCGCAGGCAGGATGCCCAGGCGGGGCTCGCGGTCTGCGCCACGCCGGGCGCGGCGGCGATGAAGGCCAATCCGACGACGCTTGCCAGAACCGGCGCGATGCGCCGGAACGGCGACTCATTCGACATGGAACGCGAACTCTCACTCTCTTCGCGGCGAAGTCTAAACATTGCGCCTTCGCGAGCGCTACAGGGAATGTCGAGCGGCCCGATCTTCCGCAGGCTTGTGCAATCCGCCATGATCGCCGGCGACCAGGGAGGAACCTCGCATGGCGGTCATCGGTCGACGCCGGACGTTGGGCATGGCGGCGCTCTGCCTGGCGCTGTCGCGTGCGGCACGCGCCGAGACCGCAGCGCCGCCAATCACCGCGCGGCCCGAGGACGTCGGCCTGTCGCTCGAGCGGTTGCAGCGGCTGGTGGCCGCGACGCAGAAGAACATCGACGAGGGGCTGATCCCCGGCGCCGTCATGCTGGTCGGTCGCCGCGGCAAGGTCGCCTGGGCGTCGGTCCAGGGTCGCCAGGGGCCGGACTCGCCGGCGCCGATGGCCTGGGATTCGATCTTCCGCCTGTACTCGATGACCAAGCCTCTCACCAGCATCGTGGTGATGCAGCTGGTCGAGGAGGGGCGCCTGCAGATCGGCGATCCGGTGGCGAAATACCTGCCGGAGATCGGCCGCATGAAGGTCGGCCGCGAGGTCGTGGTCGACGGCAAGCGGGTCCTGCACCTGGCGGACCCCGACCGCGCGATGACGGTGCAGGACCTGCTGCGCCACACGTCGGGGCTGACCTACGGCAGCCGCGGGACGTCGCTGGTGCAGCAGGCCTACGTCGAGGCGGGCATCGGCGATCGCACGGTGGCGCTGGACGAGATGGTGCGCCGCCTTTCCGGCCTGCCGCTGATGTTCTCGCCCGGCGAGCGCTGGGAATACAGCGTCTCGGTCGACGTGCTGGGGCGGCTGATCGAGGTGGTCACCGGCAAGAAATTCGGCGTCGCGCTCGGCGAACGCGTGCTGCAGCCGCTCGGCATGATCGACACCGGCTTCCAGGTCCCGGCCGACAAGCTCGGCCGCGTTGCCCAGCCCGGCCAGAAGCCCGGCGGACCGCCGATGACGCCGCGCTTCCGGGTCGACGACGGCGCGCGCTACGAGAATGGCGGCGGCGGCCTGATCGGCACCACCGACGATTATTTGCGCTTCGTGCTGGCGCTGGCCCAGGGCGGCAGCTGGCAGGGCCGGCGGGTGATCGGGCGCCGGACGCTGGAGTTCATGGCCTCGGACCATGTCGGCAGCCGACCCGGCCGGCCCGACGGGCTGGGCTTCGGGCTCGGCTTCGAAGTGCGCACCAAGCCGGGCGAGGCGGCGCTGGCCGGTTCGGTCGGCGAATATGGCTGGTCCGGCGCGGCCGGCACCACCTTCTGGGTCGATCCGCGCGAGCAGCTGTTCGCGATCTACATGGTTCAGGCCAGCGAAGGCGACACCCGATTCCTGAACCGGCAGTTCGGCTCGATGGTGCAGGCGGCGGTGGTCGACTGATCCCGGCGAAGTCCCGACTCTCCGGCCCGTCGTTCAGTTGGTCGCCGCCTTGGCCAGCGCCAGCACCTTGTCGAGCGCTTCCCGCCCCGGCAGGCCTTTCTTCTCGGCCTCGGCGACCCACTGGTCCCAGACCGGCCGGCCGGCGGTGGCGATCAGCTTCTCGCGCATCTCCGGCGTCACCTTGACGACCTCGAGCTTGCGCTTGTCGAACAGCGGGAAGGACTTCTTGTCGGCCTCCTCGTAGGCCAGGCGCTGCAGGCGATAGGCCTCCGGCCGGGCCTCCTCGAGGATCTTCCGATACTCCTCGGGCAGCGCCTTCCAGGCGGTCTGGCTCAGCACCAGCGAATTGTGCACGACGCCGAGCTGCATGCCGAGCGTGTACCACTTCGAGACCTCGTGCAGCTTGTAGGCGATGAAGCTGTAGGTGAAGGGAAAGGACGCCGCCTGGAAGGTGCCGCGCTCGAGCGCGGTGTAGACCTCGGGCGCCGAGACCGAGGTCGGCACGGCGCCGAGCAGCTTCATGGCGTCGCCCAGGCCGCCCAGGGCGCGCACCCGCATGCCCTTCCAGTCCTCGAGATTGCGCGGCGGCTTGCCGGTGCCCATGAACTCGTACTGCGGCAGCATCACGGTCATGAAATGCCAGCCGTTCCAGCGCGCCAGCTCGTCGGCGACCGGCTGCCAGGCCTGGTAGCCGTCCTGGACGCGCTCCTGCGCCACGAGGTCGGGGATCGGCAGGAACGGCATGTCGAGCACGCCCTGCAGCGGCGTCTTGGCCGGGGCGTAGGAGAAAGCCACCATGGCGCCCTGGAAGGCCTCGACCTTCAGCCCGTCGAGCATGTCCTTGGCCTCGCCGAGCTGCTCGTTGTACTTGAGGTTGATCACGAAGTTGCCGCCGCTCTTCTCGCGCGCGACCTTGGCGAGGTGCTCGAGGCAGACGCTGACGGCGCGCGGCGGGCCGTAGATCGTCCAGTTCCAGGTCACCTTGTCGGCGGCCTGCGCCGGGGCGGCGGCGGCGAGGCCCAAGGCGGAGAGGCCCAAGGCGGAGAGAGCGGAGAGCAGCGCACGCTTCTTCATGAGTCTTGTCCTCCCAGGGTTCAGTCCGACGACTCCACGATGAACGTGACGATCTCGGGGAAGGCGGTCAGCACCCCCAAGGTGACGATGTCGGCGAAGATGAACGGCCAGATTCCCTTGAAGATGTCGCGCACCGGGATGTCGGGCCGCACGCCGTTGACGACGAACACGACCAGACCGACCGGCGGCGACAGCGAGGCGATGCCCGACAGCTTGACCAGCACGATGCCGAACCAGATCGGGTCGTAGCCCAGCGCGGTGATCACCGGGAAGACGACCGGCAGGGTGAGCAGGAACATGCCGATTCCCTCGAGCACCGTGCCGAGCACGAAGTACAGAAGGTAGATCGCCAGCAGCACCAGCAGGGGCGGCAGGGCGAGATGGGTGACCCAGCGCGACAGCTCCTCCGGCATGCCCGAGTAGCCGAGGAAGCGCACGAAGATCAGCACGCCCCAGATGACCGTGAAGATCATCACCGTGAGCTTCGCGGAATCGAGCAGGCACTGGTACAGCTCGCGCCCCTTGATGCCGTTCTTGAGCGCGAAGCCGAACACCGCGAAGGCGCCCAGCGCGCCGGCCTCGGTCGGCGTTGCCCAGCCGAAGTACATGCTGAAGAAGATGATCAGGATGACCAGGAAGATCGGCGAGGTCGCCGGCAGCGACTGGAAGCGCTGCGGCCAGGTGTAGCCGGTGATGCGCGGGCCGAGCTCGGGCTGGCGCCAGCAGCGCCAGGTGATGATCAGGGCATAGACCAGGGCCGACACAAGGCCGGGCACGAAGCCGGCGATCAGCAGCTTGCCGATCGACTGCTCGGTGATGATCCCGTAGACGACCAGGAGCGTGCTGGGCGGGATCAGCGAATCGAGGGTGGCGCCGGCGGCGCAGACGCCGGCCGCCAGGCGCTTGTCGTAGCGCGCCCGCAGCATCTCGGGGATGGCGACCTTGGCGAACACCGCGGCGGCGGCGCTGCTGGCACCCGACACCGCCGAGAAGCCGGCGACGGCGAACACGGTGCCGGTGGCCAGGCCGCCGGGCAGCCAGCCGAACCAGCGCCGCGCCGCCTCGAAGGCGCTCTGGGTGATGCCGGCATAGTAGGCGAGGTAGCCGATCAGGATGAACATCGGCAGCACGGACAGGGTGTAGTTGGCGCCGGCCGAGTAGGGCGCGATGCCGGCGGTGCGGATGCCGGCGTCCCAGCCGATCAGCCAGACCAGGCCGGCGGTGCCGACCAGGGCGCCGGCGAAGGCGAAGCGCACGCCGGCGAAGCACAGAGCGAGCAGGGCAGCGACGCCGACACTGCCGATGGCGAGCGGACCGAGTTCCATCACGGCTTCTCCTTGTCCGCGGGCGGCAGGCCGGCGTCCTCGCGCCCGAGCGCTTCGGCGATCTCGTCCTTGACCTGGCTCTCGATCGTCACGAGGCGCGGCACGGCGACCGGCTCGGCCTCGGGATGGTCGACCATGCGCTTGTAGCCGCAGAGCTGCAGGGCGAGGCGCAGCCACAGCACGGTGAGCGCCAGCGGCACCATCAGCTTGGCCGGCCAGGTCGGCAGGCGGATGTCCATGGTCGAATCGCCGATCGACCAGGCGCGCAGGAAGTTGGTGAAGGTCGCCCAGATCAGCACGCCGATGATCACGAAGGCGGCGGCGGTGGCGAACAGCTCGACCCGCCAGCGGATCTGCGGCCGCCAGCCCAGGCCGAGGTCCATGCCGATGTGGCTGCCCAGCCGCTGGGCGTAGGCGATGCCGAGGAAGGCGAAGACCGACGAGGCCTGCTCGATCCAGTCGATGTAGCCGTAGATCGCGAAGTCGAAGACGGTGCGGCCGACGATCTGCGCCACGCCGACGAACATCAGGAAGAAGATGGCGAGCGCTGCCAGCAGGTTGAGCCCGTCCTCGGCGCGCGACAGCACGGCATCGGCACGGCGCAGCAGCGGAGCGGAGGACGCGCCGGCCTGGACGGTCATTCAGCGCCGGACCCGACCGGCGCAGCGGCAGCGCGATCCCATCGTGGCGTTCCCTTCCCGGGACGGCGTGGGGTCACGTGTCGGACCGCCATCGTGCTCCGTCCTGCCGGCACGTTAGGCCAGGCGGGCGAGGCGGGTCAAACGTCGGAAGACTCCATGACCCCTCCGGGCCTTCGGCCCACCTCCCCGCGCTGCGCGCAGGGAGGAGTTCATTCCCCTCGGGAACTCAAGTTCAGACGGGGCCGGGGCGGTCGAGGCCGACACCCTTGAGATGGCCGAACGCGGCGTGCAGGCGTTCGACGATCGGCGGCGCCAGCGGCGGGCGCAGGATCGACTCGACGTTGGCCGCGACATGCGCGCGGTCGCCGGTGCCGAACAGCACGACGTCGACCCCCGGCTCGTGGCGCACGAAGCGGTAGGCGGCGTCGGTGATGCTGGCGGCGCCGCCCTCGGCCAGCAGGAAGCCGAGCGGGTCCTCGTCCGCGAGGGACGAGGCGGGCAGCTCGCCCTTCTCGACCAGCGCGGCGACGATGCGGCGCCGGTAGTCGGCGTTGCTGAAGATGTTGCGCACCACGAACATCAGCAGGGTGCCGATGCCGCGTTGGCGCGCCAGCGGGAAGATGGCGCGGCGGGCGCCCTGGTTCATCAGGCTGTAGGCCAGCATGACGACTTCCCACGGCGGTTCCTGGATCGCCTGGGCCAGCATCTTCTGCTCGGGATCCTGCGGGCTGGTCTCGGTGATGCCGACATGGCGCACCTTGCCCTGCTCCTTGAGGCGGACCAGCGCCGGGGCCAGCACGTCGCGATGCTGCGCGTAGGCGGCCGGCGCGACGGCGTGGAAGTGGAAGACGTCGAGGTGGTCGAGATCCAGGCGGCGGAGCGCCGCCTCGACCTTCTGCGCCACGGTGGCGGCGTTGTCCTGGCCTGGCCGGAACAGCGCCTTGCTCGAGATCACCAGCTTGTCGCGGTCGTAGCCCTTCACGGCGGCGCCGACGATTTCCTCTGTGCCGTAGGCCTCGGCGGTGTCGAGGAAATTGACGCCGAGATCGATCGCCGTTCGCACCACCGCGATGCAGGACTCGCGCGAGGCGCCGCGTCCCAGGCCGAGCCGGCTGTTGCCGCCGCAGCCCAGCCCGGCGACGCTGACCTGGAGGCCGGTGTTTCCCAGCGGGCGATAGTCCATGCGGTGTCCTCGGCTTTTGCGGCGGCGATTGCGGCCCACCCTAATGCGCCGTGCCCGGCGCGACCATTGGACCTTGGTTTCGCAGACCGGCCTCGACTAGAACGAGGGTCATCAAGGAGGACCTTCCATGTTCCGTCGATCGTTGGTCGCCGCCGCCGGCCTGCTGCTGGCCGCGCCCTGGGCCGCGCCCGTGTCCGCGCAGCAGCCGCCCATCAAGATCGCCCTGATCTACGGCAAGACCGGGCCGCTCGAGGCCTATGCCCGGCAGACCGAGGCCGGCTTCATGCTCGGCCTGGAGTTCGCGACCAAGGGCACGATGGAGATCGGCGGCCGCAAGATCCAGGTCATCCTCAAGGACGACCAGCTGAAGCCCGACCTCGCCAAGGCGGCGCTCGAGCAGGCCTATGCCGACGACAAGGTCGACATCGCCGTCGGCACCAGTTCGTCGGCCGCCGCGCTCGCCATGCTGCCGGTCGCCGAGGAGTACAAGAAGCCGCTGATCGTCGAGCCGGCGGTGGCCGACCAGATCACCGGCGACAAGTGGAACCGCTACATCTTCCGCACGGCGCGCAACTCGACCCAGGACGCGCTGGCTGCGGCGGCGACGCTCAAGGACGAGAACATCTGCCTCGCTACCCTGGCGCAGGACTATGCCTTCGGCCGCGACGGCGTCGCCTCGATGAAGGAGGCGCTGGCGGCGGTCGGCTCGAAGGCCAAGATCGTGCACGAGGAGTACGCGCCGCAGCAGACCACCGACTTCACGGCGCCGGCCCAGCGCATCTTCGACGCGCTGAAGGACAAGCCGTGCCGCAAGATCGTGGTCGTGGTGTGGGCCGGCGCCCATCCGCTGACCAAGCTGATGGACCTCAAGCCCGAGCGCTTCGGCATCGAGATCGCGCCGGGCGGCAACATCCTGCCGGTGATGGCCGGCTGGAAGCAGTTCCCCGGCCTGGAAGGCGCGATCTACTACTACTGGGGCTTTCCCAAGAACCCGGTGAACGACTGGCTGGTCGCCGAGTACAAGAAGAAGAACAACGGCGCGCCGCCCGACTTCTTCGTGGCCGGCGGCATGGCGGCGGCGCTGGCCGTCGTCGAGGGAATCAAGAAGGCCGGCGGCACCGATCCGGAGAAGTTGGTCTCGGCCATGGAGGGCATGAGCTTCGAGACGCCCAAGGGCACGATGACCTTCCGCAAGGAGGATCACCAGGCGCTGCAGGTCATGTACCACTGGCGCATGAAGAAGGACCCGCCGGACAGTTTCGACCTGCTCGAGCTGGTGCGCGAGATCCCGGCCGACGAGCTGAAGCTGCCGGTGAAGAACAAGCGGTGAGGTGTCTCGGCGGACCGCGCGCCTCCCGGCGCGCTCATGAGGGCGCGCGTGGACGCGCGCGGTCCGGTTCGATCTGATGCTCGAGACGCGCGACCTCACGATTCGCTTCGGCGGCCATGCCGCGGTCGACGGCGTGTCGTGCGCCTTCCGGCCCGGCACGCTCACCGCCATCGTCGGGCCGAACGGCGCCGGCAAGACGACCTACTTCAACCTGATCTCGGGCCAGCTGCCGGCCAGCGCCGGCTCGGTGCACCTGAACGGTGTCGACATCACCGGCTGGCCGGCGCCGCGGCGCAGCCGGGCCGGGCTGGGCCGCGCCTTCCAGCTCACCAACCTGTTTCCCAACCTCAGCGCGCTCGAGAACGTGCGGCTGGCGGTGCAGGTCAGGAGCGGCAAGGGCTTCGACCTGCTGTCGCGCACCCTTTCCCACCGCGAACTGCTCGAGCGGGCGCGCGAGCATCTCGCCGCGGTGTCGCTGGCCGACCGCGCCGACGCCGTGGCGGCGACCCTGCCGCACGGCGACCAGCGCAAGCTCGAGGTGGCGATCCTGCTGGCGCTCGAGCCCGACGTCTTCATGTTCGACGAGCCGACCGCCGGCATGAGCATCGACGAGGTGCCGACGATCCTCGACATCATTGCCGCCATCAAGCGGCGCGGCGACAAGACCATCCTGCTGGTGGAACACAAGATGGACGTGGTGCGCTCGCTGTCCGACCGCATCGTCGTGCTGCACCAGGGCAAGCTGGTCGCCGACGGCGCGCCGGCCGAGGTGATCGCCTCCGACATCGTGCGCGAGGCCTATCTGGGCACGGCCGATGCCTGAAGCCCGATGAGCGAGGCGCTGCTCAGCCTGCGCGGCGTCGAGACCCGGATCGGCCGCTACCACATCCTGCACGGCGTCGAGTTCGAGGTGCCGGAGGGCGGGCTCACCATGCTGCTGGGCCGCAACGGCGCCGGCAAGACGACGACCCTGCGCACCATCATGGGCCTGTGGCGGGCCAGCGCCGGCGAGATCCGCTTCGCCGGCCGCGACATCGCGAAGATGGCGACCCCCGACATCGCCCGACTGGGCATCGCCTACGTGCCCGAGAGCATGGCGATCTTCGCCGACCTCACGGTGCAGGAGAACCTGGTCCTGGCGGCGCGCGCAGGCCCGCCCGATCCGCAGCGGCTCGACTGGATCTTCGCCCGCTTCGAGGCGCTGAAGCGCTTCTGGACCCTGCCGGCCGGCCATCTGTCGGGCGGCCAGAAGCAGATGCTGGCGGTGGCGCGGGCGATCGTCGAGCCGCGCCGGCTGCTGCTGATCGACGAGCCGACCAAGGGCCTGGCACCGGCCATCATCGCCAACATGATCGAGGCCTTCGCCGAGCTGAAGGACGGCGACACGACCCTGCTGGTGGTCGAGCAGAATTTCGCCTTCGCGCGCCGGCTCGGCGACCATGTGGCGGTCATGGACGACGGACGGGTGGCGCATACCGGCGGCATGGCCGGCTTCGCCGCCGACACCGGCTTGCAGCAACATCTCCTGGGGCTGGGCATGGGAGAGCATCAGTGAAGCGGGCCCGATGAAGAAGGACTACATACCCTGGCTGCTGGTGCCGGCGCTGGTGCTGGCGGCGCTGCCGCTGATCGGCTCGCTGGCCAGCTGGGTGACCCTGTCGGTCGCCGGCCTGGCGATGGGGCTGATGATCTTCGTCATGGCCTCCGGCCTGACGCTCACCTTCGGCCTGATGGACGTGCTGAACTTCGGGCACGGCGCCTTCATCGCCGTCGGCGCCTTCGTCGCGGCCAGCGTCATGCTGGCCCTGGCGCCGTGGATGTCGTCCGAGTCGCTGGCGCTCAACCTCGCCGCCGTGGTGCCCGCCGTGCTGGCGGCGATGGCGGTCAGCGGCGGCCTCGGCTGGGGCTTCGAGCGGGTGATCGTGCGGCCGGTCTACGGCCAGCACCTGCGCCAGATCCTGGTCACGACCGGCGGCCTGATCGTCGCCGAGCAGCTGCTCAAGGTGATCTGGGGCCCGGACCAGATCACGCTCACGCGGCCGACGGCGCTGCGCGGCGCCATCCTGCTGGGCGACGTGGCGATCGAGAAGTACCGGCTGCTCGCCGTGGCGGTCGGGCTGGCGGTGTTCGCCGGCCTGGCGCTGACCCTGAACCGCACGAAGCTCGGCCTGCTGATCCGCGCCGGGGTCGAGAACGGCGAGATGGTCGAGGCGCTGGGCTACCGAATCCGTCGCCTGTTCGTCGGCGTGTTCGTCGCCGGCTCGGCCCTGGCCGGGCTGGGCGGCGCGCTGTGGGGCCTCTACCAGGAGACGGTGACGGCGGCGATCGGCGCCCAGGTCGCCGTGCTGGTGTTCATCGTGGTTATCATCGGCGGCCTGGGCTCGGTCGGCGGCTGCTTCGTCGGCGCCCTGCTGGTCGGGCTGACCGCCAACTACATCGGCTTCCTGGCGCCCAAGGTGGCGCTGGGCTCCAACATCCTCCTGATGGCGCTGATCCTGCTGTGGCGGCCGCAGGGCCTCTACGCGGTGGCCAAGCGATGAGCGTCCTGCGCGCGCTGCTGAGCGACGACCTGCCGCGCAGCCGCCTGCTGGCGGCGCTGCTGCTGGCGGTGGTGATCGGGCTGGCGGTGGCGCCGTTCCTGTTCCCCGGCGCCAAGTCGCTGAACGTCGCGGCCAAGATCTGCGTCTTCATCGTGCTGGCGGCGAGCTTCGACCTGCTGCTCGGCTACACCGGCATCGTGTCGTTCGCCCACACGATGTTCTTCGGCATCGGCGCCTACGGCGTGGCGATCGCGCTGACCCGGATGGGCGGCGAATGGTCGGCGGTCGCGGTCGGCGTGGTCGCCGGCCTGGTCGTGGCGGTGGCGCTGGCGGCGGTGATCGGCCTGTTCTCGCTGCGCGTGCGCACGATCTTCTTCGCCATGATCACCTTGGCGGTGGCCAGCGCCTTCGCCATCCTGGCCTCGCAGCTGCCGGGGCTTACCGGCGGCGAGGACGGGCTCAACTACCGCCTGCCGCGCGAGCTGCGCGGCGCCTTCGCGGTGATCGACGGCACCCTGTTCGGGGTGCGCCTGAACGGCAGGCTGCTCGACTACTACCTGGTCTACGGCGCTTCGCTGGCGCTGGTGCTGGTCCTGCTGCGCATCGTCAACTCGCCGTTCGGCAGCGTGCTGATGGCGATCCGCGAGAACCCGTTCCGCGCCGAGGCGATCGGCTACCGCACCGTGGTCTACCGCACCCTGGCGAGCTGCATCGCCGCCGCCGTGGCGGCGCTGGCCGGCGCCCTGCTGGCGCTGTGGTCGAGCCAGACCAATCCCGACACGACGCTCTCCTTCGACATCATGGTCGACATCCTGCTGATGGTGGTGATCGGCGGCATGGGCACGATCTACGGCGCGGTGCTGGGCGCCACCCTGCTGCTGTTCGCGCAGAACTACCTGCAGGACCTGCTCGGCGTGGCCAGCCAGGCGCTGGCCGGCGTGCCGCTGCTCGCCAACCTGTTCCATCCCGACCGCTGGTTGCTGTGGCTGGGCGTCGCCTTCATCCTCTGCGTCTACTTCTTCCCCAGCGGCATCGTCGGCAGCCTGCGCAACCGCCGCTGACCCTTCCAGGAGACCCGCCATGGCCAAGAGCTTCCGCACCGGCGTCGCAGCGCTCGGGCTCGCGCTGCTGCTCGCCCTCCCGATCGCCGAGGCGCAGCAAGCGCCGCCGGCCGGCACCAGCCCACCCGGCCCGAGCCAGGCCCCGAGCTTGGCCCCGACCTCGGCCAAGCCGGCGACCGAGGCGACGCGGGCGGCCAACCGCGCCGTGCTCGACCAGCTCGACTTCGCCGACCGCGAGGACTTCGAGAATGCCGGCCGCGGCCTGATCGCGCGCCCCGACACCCTGACGATCCGCGACGCGCAGGGCCGCGTGGTCTGGGACCTCGAGAGCTTCAAGGCCTTCGTCGGGGCCGACGCGCCGTCGCCCGACACGGTGAACCCGAGCCTGTGGCGCAACACGCAGCTCAACCTGCACTACGGGCTGTTCAAGGTCACCGACCGGATCTACCAGGTCCGCGGCTACGATCTGTCGAACATCACCTTCGTGCAGGGCGACGTCGGCTGGATCGTTTTCGATCCGCTGATCTCGCGCGAGACCGCCAAGGCGGCCCTCGACCTCGTCACGCAGCATCTCGGCCAGCGGCCGGTGGTGGCGGTGATCTACAGCCACAGCCACGTCGATCATTACGGCGGCGTGCGCGGCATCGTCGACGAGGCCGACGTCGCCGCCGGCAAGGTGCAGATCCTGGCGCCCGAGCACTTCCTCGAGCACGCGGTCAGCGAGAACGTGATCGCCGGCAACGCCATGAGCCGGCGCTCGATCTACATGTACGGCGCGCTGCTGCCGCGCGGGCCGCGCGGCGCGGTCAATGCCGGCCTGGGGGCGGCGACCTCGTTCGGCAGCGTCGGGCTGATCCCGCCGACCCGCGAGATCAAGCGCACCGGCGAGGAGCTGGTGATCGACGGCGTGCGCATGGAGTTCCAGATGACGCCGGGCAGCGAGGCGCCGAGCGAGATGAACACCTACTTCCCGCAGTTTCGCGCCATGTGGATGGCCGAGAACACGACCAACACCCTGCACAATATCCTGACGCTGCGCGGCGCCCAGGTGCGCGACGCCGCCAAGTGGGCGGCCTACATCAACGAGACGATCCAGCGCTACGCCGACCGCACCGACCTAAAGTTCCAGGCGCATCACTGGCCGGTGTGGGGCCGCGACAAGGTGGTCGACTACTGGAAGAAGCAGCGCGACCTCTACAAGTACCTGCATGACCAGACGGTGCGGCTGATGAACGGCGGCGCCATCGGCACCGAGATCGCCGACGAGCTCAAGCTGCCGGCGGCGCTCGGCCGCGCCTTCTACAATCGCGGCTACTACGGCACGACCAAGCACAATGCGCGGGCAATCTACCAGTTCTACATGGGCTGGTACGATTCGAACCCGACGACGCTCGACCAGCTGCCGCCCGAGCCGGCGGCGCGCAAGTACGTCGAGTACATGGGCGGCGCCGCCGCGGTGCTGCAGAAGGCGCGCGCCGACTTCGACAAGGGCGAGTATCGCTGGGTCGCCGAGGCGCTGAAGCATGTGGTGTTCGCCGACCCGGCCAACCGCGAGGCGCGCGAGCTGCTGGCCGACACCTACGAGCAGATGGGCTACCAGGCGGAGTCCGGGCCGTGGCGCGCCGAGTACCTGCAGGGCGCCGCAGAGCTGCGCCGCGGCGTGCCCAACCTGCCGGCCCTCAGCTCGGCCAGCCCCGACGTCATCCGCGCCATGCCGCCCGAGCTGCTGTTCGACTTCCTGGCGGTGCGGCTGAACGGGCCGCGGGCCGAGGGCAAGAAGCTGGTGATCAACCTGGTGTTCAGCGACCTGAACAGCGAATACGCGCTGACCGTCGAGAATGCCGTGCTGAACTATGCACCGGTGGCGGCAGCCGACGCCGACGTGCGCCTGACCCTGACCAAGCGCACGCTCGACCGAATCCAGCTGCGCCAGACCAGCTTCGCCGAGGCGATCGCCGCCGGCGAGGTCAAGATCGACGGCCGGCGCGAGGCCTTCGCCGAGTTCCTCGGCCTGATCGACACGCCGCCCTTCTGGTTCAACATCGTCACGCCGTAGACTGGCGGAAGCGCTACGGCGCGGCGCCCGGGAACCACTCGACATGGGCGTCGCCGGTGCGGCCGTAGTAGACGACGCGCTGGCCGGGCAGGGACACGCAGTAGCCGACGCAGCCGGCCGCCGCGATGCGCCGGCAGAACTCGTCGTAGCCGATCGCGCCGGCCTGCACGGTGCGCACCGCGGCGGCGACGCTGTCGGCCGCGAAGCCGACCGCCGGGGCTTGCGGCCCGTCGGCGTCGTCGACGCGCAGCGAGCCGCCGTCGGGCTGGTAGAAGGTCTTCTCGGCGCGCACCAGGTCGACCGTGTAGCGCTCGACGCCGACCGCGCCGAGGCGGGCCACGACATCGGGGAAGGTGACCTCGGGATCGCCGACGCAGGCGCGGATCTCCTGCTCGGCACGGGGCGACATCGACATGGCGGTACTCCTGGTCATCGGGATCATTCGAGAGGCAGTGCCTTGAGGTCGTGGCGGCGCACGATCTCCTTCAGCAGGCGCTCGAGCGCGAGGCGCTCGGCCGGCGCGAGATGGCCGAAGAACTCGGCGTCGTTGCGGTCGGCCAGGGCGGCCAGCTTGGGCACCAGGGCGCGGCCGCGCGGCGTCAGCGCCAGGGTGTGGGCGCGGCCGTCCTCGGCGTCGCTGGTGCGTCGCGCCAGGCCCTTGGCCTCGAGCCGGTCGGCCAGCTTGGACACGGCGCCGCGCGTCAGCCCGATCCGATCGGCCAGCGCGCTCGGCCGCATCGCCGCCTCGTCGTAGAGCTGGCGCAGCACGACCCATTCGGCCGGCGTGACGTCGCGCGCCTTCAGCTTGGCCGTGAAGGCGTAGGACACGTGGTTGGACACGAAGCGCAGCCAGTAGCCGAGATGGGCCTCGAGCGGGCTGGCGGGGGAGGGGGTGGGCATTGGGATTATTGTGTTGACTAGGAAACCATATATGCCCGAGAGGTTTCCAAGTCAACTGTATGATGGCCGTGACCCCTCCGGCCCTTCGGGCCACCTCCCCGCGCTGCGCGCAGGGAGGATCAATTCCTCCCCGACGAAGTCGGGGAGGTGTCGCCGCCAGGCGACGGAGGGGTCATAAATTCATGGGGCATGCCCCTCCCCACGCGAAGCGTGGGGAGGAGATTAAAGGGTGACCTGCTGGATGCCGCCGCGCGGCTGGCCGGCCTCGATGCTCTGCCACAGCACCTCGTGGCCGGCCGGCAGCGGCCGGTTGTTCGGCATGCTGAGCCACAGACGCAGCAGCAGGCGGCTCTGCCCGGCCTCGAAATCGTCCTCGAACGGCGTGCGGCCGTGATAGGTGACGTGGCTGTTGATCAGCTGCAGGTCGCCGGGCTCCAAGGTCATCTCGAAGCACAGCTCCTCGGCCGCTGCCATCAGCGCCTCGATCGCCTCCTGCTGCAGCGGCGAGAGCTTGGGCACGCCCGGCGCCATCTGCGCCGCCTCGATGAAGGTCAGCGAGTAGTGCGAGGTGAACTTGCCGTCGCGCAGGCCGAAGATCGGCAGGGGATAGGCAGTCTCCTTGGTCGTGCCTTCCTCGCCGAAGCGGCTGCGCCAGTAGTCGCCGAACAGCGGCTCGAGCAGGTCGGGCCGACGCGCCAGCAGCAGGTTGTGGATGGCCGGCGTGCTGGCGAGCTTGCTGACGCCGCCGGCACGCGCCTGGCGAACGCACAGCAGGGTTACGACGTCGGTGCGGTCGGTGTGGAAGCGCAGCCCGCCGTTGGTGAGCGTGCGGGCGTAGGACGACAGGAAGGTGCCGCCCGTCTGGTCCTGGGTCTGGCCGTAGGTGCGGCCGACATGGGCGCCCTCGTCGCGGATGGCGCGCATCAGCTCGCCGCTGCGGTTCTGGAAGCGCGGCTGGCCGACATGGCTGGCGAAGCCGAAGTAGATCCGGCGCAGATCGTCCTCGTCCCACCGGGCCACGGGGAAGCCGCGCAGCTTGAGGATGCCGCTGCCTTCCTCGAGCTCCTCACGCATGTCGGCGACCAGGCTGTCGAAGGTGCCGTCGAGCGGGAAGTCCTCGCGGCGGATCTGCGACCAGTCGAGACCTTTCGCCTTGACGGCGGCGAGGGCGCGGTCGAGGGCGGCGGCGCCGTCGGCCGGGAAGTCGCGGATCCAGCGGGTCGAGTGCTTGATGTCGGCACCGGTCCACACGGCGGGACCGCTGAGGGGTGTGCGATGGGTCATGATGGGTAGATTAGCACGGGTCCCCCGGACCGCGCGCCTCCCGGGACCGCGCGCCTCCAGGCGCGCTCATGGGCGCGCGATCCATCGACGTCCGAATGCGCGCCTGGAAGCGCGCGGTCCTCAGAGGCACGGTCCTCAGAGGGGCTTGCGCATGTTGATCGAGGTCGGACGGTCGAAGCCGGGATGGGCCTCGCGGCCGATCTCGGCGTAGCCCAGCGCCGCGAACAGGCGCTGGTTGTCGGTCAGCACGATGCGGACGCCCAGCCGCACCCCGGGCAGGCCGCGGCGGCGCGCCTCCTGCTCGACCGCCTCGACCAGACGTCGCGCCAGGCCGAGGCCGCGCGCCTCGGGCAGCACCGACAGCCGGCCGAAATACAGGTCGCCCTCGAGCGGCTGCAGCATCACGCAGCCGACGAAGCGGCCGTTCCGCTCCGCGATGACGGCGCCCGAACCATTGGCCAACTCGGCCGCTATCGTCTGCGCCGTCTCGCGGAAGGCGCCCGACTCGGGCTGCAGCCGGCCGCGATACTGTTCGAAGGCGGCGGCGATGGTGGCGGCGATCGCCGGCGCATCGCCGATCGTCGCCGGACGCAGGACAATGGGGTCGCTCGGGGTCGGCATCCTGCGCTAGGCTCGCGCCAGAAAAGGGGAAACGCAATGGGCTACCAGACCATCGAGGTGAGGAAGCTGACGCCGGTGATCGGCGCCGAGATCGCCGGCGTCGACCTGTCGAAGCCGCTGGGCAACCAGACCTTCCAGGAGATCCACGACGCGCTGATGGACAACCTGGTGATCTTCTTCCGCGACCAGGAGCTGACGCACGAGCAGCACAAGGAATTCGGCCGACGCTTCGGCGAGCTGCACATTCACCCGACCTCGACCCGCACCGACTGGGAGCATCCCGAGGTGCTGGTGCTGGAGGCCAACGAGAAGTCGAAGTACGTCGCCGGCGAGGAATGGCATTCCGACGTGAGTTGCGACCCCGAGCCGCCGATGGGCTCGATCCTCTACATGAAGGAGCTGCCGGGCGACGGTGCCGGCAACACCCTGTTCGCCAACATGTACCGCGCCTACGAGACCCTGTCGCCGACGCTTCAGCGCCTGTGCGACGGGCTGACCGCCGTGCACGACGGCGCCCAGGTCTATGGCGGCCGCTTCGGCCAGACGCCCAAGGCGGGCGGCTTTCCGCGCAGCGAGCATCCGGTGGTGCGCACCCATCCGGTGACCGGGCGCAAGGCGCTGTTCGTCAACCGCAACTTCACGACCCGCATCGTCGGCCTGCGCCGCAACGAGAGCGACGCCCTGCTCGACATGCTGTACCGCCACAGCGAGGAACCGGAGTTCCAGTGCCGCTTCGCCTGGCAGGTCAACTCGCTGGCCTTCTGGGACAACCGCGCGGCGATGCACCACGCCATGTGGGACTATTTCCCGCAGCGCCGGCTGGGCTATCGCGTCACCGTCAAGGGCGACAAGCCCTTCCATCGCGCCTAAGGAGCTCCATGGCCCTCATCACCTATCTCACGCGCATCCAGTTCGACTTCGGCGCGCTCAAGACGCTCGACTCCGAGCTGCAGCTGCTCGGCATGCGCCGGCCGCTGGTCGTCACCGACAAGGGCGTGGTCGCCGCCGGCCTGTGGGCCAAGGTCAAGGAGCAGCTGCCCGGCAACATGCCGGTCACCCTGTTCGACGCCACGCCGGAGAACCCGACCGAAAGCGCGATGCGCGACGCGCTCAAGCTCTACAAGGACGAGGGCTGCGACGGAATCATCGCGATCGGCGGCGGCTCGCCGATGGACCTCGCGAAGGCAGTCGGCCTGATGGCGACCCATCCCGGCACGTCGCTGCAGCCCTACTCGTTCGTCGAGGGTGGCGCCGGCAAGATCACCGCCGCGGTGGCGCCGATCGTCGCCATCCCGACGACCGCCGGGACCGGCAGCGAGGTCAGCCGCGGCGGCGTCATCATCATGGATTCCGGGCGCAAGCTCGCGATCGGCAGCCCGTACCTGATTCCAAAGCTGGCGCTGATCGACCCCGAGCTGACCCTTGGCCTGCCGCCGCACCTGACCGCCGGCACCGGGATGGACGCCTTCACGCACAACATCGAGTGCTTCCTGGCCAACGTCTACAATCCGCCGGCCGACGCCATCGCGCTCGACGGGATGGAGAAGGCTTGGCGCTGGGTCGAGCGCGCGACCAAGGATGGCTCCGACCGCGAGGCGCGGCTCAACATGGCGATGGCCGCCATGGAGGGCGCCATGGTGTTCCAGAAGGGCCTCGGCGCCGTGCACGCGCTAAGCCATCCGACCGGCGGCCTGAAAGGCTACCGGCTGCATCACGGCACCCTGAACGCGATCTACCTGCCTGCCGTGCTGCGCTTCAACGGCCCGGCGGTCGGCGACAAGTTCGCCAAGGTCGCCCAGGTGCTGGGCCTGCCGGCCGGCGAGGGCACCGCCGAGGGCGTGGCCGCCGCGGTCCAGGCGCTGAACGAGCGGTTGGGCATGCCCAAGGGCCTGTCAGCGATGGGCCTCAAGGACGACGCGGTCGAGGCGATCGCCGACGGCGCGCTGGGCGACCATTGCCATCTGTCGACGCCACGCCAGCCGACGCGGGCGCAATACATCGAGCTGATCCGGGAGTCATGGGCATGAAGGTCAAGGGCAAGGTCTGCATCGTCACCGGCGCGGCCGGCGGCATCGGCGAAGCGATCGCGCGGGCTTACGCCGCGGAGGGTGCCAAGGGCGTGATCGTGGCCGATCGCGACGCCGAGCGCCTGCAGCAGGTGGCCAACGACATCAAGGGGCTCGCCGTGCCGTGCGACGTGGCGCGCGAGGACCAGATCCGCCATCTCGTGGCCGAAGCCGAGCGTCACTACGGCCCGGTCGACGTTTTCTTCTCCAATGCCGGCATCGGCCGCGGCGGCCACGAGGACGCCTCGGACAAGGACTGGGCCGACAGCTGGGCGATCCACGTGATGGCGCACGTCTATGCGGCGCGCGCCCTGGTGCCGGGCATGCTGGCGCGCAAGTCGGGCTATCTGCTGAACACCGCGAGCGCCGCCGGCCTGCTGGGCTCGATGGGCTCGGCGCCCTACGGCGTCACCAAGACGGCGGCGGTGGCCCTGGCCGAGCATCTCGCCGTCCAGTACGGCGATCGCGGCATCACGATCTCGGTGCTCTGCCCGCAGGCGGTCGACACCAACATGCTGCGCATGGCCGGCGCCACCGCCGCCTCGGTCGACGGCGTGCTCAACCCCGAGGCGGTGGCCCGGACGGTGATCGAGGCGATGGATGCCGAGACGTTCCTGATCCTGCCGCATCCCGAGGTGAAGGACTACATGGCGCGCAAGCTCGACCGCGACCGCTGGCTGCGCGGCATGCGCCGGCTGCGCGACAAGACCGGCGAGGGCCAGGCCGGCCGCGGCTGAACGGCAGCGGTGACGCTTGACGCCGCGGCGCTTGACGGAGCGCCCCTTGACGCGGCGGGGGGCGTGCGGGAAGGTCGCGCCGCATGACGACTGCCACGACGCTGCGACTTAGCGCCTGATCCGCCGCTCCCGGCTGTCTTCCTGGCTGGGGGGCCAGCGGGTCGCGCCGTCGTTCGTCCTCGTTGCCTGCGGTCGTTCCATGATCTCCTACATCCTCTCGCTGTTCGCCGGCATCGGCCTCTGGCAGGCCGTTGCCGTCACCCTGGTGGCCGGCCTGATGCGCGGCTTCGCCGGATTCGGCTCGGCCATGCTGATGGCGCCGATCTTCGCCATCCTGTTCGGCTCGGCCGAGATGGTGGTGACGGTGGTCGCCATCGAGCTGGTCGTGTCGCTGCAGCTCTTCCCCCAGGTCCGCGCCCATGCCGACTGGAAGGTCCTGACGCCGATGAGCGTCGCCGCCTGCCTCGCCATGCCGGTCGGCGTCTGGCTGCTGGCCAACGTCGACAAGGGGGCCATCGTCACCGCCGTGTCGGCGGTGATCGTCGGCTTCGTGGTGCTGATGTGGAGCGGCTGGAAGTACACCGGCCGACGCTCGCTCGCCGCCACCGTGACGGTCGGCGCGGTGTCGGGCGCCATGATGGCGACGACCAGCGTCGGCGGCCCGCCGGTGCTGCTCTACCTGCTGTCGGGCAACGACCCGCCGCAGGTCAACCGCGCCAACATCGTCACCTACTACTTCCTGACGCAGTTCCTGCTGATCGTCATCGTGCTGGCGACCGGCGTTGCCGGGCTCGACGCGCTGGTGCGCGGCGTCGTGCTGTTCCCGGTCATGGCGCTGGGGGCCTGGATCGGCGGCCGCGCCTTCCACGGCCTGGCCAGCGAGCGCCTGTACCGCAACGTGGCGCTGGCCATCCTGTTCGCCACCGGCCTGTTCGGCCTGTTGAGAAACTGGCTGATCGGCTAGGCGCGCTGCGATAGTCTCCGACGGCTGCCGGTGGGCGGCGATCGGGGGAGAGAGGGTCATGCGTCTGTTGCCGTTGGGACTGGTTCTGGGCGTGCTCGTGGCGGGTCTGTCGGGGGCCGCGCAGGCGCAGGAAGACTTCATGGGCGAGTGCCGGGTCACGGCCTCGGAAAAGATGTGCCAATGCATTTTCGCCAACCTGCCGGCCGACAAGCGGGCCGCCGCGATCGCCGGCATGCGCAAGTCGAACGCCTCGGTGCGCGCCGGCGGCGCCCCGCTCGATCCCTCGACCCTGACCCAGGAGCAGATGCAGGGCCTGAACGCCGTCGTGCTGGCCCAGGCGGCCTGCACCTAGGCGTCGCCGCGGGCCGCCGGGCGGCGCTGCCGGTGGAGCCGCGACAGGACGGCGCCTCGTGAGGGAACGCGAGCTGCGCATCGCGCTGGTGTGTTTCGGCGGCGTATCGCTGGCCACCTACATGCACGGCGTGACCAAGGAGCTGCTGAAGCTGGTGCGCGGCTCCAGCGCGCTGCACGATTTGCCCGAGAGCGAGCGCGCGACCGCCCGGTTCGAGGACCGCGTCGCCGCCGGCGACCCGGAATACGATACCGATTCCGTCTACTTCGAGGTGCTGCGCGAGATCGGCCGGACCGTCGGCTTGCGGGTGGTGATCGACGTCATCGCCGGCGCCTCGGCCGGCGGCATCAACGGCGCCCTGCTGGCGCGGGCGCTCAGCCACGACCTGCCGATGGGGCCGCTGCGCGATCTCTGGCTCGATCGCGCCGACGTCACCGAATTGCTGGCGCCGGAGGCCCGCGCCGGCACCTTCAGCAAGATGTTCCTCAAGCCCATCGAGTGGTCGATGGGCGCCATCGGCCGCGTGCCGATCGCCGCCGACCGCGAGGCGCGCAGCAAGCTGTCGCTGTTCGTGCGCTCGCGCTGGTTCAAGCCGCCGCTCAGCGGCGACCGCATGGCCGAGCTGATGTACGACGCCATGCTGGCGATGGAGGCCGAGCGGCCGCCCGGCGCGTCGCTGCTGCCGTCGGGACACAAGCTCGACCTGTTCGTCACCCTGACCGACCACTACGGCTACCAGCGGCTCGTTCGCATTCACCAGCCGCCGATCATCCACGAGCACGAGCATCGCCATGTGCTGCACTTCCGGTACGAGCGCCGGCCCGGCGGGCTGGTGAGCAGCGACTTCGACCTCGACGCGGCGCCTGGGCTCGCCTTCGCGGCGCGCGCCACCTCGTCCTTCCCGGGCGCCTTCCCGCCGGCCCGCATCGCGGAGATCGACGCGCTGCTGCACGCCCGCGACCTGTCGTGGCCGCGTCGCGCCGAGTTCATCGCGCGCAACTTCGAGCCCTACACGCGCACCAACATCGATCCCGCGTCGGTTTACTTCGTCGACGGCAGCGTGCTGAACAACCGGCCGTTCCGCCAGGCCATCGCCGCCATCCGCGGCCGGCCGGCGTGGCGCCAGGTCGACCGGCGGCTGGTCTACATCGATCCCGACCCGGCGCCGCCCGGCGCGCCGTCGTACCGACGCGAGCCCGGCTTCTTCACCATGCTCAAGGGCGCGCTGTCCGACCTGCCGAGCAACCAGCCGGTGGCCGACGAGCTCAACTGGGTCGACGAGTACAACGATCGGGTCGACCGCCTGCGCGAGATCATCCGCGATGCCCGGCCGCGCATCAGCGAGCGGGTGGCCGGCTGCGCCGGCGAGGCCTTCGCGACCCGCGGCGACCGCGAGCAGGTGCGGCGCTGGCGCGAGCAGGCGACGGTCGCCGCCCAGCTCGAATCGGGCTTCGCCTGCGAGGGCTACATGCGGCTGCGCCTGACCGCGGCGCGCCGCTTCCTGGCCGGCCTGATCGCCGAGCTGCGCGGCGTCGCCCCGCGCTCGCCCATGGCCCATCTGATTGCCCAGGTCGTCGAGGCCTGGGCGGCTGCCAGCGGCTGTCGCCTGGCCTCCGACGCCGTGGCCGCCGACGGCCGGGCCGGGCCGTGGGAGCGCTTCCTGCGCGACTTCGACGTCGACCATGCCCGGCGCGGCCTGCATTTCCTCATCGAGGGCCAGAACCGCCTCTACGAGAGGCTCGACCAGCCGGACCTCGCCGGGGTCGACGAGGCCGTGGTCGACGGGCTGAAGCGGCAGCTCTACGAGCGGCTCGACGCGCTCGACGACAGCGAGCGCCAGGCGCTGGCCGATCCGGCGCTGCGCGATGCGGCGGGATCGCTGTTCCAGACCGCGCCGGCCGAGACCGGCGAGGGACTGCAGCTGTACGCCCGGCGCTTCGCCGAGCGCCAGCGCACGGCGCTCGATGCCCTGGTCGGCGGCGTGGCGAAGGCCCTGGGTCTCGACGCGCATGCCGACGCGCTCGACGGGCTGATGGCCGAGCTCGATTCCCAGGGCTGGCAGCCGGAGGCGCGTCGCGAGGTCCTGATCAATCACCTCGGCTTCCCGTTCTGGGACCTGCTGACCTTCCCGCTGATGACCTGGCGCGAGACCGGCGAGTTCAACCGCATCCTGGTCGACCGGCTGAGCCCCGAGGACGCCCAGTCGCTGGCGCCCTACAGCGGCGCACGCAGCCTGCGCGGCGCCCGGCTTGGCCACTTCGCCGGCTTCCTGGCCCGCGGCTACCGCGAGAACGACTATCTGCTGGGCCGCCTGCACGCCCTCGACCGCCTGATCGACATCGTCTGCAATTCCGCCGGTCTCGAGGCGGGCCGGAATCGCGAGCAGATTGCCGCATGGAAGGCCCGTGGCTTCACCCGCATCCTCGACGCCGAGGAAGCGCATCTGCCGAACAGCGCCGGGCTCGTGGCCGAACTGCGCCGCGTCGTCGAGCGGCTGCGCCAGGCGTGAGGCCCAGGTTGAGGCCAAGGGTGAGGGGATCATGAATCGCGATACCGGAACGGCCGGCTACGGGGCAATCGCCCGCGCCCTTCACTGGGCCAGCGCCCTCTGCGTCGTGGCGGCCTGGCTGCTCGGCGTGTTGGGCGACGACCTGCCGCGTGCGATGCGGCCGGGCGGGCTGTTCGTGCACATGTCGCTCGGGCTCGCCGTGCTCGCCCTGGCGCTCGGCCGCATCGGCTGGCGCTTCGTCAAGCCGCCGCCGGCGCCGCTGCCGACCACGCTCGGTGCCTGGACCGAGGATGTCGCGACGGCGGCGCATTGGGCCCTCTATGCCTTCCTGATCGCCGTGCCGATCGCCGGTATCATGCTGCAGTTCGCGCGCGGCGGCGCCGTTCCGGTGTTCGGGCTGTTCGAGATCGCCTCGCCGTGGCCGCGCGACCGCGCCTTCGCGCGTTCGGTCAAGGAGGTCCACGAGCTGATGGCCCATGTCACCTTGCTGGTGGCCGCGCTTCATGCCGGCGCGGCGCTGTTCCATCACTACGTGCTGAAGGACGCTACTTTGCGCCGCATGCTGCCGGGACGGCACTGAGGGCGACTGCGGCCACGGATCGCCGCTGGCGGGAAGCCACATCGCCCGAAGGCGATGTGGTGTCCGAGATCGGAGAATGTCCCGACGGGATTGGTCGGAGTGAGAGGATTCGAACCTCCGGCCCCTAGCTCCCGAAGCTAGTGCTCTACCAGGCTGAGCTACACTCCGTCAGAGTCGGAGATGGCCTCCGCTCGGGCGGCGGCGTTATAGCGGGGCGACCACCCGGTCGCAAGGGCCGCGACCGATCGCTATAGTGGACGGCAACAGAAGCGGGGGACATCTTGGCACGCAAGACGCAGAAGCGCCTCAGGATCGCGCTGATCGGCTACGGGGCGATCAGCCAGACCTTGGTCGACCTGTTCCGCAAGAAGAAGCCGCCGATCGACATCGTCGGCGTGCTGGTGCGGCCCGGCCGGGTGGCCGAGACGCAGAAGAAGATCGGTCGCAAGGCGGTGGTGGTCGACACCCTGCCGGCGCTGCTCAAGCTCAAGCCGGACGTCGTGGTCGAGGCAGCCAGCCAGCAGGCGGTGCGCGACTGGGGCGAGACGATCCTGCGCAAGGGAATCGACTTCATGGTGATCGCCACCGGCGCCTACGGCGATCCCAAGCTGTTCCGCAAGCACGTCAAGGCGGCCGAGGCGAGCGGCGCGCGGCTGCGCCTGCCGGCCGGCGCCATCGCCGGCCTGGACGGCCTGCTGGCGATGCGCCTGGGGACGCTCGAGAAGGTCAAGTACGTGTCGATCAAGCCGCCGCATGCCTGGACCGGCACGCCGGCCGAGACCGAGTTCGACCTGGCGAAGATCAGGAAGCCGACGGTGATCTTCCGCGGCACGCCGGCCGACGCCGGCCGGCTCTACCCGAAGAACGCCAACCTCGCGGTGACCGTGGCGCTGTGCGGCGCCGGGCTGGACCGCACCGACATCGAGCTGGTGGCCGATCCCACCCTGCCGCCCGGCACCAACGCCAGCCGGCTGGAGATCGTCGGCGATTCGGGAGAGATCAAGCTGGAGCGGCTGGGCCGCGCCATGCCGGACAATCCCAAGACCGGCGTGCTGACGGCGCTGACGATGGCCGACGAGCTGATGAAGATGGTGCGCGCCAGCGACTGGTAGCCGCCGGCGCGCCCCGACGGCGGAAGACTCAGCGCGGTCCGTGGCGGTGCATCATCATGCCGGGGCCGCCCATTCCCATGCCGCTGCCCATGCCGTGCGCCATGCCGGCCATCGGGCCGGGCGGACGCGGCCGGTCGAGGATCTCCTTCTGCTCGGTCGACAGCGTGGCATAGAGCGCCTGCAGGCTGGGCTTCACCGACTCGAGGCGGGACAGTCGGGCCTTGAGGACTTCCTCCTCGACGGTCAGGCGCTCGAGATAGGTCGGGCGATCCTTGAGCTCGGTGGGCAGCGCATTGCAGCGCGCGACGTCCTTGGCGTCGGCGTCGTCGGCCACCTTGGCGAAGGCGCTCCAGGCGGTCATCTGCTCCGGCTTGAGGTCGAGCCGTACCTTCAGGTAGGCGCGGTTGCTGGCCCGGCGGGCGACGTCCTCGAGGCAGAAGCCCTTGGGGTTGAAGGCCGGCCGGTCGGGCTTGGCCGGCGTCGCGGCCGGCGGCGTCGCCGGGGTCGTGGCTTGCGCGAGCTCGAGGGGATCGTCGGTCTGGCCGTTCATCATCGGCGACGGCGCGGCGAGGGCGGTGCCGGCCAGCAGCGCCATGGGCAGGAGCAAGGGCAGGGCGAGGCGGATCGGGGAACGGAACATCTGGCAACTCCGATTGTGGGTCGCCGATGATACGGGCTCGCCCGGCCGAACGTGCCCAGCGATCGTGTGAACTTATGTAAAGTTCGGCCGCAGCGCCGCCAGCCACTCTGCGAACGCGTCGCGTTCCGCCTGGGTCATGTGCAGCCCTTCCTTGGTTCGCCGCCACAACACGTCGTCGGCCTCGAGTGCCCACTCCTCGCGCACCAGGTAGCGCACTTCGGCCTCGTAGAGGTAGCCGCCGAAGTGGCGGCCGAGATCCTCGACCGTGCGCACGTGGTCGAGCAGATCGTGGATGCCGGTGCCGTGGCGATGGGCGAGCACGCGGATCAGGTCGGGCGGCAGCGTGCGCTTGACCGAGCAGGCGCCCTCGAAGAAGCGCTCGAACGCGTCCTCGAAGCTGTCGGCGTCGGCGAACTCGCCGTCGGCGAGGGCGCGCGAATCGGTCCACGGCACGCCCATGTGCGGATACCACGGCGCGAGATCGTTGAGCGCATGCTCGGCCAGGCGGCGATAGGTCGTGATCTTGCCGCCGAACACCGAGAGCAGCGGCGCCTTGCCGCCGCTGCCCGGCGCGCCGTCGACCTCGAGATGGTAGTCGCGGGTCACCGCCGAGGGATCGTCGTCGCCGTCGTCGAACAGCGGTCGCACCCCGGACCAGGTCCAGACCACGTCGGCAGGCGTCACGGTCTTGGCCATGTAGTGGCTGGCGAGCTCGCAGAGATAGGCGGTCTCTTCCGGCGTGCAGACCGGAGCCTCGCCGCTCTCGACCGGGATGTCGGTGGTGCCGATCACCGAGAAGCCGCGCTCGTAGGGGATGACGAAGACGATGCGGTTGTCGCGATTCTGAAGGATGAAGGCGTGGTCGCCCTCGTACAGGCGCGGCACGACGATATGGCTGCCCTTGATCAGCCGCACGCGCTTGGGCGTGCGCACCAGCGTGCTGTCGTCGAGGAAGTGCTTGACCCAGGGGCCGGCGGCATTGACCAGGCCGCGGGCGCGCACCTCGACCGTCGTGCCGGCCGGACCGGCCAGCGCGATGTGCCACAGCCGGCCATCGTCGCTGCGGCGCGCCGACAGGCAGCGATGGCGGGCGAAGATTCGGGCGCCCATGTTGCGCGCCGACTTGAGGTTGGCGATCACCAGCCGGGCATCGTCGACCCAGGCGTCCGAGTAGACGAAGCCGTCCTTGAATTCGGGCTTGAGGCCGCGGCCGAACGGCGAGCCCGGCAGATTTACCGACTGCGAGCGCGGCAGGGTCATCTGCCGGTCGAGATGGTCGTACAGGAACAGGCCGATGCGCAGCATCCAGCGCGGCCGCAGATGCGGCTCGTGCGGCAGCACGAAGCGCATCGGCCAGCTGAGATGCGGCGCCTTGGCCAGCAGCACCTCGCGCTCCTTGAGGGCCTCGCGGACGAGGCGGAACTCGTAGTGCTCGAGGTAGCGCAGGCCGCCGTGGATCAGCTTGGTCGAGGCCGAGGAGGTGGCGCTGGCGAAATCGTTCATCTCGCACAGGCCGACCTTGAGCGCGCGGCCGGCCGCGTCGCAGGCGATCCCGGCGCCGTTGATTCCGCCGCCCACCACGAAGAGATCGAGAGGCGCCTCGTCCTTGCCATCCATGTCAGACGATATAGCGACGGCCGGCGCGGCAGGCGAGGGCAGTGCTTGACCGGTCGCGATGCGGTCCGCACAAGGCTGTCATGGGCGTCCTGCTGAAGATCATCCTGTTCGGAGTCGCGATCTACGCGGCGTGGCGGACCGTGGCGCGCTGGAAGGGCCTGTGGGATCGCTTCGTCGGCGGCGGCACGCCGCCGGCACGGCCGGCGCCGCCGCCCGCCCAGCCCTCGCAGCCGCCGCCGCAACAGACGGCGTCGACGGCCGCCGGCCGCCCCAAGGTGATCGACGCCTCGACGACCTGCCAGGTCTGCGGCGCCTGGCTGTCGAACGCCGCCACCCGCTGCGAGCGCCCGGACTGCCCTGTGGGCTAAGCGCCGCAGAGCCGCCGCCAGGCGCTTGACCGGGGTGGGGGCGGCACCTATTTTGCCGCACCGCAAAAACGGCCTAAGTGACGCAAACTCAAGGCCTTAGAGCTTCGGGGAACAATCGTGTCCGAGCCCTCAGCACGCGCCAAGCCGACGTGCTTCCAAGAACTGATTCTCACCCTCCAGGACTACTGGGCGCGCCAAGGGTGCCTGATCCTGCAGCCGTTCGACATGGAGATGGGCGCCGGCACGTTCCATACGGCGACCACCCTGCGCGCGCTCGGGCCGAAGCCCTGGTATGCCGCCTACGTGCAGCCGTCGCGCCGGCCCAAGGATGGCCGCTACGGCGAGAATCCCAACCGGCTGCAGCACTACTACCAGTTCCAGGCGCTGATGAAGCCGTCGCCGCCCGACATCCTGGAGCGCTACCTGGGCTCGCTGGAGGCGATCGGCATTGACACCTCGCTGCACGACATCCGCTTCGTCGAGGACGACTGGGAAAGCCCGACCCTGGGCGCCTGGGGCCTCGGCTGGGAAGTCTGGTGCGACGGCATGGAGATCACCCAGTTCACCTACTTCCAGCAGGTCGGCGGCATCGAGGTCGACCTGGTGTCGGGCGAGATCACCTACGGGCTCGAGCGGCTGGCGATGTACCTGTTCGACAAGAAGACGGTCTACGAGCTGCCCTTCAATCGCGCCGATTCCGAGGTGCCGCTGCTCTACGGCGACGTCTTCCTGCAGAACGAGCGGGAGCAGTCGACCTACAATTTCGAGGTCGCCGACACCGACATGCTCTTCCGCCACTTCGCCGACGCCGAGAAGGAGTGCGGCCGGCTGGTCGAGCGGCGGCTGCCGCTGCCGGCCTACGAGCAGTGCGTCAAGGCCTCGCACTGCTTCAACCTGCTCGATGCCCGCGGCGTGATCAGCGTCACCGAGCGGCAGAGCTACATCCTGCGCGTGCGTACCCTCGCCAAGGCGTGCTGCGAAGCCTGGCTGGCGACCCAGAAGGAAGCCGCCTGATGGCCGAGCTGCTCCTGGAGCTCCTCAGCGAGGAGATTCCCGCCCGCATGCAGGCGCGCGCCGCGGCCGATCTCGAGCGGCTGATGTGCGACGGGCTGAAGGCGGCGGCGCTGCCGTTCGCCTCGGCCCGCAGCTTCGCCACCGCGCGGCGGCTGGCGCTGGTGGTCGACGGCCTGCCGGCCGAGCGGCCGGACGTCAGCGACGAGCGCCGCGGCCCGCGGGTCGGCGCGCCGGTCAAGGCGATCGAGGGCTTCCTCAAGGCGGCCGGGCTCGAGTCTCTCGACCAGGCCGAGAAGCGCGACACCGGCAAGGGCGAGTTCTGGTTCGCCGTGGTGACCCGCAAGGGCGGACCGACGGCCGAAGCGCTGCCGGTGCTGATCGGCGACGCCCTGGCGGCGCTGCCATGGCCCAAGTCGATGAAGTGGGGCAGCGGCAGCCTGACCTGGGTGCGGCCGCTGCAGTCGGTGATCGCCCTGTTCGACGGCCAGGTGCTGGACGGCGCGGTGTCGCCGGGCGGCGCCATGGCGCCGATCCCGTTCGGCGACTCGACGCGCGGCCATCGCTTCCTGAGCCGCGGCACCTTCGCGGTGACGGATTTCGCCGACTACCAGGCCAAGCTGCGCGCCGCGCACGTCGTGCTCGACCCGGCCGAGCGCAAGCGGATCGTTCTCGACGGCGCGCATCGCCTGTGCGCCGAGGCGCAGGTTGCCCTGCGCGCCGACGAGGGCCTGCTCGACGAGGTCGCGGGACTGGCGGAATGGCCGGTGCCGCTGCTCGGCACGATCGACGCCCAGTTCATGGACGTGCCGCCGGAAGTGCTGATCGTCTCGATGCGCACGCACCAGCGCTACTTCGCGACGGTCGACGCCGCCGGCGCGCTCGCCAACCGCTTCGTGGTGGTCGCCAACAACCTGGCGCGCGACGGCGGCCGCACCATCGTCGACGGCAACGAGCGGGTGCTGCGGGCGCGCCTGAGCGACGCCAAGTTCTTCTGGGACCAGGATCGCAAGAGCCGCCTCGAGACGCGCCTGCCGGTGCTGAAGGACATCGTCTTCCACGCCAAGCTGGGCAGCCAGGCTGATCGCGTGCTGCGGCTCGAGAGCCTGGCCGACCGGCTGGCGGCGCACGTGCCGGGAGCCGATGCGGCGCAGGCGGTCCTGGCGGCGCATCTCTGCAAGGTCGACCTGGTCAGCGGGATGGTCGGCGAGTTCCCCGAACTGCAGGGCACGATGGGCCGATACTACGCCCTGGCCGAGGGACAACCGGCGGCGGTGGCCGAGGCGATCGGCGACCACTACGCGCCGGCCGGGCCGGCCGATCGCTGCCCGTCGGCGCCGCTGTCGATCGTGCTGGCGCTGGCCGACAAGCTCGACACGCTCACCAGCTTCTGGGCGATCGGCGAGAAGCCGACCGGCTCGCGCGATCCCTTCGCGCTGCGCCGCGCGGCGCTCGGAATCATCCGCATCGTCGTCGAGAATCGCCTGCGGCTGCCGCTGCGGCAGTTCTGCCCGGCGGACGACCTGATGGCGTTCTTCGCCGAGCGGCTGAAGGTGCAGATGCGCGAGAAGGGCGTGCGTCACGATGTGGTCGACGCCGTGCTGGCGCTGGGCGGCGAGGACGATCTCGTGCGGCTGCTGGCCAGGGTCGAGGCGGTTCAGTCGTTCCTCGGCAGCGAAGCCGGCCGCAACCTGCTGACCGCCTACGGCCGCGCCGCCAACATCGTTCGCGCCGAGGAGCGCAAGGACAAGGCGCTGGCCGAGCGCATCGCCGGCGCCGCCGATCCCGCCCTGTTCGCCCAGGACGAGGAGCGCCGACTGCACGAGCGGCTGGCCGGCCTGTCGCTGGCGACGCGAATCGAGAGTGAGGATTTCGCGGGTGCGATGGCCGAGCTCGCGGGCCTGCGCGAGCCGATCGACGCTTTCTTCGAAAAGGTCACAGTCAACGTCGACGACAACGATAAATTGCGCGTCAATCGATTGAAGTTGCTCAACCAGATTCGTGCCACCATGGATTCGGTGGCGGATTTCTCCAGGATCGAGGGCTGACATGGCCAAGTGGGTCTACAGTTTCGGGGATGGCAAAGCCGAAGGCCGTGCCGACATGCGCAACCTGCTGGGCGGCAAGGGCGCCAACCTGGCGGAGATGTCGAGCCTCGGGCTGCCGGTGCCGCCGGGCTTCACCATCACCACCGAGCTCTGCACCCACTACTACGCCAACAAGGAGACCTATCCGCCCGAGCTTCGCGACGAGGTCGAGGCGGCGCTGGCCGGCATCGAGAAGGTGGTCGGCGCGAAGTTCGGCGAGGCCAACAACCCGCTGCTGGTCTCCGTGCGCTCGGGCGCCCGGGCCTCGATGCCGGGCATGATGGACACCGTTCTCAACCTCGGCCTCAACGACCGCACGGTGATCGGGCTCGGCCAGTCGTCGGGCGACGAGCGCTTCGCCTGGGACAGCTACCGCCGCTTCATCCAGATGTACTCCAACGTCGTGCTCGACGTCGGCCATCACTATTTCGAGGAAGCGCTCGAGCTCAAGAAGGAGGATCTCGGCGTCCACATGGACACCGACCTCAAGGCCGACGACTGGCGCTCGGTGGTCGGCGAGTACAAGAAGATCGTCGAGAAGCGCACCGGCAAGCCGTTCCCTCAGGAGCCGCGCGAGCAGCTGTGGGGCGCCATCGGCGCGGTGTTCGGCTCGTGGATGAACCAGCGCGCCATCACCTACCGCCGCCTGCACTCGATCCCCGAGAGCTGGGGCACGGCGGTCAACGTCCAGGCGATGGTGTTCGGCAACATGGGCGAGGACTGCGCCACCGGCGTCGCCTTCACCCGCGATCCGTCGACCGGCATCAACCTGTTCTACGGCGAGTATCTCGTGAACGCCCAGGGCGAGGACGTGGTCGCCGGCATCCGCACGCCGCAGCTCCTGACCGTGCAGGGCAAGCTGGCGCAGAAGTCCGACGCGCCGGCGATGGAAGAGGTCATGCCGGACGTCTTCAAGCAGCTCGACGGCGTGCGCCACACGCTCGAGACGCACTATCGCGACATGCAGGACATCGAGTTCACCGTGCAGCGCGGCAAGCTCTACATGCTGCAGACGCGCAACGGCAAGCGCACCGCCAAGGCGGCGCTCAAGATCGCCGTCGACATGGTCCACGAGGGGCTGATCGACAAGAAGGAGGCGGTGGCGCGCATCATCCCGGCCTCGCTCGACCAGCTCTTGCATCCGACGCTCGATCCCAAGGCGCAGCGCAAGGTGATCGCCAAAGGCCTGCCGGCCTCGCCGGGCGCCGCCTCGGGCAAGATCGTGTTCACGGCCGACGATGCCGAGCGCCAGGCGCGCGGCGGCGAGAAGGTCATCCTGGTGCGCCGCGAGACCAGCCCCGAGGACATCCACGGCATGCATGCCGCCGAGGGAATCCTGACCTCGACCGGCGGCATGACCAGCCATGCCGCCGTGGTGGCGCGCGGCATGGGCAAGCCGTGCGTCGCCGGCGCCGGCGACGTGCGCATCGACGCCGCGGCCGGCACCTTGTCGGTGCGCGGCACCGTCGTGAAGTCGGGCGAGTTCATCACCCTCGACGGCAGCACCGGCGAAATCATGATGGGCGTCGTGCCGACGGTGCAGCCCGAGCTCAGCGGCGACTTCGCGGCGCTGATGGAATGGGCCGACGAGGCGCGCACGCTCGGCATCCGGACCAACGCCGAGACGCCGCTAGACGCCGGCCAGGCGCGCAAGTTCGGCGCCGAGGGAATCGGCCTGTGCCGCACCGAGCACATGTTCTTCGAGGGCGACCGCATCGTCGCCGTCCGCCAGATGATCCTGGCCGACGACGAGAAGAGCCGCCGCGCCGCGCTGGCCAAGATCCAGCCGATGCAGCGCCAGGACTTCGTCGAGCTGTTCGAGATCATGGCCGGCCTGCCGGTTACGATCCGCCTGCTCGATCCGCCGCTGCACGAGTTCCTGCCCAAGACGCGCGGCGACATGGAGAGCGTGGCCAAGGATCTCGGCGTCACGCCGGAGGAGATCGAGGCGCGCGCCGCCAAGCTGCACGAGACCAACCCGATGCTCGGCCATCGCGGCGTGCGGCTCGGCATTTCCTACCCCGAGATCTACGAGATGCAGGCCCGCGCCATCTTCGAGGCGGTGGCCGAGGTCCAGAAGAAGAGCGGCAGCACGGTCACGCCCGAGATCATGATCCCGCTGGTGGCGACGCGCCGCGAGCTCGACCTCATGAAGGAGGTCGTCGACCAGGTGGCGGCCGAGGTCAGCCAGATCTCCGGGCAGCCGCTCGAGTACCTGGTCGGCACCATGATCGAGCTGCCGCGCGCCGCGCTGCGCGCCGGCGAGATCGCCGAGACGGCCGAGTTCTTCAGCTTCGGCACCAACGACCTGACCCAGACCACCTATGGGCTGAGCCGCGACGATTCGGGGTCCTTCCTGGAGCGCTACCGCCAGCGCGGCATCTTCGAGAACGACCCGTTCGCCACCCTCGACACCGAGGGCGTCGGCGAGCTGATCGAGATCGCGCGCGAGCGCGGGCGCAAGGTGCGGGCCAAGCTGAAGCTCGGTATCTGCGGCGAGCATGGCGGTGATCCGGCCTCGGTGTTCTTCTGCCACAAGGCCGGGCTCGACTATGTCTCCTGCTCGCCCTACCGGGTGCCGATCGCCCGGCTGGCGGCGGCGCAGGCGGCGCTGGGCGTGCCTCTCAAGACCGAATGACGCCGGCCGCATGACCCTGGGGGCGCTGCGACAGGGCGGCAAGCGGACCCTCGCGGCGGCGCTGGCGGCGCTGGAGCGCGATCCCGACGGCGACGCCGCGCAGGCCTTGCTGGACGAAGCCTGGCGCGATCCGCGGGCCCACGTGGTCGGTGTCACCGGGCCGCCGGGAGTCGGCAAGTCGACCCTGTGCGCCGCCCTGGTGGCGGCGTGGCGCCAGGCCGGCCACACGGTCGGCGTGATCGCCGTCGACCCGTCGTCCCGCACCAGCGGCGGGGCCCTGCTCGGCGACCGCGTGCGCATCGCGCAGGACGCCAGCGACCCTGGCAGCTTCGTGCGCTCGATGGCGGCGCGCGACCGGCTGGGCGGCCTGGCCGACCAGACGCTGGCCGCCATGGTGGTGATGCGGGCGCTGTTCGACCGGGTGCTGATCGAGACCGTCGGCGTTGGCCAGTCCGAGACCGACGTCGCCGGCGTCGCGGACACGGTGGTGTTCTGCGTGCAGCCGGGGTCGGGCGATTCGCTGCAGTTCATGAAGGCCGGGATCGTCGAGATCCCGGACGTCATCGTGGTCACCAAGGCGGACCTCGGGGCGGCCGCCGAGCGGGCACGGGCCGACGTCGCCGGGGCATTGACCCTGGCCGTCGCCGCCGGCGAATGGCCGCTGCGCACCGTGGCGGTGTCCTCGCGCACGGGGACCGGGATCGCCGATCTGGTGGCGGCGCTCGAAGCGCATCGCGAGCATCTCGCCGCCGGCGGACGGCTGGCGGTCCTGCGACACCGGCAGAGCGAGGGCTGGATCGCCAGTTCCCTGCGCGACCGCTTCGGCCGATCGGGCCTGGCGCGCCTGGCGCGCCGGGGCGTCGATCTGACACTCAGTCCTGGAATGCAACCTTTCAAGCGCCTGCAGGCGCTGGCAGCCATCCTGGAGACGACGGCATGACCATTCCTTCGGAATCCGACTGTATCTTCTGCAAGATCGTGGCCGGGCAAATCCCTTGCTACAAGCTGCTCGAGGACGAGCACACCGTGGCGTTCATGGACATCAATCCGGTGAACCCGGGCCACGCTTTGTCAGTTGCTAAAGGCCACTGGCCGACCATCGACGTCATTCCGCCGGAAATCCTGGCGGCGGTGGCGGCGACGGCGCAGCGCGTCTCCAAGGCGGTGATCCGCGAGCTGAAGCCGATCGGCGTCAACCTGCTGCAGGCCAATGGCGCCGGCGCCGGGCAGAGCGTGCCACATCTCCACCTGCACATCATGCCGCGTCGGGCGGGGGACAACGTGGCGCTCAACTGGGACTACAAGCCTGGCGACCGGGCCGAGATCGAGGCCATCTGGCAGCGCCTCAAGGGCGCGCTCTAAGTTGCCGCAGCGGCGAGGAAATATCGCAGTCGCTCGCCAGTAAGCCTCAGCTACAAAATCCGGCGCCAAGATATGCTAAACTGCATACTGTTGCCCGTCGGTGGACGCGGTAAGTCTTCTCCAGCAACCGCCTGGAGTCCGCTTGACGTACGCCGTTCCGGTCTCCCTATGCCGCCACTCCCGACCCGCGCTGGGTCAGGGAGAACCAATCCCGCTCGTCCTGACGGAACTGCTCGCGGATATAGTCGATCACCGCGCGGATGCGCGCGCCCTTGTTCGTCTCCTCGTGCGACACCAGCCAGATGTCGCGCGAGATGTTGAGGTTGATCGGCGCCTCGATGATGTTGGCGGTCTTGCTGGTGTAGCTCGGGAAGATCGACAGTCCCCACGACGCCTTCACCGCCTCCATGGCGGAATGGGAGGAGTTGGTGCGCAGCACGACATTGGGACTGCGCTCGACGATCTCGCTCCACGGCTTCATGGCCGGAAGGCTGTGCAAGGTGGTGTGGTCGACCAGGTGGTGGTCGCGCAGCTCCTCCATCTCCTGCGGCAGCCCGAACTGCTCGATGTAGCCGGGAGCGGCGAACACCGACATGTTGAACTGACCGACCCGCGCGGCCACCAGCTGGCCGGAGGTCGGACGGAAGAAGCGGATCGCGAGGTCGGCCTGGCGGGTCGCGAGGTCGAGGACCTGATCGCCGACGATCACCTGGACCAGGATATCGGAGTGGCGGCGGCGGAGCTCGGTCAGCCGGGGCACCAGCCACTGCGCCGCCAGGCCCTCGGTCGCCGCGACGCGCACCACGCCGGCCATCTCACGGTCGAGACCGGCCAGATGCCGCTCGATCGAGGTGGCGTTGGACAGCATCGATTCGGCCTGCACCAGGACGCCGCGGGCGGCCGGGGTGACTTCCATGCCGTGGCGGTGCCGGTCGAACAGCTTGGCGCCCAGCCGGCGCTCGAGCGCCTGGATGCGGCGGCCGACCGTGGTCTGCTTGGTATCGAGCTGGATCGCGGCGGCACTGAAGCTGCCGGTCTTGGCGACCGCCAGGAAATACCGAACGTCGTCCCAGTCCCCGAGAATGTTGGGCAGCTTCTTACGCGGCGGGGTGATCTGCATGGGCACGGTCGTTCCGAGGATAGGTTCGAAAAGTATATCCCAAACCGAGGTCGGGGTGGTCGCCTCGTCCATTATGACTGAAGCGGCAGAGTTTGTCGCCTTTGCGGATGACGGCCGGATTTCGGGTCGTCCCGCCGGGCTTTCGCGCGCGGACGGTCGGCCCATCGGGCCGCCGGCGCCGCCGGATTTCTCTCGACCGGAGGGTGTGGGTCGGTGAGCGTCGTGAGTTCGAGCGAGAGGCCAACGGGGGTCGCCAGCCTGGTCGCGGCGGTGCGCCAATACGTGCGCAGCCCGTCGACCCGACTGGCGGCGTTTGCCGCCGCGCTGTCGTACGCCTGCTACGCCTATGCCCATGGCAGCTGGGGCAACCCGGCGCTGATCGGCGTCTCGGTCTTCACCGGTCTCTTCCTGCCGACCTACAGCAAGCTCAGCAACAAGGCGGAGCTGTGGGCGAACAATCGCTTCGGCTACGTCACGGCCGGCCGGCTGGGACGCTTCGCGCCGCAGTTCGCCTTCAACCTGACGGTGTTCTGGATCCTGCTGACCGGCGGCGCGCTCAAGACGGCCGGCATCCAGTCGGTCGGCGGCTTCGCGGCCGCCGCCCTGCTCACCACGATGGCCTCGCAGGGCGTGCAGTACCTGGCGGTCTATCTGACGGCGCGCGGCGTCGGCGATCTCAACCGCAACGTCCTGGTCGGCCTGTCGGTCAACCTGGTGCTGGCCGGCTTCGGCACCGCCGGCGTGCCGTTCGCGCGCGAGGCGTTCCTGGTCGCCGGCTTCGGCTTCGGCCTGCTGCTGTTCGGGCTGGGTCTCGCTTCGGACGCCCGCTCGGTGGCCGCACCCAAGGGCGGCATCGGCCTGTTCTTCGGGACCTTCAACCCGTTCCACAACACGCATCTCGTCCTGCTCGAGCGGGCCATGGCGGCGCGCGGGCTGGACAAGGTGATCATCCACCCGACCCTGATCCCGCGGATCCACGCCGACGCCTTCCGCAAGGGCGAACTGCGCGTCGCCCGGCTCGAGAACGGTTTCCAGATCTATGAGAAGACCGAGAAGGCCGACCTCAACGTCGACTACTTCCCGAGCGGCCGGCAGTTCCTGCCGCCCGAGACGCGCAAGGCGCTGATCGAGCTGGCGGTGGCCGAGGCCGGTATGGGCGACAGGGTCGAGGTCGCCTTCTGGCGCGAGATCTACGACACGCGCGGCTTCCAGGGCGTCATCGCCGAGATCCGCCGGCGGCATCCCGGTCAGCGGCTGCACGGCCTGCACGGCACCGACGCCGGCGGCATGACCGTGCGCAACATCTACGACGAGTGCGGCTGGATCTACCCGTGGCGCATGCTGCGCCGCGACCAGGTCTCGGCCACGGCGATCCGGCGCGGCGCCAAGGGCATGACCGCGCGGGTCGTCACCGACGTGCTCGAGCAATTGACGGCGAATGTCCCGGTCGTGACGGCCGGCGGCCGCCGCTTCCAGAACGACAACGGAGTCCTCACGGAGGGAGACTGACAATGACCACGATCAACGCCCCGATGCCCACCCTCGAGCCGGAAGTCACGGTCAAGCTCGCCGCCACCTCGGACGAGATGCTGCAGTGCTTCGCGCTGCGCGCCGCCGTGTTCATGGGCGAGCAGCACTGCCCGTACGACGAGGAGTTCGACGGCAACGACTACACGGCCACGCACGTGATCATGTACGTCGACGGCGAGCCGGCCGGCACGATGCGCCTGCGCTGGTTCCAGTCGTTCTGCAAGTTCGAGCGCTGCGTCGTGCTGCGGCGCTATCGCGGCCTCGGCATCCACCACACGATCAATGCCTGGTGCAAGGAATTCGCCCGCCGCAAGGGCTACACCAAGGCCTACGTGCACCTGCAGAAGCGGCACCTGCCGATGATGCAGAAGGAAGGCTTCAAGCTGGTCGAGGAGCGGACCTTCAATTTCTCCGACCACGAGTATTATGCAGTGTACTGCGATCTCGTGCCGCCGCAGGATGCGGTGACCTTGAACAGCATGCCGATGATGGTCAATCGTCCCGAGGATCGGCTCGACGAGGAGGGCGTGCTGGAGAAGTCGGCGTCGCGCGGCGCCAGCAATCCGCACATGCCGCACGCCGAGCGGCGGGCCAATTGAGGGGGCTTGAGTCCATGGACAGCACGACACGGACGGTCGACGGCGAGCCGCTGACGACCAAGCTCGCGATGCGGATGGAGGATTCCCTGCAGGCCTTCGCGGTGCGCGCCGCGGTCTTCATCGGCGAGCTCGACGTGCCGTACACCGAGGAGTTCGACGGGCACGATTTCTCGGCCACTCACATCGTCGCCTATGTCGGCAGCGAACCGGCCGGCGCGGTGCGGCTGCGCTGGCTGCCGTCGTTCGCCATGCCCGAGCGACTGGCCGTGATCCAGCGCTTCCGCGGTCATGGCATCGCCGCGCATCTGCTCGAGCGCTGTCGGGCCCTGGCCGAAAGTCGCGGCAGCAGCCGCCTGTACGTCCAGGCCCTGCCGGCCAATGCCGGCTACTTCGACAGGCTGGGCTGGGAGAGGCTGGACGGCGAGACGGCGGAGCCCGGCGGGACCGTCGCCTTCGCTCTGCCGGTCGCGGCGGTCCAGACCCCGACGGGCGAGCCCGAGCACCCCGCAGGGCGAGCGGGGACGACGGCGGCGACGGGGCCTCGCAAGCCGGCGGCATAGCGCCCAGCGGCGGCGCGCGGCCCGCCCGCTTGGCGCGGCCGGCTCAGGATCAGCGGAGGCCCGGGGGCGGGCATCCGGCGGGGGAGTGGGGTGGTGAAGCAGCACGGGAAAGGCGAGACCGGCATCCGTCGGCGGCGCGGCGCTGACCTGAAGCGGCAGAGGGCCGGCACGCTGTTTCGCCTCTGGAACGAGCTCGGCGCGCTGCGCCGCGAGGCCGAGCGGCTGCAGGAGGCCGAACTGGTGCATCTGCTGTCGGTGACGCAGTTGCTGATCGAGGACCGGGCACAGGCCTCGGTGCCGGCCCTGGCCGGCTTCGACGAGCGGCCGGGCGCGCTGGCGAACTGAGCCTCAGCGGTGAGCTTCAGCGGTGACGGGGGTCGAGGGCGTCGCGCAGCCCGTCGCCCAGCAGGTTGAACGACAGCACGGCGAGGAAGATCGCCAGGCCGGGCCAGAAGGCCATCCACGGCGCCTGGCTGAGGAAGCGCTGCGCGGCGTTCAGCATGCTGCCCCAGGACGGCGCCGGCGGCTGCTGGCCGAGCCCCAGGAAGGACAGGGCCGCCTCGGCGATGATCGCGCCGGCGATCGCCAGCGAGGCCTGGATCAGCAGCGGCGGCACGATGTTCGGAAGGACATGGCGGAGCGCGATGCGCCACTGCGGATTGCCGACCGAGCGCGCCGCCTCGACGTAGTCCTCGACCTTGGCGGCCAGGGTCTGGCCGCGGGTCAGGCGCACGAAGATCGGTGTCGCGGTGACGCCGATGGCGATCATGGCGTTGCCCAGGCTCGGTCCCAGGAAGGCCGCCAGCGCGATCGCCAGGATCAGGAACGGCACCGCCAGCATGGCGTCGACGAAGCGCGACAGCACGGCATCGACCCAGCCGCCGGCATAGCCGGCCAGCAGGCCGAGCGGCACGCCGATCCCGAGCGCGATGCCGACCGAGACCAGGCCGGCGCTGAGCGAGGCACGGGCGCCCCAGACGATGCGCGACAGGACGTCCCGTCCGACCTCGTCGGTGCCCAGCCAGTGCGCCCAGGAGGGCGCCTTGCGCACCGCGCTCCAGCTCGTCGCGGTCGGATCGTAGGGCGCGATCCAGGGCGCGAGCAGGGCCGCGCCGGCGAGCAGGGTCACGACGGCGAGGCCCGCCATGGCGCTGCGGCGACGGCGCAGGCGCCGCCAGGCCTGCGCCCAGGGCGCCTCCTCGCGCAGCACTTCGCCGGCGTCGGCCAGCTCGACCGGGTCGAGGACGCTCATCCGCGCAGCCTCGGATTGACCAGCACGTAGGCGACGTCGGCCAGCAGGTTGAGCACGACGTAGGTCGAGGCCGTGACCAGCACGACCCCCTGGACGACCGCGTAGTCGCGGTTGAACACGGCGTCGACGATCAGCTTGCCGAAGCCCGGGATGGTGAAGATCTGCTCGGTCAGGACGGCGCCCGACAGCAGGGTGCCGAACTCGAGCGCGCCCAGGGTGATGACCGGGGTGAGCGCGTTGCGCAACGCGTGCTTCAGCACGACCCTTCCCTCCTGCAGGCCCTTGGCCCGCGCCGTGCGCACGTAGTCGGCCGACATCGCCTGCAGCATGGCGCCGCGCGTGTGCCGCATCAGCACGGCGGCGATGGCGTTGCCCAGCACGAAGGCCGGCATCACCGTCGTCGCCAGGCTGGCCCGCCAATCCTCGCCCAGCCGCACGTAGCCGGCGGCCGGCAGCCAGCCCAGGGTCACCGAGAACAGGAAGATCATCAGGATGCCGAGCCAGAAGTTCGGCGTGCTGATGCCCCACAGGGCGAACAGGTTGGCCCCCCAGTCCCAGGCCGTGTCCTTCTTGACGGCCGACACGATGCCGGCCGGGATGCCGATGCCCAGGGCGATCAGGATCGCCATGCCGGCGAGCTGCAGGGTGACCGGCAGCTTCTCGGCGACCAGCGAGGCGACGGAGGTCTTGAGCCGCATCGATTCGCCGAGATTGCCCGACAGCACGCCCTTCACCCAGTAGAGGTACTGCACCGGGATCGGCTCGTTCAGCCGATACTGCTGGCGGATCTCCTCGAGCACCTGCGGGTCGCGCTCCTCGCCCGCCATGATCAGCGCCGGATCGCCGGGCAGCAGCTGCTGCAGGCCGAAGATCAGCATCGAGACCAGCACCAGGGTCGGCACGACCTGGAGCAGGCGCTGGGTGAGGAAGGCGAGCAAGGCGCTACTTCAGGCGGACGCCGACGACGCGGATCAGCCCGTCGGGCATCTGCCTGTAGCCCTCGACCTTGTCGGTCAGGGCGACCAGCACCTGCGGGTGGTAGAGGTAGACGATCGAGCCGTCCGCGAGGAAGCGGCGCGCCACGGTCTCGTAGGCCTTCTTGCGCTCGGCGGGATCGTAGGTTGCGCGCGCCGCCGCGTGGGCGGCGTCGACGTCCTTGTCGCAGTACTTGCCGTTGTTCTGCGGCGCGTTGCAGGTCTGGAAGACGTAGGAGTTTCCGTCGGGATCGCTGCGTCCGCTCCAGCCGATCAGGTAGACCTGGAACTCGCCGTCCTCGGCCTGCTTCAGCGAGGTGGCGAACTCGGTGGCGCGGATCCTGAGGTCGAAGCCCGCCTCGGCGGCCATCGACTGCACGACCTCGGCGACGGCGCGCGTCTCCGGCCCGTTGGGCACCATGAAGTCGAGGACCAGCGGACCGGTCACGCCGGCCTCCTTGAGCAGGGCCTTGGCCTTGGCGACGTCGCGCTTGGGGATCGGAAACGCCTGCTGATAGTAGGAGCTCGTGGGATTGACCCACTGGTTGCCCGGCACGAACTCGCCGTTGAACACGACCTGGTTGATCGCGTCGCGGTCCAGCGACAGCTCGAGGGCGCGGCGCACGCGGGCGTCCTTGGCCAGCGGCGTGCTCGCCTTGGCGCCGTTGGCGACGTTGATCGTGAGGCCGAGATAGCCCAGCGACACCGCCTTGATCAGCTTGAGCTTCGGCGTCTCGCGCACCGTCTTGATGTCGGTCGCCAGCACGCGCTCGATCATGTCGAGGCCGCCCGAGCGCAGGTTGGCCAGGCGCACCGTGCTGTCGACGATCGGCAGGAAGGTGATCTTGTCGATGAACACCTGGTCCTTGTTCCAGTAGTCGGCGAACTTCTCGACGACGATGCGGTCCTGTTGGACGCGCTCGACGAACTTGTACGGTCCCGCGCAGACCGGCTTAAGCCCGAACTTGTCGCCGGCCGCCTCGGCCGCCTTGGGCGAGACCATCATGCCGGCGCGGTCGGTGAGCTGCGCCAGCAGCGGCGAGAAGGGCTGCTTGAGCTGCAGCTTGATGGTCAGGGGATCGACCACCTCGACCGCGTCGATCGCGGCGATCTCGGGCTTGCGGAACGAGCCCTTGAGATTGAGATGGCGATCGAGGCTGTACTTGGCGGCGGCCGCGTCGAAGGCCTCGCCGTCGTGGAACTTGACGCCCGGACGCAGGCGGATGGTCACGGTCTTGCCGTCGGCCGAGGTCTCCTGGCCGAGCGCCAGCTGCGGCACGATGTTGAGCTTCTCGTCGATGTCGAACAGCTTGTCGCAGATCGAGGCGAAGACGATGCGGCCGACATAGGTGCGGGCCAGCGACGGGTCGAGCACGTCGGGGTCCTCGGCCAGGCCGATGCGCAGATGCGACTGGGCCAGGGCGGCACCTGTCGTCGCACAGAGAATCAGCGACCCGGCGAGGGCAGCGAGCAGCTTTTTCATGACGTCTCCCTTGACGATTGGGCGAAGGCGGCCTGCAGGCGGTCGAGCCGCTGCCGATCGGCGTCCGCGACAGGACGGTGGGCGGCAGCCGGCGGCTCGGGCAGCGTTTGCCACAGGGGACAGGCGACAGCATGGTCCGTGCCAGCGGCGGCCAGCACCGGATCGCTGCGGCGACAGGCCTCCTGCGCGAAGCGGCAGCGGCTGTGGAAGCGGCAACCGCTCGGCGGATCGGTCGGGCTGGGCAAGTCGCCTTCGAGCAGCACGCGGTCGCGGCGAGCCGTCGGATCGGGCACCGGGACGGCCGACAGGAGCGCGCGCGTGTAGGGATGGCGCGGGTTCGCGAACAGCGTCTCGGTCGGCGCCGTCTCGACGATGCGGCCGAGATACATCACGGCGATCCGGTCGGCGATGTGCTTCACCACTGCGAGATCGTGGCTGATGAACAGGTAGGCGAGGCCGAACCGCCGCTGCAGGGAGCGCAGCAGGTTGATCACCTGCGCCTGGATCGAGACGTCGAGCGCCGAGACCGGCTCGTCGGCGACGATCAGGCGCGGCTCGCCGGCCAGGGCCCTGGCGATCGCCAGGCGCTGGCGCTGGCCCCCGGAGAACTCGTGCGGATAGCGCCGGGCGTGGCCGGGGCGCAGGCCGACCAGGGTCAGCAGCTCGGCCACCCGATCGCGTCGGGCCGACGCCGTGGCCGCCAGGCGGTGCAGCAGCAGCGGCTCGGCCAGGGCGTCGCCGACCGTCATGCGCGGGTTCAGCGAGGCGTAGGGATCCTGGAAGATCAGCTGCATGCGCCGGCGCCGGGCGCGCAGCGCGGGCTCGCGCAGGGCCAGCAGGTCGTTGCCCTCGAACCTCACCTGTCCTGCGGTCGGCTCGAGCAGCCGCAGCGCCAGGCGACCGACCGTCGACTTGCCGCAGCCCGATTCGCCGACGATCGCCAGGGTCTCGCCCGGCGCCACGGTGAAGTCGACGCCGTCGACGGCGCGGACGTGGCCGGACACCAGGCCGAAGGCGCCGCGGCGCACCGGGAAGTGCTTGGCAAGGCCGCTCACCTCGAGCAGGGCGGTCATGCCAGCATCCCCGAGAGCGGCGCCCGGCGGCAGCGGCTGAAGTGGCCGGGGGCGACCTCGGCCAGGGCCGGCGGGGCGCTGCGGCAGGCCGGCTCGACGAACGGACAGCGCGCGGCGAAGCGGCAGCCGGCGGGCGGGCGGGTCATGTCGGGAACCCGTCCCTCGATCGCCGGCAGGCGGTCGCGACGCTGCTCGAGGCGCGGAATCGAACCGAGCAGGCCGACCGTGTAGGGATGCTCGGGCCGGGCGAACAGCGTTTCGACCGGCGCCTGCTCGACGATCTGGCCGGCGTACATCACGGCGACGTCGTCGGCCATCTCGGCGACCACGCCGAGATCGTGGGTGATCAGGATGATCGCCGTGCCGGTGTCGCGCCGCAGGCCGCGCATCAGGTCGAGGATCTGCGCCTGGATGGTGACGTCGAGCGCCGTGGTCGGCTCGTCGGCGATCAGCAGCTGCGGGCCGCAGGCCAGGGCCATGGCGATCATGGCGCGCTGGCGCAGGCCGCCCGACAGCTTGTGCGGATAGTCGTCGACCCGCTTCTCGGGCGACGGCACGCGCACCAGGCGCAGCATGGCGATGGCGCGCTCGCGGGCGTCGTGGGCCGACAGGCCCTGGTGGCGACGGATCGTCTCGACGATCTGGTCGCCGATCGTGAAGGCCGGATTGAGCGAGGTCATCGGCTCCTGGAAGATCATCGCCAGGCGCGCCCCGCGCAGGTTGCGGATCGCGGCATCGCCGAGCGCCAGCAGATTGCGCCCCTCGAAGCGGACCTCGCCGGCGACGGTCGATCCGACGCGCGGCAGCAGGCCCATGATGGCCAACGAGGTGACGCTCTTGCCGCAGCCCGATTCGCCGACCAGGCCGAGCGTCCGGCCGCGGCCCAGCGACAGGTCGAGCCCGTCCACGGCCTGCACCGTGCCGTCGTCGGTGGCGAAGGATACGGCGAGCCGGCGCAGCTCGAGCAGCGGTTCCTCGACGGCGCTGGTCATGACGGATCCGCCGCGATGCTCCTCTCGATGGCGGCATCGATCGTGGCGCGATCGAAGACGCCGGCCGGTTGGGCGCGGGTCGGCAGGAACGGCCGGAACTGGGTCCAGCGCTCGCGGCTGGCCGCCTCCAGGCGGGCCAGCTCGAGCAGCGGCTCGACATGGTCGTCGACCCTGAGGTCGAGTTCCGACCAGTCCTCCTGCCCGTAGATCACCAGCGCCGCCGACTGCTTGCCGCGTTTGTCGCCGCCGGCGCGCTCGCCGGCCTTCAGCGCGCCGATCAGCCGTCGCGGCAGCGGCAGGGCGGCGTTCTCACGGAAGTAACGCACGGTCTCGGAAACCACCTGCGGCCCGGCCAGCATGTTGCCGGCCACCGACAGGTCGTCGCCGATCCAGTGGCCGCACCACGGCACGCACTCGTCCCCCGTGTAGGCCGCGAGGCGGCCGTCGCCGCCCAGCACGTGCAGCTGGCGATGAGCGCGGCCGTCGTCGGCGTCGGTGAGCAGACGGACGACATCGGCGGCGCCGACGCCGTCGCGGATCAGCCGCAGGCCGCGCGGGCCGTACAGCGGGTTGAGCAGGGCCTGGGTGCATAGGGCGCCGTGGCGCGGCGCGACGAACGGCACGCGCGCTCCGACGGCGAAGAACTTGGTCGCCACGGCGATCGCGATGCGGCCGCCGGCGCGGTCATGGAACAGGATCGACCAGGTCATCGCCGGCGCTCAGCGGCCGGCGGCGTAGCCTTGCATGCCGCGCGGATTGGCGGCGGCGCGGCGCCACGGATCCTCGCGGCTGGCGGCGGTCAGGCGGCCTTCCGACCAGGCCGGTCCGACCTCGACCTCATGGCCGCGGCGCTTCAGCTCGTCGACCGTGGCCTTGGGCACGCGGCCCTCGAGCACCAGGACGCCGGGGCGAGCGGTGCGCGGCCAGAACGACGAGGGGAAGTGCTCGCTGTGCCAGGCCGGCGCGTCGATCGCTTCCTGAAGGTTCATGCCGCAATGGACGTGGCGCAGGAACAGCTGGGTCACCCACTGGTCCTGCTGGTCGCCGCCCGGCGAGCCCCAGACCATGTACGGCGCGCCGTCGCGATGGGCGAGGGTCGGCGTCAGGGTCGAGCGCGGCCGCTTGCCGGGCGCCAGCGAGCCCGGCAGGCCTTCCTCGAGCCAGAACATCTGGCCGCGCGTGCCGAGCGGCCAGCCGAGCTCGGGGATCACCGGCGAGCTCTGCAGCCAGCCGCCTGACGGGGTCGCCGAAATCATGTTGCCGTCGCGGTCGACGATGTCGAAGTGCACCGTGTCGCCGTTGGTCTGGCCGACCCGGCCGACCGTCGGCTCGCCGGCGCCGGCGGCCGACACGCCGAGGCGTACGCCGTCGGCGCGGCGCAGCTTGACCACGCCGCCATAGCCGTCGACCTTGCCCGGCCGCTGCTCGAGCGAGGCGCGCGCGCGATCGACCAGGGTGCGACGGTCGGCGTTGTAGGCATCCGACAGCAGGGTCTGCATCGGCACGTCGACGAAGGCCGGATCGCCGTAGAAGGCCTCGCGGTCGGCATAGGCGAGCTTCAGGCACTCGACCTGGAGATGGATGAAGTCGGGGCCGGTCGGGTCGAGGTCGTCGAGCGCGAAGCCCTTGAGCAGCGCCAGCTGCTGCAGGACGACCGGGCCCTGGGTCCAGCTCGCCGCCTTGCACACCGTGTAGCGGCCATAGTCGTAGGTCAGGGGCGCCTCGACGGTGGCCTGCCAGCCGGCCATGTCCTGGCCGGTGAGGACGCCGCGATTCGGCCGTCCCGACACGTCCATCACGTCCTGGGTGCGGCAGAAGCGGTCGATCGCCTCGGCGATGAAGCCCTGGCTCCAGACCTTGCGCGCCCGCTCGATCTCGGCGTCGCGGCCGCCGCCGCCGGCCTCGGCCTCGCGCAGCAGACGGGCATAGGTCTCGCCGGCCGCCCGATTGCGGAACAGGGTGCCCGTCGCGGGAACCCCGCCGCCGGGCAGGAAGACCTCGGCCGAGGTCTTCCAGTGGGTGCGGAACTGCTCTTCCACGGTGGCGATGGTGGCGTTGGCGCGCTCGGCCAGCGGATGGCCGTTCAGGTAGTAGCCGATGGCCGGCGACAGCACGTCGGCGAGGCGCAAGGTGCCGTAGTCGCGCAGCAGCAGCATGTAGGCGTCGAAAGTGCCGGGAATGCAGGCCGGCAGCAGGCCGGTGCCGGGGATCAGGTCGAGCCCGAGACCGCGATAGTGCGCGATGGTCGCCCCGGCCGGCATCGGACCCTGGCCGCAGATCACCTCGGTGCGGCCGCGCCGCGTGTCGTGCAGGATCAGCGGCGCGTCGCCGCCCGGACCGCAGAGGTGCGGCTCGACGACCTGCAGGGTGAAGGCGGTGGCGACCGCCGCGTCGAACGCGTTGCCGCCGCGCTCGAGGACGCCCATGCCGACCGCCGTGGCGATCCAGTGGGTCGAGGTCACCACCCCGAAGGTGCCGACGATCTCCGGACGGGTCGTGAACGGATTGGGGTTGATTCGGCTCACCGGCGGCTTCCTTCTGCTCGACGGCGGCGACCTTAGGCCGTCGGGATGGAGCTTGCCAGAGGCGGTCGGATCACTACTTCGCGGTCGTCACCCGGTTGCTGCTGGCCGAGTGGGTGGCGACGGCCTTCTGCGCCGGGCTGCCATGCGGCGAGGTCACGGTGTGAGGCGGCCGGAAGGCCGTCGGCTCGGGCGGCGCGCCCGCCTTGCCGGCCCGCGCCAGGGACGGCGCATCGCCGCCGCCGCGCGGATCGAAACGCGGCACGTTGCGCGCCTCCCTGGGCGTCAGCGCGGAATTGCGCTGGGCGAGTCCGGACTCGCGCAGGGCCGCGCCGACCTCGGCCGTCGAGCCCGAGCCGCTCTGCGTGTTCGAGGTGTCGTTGGCGCTGGGCGAGGCCGCGTTCGGGGTCGGATCCGCCGCATCGGCGGCCGCGTCGGCCTGCAGCAGGGTCGGATTGAGGCCGGTGGCGCGGCGCAGGCTGGCCGGAGCCGCCACGGCCGCGCCGGGCGCCTGGCGCTCGAACGATTCAGTGCCGGGCAGGGCGCCCGGCGCGAGCACGATGGCCGCGGCCGGCGGGCCGCCCGGCGGCGTCGCGATCTGCGAGCCGCTGCGGGTCGCGACCTGGGTGCGGCCCTGGCTGGTGACGCGCAGGGACTCGCCGTGGATGAAGGTGGCGGTCGTGCCGGTGCCCGGCGCGACGCTCGCCGTTACGATGCCGCCGCGCACGCCCAGGACCGCGTCGGGCGTCCTGATCTCGACGTCGCTGCCCTTGCCGATCGTGCCGCCGACGAAGCGGACCGTGCCGCGATCGACCCGGAGGCCGGTCTCGCCGGTCTTCGCGGCGGGGTCGTAGCTGTAGCGATCGATCGCCAGGGCGCTGTCGGGGCCGAGGGTCACGGCGGAGCCGTCGACGAACACCAGATGGGCGCGATCGCCCGGACCGGTGACGAGCCGGTCGTTGACCTGCAGGTCGACGCCGACCCGCAGTACGCGCTCGCTGCCGGCCGCGCCTTGTCCGATCGGGCGGCCATCGACTGCCGAGGCGAGACCGATGCCGGTCTGGGCGGCGACGCCGCCGAGCGGCACGGTCAGCATCGCCAGCAGCAGGAGGGAAGTGGCTTTCTCGCGAGTCATGCCGCCTCAGAACCTCAGGCCGATGCCGATCAGGGTGGAGAACGCGTCGTAAGCGTAGGTGCTGAGCGACGCCGAGCGCTGCGTGTAGTTGGCCTGGCCGATCAGAGCGATGCTTTCGGTCAGGGGTATGGCGAGAATGAGCCCGAGGTTGACGTCGTTCTGGGCCCGCACGACGGTCGGGTTCACGGTCGGATCCGGCTGGTCGTAGGTCGCCTGGGCGATGCCGCCGGCCGCGGTGACGGCCCAGGTACGGCCGTTGAGGCCCAGGGGATCGGCGAATCGGACCTCGAGCGTGCCGCCCAGCGCCACCTCGCCGTAGCTCTGCGCCGGCACCATGGCGATGAAGCGAGTGTAGAGACCGCTCAGGGTCAGGGTCATGGCCGAGGTCAGGGCGACCTGCAGCGAGCCGGCGACGACGCCTTCGTTGCCCGAACCCTGGTTGTTGGTCGGCACGGTCGGGTTGTTGAGGTACTCCCGACGGCGGCCGAACATCGACAGCGTCGCCGCCATCTGTGACGTCACCGGCATGCCGGCCTCCAGGCCGGCGCCCCAGGCCCAGTAGCTCGGCATGTCCTGGACGGCGACGTAGCGGCCGGTCACGAACGGTCGCATCGTGAGATCGCCGAACGTGCCCGAGTCGAACGGCGAGGTGCGCGGGCCGGTCGTGAAGTCGAGGAACAGGACGTTGGCCGAGGTCACCCGGAACTGCCGCGTGAAGTAGAGCTGCAGCTCGCTTTCCAGCGCCCCGTTGTCCTGGCGGTTGAGGTCGTAGCGGTGATCGACGGTGGCGGCGAGGAGGAAGTTGAAGTCCGGCGTCTGGGAGACGTTGGGCGTCGTGACCACGTTGGTCCCGAAGGATTGGATGGCGCCGGCCGGGCCGCTGTTGGCGTTGGTCGAGTAGCCGAGGCCCGTCAGCACGTTGCCGGAGAAATGCGAGCGGCCGGTCTGGCTGTCGATGTCGGCCAGGTACTGCGCCGCCTTGTCCTTCGTCTCGGCCGTGGCGCCGGCCGACCGGCGGGCGCTTTCCAGATAGTTCCGCGCCGCTTCGTAGGCTCCCAGGCGATAGTAGAGGACCCCCAGCTCGAGCCGCACGGCCGGCTGATCGCCGTCGAGCAGCAGCAGGCGCTCGAGCGCCGCGACGGCGCCTTCGAGATCGCCGACCTGGACCGCGAGTTCGGCGAAGCGCAGCAGCGCGCGCGGGCTGCCGGGCCTCTTCAGGGTCTCCTGAAAGGCTGCGTCATAGGCCGCGCGCGTCTCGGCCGAAGGCTGCTGCGCCGCCGCCTGTCCAGCCAGGGCGAGGCAAGCGGTGGCGACGATCGCAAGCACCGTCCGCATGGCTCCTGCCAATAGGCGGCTTCCGCCGTCCGGGCAACGAGCCGATCAGGGCAGGCGCATCCAGGCCGGCACGAAGGGGCGCACGACGGCCTGGCCAGCCTTCAACGGCGCTTCCGAGCGGGCCGCTTCCAACTGCAGCAGGGCGAGCGCCCGGCGGCCGTCGCCGGACCGGATCTCGCCGACCTCCTGGCCGTCGCGTTGGACGGGAGTGCCGGCGGCCGGCGGTTCGCCCTCGATCTCGACCGGGAACAGGCGGCGCTTGATCAGGCCGCGATACTTGGTGCGGGCCGTCAGCTCCTGGCCCATGTAGCAGCCTTTCTGCCAGTCGACGCCGTTGAGCTCGTCGAAGCCGCTTTCCAGCAGCAGGGCCTTCTCGACCGGCAGGTCGCGGCTGCCGTCGGGCACGCCGAGCTCGAGGCGCAGGGACTCGTAGGCGGCGAGCGGGACCTCGCAGAGGCCCTGCGCCGCCAGGAGCGAACGGGCCTGGCCGGCGGGAGCGAGCAGGCGCCAGCCGAGCTGCGCGAGGCGCGGATCGGCGTAGCAGACGGTCCCTGGACAGGGCGGCGGCACCGCCGGCCCGCTGTCGGCGCTGAATATGGCGGCAACCTCGGTCTGGCCACCGCGATCCTCGACCGTCACTTTGGACCGCAGCTTGTAGAGCGACAGCTTGCGCGCCAGGGCCGGCGCGCGCTCGCGCTCGGTCTCGAGCAGCAAGGTGTCGTTGCCGCCGTCGACCACGAACATGTCGTTGAGAAACCGGCCTTGCGGCGTCAGCAAGGCAGCCCAGATGGCCCGGTCGGCAGCGACCTTGGTGATGTCGTTGGAGACCAGGCCCTGCAGGAACGACACCCGGTCGGGACCCCCGACGGCCAGGACTCCGCGATGCGGCAGCAGGCTGAAGCGAAGCGCAGTCATGACCCGATGATTTGGGGCGGGCACCCGCGCTTGGCAAGCGTCGACCGGCCGGCGATGTGCGCTCAGCCGGTGCCGTCGGCCTTGATGCCCAGCTCGGCGATCAGCTTGCCGAGCCGCTTGTGCTCGGCGGTCAGCGCGGAGTCCGTCTCGGCCGGGCTCATCGGCAGCGGTTCGATGTAGGCTGCGGCCAGGCGCTGGCGGGTGTCCGGGTCGGCGAGGCTGGCCTGCATCGCCTGGCTGACCCGCTGCACGATGGCGCCGGGGAGGGCGCGCTGACCGTAGAGCGGCAGCATCGAGCGCACCTCGGCTTCCGCTGCGCCCTGCTCGGCCATGGTGGCGACGTCCGGCAGCTCCGGGAGGCGCCGCGGGCCGACCACGGCGATGGCCTTGAGGCGGCCCGCCTTGACGTGCTGCATGACCAGGCTGGTGCTGACCATCGCGAGATCGAGGCGACCGGCGAGCAGATCCTGCACGCCCGGCGGCAGCCCCTTGTAGGAGATCGAGGTTACGTCGAGCCCGTATTTGATCTTCAGCAGCTCGGGCAATAAGTGCGCGCCGGTGCCGTTGCCCGAGTTCAAGTAGTTGAGCTTGCCCGGGTTGGCCCGCGCGTAGGCGACGAACTCGGCCAGGGTGCTGGCCGGCGACGCCGGCGGCACGCAGAGCAGCGCCGTGCTGACCCCGATCATGGCGATCGGCAGAAAATCCGCCATGGCGTCGAACGGCGCCTTCATCAGGAACGGCAGGGCGACGTGGCCGGAGACGGTCAGGTACAGCGTGTAGCCGTCGGCCGGAGCGCCCAGGAACATCTGGCCGGCGACGATGCCATTGGCGCCGGGCCGCGGATCGATCAGCCAGGGCTGGCCGAGCTCCTTCTGCATGGCATCGCCGACCGCCCGGCCGGCGATGTCGATCAGGCCGCCGACCGGCCCGGGCAGGATCACCCGGATCGGTTTCTCCGGCCACGGCGCCGCGCGGGCCGCCAGCGGCATTGCCACGCCCGCGGCCAGCAACGCCCGTCGAGTCAGCATCAGTTCGGCCGGTAGAACGGCTTGTCGCCGCACACGGTCACGCGATGGCCGTACCGCCGGTGCGGGAAATAATCGAACATGGCGTGATGCTGTGCGCAGCGATTGTCCCAGAACGCCACGGAGTTGGGCTGCCACTGGAAGCGGCACTGGAACTCCGGCGTCTCGAGATGGCGGTACAGCATCTCGAGCAGGGCGTCGCTCTCGTGCTTGCGCAGTTGCGGGATGCGCAGCGTGAAGCCGCGGTTGACGAACAGGGCCTGGCGGCCGGTCACCGGATGGGTGCGCACCACCGGGTGCTCGGCATTGGGGAAGGTGATGTTGTCGCGGTCGGTCGCCTTGGTCCGGTAGTAGTGGGCCTTGCTGCTGTCGTGCAGGGCGGTGAGGCCGACCAGCATCTTCTTGATCGGCTCCGACAGCGTCTCGTAGGCCCGGTACATGTTGGCGAACAGGGTGTCGCCGCCGCCGTCCGGCGGCACTTCGGTGAGGTAGAGGATCGAGCCCATCGGCGGCTCGACGTCGCACGACACGTCGGAATGCCACTCCTCGCCCGCGACCCGCTTGGACTTCTCGTCGGCCTTGATCACCAGGATCTCGGGGTGCTCGGGGAACTCGATCGGCGCATTGGGATGGGTGTGCAGCGGCCCGAAGCGGCGGCCGAAATCCTTGTGCTGGTCGATCGACATCTTCTGGTCGCGGAAGAACACGACCAGGTTCTCCATGAGCGCGTCATGGACTTCCTGAAACTGCTGGTTGCCGAGCGGCTTGCCGAGATCGACGCCGAAGATCTCGGCACCGATCGTGGGGGTGAGCTTGCGAACTTCGATCGTCTGGTAGGTCATGCGATTTCCTCCTGTTCGCAACGATAGAGGTTATGCCGGAATGTGCTCGCGCAAAGTCGACAAAGTCCGCAATACGGACTAGCCTTCTCATATGGTCGAGAGGGTCATCGAGCCCGTCCGGCGCAGCTTCGCCGTCCTCGAGGCGCTCAGCCGCCGGCGCACCAGCACCTTGTCGCTCCTGGTCGAGGAGACCGGCCTGCCGCGGCCGACCGTGGTCCGCCTGCTCCAGACCCTGGCGGCGCTCGGCTACGCGCAGCGCGTGTCGCGCCAGCACGGCTACCGCCTGACCGACCGGGTCCTCGGGCTGGCCGGCTCGATCCGCTTCGTCGACCATCTCGTGGATGTCGCCATTCCGCACATGAGCCGCTTCACCGCCGATCACGGCTGGCCGCTCTATCTCGCGACCCTCAGCTTCGGCGCCATCACCATCCGGCATTCGACGGCGCCGGAAAGTCCCATGGCGTTCGAAGCGGCGGCGTTGAACAGCCAGCGGTCGATCCTGACGAGCGCGCTCGGCCGCGTCTGGCTGGCCTTCTGTTCGGACGACGAGCGGCGCAGCATCCTGCGCGACGTCGGCGGTCCGGCTGCCCGGCAGGAAACGGCCCTGCGACCGGCGCTCGAGGCGATCCGGCGGGTCGGCTGGGCGTTCACGGCCACCGCGCGGCCCTTGCGCATTCACGGCATGGCGGTGCCGATCCGGGACGGCACGCGCCTGCTTGGCAGCCTGTCGATGCGTTTCCCGCGGTCGGCGATGTCGGAAGTCGATGCCGGGCAGCGCTTCGGCGGCCGCCTCGTCGCGGTCGCGGACGCGATCGCGCGCGATGCAGCCCAGCGCCTGGGGGCGGGCGAAGACAGTGCCGTGCCGTCCAGCGAGACGGCGGCCGGCCGATGAGGTTGCGCGTGATCGCAAGCCGGTGCATCGGCTGCTAGAACCGCGCCGGCAGGCCCGCCGCAACAGGAGCTTCGAATGTCATTCCGCGCCCTCGTTCTCACCCAAGGTGCAGACCGCAAGGTCACCGGCTCGGTCGAGACCCTGCCCGACGATCGTCTGCCGGCCGGCGACGTCACGGTGCAGGTCGACTACTCGACCCTTAACTACAAGGACGGACTGGTCCTGACGACGGGCGGCGGGCTGGTGAAGACCTGGCCGCATGTCGGCGGCATCGATTTCGCCGGCACGGTCGAGGCCTCGGCCGATCCGCGCTTCTCGCCCGGCGACGCCGTGGTGCTGAACGGCTGGCGGGTCGGCGAATTGCACTGGGGCGGCTACGCCACCAGGGCCCGGGTCAAGGGCGACTGGCTGGTCAAGCTGCCGGCGAGCCTGTCGACGCGGCGCGCGATGGCGATCGGCACCGCCGGCTACACCGCCATGCTGTGCGTCATGGCGCTGGAGCGGCACGGCGTCCAGCCGTCGGCCGGCGAGATCCTGGTGACCGGGGCGGCCGGCGGCGTCGGCTCGGTGGCGGTGGCGATCCTGGCCAAGCTAGGCTTCGCGGTCGTCGCCGCGACCGGCCGGCCGCAGGAGGCCGACTACCTCAAGGGCCTCGGGGCGGCCACCATCCTGGAGCGCAAGGAACTCACCGAGGCGCCCGACCGCCCGCTGCTGTCCGAGCGTTACGCCGGCCTGGTCGACACCGTGTCGGGCGTGATGTTCGCGCGCGCCCTGGCCCAAGTGAAGTACAACGGCGCCGCGGCGGTCTGCGGCCTGGCCGGCGGCGCGGCGTTCCCCGGCTCGATCCTGCCGTTCATCCTGCGCAACATCACGGTCTACGGCATCGATTCCGTGATGCTGCCGCGCGGGCCGCGCGAGCAGGCCTGGGAGCGCCTGGGCCGGGACCTGCCGCTCGACAAGCTCGACAGCACGATCAGCGACGCCGCGCTGGGTGACCTGCCGGCGCTCGCCTCAAAAATCCTCAAGGGAGAGATACGCGGCCGCGTGGTCGTCGATGTTCGCAAGTGATAGGTTGATCCCACTTCTGCAAGGATTTCGCTCATGACCTCGTCGACCACCCAGCCGACCGCCAACAATCTCGAAGCTTTCTTCATGCCGTTCACCGCGAACCGGCAGTTCAAGAAGAACCCGCGGCTGTTGGCCAAGGCCAAGGGCGTGCACTACTGGACGCCGGAAGGCCGCCGCATCCTCGACGGCACGGCCGGCCTGTGGTGCGTCAACGCCGGCCACGGCCGCGAGGAGATCAAGGCGGCGATCGCTCGCCAGCTCGAGGAGATGGACTACGCGCCGTCCTTCCAGATGGGCCATCCCAAGTCGTTCGAGCTGGCCGCCCGCCACGCCGCGATGCTGCCGGGCGACCTCAACCACGCGTTCTACTGCAACTCCGGCTCGGAGGCGGTCGATTCGGCGCTGAAGATCGCGCTCGCCTACCAGCGGGCCCGCGGCCAGGGCACGCGGACCCGGCTGATCGGCCGCGAGCGCGGCTATCACGGCGTCGGCTTCGGCGGCATCTCGGTCGGCGGCATGGCCAACAACCGCAAGCAGTGGGGCGTCATGCTGCCGGGTGTCGACCACCTGCCGCACACCCATCTGCCGGCGCGCAACGCCTTCTCGCGCGGCCTGCCCGAGCACGGCGTCGAGCTGGCCGACGAGCTCGAGCGCATCGTCGCGCTGCACGACGCCTCGACCATCGCGGCGGTGATCGTCGAGCCGTGCGCCGGCTCGACCGGCTACCTGCCGCCGCCCAAGGGTTACCTGGAGCGCCTGCGGCAGATCTGCGACAAGCACGGCATCCTGCTGATCTTCGACGAGGTCATCACCGGCTTCGGCCGCCTCGGCGCGGCCTTCGCGGCCGAGTATTTCGGCGTCATTCCCGACCTGATGACGGTCGCCAAGGGAATCAGCAACGCTACGGTGCCGATGGGCGGCGTGTTCGTGCGCAAGCACGTCTACGACGGCCTGATGAACGGACCGGAGAACGTCGTCGAGCTGTTCCACGGCTACACCTACTCGGCCCATCCCCTGGCCTGCGCCGCCGCCTCGGCCGTCCTCGACATCTACAAGGAGGAGGGGCTGTTCCAGCGCGCCGCCGAGCTGTCGTCCTACTGGGAGGACGCGGTGCACTCGCTGAAGTCGATCTCGAGCGTCGTCGACATCCGCAACCTCGGCCTGGCCGCCGGCATCGACATGGAAGGCCGCAAGGACGCCGTCGGCGCGCGCGGCTACGACGCCTTCGTGAAGGCCTTCGAGATGGGCCTGATGGTGCGCCAGACGGCCGACACGCTGGCCATGTCGCCGCCGCTGATCGTCGAGAAGAACCAGATCGACGAGATGATCGAGATCGCAGGCAAGGCGATTCGCGCCACCGCCTGAGGCGAGCCGTTTCCCCGCCGCGGTGAGTGCCCAGGCCGACCTTGCGTGGCTGCTCGGCGAGCTGGCGGCGCTCGCGCATATCGGGATCGCCGTGGCGGTCACCGTCCACGTTCTGCTCTACAAGCGGAACGTGGGCGCCGCGGTGTCGTGGATCGGCATCGCCTGGCTGTCGCCGTTCCTGGGCGGCCTGCTGTACGCCACGATGGGCATCAACCGGGTCAAGCGGCGCGCCCAGCGCCTGCGCCGCCATCGCCTGCCGCTGGCGCCGGCGCAGGAAGGCATTGCCCAGGCGGCCGCTGACGATCCGCTGTCACCGCTCGATTTCGCGATCGGCCGGCTGACCGGCCTGCCGCGCGAACCCGACAACAGCGTCACGGTCCTGCGCAGCGGCGACGAGGCCTATCCCGAGATGCTGGCGGCCATCGCCAAGGCGCGGGCCAGCGTCGGTCTCACCAGCTACATCTTCCGCAACGACACGGCGGGCCAGGCCTTCCATCGGGCCCTGATCGAGGCCCAGCGCCGCGGCGTCGAGGTGCGCGTGCTGATCGACGGCGTCGGCGGCGGCTACTTCTGGTCCGGCACCTACAACGCGCTGCGGGCCGCCGGCGTGCCCGTGGCCCGCTTCCTGCACTCTTATTTTCCCCTGCGCATGCCGTTCGTGAACCTGCGCAACCATCGCAAGCTCCTGGTGATCGACGGCCGGGTGGCCTTCACCGGCGGCATCAACATCGGCGTCGAAAACGTCAGTGCCGAGTCGCCGCCGCATCTGGTGCGCGACACGCACTTCCGCATCGAGGGCCCGGTCGTCGAGCAGCTCTGCGATGCCTTCACCGACGACTGGCTGTTCACGACGGGCGAGAAGCTTTTGACCGAGCGCTGGTTCCCGTCGCTGCATCGGGTCGGGCCGGTGACGGCGCGGGTCGTCACCTCGGGACCCGACGAGGACATGGAGCAGATCGAGTTCGTCACCTTGCACGCCATCTCCTGCGCCCAGCGCTCGATCCGCATCGTCACGCCGTATTTCCTGCCGCCGGACCCGCTGACCATGGCGCTCGGCCTGGCCGCCCTGCGCGGCATCGCGGTCGACATCGTGCTGCCCGAACACTCCAACCACGCCGTGCTCGACTGGGCCCGTCGGGTGCCGCTCAGGTCGCTCATCGAGGCCGGCTGCCGCATCTGGCTGCGGCCCGGCACCTTCGATCACTCCAAGCTGATGGCCATCGACGAGTCGTGGGCGTTGATCGGCAGCGCGAACTGGGACACGCGCAGCTTCCGCCTCAACTTCGAGCTCAACGTCGAGCTGCACGATCCGGACTTCGCCCGCACGATCGGTGAGATCGCCGCCGGTGGACGCCGTCTGACGCTGGACGAGCTCGATGGCGACCCGCTGCCGGTCCGGCTGCGCAACAGCGCGGCGCGCCTGCTGCAGCCCTATCTGTAGGATCCGCCGGCCGGCGGTCAGCGATAGAGGCGACCCAGCCGGTCACGACGCGGCTGGGGACGGCCGCGGCTGGCCGCGCTCCGTTCCAGGCCCCAGCCTTCCGCCAAGGAGAGTTCCAGCCGGATCGGCCGATGATCGGACGGACCGAAGTCCAGGGCGTCGGACGCGGCGCACGACAGGCCATGGACCAAGCACCGATCGAGCCGGAACGGCACCACGTTGCTGGCGAAGTGCGTCGCCTCGCGCGGGCCGACATCGTCGAAGCCGGGCAGCAGAACCGGCCCAACCATGTTGAAGTCGCCGATGATCGCCGACGGCTTGCCGTGGAACGCCGTCGCGATGCGCGCCAGCTGGCGGCGGTTGAGCAACTGGCCGTGCGAAAGATGGACGTTGGCGAAGCTGATGTCGTCGAGCTGCACGATCTGCGCGCGGCGTCTCGGCAGGCGTCCGGGCAGGCGCGATGCCGGCAGCGACAAGGCGCGCGGGCGGGGCAGGCGGTGCTGGCTCCAGACGCCCAGCCCGTGCACGCGGCCGAGCCAGGACAGGCGATGGAAGTGGCCGCCGATCAGGGTCGGCAAGGCCTCGATGTGCTTGGTCGCCTCCTGCAGCAGCAGCAGGTCGGGCTTCTCGCGCGTCGCCAGCTCGGCCACGTCCTCGACGGCCGCGCCGGTGAGACGCAGGAGATTCCAGCTGATGACCTTCAAGCACCCCTCGCAGCATGACGCGGCGACTATGCCGCCAACATAGACTGCCCCGGCCGATCTGTGCACACTTTCGTCCGCCGCGGCAGGGCACCGCGGACAAAGGGAAGGAAATGCGATGAAGGTGGTGATTACCGGCGGCGCCGGCTTCCTGGGCAAGAAGCTGGCACGGCGCATCCTGAACGACGGCGTCCTCGCCGGGCCGGACGGCCAGCCGAAGAAGGTCTCGGAGCTGCTGCTGTTCGATGTCGGCGAGGCCAAGGGGCCCGGGCTCGACGATCCGCGGGTCGTCGCCGTCGCCGGTGACATCGCCAACTTCGCGACCGTCCAGGGAATCGTGCAGAACGCCTCGACAGTGTTCCATTTCGCGGCCGTCGTCAGCGCCGGCGCGGAGGCCGACTTCGACCTCGGCTATCGCGTCAATCTCAACGGCACGCGCAACGTCCTGGAAGCCTGCCGGGCGCTCGGCACGAGCCCGCGGGTGGTGTTCACGAGCTCGCTCGCGGCCTATGGCGGCGACCTGCCGCCGGCGGTGACCGACGACACGCCGCTGACGCCGCAGACGTCGTACGGGGCGCAGAAGGCGATCGGCGAGTTCCTGCTGCGCGACTACACGCGCAAGGGCTTCCTGCGCGGCACCGCGGTGCGCCTGCCGACGATCTGCGTGCGCACCGGCCTGCCCAACAAGGCGGCCTCGACCTGGGCCAGCTCCGTGGTGCGCGAGCCGCTGACCGGCGTCGACGTGGTTTGCCCGGTGACGCCGGAGACGATCATGGTCGTCCTCAGCCCGCGCAAGACCGTCGATGCCTTCGTGCGCTTGCACGACCTGCCGGCGGAGGCGTTCGGGCCGGGTCGAACCCTCCTGCTGAACGGCATCAACGTCACGGCGCGCGAGCTCGAGCAGGCGATCGGACGGCATGCCGGAAACCGCAAGGTCGGGAAGGTCGTCTGGCAGCACGATCCGGCGATCCAGAAGATCTGCGATGGCTGGCCCCAGGGAATCGACTCGCGGCGCGCGCGCGACCTCGGCTTCGCGACCGACCACGACCTCGACGAGGTGGTGCGCAACTTCATCGCCGACGATCTCGACGAGCAGATGAAGCTGGCCAGGCCGGGCTGACGAGCCGCCCGGTCGCCGGGCTCAGTGGCCGCGCAGCAGGCGCCAGCCGTTCTGCAGGTGACGGAGAGGGCCCCAGACGTGCCGGGTGGCCATCATGTGCCAGCGCTGCGGCTCGTTGTCCGGACCCGCGATCGGCCCGGCATCGTCGACATAGTCGGTGATGCCCACCGCGTCGGTGTCCCACGGGCCGGTGGTCTTGAAGATCGTGGTCTTGGCGCCGTAGCCCTGCAGGGTGCGGCTCATGCCCGAGGCCATGAAATCCATGTAGCGCGGCAGGCTCTCGGGCCGGCACAGGTAGCCCTTGTTGAAGCCGACCGCCAGCAGGCGGAAGTGGAACGGGTTCTTCTCGAGATAGCGCACCACCTCGGTGGTGTTGGCCGGATAGCGGGGCGAGAAGAAGTCGTCGATGACGACGATTCCGTCGAGGTTGACGATGCGGTTGGCGAACTCGAGCTCGCGGTAGACCGCCGTGCCGGTATGCTCGCCGTCGATGTGGAACCAGCGCACGCTCTGGTGCAGCGCCTGCAGGTCGAGCTTGGCCGGCAGGTCGGCCGACGGGCCGGACAGCGGCACGAGGTTGACCGGTTCGGCGCCGACCGACCGGATGGCCCGCTCGACAGCCTCCTGGTCGAGGCGCAGATCGCACAGATAGATCTTCTCGTCGTCCTTGCGGTACGAGGCCAGCAGCGACGCCGACCGGCCGCGCCAGACGCCGATCTCGAACAGGTCGCCTTTGACGCGGACCTGCTGGTCGAGCAGGGCCCGCCACACGCAGTAGGACTGGAACATGAACCAGCCGGGAATAGCGTCGACCTTGTCCCAGGTCAGCATCGTCGATCCTTGCATGCGGGCCTTGCTAACAGCGCCCTTTCGACGCTGCAAGCCGTGACCGCTTGCGTCCTTTCCGGGCCTCCTGTAGAGCCCGCACCCTGCCCATGCCGACGATGAAGGTTGCCTACCGGTCGACGCTCTGCCTGATCTGGGGGCTGGCCCTCTGGCACAGCTGGGAGGCGCGCGGCCTGTTCGTCGACGGCTCGGCCTTCCTGGTGCAGATCGCCCGGCGGGAGTGGTTCTTCGACTTCTACCTGCCGCGGCTCTACGCCATGGTGCTGGGCCAGATCCCGGTGATCACCGGGATCTTCCTGGGCGTCACGGATCTGCACCTCCTTGCACGCCTGCTGTCGATCGGGCTGTTCGCCGTGCCGACGGCGCTCTATCACCTCGCGCTGGTCCGCGCCCGCCACGATCCGGTGCTCCTCGCCACGGTCATCGCCGCGATCGCCACGGTCTTCATGACCACCTCGTTCTTCATCGTCGGCGAATACAACACGGCCTACGCCATCGCCATCGCCGTGGCCGTGCGCCTGGCGACCGCCGGCACCCTGACGGTGGTCGATGGCCTTCTGTTGGCCGTCGTCGCGGGGGTCGCGATCCGGACCTACGAGGCCATGCTCTACCTCGGCCCGCTGCTCGCAGCGATGACGGCCTGGCGGATCTGGCGCGCCCCGGCACGGCCCTGGCTGGCCACCGGGCTGCACCTGCTGGCGATTGCCGGCTTCCTGGGCGGCATGATGGTGGCGATCCGCTCGCTGGTCCGGCCGTTCTCGGCCGAGCATCTCGACGAGACCATCGAGACGGCCTCGAATTTCTGGCAGAACTTACAGTTCGACCTCGTGCTGATCGCCGCCGGCGTCGTGGTGATGTGGGGACTGGTGCGACCGCGCGACCTCGCCGGCAGCCGGCCCTACCGGTGGGCTGCCTTCGCTCTCCTGCTGCTGATGCTGTCGCCTCTCCTGGCCCTGGGGGACACGCTGGTCCGGCCGCTGGCCAAGTCGCAGTACGTCGCCCGTTCCGCGGCCGGGCTGGTCATCGCCGCCATGGTGGTCTTCATCTGGGCCCATGCGTCGGGTCTGCGGACCCGACTGCCGGCCTTCGTCGCGCTCGACCGGGCCGGCGCCGGCCAGCGCTTCGCCACTTTCGCGCTGGTGATGCTGCTGGCCACCCTGCCGTCGGACATCTATCTGACCCGCAACTGGTCGAGCTACCTCGACACGATGCGCGGCCTGGTGCGCAGCCGGCCCGGCGTCATCGCTTTCGAGGACTCGCCGCTGGCGCGAAATCCCTACGACCTGCTGGTCGAGGCCTGGATCCTGCCCAGCCAGAGCCTGGCGCTGCGCGGCAAGCCCGGGGACGGGATCATCGCCCCGCCGCGCGACTTTCGGAAGTGGCAGCCTTTCGCGCCCGAGGACCCCTATCCCCTGGGCCGGTTCGTCTGGCACGAGTGACGTGGCGAGCCTGACCCCGGGCCTCGCCTATCGGCTGGTGACCCTAGTGATCTGGGGCCTCGCCGCCTGGAACACGGTGTCCTGCCGCGGCCTGTTCTGGGACGGCTCGTCGTTCCTGGTGAACATCCTCGAGCTCGGCACCTTCCACGATTTCTACGGCGCGCGCGCCCACGTCGACTGGCTGACGCAGATGCCGGTGCTGCTGGCGGCCAAGCTCGGCCTGCGCGACACGCGGCTCCTGGGGATGCTCTACTCGGGGACCCTGTTCGCGCTGCCGTCGGCGCTCTATCAGGTGGCGCTGGCCCGCCTGCGCCACGACCCGCTGCGGCTCGGGCTGATGATCGCGGCCGTCGCCGTCGTCTACCTGCCGACCTGGTTCTTCATCGTCGGCGAGTACAACGTCGCGTTTGCCGCCGCGGCCGCGGCGATGGCGCTGTTGCTCACCCCCGGCCGGCGGCGGCTGGCCGATTGCGCCGCCCTGTGCCTGCTCGGGCTGCTCTGCCTGCGCTCCTACGAGGCGATGGTCTATCTCGGGCCGCTGCTCGCGGCGGCGCTGCTGTGGGCGGCGCGGCGCGCGGCCGACTGGCGCGAGCGGCTGCTCTTGGCCGTGGCGGCGCTGGCCTTCGCGGCCGCCGCGGTCGTCGCCGCTGCCACCATCGCCGAGTATTGGAGCCATCCGCACTTCGTGAAGGTCCGGGCGACCGCCTTCGACTTCTGGCAGAACCTGCAATTCGCCATCCCGTTCGTCGGCCTCGCGCTGTGCGCCGTGGTCGGGCTGCTGCGACCGCGCTGGCTGACCGGCCGCGGACCGCAGCTGGTCGTGGTCCTGGCCGCCGCGCTGCTCGCCCTGACGCCGTGGTACCGGCTCATCAACGCCGATTCGATCCTCTACCCGCCGGCCCACTACCTGGCGCGCCAGGCGGCTGGCCTGGTGCTGGCCGCGCTGCTGGTCGCGCTGTGGCTCGACGTCGCCTGGCAGCGCCGCCCGCCGGAGGCGCTGGCGGTGCTGCGGCGCCCGGAGGTCGGACGGTCGTTCGTGGGCGCCATGCTGCTGCTGTCTTTCGCGGCCGCGATCCCCGACCTCGCCTTGACCGGTCTGTGGCGCGACTATCTCGACCGCCTGCGCGCGCTGGTCGACGGGCGCGAGGGCGTCGTGCGGTCGGCGCCGCTGCCGTCGCTCGACTGGCCCGACAAGCTGTTCGTGCAGGAATGGAGCCTGCCGGCGATCAGCGCGCTGGTGTCGCGCACGCCCGGTCGCGCCTATCTCCGGGTCGACAACGACTATCTCAGCAACCCGCCGTTCGACCCGGCCTGCGGGACCCTGCCCAGGCTGCGCGGCTACGGCTGGCGGCCGTGACCTGGCCTCACGGCCGCATCCAATGCAGGCTGCGGCCGGCACCGCGCACCGGGGCCGCCGCCTCGACGAACTCGCAGAGCAGGCGTCGCGTGTCGCGCGGGTCGACGATCTCCTCGATCCAGAACGACTCGGCGCTGCGGAACGGCGAGCGCAGCTTGTTCAGGCGGTCCTCGATCTCGGCCATCTTGGCCTTGCGATCGTCGGCGGCGTCGATCTCGGCCCTGTAGGCGGCCTCGATGCCGCCTTCCAGAGGCAGCGAGCCCCAGCGGCCCGACGGCCAGGCATAGCGCCAGTTCAAGCGCGCGCCGTTCTGGTGCGCCGCGCCGGCGACGCCGAAGGCATTGCGGATGATGAAGGTGCACCACGGCACCGTCGTCTGGAACATCGCCGACATGGTGCGCACGCCCTGGCGGATGACGCCGCTCTTCTCGGCCTCCAGCCCGATCAGGAAGCCGGGGCAGTCGCAGAAATAGACGACCGGCAGGTGGAAGGTCTCGGCGAGATCGACGAAGCGCGTCACCTTCTGGCAGGTGTCGGACGTCCAGCCGCCGCCGTAGAACATCGGATCGCTGGCCATCACCGCCACCGGCCAGCCGTCGATGCGGGCGAGGCCGGTCACGATCGAGCGGCCGTACAGCTTGCCCATCTCGAAGAACGAGCCCTGGTCGACGATCTTCTCGACGATCGGCCGGATGCGATAGACCTTGCGGATGTCGCGCGGGATGGCGTCGAACAGCGACGCCTCGCGGCGCGCCGGATCGTCGGTCTGCGGCCCGCGCGGCGGCACGTCGAACACCGAGGAGGGCAGGTAGGACAGGAACCGGCGGGTGCAGGCGAAGGCCTCGTCCTCGTTGTCGACCGCCTCGTCGATGGCGCCGGCGCGCAGCTGGATCTCCCAGCCGCCCAGCTCCTGCTTGTCGAACTGGCGCGGCCCCAGCCGGTTCACCACCGGCGGTCCGGCGACGAACATCGCCGAGGTCTCCTTGACCATCACCGAGTAGTGGGTCGCCGCGAGCCGCGCCGCACCCAGCCCGGCCACCGAGCCCAGCCCGAGGCCGACGGTCGGCACCGTGCCCATGTTCTGCACCACCCATTCCCAGCCGCGCACGCCGGGCACGTTGGCGCGGCCCGTGGTCTCGATGGTCTTGACCGAGCCGCCGCCGCCCGAGCCCTCGATCATGCGGATCAGCGGTACCCGGTACTGGTTGGCGTAGCGCTCGATGAAAATGTCCTTTTCCTTGATCGTGGCGTCGGCCGAGCCGCCGCGCACCGTGAAGTCGTCGCCGGTCACGGCGACCGGCCGTCCGTCGATCTTGGCGCGCCCCATCACGGCGTTGGACGGCATCAGGTTCACGAGGTCGTTGCGGCCGTCGTATTCCGCCTTGCCGGCGATGCTGCCGACCTCGCGGAAGCTCTCGGCGTCGACCAGCCGGTCGATGCGTTCGCGCACCGTCAGGCGGCCGCCGTCGTGCTGGCGCTTGACCTTGTCGGCGCCGCCCATCTGGCGCGTCATCTCCTGACGCCGACGCAGCTCGTCCAGTTCAGGTTGCCAGGTCATGGCGCCGCTCTCCTTCGCAGTCCTTGTCGCTGCGTCGGTGGTAGCAACCGTCGGCCGCCGCCGCCACCGCGAAGGGCGCGGCGCGCGGCTGGCCAGCCGAGGGACGAAATGCCGTCAGGGCGAGAAGACGACGCCGTCGATCAGGTTCTCTTCGTACAGGCGCGCCAGATCGATGCCGCCGGGCGGCCGTGCCACCCGGATGTCGGCGACCGCCCGCGCCAGCCGGGCTTCCTGATCGCGCAGCAGCTGCTCTGCCGCGGCGACCTCGACCGGCTCGAAGCGAACGACCTGACCGGGCAGCAGCCGGCCGAGCCGCGGCAGGTCGGCCGACGCCACCGTCGCGATCTTGGGATAGCCGCCGACCGTCTGCCGGTCGGCCAGCAGCACGATCGGCAGGCCGGCCCCCGGCACCTGGATCGCCCCCGGGCCGATACCGTCCGAGATGATGTCGGCCCCCTTGGCATGCTCGATCGCCGGACCCTCGAACCGGATGCCCATGCGATCGGCTTCCTTCGACACCCGGTACTCGGCGCCCACGAAGGTCGCGCGGCCTTGCTCGGTGAAATAGTCGTCCTGCGGTCCCCAGACGACGCGGATCGGGCCGCTGCCATAGTCGAACGGCTGGCCGAGGCTGCGCTCGTCGCCCGACGGCGCGCTGGCGCGGGCCAGCGGCAGCACGTCGCCGAGCGCCAGCTTGCGGCCCTGGAAGCCGCCGACGCCGGCTCGGGCATACGTCGACAGGCTGCCCATGAAAGGCGGCAGTGCGAACCCGCCGGCGACCGCGAGATAGGCGGTGCTGGCCCCCTCGATCATGCCGACGCGCAGGGTCTGGCCCTGCTTCAGCAGATGGGTGCGGTTGGACTCGATGGGGCGCGGCGGAGCGTCCGATCCGTCCAGGATCGATGCCGCCAGCGGCCCCACCAGGGCGATGCGCACGCTGTCGGCCTCGACCAGCAGGTCGGGACCCATCACGCCGATCTCGAGGCCCGCGGTGCCCGGCGGGTTGCCGAGCAGCGCATTGGCCAGGCGCAGGGCGATCCGGTCCATCGCGCCGGCGGTCGGCATGCCGAGCGCCATGAAGCCGATCCGGCCGAGGTCCTGGATCGTGTCGAACAGGCCGGGCCGCACGACCTTGAGCCCGCCGCTCATGGCGCCTGCACCAGCTCGGCCCAGTCGAAGCGGCCGGCCTCGACGGCGCCGGCGATCCGATCGAAGTCGGCGCGATCGATGCGCTCGAAGGCGAGCTGGTCGCCGGGTGCCAGGAACACCGGCTGCTCGCGCCGCTGGTCGAACATCCACAGCGGCGTGCGGCCGATCAGGTGCCAGCCGCCCGGGCTCTCGAAGGGATAGATCGTCGTCATGTCCATGGCGATGGCGACCGACGAGCGCGGCACGCGTACCCGCGGCTGGCTGCGCCGCGGCAGCACCAGGCCGGGATCGAGCCCGGCGATGTAGGCGAGGCCGGGCATGAAGCCCAGCACGTAGACGGTGAAACGCGACGCCAGATGGGCGGCGATCACCTGCTCGGGCGTCCGGCCCGTGCGCTCGGCGACCTCGGCCAGGTCGGGCGCGAACTCGGGATCGTCGTAGCAGCAGGGCAGGCGGACCCGCCGGCCGGCCGTCGCTGCCGCGGGTCCATGCTCGGCCAGCTCGGCGACCGCCGGCTCGAGCGCCGCGCGCGAGGTCACCAGCGGATCGTAGGTCACCATCAGGGACCGCATGGTCGGCACCGTCTCGACGACGCCGTCGAGGCCACCGGCGCGGCGGGCGGCGGCGATGGCGGCGTGCAGGGCCATGACCCGGCCGTTGATCTCGGGTGAAATCTCGTTGCCGAACTCGACGGTGAAGGCGGTGTCACCGCAGGACAGGTAGCGTACGCTCACATCTGCTAGGATAGCCGCACCATCACGGGGAGTCTGCAATGGCCGCGACCAACGCCGGTTTCGTCAACATCAACTCCGACCTCGGCGAGAGCTTCGGACCCTGGGTGATGGGCAACGACGCCGAGGTGCTGAAGATCGTCAAGTCGGCCAACGTGGCCTGCGGCTTCCATGCCAGCGACCCGACAGTCATGGTCGACACGGTGAAGCTCTGCGAGCAGAACGGCGTCAGCATCGGCGCCCATCCCGGCTTCGCCGACCTGCAGGGCTTCGGGCGGCGGGTGATCAATCTCACGATCAAGGAGCTCGAGGCCAACATCGCCTACCAGATCGGCGCCCTGCAGGCGATCGCCGCCCTGCACGGCGCCAAGGTCACGCACATGAAGGCGCACGGCATGATGGCCAACATGTCGGCCGAGAGCGCCGAGATGTCGGAGGCGATCGCGCGGGCGACCCGGGCCGTCGATCGTGACCTGATCTTTCTCGCCCAGGCCAACACCGAGCAGGGCAAGGCGGCCCGCAAGGCCGGCCTGCGGGTCGCCGAGGAGGTGTTCGCCGACCGCACCTACGCCGATTCCGGCCTGCTGACGCCGCGCAAGGAAGCCAACTCGATGATCAAGGACCCGGCGCAGGCCGTCGCGCACGTCCGCCGCATGGTCGACGAGCAGGCGATCTACTCGACCTCGGGCAAGCGCATCCCTTGCCAGGTCGATTCGATCTGCGTGCACGGCGACGGGCCGACCGCCGTCAAGGTGTCGACGGCGGTCCGCCAGGGGCTCGAAGCCGCCGGCATCCGCATCGTGCCGCTGCCCGACCTGCCCAACCTCAAGCCCTGAGCGGCGCCGCGCCGACGAGCGTCGACGACACGCCCACGACACGCCAGAGACGCGGTTGTCGCGCCCCGTCTCGCCGCTATAGTCGCGCCGGTTTTGGTCCGGTTCGATTGGCGAGGAGTGGCGTATGGCGGCGTTCGGCAAGGCTCAGTACATCAAGCGCGTCGAGGACGACCGGCTGCTCACGGGCACCGGCGGCTTCACCGACAATCTGAGCCGCCCCGGCCAGCTCCACGTCCATCTGGTGCGCTCGCCGCACGCCCATGCACGCATCGTGAAGATCGACCTCGAGGCGGCGCGCGGCGCGCCCGGCGTCGTCGCGGTGTTCACCTGGGCCGACATGGCCAAGGAGGGGGCAGGCCCCTTCATGACGCCGGCCATGTTCCCGAACGCCGACGGCCAGCGGCCGGAGATGACGCCGCGCCGATCGCTCGCCCACGAGGTCGTGCGCTACGTCGGCGAGGCCGTCGTCGCCGTGGTCGCGGAAAGCCGGCTGCAGGCCATCGATGCCGCCGAGCAGGTCGATATCGAGTACGAGGTCCTGCCGGCCGTGGCGACCATCGAGGACGCGCTGGCGCCGCAGGCGCCGCAGCTCTGGAGCGGCGCCCCCGGCAACCGGGTCGGCTTCAACCGGTTCGGCGACGCCGCCAAGGCCGATGCCGCCTTCGCCGCGGCGGCGCACACCGTGTCGCTCGACATCGTCCACCAGCGGCTGATCGTCAACGCCCTGGAGCCGCGCGCGGTGATGGCGGAATGGGACGGCGACCGGCTGGTCGTCCATATCGGCAGCCAGAATCCGCAAGGCACGCGCGACACGCTGTGCGACATGATCCTGAAGATGCCCAAGGACAAGGTGCGCGTCCTGGTGCGCGACATCGGCGGCGGCTTCGGCATGAAGGTCGGCATCCAGCCCGACGAATCGGTCGCCGTGTGGGCTGCCAAGGTGCTGAAGCGCCCGGTGCGCTGGCAGGCCGAGCGCAGCGAGGAGTTCGCCGCCACCACGGCCGGCCGCGACCAGTTGCACAAGTGCGCCCTGGCGCTCGACAAGGACGGCCGTATCCTGGCGCTGCGCATGGAAGCGTTCGCCAATGTCGGGGCCTATCCGTCGCCAGCCGGCATCGCCATCCCGCTGTTCGTCGGGCCCAAGGTCGCGACCGGCACCTACGACATCCCGGTGATCGACCTGCAGATCACCTGCGTGCTGACCAACGCCGCGACCATCAGCGCCTACCGCGGCGCCGGCCGGCCGGAGTGCATCCTCGACCTCGAGCGCCTGGTCGACACGGCGGCCCGCCAGATCGGCCTCGACCCGGCCGAGCTGCGCCGCCGCAACTTCGTCCGGCCGTCGCAGATGCCGTACACGACGGTGATGGGCGAGAAGTACGATTCGGGCGATTTCGACCGGTTCCTCACGAAGACCCTCGAGGCCGCCGACTGGAACGGCTTCGCGGCCCGCAAGGCGGAGGCCGAGGCGCGCGGCCGGCTGTACGGCCGTGGGCTGGCCTCCTATGTCGAATGGACCAGCGCCATGGTGCTGAACGAGATGGCGCACTACGAGGTGCGGGCCGACGGCAAGGTCGTCATCTGGATGGGCACCCAGGGCATGGGGCAGGGCCTGCAGACCAGCTTCACCCAGCTCGCCTCCGAGCTGCTCGGGATCGACGCCGGACAGATCGAGATAGCCATGGGCGATTCCGACCGGGTCGGCGGCGTCGGCTCGATGGGCTCGCGCTCGGCCTATATCGGCGGCTCGGCCGTGCTGACCGGCAGCGAGAAGCTGGTCGCCACCGGCAAGGACCTGGCGGCCGACGCGTTGGAGGCCAGCGCCGCCGACATCGTGTACGCCTCGGGCCGCTTCACCATCGCCGGCACCGACCGCGGCATCGGTCTCGGAGAACTCGCGGCTCGCCAGCCCGACAAGCGGATCTTCATCGAGAACGTCAACAGCGTGCAGGGCATTGCCTGGCCGAACGGGGCTCATGTCGGCGAGGTCGAGATCGATCCCGAGACCGGGCAGGTCGAGCTCAAGCGCTACACCACCGTCGACGACGTCGGCCGGCCGCTGCACCGCCCGATCGTGTTCGGCCAGATCCACGGCGGCTGCGCCCAGGGAATCGGCCAGGCGCTGCTCGAGGAGAACGTCTACGAGCGCGCGACCGGCCAGCTGCTCACCGGCTCGTTCATGGACTACGCCATGCCGCGCGCCGACACCTTCCCGACCTTCTCCAACACGCTCGACGATTCGGTGCCGGCCAAGTCCAATCCGCTGGGCGCCAAGGGGGTCGGCGAATCCGGCACGGTCGGCTCGACGCCGACGGTGATGAACGCGGTCATGGATGCGCTGTGGCCGCTCGGCATCCGCAACCTTCAGATGCCGGCGACGCCGCAGCGTGTCTGGCAGGCGATCCAAGACGCGCGACGGTGATCGATCGGGCGCGGCGGTCGCCCGTCGAGGGCGTGAGGACGCGGCGCCGGCGCGGCCGGACGGCATTGAATGTCAGCGACCTGCTGGCCGGCGTGCGCGAAACCGTCTATGCCGGCGGCGTCCATTTCCGGAGGGCGCGCGACGGCGAAAGCCTGGGCCACCGCCTGATGGCCCGGGCGCGTCGCCGTTGACGTGGCACTCGCCCGGGGGATCAAGAGCAGGGGAAGGACCAAAGTGAGGTATCGGGCATGAATCGGCGTCGGCTTTACGCTTGGATCAGCACCTTGATCGGCATCGTGTTCGCCCTCGCCTTGATCGAGCTGACCGCGATCGTGTGGCTCTACCTCGAGGACGGCCAGTACACGCCCGCCAAGGTTCTGTTCGAGCGAGCCCAAAACACCTATGTCCGCGATCTCACCAAGAAGGCCGACTGCCGCTACGTCGACACTCTGTTCCCGCATCCCTTTCTGGCCTTCGTCCACAATGGCAATCCGCCGTGCGGGCTGGCCAACATCAACAACATCGGCCTGTTCAACGACGACTTTCTCGCGGTCAAGCGGGCCGATCGGTATGTCGTTCTCCTGACCGGCGGATCGGTCGCCTCGCAACTCGGGCAGAACTTCCCGTCGCCGCCGGCGCCCCGATATCTCGAGGAGGAGCTCAACCGGAACTACGTGAGCCCGAACGGCAAGCCGTTTCTCGTGCTGAACGGTGGCGATGGCGCATGGAAGCAGCCGCAGCAGCTGATCATCTTCTCGATGTACGCCACCACGGTCGACGCGGTCGTGACGCTCGACGGCTACAACGAGCACTACTACTTCAGGCCGGGAACCCCGCTTCGGCTGGAGTCGCCGGCATCGAACTTTCTCGAGGTCAATCCCTTCGCAGCCGACGAGAATTTCGGCGACGCTGCCGTAGGCTGGGTCATCGGCCGGGTGGCGGGCCTCCTCGGCAACAACCCCTTCCTCAGCCACTCGCACGCCGCCTACATGGTCATCCGCGGCATCGAGCGCGTGGCCAAGAGCAAGGACCGCTTCGGTTCGAGCAACCGGACGACCCTCACCGGGTTCTTCGCCCTGCCCAAGGAACTCTACGACAATCCCGACACGCTGTTTGCCCTGCAGCTTGGCCTCTATCAGAAGTATGCCCGCGGCATCGAGGCCATCGCGCGCGACAACAACCTCAAGTCGGCGTACTTCCTGCAGCCGGTGCCGGCCTGGGGCAAGACGTTGAGCGAGGAGGAAAAGAAGGTCGTCGGCTCGCTCGACTATGGCGACGTCTACCGCCGCATCGTCGCCGGCATGCTGACGCTGCGCGACCGCGGTCTTGCCCTGTACGATCTCGGCGACCTCCTCAAGGATCAGCCGGGCACCTTCTACGAAGACGATATCCACTTCATCCGGACCTCGTCGGGGGACAGCCCGGGCTATCGGCTGATGGCCGCTCGCATGGGGTCGATCCTCGCCCAGACCTGGAACCTGCAGCGCAAGCCCTGAGCCGCTTCTTCACAAAGCGGCGAAGTTGAGGCGTCGGTCACTTTTCCTGTTGATTCAGACCGACTGCCGGGTTTCATTGTGCGGGACGCAAAAACAAAGAGTGGGCCTCGGCCCGCGACAAGCGTCATAGGGATGGAGTTCGACATGGCCGTCACACGTCGGCAGCTCATGAAGGTGAGCGCCGCGTCACTCGCCGCGACATCGGTGGGGGCGTTAGGATTCGTCGATGCGGGCGAGGCGCTCGCCGCGGGCGTCCGCCCGTTCAAGCTCGATCGTGCCACCGAGACCCGCAACGCCTGCCCGTATTGCGCGGTCGGCTGCGGCGTCATCGTCTACTCGATGGGCGACCGGTCGAAGAATGCCCGCTCCGAGGTCATGCACGTCGAGGGCGATCCCGACCATCCGGTGAACCGCGGCACCCTGTGCCCGCGCGGCGCCGCCGTCCTCGACTTCGTGCGCAGCCCCAACCGCACCAAGTACCCGATGATCCGCAAGCCGGGCTCGGACAAGTTCGAGCGGGTCTCGTGGGACGTCGCGATGGATCGCGTCGCCCGGCTGATGAAGGACGACCGCGACAAGAACTTCGTCGCCAAGAACCGCGACGGAGTCACGGTCAACCGGCTGCTCAGCACCGCTTTCTTCGGAACCTCCTCGCAGTGCAACGAGGCCGGCTACCTGACCTACAAGCTCGTGCGCGGCATGGGGATACTGGGCCTGGAGAACCAGGCCCGAATATGACACGGACCGACGGTGGCCAGTTTGGCCCCGAGCTTCGGCCGCGGTGCGATGACCAATTCGTGGAACGACATCAAGAACGCTGATGTCGTCCTGATCATGGGCGGCAATGCCGCCGAAGCCCATCCCTGCGGCTTCAAGTGGGTGACCGAGGCCAAGGCGCACAACGGCGCCAAGCTGGTCGTCGTCGATCCGCGCTTCACGCGCTCGGCGGCCGTCGCCGATCTTTACGCGCCGATCCGACCGGGCACCGACATCGCCTTCCTGTCGGGCGTGATGCGCTACATGCTTGCCAATGGCAAGATTCAGCGCGAGTACGTCAAGGCCTTCACCAATGCCGGCTATATCGTCAAGGAGGGCTTCGCCTTCCAGGACGGGCTGTTCTCCGGCTGGGACGAGGCCCGCAAGGCCTATGTCGACCGCTCGAGCTGGGACTACGAGCTCGACGAGCAGGGCATGGCCAAGGTCGACGACACGCTGCAGCACCCGCGCTGCGTCATCAACCTGCTGAAGGCCCATGTCGAGCGCTACACGCCCGAGATGGTCGAGCGCATCTGCGGCACGCCCAAGGCCAAGTTCCAGCAGGTCTGCGAGCTGATCGGCTCGACGGCGACCGGCGATCGCACCATGACCTCGCTCTATGCGCTGGGCTGGACGCAGCACACGACCGGCGCCCAGAACATCCGCGGCCTCGCCATGATCCAGCTGATGCTGGGCAACATGGGCATGCCGGGCGGCGGCGTGAACGCGCTGCGCGGTCATTCCAATGTCCAGGGCATCACCGACCTCGGGCTGCTCGCGACCTCGACGCCGGGCTACCTGGTACTGCCGACCGAAAAGGAAGTCACCTACGCCGACTATATGAAGTCGCGCGGCTTCAAGCCGTTGCGGCCCGGCCAGACCAGCTTCTGGCAGAACTACGGCAAGTTCTTCGTCAGCCAGCAGAAGTCGTTCTTCGGCGCCGCGGCGACCAAGGACAACGACTGGGCCTACGACTACCTGCCCAAGTTCGACGCCAGCTACGACGTGCTGAAGCTGGTCGACATGATGGCCGCCGGCCAGATCAACGGCGCCGTCTGCCAGGGCCTCAACCTGATGATGGCGGCGCCCAACAAGGCCAAGGTCCAGGCCGGCCTCGCCAAGCTCAAGTGGCTGGTCGTCATCGACCCGCTGGAGACCGAGACGGCCCGCTTCTGGGAGAACCACGGCGAGTTCAACAACGTCGATCCGAAGGCGGTCCAGACCGAGGTCATCTCGCTGCCGGCCACAGCCTTCGCCGAGGAGGAAGGTAGCGCCACCAACTCCAGCCGCGTGATCATGTGGCACTGGAAGGCGGCGGAAGGACCGGGCGAGTCGCGCGGCGACCTCGAGATCATGTCCGATCTCTACCTGCGCCTGCGCGCCCTCTACGCCAAGGACGGCGGCGCCTTCCCGGACCCGATCCTCAACCTGACCTGGAACTACGCCAACCCGCGCAATCCCGATCCGCAGGAAGTCCTGAAGGAGATCAACGGGTTTGCGCTCGAGGACCTGCCGGATCCGGCCGACCCGTCGAAGGTCGTGCTGCGCGCCGGCCAGCTCCTGCCGACCTTCGGCCTGATGCGCGACGACGGCAAGACGTCGGGCGGCATGTGGATCTACACCGGGGTCTTCACCGAGGCCGGCAACATGGCGATGCGCCGTGAGGCCGGCGACCCGACCGGGCTCGGCGTGCATCCCAACTGGGGCTTCGCCTGGCCGGCCAACCGCCGCATCCTCTACAATCGCGCCTCGGCCGACGCTGCCGGCAAGCCGTGGAGCGCGCGCAAGAAGTACCTGTGGTGGAACGGCTCGCGCTGGACCGGCGCCGACGTGCCGGACTACGCGCCGACCGTGGCGCCCGACAAGTCAGTCGGCCCGTTCATCATGAACCAGGAGGGCGCCGCCCGCCTGTTCGCCCGCGGCGCCATGCCGGACGGGCCGTTCCCCGAGCACTACGAGGCGATGGACGCCTTCATCGCCAACCCGCTGCATCCCAAGGTCAGCAGCAACCCGGTGGTCCGCGTGTTCCCGGCCGACGCCAAGTCGTTCGGCACGCCTGACAAGTTCCCGATCGTCGCCACCAGCTACCGCCTCACCGAGCATTTCCACTACTGGACCAAGAACGCCCACGGCAACGCGGTCCTGCAGCCCGAGATGTTCGTCGAGATGGGCGAGCGGCTGGCCAAGGCCAAGGGAATCCGCGACGGCGACTGGGTCGAGATCTCGAGCCAGCGCGGCGCCATCAAGGCCAAGGCCTGCGTCACCAAGCGCATCCGGCCGATCATGGTCGACGGCAAGCCCTGCGATATCGTCGGCCTGCCGATCCATTACGGGTTCATCGGGCTCACCCGCAAGTCGCACCCGGTCAACACGCTCACCCCGCCGGTCGGCGACGCGAGCGTGAACACGCCGGAGTACAAGGCCTTCCTGGTCGACGTTAAGAAAACCACGCCACCGGCGCAGACGCCGGCGGTGGCCTGAGCGGGGAGGGCAGACCATGGCTACGCTCCAGTCTCTCGACATCCGCCGCCGCTCCGCCTCGACCGAGACGCCGCCGCAGGTCCGCTCGGCGCCGATCGAGGTCGCCAAGCTGATCGACGTTTCCAAGTGCATCGGCTGCAAGGCCTGCCAGGCCGCCTGCATGGAGTGGAACGACCTCAAGGCGCCGATCGGCGAGTTCGAGGGCAGCTACAACAACCCGATCGACCTGACGCCGACCTCGTGGACCGTGATGCGCTTCACGGAGTACGAGCACGGCGACGATCTCGAATGGCTGATCCGCAAGGACGGCTGCATGCACTGCGACGATCCGGGCTGCCTCAAGGCCTGCCCGGCGCCCGGCGCCATCGTGCAGTACACCAACGGCATCGTCGACTTCGTGTCGGAGAACTGCATCGGCTGCGGCTACTGCGTGAAGGGCTGCCCGTTCAACGTGCCGCGCATCTCCAAGGTCGACCGCAAGGCCTACAAGTGCAGCCTGTGCGTCGACCGCGTCTCGGTCGGCCAGGCCCCGGCCTGCGCCAAGACCTGCCCGACCCAGGCGATCTACTTCGGCTCCAAGGAGGACATGATCGTCCATGCCGAGGAGAGGGTCGCCGAGCTGAAGACGCGCGGCTTCGACAAGGCCGGCCTGTACAACCCGCCCGGCGTCGGCGGCACCCACGTCATGTACGTGCTGCAGCACGCCGACAAGCCGTCGCTCTACGCCGGCCTGCCCGACGATCCCAAGATCAGCCCGATCGTCGGCCTGTGGAAGGGCATCCTGAAGCCGATCTCGCTGGCCGCCATCGCCTTCGCCGGCGTGTTCGGCTTCCTGCACTACGTCTCCAAGGGCCCCAACGAGGTCTCCGAGAGCGACGAGCGCCAGGGCGAGGAAGTGGCCGAAGGCAAGCGCCCGAAGGGCGGCACGGGAGCCCGGACGTGAGCCGCGACCGCAACGCCGTCGCCCGCTACTCGACGGCCGCCCGGATCAATCACTGGATCACCGCCGGCTCGCTGATCCTGCTGGCGCTGAGCGGCCTGGCGCTGTTCCATCCGTCGCTGTTCTTCCTCACCAACCTGTTCGGCGGCGGGCAGATGACGCGCGCCGTCCATCCCTGGATCGGCGTCGTGCTGGCGGTCAGCTTCACCGGCCTGTTCTTCCGCTTCTTCACCCTCAACTTCTGGACCCGCGACGATACGGTCTGGATGAAGAACCTCGGCAAGGTGATCAACGACGACGAGGAAGGCCTGCCCGAACTCGGCAAGTACAATGCCGGCCAGAAGCTGGTCTTCTGGGGCCAGTCGATCCTGATCCTGCTGCTGTTCTGCACCGGCCTGGTACTGTGGGACGTCTACTTCGAGGACTACACCACGATCGACCAGAAGCGCTGGTCGGCGGTCGTCCACGCGCTCTGCGCCATCGGCGCCATCCTGATCTGGATCGTGCACGTCTACGCCGCCATCTGGGTCAAGGGCACCTTGCGCGCCATGACCCGCGGCTCGGTGACCCGCGGCTGGAGCTGGAAGCACCATCGCAAGTGGCTGCGCCAGTCGGTCGGCCCCCAAGCCGGCCAGGGAGCCGGGAAACCCTGAGCAAGCCGCCCGGCCTTCCCGAGACGTCGTTCGGCGAGGGCACTCTGGGCGACGTCGCCCGGAGCGAGCCCGTCCGTCTGCCCGATCTTGCCAGCGTCTTCCGCACCCGCGCCGAGCGGCTCGAGGCGCTGGCTGCCGGCCACGAACTCGAGCCCTATCTGCGCACCGTCGCCGCGCTGGTGCGGGCCCAGCATGCCGCCCTCGACGGCCTGCCGGCCGGGCGCCTGCCCGGCGCCGCCGAGGTCGCCGCGGCCCGTGCTGCCGCCCGGGCGCCGCTCGACCCGGAACGCTGGCCGCCCGACGACAGCTGGCGCGCCGCCCTCGCGGCCATCCTGGGTCGGCTCGATCCGGTGGGCCTGCCCGAGGCCGCGCGAGCCACCGTCGCCGCGCTGAAAAAGGCGGCGCCCGATACGCTCGAAGCCCTCGCCGACGGCTTCCTCAAGGGCGACGTACCGGCCGACCGCGCGGCCGCGACGGTGTTCGTCGCCGCCGCCCTGCAGGTCGCCTGGACGCGCATGGCGGCCCTGCTCGACGCCGCCGATCTCGACCCGGCGGACCGCGGCCAGTGCCCGGCCTGCGGCTCGCCGCCGGTCGCCGGCCTGGTCGCCCAGGGCGGCACCAAGTACGGCCACCGCCATCTCCACTGCTCGCTCTGCGCCACCGCCTGGCGCCACGTCCGGGTGCGCTGCGTGCACTGCGGCAGCACCGACAAGATTTCTTTCCGGCAGATCGCCGGCGCGACCTATGTCCGTGCCGAATGCTGCGAGAAATGCCAGGGTTACAGCAAGGTTTTCTATCTGGACAGTGTAAAATCCATCGATCCACTGGCCGACGACCTGGCGTCCCTGACCCTCGACGTGCTGGTCGGCGAGGAAGGGTTTTCGCGGGTGCCCAACCCCTTCCTGCTGCAGGTGGATGCCGCCTCCCGGCCCGCTCCCTGATTGATCCGATGCCGACGCTGGGCCACTCTGCCGGCGCATTCCGGGAGGACCGTTTTTCGTGTCGCGTGCCGACCAAGCCCTGAACGACCGCGCCGGTCGACCGCCTTCGATCGACCGCATGGCCGGCTGGCCCGCCCTCCAACCGCTGATCGACCGCGCCGGCCGCCCGCTGGTGATCGACGCCCTGCGCGCCTGGGTCGCCGCCAAGCGCGGCACGGCCGAGGTCGCCGACGAAACCGCCTGCGCCGGCTGGTGCGCCCGCCATCTCGAGCGCTTCGTCGCGCCCTCGCAGCGCCGCGTCTTCAACCTCACCGGCACCGTCCTGCACACCAATCTCGGCCGCGCCCTGCTGGCCGAGGAGGCGGTGGCGGCGGCCGTCGAGGCGATGCGCTCGCCCACGACCCTGGAATACGACCTGGACGGCGGCCGCCGCGGCGAGCGCGACCAGCATCTCGCCCCCTGGCTGACCCGGCTGACCGGCGCCGAAGCCTCGACCGCGGTCAACAACAACGCCGCCGCCGTACTGCTGACCCTGAGTGCCGTCGCCGCCGGCAAGGAAGTCGTCGTCTCGCGCGGCGAGCTGATCGAGATCGGCGGCGCCTTCCGGATCCCCGACATCATGGTCCGCGCCGGAGCCAAGCTGGTCGAGGTCGGCACCACCAACCGCACCCATCTGCGCGACTACGCCGCCGCCATCGGCCCCGACACCGCGGCGCTGATGAAGGTCCACCCCTCCAACTACGCGGTCCAGGGCTTCACCGCTTCGGTCGCCGCCGCCGACCTCGTGCCGCTGGCCCGTGCCAAGGGCCTGCCGGTGATCGAGGACCTCGGCAGCGGCACCCTGGTCGACCTCGAGACCTGGGGCCTGCCGCACGAGCCGACCGCCCGCGAGGCGATCGAGGCCGGCGTCGACCTCGTGACCTTCTCCGGCGACAAGCTGCTGGGCGGCCCGCAGGCCGGCCTGATCGTCGGCCGCAAGGACCTCGTCGAGGCCTGCGCCCGCCATCCGCTGAAGCGCGCCATCCGGCTCGACAAGATTCGGCTGGCCGCGCTGGAAGCCACCCTGCGCCTCTATGCCGATCCGACCCGCCTCGCCGAGCGCCTGCCGACGATCCGCAGCCTGGCCCGCCCGGCCGCCGAGATCCGCGCCGTCGCCGAGCGCCTGCAGCCCGCCGTGGCCGCCGCCCTCGCCGGGCGGGCCGAGGTCGCCATCGAGCCGGTGCGCGGCCAGATCGGCTCCGGCGCCCTGCCGGTCGACCTGCTGCCGTCCTTCGCCCTGGTGCTGCGCGCGCCCCATGTCGACCGCCTGGCCGACGCGCTGCGCGCCCTGCCGGTGCCGGTGATCGGCCGCATCCGCGAGGACGCCCTCTGCCTCGACCTGCGCACCCTGGAGGACGAAGCCACTTTCCTCGGCCAACTGGACGGGCTCGATGTCGTGGCTCGATAGGCTGCGCGGTCCTGACCGGACCCTGGCGCGCGCGCTGGCCGCCTGGCAGGCCGGCGATCATCGCACCGCGCTCGACCTGTGGGCGCCGCTCGCCCATCGCGGCAACGCCCGCGCCCAGAGCAACATGGGCGCCGCCTTCCTGGAAGGGCAGGGCGTCGAGCGCGACCGCGACAAGGCCGTGGCTTGGCTGACCTTGGCCGCCGAGCAAGGCGACCTCGGCGGCCAGCGCAATCTGGCGCGCTGCTTCTTCGAAGGCTGGGGCGTGCCGCACGATCCCGCGGCCGCGCGGGCCTGGTACGACAAGGCTGCCCGCCAGGGCGATCCCGAGGCCCAGGACATGCTGTCCTGGATGGCGCTGACCGGCGAGGGCGGCGAGCCCGACTACCTGGCCGCCCGCGACTGGGCCGAGAAGGCCGCCGCCGCCGGCAGCGTCGACGCCATGGCCCGCCTCGGCGACATCCATCACAACGCCTGGGGCGTCGCCCGCGACCCGGCGCGTGCCGCCGAGTGGTGGCGCCGCGCCGCCGAGCAGGGCCATGCCGCCGCCCAGGCCATGCTGGGCGCCGCCTACCTGTCCGGCGCCGGCGTGCCACGCGACCGCGAGCAGGCCGTCGCCTGGCTGCGCAAGGCCGAAGAGGGCGGCGCCGCCGAACTCGCCGCCGGCTTCCTCGCCCGTGCCCGCAACGACTCGCCGCAGAGCGCCTCATGATCGTCGGAACCGCCGGCCACATCGACCACGGCAAGACCGCCCTGGTGAAAGCCCTGACCGGCGTCGACGCCGACCGCCTCAAGGAGGAGAAGGCGAGGGGCATCACGATCGACCTCGGCTACGCCTACAGCGACCTCGGCGACGGCCGCCAGCTCGGCTTCGTCGACGTGCCGGGCCACGAGCGCTTCGTCCACAACATGCTGGCCGGCGCCACCGGCATCGACGCCGCCCTGCTGGTCGTCTCGGCTGCCGAAGGCATCAAGCCGCAGACCGTCGAGCACCTCCAGATCGTCGACCTGCTCGGCCTCGACCGCGGGCTCGTCGCTCTGACCAAGTCCGACCTCGCCGACGACGACCAGATCCTCGAGCGCATGGCCGAGGTCGAGACCCTGCTGTCCACGACCTCGCTCAAGGGCGCCGACATCGTCCCGGTCTCGGCCCTGACCGGCCAGGGAATCGACGAGCTGAAGGCCAAGCTGCTGGCGCTGGGCGAGAGCGGCAAGGGCGCCACCGGCTATGCCCGCCTCGCCGTCGATCGCTGCTTCGTGCTGGCCGGCGCCGGTGTCGTCGTCACCGGCACCGTCCATGCCGGCGAGATCAAGGTCGGCGACCACCTGCTGCTCAGCCCGTCCGGTCTCGAGGCCCGGGTGCGCTCGCTGCATGCCCAGAACAAGCCGGCCGAGATCGGCCGCGCCGGCGAGCGCTGCGCCCTCAACCTGACCGGCCCGCGCCTGTCCAAGGACGCGGTGCGGCGCGGCGACTGGGTGATCAGCCCCGAGTTGCACGCGCCGACCGACCGGCCCGACCTGCGCCTCACCCTGCTGCGCTCCGAGAGCCAGCCGCTCAAGCACTGGTCGCCGGTCCACGTCCATCTCGGCTCGGCTCACGTCATGGGCCGCGTCGCCCTGCTCGAATCCGACAAGCTGGCGCCCGGCGAGACGGCGCTCGCCCAGCTCGTGCTCGAGGAGAAGATCGGCGCCCTGGCCGGCGACAGGATCGTGCTGCGCAATCCGTCGGCCACCCGTACGATCGCCGGCGGTACGGTGATCGATCCGTTCGGCTGGCCGCGCAACCGCCGCTCGTCGCGCCGCCTCGCCGAGTTGTCGGCACTGGCCGAGCCCGACGACGCGGTGCTGCCCGAACTGCTGCGCCTCGAGGCCGGCTTCGTCGAGCTGCGCCGCCTCGGCCAGGCCCGCAACCTGCGCCCGGTCGACGTCGACCACCTCCTCGAGCAGGCCGGCGCGGTCAAGCTGCAGGACTTCGCCTTCCTCGCCGAGACCATGGCCGAGGCCCGCAAGGCTCTCGTCGACACCCTGAAGGCGCATCACGAATCCAAGCCCGACACGCCCGGCCTGCAGCCCGAGCGGCTGCGCCTGGCGCTGCCGCGGCGCTGGCCGGTGCCGGTGTTCAAGGCGCTGCTCGACCAGGAGGTCCAGGCCCGCAAGATCACCGTCGACGGCCCCTACCTGCGCCTGCCCGGCCACTCGCTGAAGCTCGGCGCCCGCGACGAGGAGCTGTGGCGCCGCCTGTCGGCCGAGCTGGTGCGCCAGCGCTTCAAGCCGCCGCGGGTGCGCGACTTCGCCGGCGCCTTCTCGGTGCCGGAGGCCGACATGCGCCGCCTGCTGCAGCGCTTGGCCAAGATCGGCCGGGTCGTCGAGGTCGCGCCCGACCAGTTCTTCCTGCGCCCGGTGGTCGCCGAGATGATCGCCATCGCCAACGGCCTGGGGCCGGACTTCAGTGCCGCGCAGTTCCGCGACAAGCTCGACAACGGCCGCAAGGTCGCCATCGAGATCCTCGAATTCTTCGACCGGCACGGCATCACCATCCGCCGCGGCGACCAGCGCCGGACCGTGCCGCACAAGCTCGAGCAGTTCGGCCCGCCGCCGCCGCCCGCCGGGCCGTAAGCGGAGCCGGTGACAGGGCTTTTTTTCTGCGCCATAACCAGCGGTGGAGGAGAAGCGTTCCCGGTGGGGCGGCTGGCCTTCAAAGCCAGAGAGGGCCGTAAGCCGGCTCTTAGTGGGTTCGACTCCCACTCTCTTCCGCCAACTTCTGTCCGATAGCGTCTACAGAGGTCCAAAAAAGCCTATAATATAAGGATTTTGACAGTCTGGCCGTCTAAAGATGTCCAAAGTGGCCCACTGGAAGCTACCCCCAATTGGGGGTACGTTTGGGGGTAACAGGCTAGGG
>JAXMCN010000006.1:0-263276 GCA_046349275.1 Reyranellaceae bacterium | reverse complement strand
CGCTGTCGAACCGCGCCGAAGGCAGCGGCGTCAGCACGGTCTGCCACTCGCCGAGCACCGCCTTGACCGCCTCGCGGGCGAGCAGCCGGTCGGGCACCAGCAGCTCGCCGGGCGCCAGGCGGGCGAGCGCCGCCGCGAGCTGCGGCACGGCCAGCGGCTGGACCGCGAAGTCGGCGGTCGACAGGTCGAGCCAGGCCAGCGCCAGCTCGCCCTGGGCCTCGGCCAGCGCCGCCAGGTAGTTGTGGCTGCGCGCGTCGAGCAGCGAGTCCTCGGTCAGAGTGCCCGGCGTGATGACCCGCACCACGGCGCGCTCGACCACCGACTTGGCGCCGCGCTTGCGGGCCTCGGCGGGGTCCTCGACCTGCTCGCAGACGGCGACCTTGAAGCCCTGGCGGATCAGGCGCGACAGGTAGGCTTCGTGGCTGTGCACCGGCACGCCGCACATCCTGATGTCCTCGCCGAGGTGCTGGCCGCGCTTGGTCAGCGCGATGTCGAGCGCCGCCGACGCCTTGACCGCATCGTCGAAGAACAGCTCGTAGAAGTCGCCCATGCGGTAGAACAGCAGATGATCGGGATGTGCCGCCTTGATCGCCAGGTACTGGCGCATCATCGGCGTGGCGTCGGCCGGGACCACGGACGGGGAGCTGCTGTCGGGCACGGCGCCGGTTTACCATGTCGCGGTCGCGCGCGATTGGGGGCCGATTGGGGGAAACGCCGCCACCGCCTGAAGATTAGGCAGAATCGCCTGTTGCAGCCGCGAACCGCTGGCTGGCACGCCCCGGCGATTGCCGCCAATATGGCCCCTCAATCGGGAGTGAAGCGCAATGGCGAGCAGTGGCTCGGAAGCAATGGTCAGCAACGAGATGGGCGATCTGGACGGCGATTCGCTGATCATGCACCGCACCGGGCGACCCGGTAAGATCGAGATCATCGCCACCAAGCCGCTGGTCACCCAGCGCGACCTGGCGCTGGCCTACTCGCCGGGTGTCGCCGCTCCGTGCCTCGAGATCGAGAAGGACCCCGACACCGCCTACGACTACACGGCCCGCGGCAACCTGGTCGCCGTGATCTCCAACGGCACCGCGGTGCTGGGCCTGGGCGACATCGGGGCGCTGGCCAGCAAGCCGGTGATGGAGGGCAAGGCGGTCCTCTTCAAGCGCTTCGCCGACGTCGACTGCATGGACCTCGAGGTCGGCACCAAGGACGTCGACGAATTCATCAACTGCGTGCGCTTCCTCGGGCCGACCTTCGGCGGCATCAACCTCGAGGACATCAAGGCGCCGGAGTGCTTCATCATCGAGCAGCGCCTGCGCGAGCTGATGGACATCCCGATCTTCCACGACGACCAGCACGGCACCGCCATCGTCTCGGCCGCCGGCCTGATCAACGCCCTGCATCTCACCGGGCGCGACATCAAGGACATCAAGATGGTGGTCAACGGCGCCGGCGCCGCCTCGATCGCCTGCATCGAGCTCGTCAAGGCGATGGGCATGCCGCATGAGAACGCCATCCTGTGCGACACCAAGGGCGTGCTGTGGCAGGGCCGCACCGAGGGCATGAACCAGTGGAAGAGCGCCCATGCCGTGCGTACCAAGGCGCGCACCCTGGCCGAGGCGATCGAGGGCGCCGACGTGTTCTTCGGCCTGTCGGTCAAGGGCGCGGTGACCAAGAAGATGGTCGCCTCGATGGCCGACCGGCCGATCATCTTCGCCATGGCCAATCCCGATCCGGAGATCACGCCGGCCGACGTGCGCTCGGTGCGCAGCGACGCCATCGTCGCCACCGGCCGCAGCGACTACGCCAACCAGATCAACAACGTGCTGGGCTTCCCCTACATCTTCCGCGGCGCCCTCGACGTGCGCGCCCGCACCATCAACGAGCAGATGAAGGTGGCGGCCGCCGAGGCGCTGGCGCGCCTGGCCCGCGAAGACGTGCCCGACGAGGTCGACCGGGCCTATTCGGGCCGCCGGCTGCGCTACGGGCCGGACTACATCGTGCCGGTGCCGTTCGACCCGCGCCTGATCTCCGCCGTGTCGTCGGCGGTCGCCCAGGCGGCGATGGATTCCGGCGTCGCCCGGCGCAACATTCCGGACATGGCCGAGTATCGCCGCCAGCTGTCGGGCCGGCTCGACCCGACCAGCCACTGGCTGCAGAACCTGTTCCAGCAGGTCAAGGCCAACCCGCAGCGCATCGTCTTCGCCGAGGGCGAGGAGGAGCGCACCATCCGCGCCGCCGTGGTGTTCCGCGACAACGGCTACGGCACGCCGATCCTGATCGGCCGCGAGGAGCAGGTGCGCGAGACCATGAAGACGCTCGGCATCACCGACACGACCGGTTTCGAGATCCACAATGCGCGGCTCAGCACGCGCAACGGTCCCTACACCGACTACGTCTATCGCCGCATGCAGCGCGACGGCTTCCTGCGCCGCGACGTGCAGCGCATGGTCAACCAGGGGCGCAACGTGTTCGGCGCCTGCATGGTGGCGCTGGGCGACGCCGACGGCATGGTGACCGGCCTGACCCGGCGCTTCCCCGAGTGCTATGCCGACATCCGCCGCGTCGTCGACGGCGAGGTCAACAAGGTGGCGATCGGCTACTCGATCGTCGTGGCGCGCCAGGGCACGGTGTTCCTGGCCGACACCTCGATCAACGAGACGCCGACGCCCGAGCAGCTCGCCACCATCGCCAAGCAGATGGTGCGCAACGCCCGCACCATGGGCCACGAGCCGAGGGTCGCCTTCCTGTCCTTCTCCAACTTCGGCAGCCGCGAGATCGAGCGCATCGACCGCATCCGCAAGGCGATCCGCCTGCTCGACGCCGAGGAGGTCGACTTCGAGTACGACGGCGAGATGCAGGCCGACATGGCGCTCGACTACGAGCTGTTGCGCGAGACCTACCCGTTCTGCCGCCTGACCGGCCCGGCCAACGTGCTGATCATGCCGGGCCTGCACTCCGCCCACATCTCGTCGCGGCTGATGCAGCGGCTGGGCGGCGTGACGGTGATCGGGCCGGTGATCGACGGCCTGCGCCGGCCGATGCAGATCGTGCAGATGGGCGCCACCGTCAGCGATCTCGTCAACCACGCCGCGCTTGCGGCCTATGGCGCACTGAGCGCCCGGAGGTAGCCATGGTCGATCTCGTCATTCGCGGCGCCACCGTCGTCGACGGCCTGGGGCACGAGCCGCGCCGCGCCGACGTCGCGGTCAAGGACGGCCGCATCGCCGCGATCGGCGAGATCCGCGAGCCGGCCGCACGGACGATCGACGCCGGCGGGCTGGTGCTGGCGCCCGGCATCGTCGACGTGCACACCCACTACGACGCGCAGGTCACCTGGGACGCCACCCTGTCGCCCTCGCCGTCGCTCGGCGTCACCACGGCGGTGATGGGCAATTGCGGCTTCGGCATCGTGCCGGCGCCGCCGTCGGCCCGCGACCTGGTGATCCGCAACCTGTCGGTGGTCGAGGGCATGGACCTCGACGCGCTGCGCTCGGGCATCGCCTGGGACTTCGAGAGCTTCGGCCAGTACATGGACATGCTGCGTCGCCGCGGCGCCTACGCCAACCTGGCGGTGCTGGCCGGTCATTCGACCATCCGCACCGCGGTGATGGGCGAGGCCGCCTCGCAGCGCGCCGAGGCGACGCCGGAGGAGCTCGCGCGCATGCAGGCCATGGTCGCCGACGCCATGGCGCACGGCGCGATCGGGCTGGGCGCTTCCTATTCGCTGAACCATTCCGGCTATGGCGGCGTGCCGATGCCCTCGACGATCGCGCCGATGAGCGAACTCGACGCGCTGGTCGGCGCCATGGGGCCGCGCGGCCGCGGCGTCGTCGCCATCGCCTCGGGCGTGAAGACGCCGCAGGAGCTCGAGCCGATCGCCGCCCGGCACGGCCGGCCGTTCTTCCAGGGCACCGGCATGGCGATGTTCAACGAGCAGGAGCCGCAGCGCGCCATCGGCATCTTCGACGCCTGCGCCGCTGCCCTCCGGCGCGGCGTCGGCCTGTACATCCAGATCCCCTGCCAGCCGCTGTCGTTCGACTTCACGATGGCCAACGCCTACCCGTTCTACAGCCACGCCGCCTTCGACCCGATCAAGGCCTACACGCCGGAGCAGCTGAAGCCGGTGTTCCGCGATCCGTCGTGGCGCGCCTCGTTCCGCGACAACCTCAGGAACCCGCGGCCGGGCATGATCTTCCAGGGTAACTGGGACCGCGTGCTGGTCGCCGTGGCGCAGAAGCCGGCCAACGCCAAGTACGTCAACCGCTATGCCGCCGAGATCGCCGCCAGCGAGGGCCGCGACCCGCTCGACGTCGTGCTCGACCTCAGCCTCGACGAGGACCTGCAGACGGCCTTCCTCGGGCGCTTCCTCAACGTCGGCGACGACGGCGTGGCGCGCCTGCTCAAGCACGAGGCCGGGGTGGTCGCGCTGTCCGACGCCGGCGCACATCTCATCTACATGTGCGATGCCGGCTTCGGCCTGCACTTCCTGGCCCACTGGGTGCGCGAACGCGGCGATTTCGATCTGGCCGAGGGCGTGCGCCGCCTGACCAGCCATCCCGCCGATCTCTACGGCATCCCCGATCGCGGCCGCATCGCCGTCGGCGCCCATGCCGACCTGCTGCTGTTCGATCCGGCGACCGTCGGCGTGACGCCGGCCGAGCGGCTGGCCGACCTGCCGGGCGGCGGCCGCCGCACCATCCGCCGGCCGACCGGCGTGCGCGGCGTGTTCTGCAACGGTGTCATGACCTTCGACGGCAAGGACTACGTGCGCCACGCCACGGGGCCCGGCCAGGTGCTCGACCGCTTCAACGGCTCGCTGGGGGCACACGCGGTCGCCGCGCAGTGATCGCGCGATGACGCTCGAGGCCTGGCTGCTGTTCCTCGGCGCCGTCGTCGCGATCGCCGGCACGCCGGGCCCCAACGTCCTGTTCGTGACGACGCGCAGCATCCGTCACGGGCTGGGCACGGCGGGCTGCGGCATGGCCGGCTGCCTGCTCGCCCTCGTGCTGATGCTGGTCGGCTCGGTCGCCGGGCTCAGCGCCCTGCTGCTCGCCCTGCCGTCGCTGTTCGAGGCGCTGCGCTGGGCCGGCGCCGCCTACCTGGTCTGGCTGGGCATCCGACTGTGGCGCAATGCCGGGACCGGCGACGGCGACAGCCCGACGCAGGACCGCGAAGAATCGCGGGCCGCGGTGTTCCGCACCGGCTTCCTGATCGGCCTCAGCAATCCCAAGCTGCTGGTCTTCACGGCGGCCTTCTTCCCGCAGTTCATCGATCCCACCGTGCCCTGGGCGCCGCAATTCGCCGAGATGGTCGCGACCTTCGTGGCCGTCGAGCTGGCCTTCTACCTCGCCTATGCCGCGGGCGGGCGGCGGCTGGCCGGTCATCTGCTGCGCGGCCCGTGGCGGCGCCGCCTCGATCGCGCCAGTGCGGTCGTCTTCGTCGGCTTCGGCCTCGTCCTGCTGCGCGCGCGGCCATAGCGCTTCCCTACGCCTCGGGCGCAGGTCTAAGATTTCGCCAAGCCAATCGCCTGGGAGGGCGCCCACATGCCGACCGTCATGAAGATCAGCAGCCGGAGCCTGTCCGGCATCGCCCGTCGCCGCCTCGTCAAGGGGGGCATGGCCGGCCTGCTGGCGAGCGGCCTGGCGCCGTCGATCGCCCGCGCCGAGCCAAAGAAGCTGGTCATGGCGCACATCAACGCCGTGCCGGAATCGGCCGCGGTGGCCTTCGAATGGCAGGCCGCGGAGGTGCGCAAGCGCTCCAACGGCGAGCTCGACATGCAGTTCTTCGGGTCGACCCTGCTCAGCAAGGAGCTCGACATCATGAACGCCGTGAAGTCGGGCAACATCGCCATGGGCAGCCCGGCCGGCGCGGCCGCCACGGTGTTCCCCGAGATGGGCGTCTTCCTGGTGCCGTACCTGGTCCAGACCTACGACCAGGCCTACAAGATGTTCAACGGCAAGATCGGCGATTCGCTCGATAAGCAGTTCCAGGACAAGTACAAGCTCAAGACCCTGTGCTTCTTCGACTACGGCTTCCGCCACTTCTGGACCAGCAAGAAGGCGATCGTCGAGCCGCGCGACCTGCGCGGCACCAAGATCCGCGTGCAGCAGGCCAAGGTGTTCGGCGACACGATCAACGGGCTGGGCGGCAACGCCGTGCCGATGGCCTGGGGCGAGGTGATCTCGGCCGCCAAGCAGGGCGTGATCGACGGCGGCGACCTGCCGATCGTCAACCAGCTGGCGCTGAAGATCTACGAGGTCTCGAAGTACTGCTCGATGACCTATCACAATTACGGCCCGACCCTGAACACCATGAACCTGGCGGTCTGGGAGAGCCTCAGCGATCCGCACAAGAAGCTGATGCTCGACACCAGCCGCGAGGCCCAGGAGAAGATCCGCCAGGCCACCGAGTCGGTCGACACCTTCGCCGCCGCCAAGGCGGCGCTCGAGCCCAAGGGCATGATCGTCGTGGAAGCCAAGGTCGACGACTTCCGCAAGGTCGCGATGGACAAGATCTGGCCGCAGTACAAGACGCAGTACGGCGCCATGTGGGACGAGATCGCGAACTTCAAGGCGTAAGCTGACGTGGCTCGTTTCATCGCGGCGATCCCCAAGATCGTCGTCGCCCTGCTGCTGGTCGCCGCGATCGTCAACCTGCTGATCGGCGTGTTCCTGCGCTACGTCGTGGTCGAGGTCACCGACTGGCTCGACGTCGACCCGATCCGCTTCACCTGGGTCGAGGAGGTCGGCGAGATGATGCTGGCCTGGCTCACCCTGATCGGCGCGGCGATCGGCGTGCGCGAGCGCTCGCACTTCACCCTGCACGTGCTGACGCATCATTTCTCGGTGCGCACGCAGGCGCTGATCGAGCGTCTGCACCACGTCCTGATCGCCATCCTCGGCCTGGTCGCGGCCTGGTACGGGATCACGCTCTGCCGGCTCAACAGCACGCTGGCGACACCGGGGCTGGAGATCAACCTCGCGGTGCTCTACGCCTCGGTGGTGGTGGGCGGCGTGCTGCTGGCGGTCTATGCCGTCTCGATGATCGTGGCGCCGCCGCCGATCGACCCCGACGCCGTCCACTGAACCCGAACGCAAGGTCGCGTCCCGCATGCTGCTGCTCGCCGTCGCCGCGATCTTCGTGCTGCTCATCCTGCTGTCGATGCCGATCGTCTTCGCGCTCGGAATCTCGGGCCTCGCCGGGCTGCTGATCGGCGGCTACGACGTCCAGGTCCTGTCCTCCAGCATGGTCTCGGGCTCGCAGAGCTGGGTGCTGCTCGCCATCCCAGCCTTCGTGTTCGCCGGCGGCCTGATGGAGAAATGCGGCATGAGCCATGCCCTGGTCGACTTCGCGCGCGCGCTGGTCGGCTGGGTCAAGGGCGGGCTCGGCATGTCGGTGATCGTCGTCGCCTACTTCTTTTCAGACATCTGCGGCTCGAAGATGGCCGAGGTCTCGGCGCTCGGCTCGACCCTGATGCCGCCGCTGACCAAGGCCGGCTACAAGCGCGAGGATTCGGCGTCGCTGATCGCCGCCGGCACGGCGATGGGCATGCTGGTGCCGCCGGCCATCTTCATGATCGTGATCGCCCAGGTGACCAACACCTCGGCGGTGGCGCTGTTCCTGGCGGGCTTCGTGCCGGCCGCCACCATCATGGTCTGCCTGATGGTCCTGGTCTGGCTGCGCGCCCGCAAGTACGACTGGCCGGCCGACAGCAAGCCCAGCATGAGCCGCATCGTCGGCACGGCCAAGGGTGCGGCGGTGCCGCTGGTCATCCCGATCGTCATCCTGGGCGGCTTCTTCCTCGGCGTCTTCACCGCCACCGAGGCCGGCGCCGTGGTCGCCGGCTATGCCTTCCTGGCGGCGCGCCTGTACTATCGCAACGTCAGCTACGGCACGATGGCCCGGCTGGCCTACGACAGCGCCATCCTGACCGCCTCGGTGGTCTTCCTGCTCGCGGTCGCCTCGGTGTTCCAGTACCTGATGGGCGTCTCGGGCGTGCCCAAGCTGCTGGCCGAGGTGCTCGGCCCGCTGAAGTCGACGCCCTGGCTGTTCCTGCTGTGCACGGCGGCCATCACCATGATGTTCGGCATGGTCCTGGAGGGCCTGCCGGCGGCGGTGGTCTTGATCCCGGTCGTGTTCCCGATCGCCGAGCAGATGGGAATCGACCCGATCCACTTCAACATCGTTCAGACCGCCGCGGTCGGCATCGGCCTGTTCCTGCCGCCGATGGGCGTCGGCCTGCTGATGGCGCTCCGCTTTGCCAACCTGTCGGTCGGCCAACACTGGCGCAGCTACATGCCGTACGTCGCGGCGCTGATGGTCGGGCTGATGCTGATCATCCTGTTCCCCGAGATCTCGCTGTTCCTGCCGCGCAGCGCCGGCCTCATCAAGTGACGCCGATCAGGTGACCTTCTGCACCGTCAACCGGTGCGCGCGGCCGTCGCGCGCCGTCCAGCGGATCGACTGGCCCTCGGCGAGGCCGATCAGCGCCGCGCCGACCGGCGTCATGACCGACAGGCGGTGCGCGTCGAGGCTTTCGTCGGCAGGATAGACCAGGGTCAGAGTCCGCACCTGGCCGTCGTCGGACGCGAAGGTCACGGTCGAGCCCATGCGCACCACGTTGCCCGGCAGCTTCTCGGGCTCGACGACCTTCGCCCGGTCCATCTCCGACAGCAACTCCTGCGCGACCTCGGGCAGGCGCTCCAGAGACGCCGTGGCGAGATCGGTCAGGCGTTCGTGGTCGGCATGGCTGACGACGATCTGCGGTGCAGACCGCGTGCGGACGGCATCGTGCATGAAGGACTCCCGGAAACGCAGCCGCCGCCCCGCCCGGGCAGGGCGCGGCGCTACGGGAGTCTACGCAGCTGGCGGCGGTTAGTTCCCGCTCGGCGCGCCGTTCCGCGCCCGCTTGGCCAGGTAGACCTGCAGATGGGCATAGGCCAGCCGCAGGTTGGGCGTGGCGATGCCGGCCTTGCGAGCCCGGGCGATCATGTCGCCGACCACGTGGTCGGCCTCGACCATGCCGCCCTTCTCGAGGTCGTAGAGCATCGAGGCCGAGAAGCGCGAGCCCTTCTGCGTCAGGTATCCGCGCACGGTCGCCATGCCCTTGTCGCCGGGATCGCAGCCGGCCGCAGCGGCGACCTTGCGGCACTCCTCGATGGTCTCGAGCACGATGGCCAGGCCCTCGTCGGCTTCCAGGATGTCGCCCGAGCTGCCGCGCATCAGGCAGCACAGGGCGGCCAGGGTGCACAGCATGATCCACTTGTCCCACAGGTCCTGCACGATGCGGCCGTGCGCGCCGCCCTCAAGGCCGGCCTTGCGCACCGCCGCGTCGAGCGCGGCCAAGGACGGGCGCGCCGCGCTACCGTCGAGCTCGCCGAACGACAGGGCGGCGAACGGGCTGTTGTGCAGGACGGCGCCGGTCGGCGACAGCGCCGCGCCGATGCGCGCCAGGCCGCCGGCGACGCGCCCGGCGCCGAACACCTCGACCAGCCGGTCGATGTGGCCGAGGCCGTTCAGCACCGGCACCACCGTCGTGGCCGCCCCGACTGCCGGCTTGATCGCCTCGATCGCCGACTCGAGGTCGTAGGCCTTGCAGGTCAGCAGCACGATGTCGTAGGGGCCGCCCTCGCTGCCGCTCAGCACCGTCTTCACGGCGAGGGTCGCGTCGCCCTTGGGGCTCTTCACGACCAGCCCGTCGCGCTGCAGCGCCTGCTGCCGCGCCGGCCGCACCAGGAACGTGACGTCGGCGCCGCTCTGCTGCAGGCGGGCGCCGAAATAGCCGCCGAGCGCCCCGGCGCCCAGGATCAGGATCTTCACGACAAGCCTCCCCGGGCGCGTCGCGCCTCGTATGCCTGCAGATGGGCGTAGGCGTAGCGCAGGTTGGGCGCCGCCACGCCGGTGGCCCGCGCCCGCGCCAGCATGTCGCCGACGATCTGGCGGGCCTCGACCGGGCCGCCCTTCTCCATGTCGCCGAGGATCGACGCGACCTGCTTCGAGCCCGGCGTCGTCAGGGTCGTCTCGAGGTTGGCGCGCACGGTCGCAGCGATCGCGTGACCGTGCGCGGCGGCGACCCGGCAGCATTCGTCGAGCGTCTCGCGCATCAGGGCGGCGCCGTCCTCGGCCGCGACGATGTCGCCGACCGTGCCGCGCATCGCGGCGCACATCGAGGCGATGGCGCCCAGCAGCACCCACTTGTCCCAGAGATCCTGCTCGATGTCGCCGTGCAGCCCACCCTGGATCCCGGCTTGCCGGCAGGCCGCGTCGAGCGCCCCCAGCGCCGGCCGCGCCGGCTTGCCGTCACGCTCGCCGAACGACACGCCGGACGCGCCGCTGTGCAGGATCTCGCCGTTCGGCCCCAGCATGCCGGAGATGCGCGCCAGCCCGCCGGCCACCCGCGCCGCGCCGAAGCGCGCGTCGAGTGTCGCGAAGTGGGCGTGGCCGTTCAGCATCGGCACGATTGTGGTGTCCGGCCCGACCGCCGGGGCGATCGCCTCGATCGCCGAGTCGAGGTCGTAGGCCTTGCAGGCCAGAATGACGACGTCGTAGGGACCGCCGTCGCGGCCGCTGGTGACGACCTTGGCCGGCACCACCGCGTCGCCCTTGGCGCTCTTCACCACGAGGCCGTCCCGGCGCACCTGCTCGGCCCGCTTCTCGCGCAGCAGGAAGGTGACGTCGCTGCCGGCCTGGTGGAGGCGGGCGCCCCAGTAACCGCCGACCGCGCCGGCGCCGAGAATCGGGATCTTCACGTCTTGCTCCGGCTGGCGACCCACTCGGTGAGCCATTCGGCCAGGTCTTCCGTGTGGTGGTGGATGTGGTCGAGGTCGAGACCCTCGGCGCGCTGCACGCTGTCCTCGTGACGCACCCAGACGGTGCGCATGCCGAGCTCGCAGGCCGGCTTGAGGTTGACCGCGATGTCGTCGGCCATGCAGGCGCGGGTCGGGTCGACGCCGTGCCTGTCCACCAGCTTCTCGTAGATCTGCTTGTGCGGCTTCGGCCAGTAGTCGCCGGCGACGATGTCGAAGATCGCCTCGACAGTGGTGCGCCACGCCGAGCCGCTCCATCACCCGCTCGGCGTGCGGCACGTCGCCGGCGGTGAAGATCAGCTTGCGGCCGGGCAGCTTCGCCAGCGCCGCGTCGAGCGCCGGGCTGGGCTCGACCGGCGCATAGTCTATGTCGTGCACGTAGTCGAGATAGTGCGTGGGGTCGACGCCGTGCAGGCTCATCAGGCCGCGCATCGAGGTGCCGTGCTCGCGCCAATACTGCTTCTGGACGCGGCGCGCTTCCTCGGCATCGACCTTCAGCAGGTCGGCGATGTAGCGGCCGATGCGCACGTCGATCTGCGCGAACAGGTTGCAGCGCGCGGGGTAGAGCGTGTTGTCGAGATCGAACAACCAGACGTCGGGGTCGTGACCGGGCGGGGGCGGCATGGCCTCGACTTAGCCGCCGCCGGTGCGCTTGTCGAGGCAAGCGCCTATAAACCCGGCCATGGACATGGTGACTCTGGGCCTGGGCGCCGCGCTGCTGGTGATGGTCGTGGTGGTCATCGGCCTGCTGGCCGGCCGCCGCGGCGGCGGCGAGGCGGAGGCGGTCCGCCAGCAGCTCGCCCTGGCCATCAGCCAGCAGGCCGACACCGTGCAGCGGGTCGAGCGCTCGCTGCGCGACCAGGAGCAGGCCCTGGCCAAGGTGGTCGCCGAGCGCCTCGACCGCAGCGAGAAGGCGACCGGCCAGCTGGTCACCGACCTGCGCGAGCGCCTGGCGCGCATCGACGAGGCGCAGAAGAAGATCGCCGAGCTGGGCACCCAGGTCGTCAGCCTGCAGGAGGTGCTGTCGAACAAGCAGGCGCGCGGCGCGTTCGGCGAGGTCCAGCTCAACGACCTGGTCCAGGGAATCCTGCCGCCGCAGGCCTATGCCTTCCAGAGCACCCTGTCCTCGGGCGTGCGGGCAGACTGCCTGCTCAAGCTGCCCAACCCGCCGGGGCCGATCGTCGTCGACGCCAAGTTCCCGCTCGAGAGCTACCGCGCGCTGCGTGCCGTCGCGGCCGGCGACACGATTGGCCTGCAGACCGCCCAGCGGGCCTTCCAGCAGGCCATCCGCAAGCACATCGCCGACATCCGCGACAAGTACATCGTGCCCGGCGAGACCGCCGAGTCGGCGCTGATGTTCCTGCCGTCCGAGGCGGTCTACGCCGAGCTGCACGCCAACTTCACGGGCCTGGTCGAGGAGAGCTACCGGGCGCGGGTCTGGATCGTCTCGCCGACCACCCTGATGGCCACCCTGAACACGGTGCGAGCGGTCTTGAAGGACGTGCGCATGCGCGAGCAGGCGGGCGAGATTCAGAAAACCGTCGGACTGCTGCTCGACGACGTGCGCCGGCTGGGCGATCGGGTCGAGAAGCTCAAGGGGCATTTCTCGGCCACCGAGAAGGACCTGCGCGACGTCGAGATCTCGACCGTCCGCATCACCACCCGCGGCCAGCGCATCCTCGACGTCGACCTGGGCGAGGAGTCGGCGCTGCCCAAGCCCTGACGGACGGGATCGACCGCGCGGCTCAGCCCCACGGCCCGCGACGGGTGGCCGGAGCGGCGGCCCGCCGCTTCCGGCCTCGCCGGCTGGCGCATCGCGCCGGCCATCGCCTCGAGCCGCGCGATGCGCTCCTCCATCGGCGGATGGGTCGAGAACAGGCTCGACAGGCCGCCGCCCGACAGCGGATTGGCGATGTAGAGATGCGCCGTCGCCGGATTGGCCTCGGCCACCTGGTTGGGGATCTGGTGCGTGCCGGCGTGCCAGCTTGGCCAGCGCCGAGGCGAGCCGCAGCGGCTGGCCGGACAGCTCGGCGCCCAGCCGGTCGGCCTCGTACTCGCGGCTGCGGCTGATCGCCATCTGCACCAGGGAAGCGGCGATCGGCGCCAGGATCATGGCGGCAATGGCGACGATCGGATTGGCCAGCGGCCGGCCGTTCTCGTCGCGCCCGCCGCCCATAAGGCCGCCGAAGCTGGCGAGCATGCCGATGGCGCCCGACAGGGTCGCCGCCACGGTCATGATCAGCGTGTCGCGATGCGCCACGTGGCTCATCTCGTGGGCCATCACGCCGGTGATCTCCTCGCGATTGAGGTAGCGCAGCAGGCCGGTGGTGGCCGCCACGGCAGCATGCTCGGGATTGCGCCCGGTGGCGAAGGCGTTGGGCTGCTCCTCGTCGATGATGTAGACGCGCGGCATCGGCAGGCCGGCGCGCTGCGCCAGGCCCTGGACGATGCCGTAGAGCTCGGGCGCTTCGTTCGGCCCGACCTCGTGCGCATTGCTCATGCGCAGCACCATCTGGTCGCTGTTCCAGTAGGCGAAGAGGTTCATGCCCAGCGCCACGACGAGCGCGATCGCCAGGCCGGAGGTGCCGCCCAGCAGGTAGCCGGCGACCAGGAAGAAGCCGGTCAGGCCCGCCAGAAGCAGCGCGGTGCGAAAGTAGTTCATGCGTGCAAGATGGTCCGCGACTGTGGCGAATCAAGGCGGGCCCGGGCATCATGCCGGCATGAGCACCGATCCCAAGACGTCGGCGGGTGAGCCCGCCGCCGCGGCCGCCGCCGAGACCCCGGCGGCGCCGCCCGAGAAGCCCAAGAAGGTCGAAGAGATCGGCGGCCCGCCGGGCCCCGAGCCGACCCGTTACGGCGACTGGCAGTTCAACGGCAAGGTCACCGACTTCTAGCGGCGGTCAACGGCAACAGGCGGGCGGCGACATGCGGACCGGCAAGGACATCTACCATCCCGACTTCAAGGCCGAGCCCTGGTGGTGGGAGGCCTGGCGGCCGAGCAACGCCCTGTCGCAGGACCCGCCCGCGCGCAGCGACGTGGTCATCGTCGGCGCCGGCTACGGCGGCCTGGCGACGGCGCTCGAGCTGCGGCGCAACGGCGTCGAGGCGGTGGTGCTGGAGCGCGGCGACTTCGGCGTCGGCGCCAGCACGCGCAACGGCGGCATGATCTCGGGCGGCACCAACCTCGGCAAGGGCATCAGCGGCAACAGCCCGACCGCCGAGGAGTTCGAGCGCAACAAGGCGGCGATCATGGCCGCCGGGGCCGATTCGCTGACGGTGCTGGAAGACATCATCGCGCGCGAGGGAATCGACTGCGGCCTGCATCGCAACGGCCGCTTCGTCGGCGCCTGGACGCCGCGCCACTGGGACGACCTCGCCGCCAAGGTCGAGACCTGGAACAAGTACGCCGACGCCGGCGCCGAGATGGTGCCGCGCGACGCCCAGCGCGCCTACATCGCCTCCGACTACTACTACGGCGGCCTGTTCGCCAGCCGCTCCGGCCATCTGCATCCGGCGCTCTACTACAAGGGCCTGCTCGAGGCGGCGCATCGCGCCGGCGCCGTGCTGTGCGCCCAGGTCGAGGCCGAGCGCATCGAGAAGACGGCCGGCGGCTGGCAGGTGCTCACGGCCAAGGGACCGATCGCGGCGCGCGAGGTGGTGATCGCCACCAACGGCTACACCGGTGGCCTGACGCCCCGTCTGCAGCGCCGCGTGGTGCCGGTGGCCAGCCACATCATCGCCACCGAGGAGCTGCCGTTCCACGCCAGCACGCTGATCCCCGAGCTGCGCGCGGTCGGCGACACCAAGCGGGTGCTGACCTATTATCGGCCGTCGCCCGACGGCAAGCGGCTGATCTTCGGCGGCCGCGCCCGCTTCACCGCGGCGCCGCCCGAGGTCAGCGCGCCGGCCCTCTACCGCTACATGACCGACCGCTTCCCGCAGCTCGGCGACGTGCGCATCACCCACGTCTGGACCGGCAACGTCGCCTTCGCGATCGACTACATGCCGCACATGGGCCAGGACGAGGGCTTGCACTACCTGCTGGGCTGCAACGGCAACGGCGTCGCCATGATGACCTATCTCGGCACGCAGACCGCGAAGAAGATCGCCGGCGGCCGCAACGTCCCGGTCAATCCGCTGGACGGCCGGACCTTCCCGACGCATCCGCTGTACCACGGCAATCCGTGGTTCCTGCCGATGATCGGCGCCTGGTACCGCACGCGCGACTGGATCGACCGCCGCCTCGCCGCCTGAGGCGTTCCCGCGAAGGAGAAGACATGTCCGTGCTGCTGATCGACACGCCGCTGCCCGGCGTGCGCCGCCTCACGCTGAACCGGCCGGAGAAGCGCAACGCCCTGAACAACGCCTTGCGCGGCGCGATCTTCGCGGCGCTCGAGGCGCACGACGGCGACCCCGAGGTCAAGCTGACGATCATTCGCGGCGCCGGGCCGGCCTTCTGCTCGGGCTACGACCTCTCGGCCGACAACCGCGTCGGCCAGCCCTATCATTCGGCCGGCGGCCTGGGACAATGGTCGCGCCACGTCGTCGATGGCTGGTTCCGCGTCTGGGACTTGGCCAAGCCGGTGATCGCCCAGGTGCACGGCTACTGCCTGGCCGGCGGCACCGAGCTGGCGACCGCCTGCGATCTGGTCTACGTCGCCGACGACGCCCAGATCGGCTACCCGCCGGTGCGACTGATGAGCCCGCCCGACATGCAGTTCCACCCCTGGCTCATGGGCATGCGCCAGGCCATGGAATCGATGCTGACCGGCGACGCCCTGTCGGGCCGCGAGGCGGCCGCCAAGGGCTGGGCGACTCGCGCCTATCCGGCCGCCGACCTCGAGCGCGAGGTGCTGGCGATCGCCGAGCGCGTCGCCCGCCTGCCCAGCGAGCTGGCCCAGATCAACAAGCGCTCGGTCCATCGCGCCCTGGAAATCGCCGGCCTGCGCGCCGCGATCCGCGCCGGCACCGAGATCCAGGCGCTGGCCTTCCAGACCGAGGCCAGCAAGGCCTACATGGGCCGCTTCCGGCGCGACGGCGCCAGCGTGTCGAAGCTGCTCAGCGAGCGCGACGGCCAGTTCGGGGACTATCGCGAACGCAGCGATGACTGACGACCCGCGCGCCGCGCTACCGGTCACCCTGGACGACGTGCGGCAGGCCGCCGGGCGAATCGCCGGGGCCGTCGTCCGCACGCCGTGCCTGCACAGCGCCACCCTGTCGCGCATCGTCGGCACCGAGGTCTGGGTCAAGTTCGAGAACCTGCAGTTCACCGCCTCGTTCAAGGAGCGCGGCGCGCTCAACACGCTCCTGCAGCTCGACGCCGACGAGCGCCGCCGCGGCGTCATCGCCATGTCGGCCGGCAACCACGCCCAGGGCGTCGCCTATCACGCCGGCCGGCTCGGCATCCCGGCGACCATCGTCATGCCGTCCTTCACGCCCAACGTTAAGGTGCGGCACACGCGCGGCCACGGCGCCCGGGTCGTGCTGCACGGCGACAGCCTGTCCGAGGCGGCGGCCGAGGCGCATCGCCTGGCGCGCGCCGAGAGCCTGGTGTTCGTCCATCCCTACGACGATCCGCGCATCGTCGCCGGCCAGGGCACGATCGCGCTCGAGATGCTCGAGGACGCGCCGGCGATCGACACCCTGGTCGTGCCGGTCGGCGGCGGCGGCATGCTGGCCGGCTGCGCCGTCGCGGCCTGCGGGATGCGGCCCGACATGAAGATGATCGGCGTCGAGAGCGCCGGCTACTCGGCGATGCGCCAGCTGCTGGCCGGCGAGGCGGTCTCGGTCGGCGGCGACACGATCGCCGAGGGAATCGCGGTGCGCGACATCGGCACTCTGCCGCTCGCCATCGCCCGCGCCCTCGTCGAGCGCGTTCTCACGGTCGACGAGGTGGCGATCGAGCGGGCGATCGCCCTGTTCCTCGAGGTCGAGAAGACGGTCGCCGAGGGCGCCGGCGCCGCCGGGCTGGCCGCCCTGCTGGAAAATCGCGAGCGCTTCGCCGGCCGCACCGTCGGCCTGGTCCTGTGCGGCGGCAACATCGACACCCGCCTGCTTGCCTCGGTGCTGCTGCGCGGCCTGGTCCGCGACGGCCGCATCGTGCGCCTGCGCCTGATGATCGGCGACCTGCCCGGGCAGCTGGCGCGCGTCGCCGGCCTGATCGGCCGCGCCGGCGGCAACATCGTCGAGGTCCAGCACCAGCGCCTGTTCGGCAGCGTCGTCGCCAAGTCGACCGAGCTCGACGTCACCGTCGAGACCCGCGGTCGCGAGCACGTGCGCGAGCTGGTGTCGGCGCTGCAGGCCGACGGCTTCACGGTGCGGGTGCTGGAGGGGGCGGAGGCGTAGCGAGCGCGGTCAGATCGGCTTGGCGACCATCAGCAGGAACACCACGAGCAAGGCGAGAAACGCCGGCCAGCCCAGCCAGAACCACCAGCGCATCGCCGTGTGATAGGCGGGCGGCAAGGGCGATCCGGTCGCCGCCGCGCGAATCGCGAGGTCGCGCGCCCTGATCTGCAGCACCACGACCGGCACCCAGCAGGCGAACGCCAGCAGGTACAGGAAATACGTCGCGACCAGCCAGGGCGCCGCGAGATCCAGGCCGGCCAGGCGCACGAGCAGGAAGCCCGTCGCGGGCTGAACGATGCCGGCCGGCAAGGTGAACAGCCAGTCGGCCAGCACGACGTTGCGGGCGACCACGGCAATCGCCTTCGGGTCGCCGCGACGATGGGCGAACCACATGTGGAAGGCCGTGCCCAGCCCGGTCCCGAAGAGAACGGTGGCGCTGAGCACGTGCAGCCACTTCGCCCAGGCATAGCCGTCGATGGCGGCCATCAGCGTTCTTCCTCCAGGGCGGCCCAGGCCGCGACGGCACCCAGGATCGGCAGGTTCTTGAGCAGGGCGCCGAAAGGATCGAGCCACAGGGCAGGACCCAGGATCGACAGGCCGAGCGTGTAGCCGGCAATGACCGTCACCTGCGCGGCTGCCATGAGCCGCGGCCTCCATCGCCGGACGATCGCCCAGGCGATCGCGAGATCGACCGCGCCGAAGACGAACGCCAGGGCCCTCGCCGGCAAGCCCATCGCCTCCAGCGACGCGGCCACGGTCCGATAGTCGTCGGTCGGCGCCAGCAGTCCCGCGAGTCCCGAGCCGATCCACAGGGCCGCCAGGACCGCGCGCAGCAAGGGCCGCACGAAGTAGAGCCGCGCATGCCAGAGATCCTGGGTCTGGGCCGGCCGCACCGCCAGGCGCTGCGCGAGCGAGGCCGGCACGAAGCCGACCGCCTGCGCGAAGACGCCGTCCGGCTCCGAGCCGGCATTGCCGACGAGAAGCTGCCGCAGCCCGGCGCTGCCCATCGGTCCGCCGCCGGACAGGTCGGCGAGCCGGGCCGCCAGCCGCGCGATCGGCAACGGCACTTCCAGCGGCCGCGCCGGCGGCAGGCCGAGCCAGGCCCGGTACTGCGCGATCATCGCCGCCAGGGTGACCTTGTCTGGCCCGACCGGCTCGAGCGTGCGACGTGCCAGCCGATCGTCCGAAAGCACGCGCGCCACCGCCTCGACCAGATCGTCGATGTGCAGGGGTCGAAAGATCGCCAACGCGGAGCCGACGATCGGCGTGACGTATGGCAGGCCAGCGAGCCCGCGGATCGTCGACGTGCCGCCATAGCTGCCGTCGCCATAGACCAGGGATGGCCGCAGGACGACCCCGTCGAGATCGAGGCGGCGCAGATGATCGTCCGCGCGCTTCTTGGTCAAGGAATACGGGGTTCCGGCCTCGTCGTCGGCGCTGATCGCCGAGATCTGCACCACCCGGCGAACGCCGGCCTCGACGCAGGCATCGAACAGGGCGATCGGCGACGTGGCGTGGATCGCCTCGATATCCTGGCCGCGCCCGCCCTGCAGCACCCCGGCGCAGTTGATCACCGCGTCGATGCCGGCCAGCCGCGATCGCCAATCGGAAGCAGCGGTGTCGCGATTGAAGTCGACGGGAATGGCGTCGACACCAGGCCAGCGACGGCCGAACGCCGCGACATCGCGGACCGCCGCCACGACGACATGACCGCGGGCGCGCAGTCCGACCAGAAGCTGGGCACCGATGAAGCCATTGGCGCCCGTCAGTAGAACGCGCATCGTGAACCCGCCCCCTGCCGTTCGCGACGATATTGCAGAGGCGGCCGGGCTTACAACGCCCGCTCCCGGGGTCTATAGAGCGCGCCATGTCCGCCCCAGCCTCCTACGTCCCCTCCCCGACGCCCGATCTCGCCCGGATCGAGCGGGCGCTGATCTCGGTCTCCGACAAGGCCGGCCTGATCGAGCTCGGCCGCGCGCTGGCCGGGCACGGGATCGAGATCCTGTCGACCGGCGGCTCGGCCAAGGCGCTGCGCGAGGCCGGCCTGGCGGTCGTCGAGGTCAGCGACCACACCGGCTTTCCCGAGATCATGGACGGTCGCGTGAAGACGCTGCAGCCGTCGATCCACGGCGGCATCCTGGCGCGCCGCACCGACCCCGGGCATCGCCAGGCCATGACCGACCATCGCATCGCCGGCATCGACCTGGTGGTGGTCAATCTCTACCCGTTCGAGGAAACGGTGGCGCGCGGCGCCGACTTCGCGACCTGCGTCGAGAACATCGACATCGGCGGTCCGGCGTTGATCCGGGCCTCGGCCAAGAACCACGACTTCGTGACCGTGGTGGTCGATCCGGCCGACTACGCCGCCCTGGCCGCCGAGCTGGCCGCCAACGCCGGCGCCACCACCCTGGTGCTGCGCCGCCGCCTGGCCGCCAAGGCCTATGCCCGCACCGCGTCCTACGACTCGGCGATCGCCGGCTGGTTCGCGCGCCAGCAAGGCGAGACCTTCCCCGAGCGGCTGACCCTGGCGGCTGAGCGCATGCAAGTGCTGCGCTACGGCGAGAACCCGCATCAGCAGGCGGCGTTCTATGCCGACGGCAGCCGGCGGCCCGGCGTCGCCACGGCGCGCATCGTCCAGGGCAAGGAGCTGTCCTACAACAACATCGCCGACACCGAGGCGGCCTACGAGTGCGTCGCCGAGTTCAAGCAGCCGGCGGTCGTGGTGATCAAGCACGCCAATCCGTGCGGCGTGGCGATCGCCGCCGACCAGTTCAGCGCCTACCAGAAGGCCCATGCCTGCGATCCCGTGTCGATCTTCGGCGGCATCGTCGCGGTCAACACGACGCTCGAGGCGCGCACCGCCGAGGAGCTGGCCAAGCTCTTCCTCGAGGTGGTGATCGCGCCCGACGCCACGGAGGAAGCGCTGGCGGTGCTGGCCAAGCGCCGGAACGTGCGCGTCCTGCTGGCCGGCAGCCTGCCCGATCCGACGTCGGCGGGCATGACCCTGAAGAGCGTCGCCGGCGGCTACCTGTTCCAGACGCGCGACAACGGCCACGTCCGCCGCGAGGATCTCAAGGTCGTGACCAAGCGCGCCCCGACGCCGCGCGAGATCGACGACCTGCTGTTCGCCTTCACGGTCTGCAAGCACGTGAAGTCGAACGCCATCGTCTACGCGCGCGAGGGCGCCACGGTCGGCGTCGGCGCCGGCCAGATGAACCGCCGCGACAGCTCGCGCATCGCCGCGCTGCGCGCCGCCGAATCGGGCGAGGCCGCCGGCCTGCCGGAGAGCCCGGCGATCGGCAGCGTCGTCGCCTCCGACGCCTTCTTTCCGTTCGCCGATGGGTTGCTGGCGGCTGCCGAGGCCGGCGCCACGGCGATCATCCAGCCCGGCGGCTCGATGCGCGACGCCGAGGTGATCGCCGCCGCCGACGAAAAGGGGCTGGCGATGGTGTTCACCGGGATGCGCCACTTCCGCCACTGAGCAGCGTGTAAGCCGCGCGGCCCTCGTCCTACGGCATGCCGACCCGCACCGCCTGCGGCACGATCTCGATCTCGAGCGGCAGGCGGCCCACCGTCTCGCCGTCGAGGTCGACCAGGGTCTCGGCGTCGGACTCGAAGCGGAAGGAGCGGCCGCGGCTCATGCGCACCTTGGGGTGATGCGCGTGGGCGCCGCTGTAGAGCTTGGGCAGCACGCCGAACAGCAGGGTGAAGCGCGCCGCGTCGCCGATCTCGATCAGGTCGAGCATGCCGTCGTCGAACAGGGCGCCGGGCACCAGCTTCATGCCGCCGCCGCCGTTCTCGGTGTTGCCGACCATCGCCGTGAACATCCGCCGTGTGCCCTGCGGCACGCCGTCGACGGTGATCGCCACGACGCGCGGGCGATACGTCAAAGTGACTGCCGGGGTCATCAGCAGGTAGGCGATCTCGCCCAGCTTCTTCAGCCAGCGCGAGCGCGAGGTGCGATGGCTGATCGTCGCCGCGCCGCCCAGGGCCATGATCAGGTAGCCGTAGCGTTCGACCGGCCGACCGTCGAGGCCCCGGCAGCGCAGGCGCATGATGTCGATGCCGCGCGCGCCGTTGCCGGCGGCGGCGTCGAAGGCGAGCGCCGGCTGGGCGAGATGGCCGAGCGCGCGGCAGAGCTCGTTGGCCGTGCCGGCCGGAAGCGGGCACAGCACGCTGTCGGCGTGGACCAGCCGGCCCGTCGCATCGAGCATGCCGTTCATCGCCTCGTTCACGGTCCCGTCGCCACCGGCGACGATCAGGCGCCGCGCGCCCTCGGCCAAGGCTTCGCGGGCCAGCGCCGTGGCGTGCCCCGGCGCCTGCGTGAAGTTGGGCCGGAGCGGGCCGAGGCGCTTGGCGAGCTCGGCCTCGAGGCTCGGCCAGTGGCGCGCCGCGCCGCCTTTGTGCGCCGCCGGATTGACGATCACGGCGACCTTGGATCGTTCCTCCATCGGTCCATACTGCCACAATCCGGCAGCAGGAGATGGTATTGTCGCGACGTGTCCCGCGCGCAACGCCTGCTCGACCTGATCCAGGTGCTGCGCCGCCATCGCCATCCGGTGAGCGGCGCCGTTCTCGCCGAGGCGACCGGCGTGTCGCTGCGCACGCTCTATCGCGACATCGACGCCTTGAAGGCCCAGGGCGCCCGCATCGACGGCGAGGCCGGGCTCGGCTACGTGCTGCGGCCGGGCTTCCTGCTGCCGCCGCTGATGTTCAGCGAGGAGGAGATCGAGGCGCTGGTGCTGGGCTCGCGCTGGGTGCACCAGCGCGGCGATCGCGCGCTCGCCGCGGCGGCGGCCAACGTGCTGGCCAAGATCGGCGCCGTGCTGCCCGACGACCTGCGTGCGACGCTCGACGATTCGGGGCTGCTGATCGGACCGGGAGAGCCCGTGGCCGCGGGAGACAGCGATCTGCCGGTGATCCGCGAGGCGATCCGCCGCGAGCGCAAGCTCCAGCTGCGCTACCGCGACAAGGACGGCGCGGCCAGCCGGCGCACGATCTGGCCGTTCGCCATCGGCTTCTACGAGAAGGCGCGGGTCGTCGCCGCCTGGTGCGAGCTGCGCCAGGACTACCGCCACTTCCGCACCGACCGCATCGTGCGCCTGACGGCGAGCGAGCGGCGCTACCCGCGCCGCCGGCAGGCCCTGCTCAAGGAATGGCGCGAGCGGATCGTCACCGCCGAGGCGTGATTGGGTTGCTGCCATAAACTGACAGCAGCGGACTCTAAGGTGTTCCCGCTCAACACGGGAGGGTTCCATGACTGCCGTCACCCCGCGCAACTGGCTGGCCGTCGCCTCGGCCGATCACGTCGCGATCGGCCGCCAGGCCGGCTTCATGCAGGTCAACCACGGCAAGGCCTCGCCGCTGCGCCGCCTGACCCCGGGCGACCGGGTCGTCTACTACTCGCCGACCGGCCGCTACTCGCCGAGCCATGCGGCGCGACGCCAGGATCGGCTGCAGGCCTTCACGGCGCTGGGCACGGTGCAGCCCGGCCAGCCCTATCGCGCCGATCTCGAGCGCGGCTTCCAGCCGTTCCGTCGCGACGTCGCCTGGCACGAGACGGGCGCCGCGGCGCTGGCCGACCTGCAGCCGCGACTGGCGTTCACGCACGCGCCGAACTGGGGCTACCGGCTGCGGCAGGGCTTGGTCGAGATCAGCGAGGCCGACATGGCGACGATCGCCGAGGCGATGTTCAGAGCCGCGGCACGATCCGGTCGGCCAGCAAGGTGAAGGTCTGCCGGCTGAGCGGCGCGCACATCAGGTACTCCAGGCCGATCTCCTCGCGCAGCGCCGCGATGCGATCGAGCACCGACTCGGGCGTGCCGTGCAGAATCACCTTGTCGACATAGTGCTGCACCGGATCGAGACCCTCGTAGGTGCGCTGCAAGGTCTTGCGATGGGCGTGTTGCGGGCCGGCATAGGCGTCGAGCAACCAGCCGGCGGCGCGGCGGGCCACCGCCTCGGCCTCGCCGGCGGTCGGCGCCAGGGCGACCAGCCGGGCCATCGGCAGCTCCCGCCCGTCCATCGCGAAGCCCGACTCGGCCAGCTTCAGGGCATAGCGCCGACGCTTGTCGCCGAGCTCGGCGATCGTGGCGTGCGGGTCCATCAGGATCGAAAAGCCGCGGCTCGCCGCCCAGTCGATGGCCGATTCCGAGGTCGCCGCCATCCAGGTCGGCGGATGCGGCCGCTGCACTGGCTTGGGCAGCACCTCGACGTCCTCGAAGACGTGATGCCGGCCGCGCCAGGTCAGCCGCTCCTGCGTCCACGCCGCCAGCACGATGTCGACGGCCTCGCGGAAACGCTCGGCGCTCTCCTCGACCGGCACGCCGAAGGCCTCGAACTCGCTGTGCGCGAAGCCGCGGCCGGCGCCCCAGTTGACCCGGCCGCCCGACAGCACGTCGAGCAGCGCCACTTCCTCGGCCAGGCGCAGCGGATGATACAGCGCGGCCAGCGACACCGCGGTGCCGATGCGCAAGCGCCTGGTACGCGCGGCCGCCTGGACCCCCAGCATGTGGACCGAGGGGCAGATGCTGAAGGTCGTGAAATGGTGCTCGGCCAGCCACACGGCGTCGAAGCCGCCGCGGTCCATGATCTCGATCCGCTCGAGGGCGCGCGCGTAGACGTCGGCCAGCGGCCCGCTACGGCCCGGCCAGCTGAAGAACTGCAGGACGCCGACCTTCATAAGACCTCCGCCAAGTTGGCCGGCATCAGTCTGCCCGAGAGAACGCGTCATGAGAATTTCTTCGCGGCGCCTGCAGCACATTTCGGACGCGAGACCTGGTTACCTGTGGGACAATTGAAAGTCGCTCGCAGCACGACCACATTCGCTGCGCCGCACCATCTCCAGGGGAATCCCTTGCTAGCTCGAGTCACTCGCCTCCTGGCGTCGGTCGCCGTTGCCTTCGTCCTGATCCCTGCCGTGGCCTCGTGGGCCCAGGGCGGGCCACCGGCCATGCCGGTCGACGTCGCCCCGCCGGTCGCCAAGAGGGTCACCCAGTGGGACGAGTTCTCGGGCCGCTTCGAGGCCCTGGCGGCGGTCGAGGTGCGCGCGCGCGTCTCGGGCTTCATCGAGCAGCTGCACTTTCGCGACGGCCAGATCGTCAACGTCGGCGACCTGCTGTTCAGCATCGACAAGCGGCCCTACGAGATCGCCGTCGAGAGCGCCAGGGCCGAGGTGGCGCGCAACAAGGCGCAGGTCGGGCTGGCCGAGCTGCAGGTCCAGCGCGGCGCCTCGCTGATCGGCTCGCGGACGATCACCGACCAGGAGTACGACACGCGCAAGGCCAACCTCGACGTTGCCCGGGCGCAGCTCAAGGCGGCCGAGGCGGGCCTGCGCAATGCCGAGCTCAACCTCGAATGGACCGAGGTCAAGGCGCCGATCGCCGGCCGCATCTCGGACCGCAAGGTCGATGCCGGCAACCTGATCTCGGGCGGCCAGCAGGGCGCCACCCTGCTCGCGACGATCGTCACCCTCGATCCGATCCGCTTCGTGTTCGACGTCTCGGAGGCCGACTACCTGCGCTACACGCGGCTGGTCCTGTCCGGAGCGCTGGCCTCGTCGCGCGAGAAGAACCCGGTGCGCATCCGGCTGGCCGACGAGAGCGGCTGGACCCGCTCGGGCCGGGTCGACTTCGTCGACAATCAGCTCAGCCCGCGCTCCGGCACCATCCGCACGCGCGCCCTCGTCGACAACAGGGACCAGCTCCTGGCGCCCGGCATGTTCGGCCGAGTGCAGCTGTTCGGCGGCGACTACGACGCCCTGCTGATTCCCGATTCGGCGATCGTCGCCGACCAGGCGCGCAAGATCGTCTTCACGGTCGGCGACGACAATGTGGTCAAGGCCAAGCCGGTGACCCTGGGGCCGATCGTCGAGGGCCTGCGCGTCGTGCGCGAGGGGCTCGACCCGGCCGACCGCGTGGTGCTGAACGGGCTGGCCAACCCGATGGTGCGGCCCGGCGCCAAGGTCCAGCCGCAGAAGGGCGAGATCAAGACCGCCACCAAGTAGTCGCTGCGTTCCTCCAGAGTCCCGGTCGCCCCGCCATGCGCTTCTCCCATTTCTTCATCGACCGGCCGATCTTCGCCTCGGTCCTGTCGATCATCATCCTGATCGTCGGCGGCATCGCGCAGCGCAGCCTGCCGATCGCCGAGTATCCCGAGATCGCGCCGCCGACAGTCAACATCACCGCGGTCTATCCCGGCGCCTCGGCCGAGGTAATCGCCGAGACCGTGGCGACGCCGATCGAGCTCGAAGTCAACGGCGTCGACGACATGCTGTACATCAGCTCGCAGTCGACCGGCGACGGCAGGCTGTCGATCAACGTCGTCTTCAAGCCCGGCGTCGACATCGACCAGGCGCAGGTCAACGTGCAGAACCGGGTCGCCGTCGCCCAGCCGCGCCTGCCCGAGGACGTGCAGCGGCTCGGCATCGTGGTGCGCAAGGCCTCGCCCGACCTGATGATGGTCGTGCACATGACCTCGCCCGACGGCAGCCGCGACCAGCAGTACATCTCGAATTACGCCACGCTCTACGTGAAGGACGTGCTCGGCCGCGTCGACGGCGTCGGCAACGTGCTGGTGTTCGGCGGCCGCGACTACTCGATGCGCGTCTGGCTCGACCCGGCACGGGTCGCCTCGCACAACCTGACCGCCGGCGAGGTCGTGCTGGCGATGCGCGCCGCCAACCTGCAGGTCGCGGCCGGCGCCATCAACCAGGCGCCCGCCGTGTCGCCGGGCGCCTTCACCCTGTCGGTGCAGACGCTGGGCCGGCTGAGCTCGCCGGAGCAGTTCGAGAACATCGTGCTGCGCGCCGAGCCGGACGGCTCGGTGACCCGCCTGCGCGACGTCGCGCGGGTCGAGCTGGGCGCGCAAGACTACACGCTGAACGCCTATCTCGACAACAAGAACGCCACGGCGCTGGCGATCTTCCAGCGGCCGGGATCGAACGCGCTGGCGACCTCGGACGGCGTGCTCGCCGAGATGGAGCGGCTGAAGAAGGCCTTCCCGCCCGGCCTCGACTATTCGGTCGTCTACAATCCGACCGAGTTCATCCAGGCCTCGGTCGACGCGGTGATCCACACCTTGTTCGAGGCGATCCTGCTGGTCGTCGTCGTGGTCATCCTGTTCCTGCAGACCTGGCGGGCGGCGCTGATCCCGCTGCTCGCCATTCCGGTGTCGCTGATCGGTTCGTTCGCGGTCATGGCGGCGGTCGGCGTGTCGTTCAACACGCTGTCGCTGTTCGGCCTCGTGCTGGCGATCGGCATCGTGGTCGACGACGCCATCGTCGTCGTCGAGAACGTCGAGCGGTATCTCGCCCAGGGCATGTCGCCCAAGGCGGCGGCGCACAAGACCATGGACGAGGTCGGCGGCGCGCTGATCGCCATTTCGCTGGTGCTGATCGCGGTGTTCCTGCCGACCGCCTTCATCACCGGCCTGCAGGGCGCCTTCTACAAGCAGTTCGCCATCACCATCGCCGCCTCGACGGCTATCTCGGCCTTCGTGTCGCTGACCCTGTCGCCGGCGATGGCGGCGCTGCTCCTGAAGACGCACGCGCTGTCGCACGTCGAGAAGCCGAAGCCGAGCCTGGCCGACCGGCTGATGTGGCCGATCCGCGCCTTCTTCGGCCTGTTCAACCGCGGCTTCGAGGCGTTGTCGAGCTTCTACGGCCGCGCCACCGCGCGCATCATCCGGCTGTCGACCCTGGTGCTGTTGGTCTATGGCGGGCTGCTGGTACTGACCGGTTATCGGCTGGTCGAGACGCCGACCGGCCTGATCCCGCAGCTCGACCGCTCGTACTTCATCGCCGCTCTGCAGTTGCCACCCGGCTCGACCCTGGAGCGCGCCGACAAGCTGGTGCGCCAGGCCTCCGAGCTGATCATGAGCACGCCGGGCGTGGCGCACGCCGTGTCGTTCGTCGGCTTCGACGGCGCCACCTTCACCAACGCGCCCAACACCGGCGTGATCTTCGTGCCGCTGAAGCCGTTCGAGGAGCGCCGCGATCTGCCCAAGGACAAGATCCTGGCCGAGCTGCGCGGCAAGATGTTCTCCCTGCGCGAGGCCTTCGTGTTCGTGCTCGAGCCGCCCTCGGTGCCCGGCATCGGCACCGGCGGCGGCCTCAAGCTGTACGTGCAGGACCGCGCCGCGCGCGGCCTGCCGGCGCTCGAGGGCGCGACCTGGGCGCTGGCCGGCGCCGCCGGGCAGACGCCGGGCCTGACCCAGGCCTTCACCCTGTTCAATACCCGCACGCCGCAGATCTGGGCCGACATCGACCGCACCAAGGCCGAGCAGCTCGGCGTGCCGATCGGCCGCGTCTTCGAGACCCTGTCGGTCTACATGGGCTCGGCCTACGTCAACGACTTCAACATCCTCGGCCGCACCTACCGGGTGACGGCCCAGGCGGACAATCCGTATCGCCTGACCTTGCGCGACGTCGCCGAGCTGAAGACGCGCAGTGCCAGCGGCGAGATGGTGCCGATCGGCTCGGTCGCGACCTTCTCGGACACCACCGGCCCCTATCGCGTGGCGCGCTACAACCTCTATCCCGCGGCCGAGATGCAGGTCGCGCTGCAGCGCGGCTTCTCGTCCGGCCAGGGAATTACCGCCATCGAAGGGCTGGCCGAGAAGGTCCTGCCCTCGGGCTTCGGCTTCGAATGGACCGAGATCGCCCTGCAGGAGAAGCTGGCGGGCAACACCGCGCTGCTGGCCTTCGGCCTCGCCGTGGTGTTCGTGTTCCTGCTGCTGGCGGCGCTCTACGAAAGCTGGCTGCTGCCGCTGGCAGTCATCCTGATCGTGCCGATGTGCGTGCTGGCGGCGATGATCGGCGTCAACCTGCGCGGGCTCGACCGCAACATCCTGGTCGAGATCGGCCTCGTGGTGCTGGTCGGCCTCGCCGCCAAGAACGCCATCCTGATCGTCGAGTTCGCCAAGCAGGCGCACGAGGGCGGCATGAACCGCTTCGACGCCGCGGTCAGCGCCGCGCGCACCCGGCTGCGGCCGATCCTGATGACCTCGCTGGCCTTCATCCTGGGCGTCGTGCCGCTGGTCGTCAGCTTCGGAGCCGGCGCCGAGATGCGCCAGTCGCTCGGCACTGCGGTGTTCGCCGGCATGCTGGGCGTGACCTTCTTCGGGCTGGCCTTCACGCCGGTCTTCTACGTCGTCACCACGGGGCTGTCGGAGCTGCGCTACCGCTGGCGCAAGCCGGAAGTGCCGCCGCCGACCTTCACGCCGGAGGGAACCTGATGACCTTGCACCCACGCCGACGCGCCGCCCTTCTCGGCGCCCTGTCTCTGCTCGCCGTCGGCCTGCAGATGCCCCGCGCGCGGGCCGAGGGTGTGCGCCTGGTGCCGCCGCCCACCGTCGACCAGGCGACGCCGACCGGCGAGCGTGCCACGGCCGTCCTGGCCGGCGGCTGCTTCTGGGGCGTGCAGGGCGTCTTCCAGCACGTCGACGGCGTGCTGAGCGCCGTGTCAGGCTATGCCGGCGGCGCCAAGGAGACGGCGCGCTACCAGCAGGTCGGCAGCGGCCGCACCGGTCACGCCGAATCGGTGCGCGTGATCTACGACCCGCGGCGCATCAGCTACGGCCAGCTGCTGCGGATCTACTTCTCGGTGGCGCACGATCCAACCGAGCTCGACCGACAGGGGCCCGACGAGGGCCCACAGTACCGCTCGACGATCTTTCCCGCCGACGACGAGCAGGAGCGCATCGCCCGCGCCTACATCGAGCAGCTGAACCGGGCCGGCACCTTCGGCAAGTCGAAGGTGGTCACCACCGTCGAGCTGGGCCGCGCCTTCTACCCGGCCGAAGCCTACCACCAGGACTACCTGACCCTGCATCCGCGGCAGCCCTACATCGTGATGTTCGACCTGCCGAAGCTCGAGGCCCTGCGCAAGCTGTTCCCCGCCAGCTACCGCGCCGAGCCGGTCCTGGTGGCCAGCACCGGAATCTAGCGAGCGACCGGATCGGGGCGCAGGATCCGGTGCAGGTCGAGCACCGGCGCCGCCTGCCCGAGCTGCGACAGCAGGGTGTGGACCTGGGCGCGGTGGTGGGTCTGGTGATTGAAGAAGTGCGGCACGATCACCGCGGCAGGATCGGCCGTCGCGTGCCCGGCATTGTTCACGTAGCGCAAGGTCCGCCCCAGGAAGCCGGCGGGAAGGTCGCCGAAGAAGGCTTCGATCCGTCGGTCCATGTCTACGCGCGCCTGGCGCAGCTCTGCGAAATGATCGAACAGGATGGAATCGAGCCCCGTCGAGACGTGCTCGCCGCCGGCAAAGCGCGTCATCCAGATCCGGTCGCCCAGCAGCAGGTGGTTGAGGGTACCGTGGACGCTGCGGAAGAAGGCGCCGAGGTCGCGCCGCCGCGCCTCGTCGGGCAGGGCCTCGCAGGCCGCGTACAGCGCCTCGTTGGCCAGCCTGTTGTAGCGCGCGAACTGCGCCCAGACCGTCTCCGGCATGCCTCCCGGCCTACCGGGCGGCCGTGGAGAGCAGGCGGGCGACGTGACGGATCAGGCCGGCAACCGCCGCGCCGCGCAGGCGATGGGCGCGCACGACGTGGGACTGCCGGTCGGTCGCCAGGACAGGAAGCGGAGCAGAGTGCAGCATGGGAACCTCCAGTGACACGACTGGAAATAGTTGCGGAATTCCGGGGAAATAATACTCTGCCTGAGACATTCACTCATTCCCAAAATTCATCAATCAGGTAATGTTCGATCAACCCAGCACCCTGGCCGCCTTTGTCCGCGTGGTCGATGCCAAGGGGTTTTCCGCCGCCGCGCCGGCCCTCGGCCTCACGCCATCGGCCGTCAGCAAGCTGGTCAGCCGTCTGGAGACCCGGCTCGGCGCCCGGCTGCTGCAGCGCACCACGCGCAGCCTGCGCCTCACCGACGAGGGCGAGATGGTCTACGCGGCCGCCCGGCGGATCGTCGGCGACATCGAGAGCCTGGAGCAGCAGATCCGCAACCGCAGCGGCACGCCGCAGGGCTTGCTGCGCGTCACCACTTCGCTCGCCTTCGCCAGCCACCAGCTGGCGCCGGCGCTCGACGACTTCCTGGCACGCCATCCGCTGGTCCAGCTCGACCTCCTGCCGACCGACCGCGTGCTCGACATGGTCGAGGAGGGAATCGACGTCGCAGTGCGCATCGGCCGGCTGCCCGACAGCAGCCTCCTGGCGCGGCGAATCGGCGAAGACAAGCGGATGATCTGCGCCGCGCCGTCCTATCTCGCCCGCCGCGGTGCGCCGGCGCGGCCGGAGGACCTGCTGCGGCACGAGTGCATCGTGGCGCGCGAGCGACCGCATCTCAATCGCTGGCCGTTCCGGATCGACGGCCGGATCGAGGAGATCGAGGTCGCCGGCCGACTGTCCGGCGGCGACGGCGAGATGCAGCTGCAGCTCGGCCTGCAGGGCCTCGGCATCGTGCGCCTGACGCGGCTCACCGTGGCGCACGAGGTGCGGCGCGGCGGGCTGGTGCCGCTGCTCGAGGCCTTTTCGGCCGACGAGCCGGTGCCGATCCATGCGGTGTACGCGCACGGACGCCCCGTGGCGCCGCGCGTGACGGCCTTCGTGAATTTCCTGATCGAACGCTTCACGCCCCCGCCATGGGAGCTTTAGGATCGGCGCAGAAAGAAACATCGAGGTGGAGGGGGAGATGACGAAAAGTACCAGCCTGTTCGTGCAGGCCTTCTGGGTGTGCTGCCGGGAGACCATCCGGCCGGAGCTCGACGTCACGGTCGACCGGCTGAAGCACGCCGGGCACGACGCCCATGTCGCGACTCAGGAAGCCTCGGACGAGCCGGACGGCCTGCCCAACGCCGGGCCGGCCCTGATCCTGTCGGTCCATCCCCATCGCGGGTCCGAGCGCCAGACCCTGCGCTTCGGCGGCGACGTGGCGCGCCACGACGTGGTGATCAGCTCGTCGAAGGGCCGCACCGTCCATCACGCGATGGATTCGCTCGAGCTGCCGGTGGTCAAGGCGGAGATCGCCGCCTTCGTGACCGACCTGCTCGGTCCCCGTCCCTGATCTGGCCCCGGAGGCTCCCATGGCAGATGCCATCGACGACCTGTTCCGCCGCTTCGGCAAGGCCTTCAACAAGGGCGACGTCGACGAGATCGCCGGCTGCGTGACCGAGGATTTCGAATGGCGCCTCAACGCCGGCGGCGGGGCCACGGGCACCGTGCTCAAGGGCAAGGAGGCGCTGCGCGGCTACTTCGCCGACAAGAGCAAGGCGCCGCGCGAGGCGCGCTTCTCGGAGGCACGCATCCATCGCGCCGGCGACAAGCTGTTCGGCACCTTCCGCGCCACCGGCATCGACCACGAGGGCAAGCCGTTCGATCGCTACGGAATCGACCTCTACGAGGTGCGCGACGGCCGGATCGCGCTCAAGGACTCCTACACGAAGGTTCCGTGATCCCGTGACCAACGACACCGTCCTCTGGGAGCTCGACCGCCGCGGCGTCGCGACCGTCACGCTCAACCGCCCGCAGGTCAACAACGCCTACAACGGCGACCTGATCCAGGGCCTGCACACGGCGATGGACGCGCTGGGCGGCGAGCCGTCGCTGCGCGTCGTCGTGCTGCGCGGCAACGGCCGGCACTTCCAGGCCGGCGCCGATCTCGCCTGGATCAACGGCGTCGCGACGCAGTCGCCGGCGGCCAACGACGCCGTCAGCCGGCTGACCGCCGAGGCGATCCGCCGGCTCGACACCTGTCCGGTGCCGACCGTGGCGCTGATCCACGGCGGCTGCTTCGGGGGCGGCACCGGCATCGCCGCGGCCTGCGACGTCGTCGTGGCCAGCGAGGACGCGATCTTCTCGATCAGCGAGACGCGCTGGGGTCTGATGGCCGGCATCATCCTGCCGCAGCTCTGCCAGGCGATGGGCCTGCGCCAGGTGCGCCGCTACGCGCTGACCGGCGAGCGCTTCGGCGCCGCCGAGGCCTGCCGGCTTGGCCTGGTGCACGAGGTCTGCCCGACCGGCGAGCTGGCGGCGACCGGCGCGCGCATCGTCGACGCCATCCTGCTGAACGCGCCGCGCGCCACCACGGCGACCAAGTTGCGCTCGCTTGCCTCGGCGAATGCCTTCGTCGACGACGGCACCTTGCGCGACCTGATCGAAGAGCACTCGCGCACCCGCCAGCAGGACGAGGCGCGCGAGGGGCTGGCGAGCTTCAAGGAGAAGCGCAAGCCGGCGTGGTATCCCGGGTAGAGAACAGAAGGCTTCGACCCCTCCGGCCCTTCGGGCCACCTCCCCGCGCTGCGCGCAGGGAGGAATTCTGATCCTCCCTACGCGAAGCGTGGGGAGGTGTCGGCGAAGCCGACGGAGGGGTCATGGATTTTCAGACAGGAACTTCAGCGCCGCTTCGCGATACATCCGGTAGACCGGAAGAAAGGTGTCGACCTCCGCCGATTCGTCGGCGGCATGGATGTTGGCGTGGCCGACACCCGGCGCGCAGATCGTCGGCACGCCCTCCGCGGCCAGCAGGTTACCGATGTTCGACAGCGGCGAGACCTCGGCAGGCAGCGCGCGACCGAAAGCCCGCTGTGCCGCCGTGGCGAAGGCGGCAACCAGCGGCGACTGCACCTCGGTGACGTAGGCCGGCCAGTGATCGATCTCCTCGATGCGACAGCCGGGATCGGCTTCCCGCGCGATGCCGCCCAGCCAGTCGCGGGCCTGCGCGCCGTCGAAGGAACGTGTGAGACGCATGTCGACCTCGCAGGTCGCACGGTCGGGCACGACGCTGAAGCCCTCGCCGCCGGCGATCCGCGTCACCGTGGCCGCGGGCCCGAACGGAAAGGCAGCGTCGTGAGCCACCGAAAAGCCCTGCTGCTCGACGGCGAGGACGAAGGCGGCGGCGCGGCCGATCGCATTGACGCCGCGATCGCCGATCGCGCCGGAGTGCGCGGCGCGGCCACCGAAATGGACCCGGCTGCGCAAGAAGCCGCGGCCGCCGGCGACGATCAATTCGTTGCCCGGATAGCCGAGGGTCGCGCCATCGGGCCGTCGTGCGACGGCGGCGAGATAGGCCCGGGCGCCGCCGAAGCGGCCGGTATGCTCGTCGGCGTCGAACAGCACGTGCAGGGTGCCGCGCGGCAAGCCCTCGGCCGCGAGATCGCGCGCGACATGCGCCAGGATCGCCACCCCGGCCTTGGAATCCGCGGCGCCGCGACCCCGTAGCCTGTTGCCCGAAATCTCGCCGGAGAACGGCGACGTCGACCACGTGGCAGGATCGCCGGCCGGGGCGGTGTCGATGCAGGCGTCGAGGCAGAGCAGCGGGCCCGAGGCGCGACCAACGATCTCGACCATCGTCGCGACGGGCTTGCCCTCCGCGTCGGTCAGCAGGCGGCACTCCAGACCGGCCTCCGCGAACCACCGTCCGATCAGCGCCAGGACCGCATCGGGTGGATCAATGCCGGCGCAGGACGGCGTCGCGACCAGGCGCGACGCCAGCCGCAGGAGGCTGTCGAGCGGCGGCTCGGCCACCGCGCTCTAGTCGAGGCCTTCGAACAGCACCGTCGACAGGTAGCGCTCGGCGAAGCCCGGGATGATCAGCACGATGCGCTTGCCGGGATTGCGCTTGCCGACCGCCAGCGCCGCCGACACCGCGGCGCCGCCCGAGATGCCGACCGGGATTCCCTCGAGCGCCGCCATGTCGCGCGCTGTCTGGATGGCCGACTGGTTGGCCACCTTCTCGATCTCGTCGATCACCGAGCGGTCAAGGATGTCGGGCACGAAGCCGGCGCCGATTCCCTGGATCGGATGCGGCGTGTGCGTGCCGCCGGACAGGACCGGGCTGGCCTCCGGCTCGACCGCCACGACCTTGAGACCGGGCAGGCGACCCTTCAGCGTCCGGCCGACACCGGTGATGGTGCCACCGGTGCCGACGCCGGCGACGAAGATGTCGAGCTTGCCGCCGGTGTCGTTCCAGATCTCCTCGGCCGTGGTGCGCGCGTGCACCGCCGGGTTGGCCGGGTTCTCGAACTGCTGCGGGATGATGCTGTTCGGGATCTCCTTGAGGAGCTCGTTGGCGCGCGCGATGGCGCCTCCCATGCCCTTCTCGCGCGGCGTCAGCTCGAGGCGGGCGCCGAGGATGCGCAGCATCTTGCGGCGCTCGATCGACATCGATTCGGGCATCACCAGGATCGCCTTGTAGCCGCGCGCCGCGGCGACGAAGGCGAGCCCGATGCCGGTGTTGCCCGAGGTCGGCTCGATGATGGTACTGACGCCCGGCTTGATCTGGCCGGCCTGCTCGGCCGCCTCGATCATCGCCAGGCCGATGCGGTCCTTGACCGACGACAGCGGGTTGAAGAACTCGAGCTTGACCAGCAGCTCGGCGGTAACGCCGTCGCGCGCCGGCAGGCGGTTCAGCCGGACCAGCGGCGTGCCGCCGATCGTGTCGACGATGCTGTCGTAGATGCGCCCACGGAACTGGGCCTTGCTCTCGCTCATCTGATCACTCCGCTGCAGCGCGTTGGGCGGTCCGGTCGGGACGCAGATTGTACGCCGTGAACTGTCGATTGAGGGCCGGCATCGGGCAAGCCTCGAGATGGCCCTCGCCCGGCCGCATCAGGATCATCGCCGTGGTCGCCACCTGGACGCCGCGGGTGTTGGCGCGCGGCGGCCGGCACACCGACCAGGGCGCGCTCCAGTCGTCGAAGAAGGCCTGGCGGAAGTCCTCGAGGCCGAGCCGGCCACGCTTGGGCGCCAGATGCTCGCGCACGCGACGGTCGCGATAGATCGAGCAGGGCGTCTCGGCCAGGCCAGTGTCCTTGACCTTTGCCCGGGCCGACGGCGCGATCCAGTGGTTGGCGTGGACGTACAGCCCGTCCTCCGGCGTCAGCCAGAAGGTCTCGTCGGGCGCGCATTCGAAGCCGAAGGCCTCGCCGTCGCAATGGCTCACCGCCATGTGGTTGGAGCCGAGCTTGGGCGTCGCGACGATCGTGTGCACCGCCTGCGCCAGATGGGCGCTCTCGAGGATCTTGCGGCGGATGAACGGCAGCGGCACGCCGGCGCCGCGCTGATAGTCGCGGTCGCACTCCAGCGCGTTGGCGGTGAGGCCGAGGCCGGCTGAGTTCAGGCCCGAGCGCGCCAGCCCGCCGGCCTCGGTGAAGGTGAGCACGTCCGGCCCGTCGTCGCGACGGATACGCAGCACGACGCCGGTCTCGGCGCATTCGGCGCGCCAGTCCCAGTTCTGGCCGTGCAGCAGGACGCCGTCGGCACTGGCCGAGGGCAGCGCCAGGGCGGCGGTGCAACCGTCGGGGAAGTGCTTGGTTTCCTGCCGGCGGCGCGCCGCCGCGACCATCTCGGTGCGGGCGTTCAGCAGCATGATGGCGGCGAAGGGCTGGTTGGCACCCTCGGCAATGCCGCGCATCTCGGCGACGTAGGACTCGTCGAACTTCTCGATCACCGGCACCAGCGCCTGTGCGCGCCGCTCCAGCTCCTTCCAATCGACACCGCTCGCGAGCAGCGACTCGGCGTACATCTGCGCCCCGCGCTTCACGCGGTCGGCGGCGGCGCGGCCATGGGCGAGGCCGCGCTCGTGCGGCGTCCCCGTGAGTTCGATCAGGGGAAACGGTGCGTAGTCTGTCATGGCCGCCCCAGCAGGGCCTGGCGGAAACGATCCTTGAGATGAGCGCCGTCCTGCGGCGGCATGACGAAGTCGAGCTTCTCGACCATCACCTTGACCAGGCGGAACACCGGGCCCTTCTTGCGCCGCAGGTCGGCGACAAGTTGCGCCACGTCGGCCGCTTCGCGCACCGTGGCGGAGTCGGCGATGCCGCAACCGCGGGCGATCATCGCGAGGTCGGTGCCGGCGCCGGAGTCGGTCGGCCCGTTGTTGCGCGGGCTGGTGTGGGTCGCCTGGTTGCCGGTCTCGCCGAACTTCTCGTTGTCGAGCACGGCGATGGCGAGATTGTCGGGCTGCTGCGCCGCCACGGTGGCGAGCGAGCCCAGGCTCATCAGCATGTCGCCGTCGCCGGTGATCACCAGCACGCGCTTGGCGGGCTGCGCCAACGCCAGGCCGAGCCCCATGCCGACAGGCGCGCCCATGGCGCCCCAGAGCGGCATGTTGAGCGGCCGGTCGCCGGCTTCCGTGATGTCCCAGTTCGACGAGCCCAGACCGGCGATCACCAGGAGATCGTCGTCGGCCCCGGCCAGGATCTGCTTGACCAGCGGTCGGCGCTGCAGGGTTGCCTTCATGATCACTTCTTCCCGAACGTCTTGATGCCGATCAGCTTCTGGCGCAGCAGCACGGCCACCGACTGGCCGCCGTCGAAGGCGGTGCGCGCGGCGGCGTCGACCGTCGCCTTGACCTCCTCGGCCTTGTCGACCGAGTAGAGCAGAACGCCCATCGCCTCGAGCACCTTGGGCGTGCCCTGGCCCATCGGATACTGCCAGGAATTGAACTCGCCCCAGTCGCCGCGCATGGTGATAAGGGTCAGGAACGGCATGCGCAGGGTCTTGGTCAGGCCCATCAGGTTGATCGTGTTGCCGACGCCGGAACTCTGCATCAAGGTCACCGAGCGCTGGCCGCCCAGCCAGGCGCCGGCGGCGAGGGCGATGCCTTCCTCTTCCGTGGTCAGCGCCAGGGTGCGGATCGAGTTCGAGCGCTGGCAGTGCTCGATCAGACGCGAATGGCCGGCGTCCGGCACGTGATAGACCTGCCGGATGTCGTGCGTCTGAAGCACCTCGAAGATCTGGTCGCGCCAGTCGGCGCTCGGCTCGACGGTCATGGGTCTCCTGTCAGAATGGCTTCAGCACGGCGAGGAAGACGATAGCGATCATCAGCAGGGTCGGCACCTCGTTCCACCAGCGGAAGAAGCGGGCCGGCCGCGCGTTCCGATCGGCGAGAAAATCCTTGCGCCAGCGGGCGTAGAGGTGATGCACCAGGGTGAGGGCCAGGACCAGCGCGAACTTGGCATGCCACCAGCCGGCGTGCCACCAGTTGCCCTGCCAGGCGAGCAACAGCCCGAACACCCAGACCAGGACCATCGCCGGATTCATGATGGCCCGCAGCAGGCGGCGCTCCATGACCTTGAAGGTCTCGCTCTGCGGCGAGCCGACGGGCGCCGCGGCGTGGTAGACGTAGAGCCGCGGCAGGTAGAGCAGCCCGGCCATCCAGGCGATGACGGCGACGATGTGCAGCGCCTTCAGGATTTCATAGAGCATTGCGCACCAGCTCCGCGAGGCCGCCGATGAACGCCGGATGGGTGCCGACGGCGGGCACCCGCACGTAGGTGGTGATGCCCTGCTCCTGCGCCAGATGGCGATACTCGATGTCGAGCTCGACCAGGGTCTCGGAATGCTCGGAGACGAAGGCCAGCGGGTAGAGGACGATCTTGCAGCCGTCGCGCGCCGCGCGCTCGATCTCCTCCTCGGTCGAGGGACCGATCCACTTCAGCGGCCCGACCCGGCTCTGGTAGCAGACCGCCCAGTCGAGCCCGTCGATCGCCTGCGCGATGGCGGCGGCGCTCTGCTCGACCTGATTCTGGTAGGGGTCACCGGCCTTGACGATGCTCTCGGGCAGGCCGTGCGCCGAGAACAGCACGCGGATCGGTCCCGGTCCGGCCTCGGCCAGGCCCTGCCGCACCAGGTCGACGGAGGCGGCGATATAGCCGGGCTGCAGCGGATAGGAGTCGATGGTGCTGGTCGGCACCTTGAAGCGCGCCAGGTCGTTCCAGGCCTTGAACGACGAGGCCGTCGTCGTTGTCGAGAACTGCGGATAGAGCGGCAGCAGGATGATGCGATCCGGCGCGAAGCGCTCGACCGAGCGCACCACCGCAGCGGTCATGGGGTGCCAGTAGCGCATGCAGACATAGCCACGCCACTCGTGCTCGCTACCCAGGACCTGCTCGAGCGCCCGCGCCTGTGCCTCGGTCTGGCCGAGGATCGGTGAGGCGCCGCCGATCAGCGAATAGATCTCGCGGGCCTTGGGCGCCCGCCGTTTCGCGATGAAGCGCGCCAGGGGACGTCGGATCAGCGACGGCAGGCGGATGATCGCCGGGTCGCTGAACAGGTTGCGCAGGAACGGCTCCACGGCCTCCAGCGAATCCGGCCCGCCGAGGTTGAACAGGATTATCGCGACCTTCACGACGCCGACGGAGTCCAGCGCCGTACCACCTCGACCAGTTGGGCTACGTGCTCGGGCGGGGTCTGCGGCACCACGCCGTGCCCGAGATTGAACACGTAGGAACCGTGCCCGAGCTTGTCGAGGATGCGCCGTGCCTCGCGCTCCAGCGCCGGCCCGCCGACCACCAGCATGATCGGATCGAGATTGCCCTGCACGCAAAGATGCGGCTGCAACTCGCGCGCCGCCCAGTGGGCGCCGATCCCGGTGTCGAGCGACAGCGCCGTGAAGGCGTCCGGTCGCCGGTACATGAGCGCCGCCGGTCCGACCAGCCGCGGGAAGGCAAGAATCGGCACGTGCGGATGGCGGGCGCGCAGGCCGTGCGCGATGCGCACCATCGGCTCGAGCGACCAGCGGAAGAGCTCTCCCTCGGGCAGGACGCCGGCCCACGAATCGAACAGCTGCACGGCGTCGACCCCGGCCTCGACCTGGTTCGACAGATGGTCGATCACGGCCTCGACCAGCAGGTCGATCAGCAGGCCGAAGGATTCGGGATGGCGGTAGGCCCAGGCCTTGACCTTGGCGAACTCCTTGCTGCCGCCGCCCTCGATCATGTAGCAGGCGAGCGTGAAGGGCGCGCCGGCGAAGCCCAGCAGCGCCGTCTCGGCCGGCAGCGCGGCGCGGGTCGCCCGGATCGCCTCGTAGACCGGAGCCAGGTGCTCGGGAAGCCGGCCGCGCGACAGCTGGCCGAACTGCGCCGGGTCGGTCAGGGCCTCCAGCTTGGGACCCTCGCCCTCGGCGAACCAGACCTTCTGGCCGAGCGCGTCGGGCACCACCAGGATGTCCGAGAAGATGATCGCGGCATCCAGCCCGAAGCGCCGGATCGGCTGCAGGGTGACCTCGACCGCCTTATCGGGCGTGTAGCAGAATTCGAGGAAGGAGCGGGTCGTGGCGCGGATGGCCCGATACTCCGGCAGGTATCGCCCGGCCTGACGCATCAGCCAGATCGGCGGCGTGGCAAACCGCTTGCCCGCCAGGGTTTCCAGGAACTTTCCGCCGGTCACTGCTCTTCCCTCATGGCTTCCCTCTTACTCTTTCATAGAAGGTAGTAGGAGTCGTAGAGGGTGTGGCACGTGGGGATGCGCCCAATTCGACGGCCATCCCCAGTGGCTTGTGGACCGTCGCCCCCGATTCCACGGCCTGCGATGGGCCAATTCCCGCTTCACAGGCTTTTGACCCGGACTTGTCCGCAGGGGACCACGGGCGGGACGGACGGGCCGGTCCGGGACTGAAAATGTGACCCGCGACGGCCAACGGGGAACCGTCCCCGCTTTGCCCCCGGCAATCCCGCGGTTGTCCCCGGACGCCTGTGGGGTAAGAATATCGTGTGGCGAACAGGAATTTTCACGTCCATCTCGTGTCGGACTCGACCGGCGAGACGGTCTCCAGCGTGGCCCGGGCCTGCCTGGTGCAGTACGAGGGCATCTTCGTGCAGGAGCACGTCTGGTCGCTGGTGCGAACCCGCGGCCAGATGGAGAAGGTGATGGCGGCGGTCGAGCGCGACCGCGGCCCGGTCCTCTACACCTTGGTCGATCCCGACCTGCGCGACGTCGTGCGCGACCATTGCAGGCGCCTCCAGCTGCCCTGCGTCGGCGTGCTCGACCAGGTGATGAGCGTGCTGGCGGTGCATTTCAGCTCCAAGAGCGAGCAATGGCCGGGTCGCCAGCACCAGCTCGACGAAGGGTATTTCGACCGGATCGACGCCATGCATTACACCCTGGCGCACGACGACGGCCAGTCGACGCACGATCTCGACGATGCCGACGTCGTGCTGGTCGGGCCGTCGCGCACCTCCAAGACGCCGACCTGCGTCTATCTCGCCAACCGCGGCGTGCGCGCCGCCAACGTGCCCTTGGTGCCGGAGGTCGATCCGCCGGTCGAGCTCGAGACGGCGACGCGGCCGCTGGTCGTCGGCCTGATCACCGATCCCGAGCGACTGGTCCAGATCCGCGTCAATCGCCTGCGCCTGCTGCAGCAGGACACCGAATCCGAATACACCGACATGGACACGGTTCAGCGCGAGATCCAGGACGCGCGACGGCTCTATGCCCGGCGCAAGTGGGCGACCATCGACGTCACGCGGCGGTCGATCGAGGAGACGGCCGCGGCGATCATGCAGATGCTGACCGCGCGGCGCGAGCAGCGCCTGCGCAGCGGGGAATGATCGCGCGCCGGGCCTGGCCGGCGTTGCTGCCGCCAGTTCTTGGCCTCCTTCTTGCTGCTTCCGCGGGGGCGGCCGGCGGCATTTCGGTCACCCGCGGTCCCGACACGCTGGTGTTCGGCAATTGCGTGCCGAGCCTGCTGGTCGAGAACGGTGCAGCCGAGACGATCGACTACCTGCAGGTGGATCTGGCCCTCCTGCTGGGCAACGGACAGGAGCGCATCGTGGAGCTGAAATCGGCCTATCGAGAGGGCGTGCTTCATCCCGTCCCGCCGGGCGGGCGGGCGACCTTGACGCAGCATCTCGACACGTCGCTGGCGCTCGGCGCACCGTGCGGCGAGGTCAAGGGCCGGCGCGTCGTCGCCACGGTCTGCGAGGCCGCTGGCGGCCGGTCGTGCGCGGGTTCCGTGACGGTGCGGCCGTGATCGGCCGTCGCCGGCTGCTCGGCAGCGCCGCTGTCCTGCCGCTCGCGGGCGCCGCCGCGGGGGCCGACACCTATCCCAGCAAGCCGATCAAGATGGTGCTGCCCTATCCGCCGGGCGGCGGCACCGACGGGCTCGGGCGCATCACGGCCGAGCGCCTGCAGGAGAAGCTCGGCCAGCCGATCGTCGTCACCAACATCGGCGGCGCCTCGAGCGTCACCGGGTCGGAGACGGTGCGGCGGGCCGATCCAGACGGCTACACGATCCTGTTCAACGCCAGCCTGTTCGTGCTGGGCAAGACCATCATGCCGTCCTGTCCGTACGATCCACAGACCGACTTCCGGCCAATTGCCCAGGCCGGCGAGGCGCCGCTGGTCCTGCTGTGCAACAACAACGTGCCGGGCAGCGACTATGCCAGCACGATGGCGGCGATCGCCAAGGAGCCCAAGAAGTACTTCTTCGCCCTGTCGTCGGGCGGCTCGGCCGGCCACATCGCGACCCTGGCCTTCCTCAAGCGCACCGGCCTGCCGCTCGACACCATCCTGTATAAGGGCACGGCGCCGGCCAACGCCGACCTGATGTCGGGCAACGTCCAGCTGTTCATGGACCCCTGGACGGCGCTGCTGCCGCTCGCCACCTCGGGCCGCGCCCGCGGCCTGTTCGTGACATCCCGGGAACGCACATCCCTGGCGCCGGCGATTCCGACTTCGGCCGAGGTCGGCCTCAAGGATTTCAACCTGAGCTCCTGGTACGGCGTGTGGGCGCCGCGCGACACGCCGGACCCGGTGGTCGAGCGCCTGGCCGCGGCGATGGCCGAGGTCTCCAAGGACCCCGCCTTCGTCGCCAAGACGACGTCGCTCGGCATCGTGCCGACGGCGCGCGGGCCCAAGGACTTCGCCGCCTTCATCGCCGGCGAGGTGGCCACCAACACCGCCCTGCTCAGGGACGCCGGCTTCAAGCCGGAGTGAAGAGCGCTACTCGGCGGCGCGTTGCATCGGGTCGAAGCGGGCGTCGAAGTCGCGGATCGACTGCTCGACCGTGGCCGCGACCTGGCGCAGCTTGTCCTGGTTCACGACCTTCAGGCCGAACAGGTCCTTGACGTAGAACACGTCGACGGCGCGTTCGCCGTAGGTCGTAACGTGCGCCGAGGTGATCTGCAGGTTGAGACGCGTCAGGGCGCGCGTGACGACGTGCAGGAAGCCCGGCCGGTCGCGGCCGTTGACCTCGATCACGGTGAACGTGTCGGACGCGTTGTTGTCGATCAGGACGCGCGGCTCGACGGTGAATATCTGGTCGCGCTTGGGCCACGAGGCGCGCTGGCTGTCGAGCTCGCGCTGGATGTCGAGCCGGTTGCTGAGCGCCAGCTCGACCCGCGCCGCCAGCCGGGCCAGGCGCTGCGGTCCGTCGAACGGCTTGCCCTCGAGGTCCTGGATCCAGAACGTGTCGAGCGCCATGCCATTGGCCAGGGTGAAGATCTTGGCGTCGACGATGTTGGCACCGCTGATCGCCATGGCGCCGGCCAGCCGCGCGAACAGGCCGTGCGTGTCGAGCGTGTAGATCGTGACCTCGGTCACCGAGCGCTCGCCGTCGATCCGATGCTCGATGGCGAGCGGCTGGTGGTCGTGGTCGGCGCGCCGTACCAGCTCGGCCTGGCGCGCCAGGGTCTCGGCCGGGAAGGACAGCCAGTAGGGCGGGTAGCCGCGGGCGAAATGCTCCTCCTTGTCCTGCTCGCTCCAGCCGGCGAGATGGCCGGCGACCTCGGCCTGGATGGCCTTGATGCGCTCGGCCCGCGCGCCGGCCAGGGTGCCGCCCGACAGGACCCGCTCGGTGGCGTTGTAGAGCTGGCGAAGCAGCGCCGCCTTCCAGCCGTTCCAGACGGTCGGGCCGACGGCGCGGATGTCGCACACGGTCAGGACCAGCAGCAGGCGCAGGCGCTCCGGCGACTGGACCAGCGCGGCGAAGGTCTCGATCGTCTTGGGATCCATCAGGTCGCGCTGGAAGGCGGTCGCCGACATCGCGAGATGCCAGCGCACCAGCCAGGCGACGGTCTCGGTCTCGGCGGCGCTTAGTCCCAGCCGCGGCCCGAGCTGCAGCGCCACGTCGGCCCCCAGCACGGAATGGTCGCCGCCGCGGCCCTTGGCGATGTCGTGCAGCAGCACCGCGAGGTACAGCACCGGCCGCGACAGGATCTTGTGGATCACGTCGGAGGCGAGCGGATGATCGTCCTGCAGTTGGCCCGCTTCGATGCGCGCCACCATGCCGATCGCCCGGATCGTGTGCTCGTCGACCGTGTAGGTGTGATACATGTCGTGCTGCGTCTGGGCGACGACGCGGCCGAAGTCGGGAATGAACCGGCCGAACACGCCAGCCTCGTTGAGCCGGCGCAGGGTCGTCTCGGGATCGTGGCGCGAGGTCATCATCGCCATGAAGAGGCGGTTGGCCTCGGGGTCGCTGCGCAGCCGGTCGACCAGGCGGATGTTCTGCGTGATCAGCCGCAGGGTCGCCGGATGGATGTCGAGATCGTTCTCCTGAGCGACGTGGAACAGCCGCAGGATGGCCACCGGATCGCGCGTGAAGGCGTCGGGTGCCGCCACCGCCAGCCGTTCGCCGTCGAGGCGGAAGCCCTCGAGCTCGCGCGGCCGCAGGGTCTGCCACAGCGCCGCCAGCCGCGGCTTGCGCCGCCGGCTGTCCTCGAGCGCGGCGACGAAGATGCGGGTCAGGTCGCCGACCGACTTGGCGTGAAGGTAGTAGTGCTTGGTGAAGCGCTCGACGCCGCGGCTGCCCGGCCGGTCCTGGTAGCCCAGCCGTTGCGCGATCTCGCGCTGCAGGTCGAAGCTCAGCCGGTCGTCTGCGCGGCCCGTCAGATAGTGGATATGGCAGCGCACGGTGGTGAGGAAGCGCTCGGCCCGCTCGAACAGTCGCGCCTCGTCGCGGGTGAGCACGCCCTTGGCGACGAGCTCGGCCGGCTCGTGCACGCGGTAGAGATACTCGGCGATCCAGAACAGCAGGTGGAGGTCGCGCAGGCCACCCTTGCCCTCCTTGACGTTGGGCTCGACGACGTAGCGCGAATCGCCCATGCGCTGATGGCGCTGGTCGCGTTCGGCGAGCTTGGCCTCGACGAAGTCGCGGCCGTCGCCGGTCAGGAACTTTTGCGCGAAGTCCCTGATCAGCTCGTCGAACAGGGCGCGGTCGCCCCACAGGTAGCGCGCCTCGAGCAGCGCGGTGCGGATCGTCTGGTCGCGCTCGGCGTAGCGCAGGCTCTCCTCGACGGTGCGGGTGGCATGGCCGACCTTCAGGCCGAGATCCCACATCAGGTAGAGCATGAACTCGACGATCTGCTCGCCGCGCGCCGTCTGCTTGTAGGGCCGCAGGAACAGCAGGTCGATGTCGCTGAGCGGCGCCAACTCGCCGCGGCCGAAGCCGCCGGTGGCCACGACGCCGAGCCGCTCGGCGGCGCTGGGATTGGCCGCCGGATAGACCCGCTGGTCGGCGAAGTCGAACAGCACGCGGATCAGCTGGTCCATCAGGAACGAGGTCGAGGTCAGCACCAGGGCGCCGTCGTTGCGCTGCGGTCCCGGCTGCTCGAAGCGGCGGCGGATCTCCTGCCGTCCGTCGGCCAGGGCCTGGCGCAGGATTGCCAGCACGTCGGCGCGCGGCGGCTCGTTGCCCGTCGGCAGGTCCTCGATAAGCGCCTGCAGTGCCGCTTCGAGCTCGCGCCGGCGCACGATGGCGCGGCGGTCGGGTATGTGGTCGTAGGGCTTGGCCATGCCGATGGCTTAGCGAGGGACGCGCGGCTGCGCATCTGCAAACTGGGAGGGGGTCGCATGGAGCGCACCCCTGACCTGAGACAGCAAAATTCCGGACAGATAGTTTAGGGTCATTGATCATGAGCCATGGGCTTGAGGTCAAGTCGCGGCCGGGCGTGGGGGGCGCGGAGCCCCCCACATCGCGCAGCGTCGCCCACGCCCAGCCCCAGACGAGATCGATGCAAAGCCTCGAACTCGCAGGGCGGTCGGTAGTCCAGCGCCGAGTGCAGGCGCTGCCTGTTGTAGATCTGCTCGATGAACGTACCGATGCAGGCCTCCGCTTCGTCGCGGTCGCGGTAGAGGCGGCCGTCGACCTCCTCGGCCTTGGCGTTGTCGTAGGGATTGCCGACCCGGCTCATGCTGGCCGTAATGTCGTGTCGCTCGAGCAGCGCGCTATATTCGCCGCAGGCGTACTGCACGCCGCGGTCGGAGTGATGGATCAGGCTGCCCGGCAAAGGACGACGCTCCTCGATCGCCATGGTCAGGGCATCCATCGCCACAATGGCCCGCAGATGATCGGCCATCTTCCAGCCGACCACGAGCCTGCTGAACGCGTCGATCACCACCGCCAGATAGGCGAACTGCTCCTGCAGGCGGATGTAGGTGATGTCGGCCACCCACAGTTGGTTCAGGCCCGTCAGTTCCAGGCCTTTCGCCAGATTCGGGACGATCCTCCACGTGTGCCGAGAATCGGTCGCCAGCGGTACGAAGGGCTTGTGCCGCAGGCTCAAGAGGTTGTCCTGGCGCATCAGGCGCAGGACCCGCTTGTGATTGACGATCAGGCCGTGCTCGCGTCGCAGCTCGTGCATGATGTAGCGATAGCCACGCTGCCGCTTGTTGGCCCCAACCACCTTCTGGATCAGGTCCTGCACCGCCGTGTCATGCGCCCGCGGCGCGCTCCTCTGCCAGTGGTGATAATAGCTCGCCCGGCTAACCCCGGCCTGCCGGCACAGCCGCTGGATGGTCCCGGTGCCCTGCGACATGGTCATCGTCCGGATGACTTCGTAGACCGCCGCGCGCCAGGCTCGCCGGCCGCCTGCTGTCTTGCCTTCACATGCCGCAAGGCTTGCCGAAAAAAATCCAGGTCGGCCTGCTGCTCCCCGATCTTGCGCTCAAGCTCGGCAATCCGACGCCGCGCCGCCGCCCCTTCATTCAGTATCGCGCTCCTCACCGGCAGCACATCAAGGGCCCCCTTCCGCGGACGACCGGGACCCCGCAACCCTTCCAGTCCTCGTCGCCGTACGACCTCTTGCCACTCGTACAAGCGCTTGCGGTCAACCCCGAGATCGGCCGCCACCGAACTTGCCGCTTCGCCCGCCGCCAACCGCGCTACCGCAGCTCGCTTAAGTTCCTCACTCGCTGATACTCTTCGCTTCATCAGTTCCTCCTGGCGAGAAACTGTCCGCATTTTCACTGTCTCACTTTCGGGGTCTACTCCAGACAGGATTCCGCGACGGTCCCATTTTCGCTACGCTGGTCCGGCGCGGTCATGGTTACTTAACTATTCCGTAAGAGAATGTCAATGGTGTGGCGCTTCGCCTACGTCTTGCTGCTGTCCCTGATACTCGCCCTGCCGGCTGGGGCTCAGACGCGCGCCCCGGCGGCGGCCAGCCTGCTCGACCTCAACTTGGCCAGCCGCGACGACCTCATGGGCCTCGACGGAATCGGCGAGGTGCGGGCCGACGCGATCATCCGGGCGCGTCCGTTCCGTGCCAAGACCGAGCTGGTCGAACGCCGCCTGATCCCGGAATCGCTGTACGACAAGCTGTCGGACAAGGTGACCGTGCGGCCGATCCCGGGCGCGACGCCGGCGCCGGCGGCCAAGCCGGCGACGCCGCAGCGCCGGTCCTGACACCGCACGCGATGGACGAGGCCACGATCTACGCGCTGGGCACGCCGGCGCCGTCGCGCGCCTGGCCGGGAGCCCTGTCGGTGATCCGGCTGAGCGGCCCGCGGGCGCCGGAGGCAATGGCGACCTTGACGGCGGCGTCCTTGCCGGCGGCGCGCCGCATGGCGCTGCGCAGCCTGCGCGATCCGCGCACGGCCGAGGTGATCGATCGCGGCCTCGCCGTGTGGTTCGAGGCGCCACGCACCGAGACCGGCGAGCCGATGGCCGAGCTGCACCTGCACGGCGGTCGCGCGGTGGTTGAGGCAGCCCTCGCCGCGATCGGCGCGCTGGGCTACTGCCGCCTCGCCGAGCCCGGCGAGTTCACCCGCCGCGCCTTCGAGAACGGCAGGCTCGACCTCACGCAGGCGGAGGCGATCGCCGACCTGGTCGCCGCCGAGACCGAGGCGCAGCGCCGCTTGGCGCTGCGCCAGATGGACGGTGCGCTGGGGCGTCTCTACGAGTCGTGGCGGACCCGGGGCGTCGCCGCCCTGGCGCATCTCGAGGCGGTCATCGACTTTCCCGACGAGGACCTGCCCGAAGGCCTGGACGCCGCGGTGCGGGCCGCTATCGAGGGCCTGCAGGCCGAGATCGCCAATCACTTGGCCGACCGCCGCGGCGAGCGGCTGCGCGACGGGCTCGCCATCGCCATCATCGGCCCGCCCAATGCCGGCAAGTCGTCGCTGCTCAACCTGTTGGCGCGGCGCGACGCGGCGATCGTATCGGAGACCGCCGGCACGACGCGCGACGTCATCGAGGTGCATCTCGACCTGGGCGGCTGGCCGGTCGTGCTGGCCGACACGGCCGGTCTGCGCGACTCGCACGACGCGATCGAGCAGGAGGGGGTGCGCCGCGCCCGGGCGCGCGCCGCGGCGGCGGACCTGCGCATCCTGGTGCTGGACGCGACCGGCGACTGGGTTGCCGACCGTCGGGCGCTGGTGCGGTCCACGCGGAGCTGGCAGCCCGGCCGCGATCTCGTGGTGGTCAACAAGGTCGATCTGAACCCGGTCGCCGCGAGCGACGTCATCGCCGTCTCGGCGCGGACCGGCGCCGGCGTGGCGGATCTGCTGCAACGCCTAGAGGTGGCCGCCGATCGGCTCATGGGCGAGGGGGCGGGGACGGTGCCGCTGACCCGTGCCCGCCATCGCACGGCGCTGGAGGAATGTCGCGAGTCGCTGGCCCGCGCCCTGGCCGCACCCGAGGTCGCGATGGCCTCGGAGGACGTACGGCTGGCGATGCGCGCTCTGGGACGCATCACGGGGACGGTGAGGGTGGAGGAGTTACTCGATGTGATCTTCCGCGACTTCTGCATCGGAAAGTGAGGCCTCCGGCGCCGGATCAGTCCAGCCACTCCTCGGCGGTCGGACGGCTCGCGTATAGCACTGCCTCGAGGACTTGGTCCGCGGCCTCCTCTGCCGTCATCTCCGCGGTGTGAAGGACGAGAGCGGGCGCCTCGGGCGGCTCGTAGGGCTGGGTCTGCCCGGTGAGATCGGTGATCCGGCCGCGGGCGGCCTTGTCGTAGAGACCCTTGGGGTCGCGCTGCCGGCAGACCTCGAGTGGCGCCTCGACGTAGATCTCCAGGAACCGTCCCTCGGGCAGCAGGGCGGCCGAGCGCAGGCGGTCGGCACGGAACGGCGAGACCAGTGCCACGAGGACGATGAGGCCTGCATCGGTCATCAGCTTGGCGACCTCACCCACGCGTCGCACGTTCTCGGACCGCGAGGCGGGGTCGAACGCAAGATCGGCGTTGAGGCCGTGTCGCAGGTTGTCGCCGTCGAGCAGCATCGTCTGGCGGCCCAGGTCGACGAGCTTGCGCTCGAGGAGATTGGCGATCGTCGACTTGCCGGACCCCGGCAGGCCGGTCAGCCAGACGACGACGGGAAGTTGTGCCTTTTGCCTGGCCCGGACGTCGGGCGTCACTGTCTCGGCGTGGCGGTGCACGTCGCGTGCCGCATGGAGGCTGTCGATGATCATGCCGGCCGCGGCAGTGCGCAGCGTCAGTCGGTCGATCAGGATGAAAGCGCCGGTTTGCCTGTTTTCCGCGTAGGGGTCGAAGGCGACCGGGAGAGTGCTGTCGATCTCGACCCGGCCGATCGCGTTCAGCGAGAGACCCTCGGCGGGGATCCGCTCCAGCGACTCGACGTCCAGCCTGTCCGTGATACGTGCCAGGACCACGGGAACGGTGGTGGTGCCGATCTTGAGCAGGAAGGGAGTGCCCGCCGCCGCCGCGGTGTCGTCCATCCAGACCAGATCGGCCATGAAACGTCGGGCGACGATTGGTCGACGCCGTGGGTCGGCCAGCAGGTCGCCTCGGCTGAGGTCGATCTCGTCCTTCAGGGTCAAGGTCACCGACCGGCCTGCCGTGGCCATCGGCAAGTCGCCATCGAAGGTTACGATGCGCGTCACCGAAGATTCTCGGCCGGAATTCGCGACGACGACCCGGTCTCCGACTCGGACGCGGCCCGACGCCACGGTGCCGGCGAAGCCGCGGAAGTCACCGCTGGGCCGGTTGACCCACTGTATCGGAAACCGCATCGGGCCTTCGTCGCTTTGGGGATCCGTCTCGATCATCTCGAGGTATGGAAGGAGCGCCGGGCCGGTGAACCACTGCATGCGGACGCTGGGGCGCACGACATTGTCGCCCTGCCGCGCTGACAGGGGGATTGCGACGACGGATTGGAAGGCGAGCGATGACGCGAAGGCGTTGAAGCTGGCCTCGATCTCCGCGAAGCGCGACTCGGAGAACGCCACCAGGTCCATCTTGTTGACCGCGAGAACGATGTGCCTGATGCCGAGCAGCGCCACGATCACCGCATGCCGCCGGGTTTGCTCCAGCAAGCCCTTGCGTGCGTCGACCAACAGGATGGCGAGCTCGGCATTGGAGGCGCCTGTCGCCATGTTGCGCGTGTACTGCTGGTGGCCCGGCGTGTCGGCGACGACGAAAGCGCGGCATGGCGTGGCGAAGAAGCGATAGGCGACGTCGATAGTGATTCCCTGCTCGCGCTCTGCTTCGAGCCCGTCGAGCAGGAGGGCGAAGTCGATGTCGTCGCCCGTCGTTCCGAAGCGCCGCGAGTCGTCGCGCAGCGAAGCAATCTGATCCTCGGGGACGCCCGCGGAATCGTTGATCAGCCGCCCAATGAGAGTCGACTTGCCGTCGTCTACCGATCCGCAGGCGAGGAAGCGCAGTTCGCCGCGGACGGCAATCGGCAGCGCGTCGTTGGCGGGCGGAACGGGCATCAGAAGTAGCCTTCTCTCTTTTTGCGCTCCATCGAGGCTTGCCGTGCACCATCGATCAGCCGCCCCTGGCGTTCCGAGGTGCGCGAGCCAAGGAGTTCGGTGAGAACACCGTCGGTGGTCGCCGCGGAAGACTCGACGGCGCCAGTCAGAGGCCAGCATCCCAAGGTCCGGAAGCGGACCCGCCGATGCACGGTGCCTTCACCGGCTCGGAACCTCATGCGGTCGTCGTCTACGGCGATGAGGTTGCCATCGCGCTCGACAACGGCACGCTCGGCGGCGAAGTACAGGGGCACGACGGGAATGGACTCCACTTGGATGTAAGTCCAGACATCGACCTCGGTCCAGTTCGACAGCGGAAACACGCGCATCGTGTCCCCGTCGCCCAGGCGCGTGTTGAAGAGGCGCCAGAGTTCGGGACGCTGATTGCGCGGATTCCAAACGTGGCCGGCGGAGCGGTGGGAGAAGATGCGTTCCTTGGCCCTTGCCCTCTCCTCGTCGCGGCGTCCACCGCCAATGGCGGCGTCGAAGCCATGGGCATCCAGGGCCTGCTTCAGCCCCTCGGTCAGCATGAGGCGGGAATACTCCCCGGTCTCCGTGTCGAACGGATTGACACCGGCCTGCCGGGCCTCCTCGTTGGAATGGACCAGAAGATCGAGCTCGTAGTCGGCGGCCATGCGGTCGCGATGCGCTAGAAGCGCGCGGAAATCCCAGCCCGAGGCGATGTGCAGGAAGGGGAAGGGTGGTCGCGACGGGTGGAACGCCTTGCGCGCCAGATGCAACATGACGCTCGAGTCCTTGCCGACAGAGTAGAGCATCACGGGCTTGCGGAACTCAGCTGCAGCCTCGCGCAGAATGTAGATGGCCTCGTCCTCGAGTCGCTCGAGGTGCGGAGACAGGCGCAATCCGCTGCCTTTACGCAATGCCAATCCGGGATATGGGTCGGAAGGAGATGCCGTCATCTTGGTTACCTGAAAACTCGTAGGGTCATCCGGGCGACGGCTGGCGGACTCGGCTCTCCCTGTCCGACCATGGATGTGCGGGAGGCGCGCCCAGCGATAAATAACCCTGAGCGACAAGCGGACGCAATGCGTGCCTACGCCCGAGGGAGGCGGTTAGCCCGAGCCCGGCTCTCTGCTGCCCATGGCTTGCCGCGGCTTCAGCCGCGACATGCGGGTGCGGCAAGGCGTGCAGTTGCGCCGGTCAGGATTAGGCGATCGGCAGACCGGTTGGAGCGTCCAGGCCCCGGCGACGTGCACCACTGCACCACTGCATTCACCACGCGGTCTGCAGCTTCCTCCGCCGTCAAGGTCGCCGTGTGCAGGACGAGGGCCGCACGCTCCGGCGGCTCATAGCGCTGGTCCCGGCCGGTCAGGTCGGAGATGCAGCCGCAGGCGGCCTTCTCATAGAGCCCTTTGGGATCCCGCTGCCGACAGATCTCTTGTGGCGCATCGACATGAATCTCGAGGAATTGCCCCTCGGCCATGAGGGCCGCTGCCCGCGCGCGATCCGCCCGGAAGGGTGAGACCAGGGCCACCAAGACGATGAGACCGGAGTCGACCATGAGCTTTGCCACCTCGCCCACGCGACGCACGTCCTCCGGCCGGGACGCCTCGTCGAAGGCGAGGTCGGCATTGAGGCCCTGTCGCAGATTGTCGCCGTCGAGCAGCATGGTATGGCGGCCGAGCGCAACGAGCTTGCGCTCGGCGAGGTTCGCGATCGTCGACTTGCCGGACCCCGGCAGCCCGGTGAGCCAGGCCACGACAGGCCGCTGTGATTTCTGCTTGGCGCGAACGGCCGGCGTTGTCGTCTCGGCATGACGATGCACGTGGCGCGCGGCGTCGAGACTCTCGGCGATCATGCCGGCCGCGGCGGTGCGCAAGGTGGATCGGTCGATGCGGATGAAGGCGCCGGTATGGCGGTTCTCGGAATAGGGATCGAACGGCACGGGCACGGCGCTTTCGATCTCGGCCCCACCGATAGTGTTGAAGGCAAGGTCGCTGGCCGGGACCCGGCGCATCGAGCCGACATCGAGACTGTCGGTGACGCGAGACAGGACGATCGGAACGGTGGCGCTGCCGATTTTGAGCAGGAAGCGGCTGCCTGCGCGGGCCGGCTCGTTGTCCATCCAGACCAGGTCGGCGGCAAAGCGGCGGGCCACGGTCGGGCGATGGCGCGGATCGGCCAGCATGTCGCCGCGGCCGACGTCGATTTCGTCGGTCAAGATCAGCGTCACGGACCGGCCGGCCACCGCTTGGGGCAGGTCACCGTCGAAAGTCACGATGCGGGCCACCGAGGTCTGGCGGCCGGAGTTGGCGACGATGACGCGATCGCCGACCGCGACGCGCCCGGAAGCGACCGTGCCGGCGAAGCCGCGGAACTCGCCGTCGGGGCGGTTGACCCGTTGCGCCGGGAAGCGCAACGGGACCCCCACGGCCTCGAGGTCGGTCTCGACCGTCTCAAGATGGGACAGCAAGGTGAGCTCAGCATACCACGGCGCGCGCTCGCTGCGCCGCACGACGTTGTCGCCGAGACGCGCCGACAACGGGATCGTGACGACGGAGTGAAAGGCCAGCGACGATGCGAAGCCGGCGAAAGTCGCCTCGATGGCGCGATAGCGCGCTTCCGAGAAGCCGATCAGGTCCATCTTGTTGACCGCCAGCACGACGTGGCGGATGCCGAGCAGGGACACGATCGCGGCGTGGCGCCTGGTCTGCTCGAGCAATCCTCTGCGCGCATCGACCAGCAGGATGGCCAGCTCGGCATTTGAAGCGCCGGTCGCCATGTTGCGGGTGTACTGCTGATGGCCTGGCGTGTCGGCCACCACGAAGGCGCGTCGAGCCGTCGAGAAGAACCGATAGGCGACGTCGATGGTGATCCCCTGCTCCCGCTCGGCCTCGAGTCCGTCAAGCAGGAGGGCGAAGTCGAACTCGTCCTCGGTGGTTCCGAAGCGCCGCGAATCGTTGCGCAGCGAGTCGATCTGATCGTCGGGCAGGATCGTGGCGTCGTTGATCAGGCGGCCGATCAGGGTGGATTTTCCGTCGTCGACCGAGCCGCAGGCCAGGAATCGCAACTCGCTGCGCGCGACGAGCGGCAGCGCGTCGTTGGCAGGCGGGGCGAGCGTGTCGGGCATCAGAAGTAGCCCTCTCTCTTCTTGCGTTCCATGGAAGCCTGGCGCGCCGCGTCGACCAACCGGCCCTGTCGTTCCGACGATCGCGAGTCGAGCAGTTCGGCGATGACGCCGCCGACGTCCGTAGCCTTCGACTGGATGGCGCCTGTCAGGGGCCAGCAGCCCAGCGTGCGGAAGCGGATCATGCGGCGGACAGCGGTCTCGCCATCCCGGAATCGCATGCGCTCGTCGTCGACGGCGATCAGGTTGCCGTCGCGCGCGACGACCCAGCGCTCGGCGGCGAAGTAGAGCGGCACGACGGGAAGGGCTTCCGCCTGGATGTAGGTCCAGACGTCGCGCTCGGTCCAGTTCGACAGCGGGAACATGCGCATCGTGTCGCCGGGCATGAGATGGGTGTTGAACAGGCGCCACAGTTCGGGGCGCTGATTGCGCGGATCCCAGACGTAGCCGGCGGAGCGGTGCGAGAAGATCCGCTCCTTGGCTCTCGCCTTCTCCTCGTCGCGGCGACCGCCGCCGAGAGCGGCGTCGAAGCCGTGCCGATCCAGCGCCTGCTTCAGCGCTTCCGTCCGCATCAGCCGCGAGTATTCGCCGGTCTCGGTGTCGAACGGGTTGGTGCCCGCCCGGCGCGCCTCGTCGTTGGCTTGGACCAGCAGATCCAGCCCATGCCGCTTGGCGATCCGGTCGCGGTGCTCGATGAGGGCGCGAAAATCCCAGCCCGAGGCGATGTGCAGGAAAGGAAAGGGCGGAGGAGCGGGAAAGAAGGCCTTGCGGGCCAGGTGGAGCATGACACTCGAATCCTTGCCGACCGAATAGAGCATCGCCGGCTTGCGGAACTCGGCAACGACCTCGCGCAGAATGTGGATGGCCACATCCTCGAGCCGCTCGAGGTGCGGCGAAAGCCGCGAGTGGCCGGCTGGTTGTGCGGGCGCAGTCGGAAGCGGTCTGGTCGGCAAGGCGGCCTTCGCGACTGTCTGGGAACTCATTTGGAACTCTATTTCTGGCTCGGGCTGAAAAGAGGGCGGTGGATACCGCATTCGGTCTTCGCGAAGGCACGCCAGCGTCCGGCGCGCGGCTCCTCGCCGGGACCGACGGCGGAGGTGCAGGGCGCGCATCCGATCGACGGATAGCCCTGGGCAACCAGCGGATGGGGTGGCAGACGATGCCGGGTGGCAATCACCGGGCGCGCCTGCTTGCCCGAGCCTCCGTGGCTCGTGCGTACGGTGACCTTCTGTCCGGTGCTCGCCTGCCAGCGCTGCGCGAAAGCCTCGTTGAGGCACCTTGCCGACCAGCCTGGTGCCACGCGGCGACCGCCCGTGCGTTCTGGTGATGTTGATCTTGGCCCAAGTCTCGTCGATGAAGACCAGGCGCCTGGGATCAATCTTTCCTTGGTACTTGCGCCACTGGCTTCGTCGCCGTGCGACGTCCGGCCGATCCTGCTCGCTGGCGTGCAGGCTTTTTTTAAGCTGATCCCTTCGTGGTCAAAGAAGTGCCACACCGCGTAGTAGCTGACCTTGATGCTGCGCTCCGCAAGTTCGGCCACCAACGCCCGCAGCGTTACGTCCGGCCGCTCCTTCAGGCGCGCCATCAGCCAATCTCGCCCGCCCTCGAGAGCGTAGGGCCGACGGCCACCCATCGGTCGGGCCGCCGGGCTGCCCTCTGCCCGTGCTCGCTGGCACCACTTCACAACACTCGAGACGCTGACCCGGAACATCACTGCCACCTTCCGGCAACTCAGCCCCGACGCGGCAGCTGCAACTACTCGCTCGCGCAGATCCAACGAGTACGCTTTGGCCATTCCTGCTGGCCTCCAGTCCAGCCAGCAGTTTGAATCACGATTTCAATGCCTTGGGAATCCTTCTTCGATTCTGAAGGCGAAAATCATGCTCTAAGATTTTCCGTCGGGTCGTCATGTCGGGCTCCTCAGCGGGCATGGCTCCGCCGGTCGGGCTTGCTCCTGAGAGGAGCGTCGGCGATCTATGGGAAATTGTCGGGACGGCCGTCGTCGCGCGCGAAGGAATTCGGTGTCGAGCTAAGGTCTGGTTCGACAGGATCGAGCAATGATCGCGACGTGCTTCAGGGTCATCGCAGCCTCTTGCCTCAGAGCGGGAGCGAAGAGCGCTCTACGCGTGTTAGATGCCGCCAGACATGCCCCGGAACAATAAATGCTGTTGCCAAAGTTCGCCTCGGCAGCGAATGGTCTGGGTCCGCCCTGCGTGGGTCAAAGCAAGACTTGCTTTTGGCGACCGACGTCGGTCGCCTACCGCCCCTTGAACACCGGCTTGCGCTTCTCGGCGAAGGCGCGGCGGGCTTCCTTGGCGTCCTCCGAGCCCTGTAGGATGCCGCCGGCGTTGGAGGTCAGGACCATCGTCGCCTCCAGCGAGCTGTCGAGCGCGGTGCGCATGACCCGCTTGCCGATCCATTGCACCAGGGGCGGCACGCCGATGATGCGCTGGCAGAGCGCCCGCGTCGTCTCCTCGAGCTTGTCCGAGGGCACGAGGTGATTGAGGATTCCCCAGGCATGGGCGCGCTCGGCATCGAGCTCGCCGGTGTAGGCGAACTCCAGCGCGCGGCCGAGCCCGACCATCTTGGGCAGGTAGTAGCAGCCGCCGTTCTCGATGATCTGGCCGGCATGGTGATAGGCGACGAAGCGGGTCTTGTCGCAGCCGATGCGGATGTCGCAGTGCAGGGCCATGTCCATGCCGGCGCCGACCGCTGGTCCGTTGATCATGGCGATGGTCGGCTTGCGGATCAGCGCGATGTCGCGGAACAGCTTGGTGAAGCCGTGGAAGAAGTGCTGCCGCGCCGCATCGACCCCGTCGTGGTCGCCACGGGCGCCGGGAAAGTCGGGCCCGGTGACCTCGGGCGGCGCCTTGGAACGCAGGTCGGCGCCGGCGCAGAACACCCGGCCGACCCCGGTCAGCACGATGACCCGGACGTTGGGATCGTCATCGCCGGCGCGCATGTATTCACCGACCTTGGCGACCGTGCCGTTCATCTCGGCGGTGCCGATCAGCGCGTTCAGCCGGTCGGGCCGGTTGAAGCGGATCCACAGGATGCCGCTCTCCTCTGGTTCGTAAGTGAGATAGTCGACCAGTTGCGGTCCCATGGTGGTTTCCTCCTCTTGTCGTTTGGACGGTTAAGACGCCGGCGCGGCGGCGACGATCCCCGCGCCGACCAGCGCCTCGATCTCGTCCGGCGAGAACCCGGCCAGGGCGAGGATTTCGGCGCTGTGCTGGCCGAGGCGCGGCGCCGGGGCGATCGGCGGCGGCGGCGTGCCCGACCAGGAGGACGGAATCCCGATGCGCCGGATCGGTCCCTCGCTGGGATGCTCGACGGTCTCGAGGAAGCCGGCATCGGCGAGGTGCGGATCCTCGAGCAGCGACTCGAGCGTGTTCAGCGGCATCGCCGGGATGTCGGCCCTGTCGAGGATCGCCTGCCATTCGGCGGTGGTGCGCTCGGCCAGCAGGCGGCCGACCAGGGAATAGAGCGTGTCGATGTTGGCGACCCGGTTGGCGTGGCTGGTGAAGCGGCCGTCGTCGGCCAACTCGGGCTGCCCGACGGCGGCGAAGAAGCGGCGCCACTGGCCGTCGTTGTAGGGCAGGATGGCGATGTAGCCGTCGCGCGTGGCGAACGGCCGGCGATGCGGCGACAGCAGGCGCGGATAGCCGATCGGCCCTTCCGGCGGCACGAAGGCATGGCCCTGCAGATGGTCGCCGAGCACGAACTGGACCATGGTCTCGAACATCGGCACCTCGATCTCCTGGCCCTTGCCGGTGCGCTGGTTGGCCAGCAGGCCGGCCAGGATGGCGTTGACCGCCGAGGTGCCGACGATGCGATCGACCATGGCCAGCGGCACGTAGCGCGGCTCGCCGCCCATGGCGCGCTGGATCAGGGTGGCGAGGCCGGAGGTCGCCTGGATCAGGTCGTCGTAGGCCGGCCGGTTGGCGTAGCGGCCGCGCTTTCCGTAGCCCACGAGGTTGACGTAGACGATCTCGGGCCGCGCCGCGCTCACCGCCGCATAATCGAGCCCGAGCCGGGCCAGCGCCTTGGGGCGCACGTTGGAGACGAAGGCGTCGCAATTCGTGGCGAGACGCAGCACGGCGTCGCGGCCGGCCGGGCTCTTGAGATCGATCGCCAGGCTTTTCTTGCTGCGGTTGGTGTTGAGGAAGCCGCCGCCCATGCCGCGATGGCGGGCGAAGCCGCCGTGCCGCGAATCGTCGCCCTTGAGCGGTTCGACCTTGAGCACCTCGGCACCGAGATCCCCCAGCAACTGGGTCGAGAACGGGCCCATCAGCACGCTGGTGAGATCGAGTACGCGAATGCCGCTGAGCGGTCCGGTCATCGGCAACCCTCCCGCACCGGAGGGTAGCGCTTTTCCGCCCTCGGGCAATCCATCTGCCCCTACGCGGGAGGCTCGCACAACCGCTCTCCGGAACCGCTCTCGCTGCCGAGGCGTTCACGTCCCGCGCGCGAGCGAGAGGGGACCTTCATGAAGAAGCCAGGCAAGGCGAACGGCGCGACGGGCGCCGGCGGCGAGACGCATCAGACGACGACGGCGACCGAACAGACCCTGACTACCAACCAGGGCCTGGCGATCGCCGACAACCAGAACTCGCTGACGAGCGGGGCGCGCGGCCCGACCCTGCTCGAGGATTTCATCCTCCGCGAGAAGATCACCCATTTCGACCACGAGCGGATCCCCGAGCGCATCGTGCACGCCCGCGGCTCGGCGGCGCACGGCGTGTTCCAGCCGCTGAAGAGTTGCTCGACGCTGACCAAGGCCGGATTCCTGCAGGACCCGAGGAAGGTCACCAAGGTGTTCGCGCGCTTCTCGACGGTGGCCGGCGGCGCCGGCTCGATCGACACGCCGCGCGACGTGCGCGGCTTCGCGGTGAAGTTCTACACCGAGGAGGGCAACTTCGACCTGGTCGGCAACAACATCCCGGTGTTCTTCATCCAGGACGCGATGAAGTTTCCCGACCTCGTGCACGCCGTGAAAATGGAGCCCGACCGCGGCTTCCCGCAGGCAGCCTCGGCGCACGACACGTTCTGGGATTTCGTGTCCCTGATGCCCGAGAGCATGCACATGCTGATGTGGGCGATGTCGGACCGCGCCATCCCGCGCTCGCTGCGCCACATCGAGGGATTCGGCGTGCACACCTTCCGGATGGTCAACGCGCAGGGTGAGTCGACCTTCGTGAAGTTCCACTGGCGGCCCAAGGTCGGCATGGCCTCGACCCTGTGGGAGGAGGCGGTGAAGATCGCCGGCGCCGATCCCGACTACACGCGGCGAGACCTCTGGGAGTCGATCGAGAACGGCGACTTCCCGGAATGGACTCTCGCCGTGCAGGCCTTCGATCAGGCGACCGCCGACAAGCTCGACTTCGACATCCTCGACGCGACCAAGATCATCCCCGAGGAGGTGATCCCGCTGACCCCGATCGGCCGGATGGTGCTGAACCGCAACCCGACGAGCTTCTTCGCCGAGACCGAGCAGGTGGCGTTCCATCCCGGCCATCTCGTGCCGGGCATCGACTTCACGCCCGATCCGCTGCTGCAGGGGCGGCTGTTCTCCTACCTCGACACGCAGCTCATTCGGCTCGGCGGCCCGAACTTCCACGAGCTCCCGATCAACCGCCCGGTCTGCCCGATGCGCAACTTCCAGCGCGACGGCCACATGCGCACCACCCTGCAGCCCGGCCGGGTCGCCTACGAGCCGAATTCGCTCGACCCCAAGAGCGCGCGCGAGAATCCGACGCGCGGCTTCGCCAGCTTCCCCGATCCCAACGCAGGTCCGAAGCTGCGGCAGCGGCCGGAGTCGTTCGCCGACCACTATTCACAGGCGCGCCAGTTCTGGCGCTCGATGACGCCGCCGGAGCAGGGCCACATCGTCGGTGCCTTCACCTTCGAATTGAGCAAGGTCGAGACCCTGGCGGTGCGCCGGCGCATGCTCGGCCATCTCGAGCTGATCGAGCCCGAGCTCGGCAAGCGGGTCGCCAGGGCCATGGGCATGGCGGGACAGGCCGGGCAGCTCCAGCCGGCGGTGACGCCGCGCGACGACCTGCCGCCGTCGCCGGCGCTCAGCATCGTCGGCAAGCTGCCCGAGACCCTGCAGGGCCGGGTCGTCGCCGCGCTGGTCACCGAGGGCAGCGGCGCCAAGGCGGTCGCCGCGTTGCGCCGCGCCGTCGTCAAGGAGGGCGGCCGGCTGAAGCTGGTGGCGCCGCGTATCGGCGAGATCGCGCCGGACCTCGTGCCGGACATGACGCTCGAGGGCGGCCCGTCGGTGCTGTTCGACGCGGTCGCGCTGCTGCCCGCGGCGGCGGCCGTGGAGGAGCTGCTGGGCATGGCGGTGGCGGTCGACTGGCTGCGCGACGCCTTCGGCCATCTCAAGGCGATCGGCTTCAACGCCGCGGCGCAACCGCTGTTCGAGAAGGCGGCCGTCGATCCTGACGGCGATGCCGGCGTCGTCGCCCTGGACGGCAAGAAGGGCCTGGAGGCCTTTATCGCGGCGGCGCGACAGTACAAGCTGTGGGACCGCGAGCCCAAGGTGCGACCGCCCCGGTGAGCCATGCGCAAGGACAGCCTCTCGAGCTATCGCGCCAAGCGTGATTTCAGCCAGACGGCCGAACCGTCGGGCAAGGAGGCCGTCGCACGGTCGAACGCTCTGCGCTTCGTGGTGCAGCGCCATGACGCCACCCGGCTGCACTACGACTTCCGGCTCGAGCTCGACGGCGTCTTCAAGTCGTGGGCGGTGACCCGCGGACCGTCGCTCGATCCGCACGACAAGCGCCTGGCGGTCGAGGTCGAGGACCATCCGCTCGACTACGGCGACTTCGAGGGCACGATCCCCAAGGGCCAGTATGGCGGCGGCACGGTGCAGCTGTGGGATCGCGGTACCTGGCTGCCCGAGGGCGATCCGCACCAGGGCCTGAAGAAGGGCGACCTGAAGTTCGTCCTGCAGGGCGAGCGGCTCAAAGGAAGCTGGGTGCTGGTGCGCATGCGCGGCGACAAGTTCGGCGGCAAGCGCACCAATTGGCTGCTGATCAAGCATCGCGACGACTTCGTGCAGGAGGGCGAGCAGGACGCCTTGCTGGTCGACAAGTCCGTGGCTTCGGGACGCAGCCTGAAGCAGATCGCGATCGGCGCCGGCCGTGCCCCGACCCCGTTCATGACCGGGCGACGGCGTTCGGCCGGTGCGGTCTGGAACAGCGACCGCGGCGACGACGGCAGCGGCGGCGGCGAGGTCGATACCGCGCCCCGGCGGGCCAAGGCGAAGAAGGCGGCATCGATGCCGCGCTTCGTCGAGCCGCAGCTTTGCAAGCTGGCGGAGGCACCGCCGAGCGGGGTCGGCTGGGCGCACGAGGTGAAGTTCGACGGCTACCGGCTGCAGCTGCGCGTTGCCGGCGGCAAGGCGGCGCTGCGGACCCGCAAGGGACTCGACTGGACGGCCAAGTTCGCGGCCATCGCCGCGCAGGCCGACGCGCTGCCCGACTGCCTGATCGACGGCGAGGCGGTGGCGCTCGACAAGGATGGTGTTCCGGACTTCAGCGCCCTTCAGGCGGCGCTGTCGGACGGCCGCTCCGACGCCCTGGTGTTCTTCGCCTTCGACCTGCTGTTCGCCGGCGGCGAGGACCTGCGGCCGCTGCCGCTGTCGGCGCGCAAGGAGCGGCTGAAGGAGCTGCTGGACGGGCTGAAGGGGCGGCGCAAGGCGCTGCGCTACGTCGAGCATTTCGCCACTTCGGGCGCCGACGTTCTGCAGTCGGCGTCGCACATGGGCTTCGAGGGAATCATCTCGAAGAAGCTCGACGAGCCCTATCGCAGCGGCCGCGTCGGCTGGCTGAAGATCAAGCAGCGCAGCGGCCAGGAGGTGGTGATCGGCGGCTGGACCAGCGAGGCCAAGGCCTTGAGCTCGCTGCTGGTCGGCGTGCACCGGCCGCACAATGGCGGGCGCAAGCTGGTCTATGCCGGCAAGGTCGGCACCGGCTTCTCCGACCCCGTGATCCGCAAGCTCCTGCCCAGGCTGCAGGCGATCGAGAGCAAGACGAGCCCGTTCGCCGCCGGCGCCAGCCCGCCGCGCCAGCGCGCCGTTCATTGGGTGCGGCCCGATCTGGTGGCCGAGATCGAGTTCGCCGGCTGGACGGGCGACGGCAACGTGCGCCAGGGTGCCTTCAAGGGGTTGCGCGAGGACAAGCCGGCCGACGAGGTGGTGGCCGAGCGCGCCGTCCCCGTCGCAGCCAAGGCCAAGGCAACCCGGCGCAAGAAAGGATCGGATGCGGGCAGCGATCCGTCGACCGTCCTGGGTGTCGCGATCTCGCATCCCGACAAGCCGCTGTGGCCGGACGAGCAGCCGCCCGTCACCAAGCTCGAGCTGGCGCGGTACTACGAAGCGGTCGGCGACTGGATGATCGCGCACATCAGCGGCCGGCCGTGCTCGATCGTGCGCACGCCGGACGGGATCCACGGCCAGAGCTTCTTCCAGCGTCACGCCATGGCCGGCCAGTCCGATCAGGTCGGGCAGGTCTCGGTCACCGGCGACCGCAAGCCCTACCTGCAGATCGACCGGGTCGAGGGCTTGGCGGCGGTGGCACAGATGGCGGCGGTCGAGCTGCATCCGTGGAACTGCCAGCCCGGGCGGCCGGACCTGCCAGGGCGGCTGGTGTTCGACCTCGACCCGGCGCCCGACGTCGGTTTCGCCGACGTGATCAGGGCGGCGAAGGAAGTGCGGCAGCGCCTCGAGGCGCTGGGGCTCGCGACCTTCTGCAAGACCACCGGCGGCAAGGGGCTGCATGTCGTGGTGCCGCTGACCCGCGATTCGCGCAGCCCCGACTGGGACGCCGCCAAGCTGTTCGCCAAAGAGGTCTGCCGCCGCTTGGCCGCCGATCAGCCCGACCGCTTCGTGCTCACCATGGCCAAGAAGGAGCGGCACGGCCGCATCTTCCTCGACTATCTGCGTAACGACTGGACGGCGACCGCCGTGGCGCCGCTGTCACCGCGGGCGCGGCCCGGCGCCCCGGTGTCCATGCCGATCAACTGGGCACAGGTGAAGACCGGTCTCGATCCCATGCGCTACACCGTGCGCACGGTGCCGGCGCTGCTGGCCCGCACCAAGGCGTGGGCCGGCTACGACGAGGCCGCCACGCCCCTGCGCATGGCCATCGAGCGTCTGATCAAAGCCAAACCCTGAGGTCGCCATGGCTCGAGCCAAGCGCAAGACGTCGGCCCGCCCCTCCGGCCCGCGCCGCAAAGAGACGGAGGCGCCCGCAAAGGGTCAGAGCCGCGCCGTGCGGCCGGCCTGGGAGGGCCATCTGCGGCTGTCGCTGGTGACTTGCCCGGTGACGCTCTACACGGCGACCGAGAACACCGCGGACGTGCACTTTCACCTGATCAATCCCGAGACCAACAACCGCATCCACCTGCAGACGGTCGACGCGGTAACCGGCGAGGCGGTCGAGCGCTCGGGCCTGGTGCGCGGCTTCGAGGTGGCGAAGAACAAGTACGTGCTGTTCGACAAGGACGAGCTCGACGCCGTGAAGCTCGAGTCGACGCGCGTCGTCGACATCACCGAGTTCGTCGACGCCGCTTCGATCGATCGGATCTACTGGGACCAGCCCTACTATCTCGCGCCGTCGGGCCGCACCGGCATCGAGGCCTATGCGGTGATCCGCGCCGCCATGGCGCAGCGCCGCAAGGTGGCGCTGGGCCGGCTGGTGCTGCACCAGCGCGAGCGGCTGTGCGCGCTCGAGCCGCGCGACGGCGGCATGCTGCTGACGACCCTGCATGCCCACGACCAGATCCGCTCCACTGCCGGGGTCTTCGGCCGCGATCTGCCCAAGCCCGACCCGCGCATGCTGGAGATCGCCGAGCGCATCATCGAGCAGCAGGCCGCCGCATTCGACCCGAGCCGCTTCGTCGATCGATACGAGGACGCGCTGCGCGAGCTGATCGCGCGCAAGGCCAAGGGCGAGACGGTGGTCAGCGCCGAGGCGGCGGAGCCCGAAGAGAAGGTCGTCGACCTAATGGCGGCCCTGCAGCGCAGCCTCGAGGGCGGTGGCGGCCCGCCGCGCGACAAGGCCGATCGCTACCTGGCGGCGCGCGGCCGCCAGGCCAAGGCGCCGAAGCGCAAGCGTACGCCCCGGCGCCGCGCCGCCTGAGCGGTCGGTTGTTTCCCGGCGTCTAAGCCGACGCGTCGACAGGCTGGTCCTGGACCAGCTTGTGGCCGGTGAAGCTGCGGGTGTGCGGTGGCGGCAGGCTGGCGCCGTCGCCCAGCTCGTCCAGAAGCTCGGCCTTGCGGGTCGCCAGCCGCTCGCCGAGCGCCTCGAGATCGAGGCCGGCCGCCTTGGCCTGGGCGAACAGGCCCTCGGCACGCTTCTCCTCCTCGCGCACGTGGTGCTTGATCATCTCCGACAGGACCGTGACCTTGGCGTCGTAGAACTCGGCGTCGGGTCCGCTCGCGGCGAGCTCGGCGATCAGCACCTTGGCGCCGTCGTGCTCGACATAGGACTCCTCGAGCAGATCCTCGTCCTCGATCTTGTCCTTGCAGGTCGGATAGAAGATCTCCTCCTCGAGGATCGTGTGCACGGTGAGCTCGAGGCAGATCTGGCGGACCAGATCCTGCTTGCGCTCGGCGTCGCGCGCCTTCTCGAAGCTCTCGAACAGCGTCTCGACCTTGCGATGGTCTTCCTTGAGCAGCGCGACGGCATCGGTCGGCATCTTGCGGGCCATGCGGCATATCTCCTTGTCGATGTGCGAGGGACGACGGCCGGCAACGCCGCCTCCCACGGTCGGTTCCAGGGCGTCGCCGGCAACCGCACCGGGCAGCGACCGTTGCCGCCGGCATGGCCCGCTCGGCATCGACATCGATCGCGATGGAAGCGCGCGCCGTAGAGGCGCTGCCGCGCGGCGCCGGCTGGCAATACGAGCCGAAATGGGACGGCTTTCGCTGCCTGGCCGGCAAGGCGGGCGGCCGGGTCGCGCTCACCGGGCGCTCGGGCAAGAGCCTGGCGCGCTATTTCCCCGACGTCGTCGAGCGGCTGGCAGCCCTCGAGGCCCGGCGCTTCCTGCTCGACGGCGAGCTGATCATCCCGGTCGACGGGGTGCTGAGCTTCGAAGCTCTGCAACTGCGCCTGCATCCCTCGGCGCGACGGGTGGCGATGCTCGCCGAGCGGAGCCCGGCGCTGCTGATGGCCTTCGACATGCTGGCAGACCACGACGGACGCGACATGGTCGAGGAGCCTCTCGCCGAGCGGCGGCGTCACCTCGAGACTTTCTTTGCGGACCTGACGGCGCGGCAGGATGTTCTGCGCCTGTCGCCCCTGACCCGCGACCGCCGGGTCGCCAGCCGCTGGCTGGCGCGCGCCGGCAGCGGCGCGCTGGATGGCGTGGTGGCCAAGCGGATCGACGCGCCCTACCGCGCCGGAGAACGCGCGATGCTGAAGATCAAATGCCTGCGCACGGCAGACTGTGTCGTCGGCGGCTTCCGCTACGGCACCGGGAGCCGCGAGGTCGCGACGCTCCTGCTCGGGCTGTACAATGAGGAAGGCCGGCTCGATCACGTCGGCCACACGTCGGGACTGGGCGGCCTCGACCGCGCCTCCCTCACCCGCCGGCTCGAGAGTCTGCGCGGCGCGTCCGGCTTCACCGGCGACGCGCCGGGCGGTCCCAGCCGCTGGGCGACGGAACGCAGCACGCAGTGGGAGCCCGTCCGACCGAAGCTGGTGGTCGAGGTGCAGTACGACCATGTGAGTGGCGGGCGCTTCCGCCACGGCACGGCCTTCGTGCGCTGGCGGCCCGACAAGACGCCGCGCCAGTGCATCGTCGATCAGCTCCAGGTGGAGGCGGCCCCGTGCCTGCTCAAGCGGCTGCTGGGCTGACGGGCGTCGCCGTCGTCGCCGTCGGAGTGTCCGGCAACTGGCTCGACGGGTCGTCGTTGCACGCTTCAGATGTCCATTCGACAGGGAGGAGCGATGGTCGCGGCATTTTCACCGGCGCAGCCGGGCATGACCCGCTCCAATAGCGCCAGAGGCAACACCCTGCTGGCTGGCCTGTCGGAGGGCGACCGGGCCTTGCTGTCCCGGACGCTCGAGCCGGTCGCCCTGACCCTGCGGCAGGTCGTCGAGATTCCCGGCAAATCGGTTCCCTATGCCTATTTCCCCGAGTCGGGCTGCTTCTCGGTGATGGCCCAGGCGCCCGGCAACAAGCGCCGCATCGAGGTCGCGGTGATCGGCTTCGAAGGCATGAGCGGGCTCGGCCTGGTGCTTGGCGACACGCGGGCAGTGAACGAGGTCGTGGTACGCATCCCGGGGGCGGGCTGGAGAGTGGCGGCCGAGGCCCTGGAGCCACTGCTGCACGCGAGCCCGACCTTGCGCCGGCACCTGTTGCGCTACGTACATGCCTTCGTCGCCCAGGCCAGCCAGACGGCATTGGCGCACGGCCGGGCCAAGCTGGAGGAGCGCCTGGCGCGCTGGCTGCTGATGTCGCACGACCGATTCAAGGCCGACAAGCTGGTCACGACACACGATTACGTCGCCGAGACCCTGGGGGTGCGACGTGCCGGGATCACCCTGGCGCTGCACATGCTGGAGTCGAAGGGCCTGATCCGCGCTGCCCGCAATCAGATCACGATCTGCGATCGGCAGGGTCTGTCGGACCAGGCCAACGGCTCCTACGGGATCGCCGAGGCGGTCTACGCGCGCCTCTTCGGCGCGGAGGTCGCACCCGTCGAGCGGAGCCGATCGAGCTGAAGCCGGTCAGACGTTGCCGGCTTGCGGCTTGCCACGGCGCGGCCCGTGTAGATCGGCTTTCGATCCGCCCGGCAGGGCGGCACCGCCGGGATCGCGTGTCACCCGGGGATGGCGCTTGCCGCGCTCCTCCTGTTGCGACGGCGCACCGCCCGCCCCCGGATTGAGCCGCTCGTACTCGCGCTCGGGCGACTCGTCGGAAGATTGCGGGGGGCGGGTCATACGGTCTCCTCCTTGACGGTGCTCAGCGCCGAAAGCCGTAGGAGCGGCGATCGTCCTCGCCATGGTCGCGGCGCTCCTCCCAGCCGCGCCGCGCCGCTTCGGTATGGCCGCGCGAATCCCCGTACCACCCGCTGTGGCGCCGGTCGTCGTCTTCCCGGCGGCCCGGCCGCTCGTCGTCGCCGCGATAGCGCGCGTGCTCGTCCCAAGCCTCGCGGCGATACTGTTCGTCGCGGCCACCGGAGGCATAGCCCCCGAACCGTCGATCCTGGCCGCGGTCGCGGTAGCCCGCGCGCTCCGCGTCTTCGAAGCGCGACCAGCCGCCCCCCCTGACGCCGGGCATCGACGGCTCGAGCGACACGGTGCGCGCCGGCCGCCGGTCGTCGTGGCGGTTCATCAGCTCGGCCTTGCGGCGCTTCAGGCGCTTGGCGAGGTCGGGCGTGTCGATGCCTTCCTCTTGAGCCTTGGCCATCACGCCGTCGTTCGGCATCTCTTCCTCCTCGACGTGATGCTGGATCTGGTCACGCAGCACGCAGACCTTGGCTTTCCAGAACGGATCGTCGGGATGGCCGTGCAGGATCTCGTTGATCAGGATCTTCGCGCTGTCGTGCTCGACCTGCGCCTCGTCGAGCTTGTCGGAGGTATCCTCGTCGTCCGAAGCGGCGCTGCGGCAGGCGCGGTAGAAGATCTCCTCCTCGATCATCGCGTGCACCTTGAGCTCGCGGCAGATCTGATGCGCGAGCAGCTCCTGGCGCTCGCCGTCGTCGGCCGCGGCAAATTCCTCGAACAGCGACTCGACCTTGCGATGGTCCTGCTTGAGGAGCTCGACGGCGCTGCCCGGCGCGCCGGCGTCGGCTTGCTGCGTGCCGTGGGGCTTGCCTTGGCTTGCCTGGCCTTGGCTTGCCTGGGTGCCGGCAGAGGTGCCGGTCGCGGAGTCTTCCTGCGTGTTGTCCTTGGACTCGGTGTCGTTCTGCTTGCTCTTCGCCATCGTGCTGCTCCTCCGGTTCGTCGCTGCAACGCGGTCGACGGCGCGGGTGTTGCCCGAACGCGAAGTGGCTGTACGCAAGAGGACGCGGAAACGGCGCCCACGCGGGCGCCGCTTCCATACGTCTCGGGAGCGTCGGTGACTCAGCCGCCGGAGCTGGTCTTGGTCGCCGGCATGCGACGCTCGTCCTTGTAGTCCGGCATCGCCTTCAGCGAGTCCTTGGTCCAGCTGGTCATCACGGTGATGTCGCTGCCGTCGCGGCCGAACTTGAGGTCCGACCACGGCACGGCGACGTTCTTGGTGCCGACGCCGAGAAAGCCGCCGACCGAGACGACCACCAGCTTCACGGCGCCCGAGGCGTCGAGATAGATGTCGTCGATCTTGCCGACGTTCTCGTTGCTGGCGTTCTTGACCGTCTTGCCGATCACCGCCTCGCCCGACATCTGGCCGGCGGCGTTGAAGTCGCCGGTCGAGCGCGTCGTCATGGCGGACGCGGTGTCGTTGCGCCGATCGGCCGGACGGTCGCTGCGCATCGTGTCGGCGTGGTCCTTGTCGGTGTACACGCCGCGATCCGTGAACACGGTGCCGCGCGTCGCCTGGTCCTTGTAGCTGTAGGCCGGCTTGGCCTTCAGCTCTTCCTTGGTCATGTTGACGCGCACGACCTCGCCGTTGGCGTCGATCTTGAGATCGCGCCAGTCGAGCAGCACCTCGCGGTCGCCGATCCCGAGGAAGCCGCCGACCGAGGCGATCACCGCGTCGACCTTGCCGGCGGGATCGAGATGGATCGACTTGATCTCGCCGATCGTGTCGTTCTGCATGTTCTTGATGTTGCGGCCGATCAGCTTGCGGGCATCGGCACCGTTCGGCGCCGTGGTCTGCATGGCGATCGACGGATTGTGGTCGGAAGAAGTATTGCGCGGCATGGTGGTCTGCGCCTGGGCGCTGCCGACGCCGACGGCGGCCAGCAGCGCCAAGGTCAGCAGCGGCTTGGTCATCGGCTTGAGCATGGGTCTCTCCTGTCTGTTCTGGTGTGGGTGCGATCGCGAATGGATCGTGCGTGCCTAACGAGTCCTGCGCGCTTTCGTTGCCCGCTCGTTGCGGCGGCCTGCTAGCATGGCGCCATGATCCGACTGCTGCTGACCCGCCATGGCCACGTCGAGGGCATCGCGCCGGAACGCTTCCGCGGGCGCGCCGAGCTCGCCCTCACCGAACGCGGCGTCGCCGAGGCCGCGGCGCTGGCCAAAAGGGTCGCGCGTCTGTGGAAACCGTCGATTGTATATACAAGTGGATTACAACGTTGTGTGGTGACGGGCCAGGCAATCGCCCGAGCGTGTGACATCGAGGCCCGGCCGCTCGATGGCCTGATGGACATCGACTACGGGCGTTGGCAGATGCGGACCTTGGCCGAGGTCGAAGCCGGCGAGCCGGACCTCTATCGCCTGTGGCGGCGCCAGCCGCACCGGGTCCGGTTCCCGGGGGGCGAATCGCTGCCGGATCTGGTGGCGCGCACCGCCGAGGCAGTCCGGCTTGTGACCGAGCGTCATCCCGGGGAGACCGTGGTCCTGGTCGGACACGACAGCGTCAACCGGGCGATCCTGCTGCAGGCGCTGGATCAGCCGCTGTCGGCCTATTGGCGATTGGCCCAGGATCCGTGTTGCCTCAACGAGCTGGAGATCGACGGCGAGACGGTGCGGGTCCGGCGGGTCAACGACACGGGGCATCTGGACCCGGGCTGACGGGCGGGCGTAAAAGCCCCGCATGTCGGCACTTTCCTTTGACGTGATCGTGGTGGGCGGCGGCCATGCCGGATGCGAGGCCGCCGCGGCGTCCGCGCGGCTGGGCGCCCGCACCCTGCTCCTGACTCACCGGCTGGACACGATCGGCGAGATGTCCTGCAACCCGGCCATCGGCGGCCTGGGCAAGGGGCATCTGGTGCGCGAGATCGATGCCCTGGACGGGGTGATGGGCCGGGCGATCGACCGCGCCGGCATCCAGTTCCGGACCCTCAACCTGTCGAAAGGCCCGGCGGTCCGGGGTCCGCGGGCGCAGGCCGACCGGCGCTTGTACCGTGCCGCCATGCAGGCGCTGCTGGCCGAGTTGCCCAACCTGGAGATGCGCGGCGAGGCGGTTGCGGATCTGCGGCTCGACCCGTCCGGGGCGATCGCCGGCGTGGTGACGGCGTCGGGGCTCGAATTCAGGGCGGGGCGGGTGGTGCTGACCACCGGGACCTTCCTGCGTGGCCTGATCCATCTCGGCGAGACGACGATGCCGGCCGGGCGGGCGCAGGGCCAGCGCGACGGGCTGCCGGCCGACCTGGCTGGCGACACGGTGGAGCCGCCGGCCACTCCGTTGGCCCAGACGCTCGAGCGCCTGGGGTTTCGCCTGGGCCGCCTGAAGACCGGGACCCCGGCGCGGCTCGACGGCAGGACCATCGACTATGCCGGGCTGGAGCGCCAGGACGGCGACCAGCCGCCGGTTCCCTTCTCCTATTTGACGTCGAGCATCGTCACGCCGCAGGTGCCCTGCTGGGTGACCGCGACGACGCCGGCGACGCATGCCCTGATTCGGGCGAATCTGGGCCGGTCGCCGATGTACTCGGGACAGATCGGCTCGGTCGGCCCGCGCTACTGCCCGTCCATCGAGGACAAGGTGGTCCGCTTCGCCGATCGCGAACGGCATCAGATCTTCCTCGAGCCGGAGGGCCTCGATGACCCGACGGTCTATCCCAATGGAATCTCGACGTCCCTGCCGCGCGACGTTCAGCTCGCCCTGCTGCGGACCATCCCGGGGCTGGAGCGCGCCGTCATGGTCCGGCCGGGCTATGCCATCGAGTATGACCACGTCGATCCGCGCGAGCTCAAGGCGACCCTGGAGACACGGCGGGTGCCGGGCCTCTATCTGGCGGGTCAGGTCAATGGCACGACGGGGTACGAGGAGGCCGCGGCGCAGGGGCTGATCGCGGGGTTGAACGCTGCCCTGGACCGGCCGTTCGCAGTCGACCGCGCCGACGGATATATAGGTGTGCTGGTCGACGACCTGGTGAGCCTGGGGGTGACGGAGCCCTACCGGATGTTCACTTCACGGGCCGAGTACCGTCTGTGGCTGCGGGCGGACAATGCCGATCAGCGCCTGACCCCCCGAGGCCTTGAGATCGGTTGCGTCGCCGCCGAACGGGCGCGGATGTTTCACGTGAAACAGGAGGCGCTGACGGCAGCCCGCGCCTTGGCGGGGTCGTTGCGGCTCACGCCGTCCGCCCTCGCCCGCCACGGCATTCACATCAATCAGGACGGGGTTTCCCGGTCCGCCCTGGACCTGCTGGGTCATCCGACCATCGGCTGGCCCGACCTTGTCCGCCTGTGGCCGCAGCTCGCCGACATTCCGGCGGGCGTCTCGGAGCAACTTGCGATCGACGGCCAGTACCAGGGCTACCTGACCCGCCAGCAGCGGGACATTGCCGCCTATCGTCGGGACGAAGCCCTGGTGATTCCGGAGGACCTGGATTTCGCCCGGGTCGGCGGTCTGTCGAACGAGATTCGGCAGAAGCTCCAAGCCCACCGTCCCGCCACCCTGGGGCAGGCGGCGCGAATCTCGGGGGTGACCCCGGCGGCGCTGGTTGCTCTTCTGCGTCACGTCCGGCGCCGGGCCGCCTGATGCAGGACCGGAGCGATCCGCCTCGACCTGTTTCACGTGAAACATCCGGCAGGGATGCTGACGCCTTCCGAAAGGCAGCCGCCGCCCTCGGCGTCGGTGTTTCACGTGAAACATTGGAGCGCCTGGCGGTCTATGTCGCGCTCCTCGTTCGATGGCAGAAGCGGATCAATCTCATTGGCGGTTCGACCGTCGCGGAGATCTGGAACCGGCATGTCCTCGACTCGGCCCAGCTCGCGCCCCTTCTGCCGCCCGGTCCCTGCCTGCTCACCGATCTGGGCAGCGGCGCCGGCTTTCCCGGCTTGGTCATCGCGGCGCTGCGACCCGACATCACGGTGCGGCTGGTCGAGGCCGACGCGCGAAAGGCCGCCTTCCTGATGCAGGCAGCGCGCGAAATGCGGCTTCCGCAATCCCCGACCGTGACCGTGGCCCGAATCGAATCGATCCCGCCCATCGGGGCGGATGTCGTCACCGCCCGGGCGCTCGCCCCCTTGCCCCAGCTCCTGGCCTGGGCCGACCGTCATCGTTCCCCTACCGGTTTTTGCCTTTTCCACAAGGGCAAGGGGTGGAGGTCGGAATTGACGGAGGCCATGAAGACCGGGGACATTGCCTATGATGTCTTTCCCAGCGTAACGGATCGTGACGCCGTCCTCCTCCGCCTCCCCGCCGCACCGCCAGCAGATTTTCGCGATCGCCAACCAGAAGGGCGGCGTCGGCAAGACGACGACGGCGATTAACCTCGCCACCGCCCTGGCGGCGGTCGGCGAGCAGGTCCTGCTGATCGATCTCGACCCCCAGGGCAACGCTTCGACAGGACTCGGCATCCCGCGGCCTGACCGCTCGCCCGGCGCCTACGAATTCCTGCTCGGCCTCGCGCCGCTCGACCAGTGCGTGCGCCATTCGCAGATCCCGGGACTGTCGGTGATGCCGGCCTCGGTGTCCCTGGCCGGCGCGGAGATCGAGCTGATCGACATGGACCGCCGCGAGCATCGCCTGGCCGACGTTCTGGGCGGGCCCGACGGCGAGGTCCGACGGCGATGGACGACCGTGCTGATCGACTGCCCGCCATCGCTCGGGCTGGTCACCCTGAACGCGCTGGTCGCCGTCGACGCCGTGCTGGTGCCCCTGCAGGCCGAGTTCCTGGCGCTCGAGGGGATCGGGCTGCTGTCCAACACGGTCAAGCGGGTCAAGGAGAGGCTCAACCCTGGCCTGCATATCGCCGGGGTGATTCTCACCATGGTCGATCGCCGCATGACGCTCAGCCAGCAGGTCGTGGCGGATGTCCGGGCGCATTTCGGCGAGCTCGTCTTCGGGACAACTATTCCGAGAAATGTGCGCATCGCCGAGGCGCCGTCGCACGGCCTGCCGGTGCTGATCTACGACAATGCCTGCGCCGGCGCCCAGGCCTACATCCTGCTCGCCAGCGAGTTCATCCGTCGCCGCAAGATGGCGAGCGAGGCGGCGCCCGCCGCCGACACGCCTGGGGGAGCCGTCACGCCATGAGCCAACCCGTGAAGTCGCGCGGCCTCGGCCGCGGCCTGTCCGCCCTGCTCGGCGACGAGGACGTTGCGGCCGCCGTCACTCCCGCGCCGGTTGAGCCTGCTGCGGCCCCGCCGCCGCCCCCGGCCGCCGGCGGCCGAGCGCCCCTGATGCTGCCTACGGCCCATCTCTCGCCGGGCAAGATGCAGCCGCGGCGTACCTTCGACGGGCTCGAGACGCTGGTCGACTCGGTCAAGGCCTTCGGCCTTCTGCAACCGATCCTCGTGCGGCCGGTGGCCGGCCGCAGCGATGCCTTCGAGATCGTCGCCGGCGAGCGGCGGTGGCGCGCCGCCCAGAAGGCGCAGCTGCACGAGGTGCCGGTCGTGGTCCGCCCGATGGACGATCACGACGCGTTGCAGATCGGTTTGATCGAGAACCTGCAACGCTCGGACCTCACGGCGATCGACGAGGCGCTCGGCTACCGACGGTTGATCGACGAGTTCAGCCAGACCCAGGAGCAAGTCGCCCAGACGGTCGGCAAGAGCCGACCGCACGTCGCCAACACCTTGCGCCTGCTCGAGCTGCCCGAGCCGGTGCAGGACATGGTCCGCCAGGGCCAGCTCTCGGCCGGCCAGGCGCGGGCGCTGGTCGGCGTCCCCGACCCGGTCGCCCTGGCCAAGCGCGCGGTCGCCGAACAGCTCACGGTGCGCGAGCTCGAGAAGCTGGGCAGCGCCCTGAAGCCGGCAACGGCCAAGGCCAAGGCCGGCAAGCCGGACGCCCACAAGAGCGCCGACACGCGGGCGCTCGAGAAGCGGCTCGAGGAGGCGCTGGGGCTCAAGGCCGACCTGCGGCTGCGCGGCCTCGGCGAGCAATGCCTGCTGTCCCTGGAGATCCGCGACTTCGACCAGCTCGACACGGTGGTGGAGCGGCTGACGCGGCGCTAGCCGCCGCGGCGTCCTGCAACCAACGAAACCAAACCCCGGCTTGCCGAAGCCGCCGGGAAACCGCCGCGCCGTATCGTTCTCCCCGCCATCCGAGGAGAACCCCATGCCGCGCAAGATCCAGGAACTGACCCAGAGCGAGACTAAGGCGGTGATCGGCGGCGCCCGGCTGCCGCTCGCGGTACCCTTTCAGACCCGTCTGCCGCGCCCCGCGGCCACCCCGTCCTAAGGGGAGCGCGCGATGAGCGAGACGCCGGAACGTGCCCTGGGCCAGGCCGGCAAGCGGCCGCCCCTCTTTCGACCGGAAGTCGCCGAGCGGACCTGGGAGCTCCTCGCCTCGCGGGGACTGATGCCCAGCGCCCCGCGCTACACCCTGGCGATCATCGGCGTGCTTCTGGCGTGCTTCGCGGCCGGCGGATTCCTGCTGTCGCGCGGCGCCCTGCCTCGCCTCGAGACGGCGACCGGCTATCTCGAGCCGGCAGGCGGCGTGGTGCGCGTGCGCGCGCCGCGCCAGGCCACCGTCGCCGAGGTCCACGTCAAGGACGGCCAGGTCGTGCAGCGCGGCGACGTCCTGGTGACCTTGCAATCCGGCCAGACGACGGTGTCGGGCGCCACCGCGGAGGCCGAGATCGCCCGCGAGCTGCAAGGCCAGCGCGCCGATCTCGAGGCCCAGCTCGTGCGCGAGCGCGACTGGAGGCTGAGCGAGGAGCGCCGCCTGGCCGCCACGGTCGCCGACCTCGTCCGTGACCTCGAGCTGCTCGAGCGCAACATCCTGACCCAGCAGGAGCAGGCCCGGCTGGCCCAGCTGCAGGCCGAGCGGGTGCGCGCCCTGGCCGAACGCGGCACCGTGTCGGTCGACGAGTTGCAGCGCCGCGAGATCGCCGCCCTCGGCCAGCGCCTGGCGGTGCAGACGTCGGAGCGCGAGCTGGCGGCCAAGCGCGCCCAGCACCTGCAGGCGAGCATCGCCCTGGAGCAGCTGCCGACCGCGGCCAGCGAGCGCCAGCGCGGCCTGCGCGACTCGCTGGCCAACCTGCAGCAGCGCCTGATCGAGCTCGAGGCGCGTCGCGCCGTGCTGGTCGCGGCCCCGACCGCCGGTCGCATCGCCGCGATCCCCGCCCTCGCCGGCTCGGCGGTCGACAGCGGCACTCTGATCGTGACCATCGCGCCCGAGGGCGCGCCGCTGCACGCTCGCCTGTTCGTGCCCACGCGCTCGATCGCCAAGGTCCATCCGGGCCAGGAAGTGTCGATCCGCTACGAGGCCTTCCCGTACCAGAAGTACGGCACCTTCAAGGGCCGGGTCGAGGAAGTCTCGAGCTCGGTGCTCCTGCCGCAGGAGGTCGAGAAGGTCACCCCGGTGCGCCTCGCCGAGCCGGCCTACGTGCTCGACGTGGCAATCGAGCGCCAGGCGGTGAGCGTCGGCCCCGAGCGCGAGGTGCCGCTCCGCCCCGACATGCTGTTCAGCGCGACGATCAAGGTCGAGCGCCTGCCGATGCTCGCCTGGATCGGCGAGAGCGTGTTCGGCGTCGGCCAGAAATAGCTTAGCCCAGATCGATCAGGAGACGTCCGCCATGCTCCCGCGCTTCCGCTATCTGCCGATGATCCGCCAGGCCGAGGCCACCGAATGCGGCCATGCCTGCCTCGCCATGATCGCCGGCTGGCACGGCCACCAGATCGACCTGGTGTCGCTGCGGCTGCACCAGACGGCGTCCTCCGCCGGCACCAGCCTGCACGCCCTGGCGCTGCTGGCCGAGCAGTTCGCGCTGCGCGCCCGGGCGCTGCGCCTGGAGCCCGAAGACCTCGAGCGGATCAAGCTGCCGGCGATCCTGCATTGGGACATGAACCACTTCGTCGTCCTGAAGTCGGTGCGCCGCGGCAAGGCCGTCCTCCACGATCCCGCCCGCGGCGTGCTCACCCTGTCGGTCAAGGAGCTCGGCCGGCACTTCACCGGCATCGCCATGGAGTTCGAGCCGACCGAGGCCTTCAAGCCGATCCGGCAGGAGCGGCGACTGCCGCTGGGCGCGCTCTTCCGCGGCGCCGACGCCCTGCTGTCGCAAGGCCTCCAGGTCGTGCTGCTGTCGCTGTTCTTCGAGGGCTTGCTGCTGCTCGCGCCGTGGTACCTGCAGATCGCCGTCGACAACGTCATCCCGAGCGGCGACACCGATCTGCTGTGGCTGCTCGCCGGCGCCTTCGCGATGGTCGCGGCGTTCCGCCTGCTGACCGAGGCGACGCGCGCCAGCCTGCTGGTCTACATCCAGAGCCGCCTCGACCTGTCGCTGTCGAGCCGCCTGTTCGCCCACATGCTGCGCCTGCCGCTGGCCTTCTTCGTCAAGCGCGACGACGGCGACCTGGTCTCGCGCTTCCATTCGCTCGAGCCGATCCGCCAGCTCCTCTCGGAAGGCCTGCTGCTGGCGGTGATCGACGGCGTGCTGGCGCTCGGCACCCTGATCCTGATGTTCGTCATCAACCCGCTGCTCGGCGCCATCGCGGTGATCGCGCTGGTCCTCTACGCGGCGTTGCGCATCGGCTTCTACATGCCGCTGTTCCGGCGCGGCGAGGACGTGGTGCGTGCCGAAGCGGCCTGCACGACGCATCTGATCGAGAGCATCCGCTCGGTCCAGGCGGTCAAGCTGTTCAACGCCGAGGGCGAGCGCGAGGCCCAGTTCGTCAGCCGCACGGCCGAGGCGGTGCACAGCCGCGCGGCCCAGCAGCGGCTGGTCGCGGTGTTCCGGACCTCGCGCGAGACCATCGTGATGCTCGAGCAGGTGGCCTTCGTGGCGATCGCCGCCTGGCTGGCGCTGCGCGGCGACCTGACGATCGGCGTGCTCTACGCGGTGCTCGCCTACAAGACGCAGTTCATGAGCGCGGGATCGCACATCGTCGAGAAGCTGGTCGAGTTCCGCATGCTGCGGCTGCACCTCGACCGGATCTCCGACATCGCGATGTCGGACCAGGAGCCGGCCTACGAGCGCCCGGTGACCGAGCGCCTGCCGATCGCCGGCGGCATCGAGCTGTCGCGGATCGGCTATCGCTATTCCGACACCGACCCGCTGATCCTCAACGACCTGTCGCTGAAGATCGAGCCCGGCGAGTGCGTCGCCATCACCGGTCCGTCGGGCTGCGGCAAGACCACCCTGATCAAGGTCATGCTGGGCCTGTTCCAGCCGACCTCCGGCGAGGTGCGGATCGACGGCGTGGCGCTGCCGGTGTTCGGCGAGCGCGCCTATCGCCGGCAGATCGCCACCGTGATGCAGGACGATACCCTGCTCGCCGGCTCGATCCTGCAGAACATCTGTTTCTTCGAGGAGACTCCCGATGCCGCCTTCGCCGCCGAGTGCGCCCGGCTGGCCTGCATCCACGAGGAGATCCTGCGCATGCCGCTCGGCTACCGCACGCCGATCGGCGGGCTGGGCAGCACCCTGTCGGCCGGCCAGCGCCAGCGCGTGCTGCTGGCGCGCGCGCTCTACCGGCGGCCGCGCGTCCTGGTGATCGACGAAGGCACCGCCAATCTCGACGTCGATCTCGAGCGGCGCATCAACGAGATGCTGCTGTCGCTGTCGATCACGCGAATCCACGTCGCGCACCGGCCGCAGACCCTGGCGCTCGCCGATCGCGTGATCGAGATCGGACCCGACGGGGCACGCGACCGGCTGCCCCAGGGCGATGCGTCGAGCGAGCGCGCAAGCCCGGTCCGTCTTCTCAAAGCCTAGGAGACGACGCTCTCGCCAAGTATCGCTAAGGGTCGTCGATAACCTACTATCGGTGGGATCAGTAGCGCGTCTTAGCCGGTTTTCTGCGCGAACACTTTTCATTTGCAACGACACGGAAAATTCAATGGCGGCTTGCAAGAAGGTCCGCTAATGTATTTTCAGTGATCTCGCAGAAGGATACCCGTCCGCACGTCATCGTCGTCGAGGACGAAGCGTTCCAGCGCGAGACCTTGCTCGATTTCCTGCGTGACAACAGCTACCGCGCGTCGGGCGTCGAGTCCGGCCCGGCGCTTCGCAAGCTCGTGGAGAAGGATCCGCCGGCGCTGGTGCTCCTCGATCTGCGGCTGCCCGGCGGCGAGGACGGCTTCGCCCTGGCGCGCTTCCTGCGCGAGCGCAGCCGCAAGGTCGGCATCATCATGCTGACGGCCAGCGGCGACACCATCGACCAGGTGGTCGGCCTCGAGACGGGCGCCGACGACTACGTGTCGAAGCCCTACGAAGGCCGCGCCCTGCTCGCCCGGATCAAGGCCGTGCTGCGCCGGGCCGGCGGCGCCGACGCGGCGACCACGACGCCGCGCGTGCGCATCGGAAAGTGCCTGCTCGACCTGCAGTCGCGGCGCCTCACGGCGCTCACCGGCGACGAGATCCCGCTGCGCTCCGGCGAGTTCGAGCTGCTCAAGCTGTTCGCGGAGAATCCCAACCGGCCGCTGACCCGGGACTGGTTGCTCGAGACCACGAGCCATCGCGAGATGGAGGCCTTCGACCGCGCCATCGACATCCGGGTGCTGCGCATTCGCCGCAAGGTCGAGCTCGATCCGGCGCGGCCGACCTCGATCCGCACGGTCCGCAACGCCGGCTACATGTTCGTGCCGCCGGAAGACTAGCCCTCGCTCCCTCGATCGCCGCGCAACCCGCCGTCGCGCCGCGCGTTCCTTCCGCCTGAGGGCGGACCGGTGTTCGCCGCGTCCGGAGGGGAGCCAATGGCCAGCGAGACACTGCACGAGGACCCGGAGAAGCTGGGTCCGTCGGTCATCGACCAGCACCGCGCCATCGCGTCCATCATGGAAGAGCTCGAGGCGGTCGACTGGTACAACCAGCGCGCGACCGCGACCGCGGATGCCGGCCTGCGGGCGATCCTCGAGCACAACCGCGACGAGGAGAAGGAGCACGCGGCGATGACCCTGGAGTGGCTGCGCCGCCGCGACCCGGCGCTGTCGCGCCATCTCAAGACATTCCTGTTCAGCGACGGTCCGATCACCGGAATCGAGGCGGCCATGGAGGACGGCGGCGGCGATAGCGCGCCGACTGCGCTGGGTTCCGTCGGCGACAGCCTCGGCATCGGCAGCCTGCGCGGGGAGGACAGCCCGCGATGAGCAAGAACCATCTGTTCCGCGATCGCGCGCCGATCACCGAAGCCGGCTGGCGCGAGATCGAGAAGGAAGCGCGTCGCACTCTGCGCGCGCTCCTGGCGGCCCGCCGGGTGGTGGACTTTCGCGGACCGCTGGGCTGGGAGACCTCCGACGTCGAGTTGGGTCGGGCCGACTCGATCGAGGCGCCGCCGGCGGCCGCGGGCGTGCGGGCACGACTGCGCCGCATCCAGCCTATGGTCGAATTGCGGATCCCCTTCGACGTCAGCCGCGAGGAGCTGGACGCGATCGACCGCGGGGCGCGCGATCCGGATCTCGACTCCGTCATCGCGGCGGCGCGTGAGATCGCGATCGCCGAGGATCGCGCGATCTTCCACGGCTACGAAGCCGCGCACATCCGCGGCATCTGCGAGCGGCCTGCGGTCCCCGCGGTGCCGCTCGGCTCGAGCCACGGCGACTATCCGGGCGCCGTCGCCAGCGCCTTGACCCGCCTGCGCGACGAGGGAATCGAAGGGCCGTTCGCGGTGGTCCTCAACGAACAACTTTACAAGGACCTGGCGTCGCGGACCGACGGCGGCTACCCGATCATCAGCCACGTCCGCCGGCTGGTCGACGGCGACATCGTGTGGGCGCCCGGCCTCGACGGCGGCCTGGTGATCTCGCTGCGCGGCGGCGACTTCGAGCTCAGCGTCGGCCAGGATTTTTCGATCGGCTACCTCGAGCACGATCCTGAGCGGGTGCGTCTCTACATCGAGGAAAGCTTCACCTTCCTGGTCCTGACCGAGCAGGCGGCGATCCCGCTGAGTACCTCCCCGGGCGAGCGGGCCCAGACGCGATAACCTGTCCACTGCCTGGGCGACGCCATCGGGCCTATAAGAAGCCGATGGCGCAGCAGCCCATGGTCGGCATCGGCGATCCGATGCCCCGTATCACCCTGCCCTCGGGCAGCGGCGCGGTGTTCGATTCGCTCGATCCGGGACTGGCCGGCATGGCCCGGCTGTACTGGCTCGGCGAACCGCCGGCGCCGTCGGAGCCGATGGCCACGGCGCTCGATGGCTGCGAGACCCTGCTGCACGTGGTGCTGCCGGCGCCGCCGGCCGATCCGGACGCCCACGCCTCCTGGATGGTCGACAAGGCCGGCGAGCTGCGCCGGGCCTTCGCGGCCAGCGGCAGCCTCGCCGTCCTGGTCGACTCGGCCGGCCGGGTCGCCGACCTGGTGGTCGATCCGACGCCGCCGGCGGTCGTCGCCGCGGCCGAGGCGCTGTTTCGCGCCAGCGCGCCGGTGATGGTCGGGGCCAAGGCGCCGGTGCTCCTGATCGAGCGCATCATCGAGCCGGCCTTCGGCCGGGTGCTGCTCGACTACTGGGAGCGCCACGAGAAGCTGGTCAACACCCTGGGCTCGGAGACGGGCAACGTCGCCAATGCCGACGTCAAGCGACGGCAGGACGTGCAGCTCGACGATCCCGGCCTGTTCGTGGCCCTGCGCGACCGCATCGTGCGGCGTGTGCTGCCGCTGATGGAGCAGGCCTTCCATGCCCGGATCGGCGTCATCGAGGCGCCGATGATCGGCTGCTACCCGGCGTCGACCGGCGGCTGGTTCCGCGCCCATCGCGACAATACGAGCCGCTTCAACGCCCACCGCCAGTACGCGCTGACGATGAATCTCAACGGGCCGGAAGACTATGACGGCGGCACCGTGCGGTTTCCCGAGTTCGGCCGCGAGCTGTACCGCCCGCCCAAGGGCGGCGGCGTGGTGTTCTCCTGCTCGCTCTTGCACGAGGTGCTGCCGGTCACGCGCGGGCGCCGGTTCGGCGTCTTCACCTTCTTGTCGGCGACCGGCCCGAGCGCCTCGGCGGGGCCCCGCCCCGGACGTTAGTCTGGCGAACGGCCTCAGCCGCGGCGGCGCTGCTGCGCCTGGAAGGCGGCCGTGGCCAGCGCGAGGCACAGACGACGCGCGACGACCTCGTCGGGATAGCCCGTCCGCTTGCACTCGCGCTCGGCCTCGAGGATACGCTGAAGGGCGTCGGTCAGGCGGTTCAGCGGCCAGGCGCGAACGTGCTTCTCGAAGCGCTGGCGCGGCGGACCGAAGCGCGGCAGGCCGCGCACCTTGAACAGCGCCGAGTCGAGCGTGCCGCCGCGGGCCAGCGTTCCCGCCACGAGATGGAGCTGGTCGGCGTGGCGCTGCAGGACGCGCACCAGCTGGACGGCATTTCCGCCCTCGGCGAACAGCCGCTCGAGGGCGCGCTCCAGGGCCGGACGGTCGCCGTCGAAGGTCGCGGCGACGACGTCGTCGAGCCCGATGGCGGCCGTGTCGCCCAGCACCGCGACGGCGTCGGCGAGAGTCACCGAGGTGCTGCCGTCACCCTGCTTGTAGAGCAGCAGCTTCTCGATCTCGCTGCGCGTCTGGCCGCGATCGCCACCCAGTCGCTCGATCATCCAGGCCAGGGCATCGGGCTCGACCGTAAGGCCCTGGGCGCGCGCCGCGCTCTCGACCAGCCCTTCCAGGGCGGCCTCGTTGTCGGGATAGCAGGGCAAGGCGGCGAGCATCGCCTCGCTTTCGGCAAGCGTCCGCAGCGCCGAGCGCGGCGACAGGTTGCCGGCCTCGACGATGATCAGCGCGTCGCCGGCCGGCGCCTCGACCAGGTTGCGCAGCGCCGTCGCCGCCTCCTCGCCGGCCGGACGGACGCGGATCACCCGCCGTCCGCCCATCAGCGACTGGGCGCCGAACTCGTCGGCCAGCCGCGCCGGATCTCCCTTGAGGGCGTCGCCGGCGATGTCGACGACGCGGAACGGGTCCTTGAGATCCTCGCACACGGATCGCGCGAGGGCGGTGCCGCGCTCGGCGACCAGGCCGTCGTCGCTGCCGAACAGGACGACGCCGCGGATCGCCGGATTGGGCTTCCGGAGAAAGGCCTCGACCTGCCGCGCCTCGAGCTTCACGCCATCATGCCCGTCGCGTCACGCGACGACGTTGACGATGCGGTTGGGCACCACGATCACCCGCTTCGGGGCCTTGCCGGCGAGCGCCCGCGCGATCTCGGGCAAGGCCAGCGCGGCCTGCTCGGCGACGTCCTTGGCGGCATCCTTGGGCAGCTGCACGGTGCCGCGCAGCTTGCCGTTGAGCTGCACGCCCAGGGTCACGGTGTCGTCGACCAGCAGGGCATCCTCGGCCAGCGGCCAGGGCGAATCGGCGAGCAGCGAGCCGTGCCCGAGGGCCTGCCACAGCTCCTCGGCGACGTGCGGCGTCATCGGGCCGAGCAGGCGCACGAAGATCTCCAGGGCCTCGCGCAGCGCCCAGGCCATGCCCTCCTCGCCGCCATCGACGCCGTCGATAGTGTTCGCGAGCTCGTACAGGCGGGCGACGGCCTTGTTGAAATGGAAGGCCTCGATGTCGGCCGACACGCCGGCGATGGCGCGATGCGCCGCCCGGCGCAAAGCCGCCGCGGCGGCGGAGAACGAGGCGGGCCGCGCCGTGCCGATCGGCGACAGGGTCGGGATCAGTCCGCTGACGATGCGGAACAGCCGCTGCTGGAACCGCCAGGCGCCGGTGACCCCGGCCTCGGTCCATTCGAGGTCGCGCTCGGGCGGCGAGTCCGACAGCATGAACCAGCGCGCGGTGTCGGCGCCGTAGTCGCGGATGATCTGGTCGGGGTCGACGACGTTCTTCTTCGACTTCGACATCTTTTCGGAGCGCCCGACCTCGACCGGCGACTTGTCGGAGACCCGCACCACCTTGCCGCCGACCCGCTCGACCTCCTCGGGCAGCAGCCAGGTCCCGTCGGCCGCGCGGTAGGTCTCGTGGCAGACCATGCCCTGGGTGAACAGCCCGTCGAACGGCTCGTCGCGGCTGGTCATCTGGACCTCGCGCATCGCCCGGGTCCAGAATCGCGAGTAGAGCAGGTGGAGAATCGCATGCTCGACGCCGCCGATGTACTGGTCGACGGGCATCCAGTAGCTGTTCTCCTCGCGGTCGAACGGCGCCGTCTCGAGATGGGGCGAGGTGAAGCGGTCGAAGTACCAGCTCGAATCGATGAAGGTGTCGAACGTGTCGGTCTCGCGCTGGGCCGCCGCGCCGCATTTCGGGCACTTCACGTGCTTCCAGGTGGGATGGCGGTCGAGCGGGTTGCCGGGCCGGTCGAACTCGACGTCGTCCGGCAGCACCACCGGGAGGTCCTGCTCGGGCACCGGCACGACGCCGCAGGCGGCGCAATGGATGGCCGGGATGGGGCAGCCCCAGTAGCGCTGGCGCGACACCAGCCAGTCGCGCAGGCGGTACTGGGTCGTGCCGGTGCCGACACCGAGCTCCTCGAGGCGGGCGATGACCTTGGACTTGGCCGTTTCGACGTCCAGGCCGTCCAGGAACCCCGAGTTGATGAGCAGCCCGTCCTCGACGAAGGGCGCCTCGGCGACGCTGAAGGCCGCGGCATCGGCGTCCTTCGGCATGACCACCGGCAGGATCGGCAGGCCGTACTTGGTGGCGAACTCGTGGTCGCGCTCGTCGTGGCCGGGACAGCCGAAGATCGCGCCGGTGCCGTATTCCATCAGCACGAAGTTGGCGGCGTAGACCGGCACGGTGCGGTCCGGCTGCAGCGGATGGCGGGCGAGCAGCGGCAGGCGATAGCCGAGCTTCTCGGCGGTCTCGACCTCGGCGGCCGCCGTCCCGGTCTTGCGGCACTCGGCGACGAAGGCCTGCAGGCCGGGATCGCTCGGCGCCAGCGCGCTGACCAGCGGATGCTCGGCCGACAGCGCCATGAACGAGGCGCCGAACAGCGTGTCGGGCCGGGTCGTGAAGATCTCGAGGCGGCCGCGATCGGCGCCCGCGGCGTCGGTCAGGTTCCACTGCACCCGCGCGCCGCGGCTCTTGCCGATCCAGTTGGCCTGCATCAGGCGCACCTTCTCGGGCCACCGGCTCAAGGTGGCCAGGCGCTCCAGCAGCTCGTCGGCGAAGTGGGTGATCTTGAGGTTCCACTGGGTGAGCTTGCGGCGCTCGACGGCGGCGCCGGTGCGCCAGCCCTTGCCCTCGATCACCTGCTCGTTGGCCAGCACGGTATTGTCGACCGGATCCCAGTTGACCCATGCCTCCTTGCGATAGGCGAGGCCGGCATTCCAGAAGTCGAGGAACATCTTCTGCTGGTGGCGGTAGTAGGTCGGGTCGCAGGTCGCCAGCTCGCGGCTCCAGTCGAGCGACAGGCCCATCGACTTGAGCTGCCCCTTCATGGTGGCGATGTTGGCGTAGGTCCAGGCCTTGGGATGGACCTTCTTCTCCATCGCGGCGTTCTCGGCCGGCAGGCCGAAGGCGTCCCAGCCCATCGGATGCAGGACGTTGAAGCCCTTGGCCCGCTTGTAGCGCGCGATCACGTCGCCCTGGGTGTAGTTGCGCACGTGCCCCATGTGGATCCGCCCGGACGGATAGGGGAACATCTCGAGGACGTAGTATTTGGGGCGGCCGCGATCGAGGCGGGCCCGGAAGGTCTGGCCGTCCTCCCAGGCCTTCTGCCACTTGGCTTCCGTTTCGCGAAAATTGTAGCGGGCTGGCGTCGAGGACACGTTGCGAACCTACCAATGAAGGAGGCCGCAGCGGATGCCTGCTATGGCCTCATGCGTCAAGCATGCCGTTCGTCGGCGTCGGTCGGCACCGAAGGGGCCGGGGCTTACGAGCCGCCGGCGATGCGCAGCTGGCGGGCCCGGGTCAGGATCGCGTTCTCGATGTCGATATTGGTCCGTGGATCGACGGCGGCGTCGACCCAGCCGCCGGTCTTGCCGGACGCCTGCTGCTTGAACACGGCGACCCGGACTCCGTCGGCCCGCAGATCGCGGTCGAGGATCGTCACCTGCACCTTCATGCGCTCGTTGGGGGTCTCGGCCGGCGTGTACCAGTCGGTGATGATGACGCCGCCGAACGGATCGGCCGAGGCGAGCGGAATGAAGTTGATGGTGTCCAGCGAGGCGCGCCACAGATAAGCGTTCACCGCCACGCCCAGGCCGGTATCCTCCTTCTTGTCCGACTTGGTGCCGAAGATGCCGCCCGGGCCGAAGATGCTGCCTTCCTCGCGATTGCGCCCGCCCAGACCCTGGACCATGTCGCGGGAGTTGCGGTCGTTCGACGGGCCGCTTTTGGTTTCCCGGACCGTGTCGGGGTTGCCGCCGCAGGCGCCCAGCGGCAGGGCGAGGGCCGCGACGATCGCAGCTGAAGTCCAAAGTCTCGGCGAGACCGGCATCGATGGCGTCCTTGTACGTTGTGCCACGATATCACGGGGCGGCCGGACCTTACGCACTAGGCCCCGGAACTGCAACATTGCGAATGACCGCACCCACGTTAATTGCTTGAAGGGACTTTGTTTAGTATCTAAAAACAACTAACATGTCCCGCGCGGCTGAAACAAGGGCTCGACAGCCCTCTGAAATGTGACAAAGGCGCCACAGGTAGGGGGAGAATCGTGCGCTGGCGCGTCGATTTCTTGACCCATTTCCCCACCGAGTGTTCTTATACGGCGGCCGTATTGGCGGGGGCCGTGTGTGGCCGAGTTTGGGCTTCCACTTTCCGCCGGTCGGACAGGCCTTTGGTACGTACCAGTCTCTGATCAATGAGAGAGGGAGAATGATGAAGAAGCTTCTACTCGGCTCGACCGCCTTGGTCGCGGGCGGAGTAATGGCCGCCCCGGCCATGGCTGCCGACCCGATCAAGATGGGCGTTGGCGGCTATTATACGTTCTTTGCAGCCGCCGGTAACGTCGACCCGACCTATGCCATGAACGGCACGGTCACCAAGTACAAGGGCTTCGCCTTCATCCAGGAAGGTGAAATCCACTTCATCGGCCAGACCAAGCTCGACAACGGCACGTCGGTCGGTCTGACCGTCGAGCTGGAAGCCTGGAACCCGAACGCGGGCGTCACCGGTGCCTCGACCGGCGTGGCGACCATCGACGAAGCCTTCATCTTCGCCTTCGGCGACTGGGGCCGTGTCGAGCTCGGTTCGCGCGACGCCGCCACGTACCGTATGTACTACGGCACGCCGTCGGCCTTCATCGGTTGGGGCGCCATCCAGCACAACCACAACTGGGCCAGCAACTCGGTCATCGCCAACAACAAGGCGTATGCTCGTACGATGGCGACGACGATCACGCCGCAGTGGCAGGACGTCAACCGCATCAACTACTTCACCCCGCGCTTCGCCGGCCTGCAGATCGGTATGGGCTACGCTCCCAGCCTGAACCAGACCTCCGGCAACTACGGCAGCTCGGGCATCCAGAACGGCCTCGGCGGCAACCCCGCCGGCGTCTGCGGCTACAACAACGCCGTCAACCCCAACAACTGCATCACCGCCAACTACACTTGGCAGGACCTGTTCGACATCGGCGCGAACTACCTGAACAAGTTCGGTGACTTCACGGTCGCCCTGTATGGCGCCTTCGCCTATGCCTCGTTCGTTCCCGGCTACGTGCCGATCAGCGGCGTCGGCGTGGCGAGCCCGTCCAACTACATCACCGGCTCGAACCTGAGCTCGTGGAAGCAGTGGGTCGCGGGTGCGCAGTTCGGCTACGCCGGGTTCACCGTCGGTGGCGCGGTCGGCTGGGACAACAACGGCCTGGGCGGCAACTACTACACCGGTCAGAGCAACGATACCTGGTTCTACACCGCTGGTATCATGTACGAGACCGGTCCCTGGCAGATGTCCTTCATGTGGGCCGGCTTCTACAACAACAACGGCAACGGCTCGTCGAGCGTGACGAACATTGCCTCGGGCACCAACGCCCAGACCCTGAGCTGGCAGAACGCGAGCGGCAACCCGTTCACGAACAACAGCACGTGGTTCAGCAACAACGCCTCGACCCAGGGCAAGTTCGGCGTCGAGTCGGTGAACAAGTGGGAAGTTGGCGCCAACTACGCGCTCGGACCGGGCATCAAGCTGGTCGGTGGCTGGCAGATGTACAACGCCTCGGGCCCGTCGAACGCCGTCTCGGGCACGTCCTGGGCGGTCATGCTGGGCATGGATCTGCGCTTCTAGTCGCAGTCCGACCGGAACAGGAAAGAGCGGGCGAAAGCCCGCTCTTTTCATTTGTGCGATGATCGATGTCGGCCTCGGTGCCCCTTGAGCAGGGCCACAGGCGCTACCGCTGCTTCAGTCGCGCACCACCAGGATGTGCATGCGCCGCGGCCCGTGCGCCCCGAGCTCGATGGTCTGCTCGATGTCGCCGGTGCGGGACGGGCCGGTGATGGTGTTCACGGTGCGCGGCAGGGTGTTCTTGCCATAGCGCTCCCGCAGTCGCCCCCAGACGTCCTCGTAGCCGCCCAGCACATCCCGTTCGCGAAGCACGACGATGTGGGTGTCCGGCAGGAGGTTGAGGGTGACCGGATGATCCGGCCCCGAGACCATGACCAAGGTGCCGGTCTCGGCAATGCCGGCGAAGGCTCCGGTGATCGCCACTTGATCGCTCGCTTCGGCGCGCCCGGCGCGCAGGCTCAGCATCTTCTGGCTCGCCCAGTCGTAAGCCGTCCGCGAGAGGCCCGGTGCGATCGCCGCCTGGGCCGGCAGATTGTTGCGCACCAGGTAGGCCACGACCTCGGCCGGGACCTCGTCCGCGCTCACCCTGGCGACGGTGGCGTTATTGGTCTCCGCCCACTGGCAGAAGAGATCGACCTGCTCCGCCGGCGGGCGGGCCGCTCGGGCAACCGCGGGCCCTCGCGGCGGGTCGTCCAGCCGCGCCGTCACGGCCGACAAGGCCTCGCTGGCCAGCGCGCCGCGGCGCAGCGATCGCCGTAGCGACCCCAGAACCGCGGCACGGTTCGCCGCGTTGTCGGTCTCGCCGCTCATCGGCGCCGGTCCCATCGGGCATGGAAGGTGCCGCCGGGCTCGGGCGCCGGAAAGTCGCGAAACCGGGTCCAGCCGCTCGCCAGAGGCAGCCGCCGATAGCGCCCCTCGGCGCGGCCGAGCAGCGCCAGCACACGGTTGGCCAGCCCGGTCAGGCGGCGATAGAGCCGCGGGCGGCGGGCGACGTACGACCAGAAGGCGAGCCCCTGGCGCGCCGGACGCGGCGTCAGGTGGCGTTCGAACTCGCGCTCGCGCCAGTGCCGCATCAGGCCGGGCAGGGGTATTCGAACCGGGCAAACGCTCTCGCAGCGGCCGCAGAAGGTCGAGGCGTTGGGCAGGTTGCCGGCCTCCTCGACGCCGATCAGCTGCGGCGTGAGCACCGCGCCGATCGGTCCAGGATAGACCCAGCCGTAGGCATGCCCGCCGATCGCTCCGTAGACGGGGCAGTGGTTCATGCAGGCGCCGCATCGGATGCAGCGCAGCATGTCCTGCATCTCCGTGCCGAGCACCGACGACCGCCCGTTGTCCAGCAGCACGACATGATACTGCTCGGGTCCGTCGAGATCGCCGGGCCGCCGCGGACCGGTGTTGAGCGTGGTGTAGGACGAGGATTCCTGCCCGGTCGCGGAGCGCGCCAGGACCCGCAACAGCACCGCCGCGTCCTCGAGCGTGGGGATGACCTTCTCGATGCTCGCCAGCACGATGTGCATGCGGGGCAGGGTGTTGGACAGGTCGGCGTTGCCCTCGTTCGTCACCAGCATGGACGATCCGGTCTCGGCCACGAGGAAATTCGCCCCGGTGAGGCCGACGTCGGCATCGAGGAACTTCTGGCGCAGGACGTGGCGAGCTTCCGCCACCAGGTCGTTGCGTTCGGTCAGGCGCCGCGTGAAGCCGAGCCTGCTGTGGTGTTCCAGGAACGTGTCGGAGACCTGGTCCTTGGTCAGGTGAACGGCCGGCGCGATGATGTGGCTCGGCGGCTCGTGGCGCAGCTGGATGATGTATTCGCCGAGATCCGTCTCGATCGGCGCGATCCCGAGTGATTCGAGATGATCGTTCAGCGCGATCTCCTCGGCGACCATCGACTTCGACTTGGCGACGGTGCGGGCACCGACGCTGCGGCACAGATCGGCGATGATGCGGCGGGCATCGTCGGCCGTCGGCGCCCAGTGCACGTGGCCGCCCAGCGCCAGGACCTTGCGCTCGAACTCCTCCAGGTAGAAGTCGAGGTTGGCCAGCGCGTGGTTCTTGATGTCGCGGGCACGGTCGCGCAGCGCCTCGAACTCGGGCAGCCGCTCGGCGGCCTGGCGCCGGCGCTCCGAGAAGCCCGTCTTCAGCTTGGCCAGTGAATCCTGAAGATTGGGATCGGCGAGCGCCGTCCCGACGTTCTGCTTGAAGGCATGGGCGGTCGATTGCATCAGCGCGACCTCCCCTCGGGCTCGCCGATCGCGGGCCGATCGGCCATTCCGGCGAGGACTTCCGCGACATGTCGCACGCGCACGTTCCGTCCCTCGCGCTGCAGCTTGCCGGCCATGTTCAACAGGCAGCCGAGATCGCCGGCCAGGATCGTATCGGCGCCCGTCGCCGCGATGTCGGCGGCCTTCTCGGAGACCATCGCATTGGAGATTTCAGGATACTTGACGCAGAACGTCCCGCCGAAGCCGCAGCAAACTTCCGGGGTCTTCATCTCGCGCACCGTCAGCCCGGCGACGCTGGCCAGGAGCTGCCGGGGTTGCTGCTTGATCCCGAGCTCGCGCAGGCCCGAGCACGAGTCGTGATAGGTCACGGCGCCGTCGAACCGCGTCGCGACGGCCGACACGCCCAGCACGTCGACCAGAAAGCTCGTGAGCTCGAACGTGCGATCGGCCAGGGACTGGGCCCGCGCCCGCATCCCGGGATCGTCGAACAATCCCGGATAGTGGTGGCTGAGCATGCCGCCGCACGAGCCCGACGGCACCACGACGGCCTCGAACCCGTCGAACGCCGCGATGACGTCCTGCGCGATGGCCCGGGCGGTGGCGCGATCTCCCGAATTGTAGGCCGGCTGACCGCAGCAGACTTGGAGCGATGGCACCTCGACCGTGCAGCCGGCCTCTTCCAGCAGCTTGACCGCGGCGAAGCCGACGGACGGCCGGAAGAGGTCGACGAGGCAAGTCACGAACAACGCAACGCGTCGCGGCGGGGGAGAACTGGACTTGGGCTGAATCACGAGAGCAGATTGGCAGCGGGCAAAAGCCGGTGCAACCAAACGCCCGGCTCGCCGCGCCCGGGGCGCTCAGTTCCTGTTGGGAACCAGGACGATGGCGCGACCGTCGCTGTTCATGCGGCCGGCCCATTCCGCGGCCTGGGCGCCGCCTCCGAAGAACACGTCGCCGCGCGCCGGACCCTGGATGGCCGCGCCGGAGTCCTGGGCAACGGTCAGTCGGCGATACGGCTCGTTGACGCCGGGCTTGCCCACGACCGGTCGGCCCGTGTCGATCCAGATCGGCGTCCCGTAGGGTGTGAAGGTGAGGTCGACGGCCAGGCTGCGCTGGGCGGTCAGGGCGACGCCCTCGGAACCGCTGACGCTCGACCCCTTGCTGTCCTTGAAGAAGATGTAGCGCTCGTTCTTGCGCATGATCTCGCGCGCCTGCTGGGGATTGCGCTTCAGCCAGTCGCGAATGGCGGGCCAGGTCGCCTCCTCCTTGCGCATCACGCCCATCTCGACCAGCACGGCGCCGATCGCCGTGTAGGTGCGGTTGTTGGAGCCATCGAATGACAGGGTGAGGATGCCGCCCTCGGCCAGGTTGATGCGGCCGCTGCCCTGGACCTGGACCTCGAACAGGGCGACGGGGTCCTGCACCCAGGCGATTTCCAGGCCCTTGCCCTTGAGCGCGCCCTGCTCGATCTCGGCCCGGGTGAAATAGGGCTGGTCCGTGAGGTCCGGCGGCCGCCGATAGACCGGCACCGTGAACAGCCGCGAAGGAACGCGGCTGCCGCGCATTTCCGGCTCGAAGTAGCCGGTGAACTTGCCGGGCGCCTGGACGATGAGCGGCCGGAAATTGTCCTCGAAGAAACTGCGGGCGGCGCGGTCGTCGCCGGCGGTCACGCCTTCGGCAGCAACGCAAATCCGCTGCCATTCGGTATTCGCGATGGTCTTGCTGCCGCCGTCCGTGACGATCTTCGTGTCGGGTCCGCTGCCCAGCCGCGGGCACGAGCGGCGGAACGCCGCCAGGGCTTCGCTCTGCCTGTCGGCGCCCCAGCCGGCAATCTCGTTGAAGGAGATCGGCGCCATCGCGACGCGCGGCTCCTTGGAGCCGCCGCTGCCGGCGCAAGCCGACAACAGGCCGGCAACCGCGAGCCACGCCGCTGCACTGGCGGAGGCCGTCCAGCGCATGCCCGGCAAGGCCACTCCGTCAGCCTTCGCTTTCAGTCTTGATGAGCAGCCAATTGGGGTCGTTCGACTTGGTGTCGCGCCGGAAGGTCCACAGGTCGACGACCTTCTGAACCTCGTTGGGGTTGCCGTCGACGATCTGCCCTTCGGCATTGCGCACGGTGTTGATCTGCTCGCTCACGAAGCGGACCGTCACGATCGCATCGCTGCCCAGCAGCTCGGCGGCCGCGATGTCGGACGCCTCGAAGCCGATCATCGTGGTCTCGGCCTTCTCGCGCCGCTCCGCGCGGCCGCGAATGGCACCTTCGAAGCTCGCGTAGGTCGCGCCATCGAGCAGCGGCCGCAGCTCGGCCAGATCGCCCTTGGCGAACGCTTCGACGATGGTCGTGAAGGCCGCTCTCGCGCCGCCGGTGAACCCGCCGGGCTCGAACGCGGGATCGACCGCCCGAATCGCGGCGACGCCGGCCGTCGCGCCCGGCAGCACGGTCGCCCGGATGCCGCCGGGTCCGGCCGTCGCCAACGGCGGACGCGCCGGCGGATTGGCGCTGGGAAGCGGCAGAATGTTGTCGTTGCCGGACGGGGCGGCAGGCGGTTCGCCGCGGCGCGCCGGCGGCGGCGAAGGAGGCGTGAAGGGATCGCGAGCCGGTGGCCGTTCGTTGCCGGTCCGCTTGCCCAGCACGGAACGCAGCCGCAGGATCAGGAAGACCGCGACCAAGCCGATCAGGATTATGTCGTAGTTGTTACCCACGATGGCGCTCCGCCAACCCTACCTCACCTCAAAGTACATAGGCTGCAAAGGGAGAAAGGGCAAGGTGAGGGGGTAGCGGTCGGGGCGGCCGGTCACGCCAGGACGACGATGTCCATCGGCGCCGCGACCCCCGCGACGGCGCGGCCCATCCGGCGCTCGCGCTCGCGCGGTGGCTTGTAGCCTTGCTGACAGGCGAGGTCGTACGTCGCGCCGTCGACCACCGCCTGCGTCCTTTCCTGCTTGTTGTGCTTCTCGAGCTTGGCGGCCAGGTTGACTGCTTCGCCGATGACGGTGAACTCGAGGCGCTCGGCATCGCCGACCGCGCCGAAGACGACCCGGCCGGAGGCGATCGCCAGTCCGACTTCGAGCGGTTTCTGCCCGAGCTTCCGGCGATCGTCGGCCCAGCCGGCGACTGCGCCGATCACGGCGTCGGCGGCGCGCAGCGCGTCGGCAGCGGCGGTGGCGGAAGGAACGACGGCCCCGAACGAGGCCAGGATTCCGTCACCCAGGAACTTGTCGATGCTGCCGCCGTGGCCGGCGATCAACGGACAGACGCGCGACTGGTAGTCCTGCAGGACCTTCATCACCTGGTCGGGCGCCAGTGTCGTCGACAGCGTGGTGAAGCCGCGCAGGTCAACGGTCAGGATCGCGACGTCCCGCAACTCGCCCTCGCCGGCGCGGATCGACATCGCGGCGCCCCGGATGCGCGCCGCCACTCCGGGGTCGAAGAATCGCGACAGGTCGCGGGCGGCGACGCCTTCGGCGACCGATCGCACCAGCAGGCGGCGGGCGCGCGCGATGGCGATCGCCATCACCAGCGTCGTCAACACGATGGCGAACAGCTTCTCGGCCTCGGCCTGCACCAGGAAGGCGTTGGACGTCATGTACTCGACGAAGTCGCCGGTGCGGTTGGGCGGGCCCCCTTCGCCGCTGAGGGCATAGTAGACCAGCCAGATCCAGGCGGCGGCGGCCGCGAACCCGGTCACCAGGACGAACCGGGCCTCGAAGCGCAGGGTGCGCAGGGCGATCAGCAGGAAGACGTAAAGAAGAAGAGGCGCCTTCAGGTAGAACACCGCGGGCTGCGCGTACTTGTAGTGCAGGAAGTACACGAGCCCCATCAGCAGGGCGACGTCCACCAGGGCGGAAACGTAGAGGAACCAGGCCGGCAGCCGCCGGCGGTAGGCGAGGACCAGCCGGATCGTCGCGAACGCCCCGTAGAGAAGGAAGACTTCGTCGTCGAACGAGTAGTCCTCCTGCACGACGCCGCCGGCCATGGTCGTCGTCTCGTAGGCGACGGCAAGCAGAAGCACCAGGACCAGCTGCGCCCAGCCGATCAGGATCTCGCTCTCGGCCTGCTGCTGACGAATGGCGTCGCGGACCCGGTCCGGGAGGTTTTCCGCGCCGCCGCTCCCGAAGATCCACTGCCGCAATCGGCCGATCACCCCTGCTTCTCCAGCCACAGGCTGGCGGCGATGGCGTCTGGCGGGCGCGGCAGGCGGGCAACGACCGAGCGGGCCAGCCGATCGCTCAGGCGGCGTTCCGCCCAGATGCTCGAGAACAGCGGTCGGTAGCCGCCGCCGACCAGCAACGGCACCAGACCCTGCTGCTCGTTGTAAGCCCGCCAGCCCCAGGCCGTCGGGTAGTCGAACGGCAGGAAGACGTCGTGGATGTGCACCAGCACGCCGGGCGGCAGGGTCGGCAGCACCCGATTGAGCAGGATGTCGACGTCGCTGCCCGGCATGAGGATGTGGCTGGAATCGATGAACAGCGCGTCGCCGGCCTTCAGCACAGAGAAGGTCGAGATCGGCGTCGCCTGCAGGGTCGACGAGATCATGCGGACGCCGGGAAGGTCGACGATGTCGGCCCGGGGCGCCGGATCGATGGCGACGATCTCGCCGAGCCCGCCCAGAGCGCGCGACAGGATGCGCGTGGAATGGCCCGAGCCGACCTCGACGACGTGCTGCGGCTTGCGCTCGCGCATGATCGCGTAGGCGACCGCGGCATCGAGCGAAGGAAACCAGGATTGCTCGAGGAGGCTTCGGGCCGCTTCGAGACCGGCGGCATGCGCGTCCACGGCGTCGAGGACCGACAGGAAGGCCGGCTCGTTGGCTTCGAAGAGCCGCTCGATCGCCGGGTAGGGCGGCTGCGACCCGGGCGGCGGCAACAGCGGCGCATAGCGATGGGGAATGAACCAGCCGCGCGGCCGCAGCCCGAGCACGGTCGGCAGGCCGAGCTTGAGGCGGCGCCAACGGCCGCGCAGCGTCGGAGGACTCATGGTCGACGACTCACGGGCTGAGCGTGAGCCCTTCGTGCGCGACCAGCGCACGCGGCAGGCCATTGGGCGTCGTTCCCGGACGCGCCACGGCGGCATCGCGGGCGATGCCGTCCATGAAGGCGTCGTCGTGACTGGGGTCGTGATGGAAGATCACGAGCGTGCCGACGCCCGCCGCGTCGGCCACGCGTACCCCTTCCTGCCATGTCGAATGGCCCCAGCCGCGATAGCGCGGATACTCCGCGTCGGTGTAGCTCGAATCATAGATCATGATGTCGGCGTCGCGGCACAGCTCCACGATGGTCGGGTCGGGGTCGCCGCCGCGATGCTCGGTGTCCGTGATGTAGCAGATCGACTTGCCGCCGAACGAGACGCGGTAGCCGGTTGCCCCGTTGGGATGATTGAGCGGCGCTGTGCGCATCGTCATGTCACCGCAGGAGAGGTCGTCGCCGCTCTGGAATTCGCGGAACTCGACGCGGGCCTGGAAGACTTCCATCGAGACCGGGTAGAGCGGCGCCTGCATCAGCTTGCTGACCACCTGCTTCAACCGGTAGGGCGGCTCGAGGTGCCCGGCCCACAAGCGCACCGAATTGTCCCCTCCGAACAGCGGAGAGAAGAAGGTCAGGCCGGAAATGTGATCGAGATGCGTGTGCGTGAAGTAGATGTCGATATCGACCTTCGGCTGGCGCGACAGCTCGAGCCCGAGCGGCCGGATGCCGGTCCCGGCGTCGAAGATCAGCCGGCGACCGCCGCCGGTCACTTCCAGGCAGGACGTGTTCCCGCCATAACGGGCATACTCGGCTCCAGAGCACGAGATCGAGCCTCGTACCCCCCAAAACCGTACTTTGAGACCAGCGGCCAAAGGGACAATCCACGATAGAAGGCGACAGAGTCCACGGCTCCGCGCTGTCCGTCAACCGATGCGGGGCCCGCCGGCGAGCAGTATTGTTGCGCGCGATCGCCGCCGTATTTGTACGGGTTGGCGCCCAAACTGGACCGGACGCGTTGCCTGACGCCCCATTCAGGGTAATACTTTCATCATGGATCTCGAGAACCAAGCTCCCCACGCGGCCCTCGCCCAGCCCCCGATGCGCAAGGCGAAGTTTTCGATCGGCCAGGTGGTCAAGCACCGGATCTATCCGTTCAGGGGCGTGATCTTCGATGTCGATCCGGTGTTCTCGAACACCGAGGAGTGGCTTGCCTCTATCCCCGAGGAAGTGCGGCCACGCCGCGACCAGCCGTTCTATCACCTGCTGGCCGAGAACGCGCAGACCACCTACGTCGCCTACGTGTCGGAGCAGAACCTGCTGCCGGACGACACCGGCAAGCCGGTGTCGCACCCTCAGGTGCCGCATTTCTTCAAGGAGCTGAAGCGCGGCCACTACGTGTCGCGCGACCGCGCCCTGCACTGACCGGCCGGCTCAATTGAGCGCAAACGGGAAGTACTTTTCGTTGATCTTCCGGTAGGTGCCGTCGGCGATCATGTCGGCGAAGGCCTTGTTGAGCGCATCGCGCAGCTTCACGTCCTCGCGGCGCAGCCCGGCCGAGACGCCGAGACCCAAGGTCTGGTTGTCCTTGATGTCCTGGCCGACGATCTCGCAGCACTTGCCGTCCGGCTTCTGGCTCCACAGCCACAGCTTGGCCTTGTCGGCGAACACCGCATCGACCTCGTCGCGCGCGAGCGCCTGCAGCGCCTCGTCGACCGAGGCGTAGCGCTTGATCTGGGCCGACCGTCGGAAGCTCTTGTCGACCCAGTCGGCGTGAGTCGAATCGCGCTGCACGCCGATCCGCTTGTTGCGCAGGAGCGACGGCGGTCCGTCGAACGGAGCCCCCTTGGCGGCGATGAACGCACCGGGCGAAAGATAGTAGCGACGTGACATGCCCAGCCGCTTGCGCCGCTCCGGCGTCACCTCGAGCGACGACATGACGACGTCGAACTTCTTGTCGAGCAGGCCGGGCACCAGCTCGTCCCACTTGTACGCACCGAACTCGCATTCCGCCTTGATGCGCTGACAGGCTTCCTGGGCGAGTTCCATCTCGAAGCCCGCCGGCAGGCCCTTGCGGTCGAGATAGTTGAACGGCGGGTAGGCGCCCTCCGTGGCCACGGTGATCTTGAAGGCCGGCGGGGCGAAGGGCGACTTCGGGGCCGGCTTGGCCGGTACTGGCGCCGGTTTGGCCGGCGCCGGCGCCGGCTTCGCGGCCGGACGCTGCGGCGGCGCCTGCTGCGCCGAGGCGCTCGTCGCGACCAGCAGCGCCATCGCGAGGCCGATCAGGCGCCTCATGCCAGCAGGCGCTCGAGCAACGCGTTGAGCCTCTGGCGGCCGGCCGGAGTCGCCCGCAGGCGACGGTCGTCGACATCGAGGAAGCCGGCGGCGATCAGCGGTTCCAGGCGGGCGGCATCGAGGGCGGCCACCGGATCGAGCCCGGTCGCGGCGGCGAACGCGGCGCGATCGATCCCTTCCGCCAGCCTCAAGCCCACCATCAACGCCTCCTCGCGCAGGTCGCTCCCGACGATGGCGACCTCCTCCACCGTACCGTGGCCCCGCCGTTCCACCACATCCAGCCAGGCCTGCGGCCCGCTCGCGCGACGGGTCGCCCGCTTGCCCGCGCCGTCCCTGACCCGGCCATGGGCGCCCGGCCCGATGCCGACGTAATCCTGGTACCGCCAATAGATCAAATTGTGGCGGCATTCACTCCCCGGCCGGGCATGGTTGGAAATCTCGTAGGCCGGCAGGCCGGCCGCCGCCAGACGCGCCTGGGTCAGCTCGTACAGGTCGGAGGCGACCTCCTCGTCGGGCAGCGCGAAGGCGCCGCGCGCATGGTCCGTGAAGAAGCGGGTGCCGCGCTCGATGGTCAGCTGATAGAGCGACAGGTGGTCGCCGGCGAGGGCGACGGCGCGCTCGAGCTCGTCGCTCCAGGCCTGCACCGTCTGCCCGGGGCGGGCATAGATCAGGTCGAAGGAGTAGCGCGCGAAGTGCCGTCGAGCGGTCTCGAGCGCGGCCAGCGCCTCGTCCGCGGAGTGCTCGCGGCCGAGGAACGCCAGGCTGGCGGCATCGAGCGCCTGGATGCCGAGCGACAGGCGGTTGACGCCGGCCTCGGCCAGGACGGCGAAGCGAGCCGCCTCCACGGAGGTCGGATTGGCCTCCAGGGTGATCTCGAGATCCGGCGCCGCGGGCCACAGCGTCTTGACCCGCTCGATCACGGCGGCGGCCGTGCCGGGATCCATCAGCGACGGCGTACCGCCCCCGAAGAAGATCGTCTCGACCCGCCCGTCGGGCGCTTCGCCGGCCGCGTGCTCGAGCTCGGCGAGCAAGGCCCGACGCCAGCGCTCGTGGTCGACCGCCTGGGAAACATGCGAGTTGAAGTCGCAATAGGGACACTTGGAGCGGCAGAACGGCCAGTGCACGTAGACGCCCAGGGGAGGGGCGCTGCCGGCCGTCACCGGAAGCAGGCCTCGACGAGCTGTCGGAAGGCCCGGCCGCGGTGGCTGATCGCGTTCTTCTCGGCGTCGGTCATCTCGGCGCAGGTGCGCTGCTCGCCGTGCGGCTGGAAGCAGGGATCGTAGCCATGGCCGCCGCTGCCGCGCGGCGGCCAGACGATGCGCCCCGGCAAGGTGCCGTGCACCGTTTCGCAATGTCCGTCGGGCCAGGCCAGCGCCAGGACGCAATGAAAGGTCGCGGCCCGGTCGGCATCGGTGTCGGGCACGCGACGCCGCGCGAGCTCGTCCTGGATACGCTGCATGCCGACCATGGCGTCGCGGGTCGGGCCTTCCCAGTCGGCCGTGTAGACCCCGGGCGCGCCGTCGAGCGCCGCGACGCAGAGTCCGGAATCGTCGGCCAGGGCCGGCAGCCCGCTCGCCCGCATCGCCGCCAGCGCCTTCAGGGTGGCGTTGGCCTCGAAGGTCGTGCCTGTTTCCTCCGGGGCGGCGAGGCCGAGATCGGCGGCCGACACGATCTCGATGCCGAGCGGCGCCAGCATGGCGCGGATCTCGCCTGCCTTGCCTCGATTGTGGGTCGCCACCAGCAGCCGAGGCGCCTCGAAGCGCCGGGGCATCAGGCCTTGCCGATGGCCAGGCGCTGCAGGCGCGTGAGCTCGCCGATGCCCTTCTTGGCCAGGCCCAGCAAGATCATGAACTCGGGCTCGCTGAAGGGCTTTTCCTCGGCCGTGCCCTGGACCTCGACGATGCCGCCGTCGCCGGTCAGCACGAAGTTGGCGTCGGCCTGCGCCTTGGAATCCTCGGGATAGTCGAGGTCGAGCACGGGCGTGCCCTGCCACAGGCCGCACGACACGGCGGCCACCTGCCCGGTCATCGGATTGGCGGCCAGCTTGCCTTCCTTGATCAGGCGCTCGAAGGCGAAATGCAGGGCCACCCAGGCGCCGGTGATGCTGGCCGTGCGCGTGCCGCCATCGGCCTGCAGCACGTCGCAGTCGATGTTGATCTGGCGCTCGCCCATCGCCGGCAGGCTGACCACGGCGCGCAGGGCGCGTCCGATCAGGCGCTGGATCTCCTGGGTGCGGCCCGACTGGCGGCCGCGCGCCGCCTCGCGGTCGGTGCGGGTATGGGTCGAGCGCGGCAGCATGCCGTACTCGGCCGTGACCCAGCCGCGCCCGGAATTGCGCATCCACGGCGGCACGCGCTCGTCGACCGAGGCGGTGCACAGCACGTGCGTGTCGCCGAATTTCACCAGGCAGGAGCCTTCGGCGTGGCGGGAGAAGCCCGGTTCGAGCGACACGGGGCGAAGCTGGTCGGGCGCACGTCCGGACGGCCGCATGGGAACTCCTGAATGGTGGCGAGCAACGGGCGGTGGGTGTAGCGCCGCCGCCGGGCCGAATCCACGGGCAAAGCGGGTGCGTTGACCGGTGGCCCCGTTCTACCTACATTTTTTCTCATGGCGATCCATCGTTTTGGGGCATCCGGTGCGGCCCGAGTCGAGGTCGCGTCCGGCGCCCGACCAGCAGCCTCCGTGGCGGAGCTCAACGAGCGCGCCCGCGAGGTCCTGCGGCTGGTGGTCGAGGGCTATGTCGAGACCGGCGAGCCGGTCGGCTCGCGGGCGCTGACCCGGCGGCTGACCGAATCGCTGTCGCCGGCCACCATTCGCAACATCATGGCCGATCTGCAGGATCTCGGCCTGCTCTACGCGCCGCACACCTCGGCCGGCCGGCTGCCGACCGATGCCGGACTGCGGCTGTTCGTCAACGGCCTGCTCGAGGTCGGCAACATCTCGGAGGAGGAGCGCGAAAGCATCGAGGCGCGCTGCGCCGCGGTCGGCCGCAGCGTCACCGAGGCGCTGGAGCAGGCGACCACCCTGCTGTCGGGGCTGTCGCGCTGTGCCGGCATGGTGCTCGCCCCCAAGACCGAGCAGCCGCTGAAGCACATCGAGTTCGTCAATCTCGGGCCCGGCCGGGCGCTGGTCGTGACCGTGACCCAGGCCGGGCATGTCGAGAACCGGCTGATCGACGTCCCGATCGGCATGCCGGCCTCGGCATTGGTCGAGGCCACCAACTACCTCAACGCCCGGCTGATCGGACGCACCCTCGAGGAAGCCCGGCGGCTGATCCTGGACGACCTGAAGCAGAAGCGGGCCGAGCTGAACGAGCTGACGGCCCGGGTCATCGAATCGGGCCTGGCGACGTGGGCCGGCGAGCCGGGCAGCGCCCTGATCGTGCGCGGCCAGGCCCGGCTGCTCGAGGACATCACGGCGATCGAGGATCTCGAGCGCGTGCGCGGGCTGTTCGACGCCCTGGAGCGCGGCGAGAGCTTCGTGCGCCTGCTCGAGCTGGCCAACGTGGCGAGCGGCGTGCAGATCTTCATCGGCTCCGACAACCCGCTGTTCTCCAACACTGGCTGCTCGATGGTGGTGGCGCCGTTCCGCGATTCCCAGGAGCGGATCCTGGGCGCCATCGGCGTCATCGGGCCGATGCGGCTGAACTACGCCCGCATCATTCCGCTGGTCGACTACACGGCGCGCACGATCGGTCGCCTGGTGGGCTGAGTAAATCGTCGGCTGAGCTACCAGTCGCGCTCGTCGAAGTCCTCGAACAGCTTCATGTCGTCGTCGCCGGCCGGCCGGTCGTCCGCGGCCATGGCGGCCGAGTCCGACAGGATTCGCAGGGTCGTGCCGGGTCCGATCAAGGCGACCAGCTCGAGCAGGTCCTCCCGCGCGAAGGCGACGCAGCCGCGGGTCGCGGCATAGTCGGGACGCGCCACGTGCAGGAAGATGGCGCTGCCCCATTCGCCTTCCGGCGGATCGTCGTTGTAGCCGACGACGACGATCAGGTCGTACAGCCCGTCCTCGCGCCACAGAAGCTCGTGGCTCCAGTCGTTGGGCACGCGGACCAGACGGTTGTAGGACGGCGAATGCGGGTCGTCGCACCAGCCGTCCTGCTCGCCGATCGGGCGGCTGGGCAGCCGTACCGGCGGCAGCACCAGCCGGTCGTTGCGGAACAGGATGCGGCGCAGCGGATAGCTGCCGGCGGGGGTGGCGCCATCGCCCTCGACCTTGTCCTCGCGGATGCCGCCGGCGCCGATCGCGCAACGCCATCGCCGGCCGCCCAGGGTGGCCCAGGCCAGGGCGGCGTCCGGCGAGTCCGCCTGCACCTCCAGAACGTCCGTGTCCGACATTGCATGAAACTCCCCTGCCCTTCATAAAGGCGCGCTCTTGGAGGTCAAAGCGATGGGTTATGTCGTAACGCCGCCCGCCACCGTCGGGGTGCCGGTCAATGGCACGTCGGATCTCTTCCCGGTGCGGCGCATCTTCTGCGTCGGCCGCAACTATGCGGCGCACGCCCGCGAGATGGGCCACGATCCCGACCGCGAGCCGCCGTTCTTCTTCACCAAGCCGGCCGACGCCATCGTGATCTGCGCCGATCCGAAGAACCCGGCCAAGGTCGCCTATCCCTCCGCCACCAAGAACCTGCATCACGAGATGGAGCTGGTGGTCGCCATGAAGTCGGGCGGATCCGACATCCCGGTCGACAAGGCGCTGGACCACGTCTTCGGCTACGGCGTCGGCCTCGACATGACCCGGCGCGACCTGCAGAACCAAGCCAAGGACATGGGCCGCCCGTGGGACATGGGCAAGGGCTTCGACCAGTCGGCGCCGATCGGCGAGATCTATCCGGCGTCGCGCATAGGCCATCCCGCCAAGGGGACCATCCAGCTCGACGTCAACGGCAAGACCCGGCAGAAGTCGGATCTCAACGCCCTGATCTGGAGCGTGCCGGAGACCATCTCCTACCTGTCGGGCCTGGTCGCGCTGGCGGCCGGCGACCTGATCTACACCGGCACGCCGGAAGGCGTCGCCGCGGTGGTCAAGGGCGACACCCTGCACGGCTTCGTCGACGGCTGCGGCACGGTGACCTTCACGCTCGTCTAGGGCTGCTCCTCTAGAGCTGCTGGGCCCGGAAGGTATCGCACTTCCGGGGATCGCCGCTGTCCAGGCCGATCCTGAACCACCGCATGCGCTGGGCACTCGAGCCATGCGTGAAGCTGTCGGGGACGACGCGTCCCTGGGCCTGGCGCTGCAGGCGGTCGTCGCCGATCGCCGAGGCGGCGGCCAGTGCCTGCTCGACGTCGCCGTCGTCGATCATGCGACCGCCGCGCTGGGCGTCGGCCCGGTTGGCCCACACCCCCGCGAAGCAGTCGGCCTGCAGCTCCAGGCGCACCGACAGCGCATTGGCGTCGCGCTTGCTCATGCGCTCGCGCATCTGCTCGACCTTGGCGGTGATGCCGAGCTGGTTCTGGACGTGGTGGCCGATCTCGTGGGCGATGACGTAGGCCTGCGGGAACTGGCCGGGGGCGTGAAAGCGCCGCGCCAGATCGTCGAAGAACGACAGGTCGAGATAGACCCGCTGGTCGGCCGGACAATAGAACGGTCCCATCGCCGACTGGCCGACGCCGCAGTCGGTGCGCGTGGCGTCGCGATACAGCACCAGCTTGGGATCGACGTAGCGGCGCCCCATGTCGGCGAACAGGCCGCTCCATACGTCTTCGGTGCTCTTCAGGACCCGCGACACGAACTGGGTCTCGGGGTCGGCCGCCTGTCCGGGCGGGCGGGCCGGACGGCTGACCTGGCTGCCCGGGGCGTAGCCCGAGGTCGTGCCGCCACCGCTCAGCCCGCTCAGCAGGGCCAGCGGGTCGGCGCCGAAGATCAGCGCGATGACGATGAAGGCGACGACTCCCAGCCCGCCCTTGAACAGGCCGCCGCCGCCCACCGGGATCGGCATGCCGCCGCCGCCGAAGCCGCCGCCGCCGAAACTTTCGCCGCGGCGATCCTCGATGTTGCCGCTCTGGTCGCCATCCATCTGCATCGTCGGGTCTCCCGCAACCACGGCCTCAGGATATAGTGCCGGACGATGAGCCTCTCCATCGCCACCTGGAACATCAATTCGGTACGGTTGCGCATCGACAACGTCCGACGGTACCTGAAGCTGCGCAAGCCCGACGTGCTGTGCCTGCAGGAAACCAAGTGTCCCGACGAGCTGTTTCCGCATCGGCCGTTCGAGCGGCTGGGCTACACGCACCGGCTGGTCCAGGGCATGAAGGCCTACAACGGCGTCGCCATCCTCTCGAAGGTGCCGTTCACCGCGACCGGCGTGCATCATCGCTGCGGCAAGGAGGATTGCCGGCACGTCGAGGTCGCCCTCGACGTCGGCGGCGATCCGATCCTGCTCGACAACCTCTACATCCCGGCCGGCGGCGACGTGCCCGATCCGGCGGCGAACGACAAGTTCGCCCACAAGCTCGACTTCTACCGCGAGATGGCAGGGTGGTTCGCCGACCGCCGGCCGCCGGCGAGCGCCCGCAAGGGATTGCGGCGCATCGCCGTCGGCGATCTCAACGTCGCGCCGCTCGAGCACGACGTCTGGAGCCACAAGCAGCTCCTCAAGATCGTGTCGCACACGCCGGTCGAGGTCGAACTGTTCGGCCGCCTGCAGGCCTCGCTCGACTGGATCGACGTGCCGCGGCGCTTCGTGCCGGCCGAGCAGAAGCTCTATTCGTGGTGGAGCTACCGCAACGCCGACTGGCGCAAGTCCAACCGGGGGCGGCGTCTCGACCACATCCTGGCGACCCCCGCCCTGGCGGGCGCGATGCGCAGCCATCGCATCGACGTCGAGGCGCGCGACTGGGACAAGGCGTCCGACCACGTGCCGGTCATGGCGACCTTCGAGGTCTAGGAGACCAACGCATGCTGCATATTCTGGGAATCCTGCTGATCGGCCTGGTGGTCGGCCTGCTCGCGCGTCTGGTCACGCCCGGACCCAATCCGCGCGGCGTCATCGTCACCATCGTCATCGGCATCGTCGGCGCGGTGCTCGCGACCTATGGCGGTCAGGCGCTCGGCCTCTACGGGCCGAACGAACCGGCCGGCTTCCTCGGCTCGGTCGTCGGCGCGGTCGTCCTGCTGGTGCTGCTGCGCCTGATCGGACGCTGAGCGTTCAGCTCACCCGATAGAGAAAGTAGCGGTCGCGCGGCACGCCCGGCGGCTCGGGCAAGCGCTGCCAGCGCGCCACGTCGAGGGCCTGGTTGGCGAGCACATAGCCGCCGCTGGCCGCCAGCCGGTCGAGCGCCGGCCCCAGCCAGGTCGCCATGGCCATGTTGCCGGCGTGGTCGCCGGTGCCGAGGTCGGTGTGGATCAGCGCGCCGGTGCCGCCCAGCCGCGCGGCCGCCTGCGCCAGGGTCTCGCGGGCCTCGCCGAGGAACAGCCGGTCGTCGGGCGGAATGCAGTCGGGGTGGGCCGCCACCTGGCGTTCGAACACGTAGATGTCGCGTCCCGCGAACAGGCTGCGCAGATGGTCGTAGGTGCGGCCGTTGCCCAGGCCGACCTCGAACAGCGGTCCGGGCAGCGCATCGATCGCCGGCTTGAGGAAGTTCAGGCAATCGCGCTGCGCCTGCATGCGGGCGATGAAGCTGTCGAGGCGGCTCATGGAGGGTCTAGGACGCCTTCTTGGCGCTCGCCGCCTGCAGCTTCTTGTTGGTGTCGTCGACGCGATGGGCGAGCTCGCGCATGACCTCGATGGCCATCTGCGGGAACTCGGCAACCAGGCGATAGAACATGTCCTTGGTGATCTTCAGGGTGGTCAGCGGGGTCGTCGCCTTGATGGTGGCGGTTCGCGGCACGTCGCACAGGATCGCGATCTCGCCGAAGAAATCGTTCTTCTTCATCTCGGCGACGCGGATCTGGCCGCCGTCGGTGCGATCGATCAGCACCTCGGCGACCCCGCCCAGGATGACGTACATGGCGTCGCCGGGGTCGCCCTGGTGGCACAGCTCCTGGCCTTCGCCGTAGTTCAGGCGCTCGCTGGTGAAGGCGATCAGCTTGAGCTTGGCAGGCTCGATCTTCGACAGGATCGGCACACCCTTCAGAAGTTCGACTTCCTCGTTGAGGTTCATCGTTGCTCTCCGTGACTGTGCTTCAGGCCGACGCCATCAGCTCGGCGTACAGGCCGCCGCGCGAGGCGAGCTCCTGCGGAGCGCCGTGCGCGGCGATCTTGCCGCCCTGCATGACCACGATCTGCTCGAACGGCTCGGCCTGCGCCGGCCGGTTGGCGATCCACACGACACCTCTTCCGTCCTGCCGGACCGCCTCCAGGATGTGGTCGCGGATCCGATCCTGGGTGCGGCCGTCGAACACCGCGACGGCCTCGTTGACGATCAGCAGCTGCGGCCGCTTGATCAGGGCGCGGGCGATGCCGAGCTTCTGGCGCTGCGTCGCCGGCAGACGCTTGCCGGCCACGCCGACATTGTAGTCCAGACCGACCTCGATCACCGAATGGCGGAGCCCGAGCTCGTTCAGGACGTCGGAGATCAAGGTGCCGATGCGCTGCTCGGCCTGCGCCTGACCGTAGACCTGGCGGCCGAACAGGATGTTGTCCTGCAGGGTGGCGGCGCCGTTGTAACGCTCGAAGTCGTAGAATTCCACGGCGCTGCGCAGCTCGGCCGGCAGGTTGGCCGCGAAGGCGCGACGGGCCGCCAGCAGCCGGTCCTCCATGGCGGAGTCGATCAGCCCGAGACGGTGGCGAGCCTCGATGTAGCGGAACGGCAGGGTCATCAGCCGCGGCCGCTCGGCGTCCGGCACCGCTTCGATTCCCTTGCCGCCCAGGCGCTGCAGCAGCAGGCGGACGTTGGGCAGCTCGTCGGCCGAGATGAAGCTGTATTGCTCGAACAGCGGATTGTCGGGCGACAGGCCGGAGAACAGCTCGACCATGGTCTCGGCGATGGCCAGGCCCATGCGCTGCAGCTCGAGGTCGAGCCCGGTCTGGCGCAGCACCGACAGCACGTAGGGGTCGGCGGCGATGTTGTCGCCGTCGAACTGGTTGCCGACCGGCGTGCCGAACAGCAGGTTCTCGGCCACCGACAGGTTGCGATTGTAGCGGTCGGCGTTGAACGGCTCGACCAGGCCGGCGTAAGCCGCATCCTGAAGGCGGCCATGCAGCGTGTGCCGGGCCTTCAGGATCTTTTCCGCGAGATCGGGCCGGGCGGCGGCGTCGATCGTGCCACGCAGCCCGAGCCCGTAGATGTCCTCGTCCAGTTCGACCTGCTTCAGGGTCTCGACGATGCGGGGCAGCAGGTCGGCCGGGCCGGTGGCGCCGGCCAGCTCGTAGTCGATCCAGTCGGCGTTGGGATCGAGCGGCGGATTGCCGGCTCGCTCCGATTCCTTCCAGAACGCCTCGCGCAGGGCTCGCGTTGCGTCGTCGTAGGTGGCCGGCGCCACCGGCCGGATCTTGAGCCCGAACAGCAGATTGTCGCGCACCGACAGCGGGAAAAGGTAGGTTTCCTGGCCGATATAGGCCAGGCGCGCGCCCAGCAGGTACTCGGGCAGCTGGAAGAAGTCCTGGCCGTCGACCTTGATCGACCCGCCGGACGGCAGGGCAAGCCGCGCCAGCACGTGGCCGAGAACGTCCTTGCCCGAGCTCGAGCCGCCGATCACCGCCAGGCGCGAGGTGGTGGGCAGCACCAGGGAGATCGAATCGAGCTGCTTCACCCGGCCGTCCTCGGACACCGTGACGCCGGCCAGCGCGATCTCCTTGCCGAGCAGCGGCGGCGGGCCGTCGGGAATGGCCTGCAGCGCCTCGGGCATCATGCCTTCGGGCTGGAACTGGTCGATCACCTGCTCGTACTTGATCTGGACGTCCTGGCGCTGCTGGTCCCAGTCGATCAGCTCCTTGATCGGCGACGGCAGGTCCTTGTAGGCCAGCAGCACGCCGACCACCGCGCCGACGTCCATCTGGCCGGTGATCGCGAAGTAGCCGCCCACCAGGTAGATCGCGAAGGGCGTCGCCTGGGACAGGATGTTGTTCCAGAACTTGGCGACGAACTTCTTCTGGTAGAGGTCGAAGCGGATCTTGAAGATCCTGCCGAGACGTTCCGAGATGTCGGCCCGCTCGTAGTTGGCGGCGCCGTGCACGTGGATCTCGTTGACGCCATCGGCGGTCTCGGCGATGCGCCCGGCGAGCTGGCGGGCCGAGATCTGGCGCTGCCGGCCGAGCACCAGGACCGGCTTGCGCAGGCGCGGGATGATCGCCATCTGCGCCGCCAGCAGGACGATCACGATGATGCTCAGCAGCCAGTTCTGCATCATGATGAAGATGATGGCGGTCAGCGCCTGGCCGCCGAGGAACATCGGCTGCACGAAGGCGTCGCCGATGAATCCGCCCAGCGGCTCGACCTCGTCCTTGATCATCGTCGCCAGCTCGGCCTGCTTGACCTTGCGGAAGTGAGCCGGCGGAAAGCGCAGGATCCGGTCGTAAAGCTCGTAGCGCAGGCGGCGCAGCATGCGCTCGCCCATGCGGCCCTTCTGGGTATTGATGCTCTTCTTGAACTGGCCGTTGATCACGACCGCACCCAGGAACACGAAGCTCATGATGACGAGATAGGTCATCTGGTCGACCTGGAAGCCGTCGAACAGGCGGATCACCCGTCCCGGCAGGATCGCCGACAGGTCGAACTCCCAGACCAGGAAAGGAATTGTCTTGCTGGTCTTGAAGGCGTTGCCCTGGATGCCGTTGTTGACGATCGACTTCGGGACCGTGAGCGACATGAAGTAGAAGATCTGGGCCAGCACCACGAGGCCCAGGATCATGACCTGCTCGGGGCGGCTGTGACGCCAGATGTAGGAAAACAGATTTCGTTCCATGAGGGTCCGTGCTGACGGCGCCGCCGCAGCCTAGCCCAAATCCGACCAAAGCGTTGAAGTATTTCGATATTTTGCCGCGGACCCGGCGTTTTGCAGGTCGCAGTGCTTGTGGCATAGTCGCCGATGATTTCACCGGTCGGGGCAGAATGCGCTTCGGCAAGGGGGACGCATAGATGCCCACGAGCAACCGGTCCAAGCGTGTGCTGCTCTACAGCCACGACTCCTTCGGCCTGGGGCACGTCAGCCGCTGCCGGACCATCGCGAACGCGATCGTCGCCGCCGATCAGTCGGTTTCGGTTCTGATCATCTCTGGCTCGCCGGTCATCGGCAGCTACGAGTTCCGCTCCGGCATCGATTTCGTCCGGGTCCCCGGCGTGGTCAAGATCGAGACCGGCGACTACGACTCGGCCAACCTGAGGGTCGGCGTCGAGCACACGCTGGAAATGCGTACCCGCATCATCCGCGACACGGCGGACATCTACCGGCCCGACCTGTTCATCGCCGACAAGGAACCGCTGGGGCTGCGCGGCGAGATCGGTCCGACCTTGCAAATGCTGAAGGAGCGCGGCACGCCGCTGGTGCTCGGCCTGCGCGACGTCATGGACGAGCCGGCGGCGCTGGCGGCGGAATGGCAACGCAAGAATGTCGTTCCCGCCCTGCGAGACCTCTACGACGAGATCTGGATCTATGGCCTGCCGCAGATCCACAAGCCGATGACCGGCATCGCCGTGCCGCCGTCGGTGCGCCACAAGATGGTCTATACGGGGTACCTTCGGCGTGACCTGCCCCTGCATACCGACGTGCCGCACGAGATGGAGGAGGTCGAGGGCCCGTACATCCTGGTCACCGCCGGCGGCGGCGGCGACGGCGCCGACCTGATCGACTGGGTGCTGGCCGCCTACGAGGCCGACCGCCACATTCCCTATGGCGCGGTCATTGTGTTCGGCCCGTTCATGTCGACCACCGAGCGCGAGTCCTTCAAGGAGCGCGCCGCCCGCCTGCCCAACATCCGCACGCTCACCTTCACGAACAATCTCGGCGCGTTGATGCAGCAGGCGGCGGGCGTCGTCGCGATGGGCGGCTACAACACCTTTTGCGAGATCCTGTCGTTCGACAAGCGGGCGATCATCGTGCCCCGCACACGGCCCCGGCTGGAGCAGTTCATCCGGGCCCGGGCCGCGCGCAACGTCGGCCTGGTCGAGATGCTCGATGCCGAGCGGGGCCGCGATCCGCACGCGATGGCGACGGCGCTGCGTCACCTGCCGCAGCAGGGTCTGCCCAGCGACGTGGTGGTGCCGGGCCTGCTCGACGGCCTGCCCAACGTGTGGCGGCTGGTCGCCAAGCAGCTGGCGCACCCGCCGCGCGGGCCGGCGTCGCTCGGCGCGATCGGGACGCCGCCCGACAAGCCTGCCGAGCCGGCCCCGTCGCCGCCGGTACGCGCCCGCACCTGAGTCTCGCCCGGCATGTCGAAGCGGCAAGGCGCGCGGGTCGCCGTCGTGGTCAAGGGCTGGCCGCGGCTCTCCGAGACCTTCATCGCCCAGGAGATCGCCGGCCTCGAGGCGCGCGGCGTCGATCTCGAGATCTGGTCGCTGCGTCGGCCCACCGACGAGGCGCGCCATCCGGTGCATCGGCGCGTCACCGGCCGGGTCGTTTACCTGCCCGAGTACCTGCGCGACGACCGCGCGCGCGTGCAGGCGGCGTTGCGGCAGGCGGAGCGCCTGCCGGGCTATGCGGCGGCATTGGCCAAGTTCCAGGCCGACCTGGCGCGAGACCGGACCGCCAATCGGGTTCGGCGCTGGGGCCAGGCGCTCGTTCTGGCGGCGGAGCTGCCGGCCTCGGTGGAGCGGCTGTACGCGCATTTCCTGCACACGCCGGCGTCGGTCGCCCGCTACGCCGCGACCCTGCGCGGCCTGCCGTGGAGCGTGTCGGCGCACGCCAAGGACATCTGGACCAGCGCCGACTGGGAAATTCGCGACAAGCTGGCCGACTGCGCCTGGCTGACGACCTGCACGCAGGTCGGCCTGGACCGGCTGGCCGCGCTGGCGCCCGACCCGAGCCGGCTGAAGCTGATCTACCATGGGCTGGACGTCGCGCACTTGCCGCCGCCGGCGCCGCACTGCGGGCGCCGCGACGGCGGCGACCCGGGCGATCCGGTGCGCATCCTGTCGGTCGGCCGCAAGGTCGAGAAGAAGGGCTACGACGATCTGCTCGTGGCCCTGGCCCGCCTGCCGGCGGCGCTGCACTGGCGGTTCGAGCACATCGGCGGCGGCGAACTCGGCCCGACCCTGGAGGCGAGGGCGCAGGAGCTCGGGATCGCCGATCGCTGCCACTGGCTGGGAAGTCAGCCGCAAGCCGGGGTATTCGCAGCCCTGGCCCGCGCCGACCTGTTCGTCCTGGCCAGCAAGCGGGCGGCCGACGGCGACCAGGACGGCCTGCCGAACGTGCTGATGGAGGCGGCCCACCAGGGCCTGGCCATCGTGTCGACCCGGGCGGCGGCGATCGGCGAGTTCCTGACCGATGGCGACAGCGGCCTGCTGGTCCCACCGGCGACGCCGGCGGCCCTCGCGACTGCGCTGGCGCGGGCCACCGCCGATCCGGAGCTGCGCTTGCGCCTCGCGGAGCGAGCCGGTCATGCGCTGCGCACGCGATTTTCCTACGATGCCGGCATCGACTGGATTGCCGGCGCCCTCGGTCAGCCGGTCGGCGTCGACGCGCGGCCCGGGGCGCGCGCGGCCGAGTGATCATGCGGGTGCTGCTGCACACGCCGCTGAAGCCGCCCGACGATCCCACTCCTTCCGGTGATCGCGAGATGGCGCGCGGCCTGCTGCGCCTGTTGCACCGTCTCGGCCACCGGGTGGTGATGCCGGCCGTTGCCCGGGAGGCGCCCGGCATCCCGCCACCCGCCAGTCACCTCACGCTGGAACGCCAGGCGCGTCGCCGCGCGGCCATCCTGATTCGCCGCTGGCGCGGCCTGCCGCCGGGACACGCCCAGCGGTTCGACCTCTGGCTCACCTATCACTGCTACTATCGCAAGCCGGACTGGCTGGGCCCGCTGGTCACCGCGGCGCTGGGGGTCCCCTACGTCATCGCCGAGGCCTCGCATGCGCCGCGGCGCGCCCAGGGACCGACCCGGATCGGCCATCGCGCCGTCGAACGCGCCCTGGCCGCTGCCGATCTGGTGCTCACGGTCAATCCGCGCGACACGGCCGGCGTCCAGGCGCGACTGCGGCCGGGTGCCCGCCAGGTCCGCCTGCCGCCCTTTCTCGACACGGCGCCTTTATGGCCGGGCCGGCCGGCCAACCGGCCGCCGCTGCTGCTCAGCGTCGGCATGATGCGACCCCGGGACAAGCTCGATTCCTATCGGATCCTGGCACAGGCCTTCGCCCTCCTGCGCGACCGTCCCTGGCAGGCCCTGCTGGTCGGCGACGGTCCGGCACGGCCCGAGGTCGAGAGCCTGATGGCGCCTTTCGGGGCACGCGTCCGCTTCGCCGGCGCCGTGCCGCACGAGGCGCTGCCGGCACTCTATCGGTCTGCCGACCTCTATCTGTGGCCGGCCATCAACGAGGCTTATGGCATGGCCTTTCTCGAGGCCCAGGCGTCCGGCTTGCCCGTCGTCGCCGGGCGTTCGGGAGGCGTTGCCTCGGTGGTCGCGGAGGGGATCTGCGGCCTGCTGGCCCCGGCCGGCGACGCCGCGTCCTTCGCCGCCGCCGTCGCCCGCCTGCTCGACGATCCGGCGATGCGGAGGGACATGGCCCGCGCCGCCCGGGCGCGCATCCTGGCGCAACACGACGACCGGGTGGCGGCGCGCGCCCTCGCGGGGGCGTTGAGGAGCCTGCGATGACCGTGCCGTTCGCCATCCTGCGTCATGCCGCCACCGCGTGGAACGCCGAAAGCCGCCTGCAGGGCCTGACCGACACGCCGCTCAGCCCGTCGGGCGAGGCCGAGGCGCGCGGCTGGCGGCTGCCGCCGCCCATGGATCGCTGGCCGCGCCTGTCCAGCCCGCTGCGGCGCGCCCGACAGACGGCCGAGCTGTTGCGCCCGGCCTCGGCGGTGACCACCTGCTCGGCCTTGCGCGAGATGAGCTTCGGCGTCTGGGAGGGCTACAGCATCGCCGACCTGCGCCGCCGCGTCGGGCCGAGGTTCCTGGCCGAGGAGAGCAGGGGTCTCGACTTCGAGGCGCCCGGCGGCGAGTCGCCGCGCGCCGTGATGCGGCGTCTCGCGGCCTGGGCCGCGGCCCTCGACCGTCCGGTGGTGGCGGTGTCGCACAAGGCGGCGATCCGCGCCCTGCTGGCCCTGGCCACCGGCTGGGACATGATGGGCCGCCCGCCCAGCAAGCTCGATTGGCGTTGCGTCCACCTGTTCGCGGTGGCGCGCGACGGCGCGGTGCGGGTCGAGCGGCTCAACGTGGCGCTGGCGGCGTGACCCGCGTCCTTCTGCACGTCCAGCATCTGCTGGGCATCGGCCACTTGCGGCGCGCCGCGACCCTGGCCCGCGCCCTGGCGGCCGGTGGATTCGACGTCCTGCTGGTGTCGGGCGGCGCTCCGACCGCCGGACTGGCGCTGGCCGGCGTGCGCTTTGCTCAGCTGCCGCCGGTGCGGGCCGCCGACGAGACGCTGCGCGACATCTGCCGAGTCGACGGCGAGCCGCTCGACGAGGCGTTTCTCGCCGGACGACGCGCCCTGCTGCTCGGGTTGCTCGAGCGCGAGCGCCCCGACGTCGTGATCACCGAACAGTTTCCGTTCGGCCGCACGCGCCTGCGCTTCGAGCTGCTGCCGCTGATCGAAGCGGCGAAGGCCCTGACGCCGCGGCCGCTGCTGGTGTCGTCGGTGCGCGACGTGGTGCGCCGGGCCGCGCCGCATCGCGTCGCCGAGACCGTCGCCCTGCTGCACGGCGGCTACGATGCCGTGCTGGTTCATGCCGATCCCGCCATCGTGCCCTTCGCGTCCAGCTTTGCCGGCTGGCCGGCCATCCGAGGCCTCTGCCACTTCACCGGCTTCGTTGCCGAACGCGATCTTGATCGCGCCGCCCTGTCGACCGTGGGCGCCGGGGAAGTCGTCGTCTCGGCGGGCGGCGGGGCGGTCGGCGGCCCGCTGCTTGCGGCCGCGCTGGCGGCGCGGCCGCTGACGCCGCTGGCCGGCGATCGCTGGCGCCTGCTGTGCGGTCCCAACCTGGCGCCGGCGGCAGCCGCCGCGCTGCGCCGGGACGACGGGGTCGTCGTCGAGCCGGCCCGCGAGGACTTTACGTCGCTGCTCCATAACGCCCGACTGTCGATCTCCCAGGCCGGCTACAATACCGTGGTGGAGACGCTGTGCCTGGCCGATCGCGCCGTCCTGGTGCCGTTCGCGAGCGAGCGCGAGACCGAGCAGGCCGATCGCGCGGCGCTGCTGGCGGCGCGCGGCATGGTCGCGGTCGTCGAGGGCACCTTGACCGGCGAGAGCCTGGCGGCGGCCGTGCGCCGCGCGCTGGCCGGCCCGTCGCTGCGCACCTTCCCCCCCTGCAAGGTCGATGGCGGACCGGCCAGTGCGGCGCTGCTGCACCGCCTGCTGGCGGAGCGCCGCAATGCCTAGTTGGCCGGCCCTGCGCGACGAGGCGCGCCGCTGGCAGGAGGCCGGCCGCGTCGCCGACCTGTGGTGGCGCGACGACGACGCCGCCGAAACCGATCCGGCGCTCGATCGCCTGCTCGCCCTGCGAGACCGCGTCGGCGCGCCGCTGGCCCTCGCGGTCGTGCCGGCCCGGGCCACCGAGGCCCTGGCGGCGGGGCTCGCGGGCCAGCCCGACCTCGACATTCTGCAGCATGGTTACGGGCATCAGAACCATGCGCCGCCGGTCGAGAAGAGGTGCGAGCTGGGCCCACATCGCCCGGCCATGGTGGTGTTGGGGGAGCTCGGCACCGGATGGCTGGCGCTCGAGCGCCTGTTCGGCGCCCGCGCGCTGCCCGTGCTGGTGCCGCCGTGGAACCGGATCGCGCCCGGTCTCGTGCCGACCTTGCCCGAGATCGGCTATCACGGCCTGTCGACCTTCGGGCCGCGGCGGGTGCGGCGCCTGCCGGCGTTGATCGAGATCAATGCGCACGTTGACGTGATCGACTGGAAGGGAGGACGCGGGTTCGTCGGTGTCGATGTTGCAGTGACAGCACTGGTTCGGGCGCTGTCCCACGCGCGCGAGATCAGTGCGGAACCGGTCGGGCTGCTCAGTCATCATCTTGCGATGGACGCGCAGTCGTGGGATTTCCTAGAGTCCGTGTGCGAAATGATACAGAACACGCCGGGACTGAGGCTGCGGCCGGCGCGCGAGCTGTTCGCGGCGCCGATGCAGCCGCCAGGGGAGGGAAAGGGTTGACGTCGGCCGATCTCCGCTATCCGCGCGAGACGCTATGGGCGGATTACCTGCGCGCCGGCGCGGGCGCCCTGCTGTGTGCCGGGCCGCTGCTCTTTCTCGACGTCAATCCCTGGCTGGCCGTGCTGCTGCTGGCCGGCCTCGTCCTTTTCTCCCTGTTTCTCCTGCGCACGCTGCTGCGGCATCGCACGCGCTACCTGCTGGCGACCGACACGCTGTGCGCCGACGGGCCGGCTGGCGGCATCGTCGAATGGAGCCGGCTCGACCGCCTCAAGCTCAGCTACTTCTCCACCAAGCGCGACCGGTCGGACGGCTGGATGCAGCTCACGGTCGGCTCGGTCGGCGGCCGGGCGGTGAAGATCGATTCCTCGCTCGACGGATTCCACGACGTCGTCGAGCGCGCGGCGATGGCGGCGCGCGCGGTGGGCCTCGGCCTCAGCCGCGCCACCCGCGCCAACCTCAGGGCCATGGGCATAACGGTGGCAGGTCAGGAAGAGATGGCATGAAGGATCTGCTGCAAGTCCGCGATCTCACGGTCGAGTTCGGGGTTCACGAAGGCGTCCTGCGGGCGGTCGACCATGTGAGCTTCACCTTGCCCCAGGGCGGCACCCTGGCGCTGGTCGGCGAATCGGGATCCGGCAAGTCGGTGTGCAGCCAGGCCATCATGGGCCTGTTGCCGCGCACGGCACGCATCGCCTCGGGCTCGATCCTGTTCGACGATCCGCGCACGGGCGACAGCCCGATCGACATCGCCAAGCTCGACCGTGCCGGGCCGGTGATGCGGACGATCCGCGGCGGCGCAATCTCGATCATCTTCCAGGAGCCGATGACCTCGCTGTCGGCCCTGCACACCGTGGGCGACCAGATCGGCGAGGCCGTCGAGCTGCACGGCGGCGGGACGCTGAGCAACATCCACTCGCTGGGCGACCAGATCGTCGAGGCCGCCCAGCATTCCGGCCGCAAGCTCAGCCGGGCCGCGATCGACGAGCTCACGGTCGACATGCTGCGCATGGTCGGCTTTCCCGATCCCAAGCGGGCCTTGCGGACCTACCCGTTCGAGCTGTCGGGCGGCCTGCGCCAGCGCGCCATGATCGCCATGGCGCTGGTCTGCCGGCCGGCGCTGCTGATCGCCGACGAGCCGACGACGGCGCTCGACGTCACCATCCAGGCCCAGATCCTGCGCCTGATGAAGGACCTGCAGAGCGAGCTCGGCATGGCCCTGCTGATGATCACCCACGATCTCGGCGTGGTCGCCAACGTCGCCGACGACGTCGTCGTGATGTACCGCGGCAAGGTGGTCGAATCGGGCGACCTGCACGACATCTTCCGCGACCCGCAGCACGCCTATCTCAAGGCCCTGCTGCACGCCGTGCCGCGCTTCGACATGGCGCCCGGCGAGCGCCTGGTGCCGATACGCGAGATCACCGCGGCGACCGGCCATCTGCTCAAGGAAAAGCCCGTCTCCTCGCCGACCGAGACCTTCAATCCCGAGGCGCCGGTGCTCAAGGTCCGGCATCTCTCGAAGACCTTCCGGATCCGCAAGGCCGACACCTTGCTCGAGCAGCTGCTCGGCGGCGGCACGACGCGAACCGTGCGCGCCGTCAACGACGTCAGCTTCGACGTCCAGCGCGGCGAATGCCTGGGCCTGGTCGGCGAATCGGGCTGCGGCAAGACCACGCTCAGCAAGATACTGATGCGCGGCATCTCGGCCGATCCGGGCGAAGGCGCCGGCCGCATCGTGTTCGACGACTGGGGTCGCAAGATCGACGTGCTGGGTCTCGAGGGCCGCGAGCTCGACCGCTTCCGCACCAAGCTGCAGTTCATCTTCCAGGACCCGTTCGGCTCGCTCAATCCGCGCATGACGGTGTACGACATCCTGGTCGAGCCGCTGGTCATCCACGGCGTCGGCAACGACGCCTACCGGCGCGAGATGGTCAGCGAGCTGATGGAGATGGTCGGTCTCGATCGCCGCCACCTCAGCCGCTATCCGCACTCCTTCTCGGGCGGCCAGCGCCAGCGCATCGGCATCGCCCGGGCGCTCGCATTGCGGCCCGACATGGTGATCTGCGACGAGCCGGTGTCGGCGCTCGACGTCTCGATCCAGGCGCAGATCCTCAACCTGCTCAAGGACCTGCAGAAGCAGCTCGGCCTCACCTACCTGTTCATCTCGCACAACCTCGCGGTCGTCGATTACATCGCCGACCGGATTGCGGTGATGTGCGCCGGCCGCCTGGTCGAGCTGGCGCCGGCCGGCGAGCTGTTCAAGAAGCCGCTGCACCCCTACACCAAGGCGCTGCTCTCGGCGGTGCCGATTCCCGATCCCGATTCCCGCCTCGACCTCGGTGCGCTCATGGAAGGCAAGGCCTCGGATCCGTCGGCTTGGCCGGAGCCGTTCCGCGACACCGGCGGCAACGAGGTGCTGTGGACCGAGGTCTCGCCCGGGCACTACGTCCGCATGTCGCACGGCCCCGGCGACCGACCCGGACTGGCCCTCGCAACCGAGGAGGCCCGCTGACATGCTCCGCTACGTCGCACGTCGCATCCTGCTGATGATTCCGACGCTCTTCATCATCAGCGCCATCGTCTACTTCATCATCGACCTGCCGCCCGGCGACTGCGTCACCTCGCAAGTCGACGAGCTGCTGGCGCGCGGCGATCCCGACGCCATGAAGCGGGCCGACGAGCTGCGCCAGATGTACGGGCTCAACGAGCCGCTGTGGCAGCGCTACCTGCACTGGGTCAGCGGGATCTTCCGCTGGGATTTCGGGCTGAGCTGCCAGGACACGGTGCCGGTCGCCGACCTGATCGGCGAGCGCCTGGCGCTGACCGTGGTGATGGAATCGGCGACCATCATCTTCATCTGGGTGGTCTCGTTCGTGATCGGCGTCTATGCCGCCACGCACCAGTACAAGCTGGGCGACTACGTCGCCTCGTTCATCGGCTTCGTCGGCCTCGCGATCCCGAACTTCCTCCTGGCCCTGGTGCTGCTCTATGTCGGCAAGGTCTATTTCGGCCTGTCGATCGGCGGCCTGATGGATCCCGAGTACATCGAGAAGCCGCTGAGCTGGGGCAAGGTCCTCTCGGTGCTGCAGCACCTGATCATCCCGGTCATCGTGATCGGCATGTCGGGCACCGCCGGCATGATCCGGCGCCTGCGCGCCAACCTGCTCGACGAGCTGCAGAAGCAGTACGTCATCACCGGCCGGGCCAAGGGCCTGCCGCCGATGCGCCTGCTGATCAAGTATCCGCTGCGCCACGCCATCAACCCGTTCGTCGCCGACATCGGCGGCTTGCTGCCCGACGTCATCTCGGGCTCGGTCATCGTCTCGGTGGTGCTGTCGCTGCCGACCACCGGTCCGATGCTGCTGGGCGCGCTGAAGACCCAGGACGTCAATCTCGCCGCCACCTTCCTGCTTTTCGTGGCGACCCTCACCGTGATCGGCATGCTGATCTCGGACCTGCTGCTGGCCGCCCTCGATCCGCGCATCCGCTTCGGCGCGACCTCCGAGAAGTGACGGGAGACGACCGATGACCGACCAGGCCGTTCCTCCCCAGGGCGCCCCCTCCGGCGACGGGCGTCCGCGCGCGCCGCATTTCGTCAACCGCGAGCCGTGGGATCCCTACGTCTCCGAGCGCCTGACCGCCGAGCAGGAACGCTACTACATGGCGGGGCAGTGGAAGCTGATGTGGTGGCGCTTCCGCCGCCACCGGCCGGCCGTCGTGTCGGCGGCCTTCCTGCTGCTGATGTACTTCTCGACGGCGATCAGCGAGTTCATCGCGCCCTACGACCTGCACACGCGACACTCGGCCTACATCTTCGCGCCGCCGCAGGAAGTGCATCTGTTCCACGAGGGCAAGTTCCTCGGGCCCTTCGTCTACGGGCTGAAGACGACGCGCGACAAGGAGACCCTGCAGCGCATCTACACGCCGGACCCGGCCAAGCCGCTGCCGCTGCGCTTCTTCTGCCTGGGCGACTCCTACGAGTTCTGGGGCCTCATCGACGGCAGCTTCCACTTCGTCTGCCCGCCGGAAGGAGGGCCGTTCTTCCTGCTCGGCACCGACCGGCTGGGGCGCGACATGTTCAGCCGCATCGTCTATGCGGCGCGCATCTCGCTCACCATCGGCATCATCGGCATCGTGCTGAGCTTCACCCTGGCGCTCGTCCTGGGAGGGCTCGCCGGCTACTATGGCGGCTGGGTCGACAACGTCATCCAGCGCATCACCGAGATCATCAAGAGCTTTCCGCACCTGCCGCTGTGGCTCGCTCTGTCGGCGGCGCTGCCGGTGACATGGTCGCCGCTCCTGGTCTATTTCGGCATCACGCTGATCCTCGCGCTGCTCGACTGGCCGGGCCTGGGACGGGCGGTGCGGTCCAAGCTGCTGTCCTTGCGCGAGGAGGACTACGCGGCCGCGGCGCAGATGATGGGCGCCAAGCCGGGCCGCATCATCGGCCGCCATCTCCTGCCCGGTTTCATGAGCCATCTGATCGCCTCGGCGACCTTGTCGATCCCGTCGATGATCCTGGCCGAGACCGCGCTGTCGTTCCTCGGGCTGGGACTGCGTCCACCGATCACCTCGTGGGGCGTCCTGCTCAACGAGGCGACCGACATCAACGTCGTGGCGGTGAACTGGTGGCTGATGTTCCCCTGCGTGCCGGTGATCCTGATCATCCTCGCCTACCAGTTCATGGGCGACGGCATGCGCGACGCGGCCGATCCCTACGGCTGATCCGAAACTCGACGACCAAGTCCTTGATTTTGGAGGGGAAATCGACATTTCCCCTCATCGGCCGGTGTGATCAAGAAATCACACTTTGGCCCCATTTGGGTCTGGCGGCGGCCACCGGGGGTTTCCATCTTCTTTTGGTATCTCCCCCGAACGTGGTCCCCCCAAAGCCACGTTCTAGCCTCCTCGGAGGCGCTTGGGCCGTCCTCTCACTCTCCCCCGAGAGGACGGCCTTTTTCTTTGCCGGCATGGTAGGACGCTGCCTGCCATGGCGCCGATGCCATCCTCTCCATCCCTGACGGTCGCCGATCTCACCTGCCGGCGGGCCGGGCGCACGGTGTTCGCCGGGCTGAGCTTCGCCGTCGCGCCCGGCGAGCTGCTGGCCCTGGTCGGCCGAAACGGCAGCGGCAAGACCACCTTGCTGCGGGCGTTGGCGCTCCTGCTGCGGCCGGACGCGGGCAGCATCCGCTGGAACGACGTGGAGGTCGCGGACGATGCCGAGGCGTGGCGCGGCCGGCTGGCCTGGCTCGGCCATCTCGACGGGCTGAAAGGCGACCTCACGATTCGCGAGAACCTGCGGGTCGCCGGACGGCTGCGCAGCGGTGCGGTGGCCGGAGACCGCATCGAAGGGGCACTCGCGACCTTCGACCTGGTGGCGCTGGGCGAGCGGCCGGTGCGGGCGCTGTCGGCGGGGCTGCGCCGCCGCGCGGCGCTGGCCCGCGTCGTGCTGGCCGACGCGCCGGTCTGGCTGCTCGACGAGCCGATGAACGCCCTCGACGCGCCGGCGCAGCAGGCGCTGCGCGCGGCGCTCGCGGCGCATCTCTCGGCCGGCGGCCTCGCCATCGCCGCCACGCATGTCGAGCTCGGCCTGCCCGGTGTCCGCCCGCTGGCGCTCGGAGCGGCGTCGTGAGCGGCGTCCTCGCCCTGGTGAGCCGCGACCTGCGGCTGGTGTGGCGGCGGCCCGGCGACGTCGCCATGGTGCTCGCCTTCTTCGTCGTGGCGACGGTGCTGTTTCCGCTCGGCATCGGACCGCAGGCCAACATCCTCGCGCGCATCGCCGCCGGCGTGCTGTGGTGCGCGGCGCTGTTCGCCTCCCTGCTGTCGCTCGATCGCCTGTTCGCCGAGGACTACGAGGACGGCACCCTCGACCTGATCCTGCTGGCGCCATGGCCGCTCGAGCTGGCGGCGCTCGCCAAATGCCTCGCTCACTGGATCGTGACCGGGGTGCCGCTGGCCGTGCTGGCGCCACTGCTGGGGGTTGCCTTCGGCCTCGCGCCGGAGGCCCAGCTGGCCCTGGCCGCGACCCTGCTGGTCGGCACGCCGACCCTGTCGCTGATCGGCGGCCTGGCCGCCGCGCTGACGCTCGGGGCACGGCGCGGCGGCGCTCTTCTGGCCTTGCTCGCCTTGCCGCTCTGCGTGCCGACGCTGATCTTCGGCGCCGGCGCCGTCGAATCCCTCGTCACCGGTGAGGACTTTACCACGCACCTGGCGATCCTGGCGGCGCTGGCCCTGATGGCCCTGGCGACGACCCCATGGGCCATGGCGGCGGCCTTGCGGCAGGCTGGGGAGTAGACAAACTTCTGAGCGCGGCGGACAAACGCTCGCCCAAGGACCCGCAATGCCCGACCTGCATTTCCTCGCCAATCCCGCCCGCTTCCGCCGCTTCAGCCGGCGCGTCGTGCCGGGGCTGTCGCTCGCGACGATGCTGGTGCTGGGGGTCGGTCTCTACCTCGCGCTCGTCCAGTCGCCGCCCGACTACCAGCAGGGCGAGACGGTGCGAATCATGTTCCTTCACGTGCCGGCCGCCTGGCTGTCGATGGCCGGCTACGGCCTGCTGGCGGCGCTGGGCGCCGCTCTGCTGGTGTGGCGCCATCCGTTGGCCGCGCTGATGGCCCGGGCGGCCGCCCCGGTGGGCGCCAGCTTCGCGCTGGTCTGCCTGATCACCGGCTCGCTGTGGGGGCGGCCGATGTGGGGCACCTACTGGGTGTGGGACGCCCGGCTGACCTCGATGCTGCTGCTGTTCTTCCTCTACATCGGGCACATCGCGCTGAGCCGCGCCTGGGACGATCCCGAGCGCGGCGATCGCGCCGCCGCCATCCTGGCCCTGATCGGCGCCGTCAATTTGCCGGTCATCAAGTTCTCGGTCGACTGGTGGAACACCTTGCACCAGCCGGCATCGGTCGCCCGCCTCGGCGGGCCGTCCATCCATCCGTCCATCCTGGTGCCCCTGCTGTGGATGGCCGGCGCCTTCCTGCTGCTGTTCGTGCTGCTGGTTCTGGTGCGCACCGAGACCGAGATCGATCGCCGGCGCTTGGCGATCGCCGAGGCCGCATGAGCAATCACGCCGCCTTCATCCTCGCCGCCTACCTGGCCGGGCTCGTCGTGCTGGGCGGTCTCACCATCGCGTCGCTGGCGGCGCGCAATCGCGCGCGCCGCGAGCTCGAGGCGCGCGGCCTGGAGCGCCGCCGATGACCCCGAAGCGTCGCCGCCTGTGGCTGCTGGTCGCCTCGCTGGCGGTGCTCGGCGTCGCCGTCGGCCTGGTGCTGAACGCGCTCAACGACAACCTGGTGTTCTTCTATTCGCCGACCCAGGTCGCCGAGAAGCATCCGTCGCCCGAGCGCCGTTTCCGCCTCGGCGGCCTGGTCGAGGCGGGCAGTCTGAAGAAGGACGGCCAGGAAGCCCGTTTCACCGTGACCGACACCCACAAGACGGTGACCGTCGTCTATCGCGGCCTGCTGCCCGACCTGTTCCGCGAGGGCCAGGGCGTCGTCGCCGAAGGCTCGATGGGCGCCGACGGCGTGTTCGTTGCGCGCGAGGTGCTGGCCAAGCACGACGAGAAGTACATGCCGCCCGAGGTCGCCAAGGCGATCAAGGACGCCGGCCAGTGGAAGGACGGCAAGTGATCCCGGAGCTCGGCCTGTTCGCCCTGGTGCTGGCGCTGGTCGTCGCGATCGTCCAGGGCACCTTGCCGCTGCTCGGCGCGGCGCGCGGCGACGCGCGGCTGATGGCGCTGGCGCCGGTCGCCGCGCTCACCCAGGCCTTCTTAGTGATCCTGGCCTTCGGCGCCCTGACCCAGGCCTACGTGACCTCCGACTTCTCGGTCGCCAACGTCGTCGCCAACTCGCATTCCGCCAAGCCGCTGCTCTACAAGATCTCGGGCGTGTGGGGGAACCACGAAGGCTCGATGCTGCTGTGGGCCCTCATCCTGGCGCTGTTCGGCGCCGCCGTGGCGCTGTTCGGCGGCAATCTTCCCGACTCGCTGAAGAGCCGCGTGATCGCCGTCCAGGGGCTGATCGGGCTCGGCTTCCTCGCCTTCATCCTGTTCACCTCCAATCCGTTCGCGCGGCTGGCGCCGGCGCCGCTCGACGGCAACGGGCTGAACCCGCTGCTCCAGGACCCCGGCCTCGCCTTCCATCCGCCGCTGCTCTACCTCGGCTATGTCGGCTTCTCGGTGACCTATGCCTTCGCGATCGCGGCGCTGCTCGAGGGCCGGGTCGATGCCGCGTGGGCGCGCTGGGTCCGTCCCTGGGCACTCGCCGCCTGGTGCTTTCTCACGCTCGGCATCGCGCTGGGGAGTTGGTGGGCCTACTACATCCTCGGCTGGGGCGGATTCTGGTTCTGGGATCCCGTCGAGAACGCCTCGCTGATGCCGTGGCTTGCCGGCACCGCGCTGCTGCATTCGGCGATCGTCGTCGAAAAGCGCGACGCGCTGAAGAGCTGGACCGTCCTGCTGGCCGTGCTCACCTTCTCGCTGAGCCTGCTCGGCACCTTCCTGGTGCGCTCCGGCGTGCTGACCTCGGTGCATGCCTTCGCCCAGGATCCGGCGCGCGGCTTCTTCATCCTCTGCTTCCTGCTCGCCGTCACCGGCGGCGGCCTCGCGCTCTATGCCTGGCGAGCCCCCGCGCTGCAGCCCGGCGGCCTGTTCCAGCCGCTGAGCCGCGAGGGCGGGCTGATCCTGAACAACCTGCTGCTCTGCACCCTCGCCGCGACGGTGCTGCTGGGCACCCTTTACCCGCTGTTTCTCGACCTGCTGACCGGCACTAAGGTCTCGGTCGGGCCGCCGTTCTTCAATGCCACCTTCGTGCCGATCTCGCTGGCGCTGTTCGCCGCGCTCTGCGTCGGCCCCTATCTCGGCTGGAAGCGCGCCGAGCTCGGCCCGGCGCTGATGCAGCTGCGCGTCGCCTTCGTGGTGTCCGTGGCGGCCGGCCTGGTGGCGGCGTTCGCCATCGACGGCCGCTCGACCCTCGCCGCCGTGGTCTTCGGCTTCGGGGTCTGGCTGATCGCCGGGACGGTGTCGGAGCTGGCCAGCCGCCTGCGCCTGTTCCGCGTGCCGCTCGCCGAGTCGCTGCGCCGGCTGCGCGCCACGCCGCGCTCGAGCCTCGGCATGACGATCTCGCACGCCGCGCTCGGCTTCGTGGTCCTCGGCGCCGTCGCCACCGGGGCGTGGCACAGCGAGCTGATCCGCACCCTCAAGCCCGGCGACGTCGTGCAGTTCTCCGGCTACGACATCAAGCTCGACAAGGTCGAGCCCATGCCGGGCCCGAACTACGTCGCCGAGCGCGCGACCCTTGTCGTGACGCGCGACGGCCGGCCCTTCGCCGTGCTGCAGCCGGAGCGGCGGCTGTTCACCTTGCAGCGCCGCCAGGTTTCCGAGACCTCGATCCTGACCAACGGCCTGCGCGACTTCTATGCCACCCTGGGCGAAGGCGACGCCGCCAACGGCTGGACCGTGCGGCTGTACGACAATCCGCTGGCGCCGTGGATCTGGCTGGGCGCGGCGCTGTGCGCCCTGGGCGGCTTCGTGTCGCTGTCGGACCGCCGGCTGCGCGTCGGCGCGCCGAGCCGCCGCCGGGTGTTGCAGGCTGCCGAATGAGCCGTCGTCTCGTCTTCCTGCTGCCGCTCCTGACCTTGCTGCTGATGGCCGGCTTCTTCGCCTGGTCGCTGCTGAGCGGCCGCGACCCGGCGTCGATCGGTTCGGTGCTGGTCGGCCGGCCGGCGCCGGCGCTGGCGTTGCCGGCGCTGCAGGAGGGCCAGCCGCCGCTCGGTGACGCGCTGCTGCGCACCGGCAAGCCGGTGCTGGTGAACTTCTTCGCCAGCTGGTGCACGCCCTGCCTGGCCGAGCATCCGCTGTTCACCCGCCTGCGCGAGCGCGAGGGCGCGACCATCATCGGCATCGCCTGGAAGAACAAGCGCGCCGATGCCCTGGCGTGGCTGCAGCGTCTGGGCGATCCGTTCGCGGTCGCCGGCCTCGACCTCGAAGGCAAGACCGGCCTCGACTGGGGCCTGTCGGGCGTGCCGGAAACCTATGCCATCGACGGCCAGGGGGTCGTGCGCCTGCACTTCCGTGGCCCGCTGACCGAGCGCGACCTCACCGAGACGGTGATCCCGTTCCTCAAGGGGGCCGGTCAGCCGGCGGCCCGCAAGTGAGGCGCCTCGCGGCGCTTCTGGTGGCGCTTCTGCTCGCCGCCGCACCGGCGATCGCCATCGAGCCGTCGGAGATGCTGGCCGATCCGGCGCTCGAGGCGCGCGCCCGCGATCTCGGCCAGGCGCTGCGCTGCGTCGTCTGCCAGAACCAGTCGATCGACGATTCGTCGGCCGAGGTGGCGCGCGACATGCGCCGCGCCGTGCGCAAGCGCCTGCAGGCGGGCGACAGCAACGACCAGGTCCTTGCCTACATGGTGGCGCGCTACGGCGACTACGTCCTGCTGCAGCCGCCGTTCAAGGCGCGAACCCTGGTGCTGTGGCTGGGCGGGCCGGCCTTGTTGCTGGTCGGCGGCGCCGCCCTCCTCCTCGCGGCCCGCCGCCGGCGCGCGCCCGTCGCGGGGCCGCCGCCGCTCAGTGCCGCCGAACGGGCGCGGCTCGACGCCCTGATGCGCGAGGATGGATCGGCCTGATGCTGGAGCTGCTGCTCGCGCTCCTGACCACGGCGACGGTCGGCGTGCTGCTGTTGCCGCTGCTGCGGCCGCGGCCCGAATCGGCCAGCCGGTTCGACGGCGAGCTGCGCATCTACCGCGATCAGCTGGCCGAGATCGAGCGCGAGCGCGCGGCCGGACGGCTGCCGGAAGGCGAGGCGGCGGCGGCGCGGCTCGAGCTCGAGCGGCGCGTCCTGGCGGCGGCCGACACGGCCGCCAAGGCCGGGCCGGCGATGGCCGGGGCGTCGACCCTCCACAAGTTTCTGCCGCCGATCCTGGCGCTGCTCCTCCCGTTGCTGGCCCTGGGTCTCTACCTGGAGCTCGGGCATCCCGGCCTGCCGTCGGCGCGCTTCGTGCCCGGCGCCGCCCCCGAGGCGCCGCCGCCGGTCGACCTGCCGCGCCTGGTCGCCGAAGCGCGTGCCCGCGCCGCCGCCCAGCCGGACGATCCGGAGGCCCAAGCAACCTTGGGCGAGGCGCTCACCCTCGAGGCCGACGGGACGGTGACCGCGCCGGCGGTCGAGGCCTTTCGGAAGGCGCTGCGCCGCGATCCCGGCGACCCGCGCAGCCTCTATTATCTCGGCCTGCACGAGGCCCAGAGCGGCGACAGCCGCGCCGCCCTGGCGCGGTGGCGGGCGCTGCTCAAGGACAATGCCGGCGCGCCGTTCGCGCCGGTGCTGCGCGCCGAGATCGAGCGCGTGGCCCGCGGCGCCGGCATCGACCCCGGCCTGCCGCCCGCGTCGCCGCCGTCGGGCATGCCGCAGCCGTCGCAGGAGCAGCAGGAGGCGATGGCGTCGATGGCGCCGGAGCAGCGGCAGCAGGCGATCCGCAGCATGGTCGACGGGCTGGCGGCGCGCCTCAAGGAGAACCCCCAGGATCGCGCCGGCTGGCTGCGCCTGGCCAATGCCCGCAAGGTACTGGGCGACAACGCGGCGGCGGTCGAAGCCTTTTCCCAGGCCGACACCCTGGCGCCGGTCGATGCCCGCATCCTGGCCGATTGGGCCGAGGCGCATGTGCGCCAGCTCAAACCGGGCGAGCCACCTCCGCCTGCCGCCGTCGCGGTGCTCGAGCGGCTGGAGAAGGCCGAGCCGCGCAATGGGCTTGCGATGTTCTATCTGGGAGCGGCGTCGTTCGCGGTCGGCGACAAGGCGGCCGCGGCGCGGCGCTGGAAGGCATTGCTGTCGCTGCTGCCGCCCGACGCGCCGATCCGCGAACTCCTCGAGCAGCGGATCAAGGAAGCCGAGGCGAAATGACGAGGAGGATCATGGACCGCAGGTCGGACCCGCGGCCCATGATCCCCCCACCCGAGCCCTGCGTTGCCCGCCAGCAGCGAAGGGACGAGTGAAGGCGGCGGCTTCCTGCGCCAGCAGGATGCCGGTTTCCGGATTGACGATGTGCAGGCCGGTACAGGCCGGGCAGCGCTCGGCAACATAGGTCTTCAGCGGCCGCGTCGTCGGCACGATGTCGGCGACCTCGTGACCCTCGACCTGGTACCCGGTGGACGGGCAGCGGTAGGTGAAGCTGTTCATGCCGACAGGATGCGCCTCGATGCCGGGCGCCACTTTGATCCCGATCAACTGTGCGGTGCTCATGGCTGCGGCTCGCGCTTGGGCGGCGGGTGCTCTTCCGACATCAGCTTGCCGCTCAGCGGATTCACCAGATGCATGCCGCCGCACGCCGGACAGGCGTGAGCGACGTAGTGCGCTTCCGTCTCGGCGGATTGCAGGGTCCCCTGAATGTTCAGGCCAGTGACCGGGCAGCGGAAGATGAAGTGGCGCACCGGCAAACTAGGCCAGCGGCCGCCGCCAGCGGCTTTGATCTGGATCAACGGGGTCTTCGGCTGACGAAGTCGTGAGCGGCCTCCGCGGCGCGGGACGCGATTACCTCGGGGACAATCGTCGTCGGCCGTCCGGGCCGCTATCTCTGGCGCGACACAACCAGAAAGGGAGCCAGTCCATGTCCCATCCTAACCAGCCGCAGGCGCCAGGCGCGACACCGGTGGAGACGATCGTCGAAGCCTACGTCGCCAGCTGGAACGAGAGCGACCCGGCCCGCCGTCGTGCTGCCATCGATCGGGCGTGGAGCGACAACGGACGCTATCGGGATCCGCTGATGGCCAGCGACGGCCCTGCGGCGCTCGATGCCATGCTGGCAGCGGTGCAGGCCAAGTTTCCCGGCTTCCTGCTGAAGCGATCGTCGGCGATCGATCACCACAACGATGCGGTGCGCTTCGCCTGGTCGCTCGGACCCGCGGCCGGCCCGCCCGTCGTCGAGGGGGTCGATTTCTGCCTGCTGGCCTCCGACGGCCGGCTGGCCTCGGTCGTCGGCTTCATCGACCGCATGCCGGGTTGACCCGCTCCATCACGGTCGTTGCCCGCAACCGGGACGGACGGTCCGCATTCCGTCCCGGTAAGCGTGGAAAACCGTACATGGTAAATGAACCGACCCTGTTCCAACCTCCGGAGCTGATGCGTGCCCGAGCGCTGCACCAAAGGCAGCAGGCGGCGCGGGCGCGCCGCCTGGCCAACAGCATCCCGAACGACGAGATGGCTCGGCGATTGAGCGAGCTGGCCGGGCAGCTCGAGAGAGAGGCCGCCCGCGACGAGCACGCCGCCGTAGAGGCCGCCCATCGGGCGCGCAAGCCCTGAGGGATCACGGCTTGATCACAGGCATCGCGGGCTCCGGGCGGGCAGGGTGTTTCGCGGGAGTGCCTGCCTCGAGCCGCCTTGGGCGAGGCCCACGCGGTGAGGGTGATGAGCGTTCGGCTGCTCGAGTTGTTTCGCGTCCTGCGCCGGGTGCCGCCGTGGCTTCGCTACCTGCTGACCGCGACGTTCATCGTGGGCGTCCACGTGGTCGGCAAGGCCCTGGTCGAGCCGCGCGTCGGCGACGTAACCCTGGTCTTCCTGCCCGCCATCCTGCTTTGTGCCTTTCTGTTCGACCGCGGCTCGGGCTTCCTCGCGACGGCCATCGCCGTCGTCCTGGCGATTCCGCGGACCCGCCTGGTGGGTCTCGACGATCTCTGGCGGCCGCCCTTTATCGAGCTGGCGCTGTTCACCAGCACGGCGATCCTGCTCGTGGTCGGCGTCGAGGCGCTGCGCCGCGCCGTCGAGGAGCTGGGCGTCGCGGCCGAGAGGCTCGCAGCCGCGGACGCGCGCAAGCACCTGTTGCTGCAGGACGTCACCCATCGCATCAAGAATCATCTCGCGTCGATTGCCGGTCTGCTGTCGCGCAGCAGCCGGCGCGTCGTCGACACCGACCAGGCGCGCGACGAATTCAGCCTCGCGGCGTCCCGAGTCGCCGTCCTGGGACGGGTCTACGACCGTCTCGACCTGGCGAACGGCGGCGCGTCGATCGGTGTGCGGCCGATGCTCGAGGGATTGTGCCGCGATCTCGCGACAGCGATCGTCGGAGACCGGCCGATCGCGATCGAGGTCCTGGCCGACGACTCGGAACTGGGTCCCAACCGTGCCGTCTTCCTCGGCCTGCTGGTCAACGAGCTGGTGCAGAACGCGGTCAAGCACGCCTTCCCCGGCGATCGCGGCGGAACGGTGAGCGTCCGCTGGGCCGGCGGTGAACGGTCGTGGCGGCTGGTCGTGGCGGATGACGGCGTCGGCCTCTCGGCCGCCACCGACGGCACCGGACGTGTGCTGGCGAATGCCTTCGCCAGCGAGCTTGGCGGCACGATCGCCTGGCGCGGTCCGCCCGGCACCGAGGTCGAGGTCTCGCGGGCCGCCTAAGGCTCGCGCGCCTGTCCGACCGCGGTCTCGACCGCGTCCGCCAGCTGTTTCTGGAAGAACGGCTTGTCGACCCGCACGTAGTCTCGCGGATCGCCCGACGGCACCTCGGCATAGCCGGTGGCGAGGATGGCCGGCAGGCCGGGTCGCAGGGCGCGGGCTTCCGCCATCAGCTGCAGTCCCGACATGCCGGGCATGCCGTGATCCGTGACCAGCAGATCGCACGCGGCTCCCGGCGCCGCGAGCAGCCGCAACGCGTCGCTGCCGGACGACGCCGTCGTGACGTGATGACCGAGGTCCTCGAGCATGGCGGCCGTGTTCAGCAGCACGAGCGCGTCGTCGTCGACCACGAGGATGGTGAGGGCGCGGCCGGTGGAGGCCGGCGAGGTGCGCTCGTCGGGCAGGGTCGCGGCCGCGGCCGGCCGATCCTCGGCGGGAAACCAGAGGCTGGCGGTCGTGCCTTCGCCCGGTCGGCTTCGCATCTGCAGGCGCCCGCCCGACTGCTCCACCAGTCCGAGCACCATGGACAGGCCGAGACCGGTGCCCTTGCCGGGGCCCTTGGTGGTGAAGAACGGCTCGGTGGCGCTGCGCAACGTCTCTTCGTCCATGCCCGTGCCGTGATCGGCCACGGCCAGGACGACATAGGCGCCGGGCGCCAGGCCGAGGCCATTCCCTGCCGTGATCGATTCCTCCCGCGCGGACAGGGTGATGGCGCCGCCGTCCGGCATGGCATCCCGGGCATTCACCGCCAGGTTGAGGATCGCCATCTCGAGCTGGTTGGGATCGACGACGATGCGTCGCAGCCGCGCCGGAAAGCGCGTTGCCAAGTCGATGCCCGGTCCCAGCGAGCGTCGCAACAGCTCGGCCATGCCCGACACCAGGGCCCACAGGTCGACCGGCTCGGGGCGCAGCTCCTGTCGTCGGGCAAAGGCCAGCATGCGCTGGGTCAAGGTGGCCCCGCGCTCCGCCGCCTGCATGGCGTTGCGCAGCAGGCGGTCGATGCGAGGGTCGCCGTCGACGCGCTTGCGCACCAGCTCGAGGCTGCCGAGGATGGCGGCCAGCAGATTGTTGAAATCGTGGGCGATACCACCGGTCAGCTTGCCGATCGATTCCAGCTTCTGGGACTGGAACAGCGCCTCGCGGGCCTGCTCGAGCTTGATCTGGGCGTCGCGCCGCTCGGTGATGTCGCGCGTGATCTTGGCGAAGCCCCTGATATGGCCGTCGGCGCCGCGGATCGGATCGACCACGACGTGCGCCCAGAACCGCGAGCCGTCCTTGCGCAGCCGCCAGCCCTCGTGCTCGAAGCGCCCTTCGCGGGCGGCCGTGCTGAGCACCCGTGCCGGCAAGCCGGCGTCGCGGTCCTCCTCGGCATAGAAGGCCGAGAAGTGCCGGCCGATGATCTCCTCGGGCTCGTAGCCCTTGATGCGCCGCGCTCCGGCGTTCCAGGTCGCCACCCGGCCCTCGAGGTCGAGCATGAAGATGGCGTAGTCGGTGACGCTCTGCACCAGCAGGCGAAACTCCTCCTGGGTATCCGCCAGCGCTTCAGCCGCCTTGCGTCGCTCGGTGAGGTCGCGCGTGATCTTGGCGTAGCCCAGCAGCTCGCCCTGCGGGCTGCGGATCGGGTCGATCACGACGTGCGCCCAATAGCGCGAGCCATCCTTGCGGATACGCCAGCCTTCGGCCTCGTACTTGCCGGCCGAGGCGGCGGTCTGCAGCGCCGTCTCGGGCACGCCGGCCCGCCGATCTTCGTCGGTGTAGAACAACGAGAAGTGCCGGCCCATGACCTCGTCGGCCTCGTAGCCCTTGAAGCGCCGGGCCCCGGTATTCCAGCTCACGACGAGACCCTGCGGGTCGAGCATGTAGATCGCGTAGTCGACCACCGCCTCGACCAGCAGTCGAAAGCGCTCGCTATCGCTTTCCGCCGACAGCTGACCACCGGACTGAGGGCGGAGGGACTCGTGGGACGACATAGGCCACGCCGTTGTTGTTATTGGTCGGCAGGTAGCACCGTAGAATATGGCGGCTGGGGCAAGCCAGTTCAACCGGCGTGGCGGGCATCATCCAGCGTGCGCGCATCGCAGGCAAATTTGCGCCCATCTTGCCGTGGGTTAAAATGGCGTCGGGCGGGGAACTCGAGGTGGCAATGGCTGCAATCGACGGAACCGATTCCGACTCCGTGGCGCGCTTTCTCGCCGGCGGCGGCGAACTTGGCCGGCTGATCCGAGAGTACGATTGGTCGGCCACGCCGCTCGGCCCCCCGGCGGCCTGGCCGCACAGCCTGCGCATGGCGGTGCGCCTGATGCTGACGTCGCGACAGCCGATCTGGATCGGCTGGGGGCGCGAGCTGGCCTACTTCTACAACGATCCCTACAAGGCGATCATCGGGGGCAAGCATCCGGCGGCGCTGGGGCGGCCGGCCCGCGAAGTGTGGCGCGAGATCTGGAGCGACATCGGGCCGATGCTCGACACCGCCATGGGCGGCGACCAGGGCACCTATGTCGAGGCGCAACTCCTGATCATGGAGCGCAACGGCTACCCCGAGGAGACGTACTACACCTTTTCCTACAGCCCGATCCCTGACGACGACGGTTCGGTCGGCGGCATCTTCTGCGCCAACAGCGACGACACCCAGCGGGTGATCGGCGAGCGCCAGCTCGCCTTGCTTCGCGATCTGGCGGCCGAGACGGCGCAGGCCCGGTCCTGGCAGGAAGCCTGTCGGCGCAGCGCCGTCGCCCTGGCGAGCGATCCCTACGACCTGCCCTTCGCCCTGCTCTACATGCTGGAGCCGGGCGCCCGCACGCTCACCTTGGCCGGTCAGGCGGGCATGCCGGAGGGCCATCCTGCCGCGGCACCCCAGGTGGCGCTCGGAGCCGGCTCGGCCTGGCCTTACGTCGAGGTGATCGGTCGCCACGAGGTGCACCTGGTCGACGACCTCGCGGCGCTGTTCGGCCCGGATCTGCCGCGCGGGCCGTGGGAGCGGCCGCCGTCGCGCGCCGCCGTGCTGCCGATTCAGCCCGGCGCCGACAGCGCCCGCTCCGGCGTGCTGGTGGTCGGGCTCAACCCGTTCCGGCTGTTCAACGACGACTATCGCGGCTTTCTCGGCCTCGCCGCGGGACAGATCGCCGGCGCCATCGCCAATGCTCAGGCTTACGAGGAGGAGCGGCGGCGGGCCGAGGCGCTGGCCGAGATCGACCGCGCCAAGACCACTTTCTTCTCGAACGTCAGTCACGAGTTCCGCACGCCGCTCACCCTGATGCTGGGGCCTCTCGAGGATGCGCTGGCCGAGGCGTCGGCCTTGCCCGAGGCGGCCCGCGGCCGGCTCGAGGTCGCGCATCGCAACAGCCTGCGCCTGCTCAAGCTGGTGAACGCGCTGCTCGACTTCTCGCGCCTCGAGGCCGGTCGGGTCGACGCCGCCTTCGAGCCGACCGACGTCGCTCGCCTAACGGCCGATCTCGCCTCGAACTTCCGGTCGGCCACCGATCGGGCCGGCCTGGCGCTCGAGGTCGACTGCCCGCCGCTCGCCGAGGACGCCTGGATCGATCGCGAGATGTGGGAGAAGATCGTCCTCAACCTCGTTTCCAACGCCTTCAAGTTCACCTTCGCCGGCACGATCGGGGTCGCGGTCGCGGCCACCGCCGACGGCCGTGGCTTCGTGCTGACGGTGCGCGACAGCGGCGTCGGCATCCCGAGCGAGGCGCTGCCGCGGCTGTTCGAGCGCTTCCACCGCGTCGAGGGACAGAGGGGACGCTCGTTCGAGGGATCCGGCATCGGCCTCGCCCTCGTGCACGAGCTGGTCAAGCTGCACGGCGGCTCGATTGCCGTCGACAGCGCCGTCGGCCGCGGCACCAGCATCAGGGTCAGCCTGCCGCTGGGCAATGACCATCTGCCCGCCGCCTTCGTCCGCCGCGAGCGTCAGAGTGCCTCGATCTCTTTGCGCGCCGAGGTCTTCGTCGAGGAGGCGTTGCGCTGGCTGCCCGAGGGCGACACGGCGTCCGACCTCGAGCGGCCGGAACACGTCGAGCCGCCGGCTCGCGGCGCCGCGGGCGCGGCCCGCATCCTCGTCGTCGACGACAACGGCGACATGCGGGCCTATGTGCGTCGTCTGCTCTCGCAGCGCTGGCAGGTTCAGACGGCGTCCGACGGCCTCGCCGCGCTGGAGGCGATTCGTCAGGCCAAGCCCGACCTGGTGCTGACCGACGTGATGATGCCGCGGCTCGACGGCTTCGGCCTGCTGCGCGCCCTGCGCGGCGATCCGGCGCTGCGCGGCCTGCCGGTGATCGTGCTGTCGGCGCGGGCCGGCGAGGAGGCGAGCGTCGAGGGTCTGGACGCCGGCGCCGACGACTATCTGACCAAGCCCTTTGCCGCGCGCGAGCTGATCGCCCGGGTCAACGCCAACCTCGAGCTGGCTCGGGTGCGCCGCGAGACAACGCGCGAGCTGCGCGAGAGCGAGGCCCGCTTCCGCACCATGGCCGACCATTCGCCCGTCATGCTGTGGGTCAGCGACGTCGCCGGCGGGCTCACCTATCTCAATCGCGCCTGGCTCGAGTTCACCGGGCAGGCGACCGAAGCCGCGCTGGGTCGCGGGGCGTGGGATGCCGTGCATCGCGACGACCTCGGCATGGTCGAAAGTTGCCACGAGGAGGCCCATCGGCTGGGCCAGCCGTTCCGCTGCGAATATCGGCTGCGTCGCGCCGATGGCAGCTGGCGCTGGGTCCTGACGGCGGCTGCGCCGCGGCGCGACGCCGACGGCGGCTTCATGGGCTGCATCGGCTCGGTGATCGACATCACCGAGCGCAAGGAAGCGGAGCAGGTGCTGCGGCGCCTCAACGAAACCCTGGAGAAGCGCGTCGCCGCGGCGCTGGCCGAGCGTGCCGAGACCGAGGCGCAACTGCGCCATGCCCAGAAGATGGAGGCGGTCGGCAAGCTCACCGGCGGCGTCGCGCATGACTTCAACAACGTCCTGCAGGTGATCGGCGGCAACCTGCAGCTGCTGCACAAGGATGTCGCGGGCAACCTGCGCGCCGAGCACCGCCTGCAGACCGCGCTGGCCGGCATCGCACGAGGCTCGCGCCTGGCCTCGCAGCTGCTGGCGTTCGGCCGCCGCCAGCCGCTGGCGCCCAAGGTGGTCAATCTCGGCCGGCTGGTGCGCGGCGTCGATGACATGCTGCGCCGCGCCCTCGGCGAGGGCGTCGAGATCGAGACCGTGGTCGGGGGCGGTCTATGGAACACCTACGTCGACGCGGCCCAGGTCGAGAATGCCCTGCTCAATCTCGCGATCAACGCGCGCGACGCCATGGCCGGCCATGGCTGGCTGACCATCGAGGCCGGCAACGCCTTCCTCGACGAAGCCTACGCGGCGCGTCACGACGAGGTCACGCCCGGGCAGTACGTCATGCTGGCGGTCAGCGACACCGGCGCGGGCATTCCCGCCGAGCTGATCGAGCGCGTCTTCGAGCCCTTCTTCACCACCAAGCCGGAGGGCCACGGCACCGGCCTCGGGCTCAGCATGGTCTACGGCTTCGTCAAGCAGTCGGGCGGCCACGTGAAGATCTACAGCGAGCCCGGCCAGGGCACGACGGTGCGACTGTATCTGCCGCGCGCCCGCCAGGCCGAGGACGTCGAGATGCCGATCGATCTCGGTCCGGTGACGGGGGGCAGCGAGACCGTGCTGGTGGTCGAGGATGACGAGGACGTGCGCGGGACCGTGGTCGAGATGCTGTCCGAGCTCGGCTATCGCGTGCTGCGCGCCCGCGACGCGCAAGCGGCGCTGGCGATCGTCGAGAGCGGCGTGCCGATCGACCTCCTGTTCACCGACGTCGTCATGCCCGGCCCGCTGCGCAGTCCCGAGCTGGCGCGCCAGGCGCGCGAGCGGCTGCCCGGCCTCGCCGTGCTGTTCACCTCCGGATACACGCAGAACGCCATCGTGCACGGCGGGCGCCTCGACGATGGCGTCGACCTGCTGAGCAAGCCCTACGATCGCGACACCCTGGCTCGCCGCCTGCGTCTGGCGCTGGGTTCGCGACGCGGCGCGGCTGCTTCGCCGCCGCCCGTCGCCGACGCGGCGCCGGAAGTCGGGCCATCCGTGACGGTGCCGCTCGACGTGCTGGTGGTCGAGGACGATTGGATGATCCGCGCCGCCACCGTCGACATGCTGGAAGGGCTCGGCCATCGCGTGCTGGCGACCGACAGGGCGGCCGAGGCACTCGAGTTGCTGGCCCGCCAGCCGGTCGACGTCCTGCTGGCCGATGTCGGCTTGCCCGACCTCGATGGCACGGAGCTGGCGGTGCGGGCCGCGGCGCTGGCGCCTCGGCTGCGCATCGTCTTCGCCTCCGGCCACGACGACCGCCGCGCCGCCGCGACGCATCCCGCGGTGCGGCGCGCTGCCTGGCTGCGCAAGCCGTACGACGGGAGCGCCCTGGCCCGCGTGCTGGAGGGCGCAAGCGCCTCCGGGCCGCCCGAGTGATCGGGTTTCCGGGAATTGGCGATTCAAATATTCCGCTAAGAGAAATTACGGACTTTGGAAGTCCAGTCTTTCCAATGGCTTAGGGTCTCCCAGCGGAAACCCAAACCCGGCACCGGAGCCCATTTATGCAGCGCCGGCGCCCGGTCGTCCGGGCGCCGGGATCTCGCGAGCCCGTCAGACGCCGGCCAGCGCCTGGTCGAGGTCGGCGAGGATGTCCTCGATGTGCTCGAGGCCGATTGACAGCCGGACGTAGCCGGGCGTGACGCCGGTCAGCGCCTGCTCCTCGGCACTGAGCTGGCTGTGCGTCGTCGAGGCCGGATGGATGGCGAGGCTGCGGGCGTCGCCGATGTTGGCGACGTGGTAGAACATCTTCAGGCCGTCGATGAACTTGCGGCCGGCGTCGGCGCCGCCCTTCAGCTCGAAGCCGAGCAGCGCCCCGTGGCCGCCATGCAGGTAGGTGTCGGCCCGCCGGCGCGCCTCGCCGCCCATCAGGGTCGGGTGGATGACCTTGTCGATCTTGGGGTTCTGGGAAAGGTGCAGGGCGACCTTGGCGGCATTGTCGCAATGCACGCGCATGCGCAGCGGCAGGGTTTCCAGCCCCTGGATGAACATGAAGGCGTTGAACGGGCTCATGGCCGCCCCGACGTCGCGCAGCAAGGTGACGCGCGCCTTCAGGATGTAGGCGATCGGCCCCAGCGGCTTGACGGCCTGCGTCCACACCGCGCCGTGGTACGACGGGTCGGGCGTGTTCAGCATGGGAAAGCGCTCCTTGTGCTTCTCCCAGTCGAAGGTGCCGCCGTCGACGATGATGCCGCCGATCGAGGTGCCATGGCCGCCGATGTACTTGGTGGTCGAGTGCATGACGATCGAGGCGCCATGCTCGAGCGGCTTGCAGATGACGGGGGCCGCCGTGTTGTCGACGATCAGCGGGATGCCGAGCTCGTTGCCGATCCTCGCCACCTCGCCGATCGGGAACACCCTCAGCTTGGGATTGGGCAGGGTCTCGGCGTAGTAGCAGCGGGTCCGCGCGTCGGTCGCCCGCCGGAAGTTCTCCGGATCGGCCGGGTCGACGAAGCGGCATTCGATGCCCATCGTCTTCAGCGTGTTGGCGAACAGGTTCCAGGTGCCGCCATAGAGGTCGGTGGAGGCGACGAAGTTGTCGCCCGCGTGGCAGATGTTCTGGACCGCGAACAGCGACGCCGCCTGACCCGAGCCGAGGCCCAGGGCGGCGACCCCGCCTTCGAGGGCCGCGACCCGCTGCTCGAGCACGTCGGTCGTCGGGTTCATGATCCGCGTGTAGATGTTCCCGAGCTCGGCGAGGCCGAACAGGTTGGCGGCGTGCTGGGTATCCCGGAACTGGTAGCTGGTGGTCTGGTAGATCGGCACGGCCACGGCGTTGGTCGTGGGATCGCTGCGATAGCCGGCGTGAAGAACGAGCGTTTCCGGATGCTTGCTGTTGGTCGACACGGTCGCCCCCTGTTGCTGGAGGCGGCACTATGCGTCCGCTTTGCATGAATGCAAAAGCAGAGTTGCACAAAAAAGTGACCCGGCCCGCCTGTGCGGCGCGCCGGGCCTATGCTAAACAGCCTCATCCAAACCAAGGCCTGTGCCCGACCATCTTACAGTGGTCGGGCTTTTTTTGTTTCAGCGCGGGGTTGCCGGCGCGCCCGGAGCGTCGGCGGGCGGCGGGGCCGGGGTGGCGCGCTCCGACGGGATGCGATCGGGCGCCGCCGGGGCCGGAAGCGTACGGCTGATCGGCGCCTGGGCCTGCTCGACGCGCCCGCTTCCGCGGTTGCTCGCGAAGTAGATGACTCCGCCGACCAGGACGATCGCCACCAGAATTCCGATCAGCAGACCGAAGCCGCGGCGCCGGCCGCCGTAGGTCCGGTCTCCGGTCCGCGGATCGCGGCTGGGGTCGGGCGGCAGGGAACTGTAGTTGGTCATGGGTCTCTCCATTCTCTCCACGGGAGGGTGGAGGATGAACGGCCTGCCCTTGAAACCGTTGCCGGCAGGGAATTTGCTGGTCCCGCAAGCGCTTGCGCCCGGCAGGTCGAGCCGACATTTCGTGCTAGGGTGCGGCTTTCCCCTTGGAGGTGCCATGCCGGATACCGTCCTGCCTCGTCCGCCCGCCGTGCTCGATGCCGCGGCCGCGGCGGCCCTGGTTGCCTCGTACGCGCCGGTCAGCCGGACCGCCGCGGTCAAGGACATCGGCCGGATCGACCCGCACATGCGCCGTTTCATCGGCCTGTCGCCGCTGTGCCTGGTCGCCACCGCCGATGCCGCCGGCCGCCAGGACGTCACGCCCCGCGGCGACCCGCCGGGCAGCTTCAAGGTGCTCGACGACAGGACGGTCGCCTTCGCCGACCGGCCCGGCAACAACCGGCTCGATACGTTGCGCAACCTGCTGGAGAATCCCGAGATCGCGCTGATCTTCCTGATTCCCGGAATCACCGAGACGGTGCGCCTGGCCGGCACCGCCGGCCTCTCGGTCGATGCCGACCTGCTGGCGACGATGGCCGTGCAGGGCAAGACGCCGCGCAGCGCCATCGTCGTGTCGGTCCGCCAGGCCTACCTGCACTGCGCCAAGGCCCTGCTGCGGGCTCGCCTGTGGGACGACGACTACCGTCAGCCGCGCGGCACCTTCCCCTCGATCAGCCGCATGGTCGGCGACCAGGTCGGCCTGAGCGAGGCCGAGAAGCAGGAGCGCGAGGTCCAGACCGAGCGGGCGTACAAGGAGGGCCTGTGGGCGCCTTTGTCGTAACCGGCCAGCGCGCCCGCCAGATGCGGGTGGTGCCGGCGGACGTGCTCAAGCGACTGTACACGCGCTCGGACCTGCACGGCGCCGTGCAGACGGCGGCGCATCTCGCCCTGCTCGTTGCCGGCGGCTGGCTGGTGCTGGCGACCCGCGGCACCTGGTGGGTCGTGCCGGCGCTGCTGGTTCAGGGTCTGCTGGTCAACGCGCTTTTCGGCGCCATGCACGAGTCGGTGCACTACGGCTCGTTCAGGACGCGCTGGGCCTGCGATCTGCTGGCCTTCTTCTCCGGGGCGGCGATCCTCAACAATGCCGGCTTCTACCGCCATTATCATCTCGCCCATCATCGCTACACCCAGGACCCCGAGCGCGATCCCGAGCTGATCACCTCGGGCACGCCGCGGACCTGGAAGCAGTATCTGCTGCGCGTGTCGTCGCTGCCGTTCCTGGTGCTGCGGACGCGCGACATCCTCCTGTTCCCGTTCGGCTATCGCGGCGACGTCACCTACATCCATCCTGCGGCCTGGCCGGAAGTGCGACGCTGGGGCCGCTGGCTGCTCGCCTTCTACGGGCTCCTGGTGGTGGGGTCGGTGGTGCTGCGCAGCGACGCTGTGCTGTGGGTGTGGTTCTTCCCGCTGCTGGTCGGTCTGCCCTTCCTGCGGCTCTACCTGCTCTGCGAGCACACGCTCTGCCCGAACTCCGACGACGGCTTCGCCAACACGCGCACCACGCTCAGCACTCCGCTGGTGCGGTTCGTGATGTGGAACCTGCCTTATCACGCCGAGCACCACCTGCTGCCCAACGTCGCCTTCCACAACCTGCCCGAGGCGCACCGTTACCTGCGGCCGCATCTCAAGTACGTGGCGCGGAGCTACACCGGGGTGCAGGCGGAGATCGTGCGGTCGCTGACATGAGGAGCAGCCCATGAGGACGCGCGAGGACGTCTTCGAGTGCGGCGACGTCGGGCTGCAGCGCGGCGGCACGCTGAAGGCGGCGCGCATCGTCTACAAGACGTTCGGCACCCTGTCGCCCAAGCGCGACAACGTCATCGTCTACCCGACCAGCTACTCCGCCCACCACACCGACATCGAGTGGCTGGTGGCGCCGCAGCACTGCCTCGATCCCAGCCGGTACTTCGTCGTCATCCCCAACATGTTCACCAACGGCCTGTCGTCGTCGCCGTCGAACACGCCGGGCGAATTCCCGCAGGTCACCGCCTTCGACAACGTCATGCAGCAGCGCCGCCTGCTGCTCGAGACGTTCGGCGTCGACCGCGTGAAGCTGGTCTATGGCTGGTCGATGGGCGCGCAGCAGGCCTATCACTGGGCGGCGCTGTTCGGCGAGTCGGTCGAGCGCATCGTGGTCAACTGCGGCTCGGCCCGCACGGCGCCGCACAACTTCGTCTTCCTGGAGGGCGTGCGCACGGCGGTGCAGGCGGCCCGCACGCCGGAGGAAGGTCTGCGCGCCATGGGCCGCATCTACGCCGGCTGGGCGCTCAGCCAGACCTTCTATCGCCGCGAGCTGTGGCGCGGCCTGGGCTTCGCCAGCCTCGAGGATTTCCTGGTGCGATCGTGGGAGGCCAACTTCCTGCGCCGCGACGCGCGCGACCTGATGGCCCAGCTGTGGACCTGGCAGAACAGCGACATCTCGGCCAACGACCTCTATCGCGGCGACCTCGCCATGGCCCTGGCCGGCATCAAGGCCAAGGTGCTGCTGATGCCGTCGGCGACCGATCTCTATTTCCAGACCGACGACAATCGCGCCGAGCTGCCGCAGCTGCGCGACGCAAGGCTGGTCGAGATCCCGTCGGTGTGGGGGCACCGCGCCGGCAATCCCGCCGTCATCCCCGAGGATGCGGCGTTCATCGACAAGCAGGTGGAGGAGCTGCTCGATGCCTGATTCGCTGCTGACCGAGTCCCCACTTCCGACCGATGGACTGGTGATCGTCGCCAAGCGCGACTGCCCGACCTGCACCCTGGTCGAGCCGGTGATGCAGAGCCTCGACCGAGCCGGCCCGCTCGCCGTCGTCTGCCAGGACGATCCGAGCTTTCCCGCCGGCGTGCGGACGGTGCTCGACGACCATGCGCTCGAGCGCTCCTTTCATCTGAAGGTCGAGACGGTGCCGACCCTGATCCGCTTCGCCGGCGGCGCCGAGGTCGAGCGCACGGTCGGCTGGGATCGCGCCGAGTGGCTGCGCATCGCCGGCGCCGCCGCGGCCGGCGACGGCCTGCCGGCGTGGCAACCCGGCTGCGGCTCCAAGAGCGTCGAGCCGGGCGTGCACGAGGCGCTGGTCGCCCGCTACGGCGATCCCGGCCTCCGCTCGCGCGCCATCGCGGTCGGCGAGTGGGACGACCCGATCGAGGCCTGCTTCGAGCGTGGCTGGAGCGACGGGCTGCCGGTCGTGCCGCCGACCGACGAGCGCATCCTGCGCATGCTCGGCGGCACCGAGCGCAGGCCCGACGAGGTGGTCGGGCTGGTGCCGCCCAACCTGGCGCCCTGCACCGTCGAGAAGGTGGCGATCAACGCCGTGATGGCCGGTTGCAAGCCGGAGTACATGCCGGTCGTGCTCGGCGTGCTCGAGGCCGCGCTCGATCCCCTGTTCACGATGCACGGCCTGCTCTGCACCACGCACTTCGCCGGGCCGCTGTTGATCATCAACGGGCCGATCGCGCGGTCGATCGGCATGAACAGCGGAGTCAACGCGCTCGGCCAGGGCAACCGCGCCAACGCCACGATCGGCCGCGCCCTGCAGCTGATCGTGCGCAACGTCGGCGGCGGGCTGCCCGGGGCGATCGACCGCGCCACCCTCGGCAACCCCGGCAAGTACACGTTCTGCTTCGCCGAGGACGAGAGCGATCCGGCCTGGGAGCCGCTGTCGGTGCGTCGCGGCATCGCGCCGGGCCGCAGCGCCGTGACCCTTTTCCATGGCGAGGGCGTCAACGGCTTCATCGACCAGAAGTCGCGCACGCCCGAGGAGCTGGTGCGCTCCTTGGCGATGGGCCTGTGGGGCGTCAACCATCCCAAGCTCTGCCTGGCCGGCAACGCCGTGCTGGTGCTGACTCCCGAGCACTACCGCATCTTCAAGGACGCCGGCTGGGACCGCCGCCGCCTGGAGGACGCGCTCTTTCAGGCGCTCAAGCGGCCGGGCCGCGACCTGGTGCGCGGCGCCCAGGGCGTCGCCGAGGGACTGCCGCCGGCGATGGCCGACCGCATGGTCGACAAGTTCCATCCCGACGGCCTGCTGATCGTTCGCGCCGGCGGCGAGGCCGGGCTATTCTCGGCCATCATCGGCGGCTGGCCAGGCCAGGCCGTGCGCGAGGAATGCCAAGCCGTAACGCGGGAGATTCGCCCATGACGACGTCCTTGAAGCTACGCGACCCGACGGCCGAGAGCGCGCCGGTGCGGCGGCCGCGCCTGACGCCGCCGGCCTCGCTCGACGGCCGCACCGTGGCCCTGATGGACATCGGCAAGTCGCGCGGCAAGGAATTCATCGACCGGCTCGAATCGCAGTTCCGCGCCGCCGGGGTGGCGACGCGCCGCTACGCCAAGCCGACCAACACCAAGGTGGCGCCGGTGGCGCTGCTGCAGCAGATCTCTGCCGAGGCGCAGGTCGCGGTCATCGCGCTCAGCGATTGAGGCTCCTGCACATCGTGCAGTCTGCACGACCTTCATGATCTCGACGGCCGCGGCCTGCCCGGCGTGAACATCGTCACGACCGGCTTCGTCGACGGCGTCGCGGCGCAAAGCGAATCGCTCGGCTTCGAGCCGGCGGTGGTCTACGTGCCGCATCCGATCCAGAACCGCACCACGGCGGAGATCGAGGCGATCGCCGATGCCGCGTTCGCCGAGGTGATGGCCAAGCTCGTCGCGCCGCCCGGCTAACTCAGTCCTTTTCCGGCACGATCGCCGGATGCACCGCCGGGTCGGCATTCGGCTCGGCGGTCGGCGGCGGCGCCGGCCGATTGCCGATCGGGCGCAGAAAGGCAGTGACCGCTGCCGCCGTGGCGCGCGGATCCTCCTCCATCGGGTTGTGGCCGAGCTTGTCGAAGATCTCGAGCTGCGAGCCCCTGATGTCCTCGTGGAAGCGGAAGGCGTCGGCCACCGGCACCCACCGGTCCGCAGCCCCCCACAGGATCAGGGTCGGCACGTCGAGGCGGCGCAACGGCGAGGGGTCGAGCGGCGGCTGGGTGCGGGCGCGCTGCACCGTCGCCTCGCGGTTGCCGGGAAAGCGCTGCAGGTCGGCATAGCGCTGCACCCGCTCGGTCGTCACCATCGCCGGGTCGCCATAGACCTCGGTCAAAGAACGTCGAGCCAGCCGGTCGGGCTTGAAGTAGACTCCAATGTCGCCGATCCCCGGCAGGCGCGCGAGCCGGGTGGGCAGCGGCACGTCGCCCGCGGCCCTGGGGTAGCCCGCGGCATCGACCAGGATCAGCTGGCTGACCCGGTCGGGTCGCGTCGCGGCGAAGGTCCAGGCGACGGCGCCGCCCATCGAATGGCCGACCAGCACGAAGCGGTCGAGGTTGAGGACATCGACCAGGGCCTCGACGAAGTCGGCGTAGGCGTCGACCGTGTAATCGTCGCGCGGCCAGGCGCCGGTCAGGCCGTGACCGGGCAGATCGACGGTGATCAGCCGGGCTTTCTTGCCGAGCTCGCCGACCCAGCCCTCCCACATGTGCAGCGACCCCATCGAGCCATGGATCAGCACCATCGGTATGCCGTCGGGATTGCCCTCGTCGCGGAGGTGGGCGCGCACGCCCGCGACCTCGACGAACCGCGACTTGTCGTTGGCGTAGCGCGCGATCAGCAGCTCCGGGGGCAGCGACGGCGCATAGGCCCACAAGGCGACCCCGGCCAGCATCGCGGCCGCGAACAGCAGGACGAAGGGCCAGCGCCTGCGCCGGCCGCCGCTAGCCGCTGGACGCGCCATCGCTCCCCTCCTGCGCCTTGGCCTGTGGCACGATCAGTTCCTCGACCCCCCGCACCCTGAGCTGCGGTATCGGTGCCGGATCGAGAATCTTCAGTTCGATCAGCCGCGCCAGGATGATCCGGTTGAGGTCGTTGCTGACCACCAGCCGGTCCTCGAGGCGGGCCACGAAGACGAAGAGCTCGAAGTCGAGACCGGTCGTCGTGATCGCCACGAAGCGTACGACCGGAGCCGGCACGCGCAAGACGCGGGCATGTCCCAAGGCGGCCTCGCGCAGCACGGCCTCCATTCGCACCGGATCGGTCGTCAATCCGACCGTCATCTTGATCTCGACCCGGCTCGACGTGTCCGAATAGGTGCGGTTGACCACCGGGTTCTGCAGGAAGGTGCTGTTGGGCATGATCACCGCGGTGCGCTGGAAGGTCTCGATCTCGGTGGCGCGGATGTTGATGCGGCGCACGAAGCCCTCGTGGCCGTTGACGACGACCCAGTCGCCCGCCTTGATCGGACGCTCGACCAGCAGGAACACGCCGGAGATGACGTTGTTGGCGATGTTCTGCAGGCCGAGGCCGATGCCGACCGACAGCGCGCCGAGCACGATGGCGAGGTTGGTGAAGTCGATGCCGAGAGCGGCGATGCCGATCAGCACCGCAACAGTGACGCCGACATAGTTGAGGCCGGCATCGACCGACTGGCGCAGCGGCAGCGGCGCGTCGATCGTCGGCAGCACGCGGTCGCGTACGATGGCGCGGATCAGGCGCACGAGGGCCAGGCAGACGCCGAAGGCGATCAGGGCGACGCCGATGTTGCCGAGCGAGATCGTGACGCCGCCGACCCTGATGCCGCGCATCAGCTGCGTGGCACCGTCGAGCACGGCATCGGTGTCGACGCCCCAGGCCGCCGGGATGGCGACGGCCAGCAACGCGACCAGGATGAAGTCGACCAGCAGGATCAGCAGGTTCTGGCTGTGCAGCCGGGCATCGGGAGCCAGGCCGAGCCGCAGCCGGACCCAGCGGCCAGGCGCCGTGTCGGGCGCCGCGGCCGCCTCGAGCAGGTCGCTGACCAGGCGGTGCAGCAGCACGGCAACGGCGATCAGCAGGCAGGTCGTGTAGATCGCGTTGTGCAGATGGGCCGCGAGGCGGGCATAGCCGAGCATCGCCAGCACGATGGCCGACAGAACGATGACCGACAGGACCAGGCGGCCGATCGACCAAGGCGTCCCGCCGATCATCGTCGGCAGCTCGCTGCCGTTCGGCCGCGCGGCGTGCCAGGCCCGCGTCGCCAGCGCCGGCAGCGTAAGGAAGGCGATCACGGTGGCGAGCAGCAGGGCGCCGACCGCGGCCAGGGCATCGTTGTTGTCGCTGCTGCGCGTCAGCACGACGTAGACGATGTCGACCGACAGGCCGATCCCCATCAGCCGGCGCAGCGCCGTCGACAGCGCATGGGCACTGTCGTCGGTGAACGGCAGCACGCGCCACTTGGGGCGGGCCGGCGACAGCGCCGTCGCGGTCAGGCCGACCACCAGCAGGAAGGTGATGACGCGAACGATCAGCTCGGGCACCAGCCGGTCGATGGGTGGCGGCGGCGACGTGGCGATCAGGACCTTGCCGATCAGCCAGACAGCGAGGATCGGCACCAGCACGACGCCGACGCCATCGATCGCCGCCGCGATGGTGCGGTCGCGCTGGCCCGGCTCGATGGCGTCGCCGCGGCCATAGCGACGGCGCAGCACGCGGCCCAGCCACCACAGGACCACCATCGCCACGGTCCAGCCGGCCAGCGCCAGCAGGTCGCGGTCGCTGAAGCGCAGGCCGCCCAGGCCCTCGCCGACCCAGCTCACCGTGGCCTTGGACAGGACGGCGAGCGATTGCGACAGCTGGGGCCAGAGCTGGCCCCACACGGAGGGCGAGAGCGGCGAGGTGTCGCGTCGCAGCAGGTTCTCGATCACCAGCTGGCTGCGCAGCTTGGTCATCCGCTCGAGCAGCTGGTCGGCGCGCGCCTCGATCACCTCGCATTGCTTGACCCGGCTCTCGCTCTCGGCCACGCGCGCCGCGAGGCGTTCGCGCTCCATCCGCACCGCGTCGGTTTCCGGAACACCGTCGTTGCCCGGCTTGGTCTCGAGAGGGGCCAGCAGCTTGCGGGTATCGGCGACGTCGGCGCGGGCCAGCGCGGCGGCGGCGCCGGCCGCGCCGCGCACGTCGAGCACCTGCTGGCGCAGCGAATCGATCTCGACCGGCAGCAGGGTGGCCTGGTCGGCCCGGGTGGCGATGCGGTCGAGCTGCCGGCTCCACAGGTCGACCAGCTGGCTGAACGGTCGCTGGGGCTGGGGTGTCGCCTGCGCCAGCACCCTGTCGGCGAGGATGGCCTGGGCGAGCAGCAGCCCGAGGACGGCAACGGCGAGCAGCTTCCGCATGGTTGCGGTTAGCACGGCGCGGTGCCGGCCGGCGACGGTGCCGGCGGTAGTGAAGGTGAAGGCATCGAATTCCCCCGTTGGCAACTCGGGCTTGCCAGCTGGTATAGGCCAAATGAAGGCAAGCCCGCGCGGTCTTTCGGCGCGAGTTGACAGGTCGGTGGCGACACGGAACGGTGCAGGCCACCAAGACACAGGGGATGAAACGATGGCCGAGGGGCAGAGCGCAGTCGGAGAGGTCAGGGTCCAACGGGATCGCCTGCATGATTTTGCCCGGGCCATCTGCCGGGCCGACGGCAGCTCCGACGAGGAGGCGACCCTGGTCGCCGACCATCTCGTGCTGGCGAATCTGTTCGGCCATGACAGTCACGGCGTCGGCATGCTGCCGCACTATGTGCAGAACACGGCGAGCGGGGCCTGCCGGCGCAACCACCACGCCACGATCGTCCGCGACAGCGGCGCGGTGATCGTCGTCGACGGCGGCACGGGCTATGGCCAGGTCGTCGCCAAGGAGGCCATGGAGTTCGGCATCGCGCGCGCTCGGGAGCACGGCGTCTGCGTGGTCGGCCTGATCAACGCCCATCACATCGGCCGCATCGGCCATTGGGCCGAGCAGTGCGCCCGCGCCGGGCTGGTGAGCACGCACTGGGTCAACGTGCACGGCCACAAGTCGCTGGTCGCGCCGTTCGGCGGCGCCGAGGCGCGCTTCACGACCAATCCCTACTGCACGGCGATCCCGCGCAAGGGCCAGGAGCCGATCGTGCTGGACTTCGCGACCAGCCAGGTCGCCATGGGCAAGGTCAGGGTGGCTAACAACAAGCAGGTGCAGATGGACGAGGGCCTGCTGATCGACGCCGCCGGCAACCCGTCGACCGATCCGGCCGTGATGTACAATCCGCCCTACGGCGCGATCCTGCCGTTCGGCCTGCACAAGGGCGGCGGGCTGGCGGTGATCTGCGATCTGCTCGCCGGGGCGCTGACCGGCGGCCGCACGCACAGCCCGCGTACGATCAAGCACGGCGGCACGGACATCATCAACAACATGCTGTCGGTGATCATCGATCCGGCGGCGATGGCCGGCACCGACTTCTTCGAGGACGAGGTCGAGACCTTCGTCAATTGGGTGAAGTCGGCCCGGCCGCAGCCCGGGGTCCCCGAGGTGCTGGCGCCCGGCGAGCCGGAGCGGGCGCGGCGCGCCGATCGCGAGAAGAACGGCATTCCGATCGACACCACGACGTGGCAGCAGCTGGTTGCGGTGGCGCGTCAGGTGCGGCTGAACGACACCGAAATTCCCACGACGGCCTGACAGGAGAGACGCGCATGGCGAGGATGAGACTGTACTATTCGCCCGCCTCGCCGTACGCGCGCAAGGTGCGGGCCGTGGCGATCGAGAGCGGGCTCGACAAGAAGATCGAGATGATCGACGTCGCGCTGACGCCGATCGCCGCCAACGCCGACGTCGCCAAGCACAACCCGATCGGCAAGATCCCGGTGCTCTCGGTCAAGGGCATGGACCTCTTCGATTCGCCGGTGATCTGCGAGTATCTCGACGACCAGCACAAGAAGCGCCGGCTGCTGCCGCGCAAGGGTCGCGAGCGCTGGGTGGCGTTGCGTCAGCAGGCGATGGCCGACGGCCTGCTCGATGCCGCCCTGCTGGCGCGCTACGAGAACGCGCTGCGGCCGGCGGACAAGCGCTGGAGCGAGTGGACGGCGGGCCAGATGGGCAAGATCGACGACGTGCTCGACCAGCTCGAGGCCGAGGCGAAGACGCTCCGGGGCAAGCCGACGATCGGCACGATCAGTGTCGGCTGCGCCTTGGGCTATCTCGACCTGCGTTTCGCCGACCACGACTGGCGCGGCCGCCATCCCAAACTCGCCAAGTGGTTCGCCGCCTTCTCGAAGCTGCCCTCGATGAAGGCGACGGCGCCGCCGTCGGCATAGCGCGGCGCGGCTACCGCCCTCGCCGTGGCCGCCACAAGTCGTGCGAGGCGAGAGCGGCGCCCGCGGCCACCATCACGGCGGCCGCCACCAGCGCGGCACTCGGCTCGACCAGCCCGGCCCCCACCAGCAGCACGGTCGACAGGATGGGGGTGGCATAGGACAGCGCCCCCAGGACGCGAATGTCCCCCCGCTTGACGGCATGGTCCCAGAGATAGAAGGCGCCGCCGGTCGGTCCCAGGCCGAGTGCCAGGACGGCCAGCCAGGCCACCGGCCCGGAGGGCCAGACCGTGTGCTCGAAGGCCAGGTGGCAGGCCAGGGACAGCGCCGCCGACGCCGCGCAGAACGCGGCGATGGCGTCCGTCGGGGTCTCGCCGAAGCGGCGTGACAGCACCGAGTAGAGGGACCAGGCGAAGGCGCACCCCAACGCCAGCAAGTATCCGACCCCGTGGGCCTCGCTGAACCCGAGGCCTCGCGCCGTGGCCAGGAGGGCGACGCCGCAGAAGCCGAGCAGGGCGCCGGCCAGGTGCGTCCAGGCCAGTCGCTCGCCGGCCAGCGGCGCCGACAGCAGCACGATCAGCAAGGGCCACAGGTAGTTCACGAGGTTGGCCTCCGCCGGCGGAGCCTGCTGCAGGGCGGCGAAGTAGAGGGCGTGATAGCCGAACAGGCCGCCGATTCCGAGCAGCCAGACCCGGGCAGGCCAGGTCAGCAGGGTCCCCCAGGCCATGCCGCGACGCCGCGCCCGCACGATGCCGATGGCGGCGCCGATCGCGAACGTCATGGCAACCATCTGGAAGGGCGGCACGGGCCCGGCCAGCACGGTCAACGTCGCCAGGGCCCCCCACAGGGCGATGGCGGCCGCGCCGGCGGCCATCGGCCGGCGCTGATCGGGCGGAACGTGCATGCCGCCGCATAGTGAAGACGAATGGCCTTGTCGAGGCTACGATGCCGCTGCAGGGGGGTCTTAATGTTCGTCCGGCCGGCCAACCGGGTCAGTCATCGTCTGGCGCGTCTGGCCTTCTTCCTGGCCAGTGTCGCGGCGCTGATCGTGGCCTCGGCGGGACCACTGCATCGCTTTGTCGGCCTCGACGTCGAGCTGACGCTCGCCGTCTTCCGCTACGGCTTCTATTTCGCGGTGGCCGGCGCGGCACTCGGCATCGCCACCATTGTGCCGACTCGTCCGGGCGAGCGTCGGCGGGGCTTCGTCGCCGCCTTCCTTGCCGTCGTCATCGGCGTTGCCGCGGCCTGGATGCCGCTCAGCTGGTTCCTGCGCGCCCAGCGCGTGCCCGAGCTCAACGACATCTCGACCGACATCACCAGTCCGCCGGCACTGGTGGTCACCGCGCAGCTGCGCCGGGGGGCCACGACACCGGCAGCCTACCCCGGGGCCGCCGCCGGCGTGCTGCAGCGCTCCGCCTATCCCGACATCGTACCGGTCGTGCTGGCCCTGCCTCCCGCCGATGCCTTCAAGCGCGTGGACAAGGTGGCGACCGAGCTGGGCTGGGAAGTCGTGGCGCGCGCACCCTCCGACGGTCGGCTCGAGGCCGTGGCGACCAGTGGCTGGTTCGGCTTCAACGACGACATCGTCGTGCGCATCCGCGCCGAGGGCGCCGGCAGTCGCATCGACATCCGCTCCAAGAGCCGGGTCGGCCTGTCCGACCTCGGCGTCAATGCCGCGCGCATCCGCGCCTTCATCGACAGGCTGAAGCTGGAGGCCGGCTAACCCCTGCCTCGATCGGCCGGCATCGTCAGGGTGAAACGAAAAGTCGTGCCGCCGCCGCTGGTCTCCGCCAGGACGATATCGCCGCCATGCAGGCGCACCAGGTCGCGCGCGATCGCCAGCCCCAGCCCGCCGCCGCCGATCCGGCCGCCGGTGACGAACGGCTGGAAGATGCGGCTGGCGACTTCGCTCGGCACGCCGGGGCCGTCGTCGGCGACATCGACCAGCAGCTTGTCGCCCATTGCCCGGGCGCTGACCGTCACCGTCGTGGCGCCGGCCTCGAACGCGTTGCGCCCGAGGTTGATGAACACCCGATAGAGCAGGTCGCGGTCACCGCGCACCGAGAGGTCGGGCGCCAGCTCGTTGACCCAATGGCGCACCGTGTTGGGCGTGATTTCCTCGGCTTGCTCCTGCAGCGCGACCCCCACCTCCTCGACGAGGTCGCCGAGGTCGATGGCCGCCAATCGCGGCGAGGGCCGGTCGCGCACGTACTCGATCGCGTCGCTGGCGAGCCGGGCGGCGCGGTCGATCGTGTTGAGGATGGTCGGCGCCAGCGAGCGCGTGCGCTGGTCGTCGCTCTTGGCCAGCCGGTCGGACAGCAGGCGCGCCGTGGACAGCATGTTGCGCAGGTCGTGGTTGATCTTGTTGGTCGCGGCGCCGATCTCGGCGAGCCGCGACTTCTGGCGCAGCGAGGCGCGCAGCTCCTGCTGCAGATTCTGGAACTCGCGGTCGACGACGCCGATCTCGTCGTTGCGCCGGCTTGGCGGCCTCGCCCGATCCGGCTCCTCCGGTGCCTTGCGGAAGGAGGTCATGGCCGACGACAGCTCCTGCAATGGCCGGATCACCAGCCAGCGCAATCCCAGATAGAGCAGGACGGCCGTGAACAGGGCCACGATGATCGACAGCACCAGCACGCGGGTCGCGTACTCGTACATCTGGAGCCGCATCGGCAGCTCGTCGATGATGATCCAGACCATCGCCTTGGGCAGGCGCAGCGATTCGCCGCCGACCCTCATATATTGGGCGCCATCGCGGCTCATCGCGGTCAGGGCGTCCCAGATCAGGGCGAGAAAGCCCTCCTCCTTCAGGTTGTAGCTCGGCATGGCCGGACTCGGCTCGATCGTCATCAGCGCCCGCTTGGGCTTGTCCGGTTCGACCAGCACCACCGTGTCGACCCTGGCATTGTTCAGCAACGATCGCTTGACCCCTTCGGTCACCATGTTGTCGGGGGTGGCGTCGAGGGCCAGCGCGGCCAGGGTGCCGCTCTCGATCAGGGTCTGCAGGTAGACCAGGCGGAACCGCGCGATCGACGGCAGGAAGATCAGCACCTCGGCGGTCATGACCGCGACGATCACCAGCGCGAGGATGCGCCACGACAGGCCGAACGCTCGGAGGCGCGGGCTGCGGGCGCGCGCTACCTGATTCGGTACGGTGATGTCGGCTGGCATGGCGAGCGGCGCCCAGGCGACCTAGGGAGCGGCCACGACGCGGTAGTAGACTCCGTTGGCGCCGTAGCTGGGCTGGAACCACAGGCCGTTGCCGCACGAATAGTAGGCCTGGGTCCCGACGGGACTGTAGGTGCAGCCGGCGGGCAAGGTGCCATAGATCGTGCCCGCAGGATTGGCCGACGCGGCACTGCCGGCGGCCACCCCGGCGGCATAGGCCTGGTTGGTGGCATTGGCGTTGGCGGCAGAAGCGGCCGCGGCCCCGACCGCGGTGCCTGCCAGCACGCCCGCGGCGACGGCGCCGCCGGTGTTCCAGCCGCCGCAATTGTAGCAGTTGGCGCCGTAGGTATTGACCACGGTCGGCGAGCCGTAGGCGCCGTAGTAGCCGCCGTGCGCGTAGTTCGGTCCGCCATAGTAGGTGTGACCGTCGGTCCCGGTCGCCGACCACGAGCCGCCGCCGCCGGAGGCCGTGCCGCCGCGATAGCCGTTGGCGTTCCACGAGCCGTCGCCGCCCGAGGCCGTGCCGCCGCGATAGCCCTGCGCCGTCCAGCTGCCGTCGCCGCCGGAAGCGGAGCCGCCGCGGGCCGTCGAGGCGCTCCACGAGCTGCGGTCGCCCGACCAGCTGCCGGCGCGCATCCAGGCGCCGGCGGAGGCCAGGGGGAGGATCAGGGACGCCAGGGTGGCGACGGTGATCAGCTTTTTCATCATCCCCTCCTCCGGGTCACTTCTTGCCATCCGCCGGGCGGGCCGGCGGCGAATCGGGCCGCGCGAACGGTACCTGGACGGCCCCGGCGGGCGGCGACCAGACGAACGTATCCGGCGGCAGAACCGGATCGACCTTCCAGTCCGAGAACTGCACCGTGTGGCGATAGTGCGCGGGGTCGCCGACGAAGATGGCGAGCGCCATGCGCGGCAGCTTGTCGTCGCTGCCGATCCACAGCTGAACATGGGCGAACTTGCCGACCAGCACCACGATGTCGGTCGTCACGCCGCCCACCACCTTGGACTTGCCGACCACGAAGGCGACCTGCAGGTGCTCGCTGATCGCCTGGAACGGATCGGCGACGATGACGTCGGTGAACGGAAAGTAGATCGCGGCATACTCGAAGGCCGCGCGCAGCATGCCGTCGATCGTGTCGGGGGCCTGCACCGAAGCGACGATGCGCGATCCCGGCTCCCAGGCATGCACCATCTTGCCGTCGTAGTAGAACTCGCTCCGCGGCCCGTCGCCGGGGCTGATAACCCTGAGCTTGTTGGGCCGCTGGAGCGCGACGTCGGACAAGGTGGTGTAGATCAAAGGCTCGCCGGTGCGGTCCGGGCTCTCGTAGGAGGTCAGGGCGGTGAAGCTCATGGTCTTGGCCGCCGCCAGCCGGTCGCTCATCGCCTTCACCAGGGCCAGGGCCTCCGGCTGGATCTCGACCTTGAGGCCGAGCTCGGCCGTCGCCGGCTTGGGCGCGGCCTGTCCCTGTCCTTGGGCGGCGACTGGACCTGCCATCAGGGCCGTTGCGGCCGCCAGCGCCATCGCTGTCCACGCTCTCATGCCGTCACTCCTGTTCGGCTCATCATCGCATGATCGCCGATGATCGCAATCGGCTCACCAGACCGGCAGCCGCAGCAACCAGCGCACGACGCGACGCGTCCGGGGCGCGAAGAGCGCGTCGCTGTAGAACGACCCGGCGGCGCGCTTGCTCGCCTCGCCCAAGGTCGGGTAGGGCGGCACGAAGTTGGCCAGCGCCGCGATCTTCAGCCCTTGGGATACTGCAAGGCACCAGGGCTGGATCAGTTCGCCGGCACCCCGCGCCACGATGCTGGCGCCAAGGATACGGCCGCGTCGATCGACCACCGCCTTCACTTCGCCGTGAGCCTCGGCCTCGGCCCGCGCGCGATCGTTCTCGGTCAGCGACCAGCGAACGACGCGCACGCGCTCGCCGTGGCGCTGGCGGGCCTGGTGTTCGGTGAGCCCGACATGGGCGAGCTCGGGGTCGGTGTAGGTGGTCCAGGGAACGATGCCGTGGTCGAGGCGGGCCGGTGCCCTGAACAGTGCGCCGCGGATGAACAGCCCTGCCTCGTAACCGGCCATGTGGGTGAACGGGTAGAGACCGTTGCAATCGCCGATCGCCCAGACGTGGCGATTGGAGGTGCGCAGCGACGGGCCGACGGTGATGCCGCGCGGCGTGTGGGCGACGCCCGCGACGTCGAGGGCCAACGCCTCGAGGTTGGGCGCACGTCCCGCGGCGACGAGCAGATGGGACGCATCCAGGCGCTCGCCGTCCTCGAGCAGCACGGTCGCGCCCGAGGCCGACGCCTCGATCCGGGCGATCCGCGCCGAGGCCCGCAGGTCCACCCCTTCCTCGCAGAGGCGGCGAACGACGACCTCGGCCAGCTCGGGCTCGTCATGGGCCAGGAACCGGTCGGCTTCCAGAACCGTGACCCGGGCGCCGAGGCGTCGGTGGGCTTGCCCCAGCTCGAGGCCGACCGGTCCCCCGCCGATCACCACCAGGTGCCGCGGCAGGGTGCGGTTTGCGAAGATCGTATCGTTGGTGAAGTGGGGCGCCTCGGCGAGACCGGGAATGGGCGGCAGCGAGGGCCGCGAGCCGGTGGCCAGGACGATGCGCCGGCTGCGGATGCGACAGCCGCCGGCGTCGAGCTCGCGCCGGCCGACGAAGCGCGCCTCGGCCTGGATCACGCGCACGCCGAGGCCTTCGAAGCGCTCCACCGAATCGTTCGGGGCGATCGAGCGAATGACCGACGCGACATGATCCATGACGCGGTCGAAATGCACCCTGGGCTCCACCGGATCGATGCCGAACGGGGCGCCCTGGCGATGGGCCTGCGCCGCCCTGGCGGCGGCGAGCAAGGCCTTGGACGGCACGCAGCCGACATTCAGGCAGTCGCCGCCCATGCGATCGCGCTCGACCAGCACCACGCGCAGCCCGAGCTGGGCGGCGACGGCGGCGACGACGAGGCCGCCGGAGCCTCCGCCGACGATGCAGAGGTCGGGCGTCACGATCTCCATCACGAACCGGCGTGCTTGCCGCGCAGACGGCCGTAGACGACCGGAGCGAGCGCCAGCGCCGCGAGACCCAGCAGCGGCATCAGGATTCGCCATTCGAGCAGCATGCCGGCGTCGGGCACCTGGCCGCGTTCGATCATCGACCCCAGCCCGGCGCCGACGCTCGAGTAGACGAAGGCGCCGGGGATGATGCCGAGAAAGGTCGCCAGCGTGTAGGCGCCCAACGGCAGGCCGAGCACCGCGGCGCCGATGTTGATCAGCCAGAACGGGAAGACCGGCACGAGGCGCAGGAACAGCAGGTAGTTGAAGCCATCGCGGCGAAAGCCGTCCTCGAGCCGCCGCAGCCGCGAGCCGGCCCGGGCGCGCAGCAGGTCACCGAAGGCGCTGCGGGCCGCGAGGAACACGACGACCGACCCGGCCGTGGCGCCGAGCACCGACAGCGCCGTGCCGAGCCACAGGCCGAACAACGCGCCGCCCAACGGCGTCACGATGACGGCCACGGGAAGCGAGAAAGCGATCAGCAGGCCATAGGCCAGGACGTAGGCCGGCATGGCCAGGATCTCGTGCGCGGCCACCCAGGCCGCCAGCGCGGCCTGGTTGCGATGCAGCACCTCCATGGAGAAGAAGCGCTCGAGGTCGAAGAGCAGGAAGGCCGCCAGCCCGAGCAGCAGGATGGCGACGGGCAGGAGCCGGCGCCGTGTCTGAGAGGTCATGTCTTCTTTCGCGTCGCGTGACGGATATTGGCCCTGGGCGCGGGCAAAGCAAACTGCCGGTCTACCGCGCGCCCGGCAGACCGGGTTCGGTGGCCTGGAAGCTCGGTCGCTGCACGAGGGCGCGCCAGGCGCGGGACAGTCGAGGATATGCGTCGAGCAGAGCGGCCGCTTCGGCGACCTGGGTGAAATAGGCCAGCATGGACCCGAGATGAAAGTCGGCGAGGCTGGGTTGCGAGCCGACCAGGTACGGGCCGCTTCCCGCAAGACCGTCGAGGGCGGCCAGGACGGTGCGAGCAGCGACCAGTCCTTGGGCGACCTCCTGGGCGTCGCCGGCGAGCCCGGCGGCCGGCCGAAAGACGCCATGCGAGAAGACCTGCCGCACCAGCGGCCAGTACCCGTAGGAGTCGACGACACCGATGATCTGGTCCATGCGCGCCGCCGCCTGCGGATCCGAGGGCTGCAGGGTCGGCTGCGGGAAGACCCGATCCAGGTAGCGGGTGATGGCCGACGTCTCGTAGAGCGCGAATCCGTCGTGGACCAGCACGGGGACTCGTCCGAAGGGATGCAGGGTGAGATAGCCCGGATCGCGATCCGGGGCGAACGGGTCGACTTCCACCTGTTCGTAGGGCAGAGCCTTCTCGGCGAGGACGGCGAGGACGGCGCGGACGATCCGGGCGTAGACGCTGTAGCGGTAGGCGTGCAGGACCAGAGGCATGGGCCGATCCTAGGGCAAAGCGGAGAAGTTGACTCCGGCCTGTCTCGCCCTTATGACCCAGCCCCACGGAATTATTGCCCCCGCCCGTCTGTGCGGGGGCTTGTCTTTGAAGGAGTTGCGTCATGAAACGCACTTATCAGCCCAGCAAGCTGGTACGTAAGCGTCGGCACGGCTTCCGGTCCCGCATGGCAACGGTGGGTGGCCGCAAGGTCATCGCCAATCGCCGTCGGTCGGGCCGTAAGCGCCTCTCGGCCTAGCCGTTCTTGGCTGCGCCGCGGCTGGGGCGCCTGCCGAACCGCCGCGATTTCCTGCGAGTTCAGGCCGGGCGGCGGTGTGCCATGCCCGGCTTCGTGCTGCAGGTTGCCCCCCTTCCCGCCGACCTCGGGCCCGTCCCGGCGGCTCGCGTGGGGTTCACGGTCACCCGCAAGGTCGGCAACGCGGTCGTGCGCAATCGCGTGCGACGCCGCCTGCGCGAGGCGGCACGCCAGGTGATCGCCGCCACGGCGCGCCGCGACCTCGATTACGTCTTGGTCGGGCGTCAGGGTACGATCGAACGTGACTTCGCGATCCTTCGCGCCGAGCTGGCGGAGGCCTTGAAGCGGCTCAAGGCGCTTGCCGTCGCGACTCCATGACCTGCCAAGGATCGCTTGCGCCGGCCCCTCCGAGAGGCCAGTTTCCGGGCCGCATGATTTCCCGACTGCTATCCACGGGATTGCGTCTGGCAATCCGCGGCTACCAGCTGACCCTGGCGTACTTCTTCGTCGGGGCGTGCCGCTATGAGCCGTCGTGCTCGGCCTATGCCGTGCAGGCGCTGTCGGTCCATGGCCCGCTCCAGGGCAGCTGGCTGACCGCCCGCCGGCTGTGCCGCTGCGGCCCGTGGGGCGGCTGCGGCTACGATCCCGTCCCGCCCGCCTCGCGCCCATCGCTTTCCTGCCAACCCGTCGAGCGCCCGTAGCGCCGCAGAGCCCGCCCGCACATGGACCAGAAGAACCTCATCGTCGCGATCGTCATGTCGGTGCTGATCATCGTCGGCTGGCAGGCGCTGTTTCCGTCCGCCAAGCCGCCGGTGACGCCGCCGGCCCAGCAGACGGCCACGACCGCGCCCGGTACGGCCCCCGCTCCGGGCCAGCCGCCCGCGCCCGGGCAGCCTTTGCCACAGACCGCCCAGGTCGTGCCGCTGAAGGATGCTCTTGAGCGCTCGCCGCGCGTCTCCTTCAGCACCCCCGAGCTTGTCGGTTCGATCGCGCTCAAGGGCGCCCGCATCGACGACGTGCGCCTGGTCAAGTATCGCGAGACGATCGACCCGAACAGCCCGCCCGAGCCGGTTCTGGCGCCGGTCGGCACGCAGCATCCATATTACGCCGAGTTCGGCTGGTCGTCCTCCGATCCGGCCCTCAAGCTGCCGGGGCCTGACACCTTGTGGACCGCCGACCGGACGACGCTGGAGCCCGGCAAGCCGGTGCGCCTGACCTGGGACAATGGCCAAGGGCTGAGCTTCGCGCTCGACATCGCGGTCGACGAATTCTTCATGTTCGACGTCAAGCAGAGCGTCGAGAACAGGTCCGACAAGCCGGTCACGGTCTATCCGTGGAGCCTGGTGATCCGCTACGGCGAGCACAAGGCCGAGGGCACCTACATCCTGCACGAAGGTCCCTACGGGTACTTCAACGGCAGCCTCAAGGAGTTCGGATATTCGGACTTCAAGGAGCCCAACAAGCCGCAGAAGGTCAGCACGACCGGCGGCTGGGTCGGCATCTCCGACAAGTACTGGATGGCCACCCTGGTCCCGGACCAGAAGACCAAGGTCGACGTCACCATCAAGAACACCGGCACGACGGCCGATCCCAAGTACCAGATCGACTTCGTGGCGCCGCCGCAGACCATCGCTCCCGGCGCCACGGCGTCGACCAGCTCGCAGCTGTTCGCCGGCGCCAAGGTGGTGAAGGTGATCGATGCCTACGAGACGAAGTACGGAATCGAGAAGTTCAACCTGACGGTCGATTGGGGCTTCTTCTTCTTCTTTACCAAGCCGCTTTTCTGGCTGCTCGAGTGGCTGTACGCCCAGATCGGCAATTTCGGCCTCGCCATCCTGGCGCTGACGGTCATCGTGAAGGCGGTGTTCTTCCCGCTGGCCAACAAGTCCTACGCGGCGATGAGCAAGATGAAGGCGCTGCAGCCGGAGATGGAGCGGCTGAAGGAGCGCTATGGCGAGGACCGCCAGCGCATGAACCAGGAGATGATGCAGCTCTATCGCCGCGAGAAGGTCAATCCCGCGGCCGGCTGCCTGCCGATCCTGGTGCAGATCCCGGTGTTCTTCGCGCTCTACAAGGTGCTCTACACCACCATCGAGATGCGCCATCAGCCGTTCTTCGGCTGGATCAAGGATCTCAGCGCGCCCGATCCGGCGACCATCTTCACCGGCTTCGGCTTCTTCCAGTGGGAGGTGCCGTCGTTCCTGCACTTCTTCAACATCGGCGTCTGGCCGCTGATCATGGGCGTGACGATGTACCTTCAGCAGAAGCTGAATCCGGCGCCAGCCGATCCGGTGCAGGCGCGCGTCTTCCAGTTCCTGCCGATCCTGTTCACCTTCATGATGGCGCCGTTCGCGGCCGGCCTGGTGATCTACTGGGCGTGGAGCAACACCCTGTCGATCGCCCAGCAGTACACGATCATGCGCCGCCACGGGGCGCCGATCGGCAACAAGGGCAAGCCGGCCGCCGCGACGGCCGTGCCGGCCGCCGCCGACAGTGGCGCGGCCGCCGCCAAGAAGGGCGGCAAGGGCAGCGGCGCCGGCAAGAAGCGCTGATGGACGAGCGCACGCCTGTCGAGCTCGAGGCGGCGCGCAAGCTGTTCGCCGGCCCCTGCGAGTTCGTTGCCGGGGCGGCCTCGCATGATTCGCTGCCCGAGTTCGCGTTGCCGGAGATCGCCTTCGCCGGACGGTCCAACGTCGGCAAGTCGAGCCTGGTCAACGCCCTGACCGGCCGACGGACACTCGCTAGGGTGTCGTCGAAGCCGGGCCACACGCGGCAGATCAACTTCTTCGATCTCGCCGGCCGGCTGTTCCTCGTCGACCTTCCGGGCTACGGCTTCGCCCAGGTGTCCCGCTCGATGAAGGAGACCTGGCAGGACCTCGCTTCGGCTTACCTGCGCGGGCGGCCGACCCTGAAGCGGGTCTGCCTGCTGATCGACTCCCGCCACGGCGTGAAGGAAACTGACCGCGAGACGATGAAGAATCTCGACAGCGCGGCGGTCTCCTACCAGCTCGTCCTGACCAAGGCCGACCAGCTCAAGCCGGCCGCCATCGCGCAGGCCGTGACGGCGGCCGAGGCGGTTGCCCGCAAGCACGGTGCTGCTCACCCGCAGGTTCTCGCGACCAGCAGCCAGAGCGGCTTCGGCATTCCAGAGTTGCGCGCCGAGATCGCCAGCCTCGCCTCGGGCTGATCCTGTCGCCGCCGGCCCGCGTATGGAGGTCGGAGGCAGCACCATGCGCAGATCGGCATTCATCCTGTCGCTCGTCGCGGCCCTCGCCGGAGCCGGCTCGGCCGCCGCCAGCGAATTGCCCTACGGGCCGTCGCTCAGCTTCTCGGCCTGGCGCAACGGCGAGCGGATCGGCAGCCACACCTTGCGCTTCGAGCGCGACGGCGGCCGGCTGACCGTGTCGACGACGATCGACCTCGCCGTGAAATTCATGGGCTTCACGGCCTATCGCTACCAGCACCGCGCGCGCGAAGTGTGGAACGGCGACGTCCTGGTGATGCTGGCCAGCGACACCAACGACAACGGCCGCAACCACGCCGTGAAGGCAGGCCGCGAGGGCAGCGCGCTCGTGGTCACCGGCGACGCCGGCGCGGCCCGTCCGCTGCCGTCCCAGATCCTGCCGTCGTCGCACTGGAACATCCGTCAGGTCGGCCAGTCGCTCCTGCTCAACACGCAGACCGGCCGCGAGGCTCGGGTGTCGGTGACGCGGCTCGGCCGCGAGCCGGTGAAGACGGCCAGCGGCAGCATCGACGCGACCCGCTACCGCTACACCGGCGACGTCGCCATGGACCAATGGTTCGACGATCGCGGGCGATGGGTGAAGGCGGCGTTCACGGCATCGGATGGGTCGACAGTTGAATACGTGCTGCAGGAATAGGCGATACCTGCCTGCGTCACGCAGCGTCGTGAAAGATGAGACCCAGGGTGAAGCGTTCGCCGCGACGCACGCTCGACACGCCGTGCCTCATCGACGTGCGGTGATAGCCGCGGCTCCCGCGCACCGGGCGCTCGTTGACGGCGAACAGCACGGCATCGCCGCGCGCCAGCGACACCACCTCGCCGCGCGACTGCATGCGCGGTCGCTGCTCGACCAGCATGAACTCACCGCCCTCGAAATCGCGATCCGGCGCGCTCAGCAGCACCGTGGCCTGCAGCGGAAACACCAGCTCACCGTAGAGGTCGCGGTGCAGGCAGTTGTAGTCGCCGTCGCGGTAGCGCAGCAGCAAGGGGGTCGGCTTGCTTTGGCCGGCCGCGTGGCAGCGCGCCAGCCAGTCGGGCAGAGCGGTTGGAAATCGGTCGGAGCGTCCGAGCTGCTCGTTCCAAAGATTGGCGACCCGGGCGATCTCGGGATACAACGCCTCGCGCAGCGCCTGCACCGGCGCAGGCAGCGGATAGGTGAAGTACTGGTACTCGCCCTGGCCGTAGCCGTGCCGCTGCATGATAACGCGCTTGCGGAAGACGGTCTCCTCGGGCCACAGCGCGGTCAACGCTCGACATTCGGCCTCGGAGAGCAGGCCCTTCGCCACCGTGAAGCCGCGTTCCGCCAGGGAATTGCTGTCGATCATGAGGGACATCCTGCCGCGTGACGGCCTCTTCTTCTATCCGCCAGTCGACTGATATATGGTCCCGGTCGGCCCTCTCCCGCGCGGAGAGGGCTTTTGCAAACTCGGGTGGAACGAATGGCCGAGCCGGTTCAGTCGGATAGGGAGCAGAGGCGGCTCATCCGCATGGCGGAGACCATCTCCAAGGCGCTGCCGTACATGCGCCGGCACAACGACGCCACCTTCGTCGTGAAGTACGGCGGCCATGCCATGACCGATCCCAAGCTCGGCGATCTCGTGGCGCGCGACATCGTGCTGATGAAGCAGGTCGGGATGAACCCGATCGTGGTCCATGGCGGCGGTCCGCAGATCAACAAGATGCTCGAGCGCGTCGGCATCAAGAGCACCTTCGTCAACGGCCTCAGGGTCACCGACGCGCCGACGATGGAGATCGTCGAGATGGTGCTGGCCGGCTCGATCAACAAGGCGATCGTGGCCGACATCAACGAGTGCGGCGGCACCGCCGTCGGCATCTGCGGCAAGGACGGCAACCTGATCCTGGCGCGCAAGGTGACCGAGATGCGCGATCCCAAGACCGGCGACCTGCTCAAGGTCGAACTCAAGCAGGTCGGCGAGCCGGCCAAGATCAACGTCATGGTGCTCGAGCAGCTGCGCCGCGCCGACGTCATCCCGGTGGTGGCGCCGATCGGCTTCGGGGTCGACGACGAGCTGACCTACAACATCAACGCCGACACCTCGGCCGGGGCGATCGCCGGCGCCATGAAGGCCAAGCGGCTGCTGTTCCTGACCGACGTCCCCGGCGTGCTCGACAGGAACGGCCAGCTGATCTCCCAGATGTCGATCGAGCAGGCGCGGGCGCTGATCTCGGACGGCACGATCTCGGGCGGCATGATCCCCAAGGTCGAAAACTGCATCGACGCGGTGAACTCCGGCGTCGAGGCGGCGGTGATCATGGACGGCCGGGTGCCGCACTGCCTGCTGCTCGAGGTCTTCACCGAGACGGGGGTCGGCACCATGGTGACGCGCAAATAGCGCCTCCCGGACGGCCGCGGCGGCGCAGGGCGGGCTTGAAACCGCTGATTTGTCTGCATATTTAGCCGATATGGCCGTCCTGCCCATCCTCACCGCGCCCGACCCGCGGCTCAAGAAGAAGTCCCTGCCGGTCGACGCGGTCGACGACGGGCTGCGCCAGCTCATGGATGACATGCTGGAGACCATGTACGCCGCCCCCGGAATCGGGCTGGCGGCGCCGCAGGTCGGCGTCCTGAAGCGCCTGGTGGTGCTCGACATCGAGCGCGAGGACGTCAAGACGGGGCCGCTGTTCCTGGTCAATCCGGAGATCGTCGAGGCCTCGGACGAGGACGCCACCTATGAGGAAGGCTGCCTGTCGGTGCCCGAGCACTATTCCGAGGTGGCCCGCCCGGCCCGGGTCCGCGTCCGCTACCTCGACCGCGATGGCGTTGCGCAGGAGATGGACTGCGACGGCCTGCTGGCGACCTGCGTGCAGCACGAGATCGACCATCTCGACGGGGTCCTGTTCATCGACCACATCTCGGCCCTCAAGCGCAACATGATCCTGCGCAAGCTCCTGAAGGCGCGCAAGGAGAGGGAGCGCGACGCGGCCGAGGGCAAGTCGTCCGCCAGGGACAAGGAACCCGCGGGCGCGGCCTGAGGACTCGGCGCACGAGGACTCGGCACACTGGAAGCGGTTTCCTCCCTGCCGCTACACTGCGGCACCATCCAGGGAGGAATCGATGCCGACCCCAAGCGCCGTTGCGCCCCGCCTTGCCGTCGCCGAGCTGCTGGCGCTGATCGCCGCGCGGGAGGAACTCGCCGTGCTCGACGTGCGCGAGTTGCGTGTCCACATCGAGCAGGGCCACATCCTGCTGTCGGCGCCGCTGCCGCTCAGCCAGCTTGAGTTGCGAGTCGCGTCCTTCCTGCCCCGGCACGACGTGCGAATCGTGGTCTACGACGGTGGCACGGAAGGCCTTGCCGAGCGGGCCTCCGACCGTTTGCGCACGCTGGGCTGGCCGAACGTCTCGGTGCTCGACGGCGGCATGGCGGCGTGGGCGGCCGCCGGCCAGGAGGTCTATACTGGCGTGCACGTGCTCTCGAAGGCCTTCGGCGAATTCGTCGAGCATACCTACGACACGCCGCGCCTGAGCGCCCGCGACCTCAAGGCGAAGCAGGAAGCCGGCGAGGACCTGGTGGTGCTCGATGGCCGCACCTTGGAAGAGTTCGAATCGTTCAGCATTCCCGGCGCCTGGGCCTGCCCCAATGCCGAGCTGCCCTACCGCGTGCACGGGCTGGTGCGCTCGCCGGAAACGCTGGTCGTGGTCAACTGCGCCGGCCGCACGCGGTCGATCATCGGCGCCCAGGCCCTGCGCAACGCCGGCCTCGCCAACAAGGTGGTGGCGCTCGAGAACGGCACCATGGCCTGGCTGTTCGAAGGCTTCACCCTGAACAAGGGAACGGTGCGGTTGCCGCCGGCGCCGACCGGCGCGGCGCTCGAGCAGGCGCGCGCCACGGCGGAAGGGCTGCGCCGCCGCTACGGGATTCGCACGATCGACCGCGCCGGCCTGGCCGCCCTGCAAGCCGAGGCAGGACGCACGGTCTACCGGCTCGACGTCCGGACGCGCGCCGAATACGAGGCCGGTCACCTGCCGGGCTCGTTGTGGGCCGAGGGCGGCCAACTCGTGCAGCAGACCGACGATTGGGTGGCGGTGAACCATGCCCGCCTGATCCTGATCGACGACACGGTCGGCGGGCGCGCCGCCATCACGGCGTCGTGGCTGGTCCAGCTCGGCTGGACCGACGTTCACGTCTACGCCCTCGAGCCGGGCAACGAGGTCCTGGAGGTCGGCCCCGAGCCGCAGCGCGTCGTCGGGTTGCCGGCGCCCCAGGAATCGATCGGACCGGCGGAACTGAAGGCGCTGCTCGACAAGGGTCAGGCCGTGGTGCTCGATTTCTCGACCAGCACCGACTACGCGAGGGGCCACGTGCCGGGTGCCCGCTATGCCCTGCGCTCGCGGCTCGCCGAGGGGCTGGCCAGGCTGCCGGCGGCGGGCGCGATCGTCGTGACGGCCGCCGATCCCAGCCTCGCTGAGCTGGCGGCCGCGGACCTGAAGGCTCTGACGAGCCGGCCGATCCAGGTGTTGGCAGGCGGCCTCGCGGCATGGCGCGCAGCCGGGCATGCCGTCGAGAAGGGCGAGACGGCGATGCACGATCCGGCCGACGACATCTGGCCGTCGCCCTATCGCAGCGACGACCGCTTCGCGGCCTTCCAGCGCTACCTCGACTGGGAGATCGGTCTCGTCGCGCAGCTGGCGCGCGACAAGACGGTGTCGTTCAAGCCGATGCCGGCCTGACGCCGGATTTACTGGGCCGCGATCCTGGCGGCGGGCGAGAACGCCCGCTCCATCTCGCGGCGCAGCTTCACGGCGGTCAGGCTCTCGTCCATGGCGACGTCGGCATAGGTCAGCGACTGGCCGGCCTTGATCGGCTTCAGCAGCTTGACGCTGTGCGCGAGGCCGAGCGGCAGGCTTCCGAGCGCCGTCGACTTCTCGGCCGGGAACAGCTTGCCGTAGACCGTGTAGCCGCCCTCGCCGTCGAGCATCTCGCCCGGCTTGAGGTCGCGCTTGGCGGTGGCGATGACGTCGGCATGGAAGCCGATCGGGCAGCCGGTCGGCTCGCGGCGCAGGCCGATCGAGGCGACCGACATGCCGACCTCCAGCCCGATCAGGTGCCAGCGCTTGTACATCACGCTGTAGCGACCCGACGGGTCGGTCTGCAGCATGTACTCCTCGAAGCAGTTCTTCTGGTACTCGGTGGCGGCCTCGAACACGACCCACACGCCCTTGCGGATCTCGTAGGGGATCGCCCGGCCGTCGCGCTCCAGCGAGCTCGCGACCTCGACCTGGCCCTTGTGGTGCAGCTGGCCGCCTTCCGAGGCGGGACGCATGACGAACGGCAGGTCCTCGACCGAGCACGGCGGGAAGGCGAGACCGTCGGGCGCCGGCGTCAGGCCGGTGGCGTTGGCGACCGCGGTGCTCTCGATCGCCGGCTTGGAGCCGTCGAGGAACGAGTTGAACATCTTGGGGTTGAGGCCGCCACGCTTGGCCTGCTCCTCGTTCAGGCCCCAGTACTTCCACACCGTTTCCGGCGTCGACTGCGCGTAGTGCGGCAGCCACTTGTGGCCGCGGCCAGCCGCCGTGACCTCGAAGCCCGAGGTGCGTGCCCAGTCGACCAGCTCGCAGATCAGCGCCGGCTGGTCGCCGTAGGCGAGGCTGTAGATGACGCCGGCTTCGGCGGCCCGGCGGGCGAGCAGCGGGCCGCAGAAGGCGTCGGCCTCGACCGTCACCATGACCACGCTCTTGCCGTTGCGGAACGCCTCGAGCGCATGCTCGACGGCGGCGATCGGGTCGCCGGTCGCCTCGACGACGACGTCGAGCTCGGCCTGGCTGACCAGGGCGCGCCAATCGTCGGTCAGGAAGGTGTTGCCGTTGCGCCGCGCCTCGGCGAACGAACCGGCGGCGGTGACCTCGGGCTTCCAGCCGAGCCGCGCCAGGTTCTCGCGCGCCCGCGGCGGCGACAGGTCGGCGATGCCGAGCAGATGGATGCCCGGTGTCGTCGGAATCTGCGACAGGTACATGGCGCCGAACTTGCCGGCGCCGATCAGGCCGACGCGGAGCGGCTTGTTCTCGGCGGCGCGCGCCAGAAGCATGCGATGAAGGCTCATGAATTTCCTCCCTTACTCGGCGGCCATCTTGCGGCGGGCGGCGCGCGTCACGGCGTCGTCCTCCCAGGCATCGATCGGCGTGAAGTCGCGATGGGCGATCCAGGCCGGCCGCTTGTAGCGCCGGATGGCGTTCGAGACGGCATTGTAGGTCACGTAGATGATCTGGCGATCCCATGGCGACATGTTGGGCGGGCTGCCGTGCACCAGGGTGCCGTGGAAGAAAATCGCCGAGCCCGGTCCGCCCTTGGGGCAGACGATTCCACCCTGCTCGACCAACTTGGCGATCGTGTCGTTGTCGATCACCCACAGCGGGTAGGACGTGGTGGTGAGATCGTGCCTGGCCTCGATCGCGCCCTTCTTGTGGCTGCGCGGGATGAACCACAAGGGTCCATTGAACTCGTTCACTTCGTCGACGAACACCGCGAGGTTCATGGCGCGCGCCTCGGGCATCCCGTCGTCGGCCTTCCACGTGCCGTAGTCCTGGTGCCACTGCCAGACGTCGCCGTCGAAGGCCGCCTTGCCGTTGATCTTGAACTGGTGGATGTACGTCTTGTCGCCAAGCATCTGCTCGGCCGGCTCGACGAAGCGCGGATGATGGACCAGCGCCTCGAACACCGGGTGGTAGGTGTGCACGGCGAAGGCGGTACGCACGACGTCGCCGGTCTTCTCGCGGACATTCTCCTCGCGGCGCTGGGCGAACACCTCGGGGATCGACGCCTTCAGGATCTGCGTCTCCTCGGGCGAGAAGTAGTCGGGGAAGAACAGGTAGCCTTCCTCGTCGAATTGCTTCAGTTGCTCGGCCGTGAGCTTCATGGGGCTTCCTCCGGAAATGTCTTGGTTGGGCGCCTAGGCGGCGCGGGAAATGACGGCCTTGAGCCGCCCGGTCAGGATATCGGCCATCTGCTCGGCATGACCGCGACACAGCGCTTCGGCCTCGCCGATCTGACCGGCTTCGAGCGCCCGCAGGATTCCCTCGTGCTCGTCCCAAACGCTGACCCGCAGATCTTCCTCGCTCAGCGCCGCGGCCATGATGCGTCGCAGGTGCTGCCAGTGCGGCTGCGCCGTCTCGCCGATCACCGGGTTGCCCGACGCTTCGTAGACGAACAGGTGGAAGTCGATGTCGGCCTCGATCACCGCGGGGACATGGCCCGAGGCGACGGCGCGACGACCGACGTCGAGCAACTGGCGGCCGCGATGGGTGAGGTACGATGAGTAGTTCGCGGCGGCGAGCCGCGCGGCGGCGCCGTCGAGCGCAGCCCGCACGACGTACAGGTTCCGCGCCTGCTGTACGTCGAGCGGCGCCACGCAGACGCCCTTGCGGCCGGCATCGACCAGAAAGCCTTCGCGGCGCAGCAGCATCATCGCCTGCAGGACCGGCTGACGGGAGACGCCGAACTGATTCGCCAGATCCTCCTGGGTCAGGCGAGAGCCGGCCTTGAGCTGGCCGCTGCAGATCGCCTGCAGGACTGCGTCATGGATCTTCTCGCTGAGATCGGGCTCGGGCAGGATCGGCCGCATGGCGCTGTATACAGAACACAAACGCCTGCTATCAAGCGCTCAGCGGAACCTGATTCCCTTGCTGGAGAGGATGGCCGCCGCCCGGTCCGGATAGTCGGTGATCAGACCGTCGACGCCGAGGTCGACCAGCCGCGCCATCTCGCGCGAATCGTTGACCGTCCAGGGCACGACCTTGAGGCCGGCCGCTCGCGCCTCGGCCAGGCTCTCGCCCGTCAGTTTCCGCCAGAACGGCGACCATACGGCGCAGCCTGCCCGCCCTGCCAGTCGCGGGACGGAGCCCGCCTCGACGGACAGATCGAGACCGCCGAGCCAGGGGGAGGGTTTCGAGCCGGTGCGCTGGACCGTGTCCATGCCCCCGCTCTCGATCGTCAGGCACGAGGTCGCAACCTCGGGCGCCTGTCGGCGAGCCTCGATCAGGGTCCGCCAATCGAAGGACTGCAGGGTGGTGCGGCCGGCCATCCCGTGCGCGCGCACCTCGGTCACCACCCGGCGCGCGAAGCTGGCGGGATCCGGCGCGAGCTCGGGGCGGGTCGGGTCCGATTTGAGCTCGATGTTGAAGCGCACGGTCGGGCCGCCGATCGCGAACAGCTCGGCAAGCGTCGGGAAGGGCTCGCCGTCGGCCGGACGCTGTTCCGGGAACTGCCGGGCGTAGGGGCTGGCCGGATTGAGCCGGCCGATGTCGTAGCGGCGCAACTCGGCCAGGCTCAGCGTGCGCAGCGCCGGCCCGGGTCGCGCCAGCCACTGGCCGTCCGGGCCGCGCACGATGTCGGGATTGAGCACCGGGTCGTGGCTCAGCACCACGACGTCGTCGCGCGTGACGGCGAGGTCGGTCTCCAGGGTGGTGACGCCGAGGCCAAGCGCGGTGCGGAAGCCGGCGAGCGTGTTCTCGGGCGCCAGACCGCGCGCGCCGCGATGACCTTGAAGATCGAAGGCGGCCGCCGTCGCCAACGGACTCGTCGCGCCTACGGTCACGGCGAGCAGGGCGGAGAGGAGCACGATGCGCGTCATGACGGCCGTCATGCCCCGAGATTGCGGAGGCGGGCAATGCGGTCGGCCGTGTCGGGATGGGTCGCCAGCAGGGCCGGCGTGCGCGCGGTGAAGGTCTGCACCGGATTGACGATGAACAGGTGCTGGGTGGCCCGGCTGACGCCGGGAAACGGCCCGGCCTTGTCGGCCAGCTTCTGCAGCGCCGAGATCAGGCCGCCGGGGTTGCGCGTGAACTCGACCGACGTGGCGTCGGCCAGGTACTCGCGCTGACGCGACACCGCCATCTGCACGGCCTTCGCCGCCAGGGGCGCGAAGACGGCGACGACGATGAGCAGGACGACGAGAAGCCCCGCACCGCCGCCCTTGCGGTCGCTGCTGTCGCTGCGCCCCGAGCTGCCCCAGCGCATCGCCCGCAGCAGGGCGTCGCAAACCAGCGCGATCAACCCGACGGTGACGCCCACCACCACCATGTATCGCGTATCGAGGTTGGCGAGATGCGCCATCTCGTGCGCCACGACTCCCTGCAGCTCCTCGCGATTCAGCGTCGCCAGCAGGCCGCGCGTCACGACGATCGTGCCATTGTCGCGGCGGCTGCCGGTGGCGAAGGCGTTGAGCGCGTCGGTCTCGAGGATCTTGATCCGCGGCATCGGCTGGCCGGCGGCGATCGCCATCTCCTCGACCACGTTGTAGAGCTGCGGCGCGTCGTCCTTGGCGATTTCGTGGGCGCCGGCCAGGGCCAGCACGATGCGGTCGCCGGCGGCCAGCGCCACGCCGCTCCAGACGATGCTGGCGAGGGCCATCGTGGCCGCGAAGACGATGCCGGCGACGCTGACCAGCGGGATCGCATCGGTCGCTTCGCCCTCGAGGGCCCAGCCGATCACGTAGCCGGTCGCCGCCGCCACCGCGGTCAATGCGACCAGCAACAGCCAGGTGTTGCTGCGATTGACCTTCTGGGCAGCGACGAAGTCGGTCGTCGCCATCGCCGCGCTCAGCGCAGCGCCACCTTCGGTACCGCGCGCTCGCCGTCCGGCATGTCGAACAGGTCGATCGGCCCGAAGCCGAGCGAGGCGGCGGCTAGAACGGCGGGGAAGCTCTGGCGCCGCGTGTTATAGGCGTTCACCGAGTCGTTGTAGAACTGGCGCGCGAAGGCGATCTTGTTCTCGGTCGCCGTCAGCTCTTCCTGTAGCTGCCGGATGTTGTCGTTGGCCTTGAGCTGCGGATAGCTCTCGACCAGGCCGAGCAGGCCGCGCGTCGCCTGCGTGAGCGCCGTTTCGGCCGGACCGGCCTGGACCGGGCCGCTGGCCGCGACGGCGGCGTTGCGCGCCTGGATCACCTTGGCGAGCGTCTCCTGCTCGTAACCCATGGCATCCTTCACCACCTGCACGAGGTTGGGAATCAGGTCATGCCGACGCTTGAGCTGGACGTCGATCTGGCTCCATGCCGTCTGCGCCCGGTTGCGGCTGCCGACCAGCCCGTTGTAGGTCGCGATCGCCCACAGCGCGATCAACGCGATGACCGCCAGCACCATCAGGCTCATGGAGGCTCCTCTCTTGCCGCTGCCCCGACTTTAGCCATGATGGGCCGTCTGCGGGAGGAACATCATGGACCATGCGGCACTGCTGAAGGAATTCTGCGCGGCGGTCGAGCGGCGCGACGGCCGGGCGTTCGCCGCCCTGTTCGCCGAGGACGGCGTCTATCACGACGTCTTCTACGGCGCCTTCGAGGGACGCCAGCGCATCGCCGAGATGATCGACGACTGGTTCTATCGGACGGCGAAGGACTTCCGTTGGGAGATGTTCCGGCCGGTCAGCGACGGCACGACGCTCTACGCCTACTACACGTTCAGCTACGTCTCGACCCTGCCCGAGGCGCAGGGTCGTCGCGTCGGCTTCGACGGCGTGTCGATCATGACCCTGCGCGACGGCCGCATCGCCGAGTATCGCGAGGTCGCGAATTCGAGCATCGGGCTGCTCGAGATCGGCTTCGCGCCCGAGCGGGTGGCCAAGATCCTCGGCAAGGAGGCGAAGCACATCAAGGCGCGCCCGGAATGGCAGCGCCACAAGGCCTGATCGCCCCAGGGCCTGATCGCGGCAACCCGCGGGTTCAGTCGCGCAGCAGCTCGTTGATCGAGGTCTTGGAGCGCGTGCGCTCGTCGACCGTCTTGACGATCACCGCGCAGTAGGTTGACGGCCGGTCCGGGCCGCCGCCGATGTTGCCGGGCACGACCACCGAGTAGGGGGGCACCTTGCCGACGTGGATCTGGCCGGTGGCGCGGTCGACGACCTTGGTGGTGGCGCTGATGAAGACGCCCATCGACAGCACGGCACCCGTGCCGACGATCACGCCCTCGACGACCTCGGAGCGGGCGCCGATGAAGCAGTTGTCCTCGATGATCACCGGGTTGGCCTGCAGCGGCTCGAGGACGCCGCCGATGCCGACGCCGCCCGAGAGATGGCAGTTCTTGCCGATCTGGGCGCACGACCCGACCGTCGCCCATGTGTCGACCATCGTGCCGGTGTCGACATAGGCCCCGAGGTTCACGAACGACGGCATGACCACGACGCTTGGCGCGACGTAGGAGCCGCGGCGGATGACCGAGCCCGGGACGGCGCGGAAGCCGGCCTTGGCGAAGCGCGCGGCGTCCCAGCCGGTCGTCTTCAACGGCACCTTGTCGAACCACGGCGCCGAGCCCAGGCCCGGGAAGGAAGCCCCGCCGTCCATCGGCACCGAATCGTAGAGCCGGAACGACAGCAGCACGGCCTTCTTCAGCCACTGGTTGACCACCCACTCGTCGCCGATCTTCTCGGCGGTCCGGAAGGTCCCGTCGTCGAGTCCGGCGATCGCCGCCTCGACGGCGTCGCGCACCGCGCCCTTGGTCGCGCTGTTGATTCCGTCGCGTGCGTCCCACGCCGCATCGACGGCGGCCTGCAGATCCTTGCTCATGGTCCCCCTCGAAAATGCCCGCGGACCATAGCCGGCGGCAGCGCCGAGTCAACGATCCGGCTATGCTGCGCCATGGCCTTCAAGATCCCGGAATCCGTGCTGGTCGTGGTCCATACCGCGGCGCTCGAGGTGCTGCTCCTGGAGCGGGCGAAGCAGCCCGGCTTCTGGCAGTCGGTGACCGGTTCGCGCGAGCCCGACGATCGTGATCTCGAGACGACGGCGCGGCGCGAGCTGCTGGAGGAGACCGGCCTCTCGGCCGGGGTCCTGTGCGACTGGGGCCTCGTCAACCGCTACGAGATCTGGCCGCAGTGGCGCGCCCGCTACGCGCCGGACGTGACGCACAACATCGAGCACGTGTTCGGCTTCCGGGTCGAGGAAGCAGCCGCCGTCACGCTGGACCCGGCCGAGCACGTGGCCCAGCTCTGGCTGCCATGGCACGACGCGGCGTCCCGGGTGTTCTCGCCGACCAACCGGGCGGCGATCGAGCTTGTTTCGAAGCGCCTTGAATCGGACGTCCGGCGATGAGCGGACAGGGGCGGGAAGCCTCGCGCCTCGGCCAGTTCAGCTGGGCCCTGTTCGACTGGGCCAACCAGCCGTTCTTCACCGTCGTCACGACCTTCATCTTCGGGCCCTACTTCGCCAACGTGCTGGTCGGCGATCCGGTGCGCGGCCAGGCGGAGTGGGCCTTCACCCAGTCGGCCTCCGGCATCCTGATCGCCGTGCTGAGCCCGTTCCTCGGGGCGCTCGCCGACGCCGGCGGCCGGCGCAAGCCGTTCATCCTGGTCTTCCAGGTCCTGCTCGGACTGGGCTGCGCGGCCTTGTGGTGGGCCTATCCGGGCCGTCCCGACCTCGTCGCGCCGATCGCCTGGGCGGTGGTGCTGGCGACCGTCGGCGCCGAGATGTCGATCGTCTTCAACAACGCCCTGCTGCCCTCGATCGTCTCGCGCGAGCGCATGGGTCGCCTGAGCGGCTTCGGCTGGGGTCTCGGCTACTGCGGCGGCCTGCTCGCCCTGCTCGCCGTCCTGCTGGTCAGCCGTCCGGCGATGTTCGGCCTCGGCCCGGCCGATGGCGGGCCATTGTTCGGTCTCGATGCGGCGAGCCACGAGGTCGAGCGTCTGGTCGGGCCGGCCTCGGCGCTGTGGCTGGCGGTGTTCGTCCTGCCGATGTTCCTGTTCACGCCGGATTCGCCGCGCCTGCCGGTGTCCCGGCTGGAGTCGGCGCGCCGCGCCGCGCGCTCGCTGCTCGACACCGCGCGCCGGCTCGGCCGCTACCGCAACCTGCTGCTCTATCTGCTGGCCTACATGGCCTACAACGATGGGCTGGCGGCGGTGATCGCCTTCGGCGGGGTCTACGCCTCGTCGACCTTCGGCTGGAGCACCGTGACGCTCGGCATCTTCGGCATCATCCTCACCCTGTTCGCGATTCCCGGCGCCTTCCTCGGCGGCCGGCTCGACGACTGGCTGGGCAGCAAGCGCACCTTGCTGCTCTCGGTGGCGGGTGTGATCGTGGCCTCGCTCGGCCTCGTCAGCGTCAGCGGCGATGCCGTGCTGTTCGTCCTGCCGGCGCCGCCGCTCGTGGTCGAGCGCGGCCTGTTCGGCTCGCTGCAGGAGAAGGTCTTCATGGCCTTCGCCCTGCTGCTCGGCTTCTGGATGGGTCCGATGGGCGCGGCCAGCCGCACCATGATCGGCCGCCTGTCGCCGCCGGACATGACCGGCGAGTTCTTCGGGCTGTTCGCGCTGTCCGGCCGCGCCACCGCCTGGATGGCGCCGCTGGCGATCGGTGTTGTCACGGCGGCTACCCAGTCGACCCGCTGGGGCGTGGCGTGCGTGCTGGTTTTCCTGGTGATAGGATTCGTCCTGCTGCTGCCGGTGCGCGAGGCACCCGCCGACGACCGAGGAGGCTCCCCATGATCACCGCCATCGTGAACTTCCGGCTGCCGGCCGACGTCGATGCCGCCGCCGCTGCCGAGCTGTTCAAGGCCTCGGCGCCGAAGTACCGCGGCATGAAGGGCCTGATCCGCAAGTACTACCTGTTCGACGCCCAGAGCCGGATCGGCGGCGGCGTGTACCTGTGGCGGACGCGGGCCGACGCCGAGGCGGTCTACACGCCGCAATGGAAGGCCTACATCGCCGAACGCTATGGCGCGCCGCCGGAAATCCGCTGGTTCGAGACGGCGGTCGTGGTCGACAACGAGACCGACCGGATCGTCGCCGACGCCGCCTGACGCACGCTCAAGCCACCGTCGTCTTGGCCTTGTAGGTGCAGAGGTCGTTGACGACGCAGCCCGGGCACTCCGGCTTGCGCGCCTTGCAGGTATAGCGGCCGTGCAGGATCAGCCAGTGATGGGCGTGCAGCCGATACTCCGGCGGCACCCGCTTCAGCAGCTTGAGCTCGACCTCGAGCGGCGTCTTGCCGGGCGCCAGGCCGGTGCGGTTGCCGAGCCGGAAGATGTGCGTGTCGACGGCGATCGTCGCCTCGCCGAAGGCGACGTTCATGACCACGTTGGCCGTCTTGCGGCCGACGCCGGGCAGGGCCTGCAGGGCCTCGTGGTCGCGCGGCACCTCGCCGCCGTGCCGCTCGACCAGCAACCGGCTCAGCGCGATGACGTTCTTGGCCTTCATGCGGAACAGGCCGATCGTCTTGATGTGCCCGATCAGCGCCGGCTCGCCCAGGGCGATCATCTGGGCCGGCGTCTTGACGATCCGGAACAGCGGCCCGGTCGCGCGGTTGACGCCGGCGTCGGTCGCCTGGGCCGACAGCACGACGGCGACCAGCAGCTGGTAGACGTTGTCGTATTCCAGCTCGGTCTCGGGCTCGGGGATCGCCGCCTTGAGCCGGGCGAAGAATTCGGGGATGACGGCTTGCTTCATCAGGGCCATATGGATTCCTAGCATGTCCCAGCCGGCCGCTTCCGCCGTCCATTTCACGACCCGCCTGGTGCCCCACCGCAGCCTGTCGCAGGACGGCTTCAAGTGGCTGATTCGCGGGGTGATCGTCGCCAATCTGCTGATCGGGCTGCCGCTCTACATGCTCGGCGCCTGGCCCGTCCTCGGCTTCATGGGGATCGACGTCTACCTGCTATGGTGGCTGTTCCAGCGCAACTACTTCGACGCCAGGCGTAGCGAGACCCTGACCCTGACCGACCGCGAGCTGATCGTCGATCGCCTGAGCCCGGAGGGCGAGCGCGAGCAGCATCGGCTCGACGCCTACTGGCTGCGCCTGGAGCTGCAGGGCGACGCCGAGCGGCTGGTGCTGATCTCGCGCGGCAACCGGCTGGTGGTCGGCCGCTTCCTCGCCCCCAACGTGCGCGAGAAGGTGGCAGAGGAGCTCGAGGCGGCCCTCGCCGCGTTCCGCTCCCCGCGCTACGACCACGCCTGGGAAGACTAGGGTTTGCCCGGACGGCCGATCTGCGCCGGGTCGAACGGCGTGCTCTGGTAGATCGCGTCGAGCCAGTTGCCGAACAGCAGATGGGCATGGCCACGCCAGCGATTGCGCGGCGGCTGGGCGGGGTCGTCCCCTGGAAAATAGTGGCGAGGAAGGTCGATGGCGCTGCCCGCGTCGCGATCGCGGAAGTACTCGTCGGCGAGCGACAGCGTGTCGTACTCGAGGTGATTGAACATGTGCAGGGCGCGGTGTTCCGGGTCGTCGAGCAGCGCCAGCCCGACCTCGTCGCTCCTGGCCAGCACCGCGAGCCCCGAGCTCGCCGGGATGTCGGCTTGTCGAACCTCGGTCCAGCGCGAGACCGGCATCGCGAACTCGTCCGGGAAGCCGCGCAGCCACGGCGAGGCGGGCTGCAGGCTGCGGTGGCGGAACACGCCGAATGCCTTCTGCGCGAGGGCATGCTTCGGCATGCCGTGGAAATGATGCACGGCGGCCTGGGCGCCCCAGCAGATCGTCAGGCAGCGATGCACGTGGCTCTGCGTCCAGTCGAGGATGCGGCGCAGCTCGTCCCAGTAGGTCACCTCGGCGAACGGCAGGCGCTCGACGGGGGCACCGGTGATGACGAAGCCGTCGAACCGCTCGTCCTGGACTTCCGCCCACGGCCGATAGAAGGCCGCCATGTGGCCGGCCGGGGCATGGCGCGCGACGTGGTCGGTGATCCGCACCAGGGTCAGCTCGACCTGCAACGGCGAAGCGGCGATGAGGCGGGCGAACTGAGTCTCGGTGCTGATCTTGTTGGGCATCAGGTTGAGCAGCCCGACGCGCAGCGGCCGGATATCCTGGCGCACCGCGTCGGTCTCGCGCATCACGCCGACGCCTTCCGCCTCCAGGATGCCGCGGGCGGGCAGGGTGTCGGGAATCTTGATCGGCATGGCCAGCGCGTCCCTTCCTGTTGACGAAGCGACGCCGTGGCAGAGGTCCGTTGGATTGCCGGATCGGCCACATCCTTCCCATGGGAAGCGCCACCTTGCCCGGAACGGCAGGTTGGCGTCGGGCGTCCCCCGACTCTCGATGCGATGCGACCCTTACGTCGAAGGCGGGGCCGTTGGCAAGCTACAGGCCGAGCACGTCCTTCATGCCATAGAGCCCCGGCGGCCGACCCTCCAGCCACTGGGCGGCCCGGACGGCCCCGGCGGCGTAGGTCTCGCGGCTGAACGAGCGATGGCTGAGCTCCAGGCGCTCGCCGGCGGCGGCGAACATCACCGTGTGGACGCCGACTTCCTCGCCGCCGCGCAGGGTGGCGAAGCCGATCTCCCCGGCAGGTCGAGCGCCGGTATGGCCATCGCGACTCTTGCGCCAGACGTCTTCCAGCCGAACCTCTCGGCCGGCGGCGGCGGCCCGCCCCAGCGCCAGAGCGGTGCCCGACGGGGCGTCGATCTTGTGGCGATGGTGCATCTCGACGATCTCGATGTCGTAGCTCGGGTCGAGCATCGCGGCGGTCTTCTCGACCAGGGCGAACAGGATGTTGACCCCGAGCGCCATGTTGGCGGCCCACATGATCGGCACCTTCTTTGCCGCGTCGTGGATCGCCGCGGTCTGGGTCGGATCGAGGCCGGTCGTGCCGATGACCATGGCGACGCCACGCTCGGCCGCCAGCCTGGCGTGAGCCACCGTGGCCGCCGGGACCGTGAAGTCGATGACCGCGTCGGCCGCCGCGAAGGCCACGCCGCTGTCGCCCGTGATCTTCACGCCGCAGGCTTCCAGGCCGGCGACCTCCGCGGCATCGCGGCCGACCGCGTTGCTGGCCGGCGATTCGCTGGCCCCCGCGAGATGGACCCCTTCCGTGGCGGCGATGCGGCGCACCAGCATCTGGCCCATGCGCCCGGCGGCGCCGACGACGGCGATCTTCATGTCGTTTCCCTCGATGACGTTGCCTTACAGTAGCGGAGACGCAGGAGGTCGCCCATGCTCTTCATGGTGGTCGAGAAGTTCCGCAACCAGGACGGAAAGGCCGTCTATCGCAAGCTTCAGGCAAGCGGCCGCGGCCTGCCGGAAGGCCTGAAATTCGTCGCCAGCTACGTGACGGCCGACCTCGGCCGCTGCTTTCAGCTCATGGAGGCCGACGACGTCACCCTGTTCCAGCGCTGGATCGCCGACTGGCAGGACGTCGTCGAGTTCGAGGTCGTGCCGGTCGTCGAAGGCAGAACGACGCGAGAAGCGCTGGCTCCGATGCTGTGATCCAGCCTCGCGCTACTTCCAGGGGTCGGCGACCTTCGGCCAGAAGGGCGTGCGGCGCTTGCTATAGGGCAGGCGCGTGACGTCGGGATCGGCGGCGCCCGGAGAGGCGACGTAGAGGATCTCCTTCGCCACCCCGACGAAGCCGTTGTAGAAGTGCTGCGCTGATTTCACGACGACGACGCGGTAGTCGGCCGGCTCGGCGCCGACGGCGCGGAATGCGTCGGCATGGAAGGTCTGGGTCCGCAGGGTGCAGATCGCCACGTCGACGTGCTCGGAGCTCAAGAGCGCCATGTCGCCGAGCGGCGACATCACCGGACCATAGGGTTGGCGCACGCTGCGCGCGATCTTCTTCACCGTGACGTCGAGATCGACCGGCTCGCCGCTCACGGCGCCCGACTTGCCGCCCAGGCGGACGCGCAGCCGCGCGCCCTCGCCCGCCTCCTCGACGACGCGGAAGGCCATCGGATCCCACATCACGCCGAACAGCGCCGGACCGATCCGGCGATCGACCAGGGCCTGCAGCAGGAAGGTCGAATCGCCCGGCGCGCCGGAGCCCGGATTGTCGGCGCGATCGGCCAGCACCAGCGGCCCCTGGTTGTGCGAGGCGGCACGGTCCATCGCCTCGGCGATCGACAGGTACTTCGTGGCATAGCGTTCGCGATTGGCCCACAGCTCCTCGCCCAGCCGGCGAGCCAGCGCCTCGGCTTTGCCACGGTCGCCATCGGCGACGACCAGGGTGCGGGTGCCGACATCCTCGACGTCGGCGAAGGCGAAGCCGTGGCTGAGCGACACCGACAGGATCCCGTCCTTGCCCTCGAGCGACTTCATGCGGGTGACGAACTCGTTGATCGGCGGCACCGAGGTCCGGTACTGGGCGATCATGCGGCAATCGTCGCGGGCCATCACCGGCCTTACCTTGCCCTCGACCGTGTCGGCGACGATGGCGAACAGCTCGGCCGCGCGCTCCATCGTGTCGGTGTGAGGATACTCCTTGTAGCCGACCAGCACGTCGGCGCTGTCGAGCATGAGGGCGCTGAGATGACAGTGCAGGTCGAACTCGGCGCCGACCGCAACGGCCGGCCCGACGATCTCCCGCACGCGCGAGAGCAGGTCGCCTTCGCAATCGTCGTAGCCGTCGGCGACCATGGCGCCGTGGACGTTGATCAGCACCGCGTCGAGCGGCAGGGCGGCGCGGATGCCGTTTAGGATCTCGTCGCGGAAGCCCTCGTAGACGGCGCGCACCGTGGTGCCGGAGGGCGCGGCGAAGGTCGCCAGCCCCTCGATCACCGTCCAGCCGCGGGCCTCGGCCTGCTTGCGCCAGACGTGCAGCGGCGCGGTGAAGTTGGTCGGCTCGTGCCGGGTGGCGTCGCCGCGCCACACGCCATGCTCCTCGTAGCCGCGACGGCCGGTCGGGAAGGGCACGAACTGGTTGGTCTCGGTGCCGAGGGCGGCGATGAAGACGCGTCTGGACAAGCTCTACTCCCGATGGCGATGGCAGCCGGCGACATGGTCGTCGACCATGCCGGAGGCCTGCATGAAGGCATAGCAGATGGTCGAGCCGACGAACTTGAAACCGGCCTTCTGCAGGGCTTTCGACAGCGCGTCGCTCTCCGGGGTGCGGGTCGGCACGTCCTGGAAGCTCTGCGGCCGGTTGTGGCGCGGTTTGCCGCCGATGAAGCTCCACAGGAAGCGGGCGAACGAGCCCTCGCGCTCGACCAGCGCCAGATAGGCGCGGGCATTGCCGACGCTGGCCTCGATCTTGCCGCGGTGGCGGATGATGCCGGGATCGGCCAGCAGCTTGGCGAGCTTGGCCGGCGTGTAGCGCGCGACCTTGGCGGGATCGAAGCCGTCGTAGACCTTGCGGTAGTGGTCGCGCTTGCGCAGGACGGTGATCCACGACAGGCCGGCCTGGCAGCCTTCCAGGGTCAGCAGCTCGAACAGCGCCCGGTCGTCGCGCAGGGGGCGGCCCCATTCGCGATCGTGGTAGCGTTCGTACAGCGGGTCGCTGCCGGCCCAGCGGCATCTCGGCTTGCCGTCGCTGCCGATCGCCGTATCGTGGCTCGAAGACATGTCGTTCGACGTCATGGGAGAAAATTAGCCAATGCCCAAGGATCTCGCCAACCTCAAGGTCTGCATCTTCGACGTCTTCGGCACCGTGGTCGACTGGCGCGGCAGCCTGATCGAGGACCTGCCGAAGCTCGGCCGCCAGCACGGGCTCGAGACCGACTGGACCAGCTTCGCCGACGACTGGCGCGGCCTCTACCAGCCGCAGATGAGCCGCGTGCGCAAGGGCGAGCTGCCCTGGACCAACATCGACGAGCTGCACAAGGAGGCCTTCGAGATGCTCCTGAAGCAGCGCGGACTGAAGCATCCCGGCGAGGCGGCAGCCTGGGAGTTCACCCGCCTGTGGCATCGCCTGCGGCCGTGGCCCGATTCGGTCGAGGGAATCGGCCTGCTGAAGAAGAAGTTCGTCGTCGCGACGCTCAGCAACGGCAACGTCGCCCTGCTGATCAACATGGCCAAGAACGCCGGCATCCCCTGGGACCATTGCTTCTCGGGCGAGACCTTCCGCCACTACAAGCCCGATCCCGATTCCTATCTGGGCGTCGTGCGCACGATGTACCTGGAGCCGCACCAGGTGATGCTGGTGGCGGCGCACAACGGCGACCTGCGCGCCGCCCAGAAATGTGGGCTGTCGACCGGGTTCGTGCACCGGCCGAAGGAGCATGGTCCGCAGCAGTCGACCGATCTTGCGCCCGACGGAGAATGGGACGTGGTCGGACAGACCATCGTCGAGGTCGCGCGCAAGCTCGGTTGCGGGTGAGCTGACCGCGGCTAGGAGCCCGTCCGGATAGTTCCGGCGGGCTTGGTTGATGTGGTCTCGCTGTCGGTCTGGGTCATGCTCGGGCCGCGAGCTTTGCGATGTTGTGGGCCGTGCAGATCATTGCCCATTCAGCCCTGACCCGGTCGATACCCCGGAGGAGGAACTGGCGGAAGCCTCGTGCTTGCTTGATCTGTCCGAACACCGGCTCGACGATCTGCTTTCGTAGCCTGTAGCGACTACGCCAACCAGCTCGCTTGAGCCTTGTGCGCATGGCCCTCGTCAGCGGTCCGGAGAGGTTTGGCCTGCCTCGTCCGGGATGCTTGGCAGGGCCGATTGCGACGTAGCCTCTGATATGGCGCTGGTGCAGGGCTTCGAGGTTGGCCTCTCTGCAGTAGCCGGCATCTGCCGAGACCTCCTTTGGCTGGCGACCCAGGTTTGCCTGGATGCTGTCGAGCAACGGCACCAACTGGTCCTGATCGCTCGTCTGGGCCACCAGGCCGTGGGCGACGATGATCTGGGCCTCGCCATCGACGGCGGCCTGGGCGTTGTATCCCTGAATGAAGCCGTCCTTGGTCTTCAGGATACGGCTCTCGGGGTCGGTGAAGTTGCGCTGCGCCTTGGGTGACGGTTCAGCCTTCGGTGCAGGCTCCTCGGCTCTCTGACCGTGCCGCCTTTCTTCTTCGGCAGCCGCCTGCGCCTCCGCCTCGAGTTCCGCCTTTGCCTGGCGGATCTTCTCCAGCCGCTTCTGCTTGTCGGCCAGCCATGCCGGCAGATCGTCGCCGCGACGGCCGTCCTCCTCGCGGTCCGCCGCGTCGGCCGCCTTCAGCCAGCGATCGACCTCCGTCGCAAGCTCCGCTTCCCGCTTCTTCATCCGCTCGTAGCTCATCGCCTTGTGCTTGGAGGCGTTCGCCCGGATCTTCGTGCCGTCCAGCGCCACGTGACCCAGCTTCACCAGACCCGCCTTCTCCGCCACCTTCAGCACCTGCACGAACAGGCCCGACAGCGCCTTCTCGTGGCGCCGACGGAACTCCCAGATCGTACGGAAGTCCGGAGGGTCTCCCGCAACAAGCATCATGAAGTCGGCCCGCTCCACGCAGGCTCGGGCTATCCGACGCGACGAGTACAGCCCGCTGACAAAGCCCTGCAACAACAACGCCGTCATCATCCTCGGATCGAACGGCGGCTGCCCCAACTCGCCCCGATAGCTCCCGATGATCGCGCCCAGGTCCAACGTCTCCTGAACCAACGTCACGATGAACCGGCTGACATGACCGGACGGCACGTAGTCCTGCACGCTCGGCGGCAGAAGCTGGACTTCGTCGATCTTCCAGGGGCGAAACTGCTTGCTCATCCCAAATTCACAGCCAGACTTACGGTCGCTTCGAAACCCAATTCTCAGACAGGCTCCTAGGGGCCTGCCGGTGATGCCTGGCCGTCGCTTTCCGCCGGCTGCATCAGGGCGGCGGGTACAAACGGGACGTGATTTCCGATACAGTTGATCGGCGTCGTGCTTCTTGTCGCAGCGGGCTGGCTTGCCACCTGCCGGTCCAGGCCGCCCGGCGCACGAGGACTTGAACTAGTGGTCGGGCATGGACGTTAAGGGCACACCCATTCAGGGCGTCAAGCTGGTAGCGCTGAAGCGATTCAATGACGAACGAGGCTGGTTCGAGGAGTCCTATCGCGAGGATGTGCTGACCGAAGCGGGTATCTCCGACACGTTCGTTCAGGAGAACATGTCCTTCTCCGCCGACCCCGGAATCGTAAGGGGCCTGCATTTCCAAGCCCCGCCTGCGTCGCAGGCCAAGCTCGTTCGTGTCCTCCAAGGCAGCATTCTCGACGTCGTCGTTGATCTCCGGCGATCGTCCGCGACATTCGGTCGTCACTTCGCCGTCCGGCTCGATGCCGTGCAGGCGCAGATGCTCTATGTGCCGATTGGCCTCGCCCATGGGTTCTGCACGCTCGAGGCGAACACGGTGGTCACCTACAAAGTGAGCTCGTACTATGCTCCGGCTCTGGAACGGCGACTGCTTTGGAACGATCCGGCTCTTGGTATCGACTGGCCGAGTTGGGAGAAGGAGCCGATACTGTCCGCGAAGGACAAGGTGGCGCCACCCTTTTCGGATATTGAACAGTTTCCCTGAGCGTGGTCGGGCTGCGTGACCCGCCGGAATTCCGAGAGAGACGCACCTGGCCATGTCGACATTGAATGTTCTCGTTTGCGGCGGTTCGGGACAGGTCGGTCTCGAGCTTCTTCGCCAGCAGTGGAGATCCGACGTGCGCCTCGTTGCGCCGGCGAGACGCGAACTGGACCTGGGCGATGATGCGTCCATTTCCGAGGTCTTCCGGAACCGGTCGTTTGCGGCTGTCGTAAACGCCGCAGCCTACACTGCCGTCGATGCGGCGCAGCAGGAGGTGTCGCAGGCCTGGCGGATCAACGCGGTTGCGCCGGCCCTGCTCGCCTACGAGACCGGACGTCTGGGAATACCCTTGATTCATGTCTCGACCGACTACGTGTTCGATGGCACCTCCGACAGGCCTTACGTCCCGGCCGATCCGGTCGCACCGTTGAACGTCTACGGCGCGAGCAAGGAAGGGGGAGAGCAAGGTGTCCGCACCGGAAACCAGCGACACGTGATCATTCGCACCGCCTGGGTCGTCAGCCCTCATCGGAAGAACTTCGTGAAGACCATGCTACACCTCGCGAACGAGCGAGACCTCGTTCGCGTGGTCGACGATCAAGCAGGCTGCCCCACCTCGGCCTCGGATCTCGCGGCCGCGGTTCGCGCGGTCGTGATGCGACAGCTGGCCGGCAACGGTGCATGCGGCACGTACCACTTCGTCAATCGTGGCATCACCACGTGGTTCCGGTTCGCCGAAGCCATCATGCGCGGGGCTTCCCGGCGCGGTCATCGGGCGGTGCCGGTCGAGCCCGTCGCCACGGCGGCCTACCCGACTGCCGCCAGGCGCCCGATGAACTCGGCCTTGTCGACGGAAACTCTGGCGCGAGACTACCAGGTCGCTCCTCGCCCGTGGGAGCAAGCGATCGACGAGGTGCTCGACAGGCTGATTTCGCCGATGGCTCGAGCCGAAACATGAAGGGCATCGTTCTCGCAGGCGGCTCGGGAACGCGGCTGCACCCCGCAACCCTGTCGATAAACAAGCAACTGCTTCCGGTTTACGACAAGCCGATGATCTATTATCCGATATCGACCTTGATGCTCGCGGGCATCCGGGAGATCTTGATAATCTCCGCACCGGAGTACGTTGCCAATTATCGAAGGCTGCTCGGTTCGGGGGAGCAGTTTGGCGTCTCCTTCACCTACATCGTCCAGCCTCGGCCCGAGGGTCTTGCCCAAGCGTTCGTGCTCGGCCGGGAGTTCGTCGGCGATTCGCCGGTGGCCCTCGTGCTGGGCGACAACCTCTTCTTCGGGGCGGGTCTCCAGGACATCCTGAAGCAGGCACGTTCGCGCGAGACCGGCGCCACGATTTTCGCCTATCTCGTCGAACGACCGGAGCAGTACGGCGTCGTCACCCTCGATCGCGCGCGCCAGCCGGTCGAGATCGTCGAGAAGCCGCAGTTCTCGAAGTCGAGATGGGCGGTGACCGGCCTCTACTTCTACGACAACCGCGTCCTGGAGATCGCGTCGCAGATCAAGCCGTCGGCGCGCGGCGAGCTGGAGATCACCGATGTGAACCGGGAGTATCTGCGGTCCGGCCAGCTCACGGTCGAGCTGATGTCGCGGGGATTCGCGTGGCTCGACACCGGCACTCACGACGCCCTTCTCGATGCCGCCGAATTCGTCCGCATCATCCAGAGGCGTCAGGGAATTCAGATCGCCTGCCTCGAGGAAATCGCCTACTTGAACGGCTATATCGATCGCCAGCAATTGATCGAACGCGGAACGCTCTTCGCGAAGACCGAGTACGGCCAGTATCTTCTCAGGCTGGCGGAGCCGGAATGAGCGGCTGCCGGGCCGACCCCGAGGCCGGCGGTTTGCAGCCTGTTGCAACACCTGACCGATTGGTCCAAATGCCCACGACGGTCAATCTCCCGGGGGCTCGCGCCGGCGAGCGTGGCAGTGCTGCCGCGTGTGATTTCATGAGGAATATATGAAGATTGCAATGATCGGATCCGGCTACGTGGGGCTGGTTTCCGGGGCCTGCTTCGCCCACTTCGGTCACGACGTCGTGTGCGTGGACAAGGATCCGGCGAAGATCACCGACCTGCAGCACGGGCGCATACCGATTTTCGAGCCTGGCCTCGACACGCTGGTGGCGGAGAACGTCAGGGCCGGGCGCCTGACCTTCACCACCAGCCTGTCGGAATCCGTGCCGGTGGCGGACGCGGTCTTCATTGCCGTCGGCACGCCCACGCGGAGAGGCGACGGTCACGCCGACCTGAGCTTCGTCTACGCCGCCGCGGCCGAGATCGGGGCGGCGTTGCGCGGCTACTCGGCCGTGGTCACCAAGTCCACCGTTCCCGTCGGGACGGGACGCGAGGTGGCGCGCATCATTCGCGCCGCACAACCAGCCGCCCAGTTCGACGTCGTCTCCAACCCGGAGTTTCTCCGCGAGGGCGCGGCGATCGAGGACTTCATGAAGCCCGATCGCGTGGTGATCGGCGTCGAAAGCAAGCGTGCCCAGGAGGTGATGACGGCGATCTATCGGCCGCTGAACCTGATCCAGACACCCATGGTGTTCACGAACATCGAGACCGCCGAGGTCACCAAGTACGCCAGCAACGCCTTTCTGGCGACCAAGGTGACGTTCATAAACGAGATCGCCAATCTCTGCGAGAAGGTCGGGGCGGACGTGCACGACGTGGCGAGGGCGATCGGCCTGGACGGGCGCATTGGCAGGAAGTTCCTGCACCCCGGTCCCGGATTCGGGGGATCGTGCTTTCCCAAGGACACGCGCGCGCTGGTCCAGACGGGGCGCGAGGTCGGTGCTCCCCAAAGCATCGTTGAGCAGGTGATCGCGGTCAACGACGCCCGCAAGTTGTCGATGGCCGCTCGCGTGATCGACCTCTGCGGCGGGTCCGTGTCCGGATTGCAGATCGGCGTGCTCGGCCTGACCTTCAAGCCCGATACGGATGACATGCGCGATGCGCCGTCGCTGGACATCGTACGGGCGCTTCAAGCTGCGGGGGGCCGCGTCACGGCTTTCGATCCTCAGGGAATGAAGGAGGCGGCCCGGCGGCTGACCGACGTGCGCTTCGTCGACACCGCCTACGACGCGGCACTTTCCGCTGACGTCCTCGTCATCATCACCGAATGGCACGAGTTTCGCGGCCTCGATCTGCGTCGCCTGAAGGCGCTCATGCGCCATCCTCGGGTCGCGGACCTTCGCAACGTCTTCGATTCGCACGACATGGAACGGCTCGGCTTCGATTATACCTCGGTCGGCCGCCCGGTGGTGAAGGCCTTGCGGACGAGCTGATCCGTCACACGCCGAGCGTCGTCAGATCCTGGAACCAGTGCTGCGCCTGGACATACGACTTGATCTTGGGTGACAGCGCGTGCGGGTTGGTGTCGTGCACCACCCAGATCAGCACCGCATCGTCGACCACCTTCTCGTGCACCCGGGCCATCAGCGCGTCCTGCTTGGCCGGATCGAAGGTGGTCAGCGCCTCGCCGATCAGGGCGTCGACGTCGGGATTGAGATAGTAGCTCCAGTTCACGCCGACCGGCGCCCCCTGGTTCGAGGCGAAGAAGCGCGTGAAGGCGTAGACCGGGTCGGACGTCACGTAGGCGATGTTGTTGGCCGTGACGTCCTTGTTGATCTCCGCCTTGGCGCCGGCGCGCCACGCCGTGTATAGCGCCTCGAGCTCGACGACCTTGAACTCGAGGTCGATGAAGATGTCCTTGAACATCTCCTGGATGGCCTCGTTCATCGGCAGCGAGAGCATCTGACCGGTGCCGCCGCTCGCCACCACGAACTTGGTCTTGAGCCGCTGCGTCTTGCTGAAGCCTGCCTCGCTCATCAGCTTGCGCGCCTCGTCGGGTGCATAGCGCAGCACGAAGGACGGCTTGCCGAACCACGGGCTGCTGGGATCGACCTGGCCGAGCGCCGGCTTGGCCAGCCCGCCCACCAGCTTGACGATGGCGTCGCGGTCGATCGCCAGGTTGGCGGCCTTGCGCAGCCTTATGTCGGTCCACGGCGATCCCGGCAGCAGCGAGGGATGGTAGTTCCAGACATGCGGCGTGACGTTCTGCTCGATCCGCATGCCGGACTGCTTCAAGCGCGGCACCGCGTCGGGCGGCGGCGTCTCGATCATGTCGACCTGGCCCGACAGCAGCGCCGCGGTGCGGCTCGAATCCTCCGGCGCGCAGACCAGCACGATGCGGTCGCTCTTGGCGATGCGCTTGGGATTCCAGTAGCTGTCGTTGCGCACCAGCTCGGCGCGCTCCCGCGGCACTAGCCCGGATTTCTCAGACCACCACTATGGGCTGGGGTTGTTGAGGGTCCATAGGGCTGGTGGATGCTGGGCCAGTCGTGATTCGACAGATTTGGTGTGGCGAAGGCATGCCGAAGCGCGCCGCGAGCGGCGTGAGGGGTGAAGACGGCTTTGGGCTATGCGCTGCCTGGTTCGTCAGCGGGCTGCCGCGGTGAGCCGGCCGTGGGCGCTCCGGAAGTCGTTTTGGTAGGGACAGCCGGAGGCCAAGGCGAACCTGACGCGGCGGACGCTGATGGTGACGAGGGCGCCGATCTTGAGCAGGGCGAGGCGTATCGAGCCGCAACTTGCTCTGGCGAAGCGGGTGCTGCGCAGCCCGATGCGGCGCAGGGCGCAAAGCAGCACGTAGGCCATCGAGGCGAACCACAGGCGCAACTGGTTGGCGCGCATGGTGGCGGTCGAGGTGCGGTCGGCGAACAGGTCGGCCTGGCATTCCTTGATGCGGTTCTCCATGTCGCCGCGAGCGCAGTAGACCTTCTCATAGAGATGCTGGGCCTCGACCTCCTCGCGGCCCAGCGAGGTGACGATGAAGCGGGGATTGGCCTCGCCTCCGGTCCATTCCGCCTTGGCGATCACGCGGCGCCGGCGGCTCCAGCTGTCGAGCGTGGTCCACAGGAAGTCCCTGAAGCGGCGCGCCGGCTTGCCGGTCCGCAGGCTCGCGGCCTGGGCCTCCTCCAACTGCGCGGCGATCTCGCCAACCAGCCGCTCGTTGCGCGCCAGGCCGAACACGAAATCCACGCGGTGAGCCTCGCACCACGCCATCAGCGCCTCGCGCGCGAAGCCGGAATCGGCCCGCAGCAGGATGCGCGTCCGCGGCCAGCGCTGGCGTACCCGGGTCACGATGCGAGCCGTCTCCTCGATCGATCCCGCCGATGCGTCGATGTTGGCCCGCCGCAGCTTGGCCGCCAGCAGATGACGGCCACAGAAGATGTACAGCGGCAGATAGCAGTAGCCGTCGTAGTAGCCGTGGAAGAAGCGCCCCTCCTGATGGCCGTGCAGCGGGTCGTCCGTCGCGTCGAGGTCCAGCACGATCTGCGACGGCGGCCGGCCGTGCGCTTCCAGGAACAAGTCCACGAACAGGCCCTCGATCGCCTGCGGGTCGTGGCTGACCTTGTGATACTTCGTCGGTTCCGGGCGGCTTAGCTCCAGCCGGTTCAGCGTGCTCTTGCCCGCCACCGGCGCACAGTCCCGGCGTCGCGCCGAGAGCTTGCCGGATAGCACCGCGAAAAGCGGATCGTGCCGCAGATGGTCGTGATCGTTCAGGTCTTCGTAGCCCAGAGCGAGCCCGAAAACTCGCTGCCCCACCAGCGTCCGAACCTCGTGCTCGATCAGCGTCCGGTTCCGACGATCCTCGAAGCAGCCGGAAAACCGCTCCACCAGATCAATCGCCCGATCCGTCGCTCCCAAGAGAAGCCCGCCCGCGTCCGACGTCATCGAACCGCCGTCGAATCTGGCCACAACTTCCCGCCTCTCAACCGGTGCAAACCCAAACAGATCCGCAATACACTCTGTCGGCATCGGGGCTCCTGTTCTTTGCTGGAAACAGCTTGTCGCAAAGCCACTTTCACAGCCTCAGGACTCCGATGCACTTCCCACCTTTGAGATATCCGGGCTAGCCGGGCGAGCTTGAACGGGCCGGTGCCTGACGGCTCCGAAGCGACCTTGTTCCAGTCGCGGCCCTGCTTCTCCCAGTTGGCCGGACTGGCGACCAGGAACCACAGCATCTGATAGGGAAACAGCGCGTCGACGGCCTTGGTCTTCACCTCGACGGTCATGTCGTCGAGCTTCTTGTAGCCGGCCACCGACGGCAGGCGCGGCCGTACCTGCGAGGCCTGGCGTTGGTCGAATTGCGGCGCGTCCTTGTTGAAAACCTTCTCGAAATTCCAGATCACCGCGTCGGCATTGAAGGCAGAGCCGTCGTGGAACTTGACGCCGGGCCGCAGCTTGAAGGTCCACAGGGTCTTGTCGGCCTCGTTGACCTGCCATTCGGTGGCGAGGCCGGGCACCAGCTTGCCCGGCCGGTCGGCGACGTCGAGTTCCCAGGCGACCAGCGGGTCGTAGAGGGTGAGGCCGGTGAACTGATAGGCGCCGGCGCCGCGGTCGGGCTGGCCCGTGGTCAGCGGGATGTCGGCCATCGAGATGCCGTAGCGCACGACTTTTTCCTGGGCGTGAGCGGGCGCGACGAGGCCGGCCGGCAAGGCCAGCGCCCCGGCGCCGGCCAGCAGGGCGCGGCGGGACAACTGTGTCCTGTTCATGACGTCGAGTGCTCCTGTGAACTCAGAGGGGAGGCCGTCGCGACCGCCATGGCGTGGCGCGTTCGTAGGCGGCGCCGGCGGCGAATACGCTGGCTTCGTCGAACGGCCGGCCGGCCAGTTGGAAGGCGAGCGGGAAGCCGTCGCTGCCGAAGCCGCAGCACACCGTCATGGCCGGCTGGCCGGTGACGTTGAACGGCATGCTGAGCGACGGCTTGCCGAGGAAGTGGAAGATCGCCTGCGGTTCCTCGAAGGGCTCCGGCGCCCCCCACTGGTTGGCGGTCAGCAACAGGTCGTAGCCGCGCATGGCGGCCCGCGTGTCGAGCTGCAGCTGACGACGGAAGCGCAGCGCCGAGAGGTATTGCTCGGCGGTCAGGAAGGCGCCGAGCTGGAAGCGCCGACGAGTCGTGTAGCCGAACTTCTCCGGAGTCTCGATGACCTCGCGGCGATGAATGGCGTGCGCTTCGGCAGTGATGATGACGCGGCCGCAGATGTGGTAGTCGCGGATGTCCGGGAACACGGCCTCCTCGACGACGGCGCCGAGGTCGCGCAGCACCCGCACCGCCTCGTCGATCCCTTTGCCGGCCTCCGGCGCGATCCCGTCGGTGTACCAGCTGCGCGCCAGCGCGATGCGCAGGCCGGCGATCGGGCGATGGGCTGCCGTGCCGTACTCGACCTTTGGCGCCTTGGCCGAAGCCTGGTCGTTGGGATCGTGGCCGGCCAGCACCTCGAGCATCAGGGCGCTGTCCTCGACCGTCCAGGTCAGGGGCCCGGCCGTGTCGAGGCTGAACGACAGCGGATAGATGCCGCAGCGACTGACCAGCCCGTAGGTCGGCTTGATGCCGGCGGTGCCGCAGAAGCCGGCGGGATTGCGGATCGAGCCGCCGGTGTCGGAGCCCATGGCGCCCATGCACAGCGCCGCGGCGACGGCCGCGCCCGAACCGCTCGACGAGCCGCCGGGCTGGTAGGCGGTGTTCCAGGGATTGCGCGCCGGCGGGAAGGGCTGGTCCGGCGTCATGGCGCCGTTGGCGAACTCGTGGGTGGCGAGCTTGCCCAGCAGCACGGCGCCGCCGGCCTTGAGGCGGCGCACCGTCTCGGCGTCGCTGGCCGGCACGTAGTCCTTCAGGAGATGCGAGTGGCCGGTGCTGAGCACGCCCTCGGTCTCGTAGATGTCCTTCAGCGCCACCGGGATGCCGTGCAGCGGGCCGCGACGGAAACCCTGCGCCAGCTCGCGATCGGCCTGGGCCGCCGCGCGCCGCGCCGCCTCGCCGGTCACGGTGATGTAGCTCGTGATCTTGGGATCGACCGCTGCGATGCGCGTCAGAAAGGCCTCGGTCAGGGCGCTCGCGGTGGTTTCGCCGCGCCTCAGCCGGCGGCCGGCCTCGGCGATGGTGAGGGTGGTGAGGTCGGTCATCGGGCTCACTCGTCGGCGCGGAAGACGTGCGGCGGCTCGGCTGCCCACGACCAGGTCTTGGGGAAGCGCTGCATCAGGGTGAGCAGTCCCACATAGCCCTTGTGCAGATGGCCGATGTCCTCCTCGGTCAGCGTCAATCCGCTGGCCAGCGCCCGCAGGCGAAACTCCTCGAGGCTGGGCGGCTTGTCGTCCGATGGCTGCATGATTCTCCTCCCGCGCGTATCCCGGCATGCAATCGACATGCCGGCTGCCGAGGAGCTTACCGCAAGCTTGGCTTGAGCCTTGCATGGGCCGGCTCGAACTCGTGGAGCTCCCGATGAACAAGCGCCTTCGCCTTGCCTTCGCCAGCCTCGGTCTCGCCGCCGCGACCAGCGTGCCTGCCTGGGCGCAAGGTACCCTGCGCATCGGCATGACGGCGGCCGACATCCCGCAGACCACGGGCCAGCCCGACCAGGGCTTCGAGGGTTACCGCTTCGCCGGCTACACGATCTACGACGCGCTGGTGAACTGGGACCTGTCGAAGGCCGACACGATCGCCGACATCCGGCCCGGCCTCGCCACGGAATGGGCTCCCGTCGAGGGCGAGCCGACCAAGTGGATCTTCAAGCTGCGCCAGGGCGTGAAGTTCCACGACGGCTCCGACTTCGATGCCGACGTCGTGGTCTGGAACCTCGAGAAGATCCTGAACGACAAGTCGCCCCAGTTCGACGCCAAGCAGGCCGCGCAGGCGCGCGCCCGCGTGCCGACCCTGGTCGGCTGGAAGGCGATCGACAAGCACACGGTCGAGCTGACGACGCGGGTCGCCAACGCGCTGTTTCCCTACGACATGTCCTACGTCTTCTATTCCAGCCCGAAGCGCTGGGAGGAGCTGGGCAAGGACTGGGTCAAGGTGGCGCTGCAGCCGTCCGGCACCGGCCCGTTCAAGGTCGACCGCGTCGTGCCGCGCGAGCGCATGGAGCTGTCGCGCTTCGACGGCTACTGGGAAAAGGCCCGGGTGCCGAAGCTCGACAAGGTGCTGCTGTTCCCGATGCCCGAGGCCGCGACCCGCACCGCGGCGCTGCTGTCGGGCCAGGTCGACTGGATCGAGGTCCCGGCGCCCGACGCCATTCCGCGCCTCAAGCAGGGCGGCATGTCGATCGTCACCAACAAGTATCCGCACAATTGGGCCTACCAGCCGAGCATGACCGAAGGCTCGCCGTGGGCCGACATCCGTGTGCGCAAGGCGGCCAATCTCGCGATCGACCGCGCCGGCCTCGCCAAGCTGCTCGGTGGCCTGATGATCGAGTCGAAGGGCGTGGTCTATCCCGGCCATCCGTGGTTCGGTTCGCCGTCCTTCGACATCAAGTACGATCCGGCGGCGGCCAAGAAGCTGCTGGCCGAGGCGGGCTACGGCCCGACCAAGAAGCCGAAGATCAAGATCGCCATCTCGACTTCGGGCTCCGGCCAGATGCTGCCGCTGCCGATGAACGAGTATGTCCAGGAGAACCTGAACGCGGTCGGCTTCGACGCGCAGTTCGAGGTCATGGAGTGGAATGCCCTCGTCACCTTCTCCTTCCAGCCGGTGACCGGCGACGCCGCGACCAAGGCCGGCGTCAACGGAATCAACATCAGCCGCGCCACGGTCGATCCCTACTCGGCCTTCATGCGCCTCTATCATTCCGGCTTCGTGCCGCCGCGCGGCGCCAACTGGGGCCTGCTCAAGGATCCCAAGCTCGACGCTCTGATCGACAAGGCGCACGCCTCGTTCGACAAGGCGGCGCAGACCCAGGCGCTGGCCGACGTGCACACCTACATCGTCGACCAGTCCTACTGGGTCTACATCGCGCACGACCTCAATCCGCGGGCCATGAGCCCCAAGGTCAAGGACTTCGTGCAGGCCCAGAGCTGGTTCCAGGACCTCACCCCCGTGTCCATCAAGTAGCCGGGCCGCATCGTCATGCTGCTCTATGCCCTGCGCCGGCTGCTCTACCTCGTGCCCGTCGCGTTCGGCGTGTCGCTGCTCGTCTTCGGCCTGGTCCATCTCGCGCCCGGCGACCCGATCTCGGCGATCGTGCCGGCCGACGCGCCCAAGGAAGTGGTCGACAAGCTCAAGGAGTATTACGGCTTCGACAAGCCGCTGCCCGTCCAGTACCTGCGCTGGCTCGGCGTCACCCTGACAGGCGACTTCGGCACCTCGATCGGCACCGGGCGGCCGGTGGCGACGGAAGTCGCGACGGCGTTCGGCAACACGATCATCCTGGCCATCGCCGCCACCCTGCTGGCCTTCTCGCTGGCCGTCGTGTTGGGCACCGCCGCGGCCTACGCCAAGTCGCGCCTGGTCGACCGCCTGGTCACCCTGATCTCGCTGGTCGGGGTCAGCGTGCCGCACTTCTGGCTGGCGATCGTGCTGGTGATCATCTTCGCCGTCGAGCTCGGCGCCCTGCCGCCGATGGGAATCGGGCCGGAGAATTCGACCGGCTGGCGCCTCGACGGGCCGCATCTCGCGCACATGGTGCTGCCGACCATCGCGCTGTCGGTGATCCCGCTCGGCGTCGTCACGCGCACCGTGCGCTCGACGATCAAGGAAACCTTGAACATGGAGTTCGTCACGGCGCTTCAGGCCAAGGGAATGAGCGACCGGCAGATCCTGAAGCACGTGCTGAAGAATGCGGCACCGACCTGCCTCGCCGTGATGGGGCTGCAAGCCGGCAACCTGATCGGCGGCTCGATCCTGATCGAGACGGTGTTCGCCTGGCCGGGCACCGGCTTCCTGCTCAACAGCGCCATCTTCCGCCGCGACCTGCCGATCCTGCAGGGCACCACCCTGGTGCTCGCCTTCTTCTTCATGCTGCTCAACCTCACCGTGGACATCATCCAGACGATGGTCGATCCGCGCATCAAGCGAGGCTGACATGACCGTGCAAAGCCCGACGCTCGACATCGGCGCGGCCGTCGCCAAGCCGGTCGCCGCGACGCAGACGCGCGGCTACTGGCAGTCGGTGCGCCGCCGCCTGGCGCGCGATCCGGTGACCCTGCTGTGCGCCATCGTGCTGCTGCTGATCGTCGCCTCGTCGCTCGCCGCGCCCTGGCTCGGGCTGGCGGATCCCTACAAGACGTCGATGATCCGCCGCCTCAACGGCCTCGGCACGCCCAATCATCTGCTGGGCACCGACGAGCTCGGCCGCGACATGCTTTCCCGGCTGATCTACGGCGGCCGCCTGTCGCTGTTCATGGGCGTGACGCCGGTGGCGTGCGCGCTGCTGATCGGCGGCCTGCTCGGCATCACCGCGGGCTTCCTCGGCGGCCGGATCAACATGCTGATCATGCGCGTCATGGACGTCTTCTACGCGTTTCCCTCGGTGCTGCTGGCGATCTCGCTGTCGGGCGCCATGGGGGCGGGGACCGAGAACACGTTGCTGGCGCTCACCTTGGTCTTCATCCCGCCGATCTGCCGCGTGTCGGAAAGCGTCACCACCCAGGTGCGCGGCTTCGACTTCGTCGATGCGGCGCGGGCCAGCGGCGCTTCGACCCTGACCATCGTGCGGGTGCACGTTCTGGGCAACGTGCTGGGTCCGATCCTGGTCTACGCCACGTCGCTGATCTCCGTCGCCATCATCCTGGCCGCCGGCCTCTCGTTCCTTGGCCTCGGCGTCAAGCCGCCGGAGCCGGAATGGGGCCTGATGCTGAACACCTTGCGCCAGGCGATCTACGTCAATCCGGTCCTGGCGGCGCTGCCCGGCGTGATGATCTTCGTCACCTCGATCTGCTTCAACCTGATGAGCGATGGCCTGCGGGCGGCCATGGACGTGAAGGCCTGACATGGACTCGCTTCTGCCTCTCGAGGATCGCGGCGGACCGGCCCAGCCGCTGCTGCTGGCGCGCGGCCTGCGCAAGCACTTCCCGGTCGGCGGCGGCCTGCTGGGCCGCGGTCGCAAGGTGGTGCGTGCCGTCGACGATCTCACCCTGTCGGTGGCCAAGGGCGAGACCCTGGGCGTGGTCGGCGAATCGGGCTGCGGCAAGTCGACCGTCGCCCGCCTGCTGATCCGCCTGATCCGGCCCGACCAGGGGACCATGGTGCTCGACGGCGATCCGGTCGACGAGCCGCACGGAATTACCGTGAACGAGCTGCGCCGCCAGGTGCAGATGGTGTTCCAGGACTCCTACGCGTCGCTGAACCCGCGCCTGACCATCGCCGAGACCTTGGCCTTCGCGCCCAAGGCGCACGGCCTGCCGGCGGCCGAGGCGCGCGAACGCGTGCGCGACCTGCTGGCCAAGGTCGGGCTCGATCCCAACAATTACGCCGACCGCTATCCGCACGAGCTGTCGGGCGGCCAGCGCCAGCGGGTGAACATCGCGCGCGCGCTCGCGCTCAGGCCGCGCCTGGTGATTCTCGACGAAGCGGTGTCGGCGCTCGACAAGTCGGTCGAGGCGCAGGTCCTGAACATGCTGGTCGACCTCAAGACCGAGCTGTCGCTGACCTACCTGTTCATCAGCCACGACCTCAACGTCGTGCAGTATCTCAGCGACCGCGTGCTGGTGATGTATCTCGGCAAGATCGTCGAGCTGGGACCGGTCGAGGCGATCTACGGCGATCCGCAGCATCCCTACACGCGGGCGCTCCTGTCGGCTCGGCCGTCGATGGACCCGCGCAAGCGCACGCACGAGGCGCCGATCCAGGGCGATCCGCCCAACCCGATCGACCCGCCGTCGGGCTGCCGCTTCCGCACCCGCTGTCCGTTCGCCGAGGACGTGTGCGCCCGCCTCGAGCCGGCGCTCGCCGATACCGGCCGCCAGGCCGTCGCCTGCCACATGCGCGTCGCCGGCTCCGGCCATTCGAAGGCGGCCTGAGATGACCAAGCTCCTGGAAGTGCAGGACCTGCACGTCACCTTCGTCACGCCCGACCGAACCGTGCATGCCGTCAACGGCGTCAGCTTCGACCTGCAGCGCGGCGAGACCTTGGGCATCCTGGGCGAGTCCGGCTCGGGCAAGAGCGTCACCCTACGGTCGATCCTGCGCCTGCATCCCGAGCGGCGCACCCGCTGGTCGGGCAGCATCCGCCTCGAGGGCGACGAGGTGCTGGGCATGAATGCCCGCGCGCTCTCCAACCTGCGCGGCGGCCGGGTCGCCATGATCTTCCAGGAGCCGGCCACCGCCTTCGACCCGGTCTTCACGATCGGCCAGCAGATCGCCGAGACGGTGCGGCGCCACACCGGCAAGAGCGAGACCGACGCCTGGAAGCGCGCCCACGAGCTGCTCGAGATGGTACGCATCCCCTCGCCGGCGCAGCGCCTCAAGGCCTATCCGCACGAGATGTCGGGCGGCATGCGCCAGCGCGCCATGATCGCGCTGGCCCTGTCGTGCAATCCCAGCCTGCTGCTGGCCGACGAGCCGACCACGGCGCTCGACGCCACGGTGCAGATCCAGGTCCTGCTGCTGATCCGCGAGCTGCAGCGCGAGTTCGATCTCGGCGTGATCTTCGTCACCCACGACATCGGCGTCGCGGTCGAGGTGTCCGACCGGATCGGCGTCATGTACGCCGGCAAGATCGTCGAGCTGGCGCCGGTCGAGCGCATGGTCGATGCGCCGCAGCATCCGTACAGCCGCGGCCTGCTCGCCTCGACCGTGCACGACGGCATGCGCGGCCAGCGGCTCGAGGCGATTCCCGGCGCGCCGCCCGACCTCGCCGAGGTCCCGACCGCGTGCAGCTTCGCGCCGCGCTGCAAGCACGCCGAGGCGCGCTGCGGCGTCGTCCCGCCCCTCCACCAAACGGAGCCGGGTCACCTCGTGCGCTGCGTCCTCGCCGCATAGCAACCGAAAGTTGGTTGTCGGCGGGGGCTTTGTCGCGTCAGCTTGGCGGCGATGAGCCAGGATCTGATCGTCCGCGAGGTCAGCGCCGCCAACTACCGCTCGCTGCGGGCCATCCGCTTTCCGACCGGGCGGCTCAGCGTGTTCGTCGGCGGCAACGGCGTCGGCAAGACCAACCTCTATCGCGCCCTGCAGCTCGTGCAGGCCGCCGCGGCCGGCAGCCTGTCGCGTGAGCTCGCGGCGGAGGGCGGCATGGAGTCGGCGGTCTGGGCCGGGTCGCGGCGGGCGCGTGACCCGGTGCGCATCGAGCTGTCGGTCGGGTTCGGCGATCCGGCCTCGGACGACCTGGCCTATTCCTACAGCGTCGCCGCCGGCGTGCCGTCGCCGGGCGGACCGGGCGCTTTTCCGCTCGAGCCACACATCAAGGAAGAGACCCTGCTGTTCCACCATCGCGGCCGCAAGACGCCGCTGCTGGAGCGGCGGGGGCCGTCGGTGTTCGCCCGCGACGTCGACGAGAAACGAGTCGAGATCAGCCGCGCCGTGCTGCCGTCGGAGACGGCGCTCGGCTCCTTCGACGAGCCGCAGCGCTTTCCGGAGGTCCATGCCGTGCGCCGCGCGCTGCTCGACTGGCGCTTCTATCACGCCCTGCGAACCGACGCCGACTGGGCGCTGCGCCGGCCGTGCCTGGCCGTCACCAGCCCGACGCTCGCGTCCGACGGCAGCAACCTGGCGGCGGTGTTCGCCACCCTGGAACACATCCACGGCGACAGCGGCGATTTGCGCCGGGCGATCGCCGACGCCTTTCCGGGCGCCGCGCTGCGGGTGCCGCCGCCCGGTGCCGAGGCGAGCTTCGGCATGGTCTTCCCCGACCTGCCGGCGCGGCTGTTCCAGGCCGCCGAGCTGTCAGACGGCATCTTGCGCTATCTGGCGCTGGCCGGGGCCCTGCTGGCTCTGCGGCTGCCGGCCTTCGTGGCCCTGAACGAGCCCGAGAGCAGCCTACATCCCGACCTGCTGGAGCCGCTGGCCCGAATGATCGCGCGGGCCGCCGAGCGCACCCAGATCTGGCTGGTGACGCATTCCGAGCGGCTGGCCGCGGCGCTGGCGCAGCACGGCCGTACGCAGCCCCGCACGGTGATCAAGAAGGGCGGCGAAACGTGGATCGAGGGGCTGAAGCAGATCGGCCGCTTCGCCGATCCGGACGACGATGAGTAAAGGGCCGGCGGCCGCTCAGCCGCCGAACATCTCCTTGACCTTGCTGAAGAAGCCTTCGGATTCGGGGCTGGTCTTGCCGGCCTTCTCGAATTCCTTGAGCAGCTCCTTCTGCTTGGACGTGAGGTTCGTCGGCGTCTCAACGACAATCTCGATGTAGAGGTCGCCGCGCTGGCTCGAGCGCACGATCGGCATGCCCTTGCCGCGCAGCCGGAACTGATGGCCGTTCTGCGCCCCGGCCGGCACGTTGATGCGCGCCATCTTGCCCTTGCCGTCGAGCGTCGGCACCTCGATGTTGCCGCCCAGGGTCGCCTGGACCATCGAGATCGGCACGCGGCAATGGATGTCGGCGCCTTCGCGCTCGAACAGCTGGTTCGCCCGCACCGACAGGAAGACGTAGAGGTCGCCGGCCGGTCCGCCGCGAGTGCCCGCCTCGCCCTCGCCGGTCAGCCGGATGCGCGTGCCGTCCTCGACGCCGGCCGGAATGTTGACCTTGAGCGTCTTGTCGCGGCGCACCCGGCCCTGGCCCGAGCAGCTGCGGCACGGCTTGTCGATGACCTGGCCGGCGCCGTGGCAGGACGGGCAGGCCCGCTCGACGGTGAAAAAGCCCTGCTGGCTGCGGATGCGGCCGCGACCCTGGCAGGTCGCGCACTGCTGCGGCTTGGAGCCGGCCTCGGCGCCGCTGCCGTGGCAGGCTTCGCAGCTCACCGAGCTCGGCACGCGCACCGTCGCCTCGGTGCCGGAGTAGGCCTGCTCGAGCGTGATCTCGAGGTTGAAGCGGAGGTCCTGGCCGCGCGTGGCGCCGCGCCCGACCGCGGCCGCGACTTGGCCGCCGAACATCTCCTCGAAGATGTCGCCGAACACCGAGCCGAAGTCGAAGCCCTGGCCGCCGGCGCCGAACGGGTCCGCCCGGACCGCCTCCCTCGAAGGCGGCGGCGCCGTAGCGGTCGTACGCCGCGCGTTTCTCCGGATCCTTCAGGATGTCGTAGGCGTGGTTGACGTCCTTGAATTTCTTCTCGGCGTCCTTGCTGCCCTTGTTGCGATCCGGGTGATGCTGCATGGCGAGCTTGCGGAACGCCTTCTTGATGTCGTCGGCGCTCGCCGTGCGACTGACTCCAAGCAGCTCGTAATAGTCTTGCGACATAAAGCTCTACGCAGCCCCCACCGCTTACGAGATCGGCCCCCCGCTCGCGCGGGAGGCCGGTTTGTTCAGTTCCTGGTTCCGGTTCAGCCCGAGCCCGTCTTCTTGTTCTTGTCGGTGACGTCCTCGAAGTCGGCGTCGACGACCTTCTCGCCGCCCGCCTGGTTGGCGGCGCCGCCGGCCGCACCACCCGCCGCCCCCGCCGCCCCGGCTCCCGCCTGGGCATCGGCCTGCTGGGCCTTGTACATCGCCTCGCCGAGCTTCATCGCCGACTGCTGAAGATCGTTGGTCTTGCTCTTGATGGCTTCGACGTCTTCGCCCGTCAATGCCGACTTCAGGGCCTCGAGTGCGCTCTCGATCGCCGTCTTCTCGGCTGCACCCACCTTGTCGCCGAACTCCTTCAGGTGCTTGTCGGTCGAGTGCACCAGGGCCTCGCCCTGGTTGCGGGCGTCGATCAGCTCGCGCTTCTTCTTGTCCTCCTCGGCGTGCAGCTCGGCGTCCTTCACCATCTTCTGGATGTCGGCCTCGCTCAGGCCGCCCGAGGCCTGGATGCGGATCTGCTGCTCCTTGCCGGTCGCCTTGTCCTTGGCCGAGACCTGGACGATGCCGTTGGCGTCGATGTCGAAGGTCACCTCGACTTGCGGCATGCCGCGTGGCGCCGGCGGGATGCCGACCAGGTCGAACTGGCCGAGCATCTTGTTCTGGGCGGCAATCTCGCGCTCACCCTGGAACACGCGGATGGTGACCGCGGTCTGATTGTCGTCGGCCGTCGAGAAGGTTTGGCTCTTCTTCGTCGGGATCGTCGTGTTGCGCTCGATCAGGCGGGTGAACACGCCGCCCAGCGTCTCGATGCCGAGCGACAGCGGCGTCACGTCGAGCAGCAGGACGTCCTTGACCTCGCCCTTCAGCACCGCCGCCTGGACCGCCGCACCGACCGCCACGACCTCGTCGGGGTTGACGTTGCGCGCCGGCTCACGGCCGAAGAACTGCTTCACGACCTCGATGACTTTCGGCATGCGCGTCATGCCGCCGACCAGGATGACCTCGTCGATCTGGCCAGCCTGCAGGCCGGAGTCCTTGAGCGCCGCCTTGCACGGCTCGAGCGTGCGCTGGACCAGGTCCTCGACCAGGGTCTCGAGCTTGGCGCGCGACAGCTTGATCACGAGATGCTTGGGCCCGCTGGCATCGGCCGTGATGAACGGCAGGTTGATCTCGGTCTCCTTCGCGGTGGAGAGCTCGATCTTGGCCTTCTCGGCCGCCTCCTTCAGGCGCTGCAGGGCGAGCTTGTCGTTGCGCAGGTCGATGCCCTGCTCCTTCTTGAACTCGTCGGCCAGGTAGGTGATGACGCGAAGGTCGAAATCCTCACCGCCCAGGAACGTGTCGCCGTTGGTCGCCTTGACCTCGAACACGCCGTCGCCGATCTCGAGGATCGACACGTCGAACGTGCCGCCGCCCAGATCGTACACCGCGATGGTGCCGCTCTTGCGCTTGTCCATGCCATAGGCGAGTGCCGCCGCGGTCGGCTCGTTGATGATGCGCAGCACGTCGAGGCCGGCGATGCGGCCGGCATCCTTGGTGGCCTGGCGCTGGGCGTCGTTGAAGTAGGCCGGCACGGTGATGACCGCCTGCTCGACCTTCTCGCCGAGATACGCCTCGGCAGTCTCCTTCATCTTGCCCAGGATGAACGCCGAGATCTGGCTCGGGCTGTACTGCTGGCCGTTGGCCTCGACCCACGCATCGCCGTTGCCCGCCTTGCCGATCTTGAAGGGGACCAGCGACATCTCCTTGGCGACCATCGGGTCGTCGTAGCGGCGGCCGATCAGGCGCTTGACCGAGTAGAGGGTCTTCATCGGGTTGGTGACGGCCTGGCGCTTGGCGGCCTGGCCGACCAGGCGCTCGCCGCTGTCGGTGAAGGCGACCATGGACGGCGTCGTCCGCGCGCCTTCGGAATTCTCGATGACCTTGGTGTCGCCGCCTTCCATGACCGCGACGCACGAATTGGTCGTGCCCAAATCGATACCAATGACTTTCGCCATGACTGTTCTCTCTTCCCTAGGCAGGTCGGTCCGGCCCCTTAGGCGCCGAGGTGACCCCCGTATATGTTACCTGCCGGCAAAAGACCGGGTCAGGACAGGGGCTATATAGGTCCTACGGGGCCACCTGCAATGGAGTCGACGGCCCAAAAATGCGGATTCTTGCCATGTCGGGCCGACAAATGAACCGGGTTTGGACTAGTTCTCGTTGCTGGCCGCCCGCTGCGGGGGGCCGCCCTTGGACACTGCGACCATGGCCGCCCGCAGCAGCCGGCCGGCGATCAGGTAGCCGGGGATCAGTTCCTGCACGACGGTGCCGGAAGGGACGCTCGGATCCTCGACCTCCATCATGGCCTGGTGGAACTCGGCAGTGAACGGCTTGCCGAGCGAGTCGATGCGCGTGACGCCGTGGCGCTCGAGCGCCGACTGCAGCTCGCGCTCGGTCGCCTGCACGCCGACAATGACGTTGCGCAGGGCGGGGTCGCCGCCCTGGCCATCGGCCGGCAGCGCCGACAGGGCGCGGCCGAGATTGTCGGCGACCGACAGCATGTCACGGGCGAAACGCTCGACTCCGAACTTGCGCTCGCGCTCGACATCCTGCTGGGCGCGGCGGCGGACATTCTGCGCTTCGGCGAGGGCGCGCAGGAGCTTGTCCTGCAGGTCGGCCTTCTCCACCTGGAGCTGCTGGATGTCCGCTTCCTGGCCGGCTGGCCGGGGCGGGATATCGAGGTTCTGTTCGGACGTTTCGACCGGCATGTCAGCCGAGGCGCCGCCCGCGGTTGAATCGCTGGCCATACGGTAATCCCTGGTATCTGTAGTTTTTTTCGGCGGCCCTCACTTAGGGACGACGATGGCTCGGGTCAACCACCCTCGCCGGGACGAGCGTCAAACCGCCTCCAGCGGGGCCTGCAACCTGGTGCCGCGGACGATGATGCCGCCACGATCGCCGATCGTCACCGTGCCGTAGCGCTGGGCGAAGATTTCGGGCAGTGGACGCGCATCGGCGGCGGCCAGCCACAGGCGCAGCAGGTGACGCCGCCGCCCGGGCTCGGGCCAATCCACGAAGCCGGTGCGGTCGTGCAGCATGGTATGGTTGTGCACCAGCTGGATGTCGCCCGGCTGGAACGTCATGAACATGTTCAGCTGTGGATCGTTGGCGAGCGCGTCGAACAGGTCGAGCGCCTCGATCTGGGCCGGCGTGAGCCTCGGCGCCTCCCCGAAGCGCTGCGCCGAGTCGATGTATTGGCGCTGGTAGATCGCGCTCAGGAATCCCTTGTGCCAGTTGAACACCGGGATCTCGAAATAGGGCTTGCGGCCTTCCGGCACCTCGCCGCGCCGGTCGGTGGCGAGCGGCTGGAACAGCAGCGCCAGCAGGTCGGGCCTGCGCCGGCGCATCTCGTTGAAGATCGTGGTCGAGCTGACCAGGGCCGACAGGCCGCCCGAGCGCGCCGTCTTGAGGCACAGCAGCCCCACGATGTCGCACGAGTCGGTGTGATAGGTCTGGCGCTCGTTGGTCTGGTAGATGCGCACATTGGGGTCGTGCACGTCGAGCCCGAGATCTTGGACGTGGCCCAGCACATGGCCCTTGCCGTTCTGCGAGCGGGCGCTGCCGAGATGGCTGCCCAGTCCGAAATAGGCGGTGGCCGCCTCGCGCATCGACCAGCGCTCGACCGGCAGACCACGCAGCATCAGGAAGCCGCGGCCGTTCAATACTTCCTCGCGCACGCGCGCGGCCAGGGTTGCGCCGAGCGTCGGCAGCGGGAAGTCGCGCGCTGTGATGGCGGCGATGTCGGCGTCGCGCGCCACCAGGGCCCGCATCGCCGTCTCGATCTCGGCGATCTCCCTGCCTTCGAGCGGCATCAGCCAGTCGGTGCGCAACGCCATCGCCGGTCCGTACCAGGCCGCCGCGCCGGTCTGTTCCGGCGGCAGATCGAAGGGGTTCACGTCTCCCATGGGAAACGCGGCGCGAACAGGTCAGTGTCTGTGAGCGAGAGACGGAAGCTCTCGGTCGCGTTGACCAGGGCGGCGCGGATGCCGGGCTCCAGCGCGCTGTGGCCGGCGTCGGGCACGACGACGTAGCGAACTTCCGGCCAGGCGCGGGCCAGCGCATCGGCCGTCACCGGCGGACAGACGATGTCGTAGCGGCCCTGCACGATCGTGCCGGGCAGGGCGCGGATGCGGTCGAGATCGGACCACGGCCAGCCTTCAGGCAGGAACGTGCTGTTGGCGAAGTAGTGCGCCTCGATGCGCGACAGCGCCAAGGCGAACCCGCCATGATCGGATTCGAAGGGCGCGCGCGCTGTCGGATAGAGCGTCGAGCACGACGCCTCGTAGCGGCTCCAGGCGCGCGCCGCGGGACGATGGCTGTCGGGATTGCGATCGATCAGGCGGCGATAGTAGTTGCCGAGGATGTCGCTGCGCTCGTTGGCCGGCAGATGCTCGACGAAGTCGCGCCACGCCTCGGGGAAGATCGCCCGCATGCCGTGCAGGAACCAGTCGATCTCCGAACGCGCGCCGAGGAAGATGCCGCGCAGGATGAAGCCGCTCACCCGTTCGGGATGCTCGAGTCCGTAGGCCAGCGCCAGGGTGCTGCCCCACGAGCCGCCGAACAGCAGCCACTGACCGATGCCGAGATGGAGCCGCAGCTTCTCCATGTCGGCCACCAGATGCGCGGTGGTGTTGTCCTGCAGCTCGCCGAGCGGCATCGAGCGTCCGCAGCCGCGCTGGTCGAAGACGACGATGCGGTAGAATTGCGGATCGAAGAAGCGACGATGGACCGGGGCTGAGCCGGCGCCGGGCCCGCCATGGAGAAACACCACGGGCGTGCCGGCAGGATTGCCGCTCTGCTCCCAGTAGATCGTGTGTCGTCCATCGACCGCCAGCATGCCGCTGGCGTACGGCGAGATCTCGGGGAAGAGGTCGGATCGAAGGGGGGATTCTGATCGAGGCATGACAATTACGCTCGCATCACTGCCATAGCAGCGGGCGTTGTTCCAGGCTAGAGCAGCGTCCGATTTGCGTGCTCCAGCGAACGATTGCCGCCTGGCCGCTCGAAAGTCTATGGTCGGTTTGGGGGGAGGCTGGAGGCTCGGTGTTTGTCCTGCGGTTCTTCGCGCTCGTCCTGCTTCTCCTCGCGGCGGGCGCCTGCTTGCCCCAGGGCGCTTCGGCACCGGCGACGACCGCCTCGGAGGCGTCCGGCGTACCCGGCGTGCCGCGGGCGATCGAGCGGGATGTCGGCACGGCCTATGCCGATCCCGCGTTGCAGGCGTATGTCGACGGCGTCGGCCAGCGCCTGCTGAAGCGATCGGGAATCCCCGGGTCCTATCGCTTCGTCGTGCTCGACCTGCCGAACGCCAACGCCCATGCGGTGTCGAACTACGTCTTCGTCACCCGCGGGCTGCTTGCCGGCCTCGACGATGAAGCCGAACTGGCGGCGGCCCTCGCCCACGAGGTCAGCCATCTCCTGCAACGCCACGCCGCTCAGCGTGCCCAGGCCCGGCAGGGTGTGCTCGACGCCGCCATCGAGGCGGCCGCCGCCACCGGCTCGGTCACGGTCGGCCGGTCGGTGGCGCGTGATGGCCTGCTCGCCTTGCGGCGCTATTCGCGCGAGCAGGAGCTCGAGGCCGATCGCATGGGGCTCACCCTGCTGGTGAAGGCCGGCTATCGCGGCGATGCGATGGCGAGCCTGATCGAGAAGCTGCGCCGGCAGTCCCAGCTCGAGATGCAGCTCATGGGCGAGGCGCCCGACTCGGTCGATCGGCGCAGCTCGGTGTCGACGCATCCAGCGCCGATCGAGCGCCAGGAGGCGCTGCGCGGCCTCACCGATCTCGCGGCGCCCGGCGAGAACGGCCGCATGCCCTACCTGGGCGCGATCGACGGCCTGTCGGTCGATGATTCACCGCAAGAAGGCTTCGTCCGCGGCAACAAGTTCCTCCACCCGGTGATGCGGATCGGCTTCGAGGCGCCGCGCGATTTCCGCCTGTTCAATGACCAGGACGGCGTCCTGGGTGTCGGGCGCGACCGCTCGCTGATTTTCTTCTCCTGCCTTCCCGAGCCGGTCCCCGGCAGCCTGGCGGAATGGATGCGCAGCCAGCTCAAGCCCACGCCGACCGATATCCAGACGATCGAGATCGCCGGTGCGGAAGCGGCGATCGGCGCGCGGCCGCGCGGCTCCGACACCGGCTTGAGCCAGCTGCGCTACGTCATGGTCCGACGCGGCGAGCGGGTCTGCTACTTCAATCTTCTGAGTGAAGGCGCCGATCGCGATCAGCGGATCGAGGTGCTGGTCAATGCGGCGCGCACCTTCCATGGCCTGTCCAATGCCGAGTTGGCGGCGCTCAAGCCCTATCGTCTGAAGGTCGTGACGACCGGCGGCACCTCGGCTGCGCAGATCGCGCAGCACCTGCCCTACGACGATTTCAAGATGCAACGGCTGCTGGTGCTGAACGGCGTCGACAGCCCGGCCGCACTGATGCGCCAGGCACAGATCAAGACGATCCAGCCCTAGGGGCCAATCGACCCCTGCGGGCCTCACGCTGCAGGCGAGGCCCCCTAGTCGATAGGAGCTATCAGGCGACCTTCTGCAGGACGCTGTTCAGCTTCTGGGTCGCCAGGTCCTTATCGATGCGCTCGACGGCGGCCAGCTCACGTGCCAGGCGATCCAGCGCCGCCTCGTAGATCTGGCGCTCGCTGTACGACTGGTCCGGCTGCCCGGCATTGCGGTGCAGATCGCGCACGACTTCGGCAATCGACACCGGGTCGCCGGAGTTGATCTTGGCTTCGTACTCCTGGGCGCGACGGTTCCACATGGCGCGGCTGACGCGGCTGCGACCCTTCAGGGTCACCAGCGCGCTCTCCATGATCTTGCGCGAGGACAGCTTGCGCAGCCCGGAGATCTTCGCTTTCGCGACGGGCACCCGCAGCATCATGCGCTCCTGCTCGAACGAAATGACGAACAGATCGAGCTTGTGTCCGGCGATTTCCTTGGCTTCGATGTCGATCACGCGACCTACGCCGTGAGTCGGGTAGACGACGAAATCCCCCTTCTCGAACGCCAAATCCTTGGCCGCGATCTTCTTCGGCTTGGCCATTTCCAGTTCTTCCTTCACCTTCGACCCCTCGCTTAGCGATACCGCAGTTCACCGCGCACGCTCCCCAGCGTGATCAGTCAGGTGCCTGGTATCAGTTGCTTTCGGCTACCGACCGGACACCGAACTGGCGGCGAACCCGAACCCGGTCCGCTTTCAGCGTCGTCTTTATACCAGGAATCTGGACGCAAGTCGCGTTCTATGTTGCATTTCGGCAACTGTCTTGCCATGCAGATATTGCATGGCTGTTGCAAATGATGCCCGGGACGCCCGAATGCGGGCAGTTTCTATCGTTTGCCGGGGTTCCGGCTGAAATACTTTTTGAACTTGTCTTTCTCGTCCTTGAAATCTTCGGCATCGGCCGGCGCTTCGCCCTTGCGGGTGATGTTCGGCCACTCGCTTGCCAGGCTGCGATTGAGGTCCAGCCACTGCTCCAGGCCCTTCTCAGTGTCGGGCAGGATCGCATTGGGCGGGCATTCCGGTTCACACACACCGCAATCGATGCATTCGTCCGGATTGATGACCAGCATGTTCTCGCCCTCGTAGAAGCAATCGACGGGGCAGACTTCGACACAGTCCATGTACTTGCACTTGATGCAAGCCTCGGTCACGACATAGGTCATCGACGACTCTCGAAACGGGCGGGCGGGTGCTTAACGCGCTCAATTGGTCGGCGCAAGGACTCTGAATCACGCAGGGTCGATTTCATCATACAACGATCGAGCCTCTGGAGCCGGTCCGCGGCGCTCGCCGAGCGCCAGGATCCGAACGACACGGACGCGCGGTCCCATGGCAAAGGTCAACACCATGCCGGGCGCCACGGCGGCATGCGGCTTGTCGACCACGCGGCCGTCGATCCGGAAACGCGCCTTCTCGACGTACCGGGTCGCCAAGCTGCGGGATTTGAAGAAGCGAGCATGCCAAAGCCATTTGTCGAGCCGCATTGCCGGCCTAGCGTTGCGCCGCCGGGGTCAACGGCTGCTACTTCTTGCCGCCGAGCTTGAGCTCGAGCAGCTTGGCGAACGGCGAATCGCTCGCCGCTCCCTCGCCTTTCTTCTCGGTGGTGGCGTAAAGCCGGATCGCCGGCTCGGTGCCATCCCGGCGCGGCGGACGGGGCCCGCGACGCTCCTCGCGCGGCCGATCCTCCCGGGGCCCCCGAGGCGGTCCATCGTATCGTTGCCCGTCGCGGCGGGGCCCATCGTGGCGGGGCCCGTCGTATCGCTGCCCCTCGGGCCGCTGCCCGTCCTGCCGCGGGCCATCGCGCCGCGGTCCGTCTGCCCCAGGCCCATCGCGGCGGCCGGGCGCGGTCTGGCCGAAGGCGGCGAAGAACTGCCGCTCGTTGGGCCGTTCCGGCCGCTCGCGGCGGCGCTGATCGCGCTGCTGCTGGCGCTGCTGCTGACGCTGCCGCTCGCGCTGCTCCTCGCGCTCGCGCACGAAGCGCGGCTTGACGGAGTAGGCATAGAGCGGTCCGAAATCTTCCGACGGCGGATGGACGCGATAGCCCAGCGCCGCCATCACGTTGGCCATCTCGGGCTCGGAGCAGCCGACCAGCGACATCATCTGCGGCGAGGCGCGGAACCAGCCCGGCGGCAGCGGGCGCGGTCCCGTCCTGCGCGGCTCCTCGGCCCGAGATGCCTCCGCTCGAGGCGCCTCGGCGGTCACGGCGACGGCCTCGGCCTGCGCTTGCGGTGGCGTCTCATTCTCGCCGTCGGCGATCGCCGGTTGTACCTCGTCGCTTGCCGGCGTTTCGGCCATGGCCGTAGCGGCGGCAGCCGCTTCCTCGGCGACGCCAGTCGTCGCCTCGACGGGCTTGCTCTCGGCAGCTTCGGCCTCGGCCGTTGAGACGACAGTCTCCGCCTCAACCGGGGCTGCCGGCTCGGAAGCCTCCAAGGCGGGCTCCTCGACTGCCGGGACGGCGACGGTGGTCTCCTCCGCTGTCGCCTCGGCGGCGCCCTGCTCGGCCTCCGCCGCCAGCTCGGCCTCCGTCTCCGCCTGCTCCTCGATGTCGGCCGTCACGGGCTCTGCCGCGACGGACTCGGCCGCCGGCGTCTCATCGACCGGCTCGAACTCGCCGAAGGCTGCGGCCACGATCGCCCATTCGCTGATCTCGTCGTTCGTCGCGGCTGCCGGGATCGGGGCCACGGCGGCCTGACGCTCGCCCCGCGGCTTGCGCTCGCGTCGCCGCTCGTTGCGCGATGTTGGCCGGTCCTGCACCGCCTGATCCGGTGTTGGCGGCTCTGCTTCGGCCATCGGTGCAGGCGGGTTCTCGCGCTCGAGCTGGGCGCGTCGGGCGGCCTCGCGGCTTTCGCGCACGGCCTGGCGCGCCATCGCCGCCAGCCGTTCGACCATGTCGGCGCGGATGGCGTGATCGCCCAGCGGCAGATAGCCGATGGTGGCGTAGAAATCGCGGTCCGAACCGCGCGGCAGGTCCATCGACGTGCGGCCTTCGGCTGGCAGCGGCGGGATCGTGTCGCGGTTCCTGGCGATCATCCAGAGGCCGGCGCGCAGGCGGATTGGCACCGGCTTCAGCATGCTCGGGAAGTAGAGGGAGTAGACACCGACGCGCACGCCGAGCCGTGCCAATGCCTTGCGGTCCTCCTCGCCGAGCTCGGCGAGCTGATGCTCGATCGGCCGGCGCGGCAGGATGCCGAGATGCTCGCAGAGCTGGAATACGACGCCGCGGGCGCCGGCCGGCAGCTCGGTCGTGGCGCGCGCATCCATCAGCTCGCTGAGTCCGAGGCGGATACGCGTCTCGACCCAGGTGGCGGCGCGCTTGCGGACTTCCTCACGCGCCGGTCCGTCGAGCAGATCCGACGGCAGCGCTTCGACCTTGGGCGCGAGGATGTCGCCGCTCGCCACCAGGCGAGCGACCGGGCCGCCGCCCCAGCAGATACGAAGTTGAGAATCGAACACGAGCTCGCGATCGGCCGAAGCCATGAAGGCCTGCAAGCGCGTCGGCAGGTCCTGGCGCAGCGCACGCAGGGCCGCGCTCATGACCGCCTTCTGATCGGCATGCCCTTCCGTGGTATCGGGAATGAAGCGGAAGCCCTCGATGCGCCGAGATGTTCGCCTTCGACCGAGACCTCGCCTGCTTCGGCGACTGACGTCGTCATTTCACCCTCATCGTGCATCCTTCGTACAAGCAACGCCGCCCGTCTATCGACAAACCTTGCATCAGGCGCTGATGCAGCACGTCCAAAGCTTGATCCTCGATGGCCCTTGCGCGCTCCTGCCAATGCCCGGCGCGCTGGATCCAGTCCGGCCGGTGCGAAATGTACGTCCACGTGCGGACGTGGGCGATGCGGGCCATCAGGGTATCGATGTCGCCGTCATAACGTTCCAGGCGCTTGACGTGGCTTTCGATCCAATCTTCCGGCAGCCGCTCCCCGCCCTGACTCAAATGCTCGAAAAGCTGCCCGAGCAAGCGCGTATGCTCTTCCGTCATCGTCTTGCGGAAATCGGGCACCTGGCAGACGTCCCACAGGAGCCGCACGCGCTGTGGCGCATGCAGGCGGGGCAGGAACTCGGCCTGCGCCGCCAGGGTCTGCAGCGCCAGCTGGTCGTCCTGCTCGCGCACCCGCTGCAGGGCGGGGTGCGGCGGCGGCCGGTTCAGCGCGGCGATCAGCGCCGGCACCGAACGGAAATCCAGCTCGCTGTTGCGCCACTGCACGTCGCGCAGCGGGTCGAAACGGTGGTTCTCGATCGCCTCGACGACGTCCGGCTCCAGCCCGCCGACCTCGGCCAGGGTGCCGAAGGTGCCGTCGTTCATGTGCCGCCCGGCGCGGCCGGCGATCTGCGCCATCTCGACGTTGCGCAGCGGCCGCAGGGTGCGGCCGTCGTACTTGCGCAGGGCGGCGAACCAGACGTGGTTGACGTCCATGTTGAGGCCCATGCCGATGGCGTCGGTCGCCACCAGGTAGTCGACCTCGCCCGACTGGAACATGTCGACCTGGGCATTGCGCGTGCGCGGGCTCATCGCGCCCATCACGATCGCCGTGCCGCCGCGCTGGCGGCGGATCAGCTCGGCGATGGCATAGACCTCGTTGGCCGAGAAGCCGACCACCGCCGAGCGCCGTGGCAGGCGGGTCGCCTTCTTGGGCCCGACATAGGCGAGCTGGGAGAAGCGCGGCCGCGCCACGACGTCGATCTCGGGCAGCAGGCGGTTGAGCACCGGGCGGATCGTGTCGGAGCCCAGCAGCATGGTCTCCTGCATGCCGCGCGCATGCAGCAGCCGGTCGGTGAAGAAGTGGCCGCGCTCGGGATCGGCGGCCATCTGCACCTCGTCGACGGCCAGGAACGACACCGGCCGGTCGAGCGGCATCGATTCCACGGTGCAGACGAAGTAGCGCGCGCCCGGCGGCGCGATCTTCTCCTCGCCGGTGATCAGTGCCACCTGGCCGGCGCCCTTCACCTGCACGATGCGGTCGTAGTTCTCGCGCGCCAGCAGGCGCAGCGGGAAACCGATCATGCCGGACTCGTGGCCGAGCATGCGCTCGATCGCGAGATAGGTCTTGCCGGTATTGGTGGGTCCGAGAACGGCGGTCAGGCGGCCGGCGGCGCTGGCGATCGGCATCGGCCCAACTTGGCGCGCCGCCGCCGCCGGGGCAAGACTAGCCCGAGACCATCGGCTCGAGCTTGTTGCAGCCCAGGACCGGCCCCTGGTCGGGGCCCTGCACGATCACCGCGGCCCCCTGGCCGGCCTGCAGGCGCTCGGCCAGCGTCCATTCCGCGGCGGCGCCGTCCCAGCGCGCCACCCGGCCGAGCCGGCGCACCACGTTGAAGTTCTCCAGCATGCGGCCCTGGTTCTCGCCGCTGTTCACCGGCGTGGCATGGCGGCGGTCGTAGATCACCGCCGTGACCTCGGCCGGCTCGCCCTGGAGCGGAAAGGCCGCCAGCGCGACCCTGAGGCGGCCGTCGCCGGCCAGCGCCAGCTCCGGCGTGGCGCGCTGCGGCGACAGGCGCCGGGCCTTGTCCAGCAACGCCTCGATCGACGCCGGCTCGCGGCCGGTGTCGTGGCCGCGCCCCTCGACGACCATTTCGGGCGTGTAGACGTAGCGCTGGCGCAGCACCCGGGCGTAGGTGCGCTGCCGCTCGGTGGTGTCCCGCGTCGCGAACGCGTCGCGCCAGCCGATGTAATCCCAGTAGTCGACGTGGAACGACAGGGCGACGATGTCGGCCCGTCGCGCCAGCCGGCCGAGATGCGCGTCGGCCGGCGGGCAGGAGCTGCAGCCCTGCGAGGTGAACAGCTCGACCAGCCACGGTCCCTCGCCGGCCGGCCGCGCCAGGGCCGGCGTCCCGGCCAGTGCCAGGCCTGTCGCGGCCAAACCCGTCGCGGCGAGTCCGCCCGACAGGGCAGCTCGTCGCCCGATTCGGCGATCCTGAGGGGACCATTTCGACATGACCGCAAGGATGGCCGCGCCAAGGCGTCTCGGCCAATCAACTCTCGGTTAGCGCCTCGAAGGAGCGCATTGTGCAAATAGTCCGGTCGCTGGACAGGCCAAACGCTACATTATAACAATCCCGGCCTCGGCCCATGCACGCACCCGTCCCGCACGCGCCCGTTTCGCTGGGCACCCGCCTGCTCGCGCTCGGCGCCGGCCCGCGGGTCGCCCTGGCGCTGGCGATCGCCGCCGGCCTGTGGCTGGCCGGCTGGTGGGCGCTGTGAGCGCCGCCGCGTCGCCTCCCGCCCTCCGCCTGGTCGATCTCACGGTTTCCTACGACCGCCATCCGGCGGTGCACCACCTGTCGGCCGAGATCCCGGCCGGCGAGCTGACCGCCATCGTCGGGCCCAACGGCGCCGGCAAGAGCACCCTGCTGAAGGCGCTGCTCGGCCTGGCGCCGCGGGTCGAGGGCCGCATCGAGTGCTCGGCGCGGCGCATCGCCTACCTGCCGCAGCAGGCCGAGATCGATCGCAGCTTTCCGATCTCGGTGTTCGACACCGTGCTGCTGGGCGGCTGGTCGCGCTTCGGCGGCTTCGGCGCGGCGCGCGCCCCCGATCTCGACGACGCCTTCCACGCCATCGCCGCGGTCGGCCTGCGCGGCTTCGAGCGGCGGCCCATCGACACCCTGTCGGTCGGCCAGTTCCAGCGCGTGCTGTTCGCCCGCCTGCTGCTGCAGGACGCCGACCTGGTGCTGCTCGACGAGCCGTTCGCCGCCATCGACGCGCGCACCATGGCCGACCTGATGGGGCTGATCGAGCGCTGGAAGAGCGAGCGGCGCACCGTGGTCGCCGTGCTGCACGACTTCGACCAGGTTCGCCGCGACTTCCCGCACAGCCTGCTGCTGGCCCGCGAGCTGGTCGCCGCCGGCCCGACCGAGCGTGTGCTGACGGCCGACAACCTGCGGCGCGCCCGCGCCATGGCCGAGGCCTGGGACGACGGCGCCGCCGCCTGCGACGTGCCCGTCGCGGCGCACGCCTGAGCCGCCGGCCGCGCCGCGCATGCTCTACGACCTGCTGCTGGCGCCGTTCGCCGACTTCGCCTTCATGCGCCGCGCCCTGGTGGCGAGCCTGGCGCTGTCGGTCGGCGGCGCGGCGATCGGCGTCTTCCTGATCCTGCGCCGCATGACCCTGATGGGCGACGCCCTGGCGCATGCTCTGCTGCCCGGCGCGGCGCTGGGCTTTCTGATCGGCGGCCTGTCGCTGCCGGCGATGAGCCTGGGCGGCTTCCTGGCCGGCGTCGCGACGGCGCTGGCGTCCGGCATGGTCGCGCGCTTCACCCGCATGCGCGAGGATGCGAGCTTCGCCGCAGCCTATCTCACCGCCCTGGCGCTCGGCGTGCTGATCGTCTCCCTGCGCGGCTCGGCGGTCGACCTCATGAACATCCTGTTCGGCGCCATCCTGGCGGTCGACGAGCCGGCGCTGTTGCTGGTGCTCGCGACGGCGACGGTGACCCTGGTCGGGCTGGCGCTGATCTGGCGGCCGCTGATCGTCGAATGCTTCAACCCCGGCTTCCTGGCCGCCATGGGCGTGCGCGGATCGCTCTACCACTACGCCTTCCTGGCGCTCGCGGTGCTCAACATGGTGGCCGGGTTCCAGGCGCTCGGCACCCTGATGGCGCTGGGCCTGGTCCTGCTGCCGGCGGTCGCCGCCTCGTTCTGGGCTCGCGAAGTGTGGTCGATGACGGTGCTGGCGGCGCCGATCGCCTTCGCCTCGGCGACCATCGGCCTGCTGCTGTCGTTCCACGCCGGCCTGCCGTCGGGGCCGGTGATCGTGCTGGTCGCCAGCCTGTTCTTTCTCGTCTCGCTGCTGTTCGGCAGCCGCGCCTCGGTGCGCGCCCGGCTGTCGCGGCCGGCTCACTTGCGCGGCTGAGCCCAGCGTCTAGGCTCCGCCCGTCACGCGAGGGAGCGAGCAACAGATGAGCGGATCACCGGTGGCCGGCGTCGAGCTGAAGACGACCACGGCCAACTCCATCGACATGCGCTACGCCGAGATCGGCACGGGACCGCTGGTGCTGTTCTGCCACGGCTGGCCGGAGAGCTGGTACTCGTGGCGCCATCAGCTGCTCGCCGTGTCCGCCGCCGGCTTCCGCTGCGTCGCCCCCGACATGCGCGGCTACGGCGGCACCGAGGCGCCCGCGGAGACCGACCAGTACACCCTGATGCACCTGGTCGGCGACATGGCCGAGCTGGTGCGGGCGCTGGGCGAGACCCAGGCCGTGATCGTCGGCCACGACTGGGGTGCGCCGGTCGCCTGGCACGGCGCGCTGTGGCGCCCCGACCTGTTCCGCGCCGTCTGCGGCATGAGCGTGCCCTACGCGCCGCCCGGCCAGATCGACATCCTGACGGCGCTTGAGAAGCTCGGGATCACCGACTTCTACCTGCAGTACTTCCAGAAGCCTGGGGTCGCCGAGGCCGAGCTGGAAAAGGACATCAAGGGCGCACTGCGGCGTCTCTATTTCACCGCCGGCGGCGATCTCGACCCCGCGGGCCGCGACAAGGGCAAGGGCTTCGCGCGGCTGGGCAGCGGCCGCCTGCTCGACAACACCGTCGACCCGCCGTCCCTGCCGGCCTGGCTGAGCGAAGCCGACCTCGACTACTACACCGGCGAGTTCGCGCGCGCCGGCTTCCGCGGCGGCCTCAGCTGGTACCGCAACCTGCGGCGCAATTGGGAACTCGGCGCGCCGTGGCGCGGCCAGCCGGTGCGGCCGCCGTCGCTGTTCATCGCCGGCAGCCGCGACGGCGTGCTGCGCTTCCCGGCGGCGCAGTCGCAGCTCGACGCCTTCCCGCGCACCCTGCCCGGCCTGCGCGGCAGCCACATCATCGATGGCGCCGGCCATTGGGTGCAGCAGGAGCGGGCGGGCGAGGTCAACCAACTGTTGGTCGACTTCCTGAAGGGACTGTGATCGGCTGGCGCGAGGAGAGGATGCCCATGCCCAACGCCCCCAAGGCCCTGCTCGCCGCCGCGCTGCTGGCGCTGCTCGGCGCCTGCGCCAGCCCGTCGATGTACGCGCCCGAGCCGCCGATCCTGTCGGGGCTCGACGTCGCGCGCGGTCCCGCGCCGTCGTTGCGCAACGCCATCGCCGTCGGCTCGGTCATCTTGGGCCCCGACGGCGGCCAGCCATGGCGCGGCAACGTGAGCGCGGCCGACATCCAGGCGACCCTGGCCCGCACCCTGGCCGAGGCCAATCTCGGCGGCACCGCCGCCGGCGGCCGCTTCCGCCTCGACGGCGCGCTGCTCACCCTGCAGCGGCCCTATGCCGGCTTCGCCATGACCGTGACGGCGCAGATCGCCTGGCGCCTGACCGACGGCGCCACCGGCGCGGTGGTGTACGACCAGACCCTGACCAGCCTCGGCAGCGCCAGCCTCGACGACGCGATCACCAACGAGACCCGGCTGCGCATCGCCGACGAGCGCGCCGTGCGCGCCAACCTGCGGATGCTGGTCGAGGCGCTCTATGCGTTGCCGGAGCCGAGGCAGGGTCCACGGCGCGGCTGAGGCGATCAGAAGTAGCCCTCGCGCTTCTTCTGCTCGAGCGAGCCGCCGTCCTCGCTGTCGCTGATCCGGCCCTGACGTTCCGAGGACGAGGCCTGGAGCGTCTCGAGGACCACCGAGGCGAGGTCGGTGGCGGACGATTCGATCGCCCCGGTGACCGGCCAGCAGCCGAGCGTCCGGAAACGGACTTGGCGCATCGCGACCGTCTCCCCCGGTTCGAATCGCATGCGGCTCTCGTCGTCGACGACGACCAGCGCGCCGCCGCGCCGCACCACCGGCCGCGGCGCCGCGTAGTAGAGCGGCGCCAGCTCGATCCGCTTCAGCAGCGCGTAGCACCAGACGTCGCTTTCCGTCCAATTGGAGAGCGGAAACACCCGCGCCGTCTGCCCCTTGCCCAGCCGTGCGTTGTACAGGCTCCACAGCTCGGGGCGCTGCGCCCGCGGCTCCCAGCCATGCGCCTCGTTGCGGATCGAGACGACCCGTTCCTTGGCGCGCGACTTCTCCTCGTCGCGCCGGCCGCCGCCGAAAATGATGTCGTAGCCGCCGGCATCGAGGGCGGTCTTCAGCGGCTGCGTGCGCATGACGGCGGTGTAGGCGTCGCCATGGTCGAACGGATTCATTCCGGCCGCCCGGCCTTCCTCGTTGTGGTAGGCGATCAGCTCGAACCCGTTGGTCTTCGCGAACCGGTCGCGGAACTCGATCAGCGAGCGGAACTCCCAGGTCGAATCGACGTGCAGGAGGGGAAACGGCGGCCGGCCGGGATGGAAGGCGCGCAGCGCCAGATGCGCCATCACCGTCGAATCCTTGCCGGCCGAGAACAGCATCACCGGATTGCGGGCCTCGGCCACGACCTCGCGGATGATGTGGATCGCCTCCGCTTCCAGCCGTTCGAGGTGACTGATCCTGCTCTTCATCGCGCCGTCTCCTCGTCTCGTGTCGTCATGCGACGGCCCGGAGCGGCGGCCGCGGTGCCTCGCGCGCCGCCGTCGTCGCCGTCCACTGGAGATCGCCGGCGTAGCGCCAGGCCATGCGGCCTTGGTCGTCGAGCGCGAACAGGTGAAGCCAGCCCTGGTCGAACAGCGCCCGCACGCCGTCGTGCCGGCGCAGCACGTCGGTCATCGCTTCGCGCGGCGCCTCGATGCAGACCGACAGCCTCAGCGGCTCGTGCGCGTAGCGCTCGCCGTCGTGCACCGACTGCCAGGGCAGGCCGGGCCGCAGCGTGCCGCCGTTGCCTTCGACGACGCCGATGCCGCCGGTGACGTTGTGCAGCAGCTTGTTGCCGCCGCCGAAGGTCTCGGGTGCGACGGTCGAGCCGTAGTACTGCAGGCTGATCCAGCTCGCGACTACGACCGGCGCGGTCAGGATCAGCTCGAGCACGCCGAAGCTCTTGTCCTGCTTCCAGTCGTACTCGTGCAGGAAGGCCCGTCCCTCGAGCGACTTGCCGGTCGTCCGCCGGCGCGGCGCGGCGATGAACGCCTGGCAGCCCGCCAGCGCCCATTCCGGCCGCGTCTCGGCCCAGTCGCGGCTGCGCCCGGCGATCGCGGCCTCGCTCGACGCCCGCGGCAGCCGCAGCGCCCGCTCGCTGCGCGCCAGCGTGCCCGCCGCGGCGAACCAGCCGCGCGCTTGCTCGAGGTCGTCGCGATGGACTTCGGCCGGCCGATCGTCGGCGTAGAGCGTGACCGCGTCGGTCGTGGTGTCGTGCAGCGCCGCCACGAACAGCGTGTCCGCCGGAATCTCGAGGCCGCGCTCGGGCAGCCCCGCGCGCACCTCGGGATCGTTCAGCAGCGCCGCCAGCAGCCGCGCGTTGACCTCGCCCGAATAGCCGCCGCACGCGCCGCAGTGCAGGCCGCTGGCATGCGGGTTGTTCACGACCTTGGCGCCGTGCCCGGCCAGCACGACCAGCCGCGCGAAGCCCGACGTCAGCGACATGGCGCGCAGCACCGTCTCGGCCGCCTTGAGCCGGCTGGCGAGATCGAGTGCCGGATCGAGCCGCGGCGCCGGCTCCGCGTCCTTGCCGCTGCCGGTGAAGCCGAGCGAATCGGCGATCAGCTTGCCGGCATAGATCGGGCCCGTCGCCTCGACGAAGGCGAAGGACGAGACGGCGGCAAGCTTGAACCGCCCCCACGCCCGCTTGGCCCGCGCCGTGACCCGCGCCGCGCCGTCGCTCGCCGCGAGGTCGGGCGTTCCCGCGCACGACTTCAGGCCCGGGTTCAGCAGCACCGGCAGCCGCAGCTCCTCGATGTCCGAGGCGAACCGGCGATGCGCCGTGGTCAGCCCGAAGAAGCCGGCGAAGCCCAGGGTCCGGATCCGCGGGTCGAGGCTCTCCAGCGCCCGCCGGAACACCTCGGAGCGGACGTCGATGCAGAACACCGCCTGCAGCGCCGGCCGGTCGAGGGTCGCGGCCGACGTCTCAGCCTCGAGGCTCGCGGCCAGCGCGCGCGGCGCCGCGCGCTCGGCCGCTTCCTGCAGGATCGAGTCGAGCACCAGGTCGGATGTCGCCGCGACGGGGGTGGCGTGCGCGGCCAGCGCGCCCGCCCACTTGTCCGCGATCCGCGTGCCGTAGTGCGTCAGCAGCGCTTCCTCCCAGACCAGCCGGATGGCGACGAAGTCGGCGAGGGTGGCGTCGCCGCCGCCCGCCAGCTCGGCTTGCCACAGCCTGTAGCGCGCGACCTGCGCCCAGCCGCCGAGGGTCATCAGCAGGCGGTGGAAGTAGGTCTCGAGCGACGCCGGCGTGAGGCCGAGCCGCGCCGCGGCGCGCGCGGTCGCCGCCGGCGCCTGGTCGGGCGTCTCGAAGACGTGCCGCGCGAAGCCGGGCAGGCCGACGATCTCCGGCGTCAGGTCGTGCGTCGCCACGGCCCGCCAGGCGGCGAAGGCGCCGCGGCCGCGCGGTGCGGCCCACAGCGCCTGGCCCTCGTCGAAGTAGCCGCCGGCCCAGGCGCCGAAGCGCTCGGCGATCACTGCCGGCCAATCGATGCCCGAGACCTCGGCCGCGAGATCGGCCACGGTCGGCAGCGCGGTCGGTGCCGGCGGCTCGACCTCGGCCAGGTCCTTCAGCGCGGCGAGATCGGTCGGCCGCAGCGCCGGCGGCGCCTTGGCCCAGGCCGCCAGCAAGTCCTCGTCGGCGATCGCGCCTGAGGCGATCCGCTCGAGATACCAGGACCGCTTCATGGTGACCGGGGCGCCGGCGACCCGCGCCAGCCGCGCGCCGGCGACGGCCAGGCTCTCGCCGGTCTGGCCGAGGAAGGGATTGACGGCCACGCTCGACGCCAGCGGCCAGAGCGGCGGGATGGCCCGCGCCGCGCGGTCGAGGGCGGCGGCCAGGGTCTCGAGGTCGGGCTGTGACATGGGTCGATCCTCCGTCTTGGGGGCCGGGCTCAGGACGTCCGCCGCGTGGTCCAACCGCCGAGCATCCGGTCGAACACGGCGTTGGCGTAGAAGCCGTTCGACAGATGCACCCGCAGACCGGCCGCGGCGGGGTGGTAGGCCCACAGCGGGAACATCGCCTGCACGATGGCGGCGAGGCCGAAGCTCAGCACGGCCAGCGCGATCAGCACTCCCTCGAGCGGGCCCGGAACCGGCGCCGGCGGCAGGATGCCGGCGGTCAGTCCGGTCGCCGCCGTCTGCAGCCCGAAGTAGGCGACCGAGGTGGCGACGGCATAGACCGCCGTCCGCCGGGTCAGCGCCCGGGGTGCGGCGTCGGCGAAGCCCTGCGCCAGCATGTAGGCCACGCCGAAGATCAGGATGGCGCCGAGCGCGATCGCCTGCGGCGACTTGTGCAGCAGGCCGAACGCGAAGCCGACCGCAACGTAGATCGCGAGCGCGGCGAGGAACGCCCGGCCGACCGCCGCGGCGTCGGGAACGGCCACTGGGCCGGGCCGCCGGATCGCCGCGACCCGCTCGACGGCGTCGCCCGACGACAGGAAGGAATGCGCCTTGTAGAGCGAGTGGGCGACGATGTGGAGCAGCGCCAGCGGGAACAGCGCCAGCCCGCATTCGAAGATCATGAAGCCCATCTGCGCCACGGTCGACCAGGCCAGCCCCGTCTTCACCGCCGGCTGGGTCAGCATCACCAGGCCGCCGAACAGGGCCGTGAAGCCGCCCACCATCACCAGCACGGCGAGCACGCCGGGCGACAGCAGCACGACGTCGGCGAAGCGGATCAGCAGGAAGCCGCCGGCGTTGATGACTCCCGCGTGCAGCAGCGCCGACACCGGCGTCGGCGTCTCCATGACCTCGGTCAGCCAGCCGTGCGTCGGGAACTGCGCCGACTTCAGCATCGCCGCCAGCGCGAGGAAGGCCGCCGCCGCGATCGCCGCGGCGCCGCCCTCGCCGGCCCGCGCCGCGCTCAGGATGGCGCCGATGTCGACGGCGCCGTAGGCAAAGGCGAGCAGCCCGGCCGCGACCAGCAGGGCGCCGTCGCCGATCCGCGCCGTGATGAACTTCTTGCGCGCCGCCCGCTGCGCCGCCACACGCTCGGGATAGAACAGCAGCAGCCGGTGCAGGAACAGGCTGGTGGCGATCCAGGCGAGCACGAGCTGCACCAGGTTGCCGGCGCCGACCAGCAGCAGCACCGCCGCCAGGGTCATGCACAGCCAGGCCGTGAATTCGCCCTGCCGCGCCTCGCCGTCGAGATAGGTCGCCGTGTAGCGCACCACCACCCAGCCGATGAAGGTGACCAGCACGAGCATCGTGGCGCTGACCGCGTCCAGGCGCAGCGACAGCACCGTCCACGGGCCGGAAACGATCAGCATCGCCGTCGAGGCGAGCGAAGCGGCCAGCGCCAGCAGCGCTGCCGCCTCGGCGAGGCGCGGCAGGGGATGCGGCCGACGCCCCGGCTTCAGGAAGCCGAGGAGGGCGGCGGCCAGGAGCGCGACGGGCGCGAGCAGGGGCAGGAGATGGATCGACACGTCAGGTCTCCCGGGCGGAGGGGCGGCGAAGCACCGTGGCTGGCCCCCGACGTAGCGCGCCGGCTCGCATGGGAGAAATTCATTGTATCTCGGATATCGTTCGGTTTAATCGAACGACCATGAGGGACCTGAACTACAATCATCTGCGCTATTTCTGGGTGGTGGCGCACGGCGGCAGCCTGACCCGCGCCGCCGAGCAGCTGCACCTGTCGCAGTCGACCCTGTCGGTGCAGATCCAGAAGCTCGAGCACCAGATGCGGCACAAGCTGTTCGAGCGGGTCGGCCGCAAGCTGGTGCTGACCGAGGCCGGCCAGATCGCGCTCGACTACGCCGACACGGTGTTCAAGGCCGGCGACGAGCTGCTCAGCACTCTGCGCGACCAGCCGGTCGAGAGCCGCCAGGTGCTGCGGGTAGGTGCGCTCACGACCCTGTCGCGCAACTTCCAGCTCGAGTTCCTGCGGCCGCTGGTCGGCCGGCCCGACGTCGAGCTGATCGTGCGCTCGGGCAACGTCCGCGACCTGCTGGCCCAGCTCGAGGCGCACGCGATCGACGTCGTGCTGTCCAACACCGCCGCGCCGCGCGACGCGCGCACCTCGTTCCGCAACCACCTGCTGGCCGAGCAGCCGGTCAGTCTGGTCGGCCGGCCGCGGCCGCGGTCACGCGGAAAGAAGTTCAGGTTCCCCGACGACCTGCGCAGCGTGCCGGTGCTGCTGCCCAGCCTGGACAGCGACATCCGTGTCGCCTTCGACCGAGTGCTCGAGCGGGCCGGCATCCGGCCGACCATCCTCGCCGAGGTCGACGACATGGCGATGCTGCGCCTGCTCGCCCGCGAGCGCGAAGGCGTCACCCTGGTGCCGCCGATCGTCGTGCGCGACGAGCTGAAGGCCGGCATCCTGGTCGAGCACTGCCGCATCCCCGAGGTCCGCGAGACCTTTTATGCGATCGTCCAGCGTCGGCGGTTTCCCAATCGGCTGCTGAGCGGGTTGTTGCCGGCGGGGAAAGGCTGAGGCTTGCCCCTCGGTGGGGTTGTATTTGATACTCGCCCGGCACGGCGGGGAATTTGAGCTTGCACGGCGCAATCCGCATCGTCTGGCGTATTCGGTGGTCGGTCCTGACCCTGGGCATGGCGTGCCTGACGGCGGCAGGCATGGGCCTCGCGCACGCGCAGACAGCTGCGCCGAAGACCGCGCCGGCCGGCGATCCGGCGCTGTCGTGTGGTCAGACCCCCAATGGCCGGGCCTACTGGATGGAGTACGGCTTCTGCGATGTCGCCGTGCGCGGACCGGCCGGCGCCAGGGGCGTCGTCTTCTGGAGTCACGGTCTGAAGGGAGACGAGGAGCAGTACCGTTTCGCTCCGCCAGTCATCATCCGTCGGCTGGCCAACGCCGGCTGGGACGTCATAAAGGTCAACCGCAACAATCTCTACGAGCGTGGCTGGACCAGTTCGGGTGTCCGGCATCGCGACAACCTCCTGGAGAGGGTGGCCTGGGCGCGCAGCCAGGGGTACAGGGCCGTCCTGCTGGCCGGGCAGTCCTACGGCGGCGCGATCTCGCTGGAGGCGAACGCGCAGGCGACCGGCATCGACGGCGTGCTCGCCCTGTCGCCGGGCCACGGCAGCGATGCCGGCCGCGCCGGGTCCGGCGGCGGCGGCAACTACTACAACCTCGATGGCTACCTGGTGAATGCGGTCGCGGCGCAGAAAGGCGGAAGGGTCGTCGTCCTGGTAGCGGCCGACGACCGGTACTCGCCGAACCGCAATTCGCCGGGCTCCTACATCGGGCCCCGCCTGCGGCAGGTCCTGGGCGCGACCGGCCGGCCCTTCGTCCTGTTCGACGAGACAGGGCCCGTCCACGGGCATGGCGCGGGCGAAACCACCCAGTTCGCGACCTGGTTTGGCTCGTGCGTCGTCGGGTTCCTCGACCCGGGCCAGGCGGCCCGCGCCGGCGAGACGGTCTGTCCGCCGCCCAACCCGGTGCCGCCGTTCCTGCTGCCCCGGGATCTCCAGCTCCCGGTTCGCGGCGTCGACGGGCGGGCACGGTGGCTGGGGGCCTGGACGGGCAGCTACACCGAGGAAAGACGTGACCTCATGATCGTCGTCGAGCGCATCGACGGTGCCGAAGCCTCGATCGTCTACGCCACGGGCGCCGGCCCGCAGCGCGACCTCAGCATGGGCTTCGAGCGCTACAAGGCCCGCATCGACGGCAACAGACTCACCGCCGACCGAGGCGCGGGCCGGACGCTTGAAGTCGCTTTCTCCGCCGACGCGAGTCGGGCGGAGGTCGTTCACAAAAGCCCTCAGGGGACGACCACGGGAACGCTGTCGCTCGGCAGCCAAGGCATGCCCGCCGCCTCGGGTAGATGACCGAGACGCGAACGCCTGAACCAGCGTCCGCGACTCCCCATCGCCACCGACAGCATGGCGAGATCCAGCGCCGGCTGTGCCGCGAGGTCCTCGCGCAATCGGTCGAGGCGCTCCGGCACGCCCTGGCGGTGCTGGAGGCAGCGCGCGTTCAAGTGACGGGCCGCGCCGTTCCGCTGCCGCCCGCCAGGTAGCGCAGGCTCCTGCGACCGGGCAGGAAGAAGTAGGCGCCGCCGCGCACGCGCACGAAGTCCTTGAAGCGGCGGACGGTCACCGGCCCGGCGGTGGTCGGCAGGGTCAGGCGTGCGCTGCGGCCGCCGCGCGACAGGATCGCGTCGACCTCGTTCTCGAGGCCGTGGAACTGGAGCGCCATCGCCCATGTCTGCTGCACGAACTCGAACTGCCGCTCGATGTCGAGGTTGAGGCACATGAAGTACAGGCCCGGCTTGTCGGCCGACGGATCGCCGCTGCCCGACGCCGCGAACTTGCGGCCGCGCCTGAGAATGCGATGGCGGTTGGTGATCGCGAGTTGCTGCATCGATCCGGGCGAGAAGCTTTCGCGCGGGTTGGTTCGCCGCACATGCGCTCCGAAGGGACAACGCAGGCCCGTCGGATCTTCCGCCCCGAACAGGAAGTCGTTGTCCGGCGTCGCGGGGCGCTTGCCGTTCCAGCCCGTGCCGGGCTCGCTGGGATTGCGCACCAGCGAGGTGCCGTCCTTCCATCGCCCGACCATCTTGGCGCCGATCCATTCGGCACGCTGGGCGTGGGTGAATGACGCGGGGACTCCGGCGCGGCCGGCCAGGTCGCCGGCCGCGTCGTCGAGAAAGCCCTCGAAGGCCGCGACGTCCTGCTCGAGCTGCCGCACCACGAGAAAGCTGCCGTTGCGGCCGAAGTCGCGGTCGCTGTTGGCGCCGGAGACGGAGAAGTTGGGCAGCAGGAAGCCGTCCGAATGCCGCGGCTCGATGACCGACAGGACGTTGGCGGGATCGGCCGACGCCCGGAGGCGCGGCGACGGCGGCGTGTAGCCGCGATTGTCCGGATATCCGAACAGGAACTCTCCCGGCTCCACCGTGTGGATCGCGTCGGCGTTGCGCACCCACCGCTTGGTGCCGCGCACGATCGGCTGCGAGACCCCGTCCGCGAAGCCGAACGGCTCGTGCATGAGGCCGCCGTCGGGGGCCGCCGGCGGCTCCAGGCGCACGACGTGCAGGCAGCGTCCGCCATGTCGTTGCAGCTCGGCCTGGAGGCCGGCGATCGCCCCGTCCAGGGCGGCGGCGTTCTCGGCGTAGATGTTCACGACCGCCTCCGCAGCGGGCGCCGCGCCCCACAGCCACTCTTCCGGCTTGTCGTCGCCGGTATCGGACAGGATGCGGGCCCGCAGGGGATGGGCCATCCCCTGCCGGAAAGCCGTCGGGAACTGGGCGAGCGTGTCCTCGGGCAGTCCGAGGCGGCCCATCGCCTCGGCCGAGAGCCCGAGAATGTGCGCCGTGCCGACCGGCAGGGCCTCGCCGAACGTCACCCGCGGCTCGATCTCGCGCAGCCAGGCGCGGGCGTCCGGCGGGTTCTGCGGCAGGGCGCAGATCACGCTCGCCGCCGCCGGCTGGCGCTTCATGCCGCCGAAGAACACCGACTGGACCTCCTCGGTCTCGATCGCGCCGATCGGCCGCGCGCTCGACCCCAGGAGGCTGAACCAGGCCGCCGCCTCGTCGTCGGTCGAGGCCGTGACGAGCCCTTGCCGGATGGCGGCGTTGGCGCGAATGCGCGCCGTCGTCAGATGCGGATACGCCGAATACCAGAACAGCGTCGGTCGCTGCTGGCGGCGGGCCCAGCGCTTGAAGCGTTCGCCGTCGGTGGCGCCCTTCTTGAACAGGTTCTCGGTGCGCGGGAAGCCGATCGTATTGCTCCAGACGCCGGTCAGGCCATCCGAGGCCTTGGTGATGAAATCCTCGAGATAGCTTTCCCAGCTGCCGCCGTAGTTCGAGAAGAACAGCAGGCGGTCCGTGCCCGGCAGCAGGACCCAGCGGGCGAAGTGGATCGTTCCGATGTCTCCCAGGTACCCGGGCCGGAAGCGGCGCTGCGCCAGCAATCCGATCACCAGGAAGGCGAGACGCAGGGTGATTCGGCGCAGCCATCCCGCCTGCATGATCGAGATTCCGGCCAGATGGTTCTGCATTGTCCGGTTCTCGTGGGCGACCACGCGCTCCAGGACGGCCGGGTCGGGCAAGGTGTCGTCGGGCTGGTTGGCGCCCTCGAGGCGGCGAAGCCAGACGTAGAGTCCCGTCACGACCCCGACCAGGATCACCAGCGCCAGGAGCGTCGCGGTGCCGACGACCGCGAAGCCCAGCGCGAGACCGCCGTGCAGCGCGCTCAGCAGCCCGGCCCCGACCACGAGCGCCGCCAGGGGCAGGATGATCGGCCAGAGCATCGCCCAGGCCGCGGCGGGCACGATGCCGAGGATGTCGGCCGGGTTGGTGCCCAGTCCGCTCGCCGCCGGCAGCGCCGCGACGGGTTCGGCCTCGCGGAGAGGCTGCAGATCCGTCGGCAACGTCGAGTCGAAGACTCGCGCGCGCAGCCAGTCGAGTTGCGCGAGGGCCGGCCCGCCCGGCAGGCGGTTACCGTCCAGGCAATCGCGGATGCGGCGCGCCAGCTGGTGCTCGTCGAGAATGCGGTTCAGCGACATGCCAGGCGTGCCGCAGAAGCCGAGACCGGCCACGCCGAGCAGCCCGGAGCCGAGCCGGATCTCGTGGCGAGTCAGGCAGGCGACGATGTCGTCGCCGGGCGCCACGCCGGCCGCGTCGAGCAGGGCGGCCATCTCGGTCGCCAGCAGCGTCCCGATTGCCCGCGCTCCGCTGCCGGCGCTCTCGTCGAGCGACGTCTCGACCATGAGATGCGCCGGCCTGCCGGGATCGCCGGGCACGACGGTGAGGCTGGCGAAGTGCAATCCCTGTCGGCGCAGCACGTCGCGTAGCCTGCCTCCGGGCCTGAGCTCGCGGCCCTGTCGTTCGAGAAGCTGCTCGACGTCGGCGACCCGTCCGCCCTCGAACGGGACGCCGTAGGTGTGCAGGACCTGAGTCATGGCGTTGCTCCCAGCTCGACGACCAGTTCGTCCATGAAGGGGCCCCGATTGCGCAGGGGGCCTTTGCGGCGCGGTTCGCGACGCAGCAGCTCGCCGACCAGGATCGGGATCTGCAGCGCGTTGATGTCGCGGCCGGCGCACAGATGCAGTCCCCGGCCGAAGTGCAGGTAGAGAGGCTCGGGCCGGTCGGGCCGCAGATGCGCCGGGTCGTCGAACACCCGCGGGTCCTGCATGGCGGCCAGCGTGACGGCGACGATCGTCGCATCGGCCGGCACGGATTTGCCGCACGAGGTCGCGCCGGGCGCGGCGCGGCGCAGCAGGACCGGATTGTGCGGCCGACGCCGCAGGATCTCGCGGCACCAGCCCGACAGCCGCTCGAAGCGATCGCGGTCCGCCTGCACCCGCGCCATCAGCGGCCGGTCGGCGACCAGCTCGGCCATGATGTTGGCGACGGCGGTGGCGGTCGTGTCGATGGCGCCGACCAGCAGGCCGGCCGCCACGCAGGCCACGTCCTGCTCGGAGATGTCGCCGCGATCCGCGAGAGCGAGCAGGGCGCCCAGCACGTCGTCGATCGCCTGGCCGCCGGCGCGGCGCCGGACCACGGCGTCGTCGATCCATCCGCGCAGTTCGCGGCCGGCCTCGATGCCCGCGGCCTGCACTGCGCGATCGCCGGTCAGGTTGAGGAACGTCTCGTGGAAGACGGCCCGGGCCGTCCGCATGAAGGCGGCCTCGCTCGGCCCGGCGATGCCGAACAGCGCCGCCGCGCTGCGGGCGGCAATCGGACGGGCATAGCCGTTGACCACCTCGATCGCGCCGTATCGCGCGCCGGCCGCGTCGAGCACCCGGCGCGGCTCCTCGCGCAGAACGCGTTGCACGGCCGACCTGCCGGCCGTCTGCAGCGCGCCGTAGGCGACGCCGCGCTGGGCGAACAGCCGGGTCGAGCGATCCATGCCGAGGATGAACGGGCCGCTCACCGCTTCGATGCGGCTGGCATTGACCGGGCCGATGCGGAAGTCGCCGTCGCGGTCGAGGACGGAGGTCACGTCCTGCCAGCGGAACACGGCGACGATGTTCCTGAAAGTGACCTGGCGCGGCCCGATCCGCGCCGCAAGGCGGGCCGCCCCGCGCAACAGAGGCGCGGCGGCGGGCAGCGCGGTCGACGACCAGCCCCTGCCCGGGCGCCGCAGGGCGGGCTGCGGCGCCGGACGCGTGCGGTAGATCGCCAGGGCCAGCCGGCCCGCATCGCTCGCCCGGTAGTGCTCGACGATCGCGCGGAAGGCGGCGGGCAGCACGTCGGGCGAGGGCGGCCGGCCGCCATGGCGTTCGGGCAGCAGGAGCGGGCTCGAGAGGGCGGCGAACACGACGTCGAGCGGCCCGGGCCGCGTCCCGCCGATGAAGTCCGCGCCGGCCGGCCGGCTGTCGAGAGCCACGGCGAACGCCTCGTCGATCGAGGCGCGCGCCCGGTCCACGTCGAACGTGTCCAGCGCAAGTCCGCGACGCATCACGGCCCGCCAGCGATCGTAGAAGGTGCGGACCAGGAAGGCCTGCCAGGCCGGCGCGCCGTCCAGGGCGCCGGGCAGCACCGCTTCCGGCGCCTCGAGCATGAAGTGGTAGTAGAGGGCCACGGCCTGCCGGAAGAGGAGCCGGTCGAGCGTGTCGAACAGCGCCAGCCCGCGTTGCCGCTCCTCCGGCAGGTCACCGAAGATCCGCTCGCCCGGCCGGCACGACTCGTCGAACGCCAGCACGGCCGCCTTCAGGCCGCCGGTTGCTCCTTCCGGGGCGACGACCAGCGGCAGTTCGACGGGGACCCGCCGCAGCCAGGACCACAACGCATGGAAGGCCGGCGCGTTGACGTCCTCTTCGTAGGATCGACGGCGCTCCTCGTGCAGCCACTTGAGCAATTCGACCGGGGGCGCCAGGCGGGTGCCGACGATGAGCGCGCGCGGGGCTTCGAGTCGCTCGGTCATTTGCACTCCGGTGCGGGCTTCGGATCGAGGGTATCGAGTCCGACAGCGCAACTTCGGGTAGATTACCGCAATTGCCGGACGATGCCACTCCTTTGCGTCGCGGCCGGACCCGGTTTCAGGAAACCTTGGGGTCGGGCGCCGCGATCGCCAGCAGCTCGTAGACCCTGATCTCGCTGGTGCGGCCCTTGACGGCGACCTTGCCGAGCGGCCGGGCGACGATGCGGTCGCCGAGCCGGTCGTGCACCGACTCGCTGATGCAGATCGAGGTGCCGAACTGCTTGTTGAGCCCTTCGATGCGCGAGGCGAGATTCACGCCGTCGCCCATCGCCGTGTAGCTGAGCCGCTCCGCCGAGCCGACATTGCCGACCACCACCGTGTCGCAATGCACGCCCAGCCGCACGTTCATGCGGCGATGGCCCTCGGCCTCCCAGCGGTCGTTCAGCGCGCGCATGCGGCGGCTGGCCTCGAGGGCCGCGACGCAGGCCTTGAAGACATGGTCCTCGGTCTCGGTCGGCGCGCCCCAGAAGGCCATCACCGAATCGCCGATGAATTTGTCGATCGTGCCGCCCTGCTCGGCCACCGCCGCCGTCATGATCTCGAAGTAGCGCGAGGTCTGCTCCGACAGCGCCTGCGGCGACAGCTGCTCGGCGATGGTGGTGAAGCCCTCGACGTCGGTGAACATCAGGGTCACGAAGCGCTGCTCCATGCCCGGCGCCAGCGGCCGGCCCGACTCGATCAGCTGGCGCACGATGCCGACCGGCGCGAACAGCGAGAAAGAGCGCAGCGCGCTGGCCAGCAGCGCCGTCGCCTGCTGCAGCTCGGCGACCTCGCGGATGCGCGAGCCCGACGGCACCTGGCCGCCGAACGACAGCGAGCGGATCTCGCGGATCGCGCCGGACACCGCCTCGATCGGCCGCGCCACGCCGCGCGCCATGAAATAGATCAGCACGCTCTCGATCAGCACGAGGCCGAGAATCACCCAGGCGAGCTGGCGATTGGTGCGCTTGAGGTCGCCGACGAAATCGTCGGTCGGCGTCACCACCAGGACCTGCCAGCTCTTCTCCGGCCCGGCGGGAAAGCGGCTGAACAGCGCGACGTACTCGGTGGCGTCCGGCCCCATCTCGAAGGTGAAGCGGTCGGCCTGGCCGGCGCGGTGCAGGCGCACCGCCTCGCGGATCGCCGGGTCGTCGACCTCGCCCCAGTCGGTGAGCTGGACCTTGCCGTCGAACGTGCGCACCACCTTGGCGGGCTCGGGATGGGCCAACAGCTTGCCGTTCTGGTCGGCGATGACGGTGTGGCTGTGCGCCGAGACGGCGTGCTGGCCGAGCCAGGCCGACAGGTCGCCGAAGGTGATGTGGGCCGAGGCGACGCCGGTGAAGTTCTCGTCGACCACGATGGGATAGCCCAGCGCGATCACCGGATAGCCGGTGTCCGGGTTGATGAACGGGTCGGTGACGGCGAGGCCCATGCTCTGGCGCGCCATCCGATACTGCGGCACCGCCGTGCGCACGTCGTAGGTCGCGGCGACCACCGAGTAGCCGCCGAGGCGCCGCGGCCAGGTCTCGTAGAAGGTGCGGTGGCGCTGGCGGTCGGCGCCGGCCGTGAAGTCGTCGATGAAGCTCATGTGCCAATTGGCGCGCGCCGGGATGCGCGGGTCGCTGCGCCGCCGGTCGGCGTCCATGCGCGTGACCACGCGATGGAAGCCGTTCTCGAAGCTTGCGTAGACGGCGTCGACCTGCGGCGCCGAGGTCAGCGCGTAGTAGAGAAAGTCGGCGCTGTCGTCGGAGCGGTAGAAGCCCGGCGTCGCGGTCTCGGCGGCGGCGACCATGCGCAGGGTGCCGATCACCGGCTCGAGCAGCTGCCGCGAGGTCTGCACGGCATCGTCGCGCGCCCGGTCGATGAAGCGCTGCGACAGCGCCGTCAGGTTGCGGACGTTCTGCTGGTAGCTGAACGCCGCGACGCCGCCCAGCGCCGGCAGGATCAGCCCGGCGAAGATCGTGCTGATGCTGACCTGCAGCCGGATACGTTCGCGCAGCCAGCCCTTGCCCGAAGATCCTGTCATTCGCCCGCGCCCCCTTCCTGCGGCGGGAGAGAGATATCAGGTCCAGCGGGGCCGACTTTGCAATTCAGGACAGGATCGCTCGAACGGTCAGACCAGCGTCCGGAGCTCCGCCATCGCCACCGACAGCATGGCGAGGTCCAGCACCGGCTGCGCCGCGAGATCCTCGCGGAGGCGGTCGAGGCGCTCCAGCGCGGCCTGGCGCGGCGCGCTCCAGCGCGCCAGCACCGGGTCGGGATCGGCGTCGCCGCTGGCGGCGGCGCGCAGCGCCGAGGCCAGCAGGTCGGCGTGCAGGGTGGCGAGCTCGTCCTGCATCGCCTGCGCCGCCTGGGCCTGCCACTGGCCGTCGCGCGGCAGGCGGCTCGCGGCGGCGCCGAGGCCGGCCAGCGCCAGCCGCTCGCCCAGGGTGAAGTAGAGGCGGGTCGCCAACGCCAGGTCGACGTCTGCGGCGCGCGCCGCCAGCATCAGGTCGCCGGCCGCCGCCAGGGTTTCGAGCGACGCGGCGCGGCGCGCGAGGTCGGGCGGCGCGCCGACCGCTTCGAAGGCCGCCGTGCGCTCGGCCAGGGCCGCGGTCTCGGCGGCCCCGACCAGGGTCTCGGGCAGGTCGCCCAGGCCGGCGATGGCGGCGCGCAGCTGCTCCGTCGCGGCCAGGGTGTCGAGCGGCTGCGGCAGGCGGCGCAGCAGCCAGGCGACGCTGCGCGCCAGGAAGCGCTGGCTGGCGACCAGCAGGCGGATCTGCGCCGCCGCCTTCAGCGCCGGATCCAGCGCCTCGACGTCGCGCCACAGCGCGCGCAGGCCCCAGGCGTCGCGCGCCACCGCGAAGGCGCGCGCGATCGCCGCCGCGGAGGCGCCGGTGCGGCCGGCGAGGTTGTGCACGAAGGTCGGGCCGCAGCGATTGACCAGCGAGTTGGTGACCTGCAGCGAGGCGATCTCGCGACGCAGGCGATGGCCGCGCAGCACGTCGGGGAAGCGCTCCTGCAGCGCCGCCGGGAAGTAGGACAAGAGCTCGCCCTCGAGCAGCGGATCGTCGGGCAGGTCGGAGCGCAGGATCTGCTCGTTGAGGTCGAGCTTGGCATAGGCCAGCAGCACCGCGAGCTCGGGCCGGGTCAGCGGCTGGCGGTTGGCGGCGCGCGTGCGCATGGCGAGCGTATCGGGCAGGAACTCGACGGCGCGGTCGAGGAGCCCCTTGCGCTCGAGCGCCCGCATCAGCCGCTCCAGCCGGTCGTGCTCCTCGCCCGCCGTCTCGGCTGCGACGCTGACCGCCTGGCTCTGCTGGTAGTTGTGGCGCAGCACCAGGCCGGCGATCTCGTCGGTCATCGAGACCAGCAGGGGATCGCGATCGGCCGGCGCCAGCGCGCCGCCGGCGATCGCCGCGCCGGTCGCGATCTTGATGTTGACCTCGTGGTCCGAGGTGTCGACGCCGGCCGAGTTGTCGAGCGCGTCGGTGTTGAGCCGCCGCCCGGCCAGCGCCGCCTCGACGCGCGCGGGCTGGGTCATCGCCAGGTTGGCGCCCTCGCCGATCACGCGGGCGCGCAGAGCCATGGCGTCGACGCGCACCGGATCGTTGGCGCGGTCGCCGACCTGGGCGTCGCTCTCGCCCGACGCCTTCACGTAGGTGCCGATGCCGCCGAAGTAGAGCAGGTCGACCGGCGCCGCCAGGATCGCCTTGACCAGCTCGGCCGGCGTCACCGACGCGGCGGTGAGCCCCAGCGCCTGGCGCGCCTCGGGCGCCAGCGCGATCGACTTGGCGCTGCGCTCCCAGACGCCGCCGCCGGCCGAGATCAGGCTGCGGTCGTAGTCGGCCCACGACGAGCGCGGCAGCTCGAACAGCCGCCGGCGCTCGGCCCAGCTCGCCGCCGGATCGGGCGCCGGATCGACGAAGATGTGCCGGTGGTCGAAGGCCGCGACCAGGCGGATCTGGCGCGACAGCAGCATGCCGTTGCCGAACACGTCGCCCGACATGTCGCCGACGCCGGCGACCGAGAACGGCGTCGCCTGGATGTCGAGCCCCAGCTCGCGGAAATGCCGCTTCACCGATTCCCAGGCGCCGCGCGCCGTGATGCCCATCTTCTTGTGGTCGTAGCCGGCCGAGCCGCCCGAGGCGAAGGCGTCGTCGAGCCAGAACCCGTACTCGCGGGCCAGCGCGTTGGCGATGTCGGAGAAGGTGGCGGTGCCCTTGTCGGCGGCGACCACCAGATAGGGATCGTCGGCGTCGTGGCGCACCACGCGCTCGGGCGGCTGCACGCCCGCCGCCGTGTAGTTGTCGGTGAGGTCGAGCAGGCCGCGGATCAGGATCTGGTAGCAGGCCACGCCCTCGGCCTGGACCTGCTCGCGCGTGCCGCCGAGCGGCGGCCGCTTGACGAAGAAGCCGCCCTTGGAGCCGACCGGCACGATCACCGCGTTCTTGACCATCTGGGTCTTCATCAGGCCGAGGATCTCGGTGCGGAAGTCCTCGCGCCGGTCGGACCAGCGGATGCCGCCGCGCGCCACCCGGCCGCCGCGCAGATGGATTCCCTCGACCCGCGGGCTGTAGACGAAGATCTCGACCAGCGGCCGCGGCGCCGGCAGCTCGTCGATCGCCCGGCTGTCGATCTTGAGCGACAGCCACGTCTTGGCGGCGCCCTTGCGGTCGACCTGCCAGAAATTGGTGCGCAGGGTGGCGGCGATGGCGTTGCGGAAGCGCCGCAGGATTCGGTCCTCGTCGAGCGTCTGCACGCTCTCCAGCGCCGCGGCGATGCGCGCCTCGACCGTGTCGACCGCCTCGCGCCGCGCCGCCGACCGGGCCTCGCCCAGCGCCGGATCGAGCCGGGCCATGAACAGGTCGACGAGATGGCGGGCCAGCGCCGGCTGGCCGACCAGCGCGCGCTCCATGTAGGGCTGGCTGTAGGCGATGCCGGCCTGGCGCAGGTACTTGGCGTAGGCGCGCAGGATCGTCACCTCGTGCCAGGCCAGCCCGCCGCCCAGCACCAGGCGGTTGAAGCCGTCGCTCTCGAGCGCCCGCGCCCACAGCCGCTCGACCGCCTCGAGGAAGCGCGGCCCGTCGTTGGCGAGGTTGACCGGCTTGCGGTCCATCGTCTCGACGGTCAGCACCTGCAGCGAGACGGCCGGCATCCCGGCGTCGCCGCCCTTCAGGGTGAACGGCAGCTCGCTCAGCACCCTGAGCCCGAAGGTCTCGGCCGGCGGCAGGATGTCGGCGAGCGCGATCGCCTCGCCGGGATGGAACAGGCGCAGCGAGAAGCGGTTGGCCGGCTGGCCGGCCTCGCGCTCGAGGCGCAGCCCGTAGAGCTTGCCGCCCAGCACCGCCTGCAGCGGCTCAAGGTCGGCGATCGCCTGGGCCGCCTCGAAGCGCTCGCGATAGGCCGGCGGAAACCAGTCGCGCCAGCGCCGCGCCGCCGCCCGTCCCTCGGCCTCGCCGAGAGCGGCCTGCAGGCTGGTGCGCAGCCGGTCGGTCCACGAGGTCGCCGCCTCGGCCAGGCTCTGCTCGAGCTCGGCGAGGTTGGGGGTCGGAGGATCGCCCTCGAGCTTCAGCGTGTAGAGCGCCTGGGCCAGCGCCGAGTTGCTGCTCGCCGTCGAGGCGGTCGACACCACGCGCGCCTGCCAGGCCTGCTCGAGGATCGCCCGGAAGCGCTCGTTCAGCGCCGCGTCGAAGCGCTCGCGCGGCGCGAACACCAGGCAGGTGGCGAAGCGGTCGACCGCGTCGCGGCGCGCGAACAGCGCCACCCGCCGCCGCTCCTGCAGCTGCAGGATGCCGAGCGCCTGGTCGTACAGCTGGTCCTCGTCGATCTGGAACAGCTCGTCGCGCGGATAGGAGTCGAGGATCGCCTGCAGGGTCTTGCCGTCGTGGCTGTGCACGTCGAAGCCGGTGCGGCGCAGGATCGCCTCGACCCGGCCGCGCAGCAGCGGCACCTCGTGCAGCGAGGCATGGTAGGCGGCCGAGGTGAACAGGCCGGCGAAGCGGCGCTCGCCGGTCGGCCGCCCGTCGCCGTCGTAGGTCTTGACGATGATGCAGTCCATGGCGCCCGGCCGGTGCACCAGGGACGGCCGGTCGGTCTTGACGATCAGGATGTTGTGGCTGCCGCGCGCGAAGCGGGCCATCGCCTCGCCGCCGCCGACCCCGGCCTCGAACAGCCGCACGGTCTCGGGCCGCAGGATGCCCAGCGCCGAGCCCGGCACGAGGTCCCAGCGCAGGCCGCCGGGCCGCTCGGCATCGTCGACGTAGCGGTAGCGGCGATGGCCGAGGAAGGTGAAGTGGTTGGCCTCCAGCCAGCGCAGGAACTCCTCGTACTCGGCCAGCGCCGGGGCGCGGCTGGGCGCCAGGTCGACGATGGCGTCGAGGCAGGCCCGGCGCATCGGCCGCCAGTCCTCGACCGCCAGCCGGACCTCGGCCAGCACGCGGCTGAGCACCGCCGCCAGCTCGTCGAGCAGCAACGGATCGTCCTGGCGGTCGATCTCGATGTGCATCAGCGATTCGGCGCGGGCCCGCTCGCCGGCCTCGCCGGCGAAGCCCAGCAGGTCGCCGTCGAGGTCGCGCCGCGCCGCCAGCACGGGATGGGCCAGCAGGTGGACGCCGATCTCGCGGCGGCCGAGCTCGTTGCCGATCGAATCGACCAGGAACGGCATGTCGTCGTTGACGATCTGGACCACCGAATGCGGGCTGGCGAAGCCGTGGTCCGCGGCGGTCGGGTTGAAGACCCGGACCTTGGCGACGCCGGGCAGGCGGCGGCGGGCGAAGGCGAGCAGGCTGACCGCCGCGCCCCCGCGCTCGACGGCCGGGGCGGCGGCAAGGTCCTTGTCGGCGACCCGGGCGAACAGGCGGCGGGCGAAGAAGGCCGCTTCCTCGCTGCCGTCGGCCCGTTGCGCGGCGGCGGCGCAGATCGCGTCGAGGCCGTAGACCCGGGGGGTGAGGACCGTAGCCATGGACGTTCTGCCTCCCGATCGGGCGATTCCGTTGGTCACAGTGTGGCGGCGAACCGGCGATTTGGAAAATGCCCGTCGTACGGGCGCTTTGCCGGCCTGCCCCGCCGCCGCCCGGCCGAAAAGCTGCCGAATCCGTCCAGGACCCTTGTATTCCGCGGCAAAGCGCGTTTTGTTCTCCTCCGGTGCTGCGCCTGCGAAGCTGTGGGTTCGATCATTTCCGGGCTGGCTACAAGGACTTTTTATCGTTGAGTTTCAGGGGCTTGAACGTCGATTCCTGAGATTCACAGAGAGGGTAAAATTTTGCCGATGACAGGGCGGCCGCAAGCCGTATCATCTAGTCCTAGTGGGGGCGGCCGCACCGCTCCCAAGATATAGGGTTCTTCCACACAGTGTTTTATCCACAGGTGTGGACAACAAGCCAAAATGGGGGCCGTAAGTGTTTGATGTTGTTCAAGTTCGAAGCGGTGGCCGGGTTGTTACCGATTCGTCCCGGGACGCTCGCCTGACGGCTTTCGGCAAGGGCACCCTGGCCGATCGCTACCTGATGCCCGGCGAGAGCTTCCAGGACATGTTCGCCCGCGTCGCCTCGGCCTATGCCGACGACGACGCGCACGCCCAGCGCCTGTACGACTACATCTCGAACCTGTGGTTCATGCCGGCGACCCCGGTGCTGAGCAACGGCGGCACCAGCCGCGGCCTGCCGATCTCCTGCTTCCTCAACGAGGCCAACGATTCGCTGGAAGGCATCGTCGGCCTGTGGAACGAGAACGTCTGGCTGGCGGCGCGCGGCGGCGGCATCGGCTCGTACTGGGGCAACCTGCGCTCGATCGGCGAGAAGGTCGGCCAGAACGGCAAGACCTCGGGCGTCGTGCCGTTCATCCGGGTCATGGATTCGCTCACCCTGGCGATCAGCCAGGGCTCGCTGCGCCGCGGCTCGGCGGCGGTCTATCTGCCGATCAACCATCCCGAGATCGAGGAGTTCATCGAGCTGCGCCGGCCGACCGGCGGCGATCCCAACCGCAAGGCGCTGAACCTGCACCACGGCCTGCTGATCTCCGACGCCTTCATGCGCGCCGTCGAGAACGACGAGGAGTGGGGCCTGGTCAGCCCCAAGGACGGCGCCGTGCTGCGCAAGGTCTCGGCCCGCCATCTGTGGATCCGCATCCTGACGGCGCGCGTCGAGACCGGCGAGCCCTACCTGGTGTTCGTCGACCACGTGAACCGGGCGCGGCCCGAGCATCACAAGCTGGCCGGGCTCGAGGTCAAGACCTCGAACCTGTGCAGCGAGATCACCTTGCCGACCGGCGTCGACCATCACGGCAAGCAGCGCACCGCGGTGTGCTGCCTGAGCTCGCTCAACCTCGAGAGCTATCTCGAGTGGCACGAGCACCCGACCTTCATCGAGGACGTCATGCGCTTCCTCGACAACGTCCTGCAGGACTTCATCGACAAAGCCGGCTCGGACTTCGCGCGCGCCACCTACGCCGCCATGCGCGAGCGCTCGGTCGGGCTCGGCGTGATGGGCTTCCACTCCTTCCTGCAGCAGAACAACGTGCCGCTGGAATCGGTGATGGCCAAGGTGTGGAACAAGAAGATGTTCAAGCACATCCGCGGCCAGTGCGACGAGGCCTCGCGGACGCTCGCCGCCGAGCGCGGCGCCTGCCCGGACGCCGCCGACTTCGGCTTCCAGGAGCGCTTCTCCAACAAGCTGGCGATCGCGCCGACCGCCTCGATCTCGATCATCTGCGGCGGCGCCTCGCCGGGCATCGAGCCGTCGGCGGCCAACGTCTACAACCACAAGACCCTGTCGGGCTCGTTCGTGGTGCGCAATCCCTACCTCGAGAAGCTGCTCGAGACCAAGGGCCGCAACGACGAGGACACTTGGACCTCGATCACCGTCAGCCAGGGCTCGGTGCAGCATCTCGACTGCCTCGACGACCACGAGAAGGCCGTGTTCAAGACCGCCTTCGAGCTCGACCAGCGCTGGCTCGTCGAGCATGCCGCCGACCGCGCGCCGTTCGTCTGCCAGAGCCAGTCGCTCAACCTCTTCCTGCCGGCCGACGTCCACAAGCGCGACCTGCACCAGATCCACATGATGGCCTGGAAGCGCGGCGTGAAGAGCCTCTACTACTGCCGCTCGCTCAGCATCCAGCGCGCCGAGACGGTGGCCGGGGAGGCGCTCGCCGCGCCGCTCGGCGACCAGGCGCTCGCTCTTCCCATTCCCGGTGTCGACGCTCCCTCCTCGACGACGATCGGCGGCCCGACCGGGGGGCCCGTCGAATCGACCAACTACGAAGAATGTCTTAGCTGCCAGTAGCGTCGTGTCCCCCCGCGCGCCCGGGATCCTTCTCTCCCGGGCGGCGCGGGGATTTTTCTGTCCGGATTTTCCTCGAAGGGTCGCCGCCATGTCGCTGCTCGACGCCAAGCCGATCTACAAACCGTTCCACTATCCCTGGGCCTACGATGCCTGGCTGACCCAGCAGCGCATCCACTGGCTGCCCGAGGAAGTGCCGCTGGCCGACGACGTCAAGGACTGGCGCAACAAGCTGACCGACGCCGAGCGGCATCTGCTGACCCAGATCTTCCGCTTCTTCACCCAGGCCGACGTCGAGGTGAACAACTGCTACATGCGGCACTACTCGCGGGTCTTCAAGCCGACCGAGGTCCAGATGATGCTGGCCGCCTTCTCGGCCATGGAGACGGTGCACGTCGCCGCCTACAGCCACCTGCTCGACACGATCGGCATGCCGGAGAGCGAGTACTCGGCCTTCCTCACCGTCAAGGAGATGAAGGCCAAGTACGACTACATGCAGGAGTTCAACGTCGATTCGAAGGAATCGATCGCCAAGACGCTGGCGGTGTTCGGCGCCTTCACCGAGGGCCTGCAGCTCTTCGCGTCGTTCGCCATGCTGATGAACTTCCCGCGCTTCAACAAGATGAAGGGCATGGGCCAGATCGTCAGCTGGTCGGTGCGCGACGAGACCCTGCACTGCAACTCGATCGTGCGCCTGTTCCGCACCTTCGTGCAGGAGAACCCGGAGATCTGGACCGAGACCCTGCAGCGCGAGATCTACGTCGCCTGCTCGACCATCGTCGACCACGAGGACGCCTTCATCGACCTCGCCTTCGAGATGGGCGGCATCGAGGGCATCACCGCCGCCGACGTGAAGCGCTACATCCGCTACATCGCCGACCGCCGCCTGACCCAGCTCAGCCTGCAGCCGATCTACCGCACGGACGCCAAGAACCCGCTGCCGTGGATGGACGAGATGCTGAACGCCATCGAGCACACCAACTTCTTCGAGAACCGGGCGACGGAGTACTCGAAGGCGTCGACGAAGGGGACGTGGGAGGAGGCGTTCGGGTAGCTTTAGATCAGCGTCCGAACAACTTATTCGCCTATGCTCGACAGTCTACGGTACCAGCGAAGTGCATTAAGGGTTCCCTCACAATAAGTCTTTCGGCCCGGCAGAGATGGATTCCTTGCTGCGTGAATGGCCTCTACGACTGCCTTTTCAAGATTTCGTGATTGTAGATCGGGATCCAAGTCAGAGTCGTAATCGTGTTCCAGGGTGGATGCATTTAGAGTTTTTGCAACAGTAAAATGATTGAGGATTTGAGAATTATCCCTTGATGCCGCAAGGATAAGTGGACCCTTGTAGTTCCTTACAAAGCCTGCATGGAAAAACGGCAAGTAAGAAATTACGATACTCGATCTCTTGATAAGATCACCAGGGATTCCTGGGCTTGATACAAGTGCACCATCAACCGCCTTCACGGTTGCTCCGATCCCAGGAACTGATCGTTGAGTTGCACGCACGAGCACTACAACAGGCTGTACGACAATCTCCTGAACATCATGGAACACCTTCGCGATGTTTTTGAGCAGCAAGAGAGCTGAGCCAATGGTGTGCTCATCAGCAACAATGGTCGCAAACTTTGACCGGTCCGCTAACGAACCATACAAGAGCGCCGCTTCCAGGGAAATGTTCTCCAAGTAGCCAAGATATTTTACTTCCTTGCTTAAGGGCTGATGCGCGAGCCTGCTATCTTTGCCCGAGTATCGGGGCTGACAAATCCAAAACTGGTCGACTCGAATTCCTGCTTCTCCCTCTGATTTCCTCCATTTTGATGCCATTTCTAGCGCTTCCGTTGCGTTTCTGAAAACTACTACGTTTATTGAATTGCTGGAGTCTTCCATAAGGATATTAATATCGCTCTTGTTTATCTCGAAGCTGCAAAGCAAGTTCAATGATTTGAGTCCCCTGCTTGGAGGCAATACGTACTTAACAGATGTTGAACTCTCTACTACCTTTGCCTTATCGATCTGGATTCTCAATCCAATCAGCAAGCTGACCATGAGTTTCTGCACAAGTAGCCCATCAATTTTAGGCCACATCCTAGAATAGAAAACCGAAGCATGCGTGTCTTCTATTCTGACCATCGCACTAGAACGATTTGGAAGGTCATCATCTTTGGATTCCGGTATCACAATTTTCTTACTGAGCCCTGTTCCTTCCCATTCAGATGCTGCGCGGAGCGCCGCACGATCGAAGGTATCTTTGTTTTGGCCTAGCAAACTTACAATTTCTCTACTTGCAGACACCCCAATTTTGCTTCCAGAGAACACAAGAGATAGGGTCGGTAGATACTGGTGCAATGTAGCCCGTTCATTTTCAGACCAATTTTCTGCAAGCAATTCTTGCCTTAATGTTGGCAGCGCGAAAAGGTTCCGTAGCCAATGATCGTGCAGACTTTTACTTTTTTGCTTCAAGCGCTTACAAAGTGCGACTAGCGCGCTTTGTCGCTCCGAAAGTGTTCCAAATATTCTATCAACTTCCCAGCGACAAATCGGTGAAAGTTCTTCTTGATTTTCGAGTAGCATAGCCTCTAACTTGTTCCGGAAGCACTGGGAATGAGACAGTATCGCGGCGCCACCCTTAAGGCGATAGCCCCAAACAGAATCATCTCCTATCTTAACGATTGCCCGGTTATCAGTCGGCGTTACGGTTAGCTCGCCATCCAATTGACGGAATCCGAGAACTCTCTTTGTTGGGTCAATTATCTGGGTCCAGTAGCTATTTGACCGAGATCGCATCATAAAAAGTGGAAGCAGAAACCCAGTGCGTACATATGTCAGATCCAGTGATCCCACCAATTCAGCCGCGTTAGGTTTTAACATTGTGGCCTCGGGATTAGAGCAGTCCACGCCTCTGAAAGAAGTCTCGCGCTAGGAGCGATATCTGGCCAAAGATCGCTTCATTGCCAATCCTCGCACCAAGTGGATAGGTTAGCAACTCGGCATTTAGCACCTCCACTGCCTTAACAAATTCTGCATCTTCCAAGAAAATAATCGGAAATATGATCGCGAGGACATTGCCCTTAAGGAATACCGCATGGCTTGTAACAAGTTCTATAGAAGACACACGGTCGTCGTAGTGCTCTTGCTGTTTATTGCGTAGCAAGGCAACAAAGCTTTCGACCTCAAACAAGGTCGCAGGCGCACCAACCATTTCTCTGGTTTCGTTGTCATAATATTTAACATTTGTATCGAAAAAAGTTGTTACGATCTTTTGAGGTCTATCTATTGATGCGGCCAACTCAAAGGACTCAAGCTTCATCCGCCGATGCATTGCCTTGGAAAAAAGGCCGTTGTGAAATGCACCAGAGTCGAACGGAAAAACCTTCTTCAGTGGGATTTTCCCGCCATCCACCAGAATGCATACTGGTGCGTAAGAGGACAGTGCGCTTGCCTCGGTCCCGGCGTTTGGCCTAAAGGCAGGCCTGCCGTAGGAAAAGTATAAGAAATTCTCATTAAAAACAGTACATCGCTGGGGCTTCAGCGCCTTATCCTTCAGCACAAGTCGCAACGACAAAGAATCCGTAACATGAAGTAGTGGCAACAGGGGCGTTGCCGGCGCCGCCGCGGAAACGAAATCATCGAAAGAGCGCATTATCCACCGCCCCGGATTTTTGCAATCATACCGAGTACTGCTTGGCCTGTCACGCCTCCCGGACGCTGCAAATGCCAGCAATCCTTGCTACACATGCTCCTCCAATAGAAGCTTGGCTCCGTCACACAGCTCAGACGATGCCGCAGGGGGCCGGCGACTCTTGGGCACCACGATGGGCCTAACCTCTGTAGATGAGTCCACCCGTCGCTCTCCTACCCTCGGCTCCCTTGGGGGCCGCTCGTCACCGGAGCGCTCCCCACTGGCTTGTTGTTGTTGAAGAGACCGCTCCCAAATATGTGTATCTCGTGAACACCGCTGCGGGGTGAAGTGGCTTTGCACCTTAGGCGCTGGCACCGTCTTGGCCTAATCCTCACCCTGATCGGCGGCATCGCCGTCTTCTGGGGCGTGTTCACGCGCGACGACGAGCTCGGCGAGCTGGTGCACTACCGGCAGACCACCGAGTGCCGGGTCGCCGAGCGGCGCGGGCTGCCGGCCGACAAGTGCTACCGCGAGGTCGAGGCGCGGCGCGAGGCGCTGCAGCGCCAGCGGGCGGGCGAGGCGGCCCTGGTCACGGCGGGCGCGATCGCCGCAGGCTGGATCGCGGCGTTCCTGTCGGTCGCGGCGTACCGCTGGGTCATGGCCGGCAGCGGCGGGCCCGCGCCGACGCTGCCGTCGCAGGCGCCCTCGGCGCCCCCCGCTTCGCCGCCTCCGGCGCCGGCTGCGCCGCCCCCGGACGAGACCGCTCGCCCCACGCCCATCGATCGCCGCACGCGCCGCCGCGAACGGGTCGAGCCCCGCCTCGAGAGCCGGCCCGAGCGGTGAAGCTCGGCGTAATCTCCGACACGCACGGCCTGCTGCGCCCTGAGGCGCTCGCGGCGCTCGCCGGCGTCGACCACATCCTGCACGCCGGCGACATCGGCCGGCCCGAGGTGATCGTCGGCCTGCAGGCGCTGGCGCCGGTCACGGCGGTGCGCGGCAATGTCGACCAGGGGGCGTGGGCGGCGGCGTTCCCGGCCACGACGCGCGTCCGTCTCGGCGGGCGCTCGATCCTTCTGCTGCATTCCCTCGCCGAGCTCGATCTCGATCCCGTCGCGGCGGGGATCGATCTCGTCGTGTCGGGCCATTCGCATCGCCCCAAGGTCGAGGCGATCGGCCCGGTCCTCTACCTCAATCCCGGCAGCGCCGGTCCGCGCCGCTTCCGGCTGCCCGTGGCGCTGGCGACCCTGGTGATCGGGGCCGGCGGGATGCGGCCGCACCTGCATGAGATTCGCGTGTAGAACTCGTCGAAATTAAAAAATTTCCGGGTTGAACGGCTGTCGTACTTGCCGCTCCTGGTAGAGGCACCACCGTCCCGCGCGAGGCCGCCATGAGCCTATGCAAGCTGCAGCGGACCCACTGGTTCCGCTCCTACGCCGACAAGCTCGACAACCCGAAGATCCTGCGCCTGTCCGATTCACTCTATCGAGCCTGGGATGGAATGCTGTGCATCGCCTGCCGCACCGGCGGTGTGCTGCCGCCGCTGGCCGATCTCGCCCTCATGCTGCGCCGCTCGCCGTCCGTCACCGCGCGGCTGGTCGAGGCGCTGGTGCAGGCCGGCCTGCTGGTGCGTACGGAGCGCGGGATCGAGCCGCACGATTGGAGCGACTGGCAGTACCAGTCGGACGTCTCGACCGAGCGCGTGAAACGTTTCAGGAAACGGCAGTCGGCCGCCACACGAAACGTTTCCGTAACGGCCTCAGATACAGAAGCAGATACAGAGTCAGATCGGGAAGCCCCTCCAGGGCTTCCCGAATCCGAGGTGGATAAACCTCGTCCCGTTGCCGCGCGCGGGAGCCTGGAGGGCTCCGCGCACGACAGGGTGCGGCGCGTTCATTTCTTCATCAACCAAATCCCGAAATGAGCGCGCCGGCAACGCTCGCACGCCGGCCTGCCTGGAGCCGCCTCGTCGACGTCCCCGTCGGTCTCGCGCATCTCGTCGCGCGCGGTCTCGGTGCGCTCCTGTACGTCCTTGCGCGGCGCCGTGGCGGCCGCCGGGTGCGCGAACGGCCGGCGCACGAAGGGGTCACGGCCAGGCGGCTTTCCAGGTCCGCGCGCACCGGTCACGATAGGGGCCGGGAAAGGGGACCGGAGATGGACGTCCGTGCCTGGCTGCGCGGCCTCGGGCTCGAGCAGTACGCCGAGGCCTTCGCGGCCAACGACATCGACGGCGCCTTGCTGCGCGACCTCGGCGCCGAGGACCTGCGCGAGCTGGGCGTCGGCTCGCTCGGCCATCGCAAGCGGCTGCTCGCGGCGATCGCGGAGCTCGACCGGCCGGACTTCGTGGCTGAGTCCGGGCCGCGCCCCGCCGCCGCCGAGCCCGAGCGCCGCCCCGTCGTCGTGCTGTTCGCCGACCTCTGCGGCTTCACGGAGATGTCGCAGGCGCTGGGCGACGAGGAAACGCATCGGATCGTCGAGGCCTTCCTGGGCCGCGCCGACACGATCGTCGCCGAGCATGGCGGCACGGTCGACAAACACCTCGGCGACGCCACGATGGCGCTGTTCGGCGCGCCGGTCGCGCATGGCGACGACGCGCTGCGCGCCGTCGCCGCCGCCGATGCCCTGCAGCGCGCCATGCCGGCGCTGTCGGCGCGGCTCGGCCGGCCGCTGCAGACCCATGTCGGGATCGCCATGGGCGACGTCGTCGCCGGCGCCATCGGCACCGACGTGCACCGCGCCTACACGGTGCTGGGCGACAGCGTGAACCTGGCGGCTCGCCTGGTCGGCGCCGCGGCGCCCGGCGAGACCGTGGTCAGCGAGCCGGTGTGGCGCGCCGTCGCCGACCGCATGGCCGGCCACGATCTCGGCCCGCGGGTGCTCAAGGGAATCGCCGCGCCGCAGCGCCTGTGGCGCCTGCTGGGGCCGCGCGAAACGGTATCGGCGGGCCGGCTGCCGTTCGTCGGCCGCGAGCTCGAGCTGGCCCAGACCGTGGCGGTGATCACCGGTGTCCTGGGCGCCGCCGGCCCCGGCGCGGTGCTGCACCTGCGCGGCGAGGCCGGCATGGGCAAGTCGCGCCTGCTGGCCGAGACCCTCGCCGAGGCCGAGCGTCGCGGCTTCGCGCCGATCCTGGTGCGCCTCGTCGATTTCGGCGCCGACCGCCGCCAGTCGCCGCTGCGCGCCCTGGCCGAGGGGTTGGCGCGCCGCCTGCCCGGCTGGGCCGAGGCGCCGGCGCTCGAGGACGCGGCTCGCGCAGCGCTGCACGACGTGCTCGATCGGCCGCTGCCGCCGGCGCTGGCCCAGCTGTGGTCGGCCATGGAGGATGCGCAGCGCACGGCGTCGCGCGGCGGCGCCCTGGCGGCGCTGGCCGGCCTGGTCGCGGCGGAAACGCCGCTCGCCATCGCGGTCGAGGACCTGCACTGGGCCGGCCAGGGCAGCGACGGGCCGATGCGCGCCGTGGTGGCGGCGCTGGCGCGTACCGCGGCGACCTCGCGCCTCGTCCTGTTGACGACCTCGCGGCTCGACGGCGATCCGATCGACACGGCGTTCCGCCGCAGCCTCGGCGCGGCGCCGCTCACGGTGATCGAGCTGGGGCCGCTGCGCCCCGAGGCGTTGCAGCGACTGGCGCAGGCCGCCACGCACGCGCTGCGCGCCGCCGACGCCGAGCGGCTGGCGGTGCGCTCCGGCGGCAACCCGCTGTTCCTCGAGCAGCTCGCCCTGAGCGGCGGCGACGGCGACGCCGCGGCGCGGCCGCTGCCCGGTACGATCCGGGCCCTGGTGCAGGCCCGCCTCGACCGCCTGGCGCCGGCCGACCGCGCCGCCCTGCAGGCGGCCAGCGTGCTCGGCCAGCGCTTTGCGCTGGTTGCGCTGCAGACGCTCCTGCGCCGGCCCGACTACGACGTGGCGCCATTGATCGAGGCCGGGCTGCTGGCCTGGGACGGCGACCGGGTGATGTTCAGCCATGCCCTGCTCCAGGAATCGACCTACGCCTCGCTGCTCGGCGAGGCGGCGCGCGGCCTGCACCGGCGGGCCGCCGAGGGGCTGGGCGACGACGAGCCGGACCTGCGCGCCAGCCATCTCGAGCGTGCCGGCGACCCCGCCGCGCCGGCGGCCTATCGGTTGGCCGCCGAGCGCTGGCGGCGCGGCGGCAACCTCGGGCTGGCGCTCGAACGGGCCGAGCGTGGGCTGGCGTTGGCGGCGGCGGGGAGCGAGGCGACGGAGCGGGCGGCGCTCGGCCTTCTGGCCGGCCATCTGCGGCTCGAGCTGGGCGCGGCGCGCGAGGCCGAGGCGCGTTTCCGCGCCGTGCTGGCCGAGGCCGGCGACGATCGCGCGCGGCGCGCCGAGGCCGAGCTGGGCATCGCCGCCGCGCTGCGCATCGTCGACGATCTCGACGGTGCCGCGGCGGCGGTCGATCGCGCCCAGGCCGAGGCCGAGACGCTCGACCAGCCGGCGTTGCGCGCCCGCTGCCATTTTCTGCGCGGCAACCTGCTGTTCCCGCGCGGGCAGGTCGAGGCCTGCATGGCCGAGCATCGCCGGGCGCTCGCCCTGGCCGAGCGGGCGCAGTCGCCCCAGCTGTCGGCGCGCGCCCTGGGCGGCCTGATGGATGCCCACTATGCGCAGGGCCGCATGCGCTCGGCTCTGGCGGCGCTGGAGCGCTGCGTCGCCGCGGCGCGCGCCGCCGGGGCCGGCGCGGTCGAGATCGCCAACGGCCCGATGGGCAGCCTGTTCGAGTGCTTCCTCTTGCGGTTGGACCGGGCCCGCGAGCGCGGCCAGGCGGCGCGCGCCCTGGCCCGCCAGGCACAGAACCGCCGCGCCGAGCTGATCTCCCTGCATGGGCTGTTGATGGCGGCGATGGAATCCGGCGACCCCGCCGCCGGCCTGCCGCTGGTGGCGCCGGCGCGCGCGATCGTGGCCGAGCTGGGCGCCTGGCGCTTCGAGGGCGAAAACCTGATCTTCGCGGCCGCCCTGGAGGCCCAGGCCGGCCGTCGCGCGGCGGCCCTGGCGACGGCGCGCCAGGCGCTCGATCTCTGCCGCCAGCATGCCCCGGCCTTCGTCGGGCCGCTGGCCTTCGGCATTGCCGCGGCGCTGGCCGACGATCCGGCCGAGCGCGACGGCTGGTTGCGCGAGGGCGAGGCGCTGCTGCACGGCGGCTCGCTGGGGCACAATCACCTGTATTTCCGCCGCAACGCCATCGAGGCCGCGTTGGCGGCCGGCCGGCCCGACGAAGCGCGGCGCCACGCCACCGCCCTGGAAGCCTATGCCGCGCCCGAGCCACTGCCGTTCACCGATCTGGTGGTGCGACGAGCCCGCCTGCTGGCCGACGCCGCCGAAGACCGCCTCGGGCCGCCGGCCCGCGCCGATCTCGCCGAACTCGCCACCCAGACCGAGCGCGTCGGTTTCCGGCCGCTGGCGGCGGCGATGCGGGCGGCGCTGGAGACCTGACCGTCTTCCCCTGGACCGCGCGTCTCCAGGCGCGCTCGGATGAGCTTGAGGCGCGCCTGGAGACGCGCGGTCCGGAAGCCCATGGGACCGCGCGCGTCCACGCGCGCTCATGGCCTGTAACGATCGCGCCGCGGCCGCCGTCTCCCTGGGCAGACCGTGCCCTCGCCTCTATAGACTCGCCATGGCCAGCAGAAGACCCCGCAGCATCGCGCGCCCCCGGCCGACCCCGTCGGAACGGGCGGAGGCCGCCCAGGCCCGCCGCTTGCGCACGCTGGTCGCCCGGCGCGCCCGGCCGCGCGGCTACGATCGATTCGAGCTCGAGTTCACCGAGGATTCGATGGGCGACCCGGCGATCTACGTCTGGTTCACGGTGGAGGACGATCTGAACCCGTCCAAGGAGAAGATCGCGTCGGTCAACGCCCTGGTGCACGACGTCACGCAAGCTTTGCTCGACAGCGGCGATGGTCGTTTTCCGTACGTGCAGTTTCGCGTCGCTTCCTGACGGAGCGCCGGATGGCCGCGAACCACGTTGGCCGCGCCAAGCGAGCCTGCGTCGCGCAGTGTCGACGGCCTACTATGCGCTCTTCCACCTTCTGGTCGAGGAGACCGGACGCCGGTTTGCGCCGGCCCGCCCGGCGCGACTGCGGGCGCGGGTTCGGCGCGCTCTCGCACATGCCGACATGAGGATCGTTTGCCAGCAGTTCGCGGGCGGTCGGCGCGCTCGCCTCGGGGTCGGCGCCCAGGAGTTGACCAGCGATCCGCTCGAGCCGCAGCTGGTTCGAGTGGCCCAGACATTCGTCCTGCTGCAGGCCGCCCGGCACCAGGCCGACTACGACACCGCGCGCATTTTCGGGCGCCTGGAGGTGACCCCGATCGTCGACCGCGCCGAGCGGGCCCTGCACGACTGGCGCGCCGTGCGCGCGCGCCCGAACGCCGTGGTCTTCCTGGCCGCCTTGCTGCTTCAGGGGCGCTGGAACCGCTGAGCCGAGCGCGCCTGGAGTCGCGCGGTCCGGACGGTCTTGGGACGGGCGTCAGGCGGTCACGGCGCGACGCGGCTGCGCCTGCCATTCCTGCAGGATGATCCGGGCGCAGAACTGCGCCTCGCAGAGCGGCCCGCCCGCGACCTCCTCGAGGGCCGCCACGGCGAGATCCGGACGGAGCGGCAGGAGGCGGGTGGCGGCCGCCACCCGCGCCCAGGCGTCCGGATCCCGCAGCCGGTGCAGCGCGCGCGTCGCTTCGTCGCCGGCGACCGACTCGTCCGCGGGCTCGTCCGCCATGGCGATCTCCTCCGATCCGGCCCCACCACGATTGTAAGGAAGACCTACGACACAACCAACTGCGGCGCCACCAACCGACGGTAATCGTCACACGTGGTGTCGTTGACAGTATATACGTACATCGCTATATAGCCACTATGACATTAATGGCCCGCGACCTCGACCGCACCTTCGCCGCCCTGGCCGACCCGACCCGGCGCGCCATCCTCGCGCGGCTGGCGCTGGGCGAGGCGACGGTCAACGAGCTGCGGGCGCCGTTCGCCCTCTCCCAGCCGACCATCTCGCGGCACCTCAAGGTGCTGGAGGACGCCGCACTGATCGAGCGCGGCAAGGACGCCCAGCGCCGGCCGCGCCGGCTGGTGGCCGGCGGCTTCGCCGCGGTCGAGCAGTGGCTGGAGCCGTTCCGCCGGCAGTGGAGCGACCGCTTCGACGGGCTGGCTCGCCATCTCGACTCGACCCCGCGCAGGAGGAAGTGACCATGCCGCCGTCCAAGGGTGCCGCCGCGCCGACCGGCCTGACCGTCGATCGCGCCCGCAACAGCCTGGTGCTCGTGCGCCGCCTCGCGGCGCCGCCGCCGCGCGTCTTCGAGGCCTGGACCGACCCGGCCCAGGTCGCCGTGTGGTGGGATCCCACCGGCACGCCCCTGCTGCGCTGCGAGATCGACCTCAGGGTCGGTGGCCAGTTCAGCTTCGTCGGCCAGAACCGCGAGGCGCCGGCCTTCACCGGCATCTACCGCGAGATCGCGCCGCCGCACCGGCTGGTCTTCGAGGCGATGGGCGCCCTCGGCACGGTGGCCTTCGACGCCGCCGAGGGCGGCACCCGCATGACCGTCACGATCGCCTGCCCGAGCGCGGAGCACTTCGAGCAGTTCGTTCGGCTCGGCGTCGGCGAGGGGACCGCGGCGACGCTCGACAATCTCGTCCGCTTCGTCGACGCGGCCTAGGCAGTTGGCCTGCTACCAGGCGAAGCGCACGCCGGCGGTCAAGGCGTGGGTCGAATCCTGCCCGGCGATCATGCCCTCGTAGCGCGTGTAGAACGAGGCGTTGTCGGCGATCGCGGTGCCGGCGGTGAAGCCGACGACGGCGCCGTCGCGCGTCGGGCTCACCCCGTAGGTGGTGAAAGGCAGGCCGGGCGCGCCGACGAACGAGGCCGTGACCGGCCGCGCCGTGCTCGAGTATTCGTGGCTCCAGCCGAGCCGCAGCTGGGCGGTGAGCTTGTCCTTCCAGCCGAGGTCGGCGGCGCCGCCGATCTGGGCGCCGAGCACGGAACGCAGCGAGGTCGTGGTCTGCGCCGCGACGGCGAGGCTGAGCGATTGCGCGCCCGATTCGGTGAAGGCGCCCTGGGTGCCGGTGTAGCCCTGCAGGCGGGCGAACGGGGTCAGCCAGGCCGCCGCGGCGGTGCCGAGGTCGAAGCGCCAGCCACCCTCGAGCTGGCCGTAGGCCTGGTTGGCGCCGGCCGAGCCCATGGCGGTGCGGGCCGGCAGGCCGGGGATGTTGATCGGCCGGTTGAGCTGGTTGCCCGTGTAGGCGTAGCCCGCGATGCCGTCGAGATAGGCCGGGCCCTGCAGCCAGGAACCGTACAGGCCGGCCTGCACGGAGTTGGAGAAGCCCTGGCCGGAGAAGCCGGAGACCCATTGCGAGCCGGTCGTGTAGCCGACCGCGACGCCGGCCCGCACGGTGTCGGAGACGGCGCGGTCGAGGCCGCCGGCGAAGCCGCCGAGATTGTAGGTGACGCCGCCCAGGCTGGCGCCGGCGCCGACGGTGCCCAGCCCGCCGACCGCGCCGCCCCAGGCGCCCCAGACCGGCATGGCGGGGTCTGCATCGCAGGCGACGTCGCAGGCCTCGGCCAGCGCCACCCGGTTGCGCCCGCGCGCGCCGCCGCCGGCCATGTCGGAGAAGTTGCTCATGAACAGCTGCGCCGTCTGCACCATCGAGTTGGAGAAGCCGGAGTAGTTCATGCCCGACAGCGAGGTCAGGAGCGCCGGCACCTGGCTGGGGCTGGTGTTGGCCAGGGTGCCGAGCACCTGGGCATAGTCGCCGCTGGCCTGCAGCACGGAGCGGTCCAAGGTGCCGCCGACGGCGGCCTGCACGGGAGTCTGGGCGACCGCCTGGAAGCCGCCGATGGTCAGGGTGAGCTGCACGGCGTTGGCGCCATAGCTCAGCGACGGCAGCAGGAAGGGGTTGCTCGAGCTCGCCGAACCGAAGGTCCCGGTGACGCCGCCGGCCGAGGTCAGGATGGTATAGGTGGTGCGCGGCGCGTAGACGCCGCCCTGCGGCTGCGCGGCGACCGTGCCGCCCTGGATCGTCGTGGTGCCGCCGACCACCAGCTTGTCGCTCTGGCCCTGGGCGTTGGTCTCGACGGCGTAGGTCGTGCCGGCGGCCAGGGTGGCGTTGCCGACGACGGTGACGGTGCCGATCGAGTTGCCCGGCGCGACCACGCCGCTGTTCACCAGATTGCCGCCGATGGTCGGATTGCCGGCAAGGGTGCCCCGATTGTCGACATTGCCGTTGATCGTGCCGTTGCTCGAATAATAACCGTTGTTCTCGAGCGACCCGGTGAGGGTCGGCGAGCCGCTGATCGTGCCGTTGTTGCGGAAGCTGCCGTTGATGGTGCCGTTGCCGTTCAACTGACCGTTGTTGGTGACGGCGCCGACGATCGTGCCGTTGTTGTTCAAGGTACCGAAGTTCGTGAGCGTGGTGGCGGTTATCAGGTTGTTGTTGGTCAGCGTGCCGCTGTTGAGGACCGAAGTAGCGGTGATCGTGCCGTTGTTCGTGAGCGTGCCCTGCGCGGCGACCTGCACGCCGTTGGCGGCCAGGGTCGAGGTGGCCGCCAGGCTCGCCGCCGCGCCGCCCTGCACGAAGAAGCTGCCGCCGCCCATGTCGATCGCGGCGCCGAAGCCGATCGTGCCGCTGGCGACCGCGAGGTTGTAGCCGTTGCCGGTGACGGCGCCGCCGAAGCTGCCGCTTCCCGACTGCTGCAGCAGGGTGTCGCCGTACAGGAACACGGGCAGCGTCTCGCTGAAGCCCGCGGCCAGCGGCACGCTGCCGATGAGGGACAGGCCGGGAGTCGAGTGCGCGAAGTTCGCAGCGGCGTCGGTCGCCCGGTAGCCGACATAGCCGCCGACCTCGTCGTAGTAGTAGTCGAACCCTGCGAAGAACTCGCGTCCGGTGTTGACGAAGGTGGGGCTCTTGTCGACTTCGCCGACGTCGACCTGGTCGGGAACCGTGGGATTGTCGGCGGCGCTCTGCCCGACCCTGAATTCGTAACCGGCCAGGGGCGTCGTCTGCCCGGGCAGGTAGATCTGGATCTTCGAGCCGTCCACGGCGCAGTATCGCTTCGGATCGCTGCTGCACTCCACCGTCTGGGGGCGATTGTCCTTCGGGAAGTTCGTGTAGAACATGTAGCCGATGCCGGTGTCGGGCAGCAGGGTCGCCTTGGTCGGCTTGCCGCTATCGTCGGCGACGACGCTGGTGGCAGCCGTGGTCCAGACGATCGACGTGGGCGTCGACTTCTCGGCATCCGGCACGAGCTTGATCGCGGAGTACCCCTTGGTGGTGTCCCGGCTCAAGCCGAGCGTGACGTCGCCGTTGGTGATGCGGTAGCCCTGCCGGTAGGTGTCGAGGGAGGCGCCGGACGCCAGCTGCGTGATGCTGGTGAAGACGTTGATGTTGCTGCCGGCCGGCGGCGGCACCTTCAGGGCGTTGCGATCATAGCCGACGCCCATGTAGGCGATGGCGTCGGGAGAGGCTGGCCCGCACTTGTCGGCCTTGCACGCCGTCGTGACGTAGAGGATTGTCACGGACGAGGTGGCGATCTGGGTCGAGCTGTTCTGCATGACCCCGACGTTGGTCTGATAGTAGGTCCCCTGATAGCTCAGGTCGCTGCTGGTGTACTTGATCTCGCCGGGACCCACCGCCTTGTCGTTCGGCCCTGGCTGGTAGTACGCCGAGCTCGCCGCGAGCCCCGTCGAGCCCGTGTCCATCGTGAAGGCGCTGGTCTTGGTGCCGCTGCCCATGTTCAGGTTGAGGAAGACCGCGACCGCCTGGTTCGAAGGGTTGCTCGTGCTGATGGTGTTGAGCTTGGACGACTGCGTCGGATCCTTGGGATCGACGAAGCCGATCTTCGGCAGGCTGGTGTAGGCGCTGTACATGGACCAGTCGGGTTCGGCGGCGGCCGGCGCCGCCACGATGGACAAGGCGAGGATGCTCGCTGCTGCCGGCAAGGCTCTGACGAGCCGGCGGCGCACCGCGTCGCGCGCCGGAAGCGGCACCGCGACGACCCTCTGCCCGTCCGACATGTGCCCCGTTCCTCGAACCATGGTCGCCGCTCCCCCGCCTGGTCTCGGCGCAATTGTTGTTTTTGCGGGCGACAGCGCAATCTTCACATTACTCATTTTGAGACAGGGGGGCGCGCGGCGAGGCGATCGACGTCGTCCACTTCGCTCGGTCTCTACGGCATTCGGAACGCCAGCCGGCTCCACGAGACGCCGGGCGCGCGCAGCGCCGAAGATCCTTCGCTGGCGTGCGCCAGCACCAGGCCGCACGAGGCCGCCAGCGCCTGCGTCTCGGCGGTCGAGACCTCGAACATGCGCCGGCCGGCCGGCACCGGCCCGTGCCGCAGCGACAAGGCGAGCAGCCCGCCCGGCGCCAGCAAAGCGGCGACGTGCGGCAGGGCAGCGGCGCGCTGCTCGCCGTCGAGGTGCATCCACACGGCGCTGAGCAGCACGACGTCGAAGCGCTCGTCCAGCGCCCGCACCCGCGCCAGCTCGGGCAGCGAGTCGTCGAGCCAGCGGATCGGCAGGGCCGCGTGGCGGCGCCGGCCGTGCGCGCGCATCTCGGCCGTCGGCTCGACCGCCGTCACGGCGTGGCCGAGGCGGCAGAGCGCCGCGGCGTCGCGGCCGGTGCCGGCGCCGATGTCGACGACGCGGGCAGGTGGCGCCGGCAAGAGGGGCAGCAGACGGCGATGAACGTCTTCGAACGACAGGCTCTCGTACTGCTCGACGAGCGTGTCGGCGGTCTCGCCGTAACCTTCGGTGCCGCTGGCGCGCATGCCGCAAGCCTACACCGCCGGCGGCCGGCGGCGATACCGCGGGTCCGTCGGATGACGAGCGCCCCGGCGCCTCCTACCATTGCGCGGATCGATCGGAGGCTGACCCATGATGGCGCCGCATCACGAACGGCTGCGCGTCCTGCACGAGGCGCTGGACTGTGCCGGTGCGCTCCTCGACGAGCCGATCGACCGACTCGAGGTTGGTCGCCGGACGATCGAGGTCGGCGCGGGATCGCGATCGGTGACCGTGGCCTATGAATACGTCAATGCCTACGACGGCCGCGGCAACGCCCTGCCCGGCAGCGGTCACTGGAGCGTCGTCGCCGGTCCCGTCCGCACGGGCATCGCCGGACGGGCCGCGCGGCCGCTGCGCTTCCTGGCCCGCCTCTGGAAGTAGTCGCGCGGCGCGGGTCTCAGGCCGGACGGCCCGACGCCCGCTGCGCCTTCGCCGCCTCGAAGGCCGCCAGCCGCTCGGCGAGCTTGCCGCCGACCGAGTCGGCGGTCGCGGCCGGGTCGATGGCTGCCGGCAAGGTCTCGTAGAAGTGACAGGCGACGCGATGCTCGCCGTCGCCACCCTCGCGCGTCGCGTCGCCGACCGGCCGCAGCACCGGCTCCTCGCGCCGGCAGCGCTCCTGGGCGAACGGGCAGCGGGTGTGGAAGCGGCAGCCGGGCGGCGGCGCCAGCGGGCTCGGCACGTCGCCGGCCAGCAGCATCCGCTCGGCGCGCAGCCGCGGATCGGGCCGCGGGATCGCCGACAAGAGCGCCCGCGTATAGGGATGGCGCGGCCGCGCGTAGAGATCGCGCTTGCTCGCGATCTCTACGAGCTTGCCGAGATACATCACCGCCACGCGGTCGCTGATGTGCTTCACCACCGCGAGGTCGTGAGCGATGAACAGATAGGCCATGCCGAACCGCTGCTGCAGGTTCTGCAGCAGGTTGACGATCTGCGCCTGGATCGACACGTCGAGCGCCGACACCGGCTCGTCGCAGACGATCAGGTCGGGGTTGACGGCCAGGGCGCGGGCGATGCCGATGCGCTGGCGCTGGCCGCCCGAGAACTGGTGCGGATAGCGCCGCCCGTGCTCGGGCACCAGGCCGACCACCTCGAGCAGCTCGCCGACCCTGGTGCGCCGCGTCGCCTCGTCGCCGATCGCGTGCACCGCCATCGGCTCGGCCAGGATCTCGGCCACCGTCATGCGCGGATTGAGCGACGCGAACGGGTCCTGGAAAATGATCTGCATGTGCCGGCGCAGGCGGCGCAGCTCGCCCTTGTCGAGGCCGGCGATCTCCTCGCCCTTGAAGCGCACCGAGCCCGCCGTCGGGTCCATCAGGCGCAGCACCAGCCGCCCGGTCGTCGACTTGCCGCAACCCGATTCGCCGACCAGCGCCAGGGTCTCGCCGCGCCGGATGGCGAAGCTGACGTCCTCGACGGCGCGCACCTGGCCGATCAGCTTGCGGCGGATCAGACCGCGGCTGATCGGGAAGTGCTTGACCAGCCCGTCGACCTGCAGCACCGGCGCGGCTGAGGGCGCCGTCGTCGCGATCGCGTTGCTCATGCCGCGACTCCCATTCCCTCGACGGGCGCCTTCCAGCAGGCCACCCGATGCGCCGCCCCCAGCTCGCGGAACGGCGGCGGCTCGGCGTGGCAGCGCCGGTCGGCGAACGGGCAGCGCGGCGCGAAGCGGCAGCCGGCCGGCTGGCTGTCGGCGCCCGGCACCGTGCCCTCGATGGTCGACAGCCGCTCGCGCTCGACGTCGAGTCGCGGGATCGAGCCCAGCAGGCCGATCGTGTAGGGATGCTGCGGGTCGGCGAACAGCGACTCGACCGGCGCCTGCTCGACGATGCGCCCGGCGTACATCACCACCACCTCGTCGGCGACCTCGGCGATCACCCCGAGATCGTGGGTGATCAGCAGCATCGCCATGCCGAGCCGGCGCTGCAGGTCCTGCAAGAGGTCGAGGATCTGCGCCTGGATGGTGACGTCGAGCGCCGTGGTCGGCTCGTCGGCGATCAGCAGCGCCGGCTCGCAGCTGAGCGCCATGGCGATCATGACCCGCTGGCGCATGCCGCCCGACAGGCGGTGCGGGAAATCGTCGAAGCGCTGCGCCGCCGAGGGGATGCGCACTAGTTCCAGCATCTCGATCGCCCGCGCCTTGGCCGCCGTCGGCGACAGGCCGGTATGGGCGAGGATCGCCTCGACGATCTGCCGGCCGATCGTGTGCACCGGGTTCAGCGACGTCATCGGCTCTTGGAAGATCATCGACATCTGGCCGCCGCGCAGCCGGCGGCGCTCGTCGGCCGACAGGCCGAGCACGTCGCGCCCGTCGAAGCGCAGGACCTCGGCCGCGACTTCGCCCGGCGGCTGCGGCACCAGACCCATCAGCGACAGCGAGGTCACGCTCTTGCCGCAGCCCGATTCGCCGACCAGCCCGACGGTGCGGCCGCGCTCGACGGCGAAGTCGATCCCGTCGACGGCGCGGAACAGGCCGCGGTCGGTGCGGAAGTGGGTCCGCAGTCCGCGGACCTCGAGCAGGGGCGCCATCAGAGCGAGTAGTCCAGGCCCTTGTAGAAGGTGTTCTGATAGAGCATGTGCGGCCGCACGCCCTTCAGCTTCTTCAGGCTGGTCGTGTACATCGGCACGTTGATCACCGGCATGAAGAGATGTTCCGCGGTGACCCGCTGCTGGGCCAGCCCGTAGTACTTGGCGCGGTCGGCGTCGGTCAGCGACGCGCGGCCGAGCCGCAGGTACTCGTCGGTCTTCTCGTCCTTCCAGTTCATGCGGTTGGGCGCCGGGATGTTGCGCGAGTCGAAGTAGAAGTTCAGCAGGTCGCCCGACGACATGTAGGGGAAGGTGACGGTCCACAGCTCGTAGTCCTGCTTGCCCATCTCGGCCGGCGCGATCGTCGAGTCGTAGCCGACGATCTTCCAGTCGACGCCGATCTTGCGCATGTAGCCCTGGATCGCCTCGGAGATGCGCGGGAAGTACGAGACCTGGGTGAACAGCACCTTCGGCGCCAGCTTGACGCCGTCCTTCTCGCGGATTCCGTCGCTGCCGACCTTCCAGCCGGCCTCGTCGAGCAGCTTCTTCGCCCGCTCGACGTCCTCTGTGATGATGCCCTTGGTCGAGGCCGCGAAGTCGAGCGCGTCGGGATCGATGTAGGTGTAGGCCGGCGCCGCCTGGCCCAGCATGATTCCCTTGACGATCTCGGCGCGGTTGATGCCGATGTTCATCGCCTCGCGCACCCGCTTGTCGGAGACCATCGGCCGGTTGGCCTTGTAGCCGTAATACATCAGCTGGAAGTTCGGCTTGGCCTCCTGGACGACGAGGTTGGGCGAGGCCTTGACCTGCTGGATGAACGGCAGCGGGATCTGGTGCGTGATGTCGAACTGGCCGCCCATCATGGCGGCGACTCTGCTCGCATCCTCCGGCACGATCTTGATGCTGAGCTTCTCGAACTTCACCGGCCCCTTGTTCTGGTACATCGAAGGGCCCCACTTGTAGGCGTCGTGGCGCTTCAGCACGATCTCGGTGCGCGGCTGCCACGAGTCGAAGCACCACGGGCCGGTGCCGTCGATCGCCTTGACGCCGTAGTCCTTGCCCAGCGCTTCGACGCTCTCCTTGTTGTGGATCGCCGTCGTGAACATCGTCATGTTGAGCAGCAGGTCGGCATAGGGCTCGTTGAGCTCGTACTCGACCGTGTAGGGATCGGCGGCGCGGATGTCCTTAAGATTGCCGGCGCGCCAGGCCAGCGGCGCCTTGAGCTCGGGGCTGACCAGCCGCTTGAACGAGTAGACGACGTCGTCGGCGGTGAACTTCTTGCCGCTGCAGAACTGCACGTCGTCGCGCAGCTTGAAGGTGTAGAGCTTGCCGTCGGGGCTGACGGTCCACGACTTGGCGAGATAGGGGATCGCCGTCTTGCCGTCCCAGTCCATCGCCACCAAGGTGTCCTGGAACATGTTCACGATGTCGGACGACGGCGACCAGGTGGTGCGCTGGCCGTCGTAATGCGGCGCGTCGAGCGCCTTCATCATGCGCAGGGTCTGTGCCTCGGCGGCGGTCGAGACGGCGAGCAGCACCGCTGCCCCGGCAAGCAAGCTACGCATCATGGGTTCCCTCACCTTTCAAGCGGTCCCGAAGACCTCATTGCTGCAGCCTCGGATCGAGCACGTCGCGCAGCGCGTCGCCCAGCAGGTTGGCGGCCAGCACGATGACGAAGATGGCGCAGCTCGGGATGGTGGCGATGTGCGGCGCCATGAACAGGAAGTCGCGGCCCTGCGCGGCCATCATGCCGAGCTCGGCGGTCGGCGGCTGGGCGCCCATGCCGAGGAAGCCCAGCGCCGAGCCGACCAGGATGATTTGGCCGAAGCGCAGGGTGAGAAAGACGAAGATCGTCGAGATGCAGTTGAGCGTGAGATAGCGCCAGATCAGCGTTCGGTCGGAGACGCCGACGGCGCGCCCGGCCTCCATGAAATCCTGGCCCATCACGCCGACCGCCGCGCCACGCGCCACCCGCGCCACGTCGGGCACCGTCGCGACCACGAGCGCAATCACCACGGCGCCCAGCCCGGCGCCGGCGACCGCCGCCACCGCGAGGCCGATCAGGATCGCCGGAAACGCCAGCATCACGTCGACCAGCCGCATGATCCAGCCGTCGGCCGCCGGATAGAAGGCCGCCAGGATGCCCAGCAGGCCGCCCAGCACGCCGCCGATCAGCACGCCGACCAGGCCCAGCATCAGGGTGTTGCGCGTGCCGTAGAGCACGCGGCTCAGGATGTCGCGGCCGGTATTGTCGGTGCCGAACCAATGCTCGGCCGAGGGCGGCTGCATTACCTTGGTGAGGTCGGTGAGGTAGGGATCGTAGGGCGCCAGAAACGGCGCGAAGACCGCGGCCAGCACGATCAGCCCGAGGATCAGCCCGGCCGCCGCCGCGACCCGGTCGCGCGCCAGCCGGCGCAGCACGCCGGCCCGGCCCGAGGACTTGCCGGCGGCGGCGGTCGTCGCCGGCGCGGCGTCGATGGTTTCGACACTCATCAGCGCTGCACCCGCGGATCGAGATAGACGTAGAGCACGTCGACCAGCAGGTTGATCGACAGGAAGGCGATGGCGAGGATCATGATCGCGCCCTGCGCCGTCGGGAAATCGCTCGACACGATGGCGCCGACCGCCAGCCGCCCGACCCCGGGCCACGAGAACATCGTCTCGGTGACCACCGCGCCGCCCAGCAGGAACGCCGCCTGCAGGCCGATCAGGGTGACCACCGGGATCAGCGCGTTGCGCAGCGCGTGATGGACGATCACCACCGTCTCGCGCAGCCCCTTGGCCCGCGCCGTGCGCACGAAGTCGGCGCCCAGCACCTCGAGCACCGCGGTGCGCGTCAGCCGCGCGATCGGCCCGATCAGCACCAGCCCCAGGGTCAGCGCCGGCAGAACCAAGCTGGGCAGGCCGCCGTCCCACACCGGGCCGGTGCGGCCGGTGAAGGGCAGCAGGCCCCACTGGAAGCCGACGAACTGGATCAGCAGCAGGCCGATGAAGAACACCGGCATCGACACGCCGGCGACCGACATCGCCATGATCGCCCGATCGCTCGGGCGGCCGCGCCGCACCGCCGCCAGGGTGCCGAGCGCCAGGCCGCTGGGCACGGCGATCAGCATGGCGCCGAGCATCAGCTCGACGGTCGGGCCGATGGTCAGCGCCAGCTCCTCGCTGACCATCTTGTTGGAAATGATCGAGCGGCCGAGGTCGCCGCGCAGCACGCGGCCGATGTACTCGGCGAACTGCACCGGGATCGGCCGGTCGAGGCCGAGCTCGAGGCGGATGGCGGCGATGGTCTCGGGCTTGGCGTCCGGCCCGGCGATGATCATTGCCGGATCGGCCGGCACGACCTGCAGCAGGCAGAAGCACAGGAACAGCACGCCGAGCAGGGCGGGCAGCGAGACGAGCAGGCGGTGGACGATCTGCCTTCCCATGCGTCTCCTCGGACCGATAAGCGACCAAGGACGCGCGCGCCGGGCAGACTCCCAGCGTGTCTTGACGTCACTCCCTGGCGGGCGCGCTTCGGTCTAGCGTGCGCGTCCCTTGTTTGCAGGGATAGTGACACGCGTTTTCGGCGGCGTCACCTCCGCTTCGCGAAGGAGGACTCCGTCTCTGATCCTCCCTGCGCGCAGCGCGGGGAGGTGCCCCGAAGGGGCGGAGGGGTCATGAGTCGTGAGGCCTTGACCCCTCCGTCTGCTGCGCAGACACCTCCCCGACTGCGTCGGGGAGGAACGAAGATCAGGCCCAGCCGCCGGCGTGCGGCAGGACGTGGCCGGTGATGAAGCCGGCGCCGTCCGAGCACAGGAAGCAGACCGCGGCGCCCAGCTCCTCCGGCTTGCCCAGCCGGCCGAGCGGGATCTGCGCCGTCATCTTGGCCATCGCCTCCTTGTTGGCGAGCAGGGCGGGCGGGAAGTAGTCCGGGTTCTCGACGTAGTTCGAGCCGACGGCGTTCACGGTGATGCCGTCGCGGCCCAGCTCCTTGGCCAGCGACGCCACCAGCCCGTTGCCGGCGGCGCGCGCCGAGGCGTAGGGCGCGTAGTTGGCGATGCCGCGCAGCGGCGCCGCCGACGACACGAAGACGATGCGGCCCGACTTGCGCTTGCGCATCGCCGGCGCCACCAGCTGGACCATGCGGAACGGCGCCACCGCCATCGCCTCCAGCGCGGCCCGGAAATCGTCGAGCCGCGCCTCGGCGAGCGGCGCCCGCAGGGCCGGGAAGGCGTCGTTGTTGACCAGCGCGTCGATATGGCCGTGCCGGCGCAGCGCCAGCTCGACCAGGGTGGCCGGATCGGTGGCGGCCAGGGCATGGGCGCCGGGGAACTCGGCCTCGTACTTGTGGCGGGCGCTGGGCGCCTCGAAGCCCGGATCGTGCGCCAGCACCGTGGCGCCCTGCGACAGCGCCACCCGAGTCGTGCCGTGGCCTGCGAATTTCTCGACGTTGGTGATCAGGATCACGCGGTCTTTCAGCAGCATGGCTATTCCTCTAGGTTGCCCGCCCATGGCCAGCCCCGATCCTAGCGCCTCGCGCTCCCCGGAACAGGTGCCGCCGGAAGACGAGTCTTCCGAGCGCGCCTCGTTCGGCTTCCGCGACGTCCCCGCCGACGCCAAGGCCGGCATGGTGCGCCAGGTCTTCGAGAGCGTGGCGCCGCGCTACGACCTGATGAACGACCTGATGTCGGGCGGCGTGCACCGGCTGTGGAAGAACACCCTGGTCGACGTGCTCAACCCGCGGCCCGGCGAGCGCCTGCTCGACGTCGCCGGCGGCACCGGCGACATCGCCTTCCGCATCCTGGCGCGCCAGGGCGAGGCGCCCGACGTCACGGTGTGCGACATCAACACCGCCATGCTGGCGGTCGGCCGCGACCGCGCCGTCAACCGCGGGCTGGTCCAGGGCCTGACCTGGGCGACCGGCGACGCCGAGGCGCTGCCCTTTCCCGACCGCTCGTTCGACGGCTACACGATCGCCTTCGGCCTGCGCAACGTCACGCACATCGACAAGGCGCTGGCCGAGGCCTTCCGCGTGCTGAAGCCGGGCGGCCGCTTCTGGTGCCTGGAGTTCAGCCACGTCACCGTGCCCAGCGTGGCGCGCGCCTACGATGCCTGGTCGAGCCGCGCCCTGCCGCTGCTCGGCCGGGTCGTCGCGCGCGACTCCGAGTCGTACAAGTACCTGCACGAGAGCATCCGCCGTTTCCCGCCGCAGCGCGAGCTGGCCGAGCGCATGCGCCAGGTCGGGTTCTTCAACGTGAGCTGGCGCAACCTGACGATGGGTGTCGTGGCCCTGCACGGCGGCTGGCGGATCTGAATGCTGCGCGCGATTCGCAACTTCTGGCGGCTGCTGCGGCTCGCCGTGAGCTTCGCGCGGCACGACGCGCTGTTCCCGCTGGAGATCATCGGCATCACGCCGGCGGTGGTCGCCTGGGCGCGGCTGTTCGCGCGCCGCGGCGACACGCGCCGGCCGGGCGAGCGGCTGGCCGCGGCGCTGCAGGAGATGGGGCCGTCCTTCATCAAGCTCGGCCAGGCCCTGTCGACCCGCGCCGACCTGCTGAGCGAGGAGATCGCCGCCGACCTCGCCCGCCTGCAGGACCATCTGCCGGCCTTCCCGGGCGAGGAGGCGCGGCGCATCGTCGAACGCGAGCTCGGCCAGCCGATCGACGTCCTGTTCGCGCGCTTCGACGACGTGCCGGTGGCCGCCGCGTCGATCGCCCAGGTGCATTTCGCCAAGACCGCCGACGGCCGCGACGTCGCGGTCAAGGTGCTGCGGCCGGGCATCGAGGGCGCCTTCGAGCGCGACCTCGACCTGTTCTACTGGATCGCCGAGCTGGTCGAGCGCACCCAGCCGCGCTTCCGCCGCCTCAAGCCGGTCGATTCGGTGCGCGCCTTCGCCGACGTCGTGCGCTTCGAGATGGACCTGCGCATGGAGGCGGCGGCGGCCCAGGAGCTGGGCGAGAACTTCGCCGACGACCCGGCCTACCGCGCGCCCGAGATCGACTGGGACCGCACGGCGCAGAGGGTGCTGACCCTCGAGCGGATCGACGGAATCCCGATCGGCGACCGCGAGGCCATCGTCGCCGCCGGGCACGATCCCGACTCGATCATGCGCAAAAGCGCCGAGGCGTTCTTCTACCAAGTGTTCCGCGACGGCTTCTTCCACGCCGACATGCACGGCGGCAATGCCTTCGTCGACCGCGAGGGCTGCATCGTGCCGGTCGATTTCGGCATCATGGGCCGGCTCGACGAGGCGACGCGCGGCTATCTCGCCGAGCTGCTGGTCGCTTTCCTGCGCCGCGACTATCGCGCCGTCGCCGAGGTCCAGTTCCGCGCCGGCTACGTGCCGCAGCACCAGTCGCTCGAGGTCTTCGCCCAGGCCTGCCGCTCGATCGGCGAGCCGATCTTCGGCAAGCCCAGCCAAGAGATCTCGGTCGGCCGCCTGCTCGCCCAGCTGCTGCGCGTCACCGAGCAGTTCGAGATGGCGGTGCAGCCGCAGCTTTTGCTGCTGCAGAAGACCATGCTGATGGCCGAGGGCATGGGCACGCGGCTCAATCCCGACGTCAACATCTGGGAGCTGGCGCGGCCCTTGATCGAGGAGTGGATGGCCGAGCATTTCGGCCCGCGCGCCATGGCCGGGCGCGCCGCCGAGGAGTTCAGCCGCGGCCTGCGCCGCCTGCCGCGCCTGATCGACAGCCTGCACGTCGTGGCCGAGCACGAGCGCCGCAAGGCCGAGGGCGCCAGCGACGAGGCGGCGGGCCGCCGCGGCCGCGCCTGGCGGCGGCCCGGCTTCGCCGAGATCGTGGCGGTGGTGGCGCTGCTGGTGGCCCTGCTGGCACTGTGGCCCTGAACGACATCCTGCTCGGCCTGGCCGTGTTCCTGGTCGCGGGCACGGTCAAGGGGCTGGTCGGGCTCGGGCTGCCGACCATCACCATCGCGCTGACCTCGCTGGTCCTGCCGCTCACCGAGGCGATCACCCTGGTCGCCCTGCCGACCATCTTCACCAACGTCTGGCAGGCCTCGGTCGGCGGCCGCTTCCGCGTCATCCTGCGCCGCCAGTGGCCGCTGATCGTGCCGCTGGCGATCACCCTGTTCGCCACCATGCACTTCGTCGGCCGCAAGGGGCCGGACTGGGCCTTCCTGGTGCTTGCCGCCGTGCTGATCGTCTACAGCGTCCTCGGCCTGCTGCGCATCCGGCTGCACATCCATGCCGACCTCGAGAAGCCGCTGGCGCCGTTGGTCGGCGTCGTCTCCGGCGCGGTGGGCGGCGTGGTCGGCGTGCCGGTGATCCCGCTGATGCCCTATCTCCAGGGCCTCGACGTCAAGCCCAGCGAACTGGTGCAGACCCTGGGCGTGGTGCTGTGCGCCACCTCGTTCACCCTGTCGGCCTCGCTGCTGCACGTCGGCCTGCTCGACGGGCCGCGCGCCCTGGTTTCGGCCGGCGCGGTGGTGCCGGCGCTGGCCGGCATGTGGCTCGGCCAGCAGGTCCGCCGCCGCCTGTCGGTCGAGCAGTTCCGCCTCGCCGTGTTCTGGGCCCTGCTGCTGACCGGCCTCTATACTGTGGCGAGCCGGGTGTTGTGGTAGGCTCCCAGCCATGCTGACCGGCAAGCGGATACTGCTGATCGTGTCGGGCGGGATCGCCGCCTTCAAGGCGCTCGACCTGGTCCGCCGCCTGCGCGAGCGCGGCGCCAAGGTGCGCTGCGTGCTGACCGAGAACGGTGCCCGCTTCGTGACGCCGCTGTCCTTGCAGGCGCTGACCGAGGACCGCGTCTACGGCGACATGTTCTCGCTGACCGACGAAAGCGAGATGGGCCACATCCAGCTGTCGCGCGACGCCGACCTCCTGGTTGTCGCGCCGGCCACAGCCGACCTGCTGGCCCGCATTGCCGCCGGCCTGGCCGACGATCTCGCGGCCACCGTGCTGCTCGCCACCGACAAGCCGGTGCTGGCCGCGCCGGCGATGAACGTGCGCATGTGGACCCATGCCGCCACGGTCGCCAACGTCGCCACCCTGAAGCAGCGCGGCGTGCATTTCGTCGGACCCAACGAGGGCGCCATGGCGTGCAACGAGCACGGGCCGGGCCGCCTCGCCGAGCCGCTCGAGATCGTCGCCGCCATCGAGGCCCTGCTGGCCCCCGCCGCGGACAAGCCCAAGCCGCTGGCCGGCCGCCGCGCCGTCGTGACCTCCGGTCCGACCCGCGAGGCGATCGACCCGGTGCGCTACATCTCCAACCATTCGTCGGGCAAGCAGGGCCATGCCATCGCCGCGGCGCTGGCGGCGCTGGGCGCCGAGGTCACCCTGGTCTGCGGCCCGGTGTCCCTGGCCGACCCGCCGGGTCTGCGCACCGTGCACGTCGAATCGGCCGACGAGATGCTGGCGGCCTGCCAGGAGGCGGCGGCTCGCGGCCTGGATATCGCGGTCTGCGCCGCCGCCGTCGCCGACTGGAAGGTCGCCCGGCCGGCCGGCGGCAAGATCAAGAAGCAGGCCGGGGCGCCGCCGCCCAGCTTCGCGCTGATCCCCAATCCCGACATCCTGGCGACCCTGTCGCAGCCCGGGCCGGGCCGGCCGGCCCTGGTCGTCGGCTTCGCTGCCGAGACCGAGAACCTGGTCGCCAACGCGCTCGACAAGCGCCGCCGCAAGGGCTGCGACTGGATTGTCGCCAACGACGTGTCGCCGGCCACCGGCACCTTCGGCGGCGAGCGCAACACCGTTCACCTGATCACCGCCGCCGGGGTCGAGGACTGGCCGACCCTGGACAAGGCGGCGGTCGCCGAGGGCATTGCCGGTCGGATTGCCCGACATTTCGGCAGTCCGCCGCAAGCGGAGGCGGCGGAATGAGGGACGTGCTGGGCGGTCCCGAGGACGTCGGAATCGAGATCGTGCGCCTGGCGCATGGGCGCGACCTGCCGCTGCCCGACTATGCCACCGCGGCGGCGGCTGGCGCCGACCTGCTGGCGGCGGTCGCGGCCGACATCGTGCTGGGGCCGCTCGACCGCTGCATCGTGCCGACCGGCATCGCCATCGCCCTGCCGCCGGGCTTCGAGGCCCAGGTGCGGCCGCGCTCCGGCCTCGCGGCCAAGCACGGCGTCACGGTGGCCAACGCGCCGGGCACGATCGACGCCGACTATCGCGGCGAGGTCGGCGTGATCCTGGTCAATCTCGGCCGCGAGCCGTTCACGATCAGCCGCGGCATGCGAATTGCACAGATGGTGGTGGCTCGGCATGCCCGGGCGGCGTGGCGTGAAGTGGACGAGCTCGACCGGACGGCGCGCGGAGCCGGGGGATTCGGGTCGACGGGCGTGACGACAGGGTCCTCGAAATCCGCCTAGAGGGAGCGCGGGGATGCCTCGGCTCAGCAAGAAGACGATGTTCGCCATCGAGGCGGTGCTCGACGTGGCCTGCCACGACGGCACCAATCCGGTGCGCTCCAACGACATCACCGAGCGGCAGCGCATTCCCAAGCGCTACCTCGAGCAGGTGCTGCAGCAACTGGTGCGCGCCGGCATCCTGAGCGGCAAGCGCGGGCCGCGCGGCGGCTACCGGCTGGGCCGCGACAAGACGCTGATCACCTTGGGCGAGGTGGTGCGGGTGGTGCGCACCCTGGAGGCCGAGACCGAGCCCAGCGATCCGACGATCGGCTCGCCGCTCGCCCACGAGGTGGTGTGGCCGCTGTGGGAGGACCTGCGCAACGGCATGATGGCCCAGCTCGACACGATCACCATCGACTCGCTCTGCCAGCGCGCCCGCGCCAAGGGACTGGGCAACGCCCCGGCGCCCGGCAGCCGGCAGGCCCAGCCGCTCGCGCTCTGATACACTGCTCCGGTCAATCGTGACTGGAGGACGTGACGTGGCAAAAGCCAAAGCGAAAGCAGCGAAGAGCAAGACGAAGGCCCCCGCGAAAGCAAAGCCGAGCCCGCGCAACAAGAAGCTCTACGACGAGGGCATGAAGGTGCGCAAAGCCGTGCTGGGCGCCGCCTATGTCGACAACTCGATGGCCGGGGCCGACGACTTCATGATGTCGTTCCAGGACGTCACCACGGAATATTGCTGGGGCTACGTGTGGTCGCGGCCCGGCCTGCCGAAGAAGACGCGCTCGATGCTCAACCTCGCCATGCTGGCGGCGCTGAACCGCGGCCCCGAGCTCAAGCTGCACATCAACGGCGCGCTGAACAACGGGCTGAGCAAGGACGAGATCAAGGAGATCTTCCTGCAGGTCGCGATCTACTGCGGCATCCCGGCCAGCCTCGATGCCTTCAAGACCGCCCGCGAGGTGTTCAAGGACCGCGGCCTCTGAAGCCACAAATCGCCGTTCGACCGGCGCGCCGGGGCGAGGGGGATCTCCTCTCCGCCCTGTGCGTGCGGTCGAAGGCGCACTGGGGCTACGGAACCGACTTCATGACCGCCTGCGCGGCCTCGCTGCGGGTGCCCGAGAGCGCCATCGCGGCAGGCCACGTGCTGGTCGCCGAGGACTCGGCCGACGAGGTGCTGGGCGTCGCCGCGGTGATTCCCGAAGGCGCCACGGCCGATCTCGACCTGCTGTTCGTCGAGCCGGCGCGGCTGGGGCAGGGGGCTGGCGCCGCCCTGTTCGCGGCCGCCACGCGGCTCGCCGCGGGTCTGGGTGCCACGCGCCTCACCATCCTCGCCGATCCGCACGCCGCCGACTTCTATGCCCGCCAGGGTGCGCGCTTCCTGCGAAACGCGCCGTCCGACGCCATTCCCGGCCGGCTGCTGCCCCTCTATGAATACGCCCTCGTTTCGGAGGCTCCTCGATGACCGTGATCGCACCGCCCGCCACCATCGCCTTCATCGGCCTCGGCATGATGGGCCGGCCGATGGCCAGCCGGCTCGCCGGCGCCGGCTTCACCCTGCGCGTCTACGACCTGTCGCAGAAGGCGGTGTCGGACTTCGTCGGCAGCCATCCCGGCGTCATCGCCACCGCCTCGCCCAAGGCCGCGGCGCAGGGCGCCGACGCGCTGGTCACCATGCTGCCGGACGGCAAGGTGGTGCGCCACGCGGTGATCGACGGGCCGGACGCCGCGCGCCACGGGCTGGCCGCCGGCGCCCTGGTCATCGACATGAGCTCGTCCAACCCGGTCGACACCCAGAAGCTGGCGCGCGACCTCGCCGGCGCCGGCGTGGCGCTGCTCGACGCGCCGGTCTCGGGCGGCGTGCGCCGCGCCGTCGACGGCTCGCTCAGCATCATGGTGGGCGGCGGCGCCGCCGACCTCGAGCGGGCGCGGCCGGCCTTCGCGGCGATGGGCAAGACCATCACCCTGTGCGGCCCGGCCGGCGCCGGCCATGCGCTCAAGGCGCTGAACAACTACCTGTCGGCCGCCGGCCTGGTGGCGATGTGCGAGGCGCTGGTGGTCGGCGAGGCCTTCGGCCTCGATCCCGGCACCATGGTCGACGTGTTCAACAGCTCGACCGGCAAGAGCAACGCCACCGAGGTCAAGGGCCGCCAGTTCGTCGTCTCGCGGACCTTCGCCGCCGGCTTCACCACCGGCCTGATGGCCAAGGACCTGCGTACCGCCGGCGAGGTCGCGACCCATCTCGACCTCAACATGCCGGGCCTGAAGCAGGCGGTGGCCTACTGGGGCGACGCCAGCCAGCGGCTGGGCGCGGCGGCGGACCATACGGAGATCTTCCGGTATGCGGAGATGCTGGCCGAGGAGGATGAGTAAGGCGGGTCGAGCGTTGGCCGGCAGCGACAGCTTTGCAGAGGGCCTGATTCAGCAGGTCCTCCCTTCCTCCTCCCGCTGGGGTGGGGGTTGGGAAGTATCGTTGGAAATGCGGGGCCTTCAGTGACGGCGTGTCGTTCGAAATAGTTACTGACAGTAGCGGTAACCCGGCCGACTCCGACAAATCCATAGCCCGGTGCTTTTACCCAAAGACGGTCACCAACGTTAAGTCTCTTCAATGCACCACTGTACCAATTGCCCCCTCCGGCTGAAACGAATCCGTACTTAGGATAGCCGGCGCAGAAACGATCATGTCTTCTAGTAGTTTCTCTGTGGGCAATTGCGCAGACCGCAATGATGACGGTGTCGAGCCAACTTTCCAAATTGCCTGCCGGATGGCCATTGAGCCTCCTCACCATCTGCCTTCCCACAGTATAGGACTAGTTGACGCGTCCTTGTAAGCTGGCTTACCAAGCAAGCGAAAGAATGGTTTCTCCAAGAAGCAGATCCGACTACCTCGCTTACGCCTGCAGTTCAGTTGAGCAGTCGCAAGATTCGCTCGGTCATGTCTACCGCGCCTTCCATCGTGATCCAGACTACTTGCGCTGTTTGACGAATTCCGCCGCTAGCAGAGGCGTGAGGCTTATTGCTGGTCGAGTGGCCGGTCGGACTGGGTTCAGTTCAGCTACGAATGGGTCGGTAGGCCTCGCGCTCCTTTGACAGGCTCGGGCTTTGCTTGTATCCAACTGTCGCCTCAGGGCCTCTGGCGCCGCCGCCCGGCGGTGATCGACGGGGTCCACCCTAGAACGACACAGCGTTGAAACTGGATTGCCGCTCCCGCGGCGCCCGACGCGTGCGTCATCCTCTCCTCTACTCCCAATCGAAGACCCATGAATCTCCAGGACCTCAAGACCAAGAAGCCACCCGAACTGCTCGCTTTCGCCGAGGAGCAGGGCGTCGAAGGCGCCGCCATGATGCGCCGCCAGGAGCTGATGTTCGCCATCCTCCAGAAGGTGGCGGCGGCCGACCAGGCGATCTTCGCCCACGGCACCATCGAGGTGCTGCCCGACGGCTTCGGCTACCTGCGCTCGATGGAGGCCAACTACCTGCCCGGCGCCGACGACATCTACGTCAGCCCGACCCAGGTCCGCCGCTTCGGCCTGCGCACCGGTGACACCGTCGAGGGGGAGATCCGCGCGCCCAAGGACGGCGAGCGCTACTTCGCCATGGT
>JAXMCN010000005.1:0-274475 GCA_046349275.1 Reyranellaceae bacterium | reverse complement strand
CGGCGTCGCGACCCAGGACCCGGTGCTGCGCAAGCGCTTCACCGGCCAGCCCGAGCACGTCATCAACTACTTCTTCTTCGTCGCCGAGGAGCTGCGCGCGATCATGGCGCGCCTGGGCTTCCGCAGCCTCAACGAGATGATCGGCCGGGTCGACCGGCTCGACATGCGGCGGGCGGTCGACCACTGGAAGGCGGGCGGCGTCGACCTGTCGAAGCTGCTGCACGCCACGCCGGCCCGCGACGGCGTCGCGATCTGGAACAGCGAGCGGCAGGACCATGGGCTCGACAGGGCGCTCGACCATCGCCTGATCGAGGCGGCGCAGCCGGCGCTGGAGCGCCGCGAGCCGGTGGTCGTCGAGCTGCCGGTGAGCAACGTCAACCGCACGGTCGGCGCCATGCTGTCGGGCGAGGTGGCCAAGCGCTACGGCCATGCCGGCCTGCCCGAGGACACGATCTCGATCCGGTTGCACGGCACCGCCGGCCAGAGCTTCGGGGCGTTCCTGGCGCACGGCGTCTCGCTTGAGCTGTCGGGCGACGGCAACGACTATGTCGGCAAGGGCCTGTCGGGCGGCCGCGTCGTGGTCCGCCAGCCGCGCGGCAGCAAGCGCGACCCGCTGGAGAACATCATCGTCGGCAACACCGTGCTGTACGGCGCGATCGGCGGCGAGGCCTATTTCGAGGGCGTAGCCGGCGAGCGCTTCGCGGTGCGCAACTCGGGCGCGGTGTGCGTCGTCGAGGGCACCGGCGACCATGGCTGCGAATACATGACGGGCGGCGTGGTCGCGGTGCTGGGCGACACCGGGCGCAACTTCGCCGCCGGCATGTCGGGCGGCGTCGCCTACGTCTACGACCCGCGGGCGCGCTTCCGCGACCTGTGCAACCCGGCGATGGTCGAGCTCGAGCCGATCGCGGCGCCCGTGGCCGACAAGGACGCGTCCAAGGACGCGCCCGGCCGGCCGCAGCAGCGGGCGCTCAGCGCCGACGACAGCGGCATGGGCGATCCGCTGGCGTTCGACGCCGAGCGGCTGCGCATCCTGGTCGAGCGGCACCATCTGCACACCGGCAGCGCCCGGGCGCGGGCGCTCCTCGAGGACTGGGACAACGCGCTCAAGAGCTTCGTCAAGGTGATGCCGAAGGACTACAAGCGCGCCTTGCTGCAGGCGCGCGAGCGGGCGGCCGCCAAGGCGGTCGCCGCAGAGTGAGCGAGCGGCCCGCGCACGGGCCGATCCGAGGGGCAATCAAGGGGAGAGCGTAAGCCATGGGCCTGCCCACCGGCTTTATGGAGATCGAGCGCAAGGACCGGCCGTACGAGAAGGTCGATCAGCGCCTGAAGACCTGGAAGGAATTCGTCCTGCCGCTGGCGCCGGCCGAGGTATCGCGCCAGGGCGCCCGCTGCATGGATTGCGGCATTCCGTTCTGTCACAACGGCTGTCCGGTCAACAACCTGATCCCGGACTGGAACGAGCTGGTGCGCCGCGACCGCTGGCGCGAGGCGCTCGACGTGCTGCACTCGACCAACAACTTCCCCGAATTCACGGGACGCATCTGTCCGGCGCCGTGCGAGGCGGCCTGCACGCTGAACATCGACGACAATCCGGTGACCATCAAGTCGATCGAGTGCTCGATCGTCGATCGCGGCTGGGACGAAGGCTGGGTCGTGCCGCAGCCGCCGGCTGCGCGCACCGGCAAGCGCGTGGCGGTGGTCGGCTCGGGGCCGGCCGGCCTGGCCTGCGCCCAGCAGCTGGCGCGCGCCGGCCACGCGGTCACCCTGTTCGAGAAGGCCGACCGGATCGGCGGCCTGCTGCGCTACGGCATCCCCGATTTCAAGATGGAGAAGCGGCTGATCGACCGCCGCATGCGCCAGATGGAGGCCGAGGGCGTCGAGTTCCGCACCGGCGTCGAGGTCGGCTCGACGCTGTCGATCAAGACCCTGCTGGAAGGTTACGACGCCGTGGCCCTGACCGGCGGCGCGGAATGGCCGCGCGACCTCGAGGTGCCCGGGCGCGAGCTCGACGGCATCCACTTCGCCATGGACTTCCTGACGCAGCAGAACAAGCGGGTGGCGGGCGACGACGAATCGCGCGCCGCGCCGCGCGGCACGCTGAGCGCCAAGGACAAGCACGTGGTGGTGATCGGCGGCGGCGACACCGGCTCGGACTGCGTCGGCACCTCGAACCGACACGGCGCCGCGTCGGTGACCCAGCTCGAGGTCATGCCGAAGCCGCCGGAGCGCGAGAACAAGGCGCTGACCTGGCCGGACTGGCCGCTCAAGCTGCGCACCTCCTCGTCGCACGAGGAGGGCGCCGAGCGCGACTTTGCGGTGCTCACCCGGCGCGCGCTCGGCCGCGACGGCAAGGTGACCGCCCTGGAATGCGCCCGCATCGAGTGGGTCAAGGGCGCCGACGGCCGCCCCACGATGCAAGAGGTCGAGGGCAGCCGGTTCGAGCTCAAGGCCGACCTGGTCCTGCTGGCGATGGGCTTCCTCGGCCCACGCAAGGCGGGGCTGCTCGAGCAGGCCGGCGTCGCGCTCGACCCGCGCGGCAACGTCCTGGCCAACGTCACCGACTACCGCACCAGCATCCCCAAGGTGTACGCCGCCGGCGACATGCGGCGCGGCCAGTCGCTGGTCGTCTGGGCGATCCGCGAAGGCCGCCAGTGTGCCCGGGCGATCGACGAGGCCCTGATGGGCGCCAGCAGCCTGCCGCGCTGACGCAGGAACTTCCCGCCCGCGCCGCGGGGAGGCATTTCAGTCGGGTAGAAATTGCCCTAGAGTCCGTCCAGCGGAGGTGGCAAGCGGGGGCAGCCACCCGCGCGTTCCGGGGTTGCAATGAAGCTGCTGCTGATTCAAGGCGCCAACATGGAGTATCTGGGCCGGCGCCAGCCCGAGCTGTACGGCACGACCACCGCCAAGCAACTGGACGCCATCATCCGCCGTGATGCACGGCGGCTCGGCACCGCCATCGACATCCTCTACACCAACACCGAAGGCGAGGCGGTCTCGGCGATCTACAAGGCCGACCGTGCCCGGGTCGACGGCATCCTGTTCAATCCGGCCGGCTTCCTGCACGCCGGCCACGCGCTGCGCGACTGCCTGCGGTCGATCCGCGCCCCGGCCATCGAGATCCACATGACCAACATCGAGAAGCGCGGCTACGGGTCGGTCACGGCCGAGGCGGCGGTCGGCGTGATCGCCGGCCTCGGGATCGATTCCTACGTTCTCGCCCTCGAAGCCATGGTCAGCATGGTGCGCAAGGCCGCCAAGGGCTGAGCCAGCAGCGGCGGGCGCAGCGCGGCGCGCAGCGACCGCCGGGCGAACTCGACGCGCGGCCGGCCGAAGGCCTGCGCGAAACGCTCCGGGTCGTCGTCCAGCACGGCCAGGATCTGCCGCTGGATGGCGCGGGCGATCGGCTGCCAGGGACGCGACCCGCCGGTGTACGCGCCGCCCAGCACCGCCCCGTCGGAATGCTTGTTGCGGCCGTGCATGCGGTAGCCGTAGAGCGCCTGGTCGATCGCCATGGCGCCGGTCATCAGCAGCGCGAAGCTGGCCAGGTAGTAGTCGAGGTAGAGGCGCAGCGCGGCGTCGGGAACCACCAGGACCAGGTCGACGAAGCTGCGGCGCAGCATCATGCTGGCCGTGCTGTTGGTCGCTGCGTCGGCCGACCATTGCGGCTGGAAGATCACCTTGGCGGTGACAGGATAGGTCAGCTGGCCATTCGCCGGATCGAGCCGCGGCAGGCGGGCCGGCTCGACCGGCCGCGCGACCTGGGCTTCCGGCTTGAAGTCGAACCACCAGGCGGTGCCGGCGATCAGCCGATCGGCTGCGTCGATGACGTGCGAGTCGCAGTAGGTCAGAGCGACCGGGAAGTCGCCATTCAGGTGGACGGCGAGATGGGCGGCCAGGAAGCCTTCGTACCAGACATCGTCAGAATCGAGGAAGCAAACAAACGGCGTGTCGAGGCGGGCGAGGCCGCAGCGCACGGCCCCGGCCTGGCCGAGGTTGCGGCTCAGCCGGACATAGTCGAAGCGCCGGTCGCCCAGGCGGTCGAGAGCGTCGCGGATCGCCGCGTCGGACCCGTCGGTCGAGGCATCGTCGACCACCACGACGCGCAGGTCCTGGACCGTCTGGCGGGCGATCGAGGCCAGGGCCCGCCCGACGAAGGCGGCGTTGTCGTGGTTGGCCACCACGACGCCGACCGTCGGCGCCTTGATCGACCCTGCGGGGACCGGCTCGGCATTGCGCGGCGAAACGGCCGGGGCGGAACGGTCTTCTGCGGCGCGGCCGAGATTGAGCGTGTCCATGGGGTACTATAAACGGCATGCGGGTCATGACATCGCAAGTCTCCCGGGGGTGATTCGGATGGGCAAACGGCTGGGCGGCTGCCTGTGCGGCGCGGTGCGCTTCGAGCTGACCGGCAAGCCGCGGCTGGGCGTCGACTGCTACTGCCGCGACTGCCAGTACATCGCCGGCGGCGGCCCGGCCCACGTGCTCGTGGCGTCGCGCGCCCAGGTCGCGGTCACCAAGGGGCGGCCGCGCCTCTACTGGTCGGAGGCCGACTCCGGACGTCGGGTGGCGCGCGAGTTCTGCGAGACCTGCGGCACGCCGCTGTTCTCCTATCTCGAGAAGAAGCCCGAGCGGATCGGCCTCAAGGTCGGCAGCCTCGACGACCCCTCCGACTTCCACCCGAGCCTGGCCATTTGGCTCGCTTCGGCGCAGCCCTGGCATACGGTCGACATCGCCGTGCCGCGCTTCCAGCGGCTGCCGCGGGTCGGCAAGTACGTGATCGGCGAGGTCATCATCGCCGGCCTGATCAAGCTGGCGCGCATCATCCGGCCGGACGCGGCCAAGGGCTGACCCGGACTACCAGACCCCGGTCGCCAGCGAAGTCGGCGCCCAGCTTCCGAAGGTCCAGTCGAACGGCAGCGCGGCGCGCCGCCGCCAGACCCGCTCGACGCTCAGGCGCCACAGCCGCTCGGCGCCGGCCGGTGCCCCGGCCGGGTGCCAGTCGATCGCCACCCGGCCCTGCATCTGCAGCAGGTCGCCGCGCTCGAAGTCGACGAACAACAGGCCGGCCCGGTCGTCCCCCAGCAGGTTGCCCAGGGTGTTGAAGAAGCGGTTGCCGCGGAAATCGGGGATCGCCAGCGTGTTGCCGTGCACCCCGACGAACCCCGGGCGACCGCCGCGGTGCGACAGGTCGAGCCCGCCCAGGGTGCCCAGCTCGGCGCGCGCCCGGCTGGCGACGAAGAAGGTGTCGGCCGAGGCGATCACGCTACGGGCTTCGTCGTCGAGCGTCGCCGCGGCCTCGGCCGGGCCCGCCCGCCGGTCGACCGCGCGCGGCGCGCGGCTCTGAATGTACTGCGGGCAGTTGCCGAAGCTCTGGGCGACGCGCACGGCCAGGCCGTTCGCCTGGGCGACCAGCTGCCCGTTGACCCGGTTGCGGCGCCGCGTGGCGAAGTCGAGGCCGAGGGCCCCGACCGACCCGCCGGCCGCCCAACCGGCGGCGGCGGGATCGTTTGCCGCCGGGCGCGCGGCGATGCGCAGGGTGGCCGCGTCCGGCGAGTCGATGAAGCCACGCGGGCCGCTCAGGACTGACGCCACGGGCCAACCGGCGGTGTCGAGCGTCGCTACGAACAGCAGGTCCAGCCCGGCGAAGAAGGCGCGATGCTGGTCCGGCATCAGGGACCGGATGGGCGCCCGGCCGGCGCCGCCCCCGGCCAGGGCTTGGGCGCGCAGCTCGTCGGCATGGAACGGCAGAAAGGCGCTGAAGTCGGCGGTCATGGCGATCTCCTGGTGTGCCAGGAGAAGGTAGGGACACCGGATTGAACCGGGAACGATCAAGAGATACAAATCAGTCTTTCAATTCTCGGAAGAGTAGATGGATCGCCTGGACGAGCTCGCGATCTTCGTCCGGATCGTCGAGGACGGCAGCCTGAGCCGGGCCGCGCAGCACCTGCGCCGTTCGCCGCCGGCGATGTCGCGGGCGCTGGCCGGCCTCGAGGCGCGGCTCGGACAGCGGCTGATCGAGCGCACCACGCGCCGCCTGGCCGCCACCGACGCCGGCCGGGCGCTGTACGAGCGGGCGCGCATCCTGCTGGCCGATTACGCGCGCGCCACCGGTCCGGTCGAGGGGGGCCCGGTGGCGGGCCTGCTGCGCCTGACCGCGCCGGTCCAGTTCGGCCGGTTGCACCTCGCGCCGCTCGTCGGCCGGTTTCTCGATGCCCATCCCGGGGTCGAGGTCGAACTGCTGCTGCACGACCGCAACATCGACCTGATCGACGAGGCGATCGACGTCGCCCTGCGCATCGGGCTGCTGGCGGATTCGCCGCTGTCGGCGCGCCGCGTCGGCGAGGTCCGCCGCCTGTGGGTCGCCAGCCCGGCGTATCTCGGCCGGCTCGGGATCCCGGCGGCGCCCGCCGACCTGGGGCATCACGAGGCGCTGCTGGGGACCGCGCCGGGGAACCGCGAGTGGCGTTTTGCCGGCGGCCGCCGGGGCGCAGCGCCGCGGCTCAGCGGCCGGCTGCGGGTCGACGACGTAGAGACCCGTCTGCAGGCGGCGCGTGACGGCCGCGGCATCGGCCAGTTCCTGTCCTACCAGGTCGCCGACGACCTGGCGGCCGGCCGCCTGGTACGGCTGCTGCAGGATTTCGAGGAGCCGCCGCTGCCCGTCCACCTTCTCACCCGCGGCCGGGGGCATCGCGCGGCCCGGGTCGAGGCGTTTCTCGACTTCGCGGCCGCCCGGCTGCGCGCGTTGACTGTGCTGAGCGGTCCCTGAGGCTTCCAGTCCGGCGTGACGCCGAACCGCCGCTGCCAGAAGTCGCGGCTGCGGCGCTCGCCGACGTCGCAGCCCAGCTCGTACTCGGGGCGCACGAAGCGGGTGTAGTCGTCGTCGCCGCGCGCCGCGCGGCGGCTGGTGGCGCTGCCTTGCGCCAACTGGGCGCCGTCCGGATGCGGCCGCGAGTCGCCGATGTCGAAGTCGCTGCGCGGGCCGAGGTCGGCGACTTCCTGCAGCAGCTTCTTGCGCACCGCGCGGGGAAAATCCTCGAAGCTCTGGGCGACCTCGACGAACGAGCGCGGTCCGCCCGTGACGCAGTGCAGGTAGTACCGGTCGAGGTCGGTCTCGTTCGGGAAGCCGAAGGGATTGGGCCGGTCGTTCATGATTGGCAGGCCGTTGATGACGATGCGCTGCTTGAGTGCCTCGTGGCGCTGCTCGGTGACCAGGCCGCCGTCGTTGTTCGAGCCGTCGCCCGAGACGTCGAGCACCTTGCGCTGGGCGTCGTAGGGGCTGCGCGCGAACAGCGGCAGGGCATAGCGGATCGCGCCGCTGATCGAGGTCCGCCGCGCGATCGAGATCGGCGCCGCCGACAGGCGGCTGGCGAAGTCCTCGATGGCCGCCGTCAGATCGAGCAGGGTCCAGTCGACCAGCAGCCGCTGTACCCAGGAGTCGGACCACTCGAAATAGGCGACGGCAATACGTCCCGTCGGCCCGCCCAGGATTGCCTTGACGATGACAGGATCGCGAAACGCCTGGACGTAGCCCTCGCGCTGCAGGCGCGCCTCGTCGGGATCGATGCTGCCGGAGATGTCGATCGCCAGCACGAGCGCGAGGTCGACCTCCTTGCGATCCTGGGCGACGGCCGGGCCGGCAAGCAGCAGGAGCAGGGCGGCAAGACGCAGGAACCGGACCATGGGGACCTCCGCTGGACGCCGGCGACGAGGCAATAACTGTACCGCCCGTCGGAAGCCGCGGCCAGCGGCGGGCTGGACGCCGCGCCGCGCCGGCCGCTAGCTTCGCGGCCGAGACAGGGAGGCGTGACATGGATCTGGCGCTCAGCCGTGAAGACGAGGCGTTCCGCGACGAGGTCCGCCGCTTCCTCGACGACCATCTCAGCGACGACCTGCGCGAGGCCGGCCGCAAGACCGGCGGGGTGTTCACCGACTTCGCCGCCGGCCTGCGCTGGCACAAGATCCTGGCCCGACGCGGCTGGTCGGCGCCGACCTGGCCCAAGGAGCATGGCGGCACCGGCTGGAACGCCACCCAGCGCTACATCTTTGCCCGCGAATGCACGGCCGCCGACGCCCCGCGGATCTTCACCATGGGCATCCGCATGGTCGGCCCGGTGATCATGAAGTTCGGCACCCCCGAGCAGAAGGCCAAGTACCTGCCGCGCATCGTGTCCGGCGACATCGTGTTCTGCCAGGGCTATTCCGAGCCCGGCTCGGGGTCCGACCTCGCCAGCCTGAAGACCCGCGCGGTGCGCGACGGCGACGACTACGTCATCAACGGCACCAAGATCTGGACCACCGGCGCGCACGTCGCCGACCACATGTTCTGCCTGGTCCGCACCTCGGTCGACGGCAAGGCACAGGACGGAATCTCGTTCGTGCTGATCGATTCGATGAAGACCCCGGGCCTCAGCGTCGCGCCGATCGTCACCCTGGCCGGCGACCACGAGGTCAACCAGGTGTTCTTCGACAATGTCCGCACGCCGGTCGCCAACCGGATCGGACCGGAGAACCAGGGCTGGACGGTCGCCAAGTACCTGCTCGAGTTCGAGCGCGGCGGCGATGCCTACACGCCCAACCTGTACGCCCGCATCGAGGACGTCCGGCGCGTCGCCCGCGAGGAGGCGGCCGACGGGGCCGGGCGCCTGATCGAGGATCGCGGCTTTGCCCAGCGCCTGGCCGAGGCCGAGATGGAGGTCCAGGCGCTCGAGATGATCGAGTTGCAAGTTCTGTCCGACCTCAGCCGCGGCAAGAACCCGGGGGCGGTGTCCTCGGCGATGAAGATCCGCGGCAGCGAGACCCTGCAGAAGCTCGACCATCTCGGGGTCGAGGCGCTGGCCTGGTATGCCGGGCCGTTCGAGCCGGAGGCCCGCACGCTCGGCCACAACGAGCCGGCGGTGACGCCGGACTGGGGCCTGACCGCCATGCCGCTCTATCTCAACAACCGGGCGGCGACGATCTACGCCGGCTCGAACGAGATCCAGCGCAACATCATCGCCAAGGCGGTGCTCGGCCTGTGAGCGACGCTCCCTACGTCCTGCACGGCTTCGATCCGTCGCCCTATTCGGTGAAGATGCGGGCGCTGCTGCGCTACCGCCGCCTGCCGTTCGTCTGGAGCAACCTCGGCTCGCCGCGCGACGTCGCGGTGGCCGCCGGGCTACCGCCGGTGATCCCGGTGCTGCGCTTTCCCGACGGCCGGCTGATGAACGATTCGACGCCGCTCGCCCACGCCCTGGAACGCGAGCATCCCGGCCGGCGCTCGGTGGTGCCGGACGATCCCGCGCTCGCCTTCCTGTCGGCCCTGCTCGAGGATTTCGGCGACGAGTGGGTCACCAAGATGATGTTCCATTACCGCTGGTACTACGCGGCGGACCGGGCCTTCGCCCAGGGCTGGATCGTCAATTCCCGCGATCCGGTGATGGAGGAGGGCCGGCGGCGGCAGGCCATGCAGGCGTTCAACGACCGACAGGTCGGGCGCATGGCGCTGGTCGGCTGCACCGAGCAGAACCGGCCGATCATCGAGCAGAGCTACCGCTTCGTGCTCGACACGCTCGACCGCCACGTCCGCCGGCTGCCCTTCCTGCTCGGCTCGCGGCCCTGTCTCGGCGACTTCGGCCTCTACGGCCAGCTGCAGATCCTGTCGATCGACCCGACGCCGGCGGCCGAGATGCGCGACCGGGCGCCGAACCTGTTCGTCTGGCTGATCCGCCTCGACGACGCCTCGGGGGTCGAGGGGGCTTGGCTCGACCCGGCCGAGCCGCTGCCCGAGACCCTGGTGGCGCTGCTCGGCCACATGGCCGAGACCTACCTGCCGTTCCTCGCCGCCAATGCCCGCGCCCTGCGCGAGGGCCACGACCGGTTCGAGGTCCGCCTGCTCGGCCACGACTATGCCCAGGCGCCGTTCCGCTACCAGGCCAAGTGCTTCGACGCGCTGGACAAGGCCTGGCGGGCGCTGCCGCCGGCCGCGCGCCGCCGCCTCGACCCGATTCTCGAAGAGACCGGCTGCCACCACTACATCGGCTGATCGCCGCGGGGACTTGCAACCGGGCAAAACCACATCAGATTGACGGATATGAAGGATCCTTACAGCGTTTTGGGGGTGTCGCGGAGCGCGTCCGAGGAGGACATCCGCAAGGCGTTCCGCAAGCTCGCCAAGAAGCATCATCCCGACCTCAATCCCGGGGACAAGGCGGCCGAGGCCAAGTTCAAGGAGATCTCGCAGGCCAACGAGATCCTGTCCGACGCCGACAAGCGGCGGCGCTTCGACGCCGGCGAGATCGACGGCAGCGGTCAGGAGATGCCGCCGCGCGGCTACTCGCGCGGTCCCGGCGGCGGCTTCGGCGGCGGCAAGTACGAGCACGCCGGCGAGCACGAGTCGTTCGTCGACATGGGCGGCATCTTTTCCGAAATGTTCGGCCAGCGCGGCGGCGGCTTTCGCGCCCGGGGCGGCGGCGAGGGCTTCGACATGGGCGGCATGCCGGTCACCTACAGCCTGCGGGTGCCGTTCCTGGTGGCGGCGCGCGGCGGCAAGCAGCGGGTCAACCTGCCGGACGGCAAGACCCTGGACATCGACATCCCCGAGGGCACGACGGACGGCCAGACCCTGCGCCTGAAGGGCCAGGGCATGCCGGGCCGCAAGGGCCGGCCGGCCGGCGACGCCTATGTCGAGATTCATGTCGATCCGCACGCCTTCTTCGAGCCGCGCGACAACGACATCCATGTCGAGGTGCCGGTGACGGTCACCGAGGCCGTCCTGGGCGGCCGCATCCGCGTGCCGACGGTCGGCGGTGCGGTCATGCTGAACGTGCCCGCCGGCTCCAACACCGGCACGTCGCTGCGCCTCAAGGGCCGCGGCCTGCTCGACCGGCGCTCGCAGCAGCGCGGCGACCAGTACGTCAAGCTCAAGGTCGTGCTGCCCGATCCGCCCGACCCGGCGCTCAAGGAGTTTCTCGAGAAGTGGGAGGCAGGCCGCACGCACGACCCGCGGGCGGCGATGGAGCAGTTCACATGACGACCCTGGACGAGCTGCTGCGCGGGCACGCGCGCCTCACGACGGTGAGGATCGAGACCTGGGTGCGGCGCGGCCTGCTGCGGCCGACGGGCGGCCACGACGAATGGCAGTTCGAGGCGGTCGACGTGGCGCGTGCCGAGCTGCTGGCCGAGCTGAGCGACGATCTGGGAATCGACGAGGAGTCGCTCGAGACGGTGGTCGACCTGCTCGACCAGATCCACACGCTGCGTCGCCAGGTCGACCTGCTCGGCCAGGCGATCGCCGCCCAGCCGACGGCGGTGCGCGGCGAGCTGGCGGCCACCCTGGAGCGCCTGCTGCGCCGTTAGGCGCGCACGCTCAGGCGGCGTCGCCGCCCAGCGTCTTCAGGCCGTCGAGGGCGGCCTCCAGCGAGCCGCCGCCGCGGGTCGCGACGCTGCCCAGCAGGGTGGTGCGCACCGGCGCGAAGCCGACGAAGCGCAGCACGTTGCGTTCGAGGTTGCGCACGCCGTGGCCGCCGAAATACCAGCGATAGAGCCAGGCCGGCATGCCCATGGTGGCGACGATGCGCGCCGAGCGGCCCTTGAGCCGGCCGCGCGGCAGGCCGTGCGGACCGTCCTCGAAGGCGAAGCCCGGGCGCAGCGTCTGCTCGAAGAACGCCGTCAGCTTGGCCGGCATGCTGCCCAGCCAGAGCGGGAACACGACCATCAGGTGACTTGCCGCGATCAGCTGGTCCTGGGCATGGGCGATGGCCGGCGGCGGCGTGCCGGACGTGAACTCGGCCTGCGAGCGCAGGAAGGGCACGTCGAGCCGGGCGACGTCGATCCGATGCACTGTGTGCCCGGCCTCGGTCGCGCCCTCGGCGTAGCACTCGGCGATGGCATGGCACAGGCCGCGGCTGTCCGGGTCGGGATGGCCGTTTATGATCAGGACGGAGCGCGCCATGTCGCCTTGTCGCCGGCCGCCGGCGGGGCGGCCTTGATCTGGATCAGCCGCCGGTCATTCCGGCTCGATGCCGGCCCGCTTGACCGCTTCGCCCCAGGCGGCGCATCCGGTGCGCAGGATCTCGCCCAGCTCGGCCGACGTCGTACCGGTCGCCAGCAGGCCCATGTCGAGCAGCTTGTCCTTGCCCTCCGGCGTCTGCACCAGGCGGCGGATCTCGCCGCTCAGCCGGTCGACGATGGCCTGCGGCGTGCCGGCCGGGGCCAGGATGCCGTTCCAGCCGACCAGGTTGATGCGGTAGCCGGCCTCCTCGAAGGTCGGCACCTCGGGCAGCCGCGGCCAGCGCACCGCCGAAGTCACGGCCAGCGGCGTCAGCTTGCCGCTGAAGATCGCCGGGCCGCCGGCGGCGAGGTCCTGGATGGTCATCGGGATGTGGCCGGCCAAGGTGTCCTGGATGGCCGGGCCGGCACCCTTGTAGGGCACGTGCGTCATGTCGAGCGATTCGGCCTGGTTGAGCATCTCGCCCCACAGGTGCGACGACGAGCCGGTGCCGAACGAGGCGAAGTTGACGGTGCCCTTGCGTTGCCGCGCCCAGCCGACGAAGTCCTTGACCGACTTCAGCCCGAGCGACGGCGGCACGACCATGGCGAGCGGCGCCAGCCCGTGCTGCGTCACCGGCACGAAGTCGCGCAGCCCGTCGTACGGCAGCTTGCGGTAGACGAACGGGTTGATGCACATCATCGACGAGTTGACGTAGAGGAACGTGTAGCCGTCCGGGGCCGCGTTCTTGACCAGCTCGGCGCCGACCATGCCTTGGGCGCCGGGCTTGTTCTCGACGATGATCTGCTGGCCCAGCACGCCCGACAGCCGGTCGGCGAAGTAGCGCGACACGACGTCGGTCTGGCCGGCCGGCGGATAGGGCGCGACCAGGCGGATCGGCTTGTTCGGCCACCCCTGGACCTGGGGCTGCGCTGGAGCCGCCATAGCGCAGCCCAGCAGCAGCAGCGCACCGGCCGTCAGCCGCGAAATCCAATGCTTCATGCGTTCCTCCCGGCCGGCACTGTAGTCGAGGCAGGCGGCCGGTCCAGGCTTGCCGGTTGGATCAGTCGGCGCCGCGCAGGGGAATGCGCAGATAGCGGGTGCCGTTGGCGTCGGGCGGCGGCAGGTTGCCGGCTCGGATGTTGACCTGGACGGCGGGCAGCAGCAGCACCGGCGCGGCCAGGGTTGCATCGCGCGCCGAGCGCTGGGCGACGAAAGTCGCTTCGTCGATCCCGTCGCGGACATGGACGTTGCGAGCCCGCTCGTCGCCCACCGTGGTCTCCCAGGCATAGTGGTCGCGTCCCGGCGCCTTGTAGTCGTGGCACATGAACAGGCGCGTCGTCGGCGGCAACGCCAGCAGGCGGCGAATCGAGCGGTAGAGCTGGTGCGGATCACCGCCGGGAAAGTCGGCCCGCGCCGTGCCGAAGTCGGGCATGAAGATCGTGTCGCCGACGAACACCGACTCGCCAATCCGGTAGGCGACGTCGGCCGGCGTATGGCCGGGCAGGTGCAGGACCTCTATCTCCAGCCGGCCCAGCGGCAGGGTTTCGCCGTCGCGCAGCAGGCGATCGAACTCGCGACCGTCGCCGCTCACGTCGTCGGCGCCGAACACCGGCTTGAACAGGCGCTGCACGGTGCGGATGTGCTCGCCGATCGCCACCCGTCCGCCGGTCCGCGCCTTCAGGTAGGGCGCCGCCGTCAGGTGATCGGCATGGGCATGCGTCTCGAGGATCCAGTCGACCGCCAGGCCGCGCTCGGCAATGTGCGCGAGGAGGCGGTCGGCCGAGGCGCAGGACAGCCGGCCGGAGCGCGGCTCGTAGTCGCGCACCGGATCGATGATCGCGGCGCGGCGGGTCTGCGGATCGCTCACCAAGTGGGTGATCGTGAAGGTCGCCTCGTCGAAGAACGACTCGATCTGCGGCACGCTCATGCATTCCTCCAGGACCGTCTTGACCAATATATTAGAAGTACCTAAATTAGCAACTATGGTAACCAAGACGGCTCCGCATCGCCTCGATCCGCGTTCGCTCGAAGCCCGCGCCGGCGAGGTCGCGCAGGTCCTCGGCGCGCTGGCCAACGACCGCCGGCTGCTGATCCTGTGCAAGCTGGTCGAGGACGGCGAGGCGACGGTCGGCGGGCTCGCCGAGCAGGTCGGCCTGTCGCAATCGGCCCTGTCGCAGCACCTGGCGCGCATGCGCCAGGAAGGGATCGTGACCTTCCGCCGCGAGGCGCAGACCGCCTGGTACCGGATTGCCGACCCGCGGGTCGAGACGCTGCTCGCGACCCTGCATCGCCTCTACTGCTGAACGCCCGGAAAGGCGGCCTGCCATGTCCGTTGCCACCGTCGATCCACGCCAAGCGCAGCGCCTGGTCGAGCAGGGCGCCGTCCTGGTCGACATCCGCGAGCCGGGCGAGCATGCCCGCGAGCGCATTCCCGGCGCGCGGCACAATCCGCTGTCGCGGCTGGCGCCGCTCGATCCGTGCGGCGCCCGCGCGGTGATCTACCATTGCCGCTCGGGGGCGCGCACCGCCGCCCATGCCGAGCGCCTGCAGGCGCTGGCCGACTGTCCCTGCTACCTGCTCGGCGGCGGGTTGCAGGCCTGGAAGCAGGCCGGCCTGCCGGTCGCCGGCGCGAGCCGCGGCGCGTCCTTGCTCGAGCGCCTGATCGGCCTGCTGCCCTGGACCCGGCGCGGCCGCGGCGCGCTGCCGCCGCCGGCGTGAGGCGCCGACGATGCTCGGATCGGTGCTCGGATCGCTCCTGGCCATCGGCTCCGGCGGCGTGATCGGGCTGGTGCTCGGCGTCATCGGCGGCGGCGGCTCGATCCTCGCCGTGCCGTGCACACTGGTCTACGGCGTCGGCCCGCACTCGGCGCACGTCGCCATCGGCACGGCCGCCACGGCGGTCGCCCTCAACGCCCTGGTCGAGGCTCGCCCTGCACGCCCGCCAGGCACCGCTGCGCTGGCCCTGCGCCGTGGTCTTCAGCGCCGCCGGAATTCGGTGGCGCCCTGGCCGGCGCGGCGCTCGGCAAGATGCTCGACGGGCAGAAGCTGCGCTGGCGCTGTTCGGCCTGCTGATGGTGCTGGTCGGCGCCCTGATGCGGCGCGCCCGGCCGCCGGGCAGCCGTCGCCCTGGCTGTCCGCGCGAGACCTGGCCGCGGCTCTGGTGCCGCGCGTCGCCCTCGGGCTGGGTGTCGGCCTGATGTCGGGCCTGCGCTGAAAAAGCCGGCGGCGGCTTCCTGATCGTGCCCGGGCTGATGCTGGCGCGCATGGACCTGCGCGAGGCAGCAGGCGGCGCCTCGCTGGTCGCCGTCGCCGCCTTCGGCGCCGCCTCGGCGGCGAGCTATGCCTGGTCGGGCCTGGTCGACTGGCGCGTGGCCGCCCTGCTGGTCGCCGGCGGCGCCGCCAGGGCGTGGGCCGGCGCCCGGCTGGCGGCGGCGCTGGCGCCGCGCAAGGCGCTGCTCGGCCGCCTGTTCGCCGGCTTCGTGATCGTCGCCGGAGCTCTACATCGCGGCGCGCGGCGCTGGTCAATGCTGCAAGGCCTGATTCCCGGAAGACCGGATTGCCTGCCGCCATGCGGCGAGAGCGGCATGTCGAGATGGCGCACGCCGAGCGGCCGCAGGGCATCGAGCACGGCGTTGGCCGCCGCCGCCGGCGCGCCGTTGGTCGGCGAGCTCGCCGATTACGCCGAAGCCCAGGAAGTTGTTGGGCGAGGCGGTGGCGATGGTCTCGACGGCGATCGCCGGCGCGTCGTCGGCCCGCGGCAGCGCCGTGATCCATCCAAGGTGCCGGTCAGCAACTGGCCGGTCTCGTCGTCGTACAACGCCTCCTCGAGCAAGGCGTTGCCCAGCCCATGCACCGTGCCGCCGTGGATCTGCCCGGCGACCAGCCGCCGGACCCGACGATGACGCCGCGGTCGGCGGCGGCGGTCAGCCGGTCGACCTGCGCGGCCGGTCTCGGGATCGACCTCGACCTCGCAGACCGCGACGCCGGTCGGATGAGATCGATGCGGTCGCCGAACACCGCCTCGCCGGCGAACGGCTTCCAGGCCGCCGAAGCTCGAGCAGGCCGATGCGCCGGTCGGTGCCGACCACCTCGGGGGCGCCGTCGCGGAAGGCGATGTCGGCCGCTGCCGTCTCCAGCCGCTCGGCGGCGAGGTCGCGGCCGCGCTCGATGACGACGTCGGCGGCGCGCTGGTGGTGCCGCTGATGATCGTCGACGACGAGCCGCCGGTGCCGCCACCGTGCCCGAGATGCGCCGGCATTGTCGCCTGCTCGATCTCGATGCGCTCGGCCGGCACGCCGAGCGCGGCGGCGAGGATCTGGGCGAACACCGTCTGGTGGCCCTGGCCCTGGCTCGCGAGCCGACCGCGCACCAGCCGCTCGGCGCCGACCTCGACCGGCCTGCTCGTCGGCGATGCCGCCGGTGCCGTGCAGATGGCACGACAGGCCGAGGCCGCGCAGCCGGCCGGCGGCGCTGGCCTGGCGGCGCGCGCAAAGCCGGGCAGGTCGGCGGCGGCCAGCGCGGTCTCGAACAGGCGCGGGCAGTCGGCGGCATGCGTAGGTGTAGCCGCTCGCGGCGGCGTAGGAGCATGTCCTCGAGCCGCAGCAGGTTGCGGCGGCGAAGCTCGACCGGCGTGCGGCCGGTCTCGTGCGCCGCGAGGTCGACCAGGCGCTCGAGCAGGAACAGCGCCTCGGGCTTGCCGGCGCCGCGGATCGCGTCGACCGGCACGGTGTTGCTGAACACGCAGTCGAAAGCGACGTGGATCGCCGGGATGCGGTACAGGCCGGAGATGACCTTGGCCAGGCCGGTGGTGGGAATCGTCGGCGCGAACATCGAGACGTAGGCGCCGTAGTTGGCCGCCGCCGTCACCTTGAGGCCAAAGCGGCACCAGCACCGTCTGCGGCGGCCTGTCTTGGCAGCGCGCCGCTTGCCACGAGGTCGCGGGCATGGCTGTCGGCCACCGCCAGGCTCGCCGCGCTCACAGGTCCAGCAGGCCGCTTCGGCTGCGCGTCGCCCACGCGATCAGGTCGGTCGAGGCGAGATCGGATACTTCCCGGGCCGAAGCCGCCGCCGACGTCCTCGGTCACCAGGCGCAGCCGCTCGGCCAGGCAGGTCGAGCACGCGCTCCTCTGCATCGGCACCGGTACGGGATCTGCACGCCCTGCGACGACAAGGTCACGGTGACCAGGTCGTCGGCCGGCGCGTAGGCCGACCAGGCGGCGCGGGTCTCGGATAGTGCACGATCTGCCGCGGCGAGCGGATCTCGAGCGTCGTGACGTGCGCGGCGGCAGCGAAGGCGGCGTCGGTCGCGGCGGCATCGCCCTTGCTCCAGCGGCATCAGGTTGCCCGGCACATCGTCGTGCACCAGCGGCGCGTCCGCGGCCAGGGCCTGCGCCGCGGTGACCACCGCCGGCAGCGGCTGGTGGTCGATCTCCAGCAGGCTCGGCGGCGTCCTGCGCCTGGTCGAGCGTCGCGGCGACGATCATGGCGGCGATGTCGCCGACATGGCGCACCTTGCCCGGCGGCATCGGCAGGTGCTGCGGCTCGCGATGGCGGTGGCCGTCGGCGTCCTTGATCTCGCTGATCGCCGGCAGGTGGCCGACGCCGTCGGCCACCAGGTCGTCGGCGGTGTAGACCGCGACCACGCCGGGCGCCGCCCGGTGCCGCGCTGCGCTCGATGCCGCCCAGCCGCGCATGGGCGTGCGGCGAGCGCACGAACAGCACCGCCAGCGCCTCGCGCGGTGCCGTGTTGTCGGTGTAGCGGCCGCGGCCGGTGAGGAAGCGCGGATCCTCGCGGCGCAGGATCGACTGGCCGAGGGCGAGCGGCGCGTTCATCCGCCGGTCACGCCGCCAGCGCGTCGCTGATCGCCTTGAGCGCCGTGTCGATGTCGGCGCGGCCGACGTCGAGGTGGGTGACGGCGCGGATGCGCGTGGCGGTGTTGACGCCCAGCCCGACGCCGCGCTCGCGGCAGGCCTCGACCAGGCGGGCGGCGGTCCAGCCCGGCTTCTTGACCTCGAAGAACACCAGGTTGGTCTCCATGCGCGGCACGTCGACCTCCAGCCCCTTGATGCCGGCGATGCCTTCGGCGAGATGGCGGGCGTTGGCGTGGTCTTCGGCCAGGCGGTCCCAGTTGTGCTCCAGCGCATAGAGCGCGGCGGCGGCGATCACGCCCGACTGGCGCATCGAGCCGCCCAGCATCTGCTTCTGCCGCCAGGCCTCGTGGATGAACGCCTTGCTGCCGGCCAGGCCTGGCGCCGACCGGCGCGCGAGCCCTTGGTGTAGTCGAGCCACAGCAGATCGACGCAGGCGGCGTAGGCGCGGGCCGGCGTGCCGGACTTGACCGCGGCGTTGCACAGTCCGGGCGCCGTCCATGTGCATGGCGAGGCCGGCGGCGCGCGCCACCTCGGACACGCCCTGCGGTGGCCAGCGGCCACGCCCAGGCCGAAGCCGCCGTTCGAGGTGTTCTCGACCGAGACCAGGCGCGAGCGCGGCGCGCGTTGCGGCTGGCGGGATCGCGCAGCGCCGCCTTGACCTGCTCGCCGGTGAAGACACCCCGGCCGGGCCGTCGACGGTACGGATCATCACCCCGGCATTGGCCGCCGGGCCGCCAGTCTCGGCGTTGATGATGTGCGCCTGCGGTCGGCGATGACCTCGTCGCCCAACCGGCAGTGGACGCGGATGGCGATCTGGTTGGCCATGGTGCCGCTGGGCAGGAACACGGCGTCCTCGGTGCCGGGCGAGCTCGCAGACCCGGTCGCGCGGTTGACCGTCGGGTCTTCCACTCTTCTGCTCGTCGCCGACCTCGGCGTCGGCCATGGCCTTCCGCATGCCGGCCGAGGGCTTGGTCTTGGTGTCGCTGTAGAGGTCGATGAATCGGTTTTGCATGGCGCGTTCGGATCTCCTGCGCCACCATACCGGCAATCGCCAGCAGGAGGAAACATGAGCCAATTTGCGGCCGGGCCCGCAGCTCAGGTCATGCCGGAGGAGCTGCTCTACGCGGTCGACGGCGCGATCGCCACGGTGACCTTGAACGCGCCGCAGCGCCTGAACACGATCTCCGGGCCGATGCTGCGCCAGCTGACCGACGCGCTGGTGCGGGCCAGCGAGGATCGCGCCGTGCGGGTCGTGCTGCTGACCGGCACCGGCCGCGCCTTCTGCGCCGGGCTGAACCTCGAGGCGCAGAGCAAGGGCACCGACAATCTCAGCGTCGGCTCGGGCGCCACGCCGACCAACATCGACCTGCGCAACACGCCGCCGCCGGTGCTGCACGCCATGGACAAGCCGGTGATCTGCGCCCTGAACGGCTCGGCCGCCGGCTACGGCCTCGACCTGGCGCTGGGCGCCGACATCCGGGTCATGGCGCAGTCGGCCAAGCTGGCCGCGTCCTACGCCAAGCGCGGCGTGCCGGGTCCGGCGGCACCTGGTACCTGCCGCGCCTGCTCGGCTGGGCCAAGGCGTCGGAGATCATCTTCACCGGGCGGACCCTCAGCGCGGCCCAGTCGCTCGAGGAAACCGGGCTGGTCAACTCGGTCGTGCTTGGCGAGGTGATGGGCGCGACGCCAGGCGCTGGCCGCTCGAGATCGCCGCCGCGCATCGCCATCCAGGCGGCCAAGCGCATGATGCGCATGGCTGGAACGAGCCGTTCAACGAGCACGTGCACCACGTCTTCCTGCGGCTGCCGCTGATGCAGACCGAGGACATGAAGGAGGATCAAGACCTTCCTCGGGCGCGAGCCGCAGTTCACGGGCCGCTAGGGAAGGGAGACCGCGCCATGAAGTTCACTTGGTTCCATCTCATGCCCTGGCCGCACATGCCGGACGACTTCACCGAAGCATCGCTCGGTGTGGGTCGACCTGCCCAACCGCATGCCAACCCGCGGTTGGCCACGGCGTCTATCACCGGTATCTCGACCAGCTCGAGTTCGCCGAGCAGGTCGGCTTCGACGGGATCGGCGTCAACGAGCACCATGCCAACGCCTACGGCCTGATGCCGTCGCCCAACATCATGGCGGCGACGCTCACGCGGCGCACCTCGAAGGCGGCCCTGGTCGTGCTCGGCAACTCGATCGCGCTGTACAATCCGCCGCTGCGCGTCGCCGAGGAATTCGCCATGCTCGACGTGCTGTCGGGCGGCCGGCTGGTCGCCGGCTTCCCGGTCGGCACCTCGATGGACACCAACTACGCCTACGGCACGATCCCGGCGCTGACCCGCGAGAAGTACGCCGAGGCGCACGAGCTGATCCGCAAGGCGTGGGCGGCCGACGAGCCGTTCGCCTTCAACGGCCGCTACACCAAGCTGCGCTACGTCAACTGCTGGCCCAAGCCGATCCAGCGGCCGGCGCCGCCGATCTTCATTCCCGGCGGCGGCTCGGTCGAGACCTACGACTTCTGCGACAGCACCTATGTACTCTACCTCAGCTACCTCGGCTACATGCGCGCCAAGCTGCTGATGGACGGCTACTGGAAGCGGGTCGCCGAACGCGGCGTCGACGAGATCGCCGTATCGCGCCGGCTTCGCCCAGGTGATCTGCACGTCGCCGACACCGACGCCAGGCCGAGAAGCTCTACTGGCCGCACGTCAGCTCAGCTACGTCGCTGCCTGCGTCTGCTCCGGCTTCGCCGACGCGCCGGGCTTCACCGCACGGTGAAGACGATCCAGACCGGGGCGCTGTCGCAGTTCACCCGGGCGGCGGCGCGCAGCTATCCCGGCGCGAACCTGGAAGGACCTGACCGAGAACCGCTACGTCATCGCCGGCTCGCCCGAGACGGTGCGCCAGCAGTGGAGGAGATGATCAAGACCCTGCGCGTCGGCAACGTCTTCTGCCTGCTGCATCTCGGCGACATGCCGGACGACAAGGTGCGCCACTCGACCCGGTTGTTCGCCGAGAAGGTGATACCCAAGCTGCGCAACCTGTGGCCGGAGTGGAACGACCGACGACCCGCTTCTGGGTGCATCCGATGGGCGACCGCGCGCGTGCCGCTCAAGGTGGCCGCGGAATGAGCGCGCCTGATCAAGGTCGGGCCGCGCGGCCGCGCATCGAGGTCGTCGAAGCGGCCCCCGACGCGCGCAAGAAGAAGCGCGTGCGCGACCTGTTCTACCTGCACGGCGCCGGCGGCCTGCTTGCCCAACGATCCGCTGCTGGCGCTCGCCACGCGCTACCGCGTCGGTGGCGCCGCGCTGCTGCCCGGCTGCGGCCGCTCGCAGGGCGAGGACGAGCTGCGCGACATGCTCGACGTCACCCTGCACGCGCTCGACATGCTGGCCGCCTGCGACCTCGACCGGCCGATCGTCGTCGGTCTTCGATGGGCGGCATGATCGCCGCCGAGATGGCCGCCGTCGCCCGCACCGAGGTCGAAGCTCTGCCTGCTGGCGCCAGCCGGCTTCGCGCGCAACCGTGCTTCGACGGCCGCTTCACCCAGCTACTACGGCACGGCCTGCGCCCGTATAGAAAACGCGCAACACGCTCCGGCAACGCCTGACCGGCCAGACCTGGCGATCCTGGTGATGAACGCCGCCGCCTCGGCATGGCCGGCGGCCTGGTTTCCGGATCCGGATGAGCGCCTGCCGATCGCCTGCACCGGATCGGCGCGCACCCTGATCCTGTGGGGCCGCGAGGACGCGCTGATTGCGCCGGCCTACGGCGACGCCCTTCAAAAAGGCGATATCGAACGCGAAGCTGCGGCGCATTGCCGGGGCCGGGCACGCGCTGGGGCAGGAGAAGCCGCAGGCCGTGCTCGAGGCGATCCGTGATCATTTCTAGAGGAGCGCAGTGGGGATGCCGAGGGGATGTCGAGGATCGCAGGGGTCGCGGGGCTGGCCGCGGTCGTGCTGGCCGCGATCGGACTAACCGGCGCGGCGATGGCGCAGTCCGCCGCCTATACCTGGACCGGCAACGGCGTCAACGTACCGGGCAGCTCAAGTGCCCGACCTACAAGATGACGATCAACGTCACGGTCGAGGGCAACACCGTGAAGGGCCTGTTCCAGCAAGAAGGCCGGCCGCAGCGCAACTTCACGGCGACCAAGGATGCCGGCAGCGCGTTCAAGACCAAGGCGGAAGTCGGCGGCGGCGGCGCCATGGATGTCGTCGGCTCGGTCAAGGGCGGCGAGTCGAAGATCCTGCTCGACGGCTACTGCAAGTTCGGCGGTCCGCTGACCCGGAAATGAGCTAAGCTCCTCCCGGACACTCGTTTCGGGGGATCATGATGCGTACCACGATCGCGGCCGTCGCCCTTGCGGCGGCCGTTGTGCTGCCGGACGTCCGTCCGGCCGCGGCGCAGGGCTTCGAGGTCGTGGCGCTGGGCGCCCTGGGCGGCATCCAGGACGGCAATCTCAGCGCCTGGCTGATCCATCCGGCGGGCGATCCGCGGGCCGTGACCTGCGAGGCCGGCACCCTGGTCAACGGGCTGAAGGTGGCCGACGAGAAGGGCGCCCTGGCCGGCATCGCGGTGCCGGCCGATTCGGCGTTCAGCCGCGTCGGCTACGTGCTGACCTCGGTGATCAAGGGCTACCTGATCAGCCATGCCCATCTCGACCACGTCGCCGGCCTGATCGTCGCCTCGCCCGACGACGGCAAGAAGCCGATCTACGCCCTGCCGTCGGTCGCCAACGACCTCGTCGATACGTACTTCAACTGGCGCGCCTGGCCGAACATGACCGACCGCGGCAAGGCGCCCCAGCTCAAGAAGTACGCGGTGCAGGACCTGGCGCCGAACACCGCGACGCCGCTCGCCGACACGGCGATGACCGTGACCGCCTATCCGCTGAGCCACGGCGGCGTCGAATCGACCGCCTTCCTGATCGAGAGCGCCGGCCACTCGGTGCTGTGCTTCGGCGACACCGGGCCGGACACGGTCGAGAAGGGCAGCCGCCTGGCCGACGTATGGAGCGCGGTGGCCGAGCGCGTGCGGCAGAAGAAGCTGAAGGCGATCCTGATCGAGACCTCGTACACCAGCGACCGGCCCGACACCCTGCTGTTCGGCCACCTGACGCCGCGCTGGCTGCTCGGCGAGCTGCGCGCCCTCGACACCAAGGCCGGCGGCAAGGCGCTGCAGGGCCTGCCGGTGATCGTCAGCCACATCAAGTACGCGCTCGGCCGCGAGCAGCCGCAGAAGCAGATGCTGCAGGAGCTCGAGGCCGGCAACGACCTCGGCGTGCGCTTCGTCGTGCCCGAGCAGGGCATGCGCTGGAGCTTCAAGTGAGCCCGCAGGGCAACGGCCGGGCCAACGACCATTGGGGGTGGCGGGCGCGCATCGGCATGTTCATCGTCGGCAACGAGGCGGTGCCCGAGGCCGAGTGGGCGGATGCTGCCGCCCGGCGTGCGGTGCACGCCGCCCGGGTCACCGCCCGGGCGCCGTGGCTGACCTGGCGGGCCGACCGCGCGGCTGTCGATCCAGGCGTCGAACCGGCCGATGACCTGGTGCGCGGCTGCCGGCAGTTCGCCGCCATGCCGCTGGCCGCGGTCACCCTGGCGCACAGCTCGAGCAGCCTGGTCGGCGGCGCCGGCTGGGACGAGGCCAGCGTCGCATGCCTGGCGCCGCTGCTGCGGCCCGGCACCTTCCTCACGACCAACGGCCAGGACACGCGCGCGGCGCTGCACGCCAGCGGCGTGCGGCGGCCGTTCCTCGTGCTGCCGCCGTGGTTCAACGACGAGACGGTGGTGGCCGGCCTCGCTTACTACGCGGCGCACGGGCTGGCGACCGCCGGCCACCATCGCTACGACCCGGGACGCGGCTGGCGCGAACTGCCGCCGGGCGACCTGGTGGGCGCCGGGCTGGGCTTCGAGCAGGACGTCGAGGCGCTGTATCGCCAGATCCGCGCCGCCTGCCCGGCCGAAGCCGACGGCGTGCTGATCGCCGGCACCGGCTTTCGCTGCGTCGCGATCCTGGAGGCGCTCGAGCACGACCTGCAGCGGCCGGTGGTCTCGGCCAACCAGGCCAGCCTGTGGCATTGCCTGCGCACGGCGGGCGTGCGGGCGACGGTATCGGACTACGGCAGCCTGTTGCGCTCTTGACCCCTCCATCGGCGTAAGACACCGACACCTCCCCACGCTGCGCGTGGGGAGGATTCAGCTCCTCCCTGCGCGTGAGCGCGGGGAGGTGCCCGCGAAAGCGGGCGGAGGGGTCAAGGGTCAGCCGTCGAGGGTGATCGCCACCCGCCCGGTCACCGAGCGCTCGAGCAGCGCCCGCATCGCCAGCGCTGCCTCGTCGAGATGGAAGACACGATCGACATGCGGCCGGCACAGGCCCTGCTCGCACCAGCCGCGGATGCGTTCCATGAGAGCGAGCACCCGCTCGCCCTGCTCGAAGCGCGCGTCGTGCGGGCTCCAGCCGACATAGTAGCCGTAGTTGAAGCCCATCACGGCGATCGTCTTGACCAGCAGGATGTTGGCCGGGATCTGCGGGATGGTGCCGCCGGCGAAGCCGATCGGGCAGATGCGGCTCTCGACCGCCATGCAGCGCAGCGACTGGGCAAACACCTCGCCGCCCACGGGATCGTAGACCCGGTCGACGCCGCGCCCGCCGGTCAGCCGCAGCACCTCGTCGCGGAAGTCGCCTGTGCTGTAGTCGATGACGTGGTCGGCGCCGCGCGACCGCACGAAGTCGGTCTTGCGCGCGCCGCCGGCCGTGGCGATCACGGTGGCGCCGAGCAGCTTGCCGATCTCGACCGCCGCCATGCCGACGCCGCCGGCCGCGGCATGCACCAGCAGAGTGTGGCCGCTCTGCACGTCGAGCGCCATCGGCCAGGTCAGTGCCGCCGCCGAGGTCGGATAGGAGATGGCGAGCTGGATCGCCTCGACGAAGCTCACGGTCTTCGGCTTGGCAAAGACGTTGACCTCGTGCGCGACCGCTTCCTCGGCCAGCCCGCCCCAGTCGAGCACGGCCACGACCTCGTCGCCGACCTGGACGCGGCGGCAGGCGGCATCGACCTCGATCACGGTGCCCGACACCTCGGTGCCGGGCGCGAACGGAAAGGGCGGCCGGCGCTGGTACTTGCCGGCGATCACCAGGGTGGTCGCGAAGCTGACCCCCGCGGCCTTGACCCGGATGCGCACCTGTCCCGCCTTGAGCGGCTCGGAAGCGACCTCCTCGAGCCGGAGGTCCTCCGGGCCGCCCCACCGGCGGCAGATCATCGCCCGCACGGGCTCAGGCCCCCAGGGCGCCGACGATCGCCACCGAGCAGACGTTGCGCGCCGGGAAGCCGCCGAGATTGTGGGTCAGCCCGAGCCGCACGTCGGGGCGCTGGCGGGCCCCGGCGCGGCCTTGCAGCTGCAGGTACATCTCGTAGAGCATGCGGATGCCCGAGGCGCCGATCGGATGGCCGAAGCACTTGAGGCCGCCGTCGATCTGGCACGGCACCTGGCCGTCGGCATCGTAGAAGCCGTCGAGCACGTCCTTCACGGCGCCGCCTTCGGGCGAGATGTAGAGGTCCTCGAGGGTCACCAGCTCGGTGACCGAGAAGCAGTCGTGGCATTCGACCAGGCTGAGCTGCTCGCGCGGCCGCTCGATGCCGGCCTCGCGATAGGCGCGCTGGGCGGCGACCCGCGCCGTGGCGAAGTAGCTGCCGTCCCAGGTGTTGTGCTGCTCCTCGACGCCGTTCGAGCCGGCGATCTGCAGCGCCTTGACCGTGACCAGGTCGCGCTTGCCGAGCGCGCGGGCGATCTCCGGCGTCGTGACGATCGCGGCCGCCGCCCCGTCCGACACGCCGCAGCAATCGTACAGACCGAGCGGATCGGCGATCAGCGGCGCGTTCAGCACGTCGGCCTCGCTGATCGGCCGCTGCAGATGCGCCTTGGGATTCTTCGCGCCGTTGGCGTGGCTCTTGACCGAGATGTGCGCCATGGCGCGCTTCAGGTCCTCGCGGCTGACGCCGTGCTTGGCGCGATAGGCCGAGGCGAGCTGGGCGAAGCTGCCGGGCGCCGTCAGGTTGGCCCACCACAGCGGCGCGCCGCTGCCGACGCTGAGGCCGGGCAGGCCGCCGAAGCCGGTGTCCTTCAGCTTCTCGACCCCGAGCGCCAGGGCGATGTCGCAGGCGCCGGCGGCGACGGCATACACGGCCGAGCGGAAGGCGTCGGAGCCCGAGGCGCAGTAGTTCTCGACCCGGCTGACCGGGATGTAGTCGAGGCGCAGGGTCTCCGACAGCGGCAGCCCGGACTTGCCGACGTTGACCTCGTCGAGACAGGTCGACAGCCAAGCGGCATCGACCTGCTTGCGTTCGATGCCGGCGTCGCCCAGCGCTTCCTGGAAGGCTGCGACCATCAGCTCCTCGGCGCCCTTGTCCCAATGCTCGCCGAAGCGCGTGCAGCCCATGCCGAGAATGGCGACCTTGTCGCGAATGCCGGATGCCATGCGATCTCTCCCTAGCCGAGCGCGACCGGCAGGCTCTTCACGCCGCGCAGAATCAACGAATCGTGCCATTCCGGCTCGCCGGCGGAAAGCCTGATCTCGGGCAGCCGCTCGACCAGGCGGATGGCGGCGATCTCGGCCTCGAGGCGGGCGAGCGGCGCCCCGAGGCAGAAGTGGATACCGTGGCCGAAGGTCATGTGCGGATTGCCCGTACGGCCGATGTCGAAGCGCTCGGGATCTTCGAAGGCCTCCGGGTCGCGGTTGGCGGAGTTGACGAAGGCGAAGACGCGCTGGCCCTGGCGGATCGTCTTGCCGGCGATTTCCAGGTCGCCGGCGGCGATCCGGGCGAGCGCGCCGGACGGGCCGTCGTAGCGCAGCCACTCCTCGACGGCCGATGCCGCGAGCGACGGGGCGGCGCGCAGCCGCTCCCATTCACCGCGATGGCGCATCGAGTACAGGAAGCCGTTGCCGATCAGGTTGGTCGTGGTCTCGTGGCCGGCGAACAGCAGCAGGATGCAGGTGCCGATGATCTCGTCGGTGCTGAGCGCGTCGCGGTCGTCGCGCGCCAGCACGAGTTGGCTGATCATGTCGTCGCGCGGCCGGGTCGTGCGGTCCTCGACCAGCGCGCGGAAGTAGGCGGACATGGCACGGGCGCCGCCCTCGGCGCGCAGGTACTTGTTGCCGGCGACCTGGGCGGTGCCGATGAACAGGGCGATGTCGTCCGACCAGACCTTGACCCGCTCGAGGTCGTCGCGCGGCACGCCCAGCAGGTCCATGATCACCGAGGCCGGCAGCGGATAGGCGAAGTCGGCGATGAAGTCGACCGGCTCGCCGCGGCCGGCCTTGGCCTGCATGCGGTCGATCAGATGGCCGACGATGTCCTCGATGTTGGGACGCAGGTTGGCGACCGAGGTCGGGGTGAAGGCCTTGTTGAACAGGCGGCGCAGGCGCGTGTGGTCGGGCGGGTCGCGGAACACCATCCAGTGATTGAGATAGCGCACCAGGCTCTCGATGCTCCCGCGCTGATACTCCGGATTGGTCTTGAAGAACGGCGTCAGCCGGTCGGCCGAGATCTGCCGGTTGTTGAGCGCGATCTGCCGGACGTCGTTGTAGCGCGTCACGATCCACGCCTTCATCGCCGGCGACCAGTGCACCGGGTCGTCGGCGCGCAGGCGGGCGAACTCGGGGAAGGGGTTGGCGTTGGTGGCGGGGTTGCCGAGATCGAAGACATAGGCCATGCGCCGCAGGCTAGCGTCGGGTCCCTGACCAAACAAGTGTTTGGTGACAGGATGGCCTTTGGATCGCGCGCGTCCACGTGCGCTCATGAAGGCGCCTGGAGGCTCGCGGTCCGGTGAGGTGTTTGGTGGTAAGCTGCGTCCTGCATGTCTCGTGACAGGATCCTGGCGGTGTCGGCCCGCCTGTTCGCCAAGGGCGGCTTCGAGGCGACCTCGATGCGCGACATCGCCGGCCGCGCCGGCATGCTCGCCGGTTCGCTCTACTATCACTTCGACTCGAAGAACGACCTGATCGCAGCGGTCTACGAGGCCGGTGTCGCCGAGATCGCACGCGCCGTCGACGAGGCGGTCGGCGGGCAGACGGGGCCCTGGGAGCGGCTCGAGGCGGCCTGCGCCGCCCATCTCACGTCGCTGCTCTCGAACACCGCGCATGCCGCCGTCATGACCGCCGAGCTGCGCCGGCTCGAGGCCCGGCTGCGGCGCCGGCTGGTTGTGCTGCGCGACGGGTACGAGCGGCGCTTCGCGGCGCTGGTGGCCGACCTGCCGCTGCCGCACGGCACCGACCGCAGCCTGTGGCGCCTGCAGCTGCTGGGCGCGCTGAACTGGACACCGACCTGGTACCGGTCCGACGGCAAGCCGCCGGCCGCGATCGCGCGCGCCCTGGTCGCTTCCCTGCGCTGATCAGCCGGCCGTGCCGGCGAACAGCAGCAGGTTGCCGTCGGGATCGCGCACGACGAAGGTGCGGGCGCCCCACGGCTCCTGCTTCAGCGGCCGGAAGAAGTCGACGTCGCGCGCCTTGAACTCGACGAACAGCGCGCGGATCGCCGCGGCGTCGCCCACCGGGATGGCGGCGGCGAGCAGTTCCTCGCGCTCGCGAATGTCCTCGGCCCAGACCGCCGCCCGCACGAGGCGCAGGTTGAGGACCGCCTGGCCGCGCCGGATCTGGCCATAGAAGGCCGGCTCGCCATAGGTGAAGACGATCTCGAAGCCCAGGCGCTCGGTGTAGTAGGCGCAGGCCGCCTCGAAGTCGGCGACGTAGAGCTGCGGCTCGGCCGGATGGCGGAAGGGCGTCGGGCTCGCGGAAGCGGGCGTGTCGGTCATGGTCTGCAGTCCTGTCTTGAGCGCCTGCCAGCTCGCGAACCCGGCTTGCCGCGCCACCAACTCCTGGGCGTCACCGAGCCGGAACGGCGCCGCCATCACGGCGCGGTCGTCGAGTCGGGCGTAGCGCGGCAGGAAGGCGCGGATCTGCGCCGCCACCGGACGATGGCCGTCGCGATGCCAGCGCAGGAAGAGCTTGGCCTGTTTGCGGAGATTCTCGAGGTTCGACATGGGCGCAGAGGGTTGGCACGGAGCAGGTGGGCATAGCCCCTTCGGCCGATCGCCGATGCGCCCTGCGGCAGCACCGGCACACTGGCGCGCGTGCCGTCAGTCTGTCAACGCCTCGCGCAGCCCGGCCGGATGGCGAGCGCCCAGCAGTTCCTCGGCGAAGGCGTCGGCGGCGATTTCGGACAGGCTGGCGAGGGCCGTCGTGCGGCGCAGCGGCCCGAGCGACCAGGCGGGGATCCTCAACCGGCGGGCCGGCGCGAGCTCGGGATGCTGGCCTTCCCAGTGATGGAACAGCTCGTGCGCCAGGAAGGCGGGCCGCAGGTCGGCGCTGCGCAGCAGGCGCTGCAGGCCGCCGATCGCCCGCAGGTACAGGGTCGCCTTGGGCGGTCGCGGCGTATAGTCGGCAAATACCGTGACGCTGCCCCAGCCGCCTTCCTCCCAGCTTTCCTCGACCGCCACGCCGAGGGCCGCCGCGAGACGGCCGACGGTCAGGTTGCCGTGCCGCGCCTGGACCTGATGGGCCGCCTCGCGGCCGATCGTCAGGGCGCCCCGGACCAGGGTCCGGCGATCCGCGGCCGGCAACCGGGCGGCGCGTCGGTCGCCGTCCAGGCGGCGCAGCCCGACCTGGAGCGCCACGATTTCGCGCAAGGTCGTCATTTGCGCGCCCCGGCGACGCCGATGAACACGACGGGCGCCTCGGGCGCGAGGCCCTCGAGCTCGCTGCGCGCCACGGCCGTCGCCTGGTCGAGCGAGACGATGCCGCTCAGGTCGACGACCTGGCCGCCGACGATCACGAACATGTCCGGCGCGATGACGCTGTCGCCGTTGTAGATCGTCGTCTCCTCCCAGAAGCGCTTGAGCTGGTCGAAGCCGTGCCGCGCTTCGGTGCCCAGCACCTTGGCGTCGCTACGCTGGACCCGGATCACGCCCTCGAGGTCGACGGCGCGCACCGGCGAGCGCGTGCGCTTGAAGAACTTCAGGTACTTCTCGGTGACCGTGCCCTGGATGACCCGCATGCGGTCGGTCGCGGCGGCGACCCGGGTCGTCGCGGCGTCGACGCCCATCGAGCGCGCGGCGATGGCGCGCGCCTCGTCCTCGCCGATCGATTCGGTCTGGGTGCGGGCGCGCATCTCGGAGGCGCCCATGGCGGTGGCGCGCACCCGCTGGGTGTGCGGGTTGACCTCGATCGTGACCTCGACGTTCTCGGCGGCGGCGCCCAGGCGGACCACCGCGTCGAAAGCCTCGCGCTTGATCGCCTTGAGGTCCTCCGGCCGGGGATTGGGGATCACCCGCTCGACGGTCTCGCGCACCAGGGCGAGCGCCACGCCGATCGAGGAGATGACCTCGGCGTCGCGCGAGATCGTGTGCTGCAGGCGCATGCGCTCGGCGGCGAAGGGGATCAGGGCGGCGGCGCCGCCGCCCTCGCCGACCAGGATCGCCTGGTCGCGGTCGAGCCCGTATTCCTCGACCAGCTGCTCGACGACGGGGATCGCCTTGTCGGTGGCGATCTCGAGGATCCGGCGCGCCGCATCCTCGGGGCTGCAGCCGAGCAGCGCGGCGAGCGGCGCGATGGCGGCGCGCGCCGCCTCGGGATTGCCGTGGGCGTGCAGGCCGGGCCGCGTGAAGCCGAGCAGGTTGGCGGCGCAGGTGTTGGTGATCGCGTAGCGCGTGCCGTCGGCCGTGCGGATGGCGACATAGTCGTCGGGGTCGTCCGGCTTGGGCTGGAAGAACTCGACCGTGGCGCCGACGAACGTGGCCGGCTCGGCGAAGGCGGCGTAGGGCAGGCCGGCGATGTGCGCGCTGCGCGGCCCGACATCGACCAGCTTGCCGTCGCGCACCCGCACCATGCTGCCGCCGGCGATGCCGATCACCCGCACGTCGAGCGAGTTCACGTAGGTCTCGTGGCCGCCAACCCTCGCGTACTTGACGGTCGGCCGGCCGTTGCGGATGACGCCGATGTTGGTGCTGGTGCCGCCGACCTCGAAGTAGATGCCGTCCGACACGCGCAGATGCATCAGCGCGCCGGCGACGCTGGCGGCCGGTCCCGACAGCATGGTCATGGCCGGCCGGCGGCGCATCTCCTGGATGTCCATGACGCCGCCGTCACCGCGCATGATCATCAGCGGCGCGCGGATGCCGGCTTCGCGCACGCTGGCCTCGGTCATGCTCGCCGTGTCGATCATCTTGGGCAGGATGCTGGCGTTGATCACCGCCGTGCGGGTGCGCGTGGTCAGGCCGTAGAGCTTGGAGATTTCGTGGCCGCAGGTCACCGCCAGCTCGGCGCCGACCGCGGCGTGGCGGACGGTCTCCTCGCAGGAATTGTCGTCGACGCCGAAGGCGCTGCTGGCGACGACGACCTTGGCGCCTTCGCCGCGCAGCTCCTCGACGACGGCGCGGGCGCTCGCCTCGTCGAGCGTCTCGGTGGTGACGAAGCGGTGGCTCGGCCGCAGGAAGCGGCCGGGCGCCAGCTCGATCTCGCCGATCCGGCTCTGGCCGCGCGCCAGCAGGGATTCGACCCGGCTCGCCATGCCGACGACGCCGACCGGCGCGACGTCACCCTCGAGCAGGGCATTGGTCGCCTGCGTGGTGCTGTGGGCGAGGAAGATCACGTCGGCGGGATCGACGCCGGAGCGGTCGAGGACGTTGCGAAACACCTCGACGACGCCCTTGGCCACGCCGCGCTCGTCGGCGTGAGTGGTCAGCACGGAGTACCGGCCGACCACCTCGTGCGTCGCGTTGTCGATCAGGACCGCCTTGGTGAAGGTCCCGCCGACGTCGATCCCGATGCGGTACGCCTTGCGTTCCATGATCGCCCTTAAGCCGCGAGCATGAAGTAGGCGATGGCCGAATTCAGCGCCACCATCAAGCAGCCGAAGGGCAGCGCCGTCTTGAGGAACTCGCCGTGCGAGATCTTAGTGTAGCCGATCGTCCACAGGGTCCAGGAGTTGGTCGGGTCGACGCTGCCCTGCATGACCGTCGGCGCCAGCCACAGCGAGTAGAGGAGCGGGATCGGTAGCTCCTTGTTGGCCAGCACCAGGGCGAGCACGGCGGCGCCGGTGCCGATCACGACCAGCGGTCCGCGATAGATGCTGCCGATGCCGCCCAGGAGGCCGAAGAAGATGGCGGCCTGCAGCGGCGTGTGCGGCAGGATCGGGCCGAAGATCGGCTTCAGCGCCGCCGACACCTGGGGCATCTGCCCGCAGACGATGATCATGCCGCAGATCGTCCACAGGGCGGCGATCGTGGCGATGTCCGGGAAGGCGTCGAAGAAGGTCTTGTTGAACAGGTTGACGTGGCCCTGCAGGCTGCGGTCCTTCCAGGTCAGGACCAGCGCCAGCACGATGCTGACCAGGAAGGTCGGGATGATGTCCCACTTGGCGACGACGATCATCAGCACCGGGAAGATCGGCACGATGTAGGTGTAGTAGGGCGTGCGGCGGCGTACCGGCGCGCCGCCGGCCGCGTCGACCGAGGCCATCTGGCGGACGCCGGTGCGGCGCAGCACGGTCGCGGTCATCAGCCAGGCGCACAGCACGTAGACGCAGGCGCCGACCGTCCAGTAGGTCAGGTGCTTGCCGCCGTACTCGATGCCGGGGAACAGCTTCTGGAAGGTGCCGAACTGCACCAGGTTGACCATGGTGCCGGCGCCGATTCCCATGGTGAAAACCGGGGCGGCGAGCCGCGGCGGGATGCCCTGGCTCATCAGGATCGGCAGCGCGATGACACCGATGGCGATCGCCGCGCCGACCCCGTACATCGAGCTGAACAGGATCGCGGTCACCAGGGTGACCGTCATCGCCGAGACCAGCGGCCGGTCGCCGGCCAGCTCGACGGCCGAGCGGATCACGCTTTCGGCGATGCCGGTCTGGATCAGCACCTGGGCGAACCAGGCGCCGAACACGATGATGATGACGGCGCTGGCGAAGGTGACGCCGCCGGCCTGGATGACCTTGGCCTGGATGTCGTTGATGCCGATGCCGGCGAGCAGCGCCCAGACGATGGCGAGCAGCAGCAGCATGATGATCGGGCTCTGCCCGCGGATGATCGCCACCACCACCACCAGGAAGGCGAGCAGCAGCCCTATGCCGGATAGCATGTCCATGTCGTTTCCCCCTTGAAGGTCCGGCTTTGATTTTTTGTTGATGCGCCGGACGTTTGTGTTTCGTCGTGACCTCGCTCGTGCAACGCGAACGCTTACGCCACTCGGCTCCGCGTCAGGCGCGGAACTCGCTCTTGCCGGTGCCGCGGTACAGGACCTGGACCTGGCGGCCGGTGATCGCGGCGTGGGCCGCCATCGCCTCGGGCGCGCAATCCGCGGTCGGCCGCGGCTCGTGCTCGAAGTAATTGTAGGTGTCGACGCCGCGCACCAGGGTGGCGCTGTCCTCGGCGCCGACCGCCTGCTTCACGTAGGTGGGCACGTAGCGGATGGCGAAGCCGATGCGGCGGTCGTTCGACTTGTTCGGTTCCGAGGCGTGCGCCAGCAGGACGTGGTGCAGCGACGCCTGGCCGGGCTTGAGGATGGCGTCGACGCCCTTGGACTCGTCGACCTTGACGGCGATCTCCTGGCCGCGGCTCAGCAGGTTGTTCTGGTCGAACGTGTCGCGATGCTCGAGCTGCAGGCGATGCGAGCCGGGCACGAACTTCATGCAGCCGTTCAGGAGGTTGGCCGGGGTGAAGGCCAGCCACACCGTCATGACGTCGGGCGAGCTCAGGCCCCAGTAGGTAGCGTCCTGGTGCCACGACACGAAGCCGGGATCGGACGGCTCCTTGATGAAGAAGCTGGTGCTCCAGCAGAACAGGTTGGGACCCAGCACGTCCTCGACGGCGTCGAGGATGCGGGGATGGCGCACCAGGTCGTAGAGCCAGGTCAGGTAGAGATGCGCCTTGTGCCGCTGGTTGCCCTGGATCGGGCCGCCGCTGCGCGCCTCGTGCGCCTCCAGCCGGCCCCGCAGGTCGCGCATCACGGCCTCGGACAGAATGTCGATCGGGAAGTAGAAGCCGTCGCGATTGTACTGGGCGACGGCGTCCTCGGTGAGCAGCTTGGGCATGATCGTTTCCCCTTGTTCAGGTCTTGCTTGTCAGTCGGTCCACGGCAGCGCCACGGTGCGGATTCCCTCGCCGCGGCGCATGGCGTCGAAGCCGTCGTTGATCCGCCCCAGCGGCAGGCGGCTGGTGATCAGCTCGTCGAGCTTCAGCCGGCCCTCGAGGTAGCAGCGCGCCAGCCACGGGAAGTCGCGGCGCGGCCGGGCGCCGCCGTAGCTCGAGCGGGTGATCTGCTTCTCGCCCATCAGGGCGCCCCAGCGGAAGGCGACCGGCTCGGCGACGTTGACCTTGCCGAGGAACACGAGCTGGCCGCCTGGTCGCGTGAGTTCGGCGGCCAGCGCGAAGGCGCCGGCGCTGCCGGCGGCCTCCAGCACGTAGTCGGCACCGCGCCCGGCCGTCGCGCGCTTCACGGTCTCGATCACGTCCTCGCCGGGCAGGCCGGTCACCAGGTCGGCGCCGAAGGTGCGCGCCAGGTCGTGGCGGTCGGCGGCGCGCTCGACGGCGATCACCGTGCCGGCGCCGGCCAGACGCGCGCCCTGCAGGGCGTTCAGGCCGACGGCGCCGCAGCCGATCACCGCCACGCTGGCGCCGGCCTCGATGCGGGCCAGGCGCACCGCCGCGCCGACGCCGGTCATCACTCCGCAGCCGATCAGGCAGGCGCGGTCGAACGGGATCTCCTTGGGCACGCGGATGGCGCCCGATTGCGGCACGACGGCGTATTGCGCGTGCGAGGAGACGACCGAGAAATGATGCACCGGCGCGCCGTCGCAGCGGAGCCGCACGCCGCCGTCGAGCAGATGGCCGCGCGGCTGGTGTCGGGTGAACGGCTCGCACAGGATCGGCTGGTCGCGTTCGCAGTACCAGCACTGGCCGCAATGAGGGTTCCACGAGCAGACGACGGAGTCGCCGACGGCGACCTCGGTGACGGCGCTGCCCACCGCCTCGACGAGGCCGGCGCCTTCGTGGCCCAGCACGATCGGCATCGGATAGGGCAGGGAGCCCTCGATGACCTCGAGGTCGGTGTGACAGAGGCCGGAGGCCATGATGCGCACCAGCACGTCGTCGGCGGCCAGGGCGTCGACGCGCAACCGCCGGATCTCGAGCGGCTTGCGCTCGCCGGCCAGCACCGCGGCGTCGAACTCAACTATCATCTAGCGCCGCATTAGACGCCCGCCTTGTGCGGGTTCCAAGGAGTCTTTTTGCAAATCAGCTTTCCGCCGCCCACGGCCCGAACGGCGGCATGTCCTTGCTCGGCTTCAGCGGGAAGGCGGGCGGCCGTTTCTCGAAGAACGACTTGATGCCTTCCTGCGCGTCGGCCCCCGCGGCGAGGTAGCCGACGCACTGCAGGTCGAGCGACAGCGCGTCGGCCGGGTCCTGGGCGCCCAGCATGCTCCACATCAGGCGGCGGTTGACGGCGGCGGCCACGGCCGAGGAGGTCGAGGCGGCGAACTTGGCGGCCAGCGCCTGGGCCGCCGGCAGGAGTTCGTCGGGCGCGTGCACCGAGCGCACCAGGCCGCCGGCAAGCGCCTCCTCGGCGCCGAACAGCTCGGCCGTCATCACCCATTCCTGGGCCCGCTGCATGCCGACCAGGCGCGGCAGGAACCAGCTCGAGCCGGCCTCCATCGCCATGCCGCGCTTGTTGAACACGAAGCCGATGCGGGCGGCGCTCGACATCAGGCGGACGTCCATCGGCAGGCACATGGTGATGCCGACGCCGACGGCGGCGCCGTTGATCGCCGCGACCACCGGCTTCAGGCAGTTGAAGATCGCCAAGGTGATCGAGTCGCGCGGGTCGCGGCGCTGCGGCTTGCTGCCGTCGTTCCACACCTGGAAGGCGCCGCTGCCGCCCGAGATGTCGGCGCCGGCGCAGAAGGCGCGGCCGGCGCCGGTCACCACGATCGCCCGCACCTCGTCGCGCGCGTTGACGCCGTGAAAGAAGTCGATGAGCTCGCGGCTCATCGTCGTGCTGAAGGCGTTGAGCTTGTCCGGACGATTCAAGGTGACGGTCATCACGCCGTCCTCGAGCTCGGTCAGCAGGGTCTCGTAGCGCGTTTCTGTGGTCATGCCGGGAGCCTTTTCGGGTTCCGCTCAGCGAGGCGGAATGTCGTTGCGCGACTGCGCCGTTTGGGAAACATTCGCCGCAACCTCGACCCGACGCAATCCCGGAGGAAACCGATGTCTCACCTGCTGAAATCCGTCGAAGACGGCGTCATGAAGATCGTGCTCAACCGTCCCGATGCGATGAACGCCCTGTCGCGCGACATGATGATGGGCCTGCAGGAGGCGCTCGAGGAGGCCGACGGCACGCGCGACATCGGCTGCGTCGTGGTGCGCGGCGCCGGCGACAAGGCGTTCTGCGCCGGCGGCGACGTCAAGTCGATGGCGGCCGGCCGCGACCACGAGAAGACCTACGAGGACAAGGTGCACGACATCCGCCGCCGCATGGTGGTGTCCGAACTGCTGCACGAGATGGGCAAGCCGACCATCGCCATGGTCAACGGCGTCGCCGCCGGCGCCGGCCTGTCGATCGCCCTGGCCGCCGACATGCGCTTCGTCGGCCGCAGCGCCCGCATGACCACGGCCTTCGCCAAGGTCGGCTTCTCCGGCGACTTCGGCTCGCACTACTTCCTGCACAAGCTGGTCGGCACCGCCAAGGCGCGCGAGCTGTACTTCACGGCCGAGATCCTGAATGCCGAGCAGATCGACAAGCTCGGGCTGGCCAACCGGGTGGTCGACGACGCCAGCCTCGAGGCCGAGACCATGGCCTTCGCCAAGAAGCTGGCGGCCGGCCCGAGGGTCGCCTGGTGGCACGTCAAGAAGAACATGAAGGTGGCCGAGGAGGGCACCCTGTCGGCGGCGCTCGACTCCGAGGCGGCGCGCATGATCCGCACCGGCGAGACGCAGGACCACAAGGAAGCCGCCCGCGCCTTCGTCGAGAAGCGCGCGCCCGTCTTCAAGGGCATGTGAGCCGTCGCGCCGGCCGGGCTAGCGCCCGGTCGGCAGCACGATCTCGGGAAGCTGCATCTGCCGCCGGTTGGGCGGCACGAACAGGTCCTGGTAGTAGAGGGGTTGCGCACCGGCGTGCGCGACCAGGCGGACGATGCCGCCGACCGTGCCGGCCTTCAACCCGAGCGCCCGCGAAACCGCGGCCGGGAAGGCGGCGATCTCCAGCACGTTACGATAGACCAGCGGCGGCAAATTGTAGTCGCGCGCCAGCATGAGCTTGAAGTTGCCGGCGGCCAGCGCCCGCACCGACTTGCCGGCGAAGGCCGGATAGCGCTCGGCGTTGATGTAGAAGGCGCCGAACACGTCGAACTCGTCGCCGACCCGTATCAGCCGCTCGATGCGCAGGATGTTGTCGCCGCGCTGGCCGAGCAGCGCCGACCACGGGCCGCGCTCGGCGATGCGCCGCTTCGACAGAACCTTGGGGAAGATCGGCAGCGGCCGCGTGCCCGACTCGTCGAGGAAGCGCACGTGCAGGAACGGCTCGGCGATGCCGCGCCGCTGCTCGCTGACGAACGTGCCACGGCCCTTGGTGCGCTCGAGCCGGCCCTCCTCGACCAGCGAGCGCAGGGCGCGCTGCACCGTGCCCAGGCTGAACGGCACCAGCCCGGTCAGCTCCTGCTCGGTCGGCAGCCGGCTGCCGTCGCGCCACAGCCCGTCGTCGATCGCCTGCTCGAGCGCGGCGCGCAGCTGGGCGTGCTTGGGCCCGCCCGGCGCCGCGCGGCTCAGATAGGTCTGCAGCGCATCGTGCACGTCCGGCAGCGGAACCTCCGACTCGACAAACTATAGAGTTTAAAACTATATAGTAACTCGGAGGAAACACAATGGCCGGACCGCTCGAAGGATTGCGCATTCTCGACCTCGCGACCGTGGTGGCGGGGCCGCTGGCCTCGACCCTGCTGGCCGACCACGGGGCCGAGGTGGTCAAGGCCGAGCTGCCGGACGGGCGCGACGGGCTGCGCCATCTGCCGCCGCACAAGGACGGCGTGCCGCTGTGGTTCAAGGTCGGCAACCGCAACAAGAAGGGCATCACCCTCGACGTGCGGACCAAGGAGGGGCGGGAGCTGCTGCTGCGCATGCTGCCGCAGTTCGACGTGCTGGTGGAGAACTTCAGGACCGGCACGATGGACAAATGGGGCCTCGACGCCGCCACCCTATGGCGGGCCAACCCCAAGCTCACCATCCTGCGGGTCACCGGCTTCGGCCAGACCGGGCCGTACAAGGCGCGCCCGGGCTTCGCGCGCATCTTCGACGCCATGTCGGGCTTCACCGCCCTGAACGGGCCGTTCGGCGGCGGGCCGATGAACCTCGGCTATCCGCTGAGCGACGCCGTCGCCGGCCTGTTCGGCGCGCTCGGCATCCTGTCGGCCGCCTATCACCGGCTGCGCCATCCCGACTCGCCCGGGCAGGAGATCGACGTGGCGGCCACCGAGGCGATGTTCCGCGTGCTCGACTTCCTCGCCGTCGAGTACGACCAGCTCGGCGTCGTGCGCGAGCGCCTGGGCAACCTCAGCGCCTACTCGGCGCCGTCCAACATCTACGCCACGCGCGACGGCAAGTGGCTGTCGATGGCGGTCTCGGTGCAGTCGATCTTCGAGCGCCTGTGCCTGGCGATCGAGCGGCCCGACCTCGCGGCCGACCCGCGCTACGTCGACAACCAGGCCCGGGTCGCCAACCGCGACTCGCTCGACGCGGCGATCGCCGAGTGGATGGCGGCGCGCGACCTGCCGGCGATCGCCGAGGCGCTGACCCGCCATGAGGTCACCTTCTCGCCGGTCTACTCGATCAAGGACGTCTACGAGGACCCGCATTTCAAGGCGCGCGAGATGATCGTCACCGTGCCCGACCGCACCCTGGGGCCGCTGCGCATGCAGAACGTCGTGCCGCGCTTCTCGCGCACGCCGGGCGCCGTGCGCACCGCCGGCCCGGATCTCGGCCAGGACAACGACGAAGTCTATGGCGGGCTGGGGCTCGACGCGGCGGCGCGGCAGGCGCTGCGCGACCGCGGCGTGATCTGAGGAAGGGGAACGCCATGAGCCGCCGCCGACCCAACGTCGTCGTCGTGATCCTCGACGATGTCGGCTTCGCCGACTTCGGCTGCTACGGCAGCGAGATCGAGACGCCGGTGATCGACCGCCTGGCCGGACGCGGCCTGCGCTACAACAGCTTCCGCACCACGGCGATCTGCTCGTGCACGCGCGCCGCGCTGCTCACCGGCCTCAACCATCACTCGGCCGGCATGGGCTTCCTGGCCGACTACGAGGGCGCCACGCCGGGCTATCGCGGCGACCTGCGGGCCGACGCCGGCACCATGGCGGAGACCCTGCGGGCGGCCGGGTACAGCACGTTCCTGTCGGGCAAGTGGCACGTCAACTCGGCCAAGTCGCTGAGCCAGGTCGGACCGATGCACAACTGGCCGGCGCAGCGCGGCTTCGAGCGCTGCTACTGGTTCAACGGCCATTCCAACGACTACTTCCATCCCTACGACTTCTACGAGGGCAACTCGATGGTCCAGGTCGGCGGCGGCGAGGACTACTACCTCACCGACGACCTGACCGACCGGGCGATCGCCTACATCCGCGACCAGCAGGCGATCGCGCCGGACAAGCCGTTCCTGCTGCACCTCGCCTACAACGCCGCGCACAGCCCGCTGCACGCCCGCGCCGCCGACCGCGACAAGTATCGCGGCCGCTACGACGCCGGCTGGGACGAGATCCGCGCCGCCCGGCTGGCGCGCCAGATCGAGCTCGGCGTCGTGCCCGCCGGCACCCGCCTGCCGCCGCACAACGAAGGCGTCCGGCCGTGGGCGGATCTGTCGGACGAGGAACGCCGCGCCTACGCCCGCTACATGGAGGTCTATGCCGGGGTCATCGACCGGGTCGACTGGAACCTCGGCCGCCTGGTCGCCACCCTCGAGGAGCTGGGCCAGCTCGACGACACCTTGCTGTTCCTGTTCTCCGACAACGGCGCCAGCGCCGAGGGCACGCCGACCGGCACGCCCAACCTGATGCTGACCGCCTATGCCCAGCCGCCGTCGCTCGAGGAGGCGCTCGGCCTGTACGACGTGATGGGCGGGCCCGAGACCTTCCCGCACTATCCGCGCGGCTGGGCGATGGCCTCCAACACGCCGTTCCGCATGTACAAGCAGTACACGTTCCTCGGCGGCATCTGCGATCCGCTGGTCGTGCACTGGCCGAACGGCACGACGGCGACCGGCGGGGTGCGCCCCCAGTACGCGCACGCCATCGACATCTATCCGACGGTGCTCGAGGCGGCCGGACTCGCGCCGCCCACGGAGCGGCTGGGCAAGCCGTGCAAGCCGATCGAAGGCGTGAGCTTCGCCGCCAGCTTCGGCGATCCCGACGTGCCGTCGCGGCACGTCGCGCAGTACTACGAGATCGGCGGCCAGCGCGCGATGTACGCCGACGGCTGGCACATCGTCGCCTGGCACAAGCGCGGCCGGCCGTTCGACAAGGACCGCTGGGAACTCTACCGGCCGGCGAGCGACTTCAACGAGATGGACGATCTCGCCGCCCGCTACCCGGAGAAGGTGAAGGAGCTCGAGGCGCTCTGGTACGCCGCGGCCGAGCGCTTCGACGTGCTGCCGCTCGACGACCGCAACTTCTGGCTCAAGATCATCGAATCGCGGCGCCATTCCTCGCAGCACGCGCACTGGGAGGTCCGCCCGCCGGTGCAGCCGATCAGCTCGCACGTGGCACCGCTCACCGGCGGCCGCAGCCATGTCATCACGGTCAAGCTCGAACGCCCGACCGGGACGGAGGACGGCGTGCTGGTCGCCTACGGCTCGCGCGCCTACGGCTTCGCGCTCTACGTCCAGGACGGTCATCTGGTCTACGAGATCGGCCTGGCGCCGCGCAGCCACGTGCTGCGCTCGAGCCGGCCGCTGCCGGCCGGCCGCCAGACCGTGCGCTTCGAGATGGAGATGATCGAGCGGCCGCTGCGCGGCGTCGGCCGGCTGCTGGTCGACGGCGAGGAGATCGGCCGGCGGGCGTTCGACGAGGTCATGGTCGGCGTGCCCTACGACGGGCTCGACATCGGCGCCGACCGCAACGCGCCGGTCTCGGGACGCTATCGCGCGCCGTTCGCCTTCCAGGGGCCGCTGCATCGGGTCGCCTTCGACGTCGACACCGCGCCGCCGACCGAGGAGGAGCTGAAGCGCGACGCCCGCATGATCCAGATGATGTCGTAACCGGAGGCAACACCAATGAAGCGCAGGGAATTGGCAGGGATGGCGGCCGGGATTTTGGCCGCGGTGGCGGGCAGCGGCGGCGCCCGGGCGCAGGGAGGCCCGTCGGGCAAGCCGCTGCAGATCGTCGTCGGCTTTCCGCCCGGCCAGTCGGTCGACATCGTCGCGCGCATGCTGGCCGAGCGCTTCACCGAGATCCTGAAGCGGCCGGTGATCGTCAACAACCGGCCGGGGCAGGGCGGCAGCATCGCGCTCGGCATGGTCGCCAAGGCGGCGCCCGACGGCGACACGATCACCCTGGCGGCGCTTGCCGCTCTGGTCGCCAACCCGCATCTCTACAGCAAGGTCGCCTACGACACCTTGAAGGACTTCGCGCCGATCGGCCTCGTCTACGACGCGCCGCTGGTGCTGGTCGCCAACGCCGCGCAGCCGTTCGGCACCGTGGCCGAGCTGATCGCCTACGCCAAGGCGCATCCCGGCAAGCTCACCCATCCGTCGTCGGGCAACGGCACGATCTCGCATCTCGGCATGGTCGACTTCAAGCGCTTGGCCGGCATCGAGATCGAGCACGTGCCCTACCAGGGCAGCGCGCCGGCGATGCTCGACCTGATCGAGGGCCGGGTGCAGGTCGGCATGGATACCGTGGCCGCCGTGCTGCCGTACCTCAAGTCGGGCAAGCTGAAGGCCCTGGCCGCCTGCTCGGCCAAGCGGCTGGCCGTGCTGCCCGACGTGCCGACGATCGGCGAGCAGGGCTTCCCGGGCTTCGAGGCGGTGGCCTGGATCGGCCTGCTGGCGCCGGCCGGGACGCCGCCGGCCTTCGTGCGCGAGGTCAACCGGGCGATCGGCGAGGCCCTGAAGTCGCCCGACTTCGCGGCCCGGCTGGACAGCGTCGGCGGCCTGCCGCGGCCCGATTCGCCCGAGCAGTTCGCCGCCTACCTCAAGAGCGAGTACGCCAAGTGGGGCGAGTTGGTGCGCCTGTCCGGCGCCAAGGTGGATTGAGCGCCAGGCCGGTCAGCGTCCCGGCGACGCCGCGCGGCATGGCGACGATGGCGGCGATCAGCAGGCCGGCGTAGAGCAGGGCCGACAGGCCCTTGCCCAGGCCGGCCGTCAGGTCGGGAAAGAACTGCAGGAACAGGCCGCCGATCACCGCCCCGGCCAGCGACTGCATTCCGCCGATCACCACGCCGAACAGCATCTGGACCGACAGGTTGAAATTGTACGCGGTCGGCCCGACGAAGCCGAACTGCCAGGCCGACAGGCAGCCGGCCACCGCGGCATAGGCGCCGGCGAGGCCCCACACCGCGGCGCGCACGGCGGCGACGTCGACCCCGTGCGCCGCGGCCGCCAGCTCGTTGTCGCGCGCCGCCGCCACGGCGCGGCCCGAGCGGCTGGCCGCGACGTTGGTCGCCAGCGCCAGCCCGCCGGCCAGCAGGCCGAGCGCCAGCAGGAAGGCCCAGCGGTCGTTGCTGAGCTCGAACGGCGTCGGCGGGAAATCCAGGTAGAGGCCCTGCACGCCGCCGGTCCAGCGCGCGATCGGCGGCCAACGCAGCAGCTGCGGAAAGGCGATGACGCCGGCATAGGTGACCAGGGCCTGGGTCCACAGGCTGTGCCGGCCGGTCACCCGGCCCAGGCCCCAGCCGCCGGCGAAGCCCGCGAGCCCGGCCAGCGGCAGGCCGAGATAGGGCGAGGGCGAGGCCGGGCCGCCGGCCAGCGCGGCGGCGTAGGCGCCGACCCCGAACAGCGCGCCCTGGGCGAACGAGAACTGTCCGGCCAGACCGCTCAGCAGCACCAGCCCGACCAGGGCGATCGCCCAGATCGTCGCCTGGGTGAACCGGAAGACGATGAAATCCGGGAAGCAGAACGACAGCGCGGCCGCTGCCACGAAGCCCATGGTCCACACGGTCCGCATGACGCTACGATAGACGCCACGAACGAGAATTGGGAGGGATGTGATGAAGCTCAGGCAGTGCGTGTTCGTCTGCAAGGATCTCGAGAGCTCGCGCGAGGAGCTGTGCGACATCCTCGGCATCGAGGTCGCCTATCGCGATCCCGGCGTCGCCAAGTGGGGCCTGGTCAACGTCGTCTGCCCGACCGGCCACGACTTCCTCGAGATCGTCACGCCGTTCCAGGCCGGCACCTCGGCCGGCCGCTACATCGAGCGGCGCAAGGGCGACGGCGGCTACATGGTGATCCTGCAGGTCGCCGACGCCAAGGCCGAGCGCCAGCGGGTCACCGGCCTCGGCGTGCGCGCCGTCGCCCAGAAGGACCTGCCCGAGTACAACTACACGCACTTCCATCCCTCCGACACGGCCGGCGTGCTGCTGTCGCTCGACACCACCTTCGCGCCGTCCGGCGTCGACCCGGCGCTGTGGTGGCCGCCGGCCGAGAAGGACTGGCTGAAGCATTCCCGCTCCGACGTCACCAATGGCCTGGCCGGGGTCGAGATCCAGGCCGAGGATCCCGACAAGGCGGGCGACCTATGGGCGCGCATTCTCGGGCGACCGATCCAGGACGACATCATCCGGCTCGACGACGACGGCGAGATCCGCTTCGTGCCGATCGCCGACGGTCGTGGCCCCGGCGTCTCGGCCTACGACGTCCGCGTCGTCGACCGCGAGCGCGTGCTGGCGGCGGCGCACAAGCGCGGCAAGAAGCACGGCCCGGCCCAGGTCGAGGTCTGCGGCTGCCGGATCAACCTGGTGTGAGGCCGCTGCGCGTCATCGGCAGCTACCTGTCGCCTTACGTGCGCAAGGTGCTGGTCTGCCTCGAGCTCAAGGGCATCGCCTACGAGGTCGACCACATCGTGCCGTTCTTCGGCGAAGACGCCTTCTCGACGCTCAGCCCGTTGCGCCGCATCCCGGTGCTGGTCGACGGCGACCTGGTGCTTAGCGATTCGTCGGTGATCTGCCAGTACCTCGAGGATCTCGTGCCGGCGCCTTCGGTGCTGCCGGCCGACATCCGCGACCGTGCCCGCGCGCGCTGGCTCGAGGAGTTCGCCGACACGCGCATGGGCGACGTCTTCATCTGGCGTCTGTTCAACCAGCTCGCCATCCGGCCCAGCGTGTGGGGCGAGAAGGGCGACCGCGCCCTGGTCGAGCGCACCCTGGCCGAGGACGTTCCCGGCGTGCTCGACTATCTCGAGAGCGAGGCGCCGGCCGACGGCTTCCGCTTCGGCGCCCTGTCGCTCGCCGACATCGCGCCGGCCTGCTTCTTCCGCAACGCCGGCTGGGTGCGCTTCACGATCGACGCGGCGCGTTGGCCGCGCGCCGCGGCGTGGATGGCGCGCACCTTGGCGTCGCCGCCTTTCGCGACCCTGGCACGACTCGAGGAAGGCATCCTGCGTGTCCCGATCGCCCAGCAGCGCGAGGCGCTGAAGGCGCTCGGCGCGCCGATCAGCGCCACGACCGTGGGCGGAGCGGTGCCGCGGCGCGGCATCATGCCGATCTAGGGATGGCTTTCGCCGGCCACCCTTTCGTCGTCGGCTCGGTGATCGGCGGCCTCGTCACCGGCCTCGTCGGCGGCATCCTGCTCGGCGTGCTGGACGTCGCGACGTTCACCACGGTCCTGGCCGCCAACGCCGCCGTGACGGCGCTGATCTGCTGGTGGCGGCCGGGACTCGATTCGGCCGCCTGGAAGCTGTGGCTCGCCGCCACCCTGGCCAACCCGCTGCTGCTGGCGGCATTGGGCTGGTCGGTCGAGCAGTGGCAATGCCTGGCGGGGCTGCGCCGCGGCTGGGACTGTATCGTGGCAGGGGTGGGACCGCTGGTGGCGCTGTCCTGCCTGCCGCCGCCGCTGATCGGCCTGCTCGCCCGCCGCCTGTTCGGGCGGCGACCGGCCGGCTGAGCCGGCCGCGACCTTGAAGGCGCTCGCTCATCCGCTGGTCGTCGGCTCGGTGCTGGGCGGCCTGGTGACCGGCCTGATCGCCGGTACGTTCCTCGATGGGCTGGCCGTCCTGGTCTGGTCGAGCAGCCTGGCGGCGAGCGCCGCCGTCGCGGCGGCGGTCTGCTGGTGGCGGCCGGGGCTCAACGCGGCGGCCTGGAAGGTCTGGCTGGCGACCACCTTCGCCAGCCCGCTGATGCTGGCGTCGCTCGCCTGGTCGATCTCCCAGTGGGAGTGCCTGGTGGGCGCGCGCACCGGCTGGGAATGCCTGTTCGCCGGCGTCGGGCCGATCGTGGCGGCGACCTGCCTGCCGCCGCCCCTGATCGGCCTGCTCGCGCGGCGCCTGTTCAGGCCGCGACCGCCCGGCTGAGCCGGCCGCGGATCGTCTCCTCGGCCTCGCGCACGATGCGCTCGACCAACTCCTTGCAGCTCGGCACGTCGTTGATCAGGCCCATGACGGTGCCGGCCGACCAGATCCCGTGCTCGAGGTCGCCGGTCTCGTAGACCACCTTGCCGCGGGCGCCGGCGACCAGCGGGCCGATCTCCTGGATCGTCTTGCCCTCGCGCTCCATCTCGATCGCCTGCTTGGCGACCGAGTTGCCGTAGACGCGGCTGGTGTTGCGCATGGTGCGGAACAGCAGCGCCGTCGAGCGCTCGTCGCTGGCGACGATCGCCTGCTTCACCTTGTCGTGGATCGGCGCTTCCTTGGTCGCCATGAAGCGCGTGCCCATGTTGATCCCCTCGCAGCCCAGCGCCAGCGCCGCGACCAGGCCGCGCGCATCGCCGAAGCCGCCCGAGGCCAGCATCGGGATCGAGATCACGTTGGCCGCCGCCGGCAGCAGAACCAGGTTGGGCACGTCGTCCTCGCCGGGATGGCCGGCGCATTCGAAGCCGTCCATCGAGATGGCGTCGACGCCGGCCTTCTCGGCCGACACGCCGTGGCGCACCGAGGTGCACTTGTGGATCACCTTGATGCCGGCCGCCTTGAGCTTGGGCATGAAGGGCTTGGGGTTGTTGCCCGCCGTCTCGACGATCTTGACGCCCGAGTCGATGATCGCGTCGATGTACTCGCCGTAGGGCCGCGGCACCAGGGTCGGCAGGATCGTCAGGTTGACGCCGAACGGCTGGTCGGTCATCTCGCGGCAGCGCGCGACCTCCTTGCGCAGGTCCTCCGGCGTCGGCTGGGTGAGGCCGGTGAGGATGCCCAGCGCGCCGGCGTTCGACACCGCCGAGGCGAGCTCGGCGCGGCCGACCCACTGCATGCCACCCTGCACGATCGGATGCTTGATGCCGAACATCTCGGTGAAGCGCGTCTTGATCATCTGGTTTCCCCCGCTCGATGGTGTGCCGAGCATTAGCGAACCCGCCGCGCAGGCACTAGTCGGATTCGACTTCCGCAGCGCGGCTCAGGTGGCATCCATCCACGCCACGACGTTCCGCCGCGTCGGCGCCCGTCCGTCGAGCAGGTCGGCGAAGGCGGCGACGACCTCGGCGTGGCCGACGCCGGGATAGAGGCGCAGCTCCGCCGCCGCGCCGCTGCGCCGCCAGGCTTCCGCGAGGTTGACGCTGTTGCGCGGCAACACCGTGCGGTCGGCGAGGCCATGGATCAGCAGGCTGGGCGGCAGCGGCGCCCGCGCGAAGCTGATCGCCTGGATGGCGCGATTGTTGGCGCCGCCGAAGATCTCGATCAGCCGCGGCGAGGTCAGCGGCAGGAAATCGTAGGGGCCGGACAGGCCGATCAGCCCGCGCAGCCGCAGTCGGTCGACGCCGGCGGCGCCGAGATAGTCGGTGTCGGCCATCAGCAGCGAGGCGATCTGCGCGCCGGCCGAATGACCCATCACGAACAGCCGCTCGGCGCCCAGCCGATCGGCCGCCCAGCGGACCGCCTGGGCGCCGTCGGCGACGAAGGCGGGAAAGCGAACCTCGGGATACAGACGATAGTCGGCGATCACCACGGCAAAGCCGCGCGCTGCCAGCGCCTGGCCGACGAACCGGTAGTCGCCCTTGGCGCCGGAGTCCCAGGAGCCGCCGTAGAAGAACACGACGGCCTTGCCGTCGGGCCGCGGCGTCCGCGGCCGGTAGAGATCCAGCGTCTGGCGCGACTCTGGCCCGTAGGGCTGGTCGGCGAGCAGATCGTAGCCGTCGCGCGACACCGTCGCGTTGAGCAGGTCGGCCGGCGAGCAGCCGGCGGCGCCGACCAGGCCAGCCGCCAGAAGGCCCAGTCCGGCGCGCCTTCCGAGGCGCGCCGCCCGGACGCTCATGCGTTGGTCAGGGCGCGGACGTGATCGGCGAGCGCCAACGACGCCGTCAGGCCGGGCGATTCGATGCCGAACAGGTTGATCAGTCCGGGCACGCCGTGCGCCGCCGGGCCTTGGATCACGAAGTCCTGGGCCGGCGCGCCGGGTGGCACGATCTTCGGCCGGATGCCGGCATAGCCGGGCTGCAGGGCGCCGTCGCGCAGCGCCGGCCAGTAGCGCCGCACGGCGGCATAGAACTTGTCGGCGCGGTGCGGATCGACGGCATAGTCGATTCCGTCGATCCATTCGACGTCGGGGCCGAACTTGGCCTGGCCGCCGAGATCGACCGTGATGTGCACGCCGAGACCGCCGGGCACCGGCACCGGATAGATCAGCCGCGAGAACGGCGAGCGCCCGGTCAGGGTGAAATAGTTGCCCTTGGCGAAGTAGGCGGTCGGCACCTTGTCGGCCGGCATGCCGGCCAGGCCGCGCGCGACGGCAGGCGCGTGCAGCCCGGCGGCGTTGACCACCAGCCGGCAGCGCAGCCGCAGCGGCTCGGCGCCGCCGACCTCGAGCTCGACCCCGGACTCGCCCGCGCGGCCGCCGGTCACCGGGCTGTTGAAGGCGAGCATCGCGCCCTTGGCCTCGGCGTCGCCCTGCAGCGCCAGCATGTAGGAATGGCTGTCGATGATGCCGGTGGCGGGCGACAGCAGGGCGGCGGTGCAGAGCAGGTTGGGCTCCATCCGCATCGCTTCCTCGGCCGACAGCAGTCGCATGCCCTCGACGCCGTTGGCCTCGGCGCGGCCCTTGATCTCGGCCAGCCGCTCGCTCTCGGCCTCGCTGGTGGCGACGATCAGCTTGCCGCAATTGCGGTAGGGCACGCCGTGCGCGTCGCAGTAGGCGTACAGACGGCGGCGGCCCTCGACGCAGGTGCGCGCCATCAGGCTGCCCTTGGGATAGTAGATGCCGGCGTGGATCACCTCGGAATTGCGCGAGCTGGTCTCGGTGCCGATGGAGTCGGCGGCCTCCACCACCACGACCTCGCGGCCGGCCAGGGCAAGGGCTCGGGCGACCGCCAGGCCGACCACACCGGCGCCGACCACGACACAGTCGACGGACTCGAACGAAGCGCTCATGGCCGCATGCTAGATTTGCGGGAGGCCAGCGGCGACTTGAATTTGCGACGCGGCGAGCGCCGTCGGGCGCGGCAATGGCCCCGCGCGCCGGGTGGGTTTGCTTGGGGGAAGGCGCGCGGGGCCGACTGCATGGGGTCGGGTGGATCGTGCAGTCCCGGCAACGATAGGCGCAAATGCCGGCCGGCGTGGTGCGGTATTGCTTGCATGTGCGCTTTCCGACATTGCTCCCGCGCCGGCGCAGCGATGGTGCTATAAGCCCGCCGGTCTGAGGTCACGGTTCGGGTCACAAGAGCATGAAGGGCGCGCTCGTCACGGGAGCAGGCAAGCGGATCGGTCGGGCGCTGGCGCTGGCGCTGGCCGCCGACGGCTACTTCGTCTTCGTCCATTATCACCAGTCGGCCGCCGAGGCGCGCCGCACGGTCGCCGACATCGGCCGCGCCGGCGGGCGCGCGATGGCGGTGCGCGCCGACCTGTCGTCGGCCCGCCAGGCCGAGGCCCTGGTCGGCAAGTGCCGGGCGCGCGGCGTGCGCCTGGTCTGCCTGGTCAACAGCGCCTCGCTGTTCAAGCTCGACCGGGCGCCGACCGCGACGGCGGCCGACTTCGATCTGCACATGGCGGTCAACCTGCGCGCGCCGATGCTGCTGGCGCAGGGGCTGGCGCGCCAACTGCCGGCCGACCAGACCGGCCTGGTCGTCAACCTGCTCGACCAGAAGCTGTTCAACCTCAACCCCGATTTCCTGACCTACACCCTGTCCAAGGTCGGACTGCAGGGCCTGACCACGGTGCTGGCCCAGGCCTTCGCGCCGCGCCTGCGGGTCGCCGGCATCGCGCCCGGCCTCACCCTGCGCAGCGGCAGCCAGACCGACCAGCGCTTCGCCGAGCAGCACACCCAGAACCCGCTGGGCGTCGGTGTGACCAGCGACGACCTGGTGCGCGCCCTGCGCTTCATCGTCGCCACGCCGACCTTCACCGGCGACACCTTGATCGTCGACAGCGGCGAGCATCTCACCGGCCGGCCGCGCGACATCGCCTTCCAGGCCCGCCCGCAGATCCCGCCCAAGACCCCGCGCAAGACAGGGAAGGCGTGACATGCAGCGCCGCATCTTCATCCGCGACTTCCGTTTGCCGGTCTCGATCGGCATCCACGACTTCGAGCTCGACGGGCCGCAGACCGTGGTGATCAACGTCGAGCTGGCGCTGGCCCCGGCCGACAGGGCGCACGGCGACCAGATCGCCAACGTGCTCGACTACGACGTCGTGCACGACGGAATCGCCGCCCTGGCGACGTCGCGGCACTTCAACCTGCAGGAGACGCTGGTCGAGGCGATCCTCGAGCTCTGCCTGGCCCAGCCAGGCGTGGTCGAGGCGCGCGTCTCGACCGAGAAGCCGGACGTCTACCCCGACTGCCGGGTCGGCTACGAGGTCGTGCGTCGCCGCTGATGCAGTCGCGCGGCCACCTGCTGGGCGCCTTCGCCGCGATGCTGTTCGTCGGCGTGACCTGGGGCGCCAACCTGCCGGTCACCAAGGTCCTGCTGTTCCATTTCGACCTGGTACCGCTGGCGGCGGTGCGCATGCTGGTCGCCAGCCTCACCCTGGGCGTCCTGCTGTGGCTGGTCGAAGGCCGCCGGGCGTTGCGGCTCGACATCGACGCCGGCCGCTTTCTCGGGCTCGGCCTGCTGATGGGCGGCTTCTTCGCCGTCTACGCCTACGGCCTGCTGCACAGCAACCCGATCACTGCGGCGGCGGTGTCGGTCGCCGGGCCGCTGGTCTCGGCGCTGACGGTGCGCGCCGCCACCGGCCAGCGCTTCGATCCCGGCTTCGGCATGGCGCTGGTCCTGACCCTGGCCGGCGGCGCGATCCTTGCCGCCTCCAGCCTGGCCGGCGTCGGCCATCTCACCTTCGGCGGCGGCGAGCCCGTCGTGCTGCTCAGCACCGTGCTGTGGACGCTCTACAGTCTCAAGGCGCAGCTCTGGTTCGGCCCGCGCGCCAGCCAGCTGCACCGCGCCTTCGTCGCCTCGCTGTCGAGCCTGCTGTGGCTGAGCGCGCTCACCGCCCTGGTGGTGCCGCTCGGGCTCGCGCGCTCGCCGTTCGCGGTCGCCGACGGCTGGCTGTGGACCCAGCTGGTCGCGCTCGCCGTCCTGGCCAGCAGCTTCGGCGGCTATGCCTGGAACATCGGCGCCAGCCGGCTCGGCGTGGCGATCGCGTCGCTTTGGGTCAACCTTGTGCCGTTCTTCGCCATATTGTTGTCGATGGCGTACGGCTTCATGCCCAACGGCTACCAGATCGTGGGTGGGCTGGTGGCCCTGAGCGGCGTCGTCTACATGCAGGCACGCAAGCTGCAGACAACCCGCCCAACCAGGGTGACGACATGACGGACGCCGTACCGGGGATATCGAACTGCCGCTGGATCACGGTGCGCGGCGCCGCCGACGAACGGGGCCGGCTCAACTTCATCGAAGGCGCCAACGGCCTGCCGTTCGCGCCGCTGCGCCTGTTCTGGCTGCATCACATCCAGCCCGGCCAGTGGCGTGCCCGCCACGGCCATCGCCGCACCGAGCTGCTGCTGATCGCCCTGGCGGGCGGCTGCCGGGTGCACCTCGACGACGCGCGCGCCAAGGTCTCGGTGACGCTCGACGATCCCGGCAAGGCTCTCTACGTCGGCACCTGGGTGTGGCACGAGCTGACCGATTTCGCGCCCGACAGCGTCATCCTGGCGATCGCCTCGACGGCCTACGACGAGGCCGAGTACCTGCGCGACTACGAGTCGTTCGTGCGCGAGGCGAGGACCCGCTCATGATCCCCTTCCTCGACATGAAGGCCGTCTATGCCGAGCTCAGGCCCGAGCTCGACGCGGCCTACCATCGCGTCATGGATTCGGGCTGGTTCGTGCTCGGCAAGGAGGTCGAGGCCTTCGAGCAGGAGTACGCTTCCTTCTGCGGCACGGCGCACTGCGTCGGCCTCGGCAACGGTCTGGAAGCTCTCGAGATGGTGTTGCGCGCCTGGAACATCGGCGCCGGCGACGAGGTCATCGTGCCGTCCAACACCTACATCGCGACCTGGCTCGCGGTGTCGGCCGTGGGCGCCACCATCGTGCCGGCCGAGCCGACGCCGCAGGGGCCGAACATCGATCCCGAGCGGATCGAGGCGGCCATCACGCCGCGCACGCGCGCGATCATGCCGGTGCATCTCTACGGCGAGCCGGCCGACATGGAGGCGATCATGACGATCGCCCGCCGCCATGGGCTGAAGGTGGTCGAGGACGTCGCCCAGGCGCAGGGCGCCCGGGTGCGCGGCCGGCGCACCGGCGCGCTGGGCGACGCCGGCGCCCACAGCTTCTTCCCGACCAAGAACATCGGCGCCTTCGGCGACGGCGGCGCGGTGACCACCGACGATCCGGAGGTCGCCGAGCGCATCCGCGTGCTGCGCAACTACGGCAGCCGCGTGAAGTACGTGAACATCGAGCGCGGCCTCAACTCGCGGCTCGACGAGCTGCAGGCGGCGTTCCTGCGCGTGCGGCTGGCCCGCCTCGATGCCTGGAACGGCCATCGCCGCCTGGTGGCGGCGCGCTACCACGACGGCCTGGCCGACCTGCCCGGGCTCGCGCTGCCGCGCCCGCCGCAGTGGGCCGAGCCGGTGTGGCACCTGTATGTCGTGCGGACGGCCCAGCGCGAAAGGCTCATGAGCGTCCTCTCCGAGGCCGGCATCGGATCGCTGATCCACTATCCGATTCCGCCGCATCTGCAGCAGGCCTATGCCGATCTCGGCCTCGGCCGCGGCGACTTGCCCCTGGCCGAGGCGCTGGCCGACACCGTGCTCAGCCTGCCGATGGGGGCGCACATTCCGCTCGAGCAGGTCGACACGATCGTCGCCGCCGTGCGGCGGGCCTTCGGAAAGTGATGGCGCGTCAGGGGTAGTAGACGCGCGGCCCCGGACTCCGCGAGAAGGTGATCTCGGGACCGGGATGGATTCCGTTGTAGTTTCGATAGGCGTTCCAGTCGCTCGCCTGGGCGTAGCGCGGACCGGCGCCGTAGGCGTATGCCGGCGCATAGCCGTACGCTGCCGGGGAGGAGTAGGCTTGCGGATAGGCATAGCGGGGGGAATAGGGATCCGCGCATCCGGCCATCGTGCCGGCGAGCGCGGCCAGCGCGACGGCGCTGGCGAGGGGCTTGAGCAGGGCCTTCATGCACGGTCTCCCTGTGGGTGTGGCGTCATAACCGCCCTCGTCGGCCGCGGTTCCGGGACCGCGGCGTGAGACGGGAGGCGGACGGAGGAGTGCTGTCATGAAGATCGGTGCCGTGATGTTCTTCACCGCGGGCTCGATGCGCCCCGGGCCGCTGGCCCAGGCCCTCGAGGCGCGCGGCTTCGAATCCCTGTGGGTGCCCGAGCACACCCACATCCCGTCGTCGCGCCGCTCCGCCTATCCCGCCACGGGCGGCCTGGTGCAGGCCTATTACGAGCTGTTCGACCCGTTCCTGGCGCTCAACGCGGCGGCCGCTGCGACCCGCACCCTCAAGGTCGGCACCGGCATCGCGCTGATCCCGCAGCGCGACCCGATCGTCACCGCCAAGATGGTCTCCAGCCTCGACGTGCTGTCGGACGGGCGCTTCCTGTTCGGCGTCGGCAACGGCTGGAACCAGGACGAGGTCGAGAATCACGGCACCGACTTCAAGACCCGCCACAAGCTCGCCCGCGAGCGCATCGAGGCCATGAAGCGGATCTGGACCGAGGACGAGCCCGAGTACCAGGGCGAGCTCGTGCGCTTCGGGCCGATGAAGCAGTGGCCCAAGCCGGTGCAGCGGCCGCATCCGCCGATCATCGTCGGCGGCGCCTTCCCCCATGCCGCGCGTCGCGCGGTGCGCTACGGCGACGGCTGGATCCCGCGCGACGACTGGCTGGAGCGCGACGGAGTCGGCGTCATCGAGCAGTTCCACGCCATGGCGCGCGACGCCGGGCGCGATCCGGCGAGCCTGCCGATCAGCCTGTTCCGGGTGCCGCCCGACATCGAGCGCCTGCGCCTCTATCGGCGCCTGGGAATCGACCGGGTGGTGTTCTCGCTGCCGGCCGAGCCGGCCGAAGCGATCCTGCCGATCCTCGACCGCTGGGCAGCGCTGCAGCGCGAGCTGGCGGGCTGAGCGGCGCGCAGGCGGAGACGGCAACGAGGGAGGGCGACGTATGACGGACGAGGAAGCCGGCCGGGTCCGGAATTTCGTGGGCTATGGGCGCAATCCGCCCGATCCGCACTGGCCGGGCGGCGCCCATCTCGCGATCAACTTCGTGATCAACTACGAGGAGGGCGGCGAGCTCGCGGTGCCCGACGGCGACCCGGCTTCGGAGACCGGCCTCACCGAAGGCTCGACGGCCTCGGTGAAGGGCCGCGACCTCGGCGCCGAGAGCATGTTCGAGTACGGCAGCCGCACCGGCTTCTGGCGCCTGCACCGCCTGTTCACGCGACGACGCATTCCGTGCACCGTGTTCGCCATCGCCCGTGCGCTCGAGCGCAATCCCGAGGCCTGCGCCGCCATGCACGAGGCCGGCTGGGACGTCGCCGGGCACGGCTACCGCTGGGAGATCCACGGCAACATGGCGCCCGACTACGAGCGCCGCCAGATCGAGCTCGCCACCGCCAGCATCACGCGCACCATCGGCACGCGGCCGCTGGGCTGGTACAGCCGCTACGCGCCGTCGCTCGCCACGCGCAATCTCCTGCTCGACGCCGGCTACGAGTACGACAGCGATTCCTACGACGACGAGCTGCCCTACTGGCTGAAGGTCGGGGCGCGCCAGCAGCTCATCGTGCCCTACTCGGTGGTGCACAACGACGTGCGCTTCGCCCGCCAGGGCATGACCAGCGGCGACGAGTACTTCGCCTACATGCGCAACGCCGTGCAGTGCGTGCTCGAGGAGGATCCGCCGCGCATGCTGAGCTTCGGCCTGCACAACCGCATCATCGCCCATCCCGGTCGCGCCTACGGGCTGGCCCGGCTGCTCGACTGGCTGGCCGAGCAGCCGCGGGTCTGGGTGACGCGGCGTGCCGACATCGCGCGGCACTGGAAGCAAGTGCATCCGGCGCCGCGCTAGAAGAGCACGTGGCCGAGCTCACGATCGCGGCCGCGCTGGAGCGGCTGGCGGACCAGCCGCTGCGCAATCTCGTCCTGCTGAAGCACCTCATGGCCTATCCCGACCATGTCGTCGCGCACGGCGTCGACGGCCCCGAGGGCAGCGCCACCCTGGTGCTGCTCGACGCGCGGGCCAGCGCCTACGATCGCGTCGCCTATCCGGAAGCGAGACACGTCGCGTTCGTGACGAGCGATCATCCCCGTCTCACGAGCGATCTCCTCGACGTCCTGCCGCGGGACGGCGGGATCGTGTTCAAGCTGGCGAGCGATGCCGACCGCGCGGTGATCGGCGAGCGCTTCGCGCTGGTTCGGCGCACGGCCTTCGTGTCGTTCACCGGCAGGGCGCAGCCCCGCCGCGATCCGGCGGTGCAGCTCGGCGACGCGCCGCCGGCGGAGGCTCTCTCGCTGTTCGAGGCCCAGGGGCACGATCCGGCGTGGCTGCTGCCGCTGCTGCGCGCCGGACGCGCCTTCGCCTGCGTGCTGCCCGGTGGCGGCCACGGCGAGGTCGACGCCGCCTGCTTCGCCTTCGAGAATTTCGGCTCGATCTGGGAGATCGGCGGCGTCGTCACCGTGCCCGAGCGGCGCGGCCGGGGTCTGGCGAGCCGCGTGGTGGGCACCGCGCTCGCCGAACTCGCCGCCCGCGCCCTGGCGCCCCGCTACCAGGTCGAGGAAACCAACGAGGCCTCGATCCGGGTGGCCCGCGCGGTCGGCCTGGAGCCGTTCCTGACCTTGGTGCACTGGGCCCATCGCTGCTGATCGCGGCGGCGCGTTTCGCCCTCCGCGGCGGCGGAGGCCAGCCGGGTTGGCACGGGCGCGCCGGCGAGGATAGGCTCCGCTCAATCGAAGGAGAGGAACGCCGATGGCCATCCGCCGCCCGCTCGACGGCATGCTCGTGCTCGACCTGGGGCAGATCTACAACGGTCCCTATTGCGGCCTCACCCTCGGCTTCATGGGCGCCCGCGTGCTCAAGATCGAGCCGCCCGAGGGCGACGTGGTGCGTCGGCGCAAGCGCGAGGTCGAGCCCTATCCGCTGGTGCTGCTGAACTCCAACAAGGAGTCGGTGGTGCTCGACCTCAAGCAGCCGCGCGGCAAGGAGATCTTCCTCGACCTGGTGCGCCAGGCCGACGTGGTGATCGAGAACTTCGCGGTCGGGGTCATGGATCGGCTGGGCCTGGGTTGGGAGGTGCTGCGCAAGATCAATCCGCGCCTGGTCTACGGCGGCAGCTCGGGGTTCGGCCTCGACGGGCCCTACCGCGACCTGGCGGCGATGGATGTCACCATCCAGGCGATGAGCGGCATCATGAACTCGACCGGCCAGGCCGACGGGCCGCCGACCAAGGCCGGCGCCGCGGTCTGCGACTTCCTCGCCGGCATCCACCTCTGCGCCGGCATCCTCGGCGCCCTGGTGCAGCGCGAGCGCACCGGCGCGGGCCAGCGGGTCGAGGTCGCCATGCACGAAGCCGCGGTCATCGCGCTGGCCTCGGCGCTCGGCGCCGTGATGGACGGCGACACCAAGGTGCCCGAGCGCACCGGCAACCGCCATCCCGCGCTCGCCATGGCGCCCTACAACACCTATCCCTGCAGCGACGGCCACATCGCCATCTTCACCTCGGCCGAACGCCACTGGCAGGCGATGTGCCACATGCTCGGGCGGCCCGACATGGCGGCCAATCCCGACTACGCCACGACGCCCGGCCGGGCTAGGCACATGGCCGAGATCGACGACATCGTCTCGGCCTGGACCCTGCCGCAGACCAAGGAGGAGGTGATGCGTCGCCTGACCGAAGCGCACGTGCCCTGTGCGCCGGTCAAGTCGGCGCGCGAGGTGGCGCGCGATCCGCATCTCGAGGCGCGCGGCTTCTGGGTCGACGTCGACCATCCGCGGCGCGGCCGCACCCGCGTGCCGATCTCGCCGATCCGCCTGCACACCGCAGGCAAGGCCGAGATCCGCACCCCGGCGCCGACCCTCGGCCAGCACACAGAATCGGTGCTCGGCGAGCTGCTCGGCCTCAAGGCCGAGGAGCTGCTGGCGCTGCGCCAGGCCGGCGTCACCAAACCCGTCGCCTAAAATCCTCCCCACGCTCCGCGTGGGGAAGGGTCCGCGCAGCGGACGAGGGGTCAAGACTCGAGTGACGAGACATGACTCCTCCGGCCCTTCGGGCCACCTCCCCGCGCTGCGCGCAGGGAGGATTCGAATGTCCTCCCCACGCTCCGCGTGGGGAGGTGTCCGCGCAGCGGACGGAGGGGTCAGGGGGTCATGAGTTCCTGAGTCTCCGACCCCTCCGTCGCCGTATGACGGCGACACCTCCCCGCGCTGCGCACAGGGAGGAATTCATTCGCCTCCCCACGCTTCGCGTGGGGAGGTGTCGGCGTAATCGCCGACGGAGGGGTCATGCCCTCTTGAGAGTCGATCCCTCCGCGCGGCGACGCCTCAGCCCTTCTCCGTCTCGCCGCCGGCGTCGAGCCAGCCCTTGAAGCCGCCGAGATTGCGCACGTTGCCGTAACCCATGTCCTTCAGCACCTTGCCGACCAGCGCCGAGCGGCCGCCCGAGGCGCAGTAGACGACGACGGTCTTGGCGCGGTCGAACGCCGCGTCGTGCATCGGCGAGGCCGGGTCGGCGCGGAACTCGACGAGGCCACGCGGCACCGCCAGCGCGCCGGGGACCTTGCCCGAGGCGGCGACCTCGGCCGGCTCGCGGACGTCTAGGAACAGCACGTCGGGGCGGCCGACCAGGGCGCGCGCCTCCTGCGGCGACAGGCGGGGCACCGCGGCGTCGGCTTCGGCCAGCATGGCTTGAACGGTCTTCATCGGGCTCTCCTGATGCAGGTCGGGGGAGGGCGGCCGGGCGGCGACCTGCAGCCGCGCCGATCCGCGACGTCTCAGGCGTTGCGCAAGGTCGGATGGCGCTGCAGCGCCAGCCACAGCACGGCGGCGCCGCTCACCAGCACCAGCGCGATGGCGACCCAGTTCAACGCGATCCAGCCGATCGCCTGCTGCAGGAAGCCGGCCAGGAAGCTCGCCGTCGCGGTGGTGCCGAATATCAGGAAGTCGTTCAGCGCCTGCGCCTTGCCGCGCTCCGACGGCCGGTAGCAGGTGGTGACCAGGGTGGTGGCGCCGACGAACAGGAAGTTCCAGCCGATCCCGTTCAGCGCCAGCGAGAAGCGGAAATGCCAGGCGCTGAGCCCGGTCAGGGCGACCACCACGCCGGCCAGCAGGATCAGCGCGCCGACCGCCATCACCCGCACGATGCCGAAGCGGGCGATCAGGCTGCCGGTGAAGAAGGACGGCACGTACATGCCCATCACGTGGAGAAAGATCACCCACGGCGGCTCGGTGACCGGCAGGCCGCAGCCGACGATGGCGAGCGGCGAGGAGCTCATCAGGAACATCATGGTCGCCCACGAGGCCATGCCGGAGATCACGGCGGCGGCGAAGCGCGGCTGGCGCGCGATCTGCCACAGCGGCCGCTGCGGCCCGCCCTCCGCCGCCTGCGCCGCGGTCACCGCCGGAAACCGGATGAAGCCCATGACGACGAACACCACGACGTGGATCGCCACCATGGCGATGTAGGTGCCGAGATAGATCGGCAGCATCACGTCGTAGGTGGCGCGCACCACCGTCGGGCCGATCGTCCCGGCCAGCACGCCGCCGGCCGTGACCCAGGAGATGGCGCGGGCGCGGAACGCCGGGGGCGCCAGTTCGACGGCGGCGAAGCGGTACATCTGCAGGCTGGCGACCGCGTAGCCCAGCAGCAGGCCGCCGGCGCACATCAGCAGGAAGCTCGACAGGTACAGGCCGAGCCCGCAGGCGCTCGCCCCGGCCATGCCGAAGATCGAGCCGACGCGAAAGCCGAAGCCGCGCCCGAGCCGCATCATCAGCGCGGCGGCGGGAAACACCGACAGCATGACGCCGAGATGCTGCAGGGTCGCCGGCAGGGTCGCCAGCTCGCGCAGGGGGAAGAATTCGATGACCGACAGCGCCGTCACGCTCAGCATGATCACGTTGCCGGCCTGGCCGATCGCCTGGCAGGCGGTCAGCAGCAGCAGGTTCCGGCGGCTTTCGGCACTGAGCGTCGTGGCCTTGGCGACGGTGGCGGCTACGGTCATCGCCTGCACCCTAGGGCCATCGCCGAAGGCTGCAACGCTGATCGTCGGTCGGGACCGCGCACCGAAAGGACAGGCGGTCCGTTGGAAGCCGGGCCGTCGTCACGAGAAGGCGCAGCCGCTCTTGCAGCCGAGACGCTTGAAGATCGTGGCCGCCGGGCAGAAGCCGGTGATCGAGGCCTGGATCAGGTTGAGCCCGACGAAGCCCGTGAGGAGCAGCCCATAGGGGCTGACATAGTAGGCCAGGAACACGCTGACCAGGATCATGAATCCGGCGAAGGCCATCACGGCACGATCGATCGACATGACACTTTCTCCTTCTTGCAAGATCGCCGGCGCTAACGCCGGCAGTAGAGGTCGTCGAGCAACTCGATCACCCGCCGCGCAGCGGAGTCGGCGAGCGCGTAGTGAACCGTCCGAGCCTGGCGGCGGCTGGTCACGAGCCTGGCCTCGCGCAGCCGCGCGAGATGCTGTGAGACGGCGGACTGTCGCAGGCCTGCCACGGCTTCGAGCTCGCCGACGGTCCGTTCGCCCTTCGAAAGCTCGCAAAGCAGAGCCAGCCGGCAGGGGTTCGCAATGGACTTCAGAAATCCGGCCGCCTCTTCGGCTCTGCCTGCAACATCCATAATATTCATAGTTGCTAATTTAGTTATAGCTCATATATTCGTCAAGAGAATGATCGAGGAAGCCGCTCCGATGCTTGCACGAGTCAGCTTGGCCGTAGCCTTGGCAACCGGCGTGATCACGCTTGCCTACGCCGCCGACCAGCCCGTCGTCCGTCGCGACGTAGACGACCGCAAGGCGGTGATCGCCACCGTGGCGCCGGTGCGCGATCTCAAGGCGCGCGCCCGGATCGGCGGCACCATCCAGCGGCTGACGGTCCGCGAGGGCGATCGGGTGGCGGCCGGCGACCGCGTTGCCTTGGTCGTGGATCCCAAGCTCGCCTTGCAGATCCAGGCCCTCGACTCGCGCCTGGAGGCCCAGAAGGCGAACCTCGAGCAGGCGCGCCTCGACTTCGACCGCGCGCAGCAGCTGCGCACCAGCGGAACGGCCTCGCAGGCCCAGCTCGACCAGGCCCGTACCCGGCTCGAGGCAACCGAGCGGACGCTGCGGGCCCTGCGCGCCGATCGCGAGGTCGTCGAGCAGCAGTCGACCGAGGGCGAGGTCCTGGCCCCGGGCGCCGGACGCGTGCTCACCGTCCCGGTGGCGGTCGGCAGCGTGGTGATGCCCGGCGAGACCATCGCCACCCTGGCGGCCGACCACTACATCCTGCGCCTGCAACTGCCCGAACGGCATGCCCGCTTCCTCAAGCCCGGCGACGAGATCCTGGTCGGCGCGCGCGGCCTGCAGCCGCAGGACCAGGAGACCTTGCGCCGCGGCAAGGTGGTCCTGGTCTATCCCCAGATCGACCAGGGCCGCGTCGTCGCCGATGCGGCGGTCGAGGGCCTGGGCGACTACTTCGTCGGGGAGCGGACGCGGGTCTATGTCGCGACCGGCCGGCGCGAGGCCCTGGTGGTGCCGGCCGACGCCGTGTTCCGGCGCTTCGGCGTGAGCTACGTCAAGCTGCGCGACGGCACCGAGGTGCCGGTGCAGGTCGGCCTGCCGGTCGAGGGCGGCGTGGAAATCCTGTCCGGCGTCCGGCAGGGCGACGTGGTGGTGACGCCATGAAGCTCGGCCTTTCCGGAGTCCTGACACGGGCCTCCATCGCCTCGCCCCTGACGCCCCTGTTCCTGCTGGTGGCCGTGGTCGTCGGCCTGCTCGCGCTGGTCGCCTTGCCGCGCGAAGAGGAGCCGCAGATCAGCGTGCCGATGGTCGACATCCTGGTCACGGCCAACGGCTACAAGGCCGACGACGCCGTGGAGCTGATCGCCAAGCCGCTCGAGGACATCGTCAAGGGCATCAACGGCGTCGAGCACGTCTACTCGTTCATCCAAGACGACGCCGTGATGGTCACCGCGCGCTTCTTCGTCGGCACGGAGGAGGATGCCGCGTTGCTGCGCGTGCACGAGAAGATCCGCGCCAACATCGTCGACCTGCCGAAGGGCATTCCCGAGCCGCTGATCATCGGCCGCGGCATCAACGACGTCGCCATCGTCACCCTGACCCTGGCGCCGCGGCCGGCCGCCGCCGTGCGCTGGACCGACAACGGCCTGCACCGCATTGCCGACGAGCTGCGTCACGAACTGGTCAAGGTCGACAATGTCGGCCTGAGCTATGTCGTCGGCGGCAGCCCCAACCAGATCCGGGTCGAGCCCGATCCCGAGCGGCTGGCGCTCTACGGCGTGACCTTGAACCAGCTGGTCGACAAGCTCGGCAACGCCAACCGGTCGTTCCTGGTCGGCGCCTTCCGCCAGCTCGACCGCAATGTTCCGGTGGTCGCCGGGCAGACCCTGCAGGGCGTGCCCGACATCGGCTTGCTGCTGCTGACCACCCGCGACGGGCGACCGGTCTACGTCAAGGACGTGGCGACCGTGGTGGTCGGCGCCGCCGAGACCGGTCAGCGTAGCTGGCTGCTGACCCGGGCGGCCAGCGGCGAGCTGGAGCGCCGTCCGACCGTCACGGTGGCCTTCGCCAAGCGGCGCGGCGCCAATGCCGTGGTCGTCGCCGACGACCTGCTGGCGCGCCTCAAGACCGTCGAGGGCCGGCTGGTGCCGCCCGATGTCGAGATCACGGTGTCCCGCAACTACGGCGAGACGGCCACCGAGAAGGCCGACGAGCTGCTGTTCCATCTCGGCTTGGCGACGGTGTCGATCGTGCTGCTGATCACCCTGGCTGTCGGTTGGCGCGAGGGCCTGGTCGTGCTGGTCGTGATCCCGACGACCATCCTGCTGACCCTCTTCGCGTCCTGGCTGATGGGCTACACGATCAACCGGGTCAGCCTGTTCGCCCTGATCTTCTCGATCGGCATCCTGGTCGACGACGCCATCGTCGTGGTCGAGAACATCGTGCGCCACTGGCAGGTGCAGCGCGGCGGCGACCTGCGGGCCATCGCGGTCGAGGCGGTCGCGGAGGTCGGTAATCCGACCATCGTCGCCACGCTCACGATCATCGTGGCGCTGCTGCCGATGATGTTCGTCAGCGGCCTGATGGGGCCCTACATGAGCCCGATCCCGGCCAACGCCTCGATGGCCATGGTCTTCTCGTTCTTCGTCGCAATGACGATCACGCCCTGGCTGCTCTACCGCTTCGCCGCCCGGCACTTCGCCGCCGCGACGGCGCATGGCCAAGTCGAGGTCGGCCGTCTCGGGCGCCTCTACCTGGCGGTCGCGCGGCCGCTGCTCACCGGGCGTGTCCGGTCCATCGTCTTTCTCACGGTGGTCGGGGGGGCGACGATTGCCGTCTGCGGCCTGTTCGCGACCCGCGACGTCACCGTCAAGCTGCTGCCGTTCGACAACAAGTCGGAGCTGCAGGTCGTGGTCGATCTGCCGCAGTCGAGCACGGTCGAGGACACCGAGCGGGTCCTGATGGCGGCGGCCCAGCGGCTGCGCGACCTGCCGGAACTGACCTCGATCCAGATGTATGCCGGCACGGCCGCGCCGTTCAACTTCAACGGCCTGGTGCGGCACTACTACTTCCGGCGCAATCCCGAGCAGGGCGACCTGCAGGTCAACCTGCAGCCCAAGGGCGAGCGCCGGCGCTCCAGCCACGCCATCGCGCTCGACGTGCGCCAGCGGCTGCACGACCTGGACCGGCCGTCGGGCACGGTCGTCAAGGTGGTCGAGGTGCCGCCGGGGCCGCCGGTGCTGGCGACCCTGCTGGCCGAAATCTACGGATCGGATGCCGAGACGCGGAGGGCGGCCGCCCTCAAGGTGCGGCAGGCCTTCGCCGCCGTGCCGTTCGTCGTGGACATCGACGACACGCTGCATGCGCCGGCCGAGCGCCTCCGCTTCTCGATCAACCAGGAGAACCTCGAATTCCATGGGGTCGACGAGCAGGCGGTGTACGACACCATCGCCGCCATCCTGGGCGGCGTGAAGGTCGGCTACTCGCAGCGCGGCCAGGGCGCCAAGCCGATCGAGATCGTGGTCAAGCTGCCGCGCGCCGCCGAGTGGCTGGGCGAGCGCATCCTGTCGACGCCGCTGCCGGCCGGCGGCACCCAGCGTGCCGGCGCCAACGTCGAACTGGGCGACGTCGTGACCATCAGGCGCGAGCCGGCCTCCTATCCGCTGTTCCGCCGCGACGGTCGATTCGCCGAGATGATCCAGGCCGAGGTCGCCGGTCGCTTCGAGGCGCCGATCTACGGCATGCTCGCCGTCGAGGACCAGATCGCCCGGCAGGACTGGGGGAAGGCCGGGCCGCCGCCGATCCACTATCACGGCCAGCCGCGCGACGAATCCCGTCCGTCCCTGCTGTGGGACGGCGAATGGGAAGTCACCTACGTGACCTTCCGCGACATGGGCGCGGCGTTCGGCGTCGCCATTCTCGGCATCTATCTGCTGGTCGTGGCGCAGTTCGGCTCCTACCGCCTGCCGCTGGTGATCCTGACGCCCGTCCCGCTCACCCTGATCGGCATCGTGCTGGGCCACTGGATGCTGGGCGCGCCGTTCACTGCGACCTCGATGATCGGCTTCATCGCGCTGGCCGGCATCATCGTGCGCAACTCGATCCTGCTGGTCGACTTCGTCCAGCACCGCCGCCAGGCCGGCGAGGGGCTGCGCGACGCGCTGCTGGCGGCAGGAGCCATCCGCTTCAAGCCGATCTTCCTGACCGCGGCGGCGGCGATGATCGGCGCGGCCTTCATCATGACCGACCCGATCTTCCAGGGGCTGGCGATCTCGCTGGTGTTCGGCCTGGCGTCGTCGACGGCCCTGACCGTGCTGGTGATCCCGGCGATCTACGTCTGGCTGCGCGACGACAGCCGTCCGATGTCGGCCTCGTCCTCCTCGACAGCCGCCGCGCCGGCCGGCACGCCCTGACCGGCGGCAACCACCACCGTCTCGCCCTCGGCGAGCGGGCGCCAGGCTTCGCCGCTGAGCGGCACGCTGGCGAACAGGGTCAGCACCTGTTCCCCGGCCGGCGTCGACAGATGGACTCCGGCCGGCGACAGGGCATCGCCGTCGACGCGACAGTCGCGATGCAGCTTCCACAGGCCCGGCGGCGCGATCGTCCCGTCGGCCTGGCTGCGCCGGTGGCCATGCGCGAACAGGTACTCGCCGTCGCTGTACAGGAAATTGGCGGGACCGAGCGTGCGCATCCCGGCGGCAAAGCGGTCGACGACCGCGCGTCGTTCCGGCAGGCCGGGAGCGCTTGGCCGTTGCCATAGCGGGACGAGGGACTCGAGCAGCAGGCAGAAGGCCATCTCCGAATCCGTATCGCCGATCGGACGGAAACGAGGCGCCGCGGCGTCGAACAGGTCGTCGATCATGTCGAGCCGTCCGTTGTGCGCGAACACATGGGCTCTACCGCCCAGCTCGCGGAGGAAGGGCTGGGTGTTGGCCAGTGTGACCTGTCCGCGCGTCGCGTGCCGGATGTGCGACACGATCAGCGAGCTCGCCACGCCGTGCTGTCGGATGAACTCGAGCCAGGCGCTCTCGCCGGCCGGCTCCGGCTCGCGATAGAGGCGAAAGTCGCGGCCGTCGGCTGCGGCGAGGCCCCAGCCGTCGACCGATCGTTGGCCGAGCCCGCCATGCGCGGCGAAGCCCTGCAGCGAAAAGGTTGCCCGTGTCGGCCAGCGGCTCGCCAGCCCGAAGAGCTCGCACACGGGCGATCTCGCTCAGGCCGCCTTGACGACCCGGCCGTCGGGCGCCTTGACGGTGACGGTGTAGGGAATGCCCGTCTTCACGCTTTGCGAGACCGTGCAGTAGTCCTCGAATTGCGCCATCACGCGATCGAGATGGGCCAGCGTCTCGGGCGCGACGCCCAGGGTGAGGCTGATGTCGATGCCGGTGACGCGGTAACGATTCTTCTCGTTGCGTCCAACCTCGCAGGTTGCCGTGGCGGTCACCGCGCCTGGGTCCTCCTTGTAGCGGCCGTGGGCGAACACCAGGCTGGCGGCGAGGCAGTTGGCCATCGCGGAGGCGAGCAACTGAACGGGCGAGGGCGCGGAGCCTTCGCCCAGCGGCGGCGGCTCGTCCGCCAGACCCGCAGGCAGGCTGCCGCCGAAATCGACGACGAACCTGTACTTGTCCTGGCGCGTGATGGTCACCGATACGCGTTCGCTCATGGTCGCCTCCGCTGTTGTGTTGTGATCGTGGCACGACCCGCACGGTCGTTCCTTGATGCCGCTCAAGACGATCGGCGTGACCGCCTTTGTGCAATGAGCGGAACCGTACGATCACCGAAACGCCTCATTCGAGACAGTTCCCCGTAAGCTGCGGCCCGGTACGCTCGCCCTCGTTGGTGCCGGCTGTCCCGGTGCCAACCTCTCCCGACGGCCCCCCGATCTTTGCCCCCGCCTGCTCGGGGGGCCGTTCCCGGACCGCAGCGCGGCGAATGACCGCCCGCGATTTTGCGAGTATCCTCACCCTATCCGGCACGACCGCGTCCACGTGCGGCGAAGAACCGGGCTCACGAGGAAACGTCAGGGAGAGACCCCATGGGCAAGCCCACGTCGTCGACGGGGCCCGGCCGGTCATGGCCGCGCCTCGTCGTGCTTGCCGCCTTGCTGGCGGCTGCCTTGGCTCCGGCGGTGGCTTTGGCCCCGGCGGTGGCTTGGGCGCAGAAGACCGGCGGCGTCCTGCGCATCACCCATCGCGACAGTCCCGCCAGCATGTCGATCCACGAGGAGGGCACGATCTCCGTCGTCCTGCCGATGATGGGCGTGTTCAACAATCTCGTGCTGTTCGATCAGCATGCCCGGCAGAACAGCCTGGATGGAATCGTGCCCGACCTCGCGGAGCGCTGGGCTTGGAGCGACGACGGTCGGCGGCTGACCTTCGCCTTGCGCAGCGGCGTGACCTGGCACGACGGCCGGCCCTTCACGGCGGCCGACGTGAAGTGCACCTGGGACCTGCTGGCCGGCACCGCGCCGGAGAACCTCAAGGTCAACTTCCGCAAGGGCTGGTACGGCAATGTCGAGCGGGTCGACGTGACCGGCGAGCACGAGGTCGTGTTCCAGCTCAAGGCACCGCAGCCGGCCCTGCTCGGCCTGCTCGCGTCGGGCTTCACGCCGATTTACCCGTGCCACGTGTCGCCCAGCCGCATGCGCCAGGCGCCGATCGGCACCGGTCCCTTCAAGTTCGTCGAGTACCGGTCGAACCAGGGAATCAAGGTGGCGCGCAATCCCAACTACTGGAAGAAGGGCCTGCCGTACCTGGACGGGATCGAGTACACGATCATCGCCAACCGCTCGACCGCGCTGCTGGCCTTCGTGTCCGGCAAGTTCGACATGATCTTCCCCTACGAGATCACCGTGCCGCTGGTCGCCGACGTGCAGAAGCAGATGCCCGAGGCGGTGTGCGACGTGTCGCCGATGAACGTCGCGGCCAACGTCCTGATGAACCCGGTGCCGCCGTTCGACGACCTCGACGTGCGCCGGGCGGTCGCCCTGGCCCTCGACCGCAAGGCCTTCGTCGACATCCTGACCCAGGGCAAGGGAGACGTCGGCGGCGCCATGCAGCCGCAGCCCGAGGGGCGCTGGGGACTGCCGGAGGACGTGTTGCGCGCGTTGCCGGGCTACGATCCCGATGTCGCCAAGAGCCGCGCGACGGCCCGCGAGACCATGGCTCGCCGCGGCTACGGACCGGGCAAGCCGCTCAAGCTCAAGGTCTCGACCCGCAACCTACCGACCTATCGGGACGCCGCCGTCCTGCTGATCAGCCAGCTCAAGGAGATCCATATCGAGGGCGAGCTGCAGCTCGTGGAGACGGCCCTGTGGGTGCCCAAGCTGATTCGCCGCGACTACGAGATCGCGCTCAGCCAGGTCGGCAACGGCGTCGACGATCCCGACCAGAATTACCCGGAGAATTATGCCTGCGGCTCGCGCACCTACATGGACTACTGCAACAAGGAGGTCGACGCGCTGATCGCGCGCCAGTCGGCCGAGCGCGATCCGCAGCGGCGCCGGCAGATCGCCTGGGAGCTCGACCGCAAGATCACCGCCGACGCGGTGCGGCCGATGATCTACTACATGCGCGGCGGCACCTGCTGGCGGCCCGAGGTGAAAAACATGACGATCATGGTCAACAGCATCTTCAACGGCTGGCGCCTCGAGGACGTCTGGCTGGACCGTTGAGCCCGGCCGCTTCGCGCCCTCCAATTCCTCCCCGCGCCCCGCGTGGGAAGGGTCAGAGTCCTCCCTGCGCGCAGCGCGGGGAGGTGTCGGCGCTGTGCGCCGACGGAGGGGTCATAGGCTCTGACTCATGACCCCTCCGTCGCCGTGAGACGGCGACACCTCCCCACGCTTCGCGTGAGGAGGGTCAGAGTCCCCCACGCTCTGCGTGGGGCCAACCTCTATCGGCGGCGTCCCGATCGTCCGCCCCCGCGCCTTGCGCGAGCGGGCCGTCCGGGCAAGATGCGGGACCATGCAGGACGCCATCGACTTCTGGTTCTCCGTTGGGAGCACCTACTCCTATCTCACCGTATCCCGTTTGCCGGCCGTGGCGCAGGCGACCGGCGTACGCTTCAACTGGCGACCGTTCAACGTCCGCGCCATCATGCGCGAGCAGAACAACATCGCGTTCGCCGGCAAGCCGGTGAAGGCTGCCTACATGTGGCGCGACATCGAGCGCCGGGCCGGCCTGTACGGCCTGCCGGTGAAGGTTCCCGCGCCCTATCCGCTGAAGGAGTTCGACCTCGCGCATCGCCTGGCGCTCGTCGGCCTCGCCGAGGGCTGGGGCATCGACTACCTCCGCGCCAGCTATCGGCGCTGGTTCGTCGATGGGCAGGAACCCGCCCTGGAGCCCAACCTGTCGGCCAGCCTCGCCGAGGTCGGCCAGTCGCCGGCGCGCTGCCTGGCGCGGGCCGCCGAGGCCGACATCGGCGAGCTCTACGAGCGCGAGACGAACCACGCCAAGGCGATGGGGATCTTCGGCTCGCCGAGCTTCGCCGTCGGCGGCGAGATCTTCTGGGGCGACGACCGGCTCGACGATGCCGTGCAGTGGCTGCGCCAGGGAACCTTGCGAAGATAGTCCCGACGCCTCCGGCTCTGCGGGCCACCTCCCCGCGCAGCTGTATGGACCGGAGACATAGTGAACAGGTGTTCGGAGACATGGTGAACACTCCAGTGGAGAGGAACCATGAGGTTTTCGATGCCGTTCGCGAAGCAAGAAGAGGCTCGGCAAGAGGTGTGTCGGCTGGCGTTGTCGGAGGGCGTCAACCGTCGGGAGTTGTGTCGGCGTTTCAATATTCAGCCACGCATTCTGTACAAGTGGCTGGACCGCTATCGGCGCGAGGGAAGCGAGGGCTTGAAGGACCGTTCGCGGCGGCCCCACCGCAGCCCAGCGGTCACCGGCGCTAAGATGGAAGAGGTGGTGCTCGCGGTGCGTCGGGAGAACCCGGTGTGGGGTGGACGCAAGATCGCGGGCAGCCTGAAGCGGCAGGGTGTGAACCCGCCGTCGCCCTCGACGATCACCGCGATCCTGCGACGCCACGGCGCACCGATGGTGGCGCCGGGCCAGAAGGCGTGGAAGCGCTTCGAGCACGCCGAGCCGAACGTGTTGTGGCAAATGGACTTCAAGGGCGATGTCGTGTTCGGCCAAGGCCGGCTGCATCCGCTGACCATGATCGATGACCATTCGCGCTACGCCGTGGGGCTGCATGCGGCGGACAACCAGCGCCATCAGACGGTACAAGATGCGGTGCAGGCAGCATTCGAGCGCTATGGCCAGCCCGAGATCATGTTCCTCGACAACGGCAGCCCGTGGGGCGACAGCGGGGAACGCGGGCTTACCAGGTTCGGGGTGTGGCTGATCGAGCACGGCGTGGCGCCGTGGCACAGCGCGCCGTACCATCCACAAAGCCGGGGCAAGAACGAGCGCTTCCACCGCACCCTGAACGCCGAGCTGCTGGCGGGCCGCACGTTCAGCAATCTCCTCGAAGCTCAGCGCGGCTTCGACGCTTGGCGCCACCACTACAATCACCATCGCCCGCACGATGCCCTGGACCTCGCCGTGCCGGCCGATCGCTATCGACCCAGCGCGCGCCGCTTCAGCGCCAAGGTCGAGCCGTTCGAGTACGGCCCCGACGACCTGGTGCGCAGGGTCGATGGCGCTGCCAACATCAGCTTCCGCGGCAAACGCCTCAAGGCTTCCAAGGCGCTGATCGGCAAACCGGTCGCCCTGCGCCCGACCTCAACTGACGGCGTGTTCGATCTGGTGTTCCGTCATGTCACCTGGAAGTCGATCGACTTCCATAACCTGAGCTAATCTGAAATGTGTTCACCATGTCTCCGAACACCCGTTCACCATGTCTCCGACCCAAACAGCTGCGCGCAGGGAGGATCAAGCTCCTCCCCACACACCGCGTGGGGAGGTGTCGGCGTCCTACGCCGACGGAGGGGTCAAGGCTCAAGAGTCACTGCGGCTCGATCTTGGCGATGCGCACGTAGTCGACCCACTTGTCGGCCTGCTCGCGCTGGTAGGCCGCGGCCTCGTCCAGGGTCATGCGCTTGGGCACCGTGCCGAACTCCTGTAGCCGGGCGTTCATCTCCGGCGCGAAGATGCCGTCATTGACCAGCTGGTTGAGCCGGCGGGCGATCTCGAGCGGCGTCTCGCTACGCACCGCGAGGCCCAGATAGCCGGTGACCTCGAAGCCGCTGCAGCGCTCGGCGAGGGCCGGGACGTCGGGCCGCTGCGCCTCGCGCTGCACGCGGGTGATCGCCAGCACGCGCAGCTTGCCGGCGCTGACCAGGGCATGCGCGGCCGTGTTGTCGAGGAAGATGAAGTGCAGGCGGCCGCCCATCAGGTCGGCCGTGGCGTTGCCGACCTGCTTGTAGGCGACGCCGGTCCAGCCGAGCTTGGTGCAATCCGCAAGCAGCTCGGCCGGCACCAGGGACGAGGAATTGAAGTGGCCGTAGAACAGCGCGCCGGGCTGGGCGCGAGCTTGCGCCAGCAGGTCGTCGAGCGTCTGGAACGGCGAATCGGCCGAGACCACCAGCAGGCCGCCGCCATCGCCGAACGTGCCGACCAGCCGGAAGTCGGCACGCGGATCGTAGGGCAGCGACTTGTACAGCGCGAGATTGGCGCCCAGCACGGTGGTCGTTGCGAGCAGCACCGTGTAGCCGTCCGCAGGCGCGCTCTTCACCGCCATGGTGCCGATGATGCCGTTGGCGCCCGGGCGATTGTCGACCACGACCGGCTGGCCGGTCTGTTCCTCGATGTACTTGCCGATCAGCCGGGCCGTGATGTCGCCCGAGCCGCCGGGGGCGAAGGGCACGACGATGCGCAGCGGGCGGCTCGGCCACGACTCGGCGCGGGCGGCGCCGGGCGCGGCGCCCAGTGCCGAGACCAGTGCGGCAGCGGCGAGAGGTCCGCCGATGAGCTGACGCCGTCGCATGTCTTCCTCCCCGTTTGCACCAGTCTGGCACAACGGGGACGACGGCCAATAAAAAAGCAGAAACGGTCTGGCAAGCCGGGCGGGTTCCCCATAGAGGAGACCCCCTTCAACGGGTCGGGGAACGGGCATGACCGCATGCGGACTGGATTTCGGGACGTCGAACTCGGCGATCGGCGTGGCGCTCGAGGCCGGCCCGGTTCTGGTGCCGCTCGAGCAGGAGCGGACCCTGATGCCGAGCGCGGTGTTCTTCGATTTCGAGCGGCGCGGCGAGGTGCTGTTCGGCTCGCCGGGCATCGCGGCCTATGTCGCCCAGGTCGACGGACGCCTGATGCGGGCCTTGAAGTCGATCCTCGGTTCGCCGCTGATCGACGAGGAGACGCAGCTCGGCAAGCGCAGGCTGCCCCTGCGCGACGTGGTGGCGCTGTTCGTGCGTCACCTGAAGGAACGGGCGGAAGCCTTCGCCGGACGCTCGCTGGACCGGGTGGTGCATGGGCGGCCGGTCCGCTTCGTCGACGGCGACGATGCCGCCGACCGGCGCGCCCAGGCCGTGCTGGAGGAAATCGCCCGCACCGTCGGCTTTCGCGAGGTTTCCTTCGTCTACGAGCCGATCGCCGCGGCGCATCACTACGAGCAGACGATCGACCGCGAGGAGCTGGTCCTGGTCGCCGACATCGGGGGCGGCACCAGCGATTTCTCGGTGGTGCGCCTCGGTCCCGATCGCCGGGCCCGGCCGGAGCGAAGCGGCGACGTCCTGTCGACCGCCGGCCTGCGCGTCGGCGGCACCGACTTCGACGCGCAGCTCAGCCTCGCGCGCGTGATGCCGCTGCTCGGCATGGCCTCGCGGCTGCTCGACAAGAACCTGCCGATGCCAGCGGCGCTCTATCACGAGCTGGCGGCGTGGCCGACGATCAATTTCGCCTACTCGGCGCGCAACGAGCGTCTGGTGGCCGACCTGATGCGCCAGTCGCGCGAACCCGCCAAGGTCGGCCGCCTCCTGCACGTGCTGCGCGGCCGGCACGGCCATGCCATCGCTCTCGGCGTGGAGCAGGCGAAGATGGCGCTGAGCGAGCGCGCGGCGGCGGCGATCGACCTGGCCTGCGTCGAGACTGGGCTGTCCGTGAGTGTCGGCCGCGCCGGCCTCGATCGGGCGATCGCCCGGCAGGTCGAACGCGTCCATCGCGCGGCCTGCGCCTGCCTGGCCGACGCCGGCGTGACCGGTCAGGCCATCGACGCCGTGTTCCTGACCGGCGGCTCCAGCCGGGTTCCGGCAGTCCGGGCGGCGATCGCCCGGGCCGCGCCGCAAGTGCGCCTCGTGACCCGCTCGGACCTCCTTTCGGTCGGTCTCGGCCTGACCCAGATCGCCGCCGGCACCGCGGAATAATGGCGCTTTATGGAGCGCCAAAACTCGGCGCTGCCGGGCGCTTCATCGACATTGACAGAAACTAAAGTAAAACTTTATTATCTGAAGTGTATCGAACCGAAGAGGAGCCCGATGCGGGGCGGCCGTGCGGCTGCCTGCGATTTCGACAATCCCGCGCGGACATCCGCGGCTTCAGGGTCCGACGGCGCAACCGGCCGCGGGAGGCCTACCGAAAATACCGGGAATACCGATAAATCGAAGAATCGCTTCAGCCGGCGAGGCCGAGCCGCTCGCCGCGATAGTCGCCGCTCAGCACGCGCTCCCACCAGGCGCGGTTGTCGAGGTACCAGCGCACCGTCTCGCGCAGCCCCTGGTCGAAATCGTGACGCGGCGTCCAGCCGAGCTCGCGCTGGATCTTGCCGGCGTCGATGGCGTAGCGGGCGTCGTGGCCGGGCCGGTCGGTGACAAAGGAGATCAGGCTCTCGTGCGGCCGGTGCGGGCTGTCGGGCAGCATCTCGTCGAGCAGACGGCAGATGCCGCGCACGACCTCGATGTTGCGCCGCTCGCTGTCGCCGCCGACGTTGTAGGTCTCGCCCGGTCGGCCACGCTGGAGCACCAGCAGCAGCGCCTCGGCATGGTCCTCGACGTGCAGCCAGTCGCGCACGTTCTCGCCCTTGCCGTAGACCGGCAGGGTCTGGCCGCGCAGGGCGCGGATGATCGTGAGCGGGATCAGCTTCTCGGGGAAGTGATAGGGGCCGTAATTGTTCGAGCAGTTGGTCGCCAGGGTGGGCAGGCCATGCGTATGGTGCCAGGCGCGCACCAGGTGATCGGACGCCGCCTTGCTGGCCGAGTAGGGGGAGTTGGGCTGGTACGGCGTCGTCTCGCTGAACTTGCCGGTCGGCCCCAGCGAGCCGAACACCTCGTCGGTCGAGATGTGCTGGAAGCGGAAGCGGGCGCGCGCCTCGCCGTCGAGCGTGCGCCAGTAGGCGAGCGCCGACTCGAGCAGCACGAAGGTGCCATGGACGTTGGTGGCGATGAACGGCGCCGCGCCGTCGATCGAGCGGTCGACGTGGCTTTCGGCGGCGAGGTGCAGGATGGCGTCCGGCCGGACCTCCTGCAGCACCGCGTCGACCGCCGCGCGGTCGCAGATGTCGACGGCGTAGTGGCGGTGCCGGTTGGAGCGACCGGCGTCGGCCAGCGACTCGAGATTGCCGGCGTAGGTCAGCTTGTCGATGTTGGCGACCGTCCAGTCGGTGTGCCGGATGACGTGGCGAACGACGGCCGAGCCGATGAACCCGGCGCCGCCGGTGACGATGAGCTTCATGGCGTCACTCCTTATCCGCGTCCGGCCCTGATTTCACGCCCCTCATATCCCTCTCCCCCGACAGGGGGAGAGGTTAGGAGAGGGGGGTCACGGGGTGCCGCATCCCGACCGGGGAGAAGAGAACGAGCGGCGCCGGCAAGCCGTCAGTGGTGCAGGATCTGCCCGAGGAACAGCTTGGTGCGCTCGTTGCGCGGGTTGGCGAAGAACGCTTCCGGCTCGTCCTGCTCGACGATCTCGCCGCGGTCCATGAAGATCACGCGGTCGGCGACGGCGCGGGCGAAGCCCATTTCATGGGTGACGCAGAGCATGGTCATGCCCTCGCCTGCCAGCTCGATCATGACGTCGAGCACTTCCTTCACCATCTCGGGGTCGAGCGCCGAGGTCGGCTCGTCGAACAGCATGATCTTGGGCCGCATGCACAGCGCCCGGGCGATCGCCACGCGCTGCTGCTGGCCGCCCGACAGCTGGCCGGGATACTTGTTGGCCTGCTCGGGGATGCGCACCCGCTTGAGCAGGCCCATGGCGACCTCCTCGGCTTCCTTCTTGGCCATCTTCTTCACCCAGATCGGCGCCAGGGTGAGGTTCTCCAGGATCGTGAGGTGCGGGAACAGGTTGAACGACTGGAACACCATGCCGACCTCGCGCCGGATCGCCTCGATGTTCTTGACGTCGTTGCTCAGCGTCACGCCGTCGACCACGATCGAGCCGGCCTGATGCTCCTCGAGCCGGTTGATGCAGCGGATCAGGGTCGACTTGCCGGAGCCCGAGGGGCCGCAGATCACGATCTTCTCGCCGAGCTTCACGTCGAGGTTGATGTCGCTCAGCACGTGGAACTGGCCGTACCACTTGTTGACCCCCGTCAGGGTGATGACCGACGGAGCGTTGTCGAGGCTGCGGGCGGCGCTGCTGGCCATGGAACGGTTCTCCTCGCGCGCCTAGCGGCGCGTTCCCTTGTTGAGCTCGACCTCGAGATACTTGGAGTAACGCGACATCGAGAAGCAGAAGACGAAGTAGACGAAGGCGGCGAACAGGTAGACCTCGCCGGGGAAGCCGGCCCAGTTGGGATCGACCAGCGCCTGGTTGGCGGCGCCGAGGAAGTCGAAGATGCCGATGATCAGCACCAACGAGGTGTCCTTGAAGAAGCCGATGAAGGTGTTGATCAGCGGCGGGATGACGACGCGCAGGGCCTGCGGCAGGATGATCAGGATGGTCTTCTGAGGGTAGTTCAGGCCGAGCGCGTCGGCGGCCTCGAACTGGCCCTTGGGCAGGGACTGCAGGCCGCCGCGGATGATCTCGGCGATGTAGGCGCCGGCGAACAGGATGACGGCGACCTGGGCGCGCAGGAACTTGTCGATGGTGACGCCCGACGGCAGGAACAGCGGCAGCATCACCGACGCCATGATCAGCAGGCTGATCAGCGGCACGCCGCGGATCAGCTCGATGAAGCCGACGCACAGGCTCTTGATCAGCGGCAGGTTGGAGCGCCGGCCGAGCGCCAGCAGGACGCCATAAGGAAAGGCGAAGGCCAAACCGTAGGTCGCCAGGATCATGGTCACCGGCAGGCCGCCCCACAGGCTCGTCTCGACGTAGCTCAAGGGGGCGATGGCCAGGCTCCAGGCCGGCAGCACGCCGAGCAGGCGCAGCGCCAGCCCGACGGCGCCGACGGCGGCGAGCGCCCGCCAGCCGTTGATCTCGCCGGCCGGCGCGATGCCCTGGCGCAGCGCCAGGCCGATGCCGCCGCCGATCAGCGCCAGCGCCAGGATCAAGCTGAGCGGGATGTGGATCTGGCCGAACATCAGCAGGAAGGTGACCGCCGAGCCGATGCCCCAGATGACCGCCAGGCGCCAGTTCCAGGTCCGGCGGTCGGCCGACAGGATCAGCATGGCGAGCATGGCGATCATGGCGAACAGCGGCCGCCACTGCTGGTCGTAGGGGTAGGTGCCGAAGAAGATCAGCCGGAACTTGTCGCGGATCAGCGCCCAGCAGGCGCCCTGGCCGCGGCACTCGCTGCCGGTCGTGGCGGTGATGTTGGCGGTGAAGACCGCCCAGTCGAGGAACCGCGAGAGCAGCCAGAGCATGGCCACGACCAGCGCCACGGTGACGATGCCGTTAAGCCAGCTCGAGAACAGGTTCTTGCGGGCCCAGCCGAGGGCGCCGGTCTCGGTGATCGGGGGGGCGAGCTGCCGGCGCTCGCCGGCTGGTGTGTCGGTCATGGCTCAGCGCTCCCTGAGCGCGATGCGCTTGTTGTACCAGTTCATGAAGGCCGAGATCGACAGGCTGACCGAGAGGTAGGCGGCCATGATGATCAGGATGTTCTCGATCGCCTGGCCGGTCTGGTTGATCGTGACGTTGATCGAGGCGACCAGGTCGGGATAGCCGATGGCGATCGCCAGCGAGCTGTTCTTGGTGATGTTGAGGTACTGGCTGGTCATCGGCGGCACGATCACGCGCAGCGCCTGGGGCAGCAGCACCAGGCGCATGGCCTGGCCCTTCGACAGGCCGAGTGCCGCCGCGGCCTCGCTCTGGCCCTTGTGCAGGGCGAGGATGCCGGAGCGCACGATCTCGGCGATGAAGGCCGAGGTGTAGAGCACCAGGCCGGCCAGCAGGGCCGTGAACTCGGGCTGGATGACGCTGCCGCCGTCGAAGTTGAAGCCCTTGAGCTCGGGCCAGCTGAGATGATGCGGCGCGCCGCCCAGCAGCCAGACCACCAGGGGCAGGCCGAGCGCGACGGCGATGCCGGCCGACAGGGTGGGGAAGGGCTGCCCGGTCTCCTCCTGCCGCTTCTTCGCCCAGCGCCGCAGGACGACGGCACCGGCGATGCCGACCAGCAGGGCGAGGCCCATCCACTTGTGCAGCGGATCGGCGAGCGGGACGGGGAAATAGACGCCGCGGTTGGTCAGGAAGAACGAGTTCCAGAACAGGCTGATCGCCTGGCGCGGGCCCGGGAAGGCCTCGCTGATCAGCTTGTAGAACAGGAACAGCCACAGCAGCAGCGGCACGTTGCGGAACGCCTCGACGTACCATGCGCAGATCTTGGCCAGCAGCCAGTTGCTGCTGAGACGGCCGACGCCGATCATGGTGCCGAGAATGGTCGCCAGGATGATGCCGAGGACCGACACTTTCAGCGTGTTGAGCAGGCCGACCAGGATGGCCCGACCGTAGGTGTCGGCCGGCGAGTAGGCGATCATCGTGTCGCCGATCTCGAAGCCCGCCTCGCGGCCGATATAGTGGTAGCCCGAGGCGATCTTCTGGCGCTCCAGGTTGGTGACCGTGTTGCTGACCAGGTACCAGGCGAGCAGCCCGACCAGCCCGACGACGACGATCTGGAACACCCAGCCGCGGATCACCGGGTCGTTCCACGGCGCTACCTTGACGCGCGCTCCAGAGCCGAGTGCCTGGACTGCCATAAGTTCGTCCCCCTGCGCGGTGCCGCCCGTTGGCGCGACGCCGCCGACTTGTCTTTGCGCCATCCTAGGCGCGAATCCTTCTCATGCAATCGGAGTCCTCCCTGCGCGCAGCGCGGGGAGGTGGCCCGAAGGGCCGGAGGGTCATGACTCATGAACCTGACCCCTCCGCCGCCGTAGGACGGCGGCACCTCCCCACGTGTGACGTGGGGAGGCAAACGTCACCGGATCGGCATGCCGTACTGCAGACCGCCCTGGCTCCACAGCTTGTTGAGACCCCGGTCGATCTTGAGGATCGAGCCCTGGCCGACGTTGCGCTCGAAGCTCTCGCCGTAGTTCCCGACCTGCTTGACGATGGTGTAGACCCACTTCTCGTCGACGCCGAGCGCCTTGCCCATGCCGGGGGTGACGCCGAGCAGGCGCTTGATGCTGGGATTCTCGCTCTTCAGCATGTCGTCGACGTTTTGCGACGTGATGCCCTGCTCCTCGGCCTCGACCATGGCGTACTGCGACCAGCGCACGATGTCGGCGAACTGGTTGTCGCCGTGGCGCACCGCCGGGGCCAGCGGCTCCTTGGAGATGATCTCGGGCAGGACGATGTAGTCCTCGGGCTTGCCGGGCGCCGGCACGTTGGCGGCGCGGGTGGCGTACAGGCTCGACGTGTCGTTGGTGTAGACGTCGCAGCGGCCGGCGAAGAAGGCGGCCCGCACCTCCTCGACCTTCTCGATGACCACCGGCTTGAAGGTCATCTTGTTGGCGCGGAAGTAGTCGGCGAGGTTGAGCTCGGTCGTGGTGCCGGGAGCGACGCAGACGGTGGCGCCGTTCAGTTCCTTGGCGCTCTTCACGCCGAGCTTCTTGTTCACCAGGAAGCCCTGGCCGTCGTAGTAGGTGACGGCCGCGAAATCGAGGCCGAGCGCGGTGTCGCGGGTCAGCGTGAGCGTGGTGTTGTTCGACAGCATGTCGACTTCGCCGGACTGCAGCGCCGTGAAGCGCTGCTGCGAGGACAGCGGCACGTACTTCACCTTCTCGGAGTCGCCGAAGATCGCTGCCGACACGGCGCGGCAGACGTCGACGTCGAGGCCGACCCACTTGCCCTTGCTGTCGGTCATCATGAAGCCGGCCGTGCCCTCGCCGATGCCGCAGATCAGCGATCCGCGCGCCCGGATGGTGTCGAGGTCCTTGCCGGCCATGGCGCCGGTCGAGACGAGCAGCGCGGCCAGCCCGAAGGCTGCCGCCGATACCTTGACCATGATTGCCTCCCGTTCGTTTTCAGGCCCCGAGTGTCGTCCGACCCGTTCAAGCAAGCAACAGGCCAAACGAAAACCGCCGCCCGAGGGGGCGGCGGTCGAAACAAGAAAGCGATGACCCCTCCGGCCCTGCGGGCCACCTCCCCGCGCTGCGCGCAGGGAGGGCTCGATTCCTCCCCACGCCCTGCGTGGGGAGGTGTCGGCGCCGTACGCCGACGGAGGGGTCACGACGCCAGATCAGCGGATCGGCATGCCGTACTGCAGGCCGCCCTGGGTCCACAGCTTGTTCAGGCCGCGGTCGATCTTGAGCGGCGAGCCCATGCCGACGTTGCGGTCGAAGCTCTCGCCGTAGTTCCCGACCTGCTTGACGATCGTGTAGACCCACTTCTCGTCGACGCCGAGCGCCTTGCCCATGCCGGGCGTGACACCGAGCAGGCGCTTGATGCTGGGATTCTCGCTCTTCAGCATGTCGTCGACGTTCTTCGACGTGATCCCCTGCTCCTCGGCCTCGAGCATGGCATACTGGGTCCAGCGCACGATGTCGGCGAACTGGTTGTCGCCGTGGCGCACCGCCGGGGCCAGCGGCTCCTTGGAGATGATCTCGGGCAGCACGACGTAGTCGTCCGGGTTGGGCGCATTGGCGACGCGGGTCGAATAGAGGCCCGAGGCATCCGTCGTGTAGACGTCGCAGCGGCCGGCGAAGAAGGCGGCGCGCACCTCCTCGACCTTCTCGATGACCACCGGCTTGAAGGTCATCTTGTTGGCGCGGAAGTAGTCGGCGAGGTTGAGCTCGGTGGTGGTGCCGGGCTGGACGCAGACGGTGGCGCCGTTCAGTTCCTTGGCGCTCTTCACGCCGAGCTTCTTGTTCACCATGAAGCCCTGGCCGTCATAGTAGTCGACGACGCCGAAATCGAGCCCCAGCGCGGTGTCGCGGGTCAGTGTGAGCGTGGTGTTGCGCGACAGGATGTCGACCTCGCCCGACTGCAGGGCGGTGAAGCGCTGCTGGGCGGTGGTCGGCACGTACTTGACCTTTTCGGAATCGCCGAAGACCGCCGCCGCCACGGCGCGGCAGACGTCGACGTCGAGACCGGTCCACTTGCCCTGGCTGTCGGCCAGCGAGAAGCCGGCGGTGCCGGTGCTGACGCCGCAGATCAGCTGGCCGCGCGCCTTGACGGCGTCGAGATCCTTGCCGGCGTGGGCGGTGCCTGCGGCACCCAGCAGCGCAGCCGCGGCCATGCCGGCGGCCATGTACCTGTTGAGCATCGTTTTTCCCTTCGTGATTGCCTCTTCGACCCGCCGGCCGCTGCCGCGGCCGTGCGGGTAGAAGTTGGGTTCCTAGGCGATTGCCGGGACAGGCGCAATGCCGCCCGGCCGTCGCCGGACGGCGGCTCAGAGGCGGTTGGTGCCGGCCTGCGCCGCGAAGGGGTTGGGCTCGCCGCGCTGCAGGAAGCCGAGGAAACCGTTGCTCTGGGTCGCCCCGGCGGCCGCCTTGCGCAGCTCCTCGCGCCACTGCTGGAAGGCGACCAGGTCGCCGCCGGCCAGCACGCTGGTGCCCGCCTTCTCCGCAAGGTAGGGCATCGGATCGACGAACTGGCCGCCGACGATCACCGAGAAGTGCAGATGGGCACCGCTCGAGCGGCCGGTCGAGCCGACATAGCCGATGACGTCGCCCTTGCGCACCTGGCTGCCCGGCCCGATCCCGTCGGCGAAGCGCGACATGTGGGCATAGAGGGTCTCGAAGCTGTCGGCGTGGCTGACCTTCACCGTGCGGCCGTAGTTGAAGTACCAGCCCTGGTGATTGATCACGCCGTCGGCCGCAGCATAGATCGGCTCGCCGGTCTTGCCCTCGTAGTCGATGCCGTTATGGAAGCCGCCGCCGGTCGAGCGGCCGTAGTAGCGGCGCGTCCCGAACGGCGAGGAGATGCGGGAATCCGCCTTGGGCTCGGCCAGGGCGTTGCCGCCGATCCGCCGGCCCTGGTCGTCGAACCAGCCTTCCGGCTGGCTGGCCGGGGCGAACCACCACAGCATCTGGCGCTGCTGGCCCCCGGCGACGCTGGCCGCCAGGACGCGCGGCGCGCCGTCGGCGGTCTTGCCCTTGAGCAGGTCGATGCGGGCGGCGTTGGGCGCAAAGCCGGCCAGGGCCTGGGACAGGCTGCGCACCGAGGCGGCCGGCGCGCCGACCGGGGCCAGGCTGGCATCGAGGGTCGAGGCGCTGGCCTTGATCAGGCCGACGCTGCCCGGGGCGACCGCGCGCGGCTGGCTGACGACGGCCGGCACGGCGCTGGGCAGGCTCGAGACGCGCTCGTCGTCGCTCTCAGTGGCCCCGGGGGCGAGCTTGTAGCCGTAGCTGCCGTCGTTGCCGCGGTACAGCTCGACGGCCAGCGACTTGGCGGAGAACAGCTGCAGGGAGACCAGCCGCTTGGGCACGCCGGCGCCTTGCGCCTGGAGGACGGCGCGGCCCGAGCTGGTGGTCTTGGTGTCGATCTTGCCCATCGCCTTGGCGACGGCGTCGGCCGCCGCCTGGGCGTCGGTCGGGTCGACGTTGAGGCCGAGCAGCTGCTGCGAGACCGAGCCGTCGGCCCCAATCGCGAAGGGCTGGACGTCCTCGGTCGGGACGGGGGCGGCGGGGCTCTGCGCCCGCGACTTGAGCTGGCTCTTGCTGGGGGCCTTGACCTGGGCCATCGGCCCGGCGGTGGAGACGATCTGGAAAGCGGTGAGGGTGGCGGTGGCTGCGATCAGGTTTCGGACGATTCGGCAACGCGCGGCGTGTCGATCTCGCCTCGTCTTGAACGCCATCAGCTGCTCCAGTCCATTGTTTCCACGATACCGGCGCGACGGGCGGGCGATTCTGCGAATCGGGCGGACCCCACCGTGTTGCCTTGCTGCCGGCCGATACTGGCCACGGAATATCCACAAGTCCATAGAAAGTTGCAAAAATGCAACACACGTGAAAATGGATTTAACCCTTTGAAAAATCTACATTTTCAGAATTCAGGCCTGCCTGCGATCGTGAAAGGTCACATCATCCTGGGGATTGTTGGCGATTTTTTGCTGCAGTGCACGGTGACGGGCCAGGAGGCCGACCGCCTCGGCCATCTCCTCGACGTCGTTGAACATCGGAACGCCGGCTCCCTCCAGGGTGGCGAACCACTCGGCCTGGGCTGGCAGGGTGCCCATCATGCTGTGCAGCACCGGCAGCGGCGCCGACGCGGCCAGGTCGGCCAGCCGGCGCACCACCGGATCGGCATCGACCATGAAGGGCACGACGTGGATCATCATGACCGAGTCGTAGGCCGCCGCGGCGTGGCCCATGGCCGCCTCGACGGCGAGCTGGAAGCGGTCCTCGCGGGCGTCGGCCAGCAGGTCGATCGGGTTGGCGACCGAGGCTTCGGGCGGCAGCCGCTGGCGCAGCACGTGGGCCATCGCCGGCGGCAGCGGCGCCAGATCGAGGCCCTCGAGCGCCGCGCGGTCAGCGCACAGCACGCCGGGGCCGCCGGAATTGGACAGGATCAGGGTGCGCGGCCCCAGCCCGGTCGGGAAGCGGCCGAACGCCTTGGCGGCCAGCAGCAGGCGGCGCAGGCTGTCGACCCGGACGATGCCGCAGTCGGCGCAGAAAGCGCCGATCGTCGGGTCGTCGTTGGCCACGGCGCCGGTATGGGCAGCCGCTGCCCGGGCGCCGACCGCGGTGCGGCCCCCGAACAGCGCCACCACCGGCTTGCGCGCCGCCACGGCGCGGGCGATCCGGCGGAAGCGGCGATGGTCCTCGATCGACTCGATGTAGAGCAGGGCGGCGCCGATCTCGGGCCGGGCGCCCAGCCACGCCAGATAGTCCTCGACGCCGAGCTGCAGGCCGTTGCCGACCGACACGACGCTGACCAGCGGCAGGCCGCGCCGGTTGGCCTTGTCGATCATCTCCTCGGCCAGCGCCCCGGACTGCGAGACGAAGGCGAGGCCGTTCTTCGCCCCGGCGGCGACGCCGGGCGGCAGGTCGCGCAGGAAGGTGGCGGCGAACGGCCATTGCGGATCGAGATGGATCAGGCCGGCGCAGTTGGGGCCGGCGATCGCCAGGCCGCGCTCGGCCGCCAGCGCGCGCAGCGCCTCGTTGCGGGCGACGCCGGCCGGGCCGGCCTCGGCGAAGCCGCCGGGCAGGATCAGCAGGTTGCGGATGCCGCGCTCGGCGCAGTCGCGCACCGAGTCGAGGATGGCGTCGGGCCGGATCACGATCACGGCGAGGTCGACTGGACGGTCGATGGCGGCGATCGAGGTCACCGAGTCGTAACCGAAGATCGCGCCGCCCCTGGGATTGACCGGCACCACCCGGCCGCCGTACCCGGCACGGCGCAGCAGCTGCATGACGGCGCCGCCCGACGAGGTCGGACGCTCGCCGGCGCCGACCACGGCGAGGCTCTGCGGGGCGAGGAAGGGCGCGAGGTCGCGATCGACGGTCATCGCCGGCGGTTGCAGCACAGCGAGGGCAGGAGGACAAGATGGCCGATCCGATCGATCTCATCATCCAGGGCCGCGCCCACGATCTCGGCGGCGGCTTCGCGGTGCGCCGCGTGCTGCCCGCGGTCAAGCGGCGCGCCGTCGGGCCGTTCGTCTTCCTCGACCATTTCGGGCCGCTGGTGGTGCCGCCGGGCGGCCAGGGCATGGACGTGCGGCCGCATCCGCACATCGGCCTGGCCACCGTCACCTACCTGTTCGACGGCGGCATCTTTCATCGCGACAGCCTGGGCTATGCCCAGGCGATCCGGCCGGGCGACGTCAACTGGATGACCGCCGGCAGCGGCATCGTGCACAGCGAGCGGACCGAGCCGGAGATGCGCGCCAGCGGCTTCCGCATGCACGGCGTCCAGACCTGGGTGGCGCTGCCGCATGGTCACGAGGAGACGGCGCCGGCCTTCGAGCATGTCGAGGCGGCGCGCCTGCCGGCCTGGCGCGAGGGCGAGGCGGCGTTGCGGCTGATCGTCGGCCGCTACGGCGGCCGGATCGCCCCGACGACGCACTTCTCGCCGATCTTCTACGTCGCCGCCGAGCTGCTGGCCGGCGCCGCCGCCGCGGTGTCGCCCGAGCATGCCGAGCGCGCGGTCTACGTCGCCGAGGGCAGCGCCGCGGTCGGCGACCGCCTGCTCGAGGTCGGCGACCTTGCGGTGCTGCAGCCGGCGGCGCCGGCCGCGATCGTCGCCGGCGAGGCCGGGGCGCGGCTGATGCTGCTGGGCGGCGCGCCGCTCGACGGGCCGCGCCACATGTGGTGGAACTTCGTGTCCTCGGACAAGGAGCGGATCGAGAAGGCCAAGGCCGACTGGAAGGCAGGCCGCTTCGCGACGGTGCCGGGCGACGACGCGTTCATCCCGCTGCCCGAGCGCTGATCGTTCAGCTCGGGCAGATGTAGCCGGCGCCGCTCGGGTTGCGGAAGCAGCCGACCGATTCGGGCAGCAGCAGCTTCGGCAGGTAGAGGACGATGTCGGGGAACAGCACCGTGAAGGCGATGGTCACGATGAAGACCACGTAGATCGGCAGCGAGGCGAGCATCGCCCTGGAGAAGCTGACGCCGACGAACTTCGAGGCGACCAGCAGCGAGAGCCCGTAGGGCGGGGTGATCAGGCCGAACACCAGGGTGGTGATGATCACCACGCCCATGTGCACCGGGTTGATGCTGCCGAGCTCGGTCAGCTTGTTGATGATCGGCATGAAGATGATGATCGCCGGCACGGCGTCGACGAAGTCGCCGATCACGACGAACAGCAGGACCAGCAGGAGCATGATCATGCCGGCGTCGGTGCCGGCGTAGTCGGCGATCCAGGCGGCCACGATGTCCGGCCCGCGCAGGTAGCCCAGCATCCAGCCGAACGCCGAGGCGCCGGCCACGGCGGCGAGCGGGATGGCGTAGAGCATGCCGGTGTAGACGAAGTCCCACATCAGGAAGCGCAGGTGGCCGCGATTCAGCGCCGGGATCAGCACCGCGATGATGTAGACGGCAGCGATCATGCCGGCCTCGGTCGGCGTGAACCAGCCGGTCAGGATGCCGCCCATGATGATCACCGGGATCATCAGCGGCAGCGCCGAGCCCTTCAGGGCGTCGACCAGCTCGCCGGCCGTCGCCCGCCGCTTGCGCACGCCGACCGGTCCGAAGAAGTGCGAGTAGACCATCAGCCCGAGGCCGATCAGCACGCCGGGCGCGATGCCGCCGAGGAACAGGCCGCCGATCGAGACGTTGCCGGTGGCGCCGTAGACCACCGCCATGATGCTCGGCGGGATCAGGTTGGCCATCGTCGAGGCGCAGGCGATCAATGCCGCGGTGAACGGCCGGCCGTAGCCCTCGCGGTCCATCTCGGGCGCCACGGTGCGGCTCAGCACCGCGACGTCGGCGGTCGACGAGCCGGAGATGCCCGCGAAGAACATACTGAACAGGGTGACGACCTGGGCCAGCCCGCCGCGCAGATGGCCGACCAGGGTCTGGGCCAGCCGGACCATGCGCTGGGTGACGTTGGCCGAGGTCATCAGCTCGCCGACCAGCAGGAAGAACGGCACCGCGAGCAGGGTCTCGGAATCGATGCCGTGGAACATCTGGCCGATCATCGACTGCAGGCTGATCGGCGTGAAGGCGGTGGCGACGATGACGCCGGCCATCAGCGCAAAGGCGACCGGCACGCCCATATAGCCCAGGCCGAGGAACAGGAAGGCCATCAGGAACAGAACGCCGCCGTTGCTCATTCGACGAACTCGGCGAAGTCGTCGCTGTCCTCCGGCCCCTCGAAGCCGGCGCGCCAGCCGTTCAGCAGCTGCTCGACGGCGAACAGGGCGATCAGCGCCCCGGAGATCGGCACGCTCGCGGTGTACCAGGTCAGCGGGATCAGCGAGGGCATGCGGAAGCTGCCGAGATCGAGGATCGCGTTCTGGATTCCGAACCACAGCATGGCGAGCGCGACCGCCAGCACGACCACTCGGTTGAAGCTCTCCATGAAGGTCCGGCGCGGGCCCTTCAGCCGCTTGGTGATCTCGACCAGGTAGAGATGGTCGTTGCGCCGTGCCGCGGCGGCCATGCCGATGAACACGCCCCAGGCGAAGAAGCCGGTGGTGACCTGCTGCAGCCACAGCCAGGGCGCGCCGAGCTCGCGCGTCACCACGTCGAGGAACACCGAGCCGGTGAAGCCGACGATCGACACGCCGCACAGCACCATCAGCGCCGCCTCGAGCGGATCGAGCGCGCGCCACTTGAGATGGCGGTGGCGCTGCAGGACGAGCGAGCGCTGGCTCACTTCACGTTGCGCACGAGGGCCAGGATCTTGACCGCGTGCGGCCCGAGCTCCTGGGCCAGCTGGTCCTGGATCGGCTGGGCAGCCTTGGCGAAGCCCGTCTTGTCGACGCCGTCGACGACCTTGACCCCCATCTTCTTCAGCTTCTCCGCCGAGTCCTTCTCGAGCTGCAGGGCCTTGGCCGGCTCGGTGCGCGACACCTCGTCGGCCGCCGCCTGGACCCACTTCTTCTGCTCGTCGCTCAGGCTGTTCCAGGTCTTGTCGCTGACCCAGATGCAGTTGTTGTTGGCCTCGTGCTCGGTCAGCGACAGGACCGGCGCGACCTCGTAGTGCTTGTTGGCGAGGTAGACGTTGACGCCGTTCTCCGCGATGTTGACGACGCCGGTCTGCAGCGACGTGTAGACCTCGCCGAACGGCATGTGCACGGTCTGCGCGCCGTAGGCCGGAAAGTGCGTATCCTCGGTCTTGGTCGCCTGCACGCGGACCTTTTGGCCCTTCACGTCGTCGACCGACTTGATCTCCTTCTTGGCATACATGTTGCGCATGCCCATGGTCATCAGCCCGAGCACCTGGGCGCCCTGGACGGTGTCCTTGATCATGGCCCGGAAGGCCTGCGACACCTCGGGATCGCCGATCACCCGGACGAGATGGCCCTGGTCGCGGAAGATGAAGTGCAGCGAGAAGACGCCGGCCTGCGGCGCCACGGTCGAGGCGTTGGCCGTCGAGGTGATCACGAAGTCGATGTCGCCGGCGCGCATCTTCTGCAGCATCTGCGGCTCCTGGCCGAGCTGGGCGCCGGGAAACTGGTTGATGCTGAACTTGCCGCCGCTCAGCTCCTTCAGCTTGGCGTCGAAGATGGTGCCGGCGACGCCGTAGGCGGTGGTGTTGGGCTGGTCGTAGGCGAAGCTGAACTGGCGATTTTGCGCGGCGGCGTCGGCCGCCCACAGCAGTCCCGGAGCGAGAAGGCACAGGGACAACGCCCGGCGGCGCGCGACGGCATTCGGCATGGCTTCCTCCCGGAAGAGCACCCGGCCTTGGGGCCGTGGCGGGGGCGCAGCCGCCCCTTGTGGAGCGCCAGAGTGGCACTCCCCGGGTTGTCAGACAACCGACAAGTGGGCGCTCAGCGCTTCTCGACGTTCCACAGCACCGTCACCGGCGAGGCGACGTTGCCCGAGATCGACTTGCGCCGCACCATCGGCTGGACGTACTGGCCGAGCGGGATCGTGACGCCCTCGCCGATGATGCGGGTCTGCACCTGCTCGGCGATCTCGAGCTGCTTCTTGGGATCGGTCTCGCGCACGAACTGGGCGCGCAGGCGCTCGATCTCGGGGTCGAGCGGCCAGCCGAACTGGGCGCGGTCGCCGCTCGCCTCGGCATAGTGGTTGTTGACCGGGTCGAGCAGCAGCACCGCCGAGGCGGCGGTCACGGCGATGTTCCAGCCGCCCTGGGCGGGCGGGTCCTTCTTGGTGCGGCGCGCCACCAGGGTCTGCCAGTCCATCGACTGCATGTCGACCTTGAAGCCGCCGCGCTCGAGCAACGTCTTGACCACCGGCGCGACGTTGACGAGGTTGGAGACGTCGGTCGACTGCATCAGCACGATCGGCTTGCCGTCGTAGCCGATCTCCGACAGCAGCTTGCGCGAGGCGTCGAACCGCGAGTCGAGCACGCCGTCCATGCCGGCCGAGGTCTCGAGCGGCGTGCCGCAGCCGAACATCGCCTTGCACACCTTGTAGTAGCGCGGGTCGCCGACCGCGGCCTGCAGGACGTCCTTCTGGTTCAGCGCCAGGGCCGCGGCGCGCCGGAAGCGCACGTCGTCGAACGGCGGCTGCTTCCAGTTGAAGCGCAGGATGTAGGTCAGGCCGAGCGCGTCGGGCACGACGATCTCGACGTTGCGGTCCTTCTCGAGCACCGGCAGCAGGTCGTGCGAGACCTGCTCGAGCATGTCCACCTCGCCCGACAGGAGCGCGTTGATGGCGGTCTGGTTGTCGGGGATCGATATCCATTCGACCCGGTCGACCTTGGCGACCTTGCCGCCGGCCAGCCCGGACGGCGGCTCGGGCCGCGGCTTGTAGTCCGGATTGCGCAGGTAGACGACCTTCTCGCCCGGCTTCCACTCGTCCTTCTTGAAGATGAACGGTCCCGAGCCGGTGGTGTCGGAGATCTGCTGCGTCACCGGCGTCTCGGCGACCCGCTTGGGCATGACGAACAGCGGCACCGAGGCCGACTTGGCCAGGGTCTTCAGCATCAGGGCGAACGGCTCCTTCAGCACGATGCGGAAGGTGCGGTCGTCGACGACCGTCATCTCCTTGGTCGCCGCGGCGAGCAGGCCGCCCAGCGTGTCCTTGGCGGTGAAGCGCTTGATCGACGGCAGCACGTCGGCCGAGGTGACCGGCGTGCCGTCGTGCCACTTGAGCCCGTCGCGCAGGGTGAAGGTCCAGGTCAGCTGGTCGTCGCTCACCGTCCAGCGCTCGACCATCTGCGGCTGCGGCTGCAGCTTGTCGTCGAGCGCGAACAGCGTGTCGTAAATGAAGTAGCCGTGGTTGCGCACGATATACGCCGTGGTCCAGACCGGATCGATGATCTTGAGGTCGGAATGCATGACCACGCGCACGGTCTTGGACGCCGGAGATTGCGCCCTCGACTGAGCCTGAGCCTGGACGGGCGGCAGCGCCGGCGCGGCGGCGATGACGGACAGCAGGCCGACGAACCAGCGACGAAGCATGAGCGCTCTCCCTACGGGGCCGGCGGCGTCCAGGTCGTTTCCTCGTCCAGCGGGTAGACGGGCCGCGGCAACTTTGTCCAAGTGAAGTTCGCGAGCACCGGCGACGTCAAGCCCGGACAGTCGACCTCGTAGATCTGGTCGGGCTTGAAGAACTCGTCGAAGCCGCCGCGGAAATGGCCACGGCTCTTGACGACGACGACCCGCGCCTCGGCGATGTCGAGGCCGAACATCTCGAACTGGCGCGGGTCCATGCACTGGCAGCGGTTGCTGATCACCACCAGCCGGATGCCGCCGAGGTCGAGCAGCGCCGACGGTCCCATGTCGGCCGAGACATTGCGCAGCACGCCGCGCCGGCCGACATACTTGCCGTCCGACAGCTTCAGCACGCGCGCCGCGCAGTCGAAGGGCAGGGAGAATTCCTGCTTCTCGCGGCTGTTGAACGAGGCCGTGAACTCGGCGCCTTCGCCCAGCCGATGCGCCTCGGCGGCGACGGCGGCGTCGTTGAACACGCCGAACAGCACGCCCTGGGCGCCGGCGCTCTTCAGCGCCCGCAGCAGCCAGGTGGTGTTGCCACGGCCGCCGCCGCCGGGATTGTCGGCGACGTCGGCCAGCGCGATCGCCTTGCGCCGCGGATCGCGGCCGACCGCGACGGCGAGCTGCACGGCGTCGGCCATGGTGGTCATGTCGCGCTTGAAGCGCTCCTTGTTGGTCCAGGCGCGCTCGGCGATCTTGCGCGCCAGCTTGGCGGCGGCGCGGCGGTTGCCGTTGCGCGCCGTGACCACGGCGGTGAGACCGTTCTTGGGGCTGTCGCTGTAGGCGAAGCCGGCCATCACCGAAACGTTGAGGACGTCGCCGGCGATCTTGCGCTGGCCGTAGCGGATCAGGTCGGCATAGGGGCCCTTGGCGGTGAGCAGCGAGATCTGCGGCGGCACCAGCGGCAGCTTGACCATCTCGATCGCCGTGCGTTCGCCGGCCAGGCAGGTCCGCATGTGCTGCGCCGCCTCGACGCCGCGCTCGTAGATGTCGGTGTGCGGGTTCTCGCGATAGCCGACGAACACCGACAGGTTGTCGATCATCTTGCGCGAGACGTTGGCGTGCAGGTCGAACACGGCGATCACCGGGATGTCGGGCCCGACGACCCCGCGGATCAGCGCGAACATGTCGCCGTCGGGATCGTCCGTTCCCTCGGCCAGCGCCGCGCCGTGCGCCGATACGAACACCGCGTCGAGCGGCAGCACCTTGCGCAGCCCGTCCTCGATCTCGGCCAGGAAGCCGCGGAAGAAGCTTTCCTCGACCGGCCCGCCGGGCTGCGCCAGGGCGACCCGGAGCGGCACCGGCGTCCACGGTCCGGTGGCGTCCATCTCGGTGAAGAAGCCGGGCAGGTCGGGCATGGTGATCGAGGCGCCGGAGCGCGATTCGCTGACGATCTGGTTGCCGCGGATGTCGACGTCCTGCTCGAAGTCGGCGGCGGTGGTGACCGGCGAGAAGCGGTTGCACTCGATGGCGAAGCCGAGAACCGCGATTCGCGGGTTGTCCTGGGACACCTCTTCCTCCTTCAGGCGGCGAAGACGGGCTCGTAGGCGAACAGCCCGGCCTGGCCGCCGGTGTGGATGAACACGACGGTCTCGTCGCGGCCGAAGCGGCCGCGCCGGACCAGGTCGATCAGGCCGGCCATCGCCTTGCCGGAGTAGACCGGGTCGAGCAGCACGCCCTCGGTCTCGGCGAGCAAACGCACCGCCTCGATCATGCCTGGCGTCGGCACGCCGTAGGCCTCGCCGACATACGAATCGTCGGCCGCCACCGCGTCGTGCGGCGCCTCGCCGGCGAGGCCGAGATGGGCCCAGGTGCGATCGAGCAACTGCGCCACGTTGTGCTCCTGGCTGGCCTTCGGCCGGCCGACCGTGACGCCCAGCACCTTCACGCCGCTGCGCGCGCCCTCGAAGCCGGCGAGCAGGCCGGCCTGGGTGCCGCTCGAGCCGGTGGCATGGACGACGTGGTCGATGCGAAGACCCTGGTCGTTGGCCTGCTGCAGCAGCTCGAGCGCGCAGCCGACGTAACCCAGCGCGCCGACCGGGGTCGAGCCGCCGGCCGGCATGACGTAGGGCCTGCCGCCGGCGCGGCGGACCTCCTCGGCGGCCCGCTCGGCGGCGTCGACCAGCGGCGTGTCGCGCGGCACCCGCTTCAGGGTGGCGCCGAGCAGGCGGTCGAGCAGCAGATTGCCGTTGTGGCGATAGACCTCGGTCGGCTGCGTCTGGCGCTCCTCGAGCACCAGCACGCACTTGAGGCCGAGCCGGGTCGCCGCGGCGGCGGTCTGCCGCGCATGGTTGGACTGCAGTGCGCCGACCGTGATCAGGGTGTCGGCGCCCTGCGCCAGGGCGTCGGCCACGAGGTATTCCAGCTTGCGCGTCTTGTTGCCGCCGGTCGCCAGCCCGGTGCAGTCGTCGCGCTTGATCCACAGGCGCGGCCCGCCGAGTCGTTCGGACAGGCGGGTCAGGGGCTCGAGCGGCGTCGGCAGATGCGCTAGGCGCACGCGCGGAAAACGACCCAGCTGCAGCAACGCTCTCTCCCTCAGCGCGGATGGGCGAGGAAGGCCTCGACCCGCGCGTTGAACGTAGCGGCGTCCTCGAAGTATGGCGAGTGGCCGCAGCCGGGGAGAATTTCGGCCCTGGCGCAGGGCAGGGCTGCGGCGATATCGCTTGCCAGGAAGGGCGGGAAGACGATGTCGTCGCTGCCGGCGATCAGCAGGGTCGGCACGCGAAAGCCCGCGAGATCGGCGAGCCGGCGCGTCGCCGTCCGGCGCAGCCCGGCACGCAGCGCTTCCTTGTCGAGTGTGCCCGCCATGCGGTCGATCGCCTGGTAGAGGAAATGCAGGTCGGGCCGCCGCCCGGCCGCGGCGCGGCCCATCGCCGGGTGAATGCCGTCGGCGAGGCCGGAGGCGACGGCGGCTTCGGCGCGCTGCTGCCATCGGTCATAGGCATCGCCGCCCGAAGCGTCGCAGGCGCGGCGATCGAGCGTGCCGGAGGTGGCGCTCAGCACCAGCGCCGCGACTCTCTGCGGCGCCGCCAGCGCGTACTCGAGCATCGTCCAGCCGCCCATCGACTGGCCGACCAGGCGGACCTCGGCCAAGCCGAGGTGGTCGATCAGCGCCGCGAGGTCGCCGGCATAGTCGGCCGGATCGGGACCGCCTGGCACGCTGCCGGACGGCGCGAAGCCGCGATGGGCGAAGGTCACGCAGGTGTAGCGCGGCGCGAAGTGGGCGACCTGCTGCCACCAGCTCAGGTGATTGCCGCCCAGCCCGTGGGCGAACACGAGGGCCGGCCCGTTGCCGGCGATCTCGTAGGAGAGACCGCCGAACGGCCTGCGCAGGCGGCCGGAGGTCAACTTCGACGCAGTCATGACAAGGCTCCGCTCAGAACAGGAAGAGCGTAGAGCCTCCGACGCCGAGCGGCCAATGCCCGGCCGCGAACAGCTGGAACTTGCTTTCGAACAGCGAAGCCGGCTCGTCCGCGAGCCGCGCGACGGCGAACTGGTAGGCGGCCTGCGCCGCGGCGCCGGCGGCGACGTGGATCGAGGCGGGCCGGGCGCTGCCGAGGCGCGCCGCCGCGGCCGCGGCCTTGCCATGCACGAGATCGCCGGCTTCGGTGGTGAGGGTGGTCAGCGCCGTCCACAGTGCCGCCGGCGGATAGTGCGACTCGGCGCGCGCCAGCAGCCCGCGCCGCAGCGACTCCTCGCGCTCCCACCAGGCCGGCGACCAGTCGGGCGCCTGCAGCCGCTGCTCGGCCGCCGGCCAGTCGGCCACGCTCTCGATGGCGAGCGCACCGAGCCCGAGGGCGGCAGCATAGGCTACCGCCTCGTCGCGCTCGCCGCCCGTCAGCGGCTCGCCCAAGCCGGCGAACCAGGCGGCGGCGCGCACCTCGTCTGCCACCTGGCGCAGTACGGCGTGCGGCAACTCGACGATCGCGCTCACGCCGCCCTTACGCGGCCTGGCGCACCTCGGGCAAGGTCAGGCCGTACTTGGCGGCGACCTCGCCGGCGCGCTTGAGATAGTCGACGCGCATGTCGTCGTTGCTGCGCTGCTTGATCTGCCACTTGCGGAAGATCTCGTTGTTGCGCGACTTCGAGCCGCCGAAGAACGACGGCAGGTAGGGGAAGTACTCGTTGACCGCCGCCTGCAGCCGCGCCTTGCCTTCCGGCGTCTTGACCAGCTCGGCCGAGAAGTCCTCGCCGAACTGCGCGTGGAAGCGCTCCTCCGGCATGGTGGCGCGGGCGAGGTTGCGCAGCGGATGGAAGGTGCAGTGCAGCAGGTCCTCGACCTGCAGGATCTCGGCGAGGTCGGCCAGCAGCTTGATGGCGACGAACTCCTCCCAGGTCTTGAGCGGGAACTCGAAGATCGACAGCGGCCGCTTGCCGGTGCCGGGGATCATGCGCTCTTCGGGAATGCCCATCTGCACGCCGAGCTGCTTGAAGCGCACGTGATGGCCGTACTCCTCCATGGCGACGCGGCAGGTCAGCCATTTGGCGTAGGGCGTCGGCGCATAGGCGATCGCCGGCTCGTCGAACACCTGGGCGCCGTACAGCTCGTTGATGGCGTGGCTGATCACCAACTTGGACACCGCCTCGCGATACTCCTCGGGAGCGGACTTCAGCTCCTCGACGGTCTTGACGACGATCGGCTCGCTCATGGGATTCCTCCTTCAGATGACGGGTTCGGTGTTGAACGCTTCGAGATCGGTGGTGAGATCGGTGAACTGGCCGGCGAAGCGGTCGACCAGCGCCTGGGCCAGGTCCTGCGACGGGGCGGCCTCGAGCTTTGCGGCCGGCCGCGGCTGGCCGAACAGGAAGACCTCGCGACCGCGCACGCCGAACAGCTGGCCGGTGATGCCCTTGGCGGCCGGGGCGCACAGCGCCGCGACGAGGTCGGCGACGTGGTGCGCGCCGATCTTCAGCGCGCGTTCCTTGTAGGTCTTCTGCGCCTCGTTGGCCGGCTGGATGATGTCGGTGACCCGGGTGCGCGCGAACGGCGCCACGGCGTTGGCGGTAATTTGCGCCCGCGCCAGGTCCATCGCCGTGACGCGGGTCAGGCCGAACAGGCCGGCCTTGGCGCTGGCATAGGCGGCCTGGCCGAGATTGCCGTAGAGGCCGGCCGACGACACGATGTTGACGATGCGGCCCCAGTCATAGCCGCCGGGGCCGCCGCGGCCCGCCTTGCCCTGCTCGCGCATCAGAGAGGAGGCGGCGCTGCTGAGATAGAACGGCGCCGACAGGTTGTTGCGGATCACCGCGTCCCAGTCGCCGGGATCGGCGCGGAAGACGAAGGCGTCGCGCAGGATGGCGGCGTTGTTGACCACGATGTCGAGGCCGCCGAGCTGCTTGACCGCCAGCTCGACCAGCTGCCGCGCCGCGCCGGGCGAGGCGACGCTCTCGGCGAAGGCGATCGCCCCGCCGCCGATCGCCTGCGCGGCCTCGCGCGCCACCGAGGGATCGCCGCCGTCGCCGCCGATCGAGGCGCCGTTGTCGGCGACGATCACCCGCGCGCCGTCGCGCGCCAGGCGCTCGGCGATGGCGCGGCCGATGCCGCGGCCGCCACCGGTGACGATGGCGACCCGCCCGTCGAGGACTCCCGTCATAGTTCCGCTCCCGTCTTGCGGCCGGCGTCGGCCATTTCGGCCGCCGTGTAGAACGCGTCGGCGTGGATGTCGATGCGCCGCAGGCCGCGCTGCTCGAGCAGCCGCGTCGCCGCCTCGACCATGACCGGCGGGCCGGCCAGATAGGCCTTGCAGCCGTCGAGCTCGGCCAGGTCGGCAGCCACCGCCTCGTGCACGAGGCCGTGACGCAGGCCAGCGCCGCCGGTCTCCTCGCTCAGCACCGGCACGAAATGCAGGTTCGCATGCCGGCGCGCCAGGTCGGCGAAATGGTCGTCGAGGTAGAGGTCGCGCCGCGTGCGGGCGCCGACGTAGAGATGGATGGCCTGCGGCAGGCCCTTCTGCAGGGCGCGCTCGACCACCGACTTGATCGGCGCCAGACCTGAGCCGCCGGCGACGGCGACGATCGGCCCGCGATGGCTCTCGCGCAGGTAGGAGGTGCCGAACGGCCCTTCGACCTTCACCGGATCGCCGACTTTGAGCCGCTCGCCGACATAGGCGCTGGTCGCGCCGTTGGCGGTGCGGCGCACGTGGAACTCGATCACCGGATCGCCCGGCAGGTTGGCCATCGAGTAGTCGCGCGGCGGGCAGCCGTCGAACGTCACCGAGGCGAACTGGCCGGCCGAGAAGTCGAACGGTCCGCCGGCCTCGATCGCCAGGCGAATGCGCTTGATGTCGTGCGTGGCGTCGTCGATTCCGACCACGCGGCAGTCGAGGCGGCGGCGCGGATGGACGATCAGGTCGTCCTCCTCGAGCCAGGCGACCTCGCAGTCGTCCCACGGCACGGCGCGGCAGGCGAGGATCAGGCCACGCTCCTTCTCGGCATCGCCGAGCGCGAACTCGGAGTAGCCCTCCATCGACACCTCGCCGCGCACCAGGTGCGACTTGCAGGCGCCGCAATTGCCCGACTGGCAACCGAACGGATAGTCGACCCCGGCGTCGAGCGCCGTGGCGAGGATGGTGGCGCCGACCGGCACGTCGATCGTGCGGTCGGCCGGGACGATGCGGACCTTGAAGCTCATGGCGGGCTTTGGCTGGCGGGACGAAAGCGGCGAGCGGGACGGGTGATCGGGAATTTGTTTGATCCCCAAACAATCTCCGTCTACCACTGCGCGCATGGGCCGTCCACCCGTTCCACGCGCCGCGCCGAGCCTCGATCGCGGCCTGCTGCCGAGCCTGCTCGGCTACGAGCTCAGGCGCACACAGTCGGCGGTGTTCGCCGACTTCGCCGCGACCTTCGTCGGCGCGGGCGAGGCGCTGACCCCGGGCGAGTTCGGCCTGCTGGTGCTGGTCGAGCGCAACGCCGGCCTAAGCCAGTCCACCCTGGCGCGCGCGCTGGGCATCGACCGCTCGACCCTGGTGCCGATCCTCGACCGCCTGCAGGCGCGCAAGCTGCTGCAGCGCCACCGCTCGCCGAGCGACGCGCGCACCCACGCGCTGGAGCTGACCAAGGACGGCGCGCAGGCGCTGGCGCGCTACACCCGCCTGGTGCGGGCTCACGAGAAGCGCATCGCCGCCGAGCTTTCGGCCGACGAAACCGCCGTCCTGATCGACCTCCTGGAGAAGGTGCGGCGCGGCGCCCGTTCGCTATAGTCCGGCCGCTCCCTCAGCAAGGTCTCATGAGTACCAACGCCAGCACCACCGCCCATCCCGACTTCCAGAACCTGCCCAAGGACCTGGTTCACGATTCCGACGTCCTGCGCATCCTCAAGGCGCAGCAGCCCGACGCCGTGCGCACCCTGAACGGCGAACTCCTCGACATCGATTCGGCGCGCGGCTACGCCCGCTTCCGCTTCGAGGTCGTGACCGCCTTCTGCCATTCGCAGGGCCGCATCTGCCAGGGCGGCTTCCTGACCGGCATGGTCGACACGGCGATGGCCAACGCCGCCCTGGTCAAGGGCAAGCTCGCCGTGGCGGTGCCGACCCTGGAGCTCAAGGTCAGCTTCTTCGAGGCAATGGGCCCGGGCATCGTCTATGCCGAGGGCCGGGTGCTGCGCTGGGGCGGCTCGATCGGCTTCCTCGACGGCGACCTCAAGGACGAGAAGGGGCGGCTGATCGTGCACTCGACCTCGACCGTGAAGATCGTGCGGGCACGGCACTAGTGGGGCCATTTCGATTCCCATTTAGCGGATCATTGACTCCCAATTAGCCGAATTCCATACTCCCAATTGGCCGGCTTTGGGGGAACGCCATGTTCGAGCGGTTCGCAGAGCGTCGGGCAGAGGAAGCGCTTTCTGACACGCCTGTCGTCCTCATCGTGGGACCGCGTCGGGCTGGCAAGACCACACTCGTCCGAAAGATGGACAGCGCTGGGCGGAACTACCTCACGCTCGACGACCTCACGGTCCTCGAGGCTGCACGGTCGGACCCTGCCGGCTTCATCCGTGGCCAGGATCGAGCCACCATCGACGAAATCCAGCGCGCCCCGGACCTGCTGCTGGCGATCAAGAAGACGGTCGACGAGGACTATCGTCCGGGGCGATTCCTGCTCACGGGCTCGGCGAACGTGATGACCCTGCCTCGGGTCGCTGACAGCCTGGCGGGCCGAATGGAAACCATCCGGATGCTCCCGCTCGCGAGGGCCGAGATCGACGGTCGCTTGCCGACCTTTCTCGAGCGTCTTTTCGACGGAGAGCTGCAGGGTCAGAAGAAGGCGACGATCGGTGACGACTTGGTCCGCCTCGTCCTACTCGGCGGCTTCCCTGAAGCGATTGCGCGCGACAGCGAGAGGCGACGGCAGGATTGGACGCGGTCCTATCTCACCTCGATCCTGAATCGCGATTTGCGCGACATCGCCGACGTGGAACGGTTGACCGAACTCCCGAAGTTCGTGCGCCTGCTGGCCGAGCGCGCCGGGCAACTCGTCAATTACTCGCAGCTAGGCATGGGCATCGGCGTCAACCACAAGACAAGCCAGCGCTACGTGGGCCTGCTCGAGCAGTTGTTCCTGATCTGCACCCTGCCGCCATGGTTCACGAACACCCTCAAACGGTTGGTCAGGGCACCGAAGCTGCACTTCGTCGATTCCGGTCTGCTGGCGACGGTGCGCGGGCTTACCTTCGAACGGCTCAAGGCTGATCGTGACGCTTTCGGCGCCTTGCTGGAAGGCTTCGTGTACTCGGAAGTTGCAAAGCTCATGACCGCCTCGGACCTGAGATTGACGCCTCATCACTTTCGGGACCGGGATGGCCGCGAGGTCGATATCGTGCTGGAGCGTGACGACGGCACGGTCGCCGGTGTCGAGGTGAAAGCGAGTGCCACGGTCAGGGCCGGTGATTTCAAGGGCCTGCGCGCGCTCGGCGAAGCATGTGGGAATCGCTTCGCCAGCGGCGTCGTCCTGTATGATGGCAAGGATGTCGTGCCCTTCGGGGACAGATTGGTAGCGGCACCCTTGTCGTGCCTGTGGAACTGATTCTCAGGCCCCGAACCGCCCGATCCAGTGCTCCGCGATCTGCCGCCGGGTGGCGAACCAGGCGCCGCCGTGGGCGCGCATGTGCCCGACGATGCGGTCGAGCGCGGCGATGCGGCCGGGGCGGCCGATCATGCGCAGGTGCAGGCCGATCGACATCATCTTCGGCGACCGCTCGCCTTCCTGCCACAAGGTGTCGAAGGCGTCGGTCGTGTAGTCGGCGAAGTCGCGGGCCGACACGAAGCGATGGAAGCCCTGGTGGTAGTGCATGTCGTTGGTGTCGAAGCTGTAGGGCAGCACGAGATGGCGGCAGCCCGCGACCTCGACGAAGAACGGCAGGTCGTCCGAATAGTCGTCGCTGTCGTAGAGGAAGCCGCCTTCCTCGACCAGCAGGCGGCGCGTGTTGGGCGACGGCGTCGAGCGGGTGTGCCAGCCGACCGGGCGCGTGCCGGCGATCTTCGCCAGGACCTCGACCGTGCGGGTGATGGCTTCGCGCTCGGCCGCTTCCTCCATGTGGGCGTGCTTCTCCCAGCGCCAGCCATGGCAGGAGATCTCGTGGCCGCGCGCCACCGCGTCCTCGATCAGCCACGGCGACAGCTCGGCGGCGCGGCCGCAGGTGCTGACGGTGGCCGGCACGGCGAGCCGCTCGAGCCGGTCGGCGATGCGCCACCAAGCGGCCTTGGTGCCGTACTCGAAGTGCGATTCCATGCAGCGGTCGGGCACGCCGGTCACCTCGTCGGTGACCTCGTAGACCTTCTCGTTGACCGAATCGCCGGAGGACAGCGCCATCTCGGCGCCCTCCTCGAAGTTGATCACGAACGACACCGCGACGCGGGCGCCGCCCGGCCATTGCGGATCGGGCGGCGTGCGGCCGTAGCCCTTGAGGTCGCGCATCGCGGTCAGCCCTCGCGATGGGCGATCACGTCGGCCAGCGCCTTGGCGAGGCCCTTGGAATCCTTGGCGCCGGGGCGGCGGAAGGTGCCCGCCACCGCCTTGCGCGGATTGAGGCGGACCAGCCCCTCGGCCATCGTGACCGCGGCCTGGATTCCGTCGACCAGCGGCACGTCGACCCGGTCGCGGATGCGGTTGGCCAGGCCGGCCAGCGGCGCGCCGGCCAGGATCACCACGTCGGCGGCGTCCTCGCGCACCGTGCGCTGCGCTAGCTCGACCAGCACGGCTTCCTTCTCGTCCTGCACGTCGTCGATCGACTTGAAGGCTTCGTCGAGTGTGTTGATGGCGGCGCAGCGGCCGCTCAGCCCGTGCCAGGCGACGATCTCGGCGAACCACGGCTCGAGCGAGCGCGAGAAACTGACGATGCCGAAGCTGCGGCCCAGGGTGCAGGCGACCAGCATCGCGGCCTCGGCCATGCCGACCACCGGGAAGTCGAACAGCTCGCGGGCACCGCCCAGGCCGGGGTCACCGAACGCCGCGACCACCGCGGCGTCGACCGTGCCGCGGCGCTCGGCCAGCATCTCGAGCGCCGCCGCCGCGCCGATCGCCGCCTCGGCGCGGGTCGCGATGTAGGGCACGCCGTACGAAGCGGTCATCGGCAGGAGTTCGGTGCCGGGGCTGGCGACCAGGCGGCCGGAGGCGACCAGGCGGTCGGTGACGCCGGTCGAGGTGTTGGGATTGGCGATCAGGATCTTCATGGCGGGACCTTAGCCGATGGCGGGGCGGCCGGCGCGCTGCCACAGCCGCTCGGCGACGGCCTGGGCGCGGGTGACGATTTCGGCGCCGTCGGCGCGAGTCGGCCGGCCGCCGGCCAGCACGATGCGGCCGTCGACGACGACGGTGTCGACGTCGTGGCCGGAGGCGCTGTGCACCAGCACCCCGTAGCCGTCGACCAGCGGCGCCAGGGACGGCGAGCGGTTGTCGAGCAGCACGATGTCGGCGCGCTTGCCGATCTCCAGCGAGCCGATCTCGCCACCGAGGCCGAGCGCCGCGGCGCCCTCGCGAGTGCCCCAGTCGAGCACCGTGCGGGCGTCGAGCACGTTGCCCTGGCGGTTGATCCGCTGCATGGCGATCGACCAGCGCATCGCCTCGATCAGGTCGCCGGAGAAGGTGTCGGTGCACAGCGCGATACGCGCCCCGGCCTCGCGCAGCTCGACGATCGGCGCGATGCGGCCGCCCTTGGCGTTGCCGATCGGCGCGTGCGCCACGGTGATGCCGGCCTTGCCGCACAGCTCGATGTCGGGACGGTCCATGTGGATGCAGTGGGCGGCGATCAGGCGCTCGTTGAGCAGCCCCAGCTTGTCGAGGAGCCGCGCCGGCGTCAGCCCGGTGCGCGCCTGGACCGCCTCGACCTCGAGCGGCAGCTGCGCGAGATGGGTGTGGACATTGCCGCCATGCGCCTCGGCGAGCTGCCGGACCTCGCGCAACAGGTCGTCGGAGCAGGTGTCGGGCGCGTGCGGGGCCCAGTCGCAGCGGATGCGGCCGCCGTCGTGGCCGTTCCAGCGCTCGATCAGCTCGGCATTCTCGCGCAGGCTCGCGGCGCCGACCTCGACCTTGTGCTCGTAGCGGCCGACCGCCAGGGCGGCGGGGTCGGCGTCGTGCACGCGGCCGGCGATCACGGCGCGCAGGCCGAGCTCGGCGGCGGCGCGGGCGCACGACGACGGGTAGCGATAGTAGTCGACCACCGTGGTGCAGCCGGCGCGCAGCAGCTCGTACATGCCGAGGCTCGACAGGGCGTAGGCGTCGTCGGCATCGAGCCAGTGGCCCTGCGGGATGCCCGGCGTGTACATCGGCGCGAAGCCGATGTCCTCGATCATGCCGCGGGTGATCATCAGCGGCGTGTGGTTGTGCACGTTGACCAGGCCGGGCAGGACCAGCCGGCCCTTGCCGTCGACCCGGGTCGTCGCGGCCCAGCGCGCCTCGAGGTCCGCGGCCGGGCCGATGTCGACGATCCTGCCGCCGGCGACGGCCAGCGCGCCCTGGCGCAGCACGCGGCCCGCAGGGTCGAGGGTCAGCAAGAGATCGCCGGCGATCAGCAGGTCGCACGGCTGAAGGGGAAGCGTGTCAGTCATGTCTAGAAGTCCGCCATCTTGCGCAGGCCGACCAGCCGGTCGCCGATCACCAGGGCGAGGATCGCCAGCAGCACCAGCCCGGCCGAGATCGCGGCGATCACCGGATCGGGATTCTCCTCGACGTACTGCAGCATCTGGATCGGCAGGGTCTTGGTCCAGGCGTCGGTGAAGAAGATCGAGATCGGGTAGTTGTCCATCGAGGCGAGGAACGCGAACATCCCCGAGGTCAGGAAGGCCGGGCCGAGCGCCGGCACCAGCACGCGCATCAGCGCCGCCGGATAGGAGCAGCCGAGGGTGCGCGCCGCGTCGATCAGCGAGAAGTCGAACAGCGACAGGGCGGCGACCACGGTGCGCACGACGTAAGGCAGGGTGATGACGACATGCGCCACCAGCAGGCTGGTGAAGGCCTCGCGCAGGCCGATCGCCTTGAAGCCCTGCAGCATGGCGATGCCGATCACCAGGCCGGGCAGCATCAGCGGCGACACGAGGAAGGTGGCGATCGCCTCGCGCCCGGGGAAGCGGCCGCGCACCAGGGCGATGGCGCAGAGCGTGCCGACGGCCAGCGCCACAGCGGTCGAAAAGGCGGCGACCTGCAGCGAGGTGAGCAACGACGGCACCAGGCCGCGCGTCGTCGCCAGGCGCTGGTACCAGCGCAGCGACCAGTCGGGCGGCGGCAGGGTGAAGACGCTCGACGACCCGAACGAGACGGCCACCGTGACCACCAGCGGCGTCATCAGGAACACCACGGTGAACAGGGCCGCCAGCCACATGGCCAGGCGCGCCAGGCGCTCGCTGGCGGTCATGCGCTGGTTCCGCCGAGCCGGCGCGCCAGCCAGCTCGAGCCGACGACGATCGACACTGCCAGCGCCAGCAGGATCACCGCGGTCGTCGAGCCCAGCTGCTCGTTGCGCATGAACAGGAACGACCGGCCGGTCAGCGTGCTGAGCGTCTGGAAGCGGTCGCCGATCAGCAGCGAGGGGATGACGTACATCGACACGCTCATCGAGAACACGAACGCCACGCCCGAGACGACGCCGGGCAGGGTGAGCGGCACGGTGACCTTGAGGAAGCGGTAGAGCGGTGTCGCGCCCAGGGTGGCTCCGGCCTCGTCGAGCCGCGGGTCGATCAGCTTCACCACCGAGTAGATCGGCAGGATCATGAACGGCAGGAAGATGTTGGCGGCGCCCAGCACCAGGCCGGTCTCGGTGAACAGCAGGCGCTGCGGCTCGTCCCACAGGCCGAGTCCGACCAGCACCTGGGAAACGATGCCGTCGCGCCGCAGCACGATCTGCCAGGCGAAGGCCTTGACCACGACGCCGATCGACAAGGGCAGGATGATCGCCACCAGCATGGCGATCTGCAGCGCGGCGCCGGCCCGCGCCAGCGCGAACGACGCCGGGTAGCCGATCACCAGGCAGACCGCGGTGACCCACAGCGCGACGCTCAACGTGTTGCCGACGATGCGCCAGTTGAAGGGGTCGGCGAAGAAGTCGCCGTAGGGCGCCAGGGTGAAGCCGGCGGGGCCGCTGAAGCTCTTGGCCAGCAGCCAGAGCAGGGGGAGGGCGTAGAGTACCACCAGGTAGACCAGCGCCGGCAGGGCGAGCAGTGCCACCGGGTCGCGCCAGCGCGACAGGCCGCCGGTCGTCCCGGCCCCTTTCATCTCGGATAGACCAAGGTGTCGGCCGCAGCCCAGGCCAGGGTCATCGGCGTGCCCGGGGCGGGCAGGCCGCCGGGAAGGTCGCTGGTCTCGACCATCAGCTGGTCGCTTTGCGGCGCCTGGAAGTGCAACTGGATCTTGGAGCCCTGAAAGACCGCGTCGCGCAGCGGCGCGGTCAGCGTGTTGTCGGCCGTGCCGCCCGGCCGGATTCGTTCCGGCCGCACCGCCAGCAGCACTTCGGCGCCCTTCACGAAACGGCCCGGCGCCCGCAGGCGGCCCAGCGCGGTGTCGACCGCCAGCATGCCGTCGTCGCTCTCGGCGACTCGCCCCGCGAGGCGCGACGACAGGCCGACGAACTCCAGCACGAAAGCGGTCGCCGGCTGGCGGTAGATCGCTTCCGGCGTCGCCAGCTGCTCGATGGCGCCGCGGTTCATCACCGCGATCCGATCGGACATGGTCAGCGCCTCGTCCTGGTCGTGGGTGACGAAGACCGAGGTGGTGCCGAGCTCCCGCAGCAGGCGCCGCAGCTCGATCTGCATCGTCTCGCGCAGCTTGCGGTCGAGGGCGGAGAACGGCTCGTCGAGCAGCAGCAGCTTGGGCCGCACCGCGAGTGCCCGCGCCACCGCGACTCGCTGCTGCTGGCCGCCCGACAGGGCGCGCACCGAGCGGTCGGCGAACTCGGTGAGATGCACCAGATCGAGGAAGCGCTTCACCGTCGGCCCGATCTCGGCCGCCGGCCGGCGCCGGGCCTTGAGACCGAAGGCGACGTTCTCGGCCACGGTGAGATGCGGGAACAAGGCGTAGTTCTGGAACACCACGCCGACGTCGCGGCGATGCGGCGGCAGGCCGGTGATGTCCAGGCCGTCGAGGCGCACCGCGCCACGATCGGCTGCCAGCAGGCCGGCGACGATGCGCAGCAGGGTGGTCTTGCCGCAGCCCGAGGGGCCGAGCAGCGAGACGAACTCGCCGGCGGCGACGCCGAGATCGACGCCGCCCAGCACCGTCGCCGCGCCGAACGACTTCTCGGCCTTGGCGACGTCCAGGAAGGCCGGAGAGGGGCTCACGGGCCGCCGCGCTAGATCGCCATCTCGCGATCCCAGCGCTTGACCCACTCGGCGCGCTCCTTGGCGACGAACTGCCAGTCGAGATTGTAGACCTTGGTGTCGGCGGGGATGCCCGGCGGCGGCGGCGCGTCGACGTTGGATGGGAAGGCGTAGGTCTCGGGCTGCAGCTTGGCCTGCATGTCGGCGCTCAGGAGCTCGTTGACCAGGGCGCGTGCCATCTCGGGATTGGGACCGCCCTTGACCAGCGCGATGCCGGCCGGGCCGACGAAGATGCCTTCCTTGGGGACGTTCATCTTGATCGGCGCCTTGTCCTTCTCGCGCGGCACCACGACCGAGGAGAAGGCGCTGGGAATCGCCCAGGCCTCGCCCTGCTCGAGCAGATTGAAGGCCTGCGGAATCTGCGTGTAGATCGTCAGGATGTTGGGTTTCAGCGCCTTGATCTTCTTGAAGCCGGCCTCGATGTCGAACTGCGCCTCGGCGACCGGCTTGCCGGTCTCCAGCGCCGCGGCCATCACCAGGTTGGCGAGGCCCTCGGTGTTCTGCAGCGACGGCAGCACCAGGCGACCCTTGTACTTCGCGTCGTAGAGCTCGGCCCAGGTCGCGACGCCGTTGGGCAGCGCCTTGGTGTTGCTGGCGATGCCCTGCCAGGGCTGCAGGTAGTTGGCCCACATGCCGTCCATGTGGATGGCGCTGGGACGGGTCTTGGCGAGGTTGGGGATGATCGCCGTCGTCAGCTTCTCGAGCAGGCCCTCCTGGACCGCCTGGATCATCACCGGGTCGTCCATCAGCACGACGCTGAGATACTGCTTGTCCTTGTTCTTCTGCATCTTCTCGAGGTTGACCAGCGAGCGGGTGCCCTCGAACGTCACCTTGCACTTGTACTTGGCCTCGAAGGCCGCGGCGAAGGTGCCGTTCATCCACGAGGCCATGCTGGCGGCGCCGCCGACCACGATTTCCTTGGCCTGGGCCCGGACGATCGCCGGGAAGCCGGCCAGGCCGAGGCCGGCGACGCCGGTGCCGGCCAGCAGGCGGCGACGCGACAGGGTGATTCGATCGAGCGGCATGGTTGTCCTCCTTGGGCGGTGCGCCGGCACGGGCGGCTGCAAGCGCTATGCCAACCGCCCGTCAGGTGGCCAGGATCACCTCCAGACGGCGGGCATGGGCCAGCAAGCGGGCATCGTCGCCGCGCCGGCCGATCAGTTGCATGCTGAGGGGCAGTCCGTCGGGCCCGTGGCCGGCCGGCAGCGAGACGTCGGGGACGTGCAGCATCATCCACTGGCGGATGAACAGGTTGGAGCCGCAGTCGGCGAGCGGCGGCGGCTCGCCCTGCGATCCCGGCACGAGCAGGAGATCGACGCCGTCGAGATCGCCGGCGAAGCGCTCGCGCAGCCGCGCGGCGAGGTCCTGCGCCTCGTTGTAGTCCGTCCGGCTGATCGCCAGGCCGCCTTCGACCAGCGTCCGCACGCCGTCGTCGAGCAGGGTGCGCGCCTCGCGCAGCTCCCAGTCGAACAGCCGAGCCGTCTCGTACTGCACGATGACGTGCTGGGCGTCGGACAGGCGATCGTAGTCGGCGGGCAGGACGACCTCGCGCACCGCGACGCCGGCGGCGGCGAGGCGGGCGGCGATCCTGTCGAAATTGTCGTGCACGTAGGAAGGGGCGGCCGGCCAGTCGGCGGTGCGGTAGAGGCCGATGGTAGTGCGCTGGGGCAGGGCGGCACCGGGCGCATAGGCGGCACGGCCGGTCACCGCCTGCAGGGCGAGCTGCAAGCCGGCGACGTCGCGCGCCAGGAAGCCCGCAACGTCGAAGCTGGGCGCGAAGTCGCGCGCGTTGCGCCAGGGGATCCAGTCGTGCGTCGGCTTGATGCCGGCCAGCCCGCAGAAGGCCGCCGGCCGGATGATCGAGCCGCCGGTCTGTGTGCCGACGGCCAGCGGGCACATGCGGTCGGCGACGGCGGCCGCCGAACCGCTCGAGGACGAGCCGGGGGTGCGCGCAAGGTCGAGCGGATTGCGGGTGCGAGCCGGCCACCAGAAGCCGAAGCGCGATACCTCGGTCTTGCCGAGGATGACGGCGCCGGCGTCGCGCAGGGCGCGCACGACCGGGGCGTCGCGCTGCGGCCTGCGCCCGGCATAGGCCTTGGCGTCGCCCCACAGGGTCGGCATGTCGAAGGTGTCGAGCACGTCCTTGATCGCCACCGGGATGCCGTGCAGGGGGCCACGCCGTAGCTCGCGATCGCGTTGCCGCGCCTGCTCCAGCGCCAGCTCGGAATCGATGTAGGCCCAGGCCGCGACATCGGCCTCGCGGACGCCGATCCGTTCCAGGCAGGCGCGGGTCAGCGCCTCGGAAGACAGCGTGCCCATCGCGAGGTGGCACGACGCGTCGAGCAGCGAAAGCTCGTTGGCCTGGACCATCCTGGCGAGTGGGGAGGCAAGGAGCGTGCCGGTGGCGTGCGGGATGAGGCATGACCCCTCCGCCTCGCGGTGCTCGGCACCTCCCCGCGCTGCGCGCAGGGAGGACCCTGATCCTCCCCGACGGCAGTCGGGGAGGTGTCGCCGTCACACGGCGACGGAGGGGTCGGAGGCTCATGACCCCTCCGGGGCTTCGCCCCACCTGCCCGCGCTCACGCGCAGGGAGGACTCAATTCCTCCCTGACGCGGTCGGGGAGGTGTCCGCGCAGCGGGCGGAGGGGGCGAATAGTCATGGCTCATGTTCTTCAGCCGTGCAGCGCACACGGAGGGACACGCGTTGGCCTCGGCCTTGCTACCCTCGGCCCATGAGCGTCCCGATCCTCGACCTGTCTCGCCCCGACTCCGCCCTGGCGCCGGCGCTGCATGCCGCCTTCCGCGACATCGGCTTCCTCGCCGTCGCGAACCATGGCGTGCCGCGGCCGCTGATCGACGCGGTGTACCGCGAGGCCGATGCCTTCTTCGACCTGCCGCCGGCGGCCAAGCAGGTGGTGGCGCGACGCCGTCCGGAGCACAATCGCGGCTATGTCGGGATGGGCGGCGAGACCCTGGCGCGGCTGGCCGGCGAAGAGACGCCGCCCGATCACAAGGAGGCCTTCACGATCGGCCCGCTGGTCGTGCCCGACGAGCCCTACTTCACGGCGGCCGAGGCCTATCCGTCCTTCGTGCCCAACTTGTGGCCGGCCGAGCCGGCCGGCCTGCGACCGGCGCTGGAGGACTACTGGCACGCCGTCACGACCTTGGCCGGACGGCTCCTCGGCATCGCCGCCCGCGCGCTCGACCTGCCGGCCGACTTCTTCGCCCGGCGCACCGACCGTCACATCAGCATGCTGCGCCTGATCTGTTATCCGCCCTATGCCGCGCCGCCGCAGCCGGGCCAGCTGCGCGCCGGGGTCCACACCGACCTCAACCTGGTGACCTTGGTGCACGCCAACGCCGACACCGGCGGGCTCGAAGTGCGCCAGCGCGACGGCACGTGGATCGCGCCCTCGGCGGCGGGCGACGCCTACGTCGTCAACGTCGGCGACATGCTGATGCGCTGGACCAACGACCTGTGGGGGTCGACGCCACATCGCGTCGCCAATCCGCCGGACGGCTGGCGGCAGCGGCGCATCTCCCTGCCGTTCTTCTTCCAGGCCAACTACGACACCGTCGTCGAGTGCCTGCCGGGCTGCCTGCCGAGCGGGGCGTCGGCGAAGTATCCGCCGATCGCCGTCGGCCGCTACCGCGCCGAGCGCTATGCCCGGACGGCGAGCTGACGGAGTGTGCGTCGTGGCCGTGACTCTCCGACGCCTCCGTCGGCGTAAGACGCCGACACCTCCCCGACTGGCGTCGGGGAGGATTCTGAGCCTCCCTGCGCGCAGCTGTTTGGGTCGGAGACATGGTGAACGGGTGTTCGGAGACATGGTGAACACATTTCAGATTAGCTCAGGTTATGGAAGTCGATCGACTTCCAGGTGACATGACGGAACACCAGATCGAACACGCCGTCAGTTGAGGTCGGGCGCAGGGCGACCGGTTTGCCGATCAGCGCCTTGGAAGCCTTGAGGCGTTTGCCGCGGAAGCTGATGTTGGCAGCGCCATCGACCCTGCGCACCAGGTCGTCGGGGCCGTACTCGAACGGCTCGACCTTGGCGCTGAAGCGGCGCGCGCTGGGTCGATAGCGATCGGCCGGCACGGCGAGGTCCAGGGCATCGTGCGGGCGATGGTGATTGTAGTGGTGGCGCCAAGCGTCGAAGCCGCGCTGAGCTTCGAGGAGATTGCTGAACGTGCGGCCCGCCAGCAGCTCGGCGTTCAGGGTGCGGTGGAAGCGCTCGTTCTTGCCCCGGCTTTGTGGATGGTACGGCGCGCGCCACGGCGCCACGCCGTGCTCGATCAGCCACACCCCGAACCTGGTAAGCCCGCGTTCCCCGCTGTCGCCCCACGGGCTGCCGTTGTCGAGGAACATGATCTCGGGCTGGCCATAGCGCTCGAATGCTGCCTGCACCGCATCTTGTACCGTCTGATGGCGCTGGTTGTCCGCCGCATGCAGCCCCACGGCGTAGCGCGAATGGTCATCGATCATGGTCAGCGGATGCAGCCGGCCTTGGCCGAACACGACATCGCCCTTGAAGTCCATTTGCCACAACACGTTCGGCTCGGCGTGCTCGAAGCGCTTCCACGCCTTCTGGCCCGGCGCCACCATCGGTGCGCCGTGGCGTCGCAGGATCGCGGTGATCGTCGAGGGCGACGGCGGGTTCACACCCTGCCGCTTCAGGCTGCCCGCGATCTTGCGTCCACCCCACACCGGGTTCTCCCGACGCACCGCGAGCACCACCTCTTCCATCTTAGCGCCGGTGACCGCTGGGCTGCGGTGGGGCCGCCGCGAACGGTCCTTCAAGCCCTCGCTTCCCTCGCGCCGATAGCGGTCCAGCCACTTGTACAGAATGCGTGGCTGAATATTGAAACGCCGACACAACTCCCGACGGTTGACGCCCTCCGACAACGCCAGCCGACACACCTCTTGCCGAGCCTCTTCTTGCTTCGCGAACGGCATCGAAAACCTCATGGTTCCTCTCCACTGGAGTGTTCACCATGTCTCCGAACACCTGTTCACTATGTCTCCGGTCCATACAGCAGCGCGGGGAGGTGCCGGGCGGAGCGAGGCGGAGGGGTCACGACTCATGCTCGGCTATGAGGTCTTGAGGCGCTCGACCTCCGCTTCGAGCTCTTTGATGCGCTGGGCCAGCCGGTCGATCGCCGGGGCGATCTCGGCCTCGCTGTAGCGCGGCACGATGTGCTGCTGGCAATTGACGTCCCAGGCCTCGAGATCGAACACGATGGCGCGCTCGGGCCGCGCCCGGTAGGCGGGGTCGACCAGCCGTTCCATCAGCTCGAGGTCGTTCTCGACCACGCGGGCGCGCCCCCACAGCTTGACCCGCTGGCGGGTCGCCAGGTGCAGGATGAAGAGATGCGCCCGGTCGTTCTCCTTGAGATGGCCGAGCGTTATGTACTGTCGATTGCCGGCAAAGTCGGCGAAGGCGAGCGCCCGGCTGCCGATCGGTTTCAGGAAGCCGGGCGGGCCTCCGCGGTGCTGGACGTAGGGCCGGCCGTCGGCGCTGGCCGTCGCCAGGAAGCAGGTGTCGACCACCTGCAGGAACTGCCGCAGATCGTCGGTGATCTCGTCCTTGAAGGCGCGGCCTTCGAACTGGGCGCGGGAGCCGAGGCGCGTCTGCTCCGCCTTGACCGCGGCGGAGAACAGGACGTCCTCGGGGCGCTCCATGGGGGCCGCCGGGCTAGTCGAGCTTCTTGCCGAGCTCGCCGGCGACTTCCTGGATGAACTGCCAGGCGACGCGGCCGGAGCGCGAGCCGCGCGTCACCGACCATTCGACGGCCTGCTTGCGCAGGGTTTCGGGCGGCACGTCGAGGCCGTAGTGCCGGCAGTAGCCCTCGATCATGGCGAAGAAGGTGTCCTGGTCGGAATTGTGGAAGCCCAGCCACAGGCCGAAGCGGTCGCTCAGCGACACCTTCTCCTCGACCGCCTCCGAGGGGTTGATCGCCGTCGAGCGCTCGTTCTCGATCATGTCGCGCGGCATCAGATGGCGGCGGTTCGAGGTGGCGTAGAACACCACGTTCTCCGGCCGGCCCTCGATGCCGCCCTCGAGCACCGCCTTCAGCGACTTGTAGGCGGCATCCTGGCCGTCGAACGACAGGTCGTCGCAGAACACCACGAAACGCCGCTTCGAGGCGCGCACCCGGGCGAGCAGGGCGGGCAGGGAGGGGATGTCCTCACGATGGATCTCGACCAGCGCCAGCGGGCCGGGCGGGCCGCCCAGCTCGCGGTTGACGTGGGCGTGCACGGCCTTGACGATCGAGCTCTTGCCGGCGCCGCGCGAGCCCCACAGCAGGGCATTGTTGGCCGGCAGGCCGCGCGCGAAGCGCCGCGTGTTCTCGAGCAGGGTCGCCTTCTGGCGGTCGATGCCGCAGAGAAGGTCGAGCGGCACCCGATTGACCCGTGGCACGGCTTCCAGACGATGGCCGGACGCATGCCAGACATAGGCCTCGGCCGAGTCGATGTCGGCGCCGGCCGGGGCCGGCGGCGCCAGGCGGTCGAGCGCGTCGGCGACGCGGGAAAGAAGGGCCTTGAGATCCTGGTCCATGGCGTGCGGAAACCCAAAAGGGGGCGACTTATATCCGCCCGGGCCCGCGTTGCAAAGCGGGTGGGGGTCGCTATAGTCCGCCCGCTTTTTCGGCCGTCGGAAGATATCGGGAGCGCGGGATGTTCATTTCAGAGGCTTGGGCGCAGGCAGGGGGCGCGGGCGGCGGGGATTTCTTCGTCCAGCTGTTCCCCCTCATCCTCATCTTCGTGGTCTTCTATTTCCTGCTGATCCGGCCGCAGCAGGCCAAGGTCAAGGCGCAGCGCGAGATGCTGTCGGGCGTCAAGCGCGGCGATCGCGTCGTGACCGGCGGCGGCATCGTCGGCCTGGTCACCAAGGTGATCTCCGACAACGAGCTGCAGGTCGAGATCGCCGAGGGCGTGCGGGTGCGCATGCTGAAGCAGAGCGTCAGCGAGATCCTGGTGCGCGACCAGTCGGTGCGCGGCGCCAAGGAGGGCGACGACGAGCTGAAGCCGATGCTGCCGCCGCCGGCGCCCGCCTCGGCCGAGCGCCGCAGCCTGCTGGGCAGCCTGTTCGGCGGCGGCAAGAAGTAGTCGCGCGGCGCCGCAGAGGTCACGATGCTCACCCTTCAGCGCTGGCAGACCCTCGCCGTGATCGGCTTCACGCTGCTCGCGGGCCTGTTCGCGCTGCCAAACCTGCTGCCGCAGAACGTGCTCGAGCAGCTGCCGGGCTGGTACCAGCAGAGCCGGATCAATCTCGGCCTCGACCTGCGCGGCGGCGCCCACTTCCTGCTCGAGGCCGACCTGCGGTCGGTGCTGAACGAGCGGCTGACCAACCTGTCGGATTCGGTGCGCGCCGAGCTGCGCAAGCAGCAGGTCGGCTTCAAGGATGTCGGCGTCGAGGGCGGGCAGGCGGTGGTCGTGACCCTGCGCGACGAGGCGCAGAGGGTCAAGGCGCTCGAGGCGATCCGCGCCGTCGACTCGTCTCTGGTGGTCAGCGGCGCCGGCGACACGATCCGCATCGGCTATGCGCCGCAGGACCTGGTGCGCCGCAAGAAGGAAGTGATCGAGCAGTCGATCGAGATCCTGCGCCGCCGGGTCGACGAGACCGGCACGATCGAGCCGACCATCGTGCGCGAGGGCGACGACCGGATCGTGCTGCAGGTGCCGGGCATCAAGGACACCACCGACCTCAAGCGCAAGATCAACCAGACGGCCAAGCTGACCTTCCACATGGTCAACGAGGACGTCACCAGCCTGGGCCAGGGCGCGACCCTGCCGCCGACCACCATGATGGTGCCGACGCGCGAGGGCATGCAGCAGCTGCGCGCCACCAACCCGAAGGGCTGGGAAGAGATCCAGGCAGCCAACCCGCGGATGTCGCCCGAGCAGATCTGCCGGCGCTTCCAGCCGCAGTGCCTGCCGATCCTGAAGCGCGTCATCGTCGGCGGCGAGGATCTCGACGACGCCAAGGCGACGTTCGAGCAGCAGCAGGGCGGGCGGCCGATCATCAGCTTCACCTTCAACGCCGCCGGCGGCCGCGCCTTCTGCGCCACGACCCGGCAGAACGTCGGCAAGCGGCTGGCCATCCAGCTCGACAACGAGATCATCAGCGCCCCGGTGGTGCAGAGCCCGATCTGCGGCGGCAGCGGCATCATCACCGGTGCCTTCACGACGCAGCAGACGCAGGAGCAGTCGCTGCTGCTGCGCTCCGGCGCTCTGCCGGCGACCTTGACCATCATCGAGGAGCGCACGGTCGGTGCCGATCTCGGGGCCGACGCGATCCACAGCGGCACCGTCGCCGCCCTGGTCGGCACCGGCATGGTCATCCTGTTCATGCTGTTCGTCTACGGCCCGGTGTTCGGCGGCTTCGCCAGCCTCGCCATGCTGGTCAACCTGCTGCTGGTGCTGGCCGGCATGTCGGTGCTGGGCGCCTCGCTGACCCTGCCGGGCATAGCCGGCCTGGTGCTGACGGTCGGCATGTCGGTCGATTCCAACGTGCTGATCTACGAGCGCGTGCGCGAGGAGCGGCAGAACGGCCGCTCGCCCTACAGCGCGCTGGCGACCGGCTACGAACGGGCCCTCACCGCCGTGATCGATTCGAACCTCACGGCGCTGATCGCCGGCGTCCTGCTGTTCGGCTTCGGCTCGGGGCCGATCCGCGGCTTCGCCACGTCGCTCACGCTCGGCCTGCTCACCCATCTGTTCACGGCCACCGTCTTCACCCGCATGCTGCTGGCGACCTGGGTGCGCTGGCGGCGGCCCACCGAATTGCCGGTCTGATCGCCATGCTCTGGAGACCGCACCACCTCATCCGCAACCGCCCGAGCTTCGACTTCATGGGCAAGCGACGGATCGCCATCGTCCTGTCGACGGTGATCAACGTCCTGTCGCTGGTCGGCGTGTTCGTGTTCGGCCTGAACTTCGGCATCGACTTCCAGGGCGGGATCGCCGTCCAGGTCAAGGCCAAGCAGGGGATCGTGCATCTCGACGACCTGCGCGGCACCCTGGGCCATCTCGGGGTCGGCGAGGTCTCGCTGCAGGAGTTCGGCGACCCCAGCACCGCCCTGATCCGCGTCCAGCGCCAGGAAGGCAACGCCCAGTGCGTCGCCAACGCCGAGCGCGTGCTGAAGAGCCGGGCCGGCGCCGGCGGGTCGGCCAAGCCCGGCCCGGCCGGCACCGGCGACGTCGAGTTCACGGCGCCGCAGGCGCTCGATGCCAATGCCTGGCGCGATGCCGTCAGCCGGGTCGGGCTGACCCTGCAGGAGCGCCAGCTGCCGCGCGGCAACACCAACGTCGGCAAGATCGACATGTCGGTGGACCAGCGCGCCGAATGGTGCCAGCAGGTGGCGATCAAGCTGGTCGAGGACACGATCGGCAGCCAGTACGAGCTGCGCGGCACCGAATCGGTCGGCCCGAAGGTCGGCGAGGAGCTGATGCGCAGCGGCATCTACGCCGTGCTGGCGACCCTGGCGGCGATCGCGATCTACGTCTGGTTCCGCTTCGAGTGGCAGTTCGGCGTCGGCGCCCTGGTGGCGCTGCTGCACGACGTGCTGTCGACGGTCGGCCTGTTCGTGCTGCTGCGGCTCGACTTCAGCCTGACGGCGCTGGCGGCGCTGCTGACCATCGCCGGCTACTCGATCAACGACACGGTGGTGATCTTCGACCGCGTCCGCGAGAACATGCGGCGCTACAAGAAGATGGGCCTGATCGAGCTGATCAACTTCAGCATCAACGAGACCCTGGCGCGCACCTTGATGACCTCGGGCACGGTGTTCGTCGCCGTGCTGGCGCTGGTCCTGTTCGGCGGCCCGGTGCTGTACAGCTTCTCGATCGCCATGCTGTGGGGCGTCATCGTTGGCACCTATTCGTCGATCTGGGTCGGCTCGGCCTGCCTGGTCTACATGAACCTGCGGCCCGAGCAGCTTCGCGCCCCCGAGGACGAGGCCGAGAAGGCGGGGGCGTGAAGCCTCCCGCCCAGGGACCGCTCGACAAGACGCTTCCCACGCCGGACCCGTCGCAGGTCCAGCTCATCCGCAGCTACGGGCCCGGTCGCTTTACGATCGGCGAGCGCGAATGGACCTCGCCGGTGCTGGTGATGCCGCAGCGCGCCGTGCCCTGGCCGGTGACGCGGGCCGAGGATCTCACGCTCGACAGCCTGGCGCCGCTGCAGGCTGCGGCGGTCCCGACCGAGCTGCTGGTGCTGGGCTGCGGCGCGCGCTCGATCTTCGTGCCGCCGGCCTTGCGGGCCACGCTCAAGGGCGCCGGCCTGGCGCTCGAGGTCGTCGACACGGGGTCGGCCTGCCGCATCTTCAACGTGCTGCTGGCGGAAGGCCGGCGGGTCGCCGCGGCGCTGATTCCGCTCTGAAGGCGGCACGCCGGCATGGACGCGCCCGCTCCCTACCAGGCTCCTCCGGAAGCCCATGCCTACGTGCTCGAGGAGGTCCGCCGCCACGACCGCGACCGCTTCCTCGCGGCGCTGTTCGCCCCCGAGCCGGCGCGCCGCGACCTGCTCGCGATCCTGGCCTTCGACCACGAGCTGGCGCGCACCCGCACGGTGACGCGCGAGCCGTTGCTGGCGGCGATCCGCCTGCAATGGTGGCGCGAGGCCGTCGAGGAGGCGGCCGGCAGTGCTCCGCCACGCGCCCAGCCGCTGGTCCAGGCGCTGAGCGAAGCCGTGCGCCGGCGGGCCATGGCGGCCGGGCTGTTCGAGCCGCTGCTGGCCGCTCGCGAAGCCGAGGCGGACGGACCGCCCGATGCCGAGCGGCTGGGGGCCGCATTGGCCGATCTCGGCCTGGCGGTGCTGGGCGTCGACGATGCCCCGAGCCGTGCAGCGGCGGGCGCCGTCATGGCGGCGCGGCTGACGGCGGAGGACGACGCGCGCGCCCGGCTGACGGCCGAGGCGCGGGTCGTGCACGACCGTGTGGACGGCCGAGCCTTGCCCCTGCTGCTGCCGGCGCTGGCCCTCGATCGCGGTCGGCCCGCGTGGCGGCGGCCCCTCGACTATTGGTGGGCGGCGCGGCGCGGCCGCTATTGAGCGTCCGGCAGCGCAAGGCCGCACTGTAGCGGGCGAGGCGGGCGCCACCGCGGCGGGTCGAATGCATATCGTTCATGAGCCGCCTGAAGCCCGTGCGATGGGCGGCGTGGGCGAAGGGTCCTAAGCTTCGTGTCGTTACAGCGGAGCCAGTCATGAGGCCCCGAAGTTCGTCGAGCCAGCCGCTACAACTCTAGATTATTGCACCACCGCACTCGACAGACGGAATATGACCATGTTGGCGGCGGTCCCTGTTGTCCAGTGCCGGGGTTGGTTCCTACTTGTTCGATGACGACGATGGGTTGCGCGGTCCAGGTTGGTACAACTAGTCGCGCGGAAATGAAAAAGTAACACCCACGAACGACGAAAAGGCGTCTGTGCTGCCGTGCAATATGTAAGCAACGAGACGGCGCTGCTGTCGAGCTACAGCTGGACCGGTCAGCCGGGGCAGACAGTCCCGCTCGTCCTGTCCTATTCGTTCGAGACGTCGGCGGATTCCTACCTGCCGCAGCGGCGCGAGTTCTCGAGCGCCATGATGGCGACGTTCCAGGCCTTCGACGAGACCGAGAAAAACTGGGCTCGCGCGGCTTTGCAGTACTGGTCGTCGGTCAGCGGCGTCCGCTTCGTCGAAGGCCAGGCGGGCACCGGCGACATCCGCTTCAGCGAGTTCACCTTCGACGTCGCCAGCGGCCAGTCCGGGTCGCAGGCCTTCACCTACATGCCGTCGCGCTCGCTGACCGCGACGTCGTCGAGCGATTGGCTGCAAGGCGGCGACATCTTCGTCAACACGCGCTACGGCAACAGCCCGTTCGTGATGCTGCACGAGATCGGTCATGCGCTGAGCCTGAAGCATCCGTTCGACGGCGACATCCGGCTCGACCTGTCGCTCGACAATCAGTCCAACACGGTGATGAGCTACACCGGCAGCCGGCCGTATGCGCTGGGTTGGCTGGACATCGCCGCCGTGCGCGACGTGTTCGGTTCCACCAACCCCGGCAACTGGTCGTGGAACGCGGCGACCCAGGAACTGTCGGAGTGGACGCTCGCCGGCCAGACCACGCTGTACGGCACCGGTCAGCGCGACCTGCTGACCGGCGGTGCCGGCAACGACTTGATCGGCGGCTTCGAAGGCGACGACGTGCTCGACGGCGGCACCGGCGCCGACACGCTGATCGGCGGCATCGGCAACGACACCTACATCGTCGACAATGCCGGCGACACGGTGATCGAGAACGCCGGCGAGGGCACCGACCTCGTGAAGTCGAGCATCAGCTACACGTTGGGCGCCAACCTCGAGAACCTGACCCTGACCGGCACGGCCAATCTTTCCGGCACCGGCACCGGCCTCGGCAACGTGATCGTCGGCAACAGCGGCGACAACCTGCTCAACGGCGCCGGCGGCAACGATTCGCTCGATGGCGGCGCCGGAAGGGACGTCGCCTTGTTCGCGGGCAACCGCGCGGGCTACACGATCTCGGCCGATGCCGCGGGCGCGCGAATCGTCGGCGCCGGGGTCAACGACAGCCTGAACAACGTCGAGATCGCCCGCTTCGCGGACGGCGATGTCGACCTGTTGGCGACGTTGACCACCACCCTCGAAGCCCAGGGCGCCACGCGCCTGGTGCAGGTCGTCAACACGTTCTTCCTGCGCGCCGCCGACGGCAGCGGCCCGCAGCTCCGCTACCAGGGCAGCGTCGTCCACCTGAATCAGTTCAGCAGCTGGACGCCGCTCGGCGCGGAACGGGTGGGTACCGGCTACGAGGTCGCCTGGAGGTTCGGCACCGCCGACCAGTACATGGTGTGGAACGTCGCCGGCGACGGCAGCTATGTCGCGACCGCGATCGGCGCCGTCAGTGGAACCGACAATCAGCTGCGCTCGACAGAGACGCTCTTCCAGCAGGATCTCAACGGCGATGGCGTCATCGGGCTGGCCGCGGCGACGATCGAGGCCTTGGGCAACACGCGTCTCGTGCAGGCCGGAACGGTCTTCATGATGTTCGATGCCCAGGGCCAGGGACCGACCCTCGCCTACGGCGGCGCCGCGGTGGCCGTCGGACAGTTCGGCGCCTGGCGGCCGATCGGTGCCGAGCAGACGGCGAGCGGTTACGACATCGCGTGGCGGTCCGGGACAGCCGATCTCTACACCGTGTGGCAGGTCGGGCGGGACGGCGCGTACATCGCCAACCGGCTCGGCGCGGTGATCGGCGCCGATCCCGGGTTGCAGGAGTTCGAGACCGAGTTCCAGCAGGATTTCAACGGCGACGGCACGCTCGGCATCCACGCCACCGTGATCGAGTCGTTCGGCGCCACCAAGCTGGTGCAGGTCGGCACCACGTTCCATCTGCACGACGCCCAGGATCAGGGCGGCATCCTGTCCTATCAGGGCAGGGCCTTCGCTCCCGGCCAGTTCGCGGCGTGGACGCCGATCGGCGTGGAGAAGGTCGGCAGCGGCTACGACGTCGCCTGGCGCTACGGCACGGCCGATCTCTACACCGTTTGGCAGGTCGGCAGCGGCGGCGACTACATCCAGAGCCTGCTGGGAGCGGTCGCCGGCAGCGACTCCGGCCTGCAGGCGCTCGAGACCACCCTCCAGCAGGACTTGAACGGCGACGGCACGATCGGCACGCATGTGACGGTGATCGGGTCCCCGGGGGCGACGCATCTGGAGGTGGTCGGCAACACCTACCATCTGCACGATGCCCAGGATCAGGGGCCGATCCTGGCCTACCAAGGTCAGACGGTGGTTACGGGCGCGTTCGCCGCCTGGACGCCGTTCGCAGCTGCAAAGGTCGATGGCGGCTACGACGTGGCCTGGCGCTACGGCAGCGCCGATCTCTTCACCGTTTGGCGGGTGGGCAACGACGGTTCCTACGTCGGCAACCTGCTCGGCGCCGTGCCGAAAGGGTCGGGCGCCTTCCAGGCCTACGAGCCCATTTTCGGCCAGGATCTCGATGGCGATGGCGTCATCGGCGTCGTCGAGACGGTGCTGGAATCCAGCGGCGGCACGAAGCTGGTCCATTCCGAGGACCAGTACATGCTGCGCGACGCGCAGGGCAACGGTCCGACGCTGAAGTATCTGGGCGCCGTCGTGTACGAGCAGAACTGGGGCGGCTGGAGCGCCATCGGGGTCGAGCGCAATGCCGAGGGCTACCAGGTGGCCTGGAAGTTCAGCGGCCAGGACCAGTTCGCGGTCTGGCAGACCGACACCAACGGCAACTACGCGCGGACCCTGCTGGGACCGATCTCGGGGGGCGATCTGGTGTTCCAGGACGTCGAGCCGAGCTTCCAGCAGGACCTCAACGGCGATGGCCGCATCGGCGTCGCCGGCGGAGTCGACGGCCTGTCGAGCCAACTCCTCTTCCTGCCCGGCGAAAGCGACCCGGTGGCCGATCTGGCAAACACGCTGGCGAGCTTCGGCCCGGCGATCGGCAGTCCTGATGCGCTGTCGGCCGTCGGCTCGCCCGAGGCGCCGGCCGCCGACGAGACTTGGCGCAGCACCCTCTACGCCGGCGGCGGCTACGCCTGAGCATGGATTGCCGCAGGGCGGCTGCCGGGCCGCGCAAACCGGGTGACAGGGCGGCGATGCCTGCCTAACGTTTCCCGGCAAGCGAGGGAGGAAACGTGGCGCGCGCCAAGGCCAACGGGATCGAGATCGAGTACGAGACGATCGGCAAGCCGGGCGATCCGCCGCTGCTGCTGATCATGGGCCTGGGCGCCCAGCTCACCATCTGGCCCGACGCCTTCTGCCAGTCGCTGGCCGAGCGCGGCTTCCACGTCGTGCGCTTCGACAATCGCGACGTCGGCCTGTCGACCGACTTCTCGTCGTGGGGCCAGGCCAACCTGCCCGAGGCGCTGGGCAGGGCGATGCGCGGCGAGCCGGTGGCGGCGCCCTACCTGGTCAAGGACATGGCGGCCGATGCGGTCGGACTGCTCGATTCGCTGGGCATCGAGCGCGCCCACATCGTCGGCGCCTCGATGGGCGGCATGATCGCCCAGACGGTGGCCGGCCTGTGGCCGCAGCGCACCCGCTCGCTGGTCTCGATCTACTCGACCAGCGGCCGTCGCGGCCTGCCGCCGGGCAAGCCGGAGGCGCTGGCTATGCTGGGCTCGCAGCCCGAGGGCAATTCGCGCGAGGCGCGGGTGGCGCACGGAATCAAGCTGCGCCGCGTCATCGGCAGCCCCGGCTACCCGACGCCCGAGCCCGAGCTGCGCGCCTTGGTCGAGCGCAACGTCGATCGTCGCTGGTTCCCCGAGGGCACCGGCCGGCAGTACCTGTCGGTGATCGCCTCGGGCGACCGGGTCGAGCTGCTCAAGACGATCACGTTGCCGACCCTGGTGCTGCACGGCGAGGAGGACCCGCTGCTGCCGGTCGAGTGCGGCCGCGACGTCGCGCGCACCGTGCCGGGCGCCGAGCTGCAGACCTGGCCGGGCTGGGGCCACGACGTGCCGCCGGGCATGATCCCGGTCCTGGTCGAGCGCATCGCCTCCTTCTGCAAGGGCAAGTGACATGAAGTTCGGCATCTTCTACGAGCATCAGCTGCCGCGGCCGTGGGGACCCGACAGCGAGTACCAGCTGCTGCAGGATTCGCTGACCCAGATCGAGCTCGCCGACCGGCTGGGCTACGACTATGCCTGGGAGGTCGAGCACCATTTCCTCGAGGAGTACTCGCACTCGGCGGCGCCCGAGGTGTTCCTCGGCGCCGCCAGCCAGCGCACCAAGAACATCCGCCTCGGCCACGGCGTCGTGCAGCTCACCACCAACCAGCCGCATCGCGTCGCCGAGCGGGTCGCGACGCTCGACCTGCTGTCGGGCGGCCGCGTCGATCTCGGCATGGGCGAGGCGGCGGGGCCGGCCGAGCTGCATCCGTTCGGCGTGCGGGTGCGCGACAAGCGCGACCGCTGGGAGGAGGCGGTCAAGGCGATCGTGCCGATGTTCAGCCGCGACAGCTGGGAGTTCCACGGCCAGTACTTCGACTTCCCGGCGCGCAACGTGATCCCCAAGCCGTTCCAGAAGCCGCATCCGCCGCTGTGGGTCGCCTGCTCGAACATCCAGACCATCGGCAAGGCCGGCGAATGGGGCATGGGCGCGCTCGGCTTCACCTTCGTGACGCCCGAGGCGGCGCGCGCCTGGGTCCACAAGTACTACAACAACCTGCTCAACAATCAGCACAAGCTGACCGACTATCCGACCAATCCCAACGTCGCGATGGTCTCGGGCTTCATGTGCGCGCCGACCGACGCGGAGGCCGAGGCCAAGGCGGCCGGCTGGACCTTCTTCATCTTCGCGCTGTCCTACTACGGTCGGAAGGGCGTCGACGCGCCGGGCACCTCCGACCTGTGGCGCGAGTACCAGAGCTGGAAGGGAGGGCCGGAGGAGAAGAAGGCGCTCGATTCCGGCCTGATCGGCTCGCCGGAGACCATCCGGCGCAAGCTGCGCCAGTTCCAGGCCAGCCGGGTCGACCAGGTCATCCTGCTCAACCAGGCCGGCAAGACCAGCCACCAGGACATTTGCGATTCGCTCGAGCTGTTCGCCAAGGAGGTGATGCCCGAGTTCCACGCCGCCGAGGCCGAGCACGTCGCCTGGAAGCAGAAGGTGCTGGCGCGCGAGATCGTGCTCGAGAATCTCGACGTCACCGCCTACGACATCTACAGCCATCAGAACGAGCACATCGTGCGGCTGACGCCCGAGCAGCTGAAGCAGAAGATGGCGGAGAAGGAGCGGGCGCAGGCCTGAGCGCGGACGCGGCGCCGGTCGAGCCGTGATCCCGGTGCTGATCGCCGGCGGCGGGCCCGTCGGCATGACCCTGGCGCGCACCCTGGCTTCGTTCGGGGTGCGTTGCCGGCTGGTCGAGCGCAACGGCTCGACCACGCGCCATCCCAAGATGGACATCACCAACGGCCGCTCGATGGAGCTGTTCCGCCGCCTCGGCCTGGCCGACAAGCTCCGCGCCGTGGCGGTGCCCGAGGCCAACAATTTCGACGTCTCGTGGATCACCGCGCTCGACCGCGCGTCGGGCGGCCGCGAGATGCACCGCTTCCGCTATCCCAGCGTGGTCGAGAAGCGGGCCGAGATCCGCCGCCGCAACGACGGCACGCAGCCGCGCGAGCCGGCGATGCGGGTCAGCCAGGTGATGATCGAGCCGGTGCTGCGCGCCGCCATCGAGGGCGATCCGCTGATCGACGCGCGCTGGGGCATTGCGCTCGAGGACTTCGTGCAGGACGGCGACGGCGTCACCGCCACCCTGCGCCATCAGGAGAGCGGCGCCGCGGAGACGGTGCGCTGCGCCTTCCTGGCCGGCTGCGACGGCGGCTCCAGCGTGGTGCGCGAGCGGCTCGGCATCGGCCTCGAGGGCCGTGCCGCGGTGACGCAGCGCTACATGATCCACTTCCGCTCGCGCGCCCACGATCTGCTGCAGGCCTTCGGCATCGCCTGGCACTACCAGACCCCGCTCGGCACCCTGATCGCCCAGGACGACGACGACACCTGGACCCTGCAGACGCGGCCGCCGCCGGGCGCCGACCTCGAGCACGTCGATCCCGAGCCGATCCTCGACGCCTGGGCCGGGCGGCCGTTCGCCCGCGAGATCCTGGTCGCCAATCCCTGGACGCCGCATCTGCTGCTGGCCGAGCGCTACGCGGAAGGCCGCGTCTTGCTGGCCGGCGACGCGGCGCACCAGTACATCCCGACCGGCGGCTACGGCATGAACACCGGCATCGGCGACGCCGTCGACCTCGGCTGGAAGCTCGCCGCGGTGCTGCGCGGCGGTGCGACGCCGGCGCTGCTCGCGACCTACGAGAGCGAGCGCCGGCCGATCGGGCTGCGCAATCGGCTGGCTTCGGAGCGCCACACCGGCGTGCGGCTGCAGATCGCCGAGGCCTATCGCACGATCACCGATCCCGAGGCGCTGGGCCGCGCCATCGCCGCCCTGGGCAACGCCGAGAACGAGAGCTGGGGCATCGAGTTCGGCTACCGCTACGACGGCGTCGAGGGCGACCCGATCCGCTACGAGCCGACGACGGCGCCGGGTGCCCGGTTGCCCAGCGTGTTCCTGCGCGACGGCAGCGCGCTCTACGACCGGCTGGGGCGCTGGTTCACCCTGCTGGTGTTCGGCGGCGCCGACCCGTCGCCCCTGATCGACGGCGCGCCGCTGCCGCTCGACACGGTGATCGTCGACGACGAATCACTCGTGCCACTCTACGAGGCACGGCTGGTGCTGGTGCGCCCCGACACGCACGTCGCCTGGCGCGGCGATCACTGCGCCGACGGTCGCGCGGTCTGGCGGGCGGTGCTGGGCGGTGGACAGAGGAGGAGGCGCGCATGAGCCTGCGGATCGCCATCGTCGGCGGCGGCATCGGCGGGCTGGCCGCCGCCCTGCAGCTGCTGCGCGCCGGCTTCGACGTCCAGGTCTACGAGCAGGCGCCGCGCATCGGCGAGATCGGCGCCGGCATCCAGATCAGCCCGAACGCCTCGCGCCTGCTGATCCGGCTCGGGCTGAAGCCCGCGATGGACGCCGCCGGCGTGCGGCCGCAATGGGTCCATCAGCGGCGGTGGGACGACGGCCGCACCCTGCAGCGGGCGCCGGTCGGTGCCGCGGTCGAGCAGGCCTTCGGCTCGCCCTACTACCATTTCCATCGCGGCGACCTCGCCGAGCTTTTGGCCGCCGCGCTGCCGGCGGAGCGGGTGCATGTCGGGCATCGTCTGGCCGATCTCGAGCAGGATCGAGCGCGGGTGCGCGCCCGCTTCGACGACGGCACGACCGTCGAGGCCGACCTGCTGATAGGCGCCGACGGAATCCACAGCCGGGTGCGCCATCTGCTGTTCGGGCCCGAGAAGCCGCGCTTCACCGGCTGCGTGGCGTGGCGCGGGCTGGTGCCGGCCGAGCGCATCCGCGAGCTCGGCATCGAGGTCGCCTCGCACAACTGGATGGGGCCGGGCGCCCATGTCGTGCACTACTGGGTCGGCGCCGGCCGCTTCATGAACGTCGTCTGCATCCGCGAGCACGACGCCTGGACGCGCGAATCGTGGACCGATCCCGGCGACGTCGCGGACCTGTTGTCGCGCTTCGCGGGCTGGCATCCGACGGTGCGGGCGCTGATCGGCGCTTTCCCCGAAACCTTCCTGTGGGCGCTGCACGACCGCGCGCCGCTGCCGCGCTGGAGCCAGGGCCGCGTCACCCTGCTGGGCGATGCCTGCCATCCCATGCTGCCGATGATGGCCCAGGGGGCGGCGCAGGCGATCGAGGACGGCGCCACCCTGGCGACCCTGCTGGCCCAAATGGACGACGTGCCGGCGGCGCTGGAGCGCTACGAGACCTTGCGCAAGCCGCGCGCTACGCGGCTGCAGGAGGCCAGCGCCGCCAACCGCACGCGCTTCCATCTGCCCGATGGACCTGAGCAGGCCCAGCGCGACGCCGCGCTGGCGGCGTCCGGCGACCGCTCGATCGGCAACATTGCCTGGCTCTATGCCCACGACGCCGCTGCGGTCGATTCAGGGATGTCGGTGCCGCGTCAGCATCTGCCGCGCGGCGAGGATTTCCTGCTCTATCCGCCGTCCCTGCAGCCCTGGGCCTATCGCATCGTCGACCGGCTGTTCGCGCACCGGATCATCCGCCGCGGCCCGGTGGCGCGCGACCTGCCGCGCGGCCGCGAGATCGCGCCGCGCTACACGGTCGACGGCGCCGAGCGCGACGTCGCCTCGTTCATGGACCGCAACGTGATCGCCGGCCTGCTGGCGATCCACGACGGCAAGGTGGTGCTGGAGCGCTACGGGCTCGGCCTGCAGCCGGCCGACCGCTGGTCGACCATGTCGATGGTCAAGTCGATGACCGCGATGCTGGTCGGGGCGGCGATCGATGACGGCGCGATCGCCTCGGTCGACGCCCCGTTGACGCAGTATCTGCCGGAGCTCGCAGGCACCGCCTACGAGGGCGTCAGCCTGCGCCACGTCATGACCATGTCGTCGGGCGCGCGCTGGGTCGAGGACTACACCGACCGCACCTCTGATGTGAACCGCTACAGCAAGTCGCTGGCCGACAAGGTGCCGGGCGGCGTGCTGGCCTTGATGGCCTCGCTGCCGCGCGCCGCGGCGCCCGGCACGACGTTCCTCTACAACTCCGGCGACACGTACCTACTGGGGGCGGCGCTGACCCGCGCCGTCGGCCGGCCGCTCGCAGAGTACATGGCCGAGAAGGTCTGGCAGCCGGCCGGCATGGAAGCCGACGGCTTCTACACGCTCGAGAGCGAGGGCGGGCAGGAGATCGGCGGCAGCCGGGCCGGCATGACCTTGCGCGACATCGGCCGCTTCGGCCTGTTCGTGCTGAACGACGGCGTGATCGACGGCCGCCGCGTGCTGCCCGAAGGCTGGGTCGCGGCGGCGGCGAGCCCGGCCTTCGCCGTGCCGACGCCCGTGGTGCCCGACATCACGCACTACGGCTACAGCTGGTGGCTGGGCCGTGGCGTGATGGCGGCGCTCGGCCATGCCGGCCAGCGCCTCGACGTTTTCCGGGACGAGCGCCTGGTCATCGTCACCCTGGCCGCCTTTCCACAGCCGCCCTTCCAGACCGCGCGCGACCATGATCGCCGGGGAGAGGTCGTGACTTTCACGGACGCGCTGCGCCGTATACTCTAGGCAACGCGGTCGAAAAGGAGAGCTGATGTTCAACCGGCTGTTCGAGTGGTCGATGCGCCGGGGCTCGCGCGTGCTGTTCGGTGCGGCATTGGTCTTCTACGGCTTGGCGTTCCTGCAGGCGATCGCCGCCGTTGTCGACGTCCTCATGAACGTCCGCGGGCGTGTGGTGGAATGGCCGACTCTGCATTTCGCCGGCGCGTTGTTCACGGGCACCTTTTACAGTGCGACCATGCTGCTGTTCGTGGCCATGGTGGTTCATCGCGCAGACGATTTCCTGTCGAGGCGAGGATGACCGATCAGCCGCTTTCGAGCCGGGCCGCGCCGGCGCCGCTGTCGCGTGAGGTCGTCGGGCACCTGTCCGGAATCGAGCAGGTGCGCGGCATGCGCGACGGCCGGCTCGGGCTGGCGCCGATGCATGCGCTGATGAACATGGTCCTGGTCGAGGCCGAGGACGGTCACGTGGCCTTCACCGCCGTGCCCGATGCGCGGCATCTCAATCCCCAGGGCACGGCGCACGGCGCTTATGCGACGGCGGTGCTCGATTCGGCGATGGGGCTCGCGGTGCTGACCAAGCTGCCGGCTGGCGCCGGTCACACCACCGTCGAGTTCAAGCTGAGCTTCCTGCGGCCGGTGCTGGCCGACGGCCGGACGGTGCGCGGCGAGGGGCGGGTGCTGCATTGCGGCCGCACCCTGGCGTCGGCCGAAGGCCGGCTGCTCGGCCCCGACGGGCGGCTGCTGGCCCACGCCACCACGACCTGCATGATCCTGCGGCCCTGACGCCGCAGGGGGGGCCGCCGCGTCAGCCGAAGACGTCGGCGACGTAGCGGCCGTGCTCGCGCTCCATGGTGTCGGCCCACTGCTCGGCCGCCGCCTCGTCGCTGCCCGTCGCGTCGCGGTAGATGCGCAGCAAGGTGTCGCGCACCGCCGGCGCCATGTGGGCGCCGTCGCCGCACACGAAGACGCCGCCGCCCTGGCGGAACAGCTCGGCGACCCGCGCGCGCTCGGACCACACCCGATGCTGCACGAAGCTGATCTCGCCGTCCGGCAGGTCGGTGAAGGCCGGCAGCACGCTGACGACGCCGGCCTTCTCCCACTCCGCCAGCTCGTCGCGATAGAGGTAGTCGACGTCGGGATGGTTGGTGCCGAAGAACAGCAGGGCCGGTCCGACCGTCTGGCCCGCCGCCTTCTGCAGCGCCCGCTCCTGCAGGAAGCCGCGGAACGGCGCCACGCCGGAGCCGGCGCAGATCAGGATCAATGGGATCGCCGGATCGCCCGGCGGATGGAAGCGGGCATTCGACGGCCGCACGGCGATGCACACCCGGTCGCCGGCCTTCAGCGTCGCGAGATGGCTCGAAGCCACGCCCTGGAAGCGGCCGTTGCCGGACAGCGCCGGCGCGTCGACCACCGCGACGGTCAAGGTGACATGGTCGGGCTTCCACAGCGGCGAGGACGAGATCGAGTACTGCCGCGCCTTGAGCGGCGGCAGCATCTCCAGGAAGCGCGCGAAGGATAGCTCGCAGGCCGCGAAGCGCTCGAGCAGGTCGAGCACGCTGGTGCGCCGGCCCAGCACCTCGGCCTCGTAGGACTCGGCGGCGAGTGGCGCGAGCGCCGCCTTGTCGGGCGGACAGCGCGTCGCCTCGGCCAGGGCGGCGACCTGGGCACGAGTCGCCGGCTGCGCGAGCTCGACATAGTTGGCCAGCAGCTCGCCGCAGCTCACCGGCCGGCCGAGCGGCAGGCCGGAAGCGCCGCCAGCGCGGTTGATGACCAGCACGCTGTCGGCTGCCAGCCCGAAGCGGCGCAGCGCGCGATCGACCTGGGCCGACGGGTTGCGCGGCAGCACCGCGAGATAGTCGCCGGCGCGGTAGGTCATGCCCTCGGGCAACGCGATCTCGACGTGGCGCTTGGAACGCGCCTTGGGCGCGGTCATGTCGACCAGCTCGCGGTTGTCGACCACGACGCCGAGCTTGAGGTCACCCAACCGCAGCGCCGTCTCGCGGCCCGAGACGAACTCGAGCTCGAGGCCGGCGACCGCGGCCGGAGCTGCGGCGCGTCCCGACTGGGCGGCGAGCCGGGGCCACAGGCCGGCATACCAGTCGTCGAAAGCGCCGAAGAAGTCGCCGGCCGAATCGGCCTCGCCGCGGTCGAGCAGGCGCTGGGCGCCGGCCTTTTCCAAGGCGGCGTCGACCCGCTTGGGCACCGCCTGCCAGGTGCGCGCCCACTGGCGGTTGCCGCAGCCGAACACGGCGTAGCGCAGGCCGGGCGCGGCGCCGGCCGGCAAGGCCTCGACGGCGGCCACGAACTGTCGCGCATTGTCGGGCGGCTGGCCCTCGTAGGAGGCCGTGACCACGATCACCGTGCCGTCGCGCGGCAGGTCGTCGGCGTGGTCGTCCATCGCCGTCACGGTCGGCGCGAAGCCGTTGCCCGGCGCGTCGGCGGCGATGCGGTTGGCGAAGGCCTCGGCCGAGCCGGTGTTGCTGCCGTAGAGCACCAAGAGCGCCGGCAGCGCGGCGCCGTCGACCGGCCGGGCGGCGGGCGGCGCGACGAGCGGCCGGGCCGGGCGCGTCGCCGCTCCGCCGCGCGCCAGCGGCACAGACGAGTTGCGCGGGCGGGCGCGGATGCGCAGCCCGTCCGGCTTGATCGTCAGGGTCTCCTTGATCTTCAGCTGGTAGCCCGGGTCGTCGAGCACGAGGTCGAAGCGCTGCAGCACCATGGTGAGCACCAGCAGCGCTTCCTGCATGGCGAATGGCCGGCCGATGCAGGCGCGGGCGCCGTTGCCGAACGGCTTCCAGGCATTGGGCGGCAGCGCCGCGGCGGCCTCGGGCGCGAAGCGCTCTGGCCGGAAGGCCTCGACGTCGTCGCCCCACACCTTGGGATCGCGGTGCAGCATCGACACCAGCACGATGATGGAATCGCGCCGGGTCAGCGGATACTTGCCGGCCAGCACGGTGTCCTGGCGCGGCCGCAAGGTGAAGGCCGAGGCCGTCGGCCACAATCGCAGGCTCTCCATCAGCACCTGCTCGATGTAGCGCAGGCCGGCCAGGTGCTCGAGGCGCGGCATCTCGCGGCCCACGACCTCGTCGACCACGGCCCGGGCCTTCTGCAGCACCTCCGGATTCTTCAGCAGAAAATAGGTGGCGAAGGACAGCAGGCCGCTGGTCGTCTCGTGGCCGGCGATCAGGAAGGTGATCATCTGATAGCCGATGTTCTGGTCGTCGAGCTTCTCGCCGGTCACCGGGTCGACGCCGTTCAGCATCAGGTTGAGCAGGTCCTTCTTCTCGGCGCCGTGCGGATCGCGCCGTCGCTCGGCGATCAGCTCGGCCGCCACAGAGCGCATCAGCTCGACGTCCGAATCGAACTGCCGCGAGCGCGCCAGCATCAGGCTGCTGACCAGCTTGGGGCGGCGCGCCCGCAGGCCGGCCTCCGACAGGCCGCCGACCATGGCGGCCACGAAGGGGTGCATCTCGTCCTGGTAGAAGCTGTTGAAGCGGTAGTCGAAGCCGCACAGCGCGATCGTGTCGAGGGTCAGCCGGGTCATGTTGTCGGCGACGTCGATCGGCACGCGCGGCCCGAAGCGCTCCCAGCGCACCAGCATCTGGTCGGCGATGTCGAGCATCTTGTCGAACATGCCGCGGACGCCGATCGGCCCGAAGGCCGGCATCAGGATGCGATGCGCCTTGCCCCAATTGGGCTCGTCGCCGCGGGCCGTGAACAGGCCGTCGCCGGAGAAGGCCCGCACCTCCTGCAGGGCGCCGCCGATGCGCTTCTCGAAGCGCGTCTCGTCGCACAGCTCGTCGACCAGCTCCTGCGAGCTCGCGACGTGGACGTCATGGTCGAGGATGCGCAGCTTGTAGAACGGCCCGTAGGTGCGCGCCAGCGCCATGAAGGACTGGATCGGCGCCGCCGAATCGAGCTCGCCCAGGTTGCCCACCAGGGGCTTGAGCGGCGGCTGCGGAATGGTCGTCTGGGTCGTCATCGGTCCTCGCGAACGAACGGGCGTCAGCCCAGGAGAGGATGGAAGCGGCGGGTGATTGGCACGACCACGACGCTCGGCCCGGGCCGCGCCAGGGCTTCGCCGAGGGCGCGCGTGAGCGCATCGGCGGTGGCCGCGTGCACCACAGGCGCGCCGTAGCCGCGGGCCAGCGACACGATGTCGATGCCCGGCAGGTCGAGGCCAGGTACGCCGGGCGTGCGCTCGAGCTCGGCGAACGATTTCAGGATGGCGTACTCGTGGTTCTGCAGCACCACGTAGACGACGTGCGCCTGCTGCTGCACGGCGCTGTACAGGCTCTGGATGGAGTACTGGAACGAGCCGTCGCCCATCAGCGCCACGACCGGCCGCTTGCGGCCGGTGTCGCGCTCGGCGAGCGCCAGGCCGACCGCCGCCGGCATGTTCCAGCCCAGCCCGCCGGAGGCGAAGGTGTAGAAGCTGTCGGGCCGGTCGATGCGGAACCAGTCCTGCATCTCGGCGACGTTCGAGGGCGATTCCTCGACCAGCACCAGCTCGGCCGGCGCGGCCTGCCGCACCAGGCTCATCACGGCGCCGGCCGTCAGCGGCGTCGTGGCGGTATCGACCGCGACCGGCGGCAGGCGCAGCGGCGCCGAAGATCCCGGCGGGCGCTGGCCGATCTGCGGCAGCAAGGCCTCGAGGAACAGGCGGCTGTCGCTCAGCAGACTGTCGCCGACCGGCGCCTTGGCCGACATCTCGGGGTCGTCGGTGACGTGCAGAAGCTCCAGGCCGTCGGGCAGGTAGCGGCCCGCCACGTAGGGATAGTAGCGGAAGACCGGCGCGCCGATCACCAGAGCGAGGTCGTGACCGGCCAGCTTGGCGGCCAGCGGACCGATCGCCGCGGGCAGGGCGCCGGCATGCAGCCGATGCGTCTCGGGGAACGGCGTGCGCTCGGCGAACGGCGCCGTCCAGACCGGCGCCTGCAGCCGCTCGGCCAGCGCGATGCCGGCCTCCCAGGCCTGGCTGCGCGCGATGTCCGAGCCGTAGACCAGCACCGGGCGGGCACTGGCCGCGAGGCGGCGCGCGAACTCGGCCAGGCGCTCGGGATCGGGAGCGACCCGGGTGGCGATGCCGCGCGGCGCCGCCGCACCGCTCGCGCCGGCCGGCATCTCCTGGTCCCAGTCGTCGAGCGGCAGCGACAGGAACACCGGCCCGGCCGGCGGCTGCAACGCCGTTGCCCAGGCGCGCAGGAAGGCCGCCGGCACGTCGGCGGCGCGCGCCGGCTCGTAGCTCCATTTCACCCAGGGCCGCGGCATCGTCGTGGCGTCGATGTTGGTCAGGAGCGGCTCGAGCAGCAGCATCTCGCGCGTCTGCTGGCCGGCCGTGACGATCAGCGGCGTCTTGTTCTGGTAGGCGGTGAGCAGGCAGCCCATGGCGTTGCCGAGGCCGGCGCCGGTGTGCACGTTCACGACCACCGGCCGGCGCAGCCCCTGGGCGAGGCCGTCGGCGATGGCGACGGCGCTGGCTTCCTGCAGCGCCAGCACGTAGCGGAAGTCGGCCGGGAAGTCCTTCAGGAAGGTCTCCTCGGTCGACCCCGGGTTGCCGACGATCGTCGTCACGCCGAGACGTCGCAGGAGGTCGTAGGTGGCGTCCTTGACCGTCGGCATGGCGTGTTCTTCCGGCGCTACAGCGTAGGATTGATCAGGTATTTCTCGCCGGTCGCACGCCGGGCGTAGACGCCGATCTGCGCGAGATCGAGGACGTCGGCCAGGGAGACGACCTTGGTGTAGCGGCTGGCGAAGGTCGTCTTCAGGCTGTTGACGACGCGCTGGCGCAGGCGCTGCTGGTCGGCGCGGCCGATCTTCTGCAGGAACGGCGTCAGCAGCCAGCCGCCGACGCCCCAGGCCATGCCGTAGTTGCGCCGCAGCTCGGTCGGCCGCGTGTCGAGGCTGCCGTAGAGATAGACCTGCTTGTGGGTGGTCGAGCCGTAGCGGCTGTACTCCTTGGCGGTCTTGTTCAGCGCGATCTCCATGCAGGTCAGTATGTCGCTGGCGAGCGTGCCGCCGCCGGTCGCGTCGAAGGCGATGGTGGCGCCGGTCTCGACTAGCGCCTGCACGAGGTCGTCGCGGAAGCTGGCGGCGCTCGAGTCGACGACGTGCTTGGCCCCGAGGTCGCGCAGGATCTTCGCCTGCTCGGGCTTGCGAACGACGTTCACCAGGCCGATCCCGTCCTCCTGGCAGATGCGGTTCAGCATCTGGCCGAGGTTGGAGGCGGCGGCGGTGTGCACGAGCGCCGTGTGCCCCTCGCGCTTCATCGTCTCGGTCATGCCCAGCGCGGTCAGCGGATTGACGAACCACGAGGCGCCCTCGGCCGCCGTGGTGCCCGCCGGCAGCGGCTGGCAGTCGCGCGCGTTGAGCAGCCGGTACTGGGCGTACATCGAGCCGCCGACCATCGACACGGTCTTGCCGAGCAGCGCCTGGGCCGCCTCCGAGGCGCCGGCCTTGATCACCGTGCCGGCACCCTCGTTGCCGACCGGCAGCGACTGGTCGAGCCGCGCGGCGAGGAAGGGCAGGGCGCTTGCCGCCACCGGCGCGGTTACCTTGGCGGCGGCGCCGCTGCCGCTCGCCTTGGCGGCGGCGAGGTCGGCCGGGCCGAACAGCAGGCCGAGGTCGGACGGATTGATCGGCGTCGCCTCGACCCGGACCAGCACCTGGTCGGGGCCGGGATCGGCGAACTCGATGGTGGCGAGCGACACTTCGAGTTCGCCAGACTTGCGAAGGAGGGAACGCAGCTGCAGTCCCGTGGTCATGGTGCTTCTCCCGCTGTTCGATTCACGGCGCCCTTGTTAGCATGCGCCGTGGATCGTCGGGGGAGGGAAAGCGCATGGCGAACTGGCAGGCATCCCTGCTGATGCAGACGCTCAGCACGGGCACCGTCCTGGTCGTGCAGCGCGACCCGATCGAGGCCGGGGAGGTCCCGACCCTGCGCGGCGGCGACACCTTCTACGGCAGCCTGCCGGACGGCGACCCGGTCGGCGGCACTGTGCTCGAGCGGCACGATGGCAGGGTGGTCGTCGAGGTCGCCGGCAAGCGCTACCACCTGCACCGCGCCCAGGCGCACGAGACGACCGACCGCGACCTCAACCTCGCCCAGCCGCACGAATTCTGGGTAATCGACTAGCCGGCGCGCACGCCGGTCCGCGAAAGGGAGAACGATGATCGAAGTCAACGGCATGGCCCACGTCGTCCTGACGGTGAGCCAATGGGAGAAGGCGCGCGCCTTCTACGGCGCGCTGCTGCCGTTCCTCGGCATGAAGAAGGTCTATGACGGCAACAACTTCCTCTACCATGTCGGCGGCCGCACGGCGCTCGGCATCCAGCGCTGCAAGCCCGAGCACGAGGGCGAGCGCTTCGTGGCGAACCGGGTCGGGCTGCATCATCTCTGCCTGCGCGCCCGCACCCGCGAGGACGTCGACCGCGCCGCCGCGAAGGTGCGCGAGCTGGGCGGCTTCATCGACCGCGGGCCGCTCGAGGGAGACTGGGCGCCCGGCTACTACTTCTTCGTGTTCGAGGACCCCGACGGGATCCGGCTCGAGATCAACTTCATCCCGGGCAAGGGCCTGCTGGCGCGCGATCCGCCGCTCAACCCCAGCACCGATCCGAACTGGGACCAGAACCCGCTGCCCTGAGCTTGACCATCCATGATATTGGATGAATGATCCAAAGTCATGGAGGAGATCAACCGCCGCATCGCCGCTCGCGTGCGCGAGCTGCGCGGCCGCCGCGGGCTCGCGCTCGAGGGCCTGGCCGAGGCGAGCGGGGTCAGCCGCTCGATGATCTCGCTGATCGAGCGCGGCGAGACCAGCGCCACCGCCGTGGTGCTGGAGCGCCTGGCGACCGGGCTCGGCGTGCCGCTGGCGGCGCTGTTCGACGCGCCGGCGGCGCCGGCCGATCCGGTGTCGCGCCGCCGCGACCAGGCGGAATGGCGCGACCCCGCCTCGGGCTACATCAGGCGCAACGTCTCGCCACCCGGCTTTCCGTCGCCGATCCATCTCGTCGAGGTGCAGTTCCCGGCCGGCGCCGAGGTGGCCTACGAGACGGCGACGCGGCCCGGGCTGACGCATCAGCAGGTCTGGGTCCTGCAGGGCGCGATCGAGATCACCCTGGGCGAGGCCGTGCACGCGCTGGCGGCCGGCGACTGCCTCGCCATGGTGCTCGACCGGCCGATCACCTACCGCAACCGCACGAGCCGGCCGGCGCGCTATGCCGTCGTCATCGCGCACGATCCGGCCGGCTGATGGACGGACTCGACGTCCTCGCGGCACTGACCAGCGCGCTGCTGCACGCCGGCTGGAATGCGGCGGTCAAGGCGAGCCGCGACCCGCCGCAGGCGATGACGGCGCAGATGGTGCTGAGCGCCGTGCTGGTGCTGCCCGGCTTCTTGTGGACCGGCCTGCCCGACCTCGCGGCGTGGCCGTGGATCGTCGCCTCGACGGCGATGAACGTCGTCACCGTGGGCGCCCTGCTGCGCGCCTACGAGCTGGCGGGCTTCGGACTGGCCTATCCGGTGGTGCGGGCGGTGGCCGTGCTGCTGGTGGTGCCGTTGGCGGCGCTGCTGGTCGGCGGCCTGCCGGGCTGGACGGCGCTCGGCGGCATCGCGGTGATCGCGCTGGCGCTCGCCGTCCTGGCGTTCGACGCGGCGCGCGACCGCGGCCTGCCACTGGCGGCGGTCGGCTGGATCGCCGCGGCCGGCCTCGGCACCGCCGCCTACATCCTGTGCGACGCGCGCGGCGTGCGCGCCTCGGGCTCGCCCTGGGCCTATGGCTTCGTGGTGTCGGTGACCAACGCCCTGGCGATGAGCTGGCGGCGTCGCCGCGAGGGCGCGCCGTGGCATCAGGTCAGGGCGCAGTGGCGGCTGGCATTGCCGGCCGCCACTGCGGCAGTGACCTCCTACCTGCTGATCCTCTGGGTGTGGAGCCACGCGCCGATCGCGCCGGCGGCGGCGCTGCGCGACACCAGCGCGCTGTTCGCCATCGTCATCGCGGTGCTGTTCCTCAAGGAGCCGCTGACGCCGCGGCGGGTGCTGGCGGTGCTGCTGGCCGCCGTCGCGATTCCGATGCTGCGGCTCGGTTGACGACGCTGGGCATTGCGCTACGCTCTCATGATGGTCTCGATCGTTCGTCTCCTGGTCGCCCGACGCCGATGCAGCCGGCTCCCGCGCCCGGCGTGCTGACGTAAACAGCAGTCGCCGACCCGCAGCCGGTACCCCCGCAGCAGTCGCTCCGGGGGTTTTTTGTTGTCTCGTCCAGGAGATTTCGATGGCCAACGACACGACGACTCAGGACCCCGCGTTGCGGCGCGCCGTTGCGGCTGACGCCGCCCTGGTGCAGGCGGTGACCCGCGCCGCGTACGCCAAATGGGTGCCGCTGATCGGCCGTGAGCCGTTGCCGATGCGCGCCGACTACGAGGTTGCCGTGCGCGACCACTGGGTCGACCTGCTCGAGGTCGCGGGCGAGGTGGTGGCGCTGATCGAGACCGTGCCGGCGGCCGATCACCTGTTGATCGAGAATGTCGCGGTGATGCCCGGCAGCCAGGAGCGAGGCCATGGCACCCGACTCATGGCCCATGCCGAGGGGCTGGCGAGGGAGCTCGGCGTCGGCGAGATGCGGCTCTACACCAACCGGGTGTTCGCCGGGAATGTCGCGCTCTACCTGCGCCTCGGCTACCGCATCGATCGCGAGGAACCGATCCAGGGTGGCGTCGCCGTGTACATGAGTAAGCGCCTGGGGTAACGCTTTCACTTCCTGTGAATATCGACGACCGGCGAGGTGGACGGCATGACGGGCGAGCCCGGGGCGGCGGAGTACGGCGACGTGGTGCTGTTCCTGGCCACGGCGGGAGTCGCCGTGCCGCTGGCGCGGCGCTGGCATCTCAATCCGATCCTGGGCTTCCTGGGCGCCGGCGTGCTGCTCGGTCCGTTCGGGCTGGGGGCGCTCGGCGTGCACCTGCCTTGGCTCGGCTACGTCACCATCCGCAAGCCCGAGCAGATGGCCCAGCTCGCCGAGTTCGGGGTCGTGTTCCTGCTGTTCATGATCGGGCTGGAGCTGTCGTGGGAGCGCCTGCGCTCGATGCGGCGGCTGATCTTCGGCCTCGGCACCCTGCAGGTCGTGGTCTGTGCCGGCGCGATCGCCGCGGCGGCCGTGCTGCTCGGCCAGCCGCTGCCGGCGGCCATCGTGCTCGGCATGGCGCTGGCGCTCAGCTCGACCGCGATCATCATGCCGCTGCTGGCCGAGCACCGGCGCCAGAACACCGAGCCGGGACGGGCCATCTTCGCCATCCTGCTGCTGCAGGACCTCGCGGTCGCGCCGATGCTGGTGACCTTGGCCTTCCTCGCCCATCACGACGGCGAGAGCTTCTCGCCGCGTCTGCTGCTGGCCTTCGCCCCGGCGGTGCTGGCGCTGCTGGGCCTGGTGGTGTTCGGCCGCCTGGTGCTGCGGCCGCTGATGCGCTCGGTGGCGCGCACGCACAGCGAGGAGCTGTTCATCGCCGCCGCGCTGTTCGTGCTGATCACCGCCGGGCTGATCGCCGCCGTGGCCGGCCTGTCGATGGCGCTGGGCGCCTTCATCGCCGGCTTGCTGCTGGCCGAGACCGAGTATCGCAAGGAGATCGAGGCCAAGATCGAGCCGTTCAAGGGCCTGCTGCTCGGCCTGTTCTTCGTCTCGGTCGGCATCGGGCTCGACCTGTCGGTGATCGCCGCCAAGCCGCTGGTGGTCGGCGGCCTCTGCCTCGGCCTGATCGCCTTGAATGGCGCGGTGCTGTTCGGCCTGGCGCGGCTGTTCGGCTTCGGCACGACGCAGGCGATCGAGATCGGCCTGCTGCTGGCGGCGGGCGGCGAGTTCTCCTTCGTGATTTTGCAGACGGCGATCGGCGAGGGCCTGGTGCCGCGCGAGGTGGCGCGCACCGTGCTGGTCAGCTCGACCCTGTCGATGTTCTGCATCCCGCTGCTCGCCGCGCCGGCCCTGGCGCTCAGCCGGCACGCCGCGGCGCGGCCGGGTGCGGCCGCCCCGCCCGTTCCGGCGATCGCCGAACCGCGCGTCCTGGTGGTCGGCTACGGCCGGGTTGGCCGCCTGGTCGCCGAGATGATGACCGAGCATGGCATCGCCTGGCTGGCGATCGACCGCTCGACCCGGATCGTCGAGGAGGCGCGCAAGGAGGGCCGCGACGTGCTGTTCGGCGACTGCTCGCGGCGCGAGTTGCTGCAGCGCCTGGGACTCGAGCGGGCGTTGGCGGTGGTCGTCACCATGGACTCGCCGGAAGGCAACGAGGCGGTGGTCGAGGCGGCCCGCCAGATCCGCCAGGACCTGCCGATCGTCGCGCGGGCGCGCGATTCCGAGCAGGCCAAGCGGCTGTATGCGCTGGGCGCCAGCGACGCCGTGCCGGAGACCATCGAGGCCTCGCTGCAGCTTTCCGAGGCGCTGCTGGTCGGCATCGGCCTGCCGGTCGGCCCGATCATCGCCTCGATCCACGAGCGCCGCGACCGTTTCCGCGAGGAGCTCAACGATCCCAATGCGCTGGGCGGCCGCAGTCGGCAGCTGCGCGGCTAGACGGCGGCGAAGCGAGGCGGCACTGTGCCGGCCCACGATGATGCGCTGCGTCCTGTCCTGCCTGCTGCTGGTCGCCCTGGCCCTGGCGACTCCCGCCGTCGCCACGCCGCTCGACGACGGCGTCGCCGCCGCCCGGCAGGGCGACTACGCCACCGCCCTCAAGCTGTGGCAGCCGCTGGCCGAGCAGGGCAATGCCAGCGCCCAGTACAACATCGGCCTGATGTACGACCGCGGCAACGGCGTCGCCCAGGACTTCCGCCAGGCCATGGAATGGTACCGCAAGGCCGCCGCCCAGGGTCACGCGCGATCGATGAACAATATCGGCGTCCTCTACCAGCGCGGCCAGGGCGTGGCGCGCAGCGACACGGAGGCGCTCGCCTGGTACCGCAAGGCGGCCGAGAAGGGCAGCGCCCCGGCGCAGTACAATCTCGGGACGATGTACGAGAGGGGCGAGGTCGTGCCGCGCGATCTCGAGCAGGCGCTGGCCTGGTACCGCAAGTCGGCGGCGCAGGGCGACACGGAGGCCCAGGCCAAGGTCAAGCGGCTGGCGGGCGAGGGACCGGCGCGCGGAGGCCGCTCGGGCGTGCTGCTGAAGAAGGATGGCGGCACCTACATGGTGCCGGTGCTGATCAACGGCGCCATCACGCTGGACTTCGTGCTCGACAGCGGGGCCTCCGACGTCAGCATCCCGCAGGACGTGGTCAGCACCCTGATCCGCACTGGCACCCTGCAGTCGAGCGATTTCATCGGCGAGAAGACCTACGTGCTGGCCGACGGCACCCGCATCAAGTCGCGCACCTTCCGCATCCGCTCGCTCAAGGTCGGCGACCACGTGCTGGAGAACGTCACGGGCAGCGTCGCCGCGACCAAGGGCAGCCTGCTGCTCGGCCAGAGTTTCCTCTCGCGCTTCAAGACCTGGTCGATCGACAACGCCAACCACATGCTATGGCTGGAGTAGACGCCGGCCGGAGTCAGGCGCCGGACCAGGCTCGCCGCGTCGTCGAGAAGGCGAGCAGCAGGGCGAAGGAGACGATGCCGGCCGCGACGAAGGCATAGAGGCCCGACACACCCCAGCCGAGATAGTCGAGGGCGAGCACGCTGCCGCCGGCGGCGATGACGATGCGGGCGAGGTTGGCGACCACCGGCCAGATCATCTCGCCGGTGCCCTGCGAGGCGAAGTACAGCGCCATCGCCAGTCCGAAGAAGCCGTAGACCGGGCCGACGATGCTGAGATAGTGCCGGCCCGAAGCCAGCACCTTGGGATCTCGGGTGAACAGGCCGAGCCACAGATCGGGCCACAGGGCCACGATCAGGCCGATCAGGGCGGCGATCGCGGCGGCCATCAGCGCGCCGCTCCACGCCATCCGGCGGGCCCGCTGGTATTGGCGGGCGCCGATGTTGGTGCCGACCAGGGCGGTCAGCGCCGCGCCGATACCGAAGCTGATCGGCACCAGCATGTACTCGAGGCGACTGCCGATTCCGTAGCCGGCGATCGCGGCATCGCCCTCGCGGCCGATCAGGCCGGTGACGGTCAGCACCGTGGCATTGGTCAGGATGACCACGACGCAGGCGATGAGGCCGACCTTGAGGATGTCGCGGAACGGCCGCCAGCGGAAGCCGTCGACCGGCCAGCGCAGGCGCAGCGTCGCCTTGGGTCCGAGCAGGCGCGAGGCCATCCACACGGCGGCGATGGTGAAGGCGATCACCGAGGCCGCGGCCGGGCCGCGGATGCCCAGCGTCGGCAGGCCGAACCAGCCCAGGGTCAGCGCGCCGGTCAGCGGGATCTGCAGCGCCGCCGTGGCGACCAGGGCATAGCCCGGCGTCTTCATGTCGCCGGTGCCGCGCAGCACCGAGGCCAGCGAGTTGGCGATCCAGTGGGCGAAGCAGCCGAGGAACAGCACGGTGGCGAAGGCCTCGGCGCGGTCGAGCGCGCCGCCGCTGCCGCCCAGCGCGCCGTAAATCGCCCGCCCGAAGCCCACGAAGGTGATCGCGAACAGCGTCGCCATGGCGAGCGCGATGGCCAGCGCATGTGCCGCCGCGGCCTCGGCGGCGGCGCGGTTGCCCGAGCCCAGGGCGCGCGCCACCGACGAGGAGATGCCGCCGCCCATCGCTCCGGCCGACATCTGGCCGAGCGCCATCTGGGTCGGGAAGACCAGGGCCAGCGCCGCCAGGTCGACGATGCCGAGCTGCGCGACAAACCAGCTGTCGGAGATGCTGACCAGGCTCTGCATCGCCACGTTCAGAACGTTGGGCACCGACAGAGCGAGGATGGTGGAGACGATCGGACCGCTCAGCATCAGCTGACGGCGTTGCGCGGGACTGAGACTCATTCTCCCTTAGCTACCATGAGCTTCCGCCGCGGCGCGCGAGGTTATCTCATGGGACCATCAGCGTGGGCGTCATGCGGCCAGGGCGGGCGGCTGCAGCCAGCCCTCGAGATCGGCCAGCGCCCGCTGCGCCAGGGCCTGCTTGCGCTCCTTGCCGCGCAAGGTGCCGTCGAGCGGCGGGAACAGGCCGAAGTTGACGTTCATCGGCTGGAAGGTCGCGGCATCGGCGCCGCCGGTGATGTGGCCGAGCAGGGCACCCATCGCCGTGGTCGGCGGCGGCGGCGGCATCGTCCGGCCGAGCCGCTCGGCGGCCGCGAAGCGGCCGGCCAGCAACCCCACGGCGGCGCTCTCGACATAGCCTTCACAGCCGGTGATCTGACCGGCGAAGCGCAGGCCGGGCCGGGCGCGCAGCCGCAACGTGGCGTCGAGCAGCCGCGGGCTGTTGAGGAAGGTGTTGCGATGCAAGCCGCCCAGGCGGGCGAACTCGGCCTGCTCCAGGCCCGGGATCGTGCGGAACAGGCGCACTTGCTCGGCATGCTTCAGCTTGGTCTGGAAGCCGACGATGTTCCACAAGGTGCCGAGCGCATTGTCCTGGCGCAGCTGCACCACCGCCCAGGGCCGCCGCCCGGTGCGCGGGTCGCGCAGCCCGACCGGCTTCATCGGCCCGAAGCGCAGGGTGTCGGGACCGCGGGCCGCCATGACCTCGATCGGCAGGCAGCCGTCGAAATAGGGCGTGCTCTGCTCCCACTCCTTGAACTCGGTCTTCTCGCCGGCCACCAGGCCGGCGACGAACGCCTCGTACTGCGCCTTGTCGAGCGGGCAGTTGAGATAGTCGGCGCCGTCGCCGCCGGGGCCGCCCTTGTCGTAGCGCGACTGCCTCCAGGCGATCGAAGAGTCGATGCTGTCGCGATGCACGATCGGCGCGATGGCGTCGAAGAAGGCGAGCGAGTCCTGGCCGGTCAGGGCGACGATCGCCGCCGCCAGAGCTGGCGAGGTGAGAGGGCCGGTGGCGACCACGACGCTGTCCCAGTCGTCGGGTGGCAGGCCGGCGACCTCCTCGCGGCGCAGCTCGACCAGCGGATGCGCCAGCAAGGTCTCCTCGACGGCCTGCGCGAAGCCGTGCCGGTCGACGGCCAGGGCGCCGCCTGCCGGCAGCTTGTGCGCATCGGCGGCGCGCAGGATCAGCGAGCCCGAGCGACGCATCTCCTCGTGCAGCAGGCCGACCGCGTTGTTCATTGCGTCGTCGGAGCGGAACGAGTTCGAGCACACCAGCTCGGCCAGCCGCTCGGTCTGATGCGCCTCGGTGCCGCGCTGCGGCCGCATCTCGTGCAGCACCACCGGCACGCCGGCCGACGCGAGCTGCCATGCCGCTTCCGAGCCGGCGAGCCCGCCGCCGACCACGTGGACGGTCTTGATGCTTGACGTCATGCGCTGTTGCCCTGTTCCTTGGCTGCCCGCGGTCGATCGGTCCGCGTCAACAGGGAGATAGCCATGCCCATCAAGTTCCACAATCCCAAGTCCGTGTCGCTCGCCGGCAAGTACAGTCTCGGCGCCGAGGTTCCCGGCGGCACGCGCCTGCTCTACGTCTCGGGCCAGGTCGGCGTCGATGGCAAGGGCAAGCTGCAGGCCGGCATCGACAAGCAGGTCGACCAGGTCTGGAAGAACATCGGTCAGGTGCTGAAGAGCGGCGGCATGGGCTATGCCGACATCGTCAAGGTCAACGTCTTCCTGACCGACAGCCGCTTCATCGCGCCGTACCGCGCGATTCGCGACAAGTACTTCCCCAAGGCGCCGTATCCGGCCTCGACCCTGCTGATCGTGGCCGGCCTCGCCGATCCCGGCATGCTGGTCGAGGTCGAGGTGGTGGCCGCGAAGTAGCCGGCCCGCATCGCCATGACCGATCGCCTCAGGGTCGCGCTGGCCCAGCTCGACCCCACCGTCGGCGACGTCGACGGCAATCTCGCCAAGGTGCGCGCCGCGCGCGCCGAGGCGAAGGCGCAGGGGGCCGACCTGATGCTGACCTCGGAGCTGGTGCTCGCCGGCTACTTCCCCGAGGACCTGGTGCTGAAGCCGGCGTTCCAGAACCGCTGCCACGAGGCGGTCGAGGCGCTGCGCGCCGACATGATGGACGGCGGGCCTGCGGTCTGCGTCGGCACGCCATGGCGCGAGGACGACAAGCTGCACAATGCCATGGTCGTCCTCGACAAGGGCCAGATCGTCGGCAAGCGCTTCAAGGTCGACCTGCCCAACTACGGCGTATTCGACGACAAGCGCGTGTTCGCGCCCGGCCCGATGCCGGGGCCGCTGGTGTTCCGCGGCGTGCGGATCGGCGTGCCGATCTGCGAGGACGTGTGGACACCGGACGTCGTCGAGTGCATCGCCGAGACCGGCGGCGAGATCCTGCTGGTGCCCAACGGCTCGCCCTACGAGGTCGGCAAGACCGACATGCGGCTGCAGCACGGCGTCAGGCGGGTGATCGAGAGCGGCCTGCCGTTCGCGTACCTGAATCAGGTCGGTGGCCAGGACGAGGTGGTCTACGACGGCGGCTCGTTCGTGATCGGCGCCGATCGGCTGCTCAAGGCCAAGCTCGCCTCGTTCCGCGAGCAGGTGACGACCGTCGAGTTCCGGCGCGGCGCCGGCGGCTGGGAATGCCAGCCGGGGCCGATCGCGCCCGAGCTGGGGACGCTCGAGTCGATCTACCAGGCGATGATGCTGGGCCTGCGCGACTACGTGAACAAGACGGGTTTCCCGTCGGTGGTGATCGGGCTGTCGGGCGGGGTCGATTCGGCCCTGACGGCTGCGGTCGCGGCCGACGCGCTGGGACCGGCGCGCGTGCACACCCTGATGATGCCGTCGCCCTACACCAGCCGCGAGTCGATCGAGGACGCGACGGCCTGCGCCACCGCCCTCGGTGTGCGCCACGACAGCGTCTCGATCGGGCCGGCGATGGACGCCTTTCGAAGCATGCTGCAGCCGCTGTTCGGGGACCGTCCCGAGGACGTCACCGAGGAGAACCTGCAGAGCCGGGCGCGCGGCGTGGTCCTGATGGCGGTGTCGAACAAGCTCGGGGGCATGGTCGTGACGACCGGCAACAAGTCGGAGATGGCGGTCGGCTACGCCACGCTCTACGGCGACATGTGCGGCGGCTACAACGTCCTGAAGGACGTCTACAAGACCACGGCCTTCGAGCTCTGCCGCTGGCGCAACGGGCATCGGCCGGACGGCGCGCTCGGCCCGAGCGGCGGCGTCATTCCGCGGCGCATCCTCGACAAGCCGCCGTCGGCCGAGTTGCGGCCGGACCAGAAGGACGAGGACTCGCTGCCGCCCTATCCGGTCCTCGACGCCATTCTCAAGGGGCTGATCGAGAGCGACCTGTCGGTCGAGGAGGTCGCGGCGCGCGGCCACGATCCGGCCGTCGTGCGGCGCGTGTGGCACATGCTGGAGCGCAACGAGTACAAGCGTCGCCAGGCGCCGCCCGGGGTCAAGATCACCAGCCGCATCATCAGCCGCGAGCGGCGCTATCCGATCGTCAACGGCTTTCGCGGGTGACCCGATGCTGATCGCACAGATCTCCGACATGCACGTCACGGCGCCCGGCCGCCTGCTCTACCGACGCATCGACACGGCCGGCTTCCTCGAACGGGCGGTCGAGCACCTGCTGGCACTCGATCCGCGGCCCGACATCGTGGTCGCCACCGGCGATCTGGTCGATCGCGGATCGGTCGAGGAGTACCGCCGGCTGCGGTCCCTGCTGGCGCCGCTGCCGATGCCGCTCTACCTGCTGGTCGGCAATCACGATTCCCGCGACGCCCTGCGCGAAGTTTTCGCCGACCATCCCTGCCTGCCGCGCAGCGGTTTCGTGCAGTACGTCGTCGAGGACCTGCCGGTGCGGCTGATCACCCTCGACACCCTGGTGCCGGGTGCCGGCTGGGGCGCGCTGTGCGCCGATCGGCTCGACTGGCTGGCCGCCCGCCTCGCCGAGAGCGACCGGCCGACCTTGCTGTTCATGCATCACCCGCCGTTCGCTTGCGGCATCGACGCGTTCGACGGCGTGAGGGTCAACGAAGGCGGCGCCCGCCTGGAGGAGATCGTGCGCGCCCATCCCCAGGTCGAGCGCGTGCTGTGCGGCCACGTCCATCGCTCGATTCACCGGCTGTGGGCCGGCACCCTGGCCTCCATCGCGCCCAGCACCGCGCATCAGGCGGCGCTCGACCTGCGTCGCGATGCGCCGATGGCGATGAGGATGGAGCCGCCGGGCGTGGCGTTGCACCTGTGGGGCGAGGGGCAGGGGCTGGTGAGCCATCTCAGTCCGATCGGAACCTGGGACGATTCGAGATCGTTGCCGGCGGCACAATGAGCCTCGCTCCGACGACCCACCGGCAGAAGCTGAGCCTTGAGGCCCTGTTCAAGCGACTGGGTCCGGGCGTCATCACCGGCGCGGCGGACGACGATCCGAGCGGCATCGCGACCTACAGCCAGGCCGGGGCCCAGGCCGGGACGGGCTTGCTGTGGACGGTGGTGCTGACTTGGCCGCTCATGGTGGCGGTGCAGTCGGTCAGCGCCCGCATCGGCCGGGTCACCGGGCGCGGCCTGGCCGGCAACATGGCCCGCGCCTTCCCGCGGCCGATCGTGAACCTGCTGGTGCTGCTGCTGTTCGTCGCCAACACGATCAACCTCGGCGCCGATCTGGCGGCGATGGGCGAGGCGGCCCGCCTGGTGCTGGGCGGCAGCGCGCGGCTGTTCACGGCATTCTTCGCGCTGTTCTCGCTGATCGCCATCGTCTGGGTGCCCTACCACCGCTACGTCGGCCTGCTGAAGTGGTTCACGTTTTCACTGTTCGCCTATGTCGGCGTGGTGTTCGCGGTGCAGATCGACTGGCGCGCGGTGGCCAGCGGAGCCCTGTTGCCGCGCTTCGACCTGTCGGGCGACACCTTGACCCTGGTCGTCGCCATCTTCGGCACGACGATCAGTCCCTACCTGTTCTTCTGGCAGAGCGCCCAGGAGGTCGAGGACGAGAAGGCCGATCCCGAAGCCAAGCCGCTGATCCGACATCCCGAGCAGGCGGCGCGCGAGCTCAACCGGATCGGCTGGGAGACCTGGCTCGGCATGGCGATGTCCAACCTGATCGCCTTCTTCATCATGCTGACCACGGCGGTGACCCTGCACGCCGCCGGCAAGACCGACATCCAGACGGCCGAGCAGGCGGCCGAGGCCTTGCGTCCCATCGCCGGCAATCTCGCCTTCTTCCTCTTCAGCCTCGGCATCGTCGGCACCGGCCTGCTGGCCGTGCCGGTGCTGGCCGGCTCGGTCGGCTATGCCGTCGCCGAGACCTTCGCCCTGCGCTACGGCCTGGAGCGGTCTTGGCATCAGGCGCGCGCCTTCTATGTGGTGATCGGCCTGTCGATCGTGGTTGGGCTTTGCCTGCAGTTCGTCGGGCTCGATCCGATCAAGGCGCTGGTCTGGAGCGCCGTGGTCAACGGCGTCATCGTCGTGCCGATCATGATCGCCATGATGCTCGTGGCGAGCCGGCCGCGTCTGATGGGCGCGTTCGTGGCGGCGCGCTGGCAGGTCGTGCTGGGCTGGGCGGCGACCGCGGTCATGGCCGTCGCCGCGGTTGCCATGTTCGTTCTGGGCTAGCCTCGCTAGTCCCGCACCGCTGGCAACACGACCCGGTTGAGGATGGCGGAGGGAATCGCGCCCTGCGGGCCGCCGCGATAGTAGCCGGCGGTGATCATCACCACGAGGTCGAGGGCCGGTACGATGTACAGGCGCTGTCCGCCCAGGCCGACTCCGGCGGTCCACTCGAGCGTCCGGCCGCCGATGAACGAGCGGCCCAGCCACCACTGGTAGCCGTAGAAGAAGAGACCCTCGCCGTTGATCCGCGGCCGCGTCGATTCGGCCGACCAGCCGGCCGGCACGATCTGGCGGCCGTTCCACTGGCCGTCGGCGAGCAGCAGGCGGCCGAGCTTGGCGGCGTCGCGCGGCCGCATCCGGAGGCTGCCGAAGGCGCCCAGGCGATGGCTGACGCCGGCGTCGAGCCATTCGAAGTCGGGTGCGTCGAGGGGGCCGAACAGCTTCTCGCGGGCATAGTCGCGCAGCGGCCGGCCGGTGCTGCGCACCAGCACCTCGCCGAGCAGCGAGGTGCTGCCGCCGAAGTAGGCATAGACCGCGCCCGGCGGATACGCGACGGGCCGGGAAAGGATGTAGCGGAGCGGATCGGTGGCCAGGATCATGCTGGCCTCGTCGTTGCGCGGATCGTCCCAGGGACGGTCTTCGTCCCAGGCGAGGCCGGACGACATGGTCAGCAGGTGGCGGAAGGTGATGCGCCGTTTTTCCGGCGTCGCGAGGTCGGCATAGTCGGGGAAGCTGTCGAGAACCGCGGAATCGAGGGCCGGGAACTTGCCCTCAGCGAGGGCGATGCCGACCAGGAGCGATGTCACGCTCTTGGTGATCGAACGCAGGTCGTGCTTCACCGTGGGGCCGAAGTCGACCCGGCCGAGCTTGTCGCCCCAGCGCTCGTCGTCGCCCGCGAAGTAGCGCTCCATCACGAGCTTGCCGTTGCGCACGACGACCACGGCATGGACGTTGGCCTTCGGCCATTGCGCCAGCACCGCGTCGAGGGTGCAGAGTCGGGCCGCGTCGAGCCCGACCTCCGCCGGGGTGGCGAGTTTCCAGCCGTCGTCCAGGACGGCCGGCGTGCCGCAGGAGGCACTGTCCTGCGCGGCGGCTGGCAGGGCCAGCGCGAGCAGCGCGACGTGGAGCATGAGGGATCGTGCCATCGCGCCCGAGCATAGGTCGTGCCCGGGGCGGGACAAGGCCGTGCTAGGAAACGTCCATGACGCCAAGGATTCTCTTTCTGCCCGGCGCCGGGGGCGCGGCCGAATTCTGGACGCCCGTGGGGGAACGACTGCCCACGGCCTGGCCCGAGCACTATTTCGGCTGGCCGGGGTTGGGCAACGAACCGCACGATCCGGCGATCCGCTGCTTCGACGACCTGGTGGCGAGGGTGGCCGCGCATCTCGTCGAGCCGGTCGACCTGGTGGCGCAATCGATGGGGGGCGTCGTTGCCGTTCACCTGGCGCTCGCCCATCCCGACAAGGTGCGGCGTCTTGTGCTCACCGTCACCTCGGGCGGGGTCGATATGGCGGGTTTGGGGGCATCGGACTGGCGGGCCGAGTACCGGGCGGCCTACCCGCAGGCCGCGCCCTGGGTCACCGAACCGGGGGCCGCGCAAGCCTTGCCGGTCGAGCGCATTGCGGCGCCGACCCTGCTGCTATGGGGCGACGCCGATCCGATCAGCCCGCTCGCCGTCGGCCGGCATCTGCTCGGTCGTCTGCGCGACGCGCGCCTGCACGTCGTGTCGGGCGGGGCGCACGACCTGGCCCGCAGCCATGCCGCCGAGGTGGCGCCGCTGATCGAGCGCCACCTGGCGGGGTGAAAGTCAGTCCTTGATGGTGCGGCCGAGCACGGTCTCGTAGACCCGCAGGATCGACGAGCTGTCCTTGTCGCCGAGGCCCATGCCGCGCGCCATGCGCTGCAGGTTGTGGGTCGAGGAACCCTGCGGCAGCGGCACGCCCAGCTCGTCGCCGAGCTCGAGCGCGAGGTGGAGGTCCTTGTAGGCCAGGTTGAGCGCGAACGAGGCCGAGAACTCGCCCGACAGGGCGCGCTCGGACACACCCTTGAAGGCGTTCGAGTTGCCGCTCGAGCTGGCGATCACCTGGATCAGCTTGCGCGGATCGAGGCCGGCGGTCTTGCCCAGCATGAGCCCTTCCGCCGCGGCGGCGGCATTGCAGAAGGCCAGCATGTTGTTGACTAGCTTGGCGGCCGTGCCGGTGCCCAGGCCGCCCATGTGGATGACGTTGGCGCTGAACGACTGCAGCACCGGCAGGGCGTCGTCGAACACCTTCTTGTCGCCGCCGACCATGATGGCGATGGTCGCGGCCTCGGCGCCGACCGTGCCACCGCTGACCGGCGCGTCGAGCATGGCGATGCCCTTGGCCGCCATCGCGGCGCCGATCTTCTTGACCATCGACGGCGCGTTGGTGCTGAGATCGATGTAGGTCTGCTCGGCGTTGATGTTGGCCAGGATGCCATTGTCGCCGAGCGTGACAGCCTCCACATCCTTGGGCATGGGCAGCGAGGTCATGACGACGTCGGCGTCGCGGGTCGCCTCGGCGATCGAGCGGGCAGGGGCCGCGCCGAGTTCGGTGCAGGCCTTCACCGCCGACGGATTGAGGTCGAACACGGTCACCTGATGGTTGCTGCGCTTGATGAGGTTGCGGCACATGGGGCCTCCCATGTTGCCGACGCCGATGAATCCAACCTTCACGATTTCCTCCCCGACAGGATGACGGTGGCGGACTATACGCCAGTTTCGGCCGATGCCGGGTCTGCTGCGCGGAAACGTCGGCCATGACCGAGACCTCACCGCGCGATGTGGAGCGTGCCCGCGCGCTGCGGCGCATCAAGCTGGCCGCCAGCCTGCTGCTGCTGTTCATGGCCGGCCTGTTCTTGGTGGCGCGGCATCTCGAGCCGCTGCATTGGGGCTGGGGATACGTCGCGGCCTTCGCGGCCGCGGCGACGGTCGGCGGCCTCGCCGACTGGTACGCCGTGGTGGCGCTGTTCCGCCGGCCGCTCGGCCTGCCGATCCCGCACACCGCCATCGTGCCGCGCAATCACCTGCGCATCGCCGATACGCTGGGCGAGTTCATCGAGAGCAATTTCCTGGCGCCCGAGCCGGTCGAGGCACGCCTGCGCGAGGTCGACTTCGCGGCCCTGGTCTCCGATTGGCTGTCCGATCGGGCCCGCGCCGGGGCCCTCGCGGCCTTCGCGGTCCGCCTGCTGCCGCAGGCGCTGGGCGCCCTCGACCAGTCGAGGCTCAAGGCGTTCCTCGGCCGACGGGTCCTGGACGAACTGCAACGCCTGCAGGTGGCCCCGCTGGCAGCGGGCCTCCTGTCGGCGATCACCGAGCAGGGGCGGCACCAGCACCTGCTCGACGAGGTCCTGTCGGCTCTCGAGAAGGTACTGGGCGACGAGGCGACCCTGGCGGCGTTGCGCGAGCGCATCCGCCAGGAGCTCCCGGCGCTGTTCAACCTGTACCGCGCCGACGCCTATCTGTTGCGCAAGATCGTCGCCTCGACCAACGGCTTCATCCAGGACGCGCGGGCCGATCCCGGGCACGCCCTGCGCGCCGAGTTCGACCGCTTCGTGCAGGGCTTCGTCGAGCGCCTGCGCAGCTCCGATTCGTTCGCGCGCCGTGCCGAGACCTTGAAGCAGGATCTTCTGGCGCGCCCCGAGATCGGGGCGCTGGCCGAGGGGGCGTGGGACAGCCTGCGCGGCTTTCTCGAGCGCGACGCCGCCGCGCCGGACGGGCAGGTACGGCGCCAGCTCGAGGGCATGCTGGTCGAGGTCGGCACGCAGCTGGCACAGGATCCCGCGATGCGGGCCGAGATCAACCACGGCATGGTCCGCCTGCTGTCGGAGTTCGTGCAGCGCCAGAAGAGCGGCGTCGGGCGCTTCATCGCCGATCAGGTCAAGGGGTGGGAGATCGACACGCTGATTGGTCGCATTGAGCTGACGGTCGGTCGCGACCTTCAATACATCCGCTTCAACGGAACCGTCATCGGCGGCCTGGCCGGATTGGTCTTGCACGCCCTGGAACAGGGGTTGAAGCTGGCAACCTGAGTCACCAGGAGGTTCGCATGGCTGACGGCCCGCAATTCTTCACCGACATGATGCGCAAGTACGGCGAGCAGCTGAAGATCCCGTCGTTCGACATGGGCAAGCTGATGGAGCAGCACCAGAAGAACCTCGAGGCGATGACCCGCTCCTGGCAGGCGGTGGCCAGCGGGGCCAGCGAGGTCGCCCAGAAGCAGCGCGCGATCTTCGAGGAGACCGTGAAGGACGTCACGGCCATGGTCCAGGACTACAAGCCGGGCGGCAACCCGCAGGACATGCTGGCCAAGCAGGCCGAGTTCGCGCGCAAGGCCTTCGAGGCGGCGATCGCCAACACGCGCGACATCGCCGAGCTGGTGCAGAAGTCGAGCGCCGAGGCGATGCGCATCGTGCAGGACCGGATGAAGGAGTCCTACGAGGACATCAAGACGGGGCTGGAGAAGAAGTCCTAGCGACCGGAGTCCGGATAGACGAAGGCCCGCCAGCCCGAACGCTCGAACTTGCGCCAGCCGGCTTCCGGCTGGGCCAGGCGGTCGGCGACCGCATAGACGGCCGCCGGATGGTGCGGGAGGCCGCAATGGCTGCCGTGCACCTCGATGTTCTCGGTCAGGCTGCTCTCGAGGTTGAGGCAGGTCTGCCAGGCGCAGATTCCGTCGGTGCGGCTGAAAATGGACGTCGTAGGCACCGGCGGCGGCTCGGCCAGCGGTGCCCGGCGGTCGTCGGCCGCCTCGGGCGTGCCGGCGAACGGGCTGCCCAGCGTGACGACGCAACGCACCTTGTCGGGGAACAGCTTGGCGAGCTGGCGGGCATAGAGGCCGCCGAGGCTCCAGCCGACGAGGCTGAGGCGCCGGCCGTCATGACGCTGATGGAGCTCGAGGAAGCGGCCGATCAGCTGTTCCTCGACGCCAGTGCGCAGGCCGAGGTTGCGGCCCTGCTTCCAGCCGTGCACCGCCCAGCCCTGTTCCTTGAGGAAGCCGCGCAGGGGCTGGGTGGTCAGGTCGTCGGCCAGCAGACCGGGAAACACGAGAACGGGATGGCCGTCGCCCCGCGGCGCGGCGGATAGCCAGGGGCGAAACAGCATGAAGGCGGCGAACTCGTGCATCGCCCGTCCTTCCAGCATCAGCAGCGCGCGCGACGGGGGACTCACCGGCAACCCAACAGCCGACATCCAGGCTCCTTGAATTTGCGCTGCTGCTACGGACTCCCAATATCGGAGTCGCTCCCGCCGTTGCAAGATGGAATGATCCTGGATTGGGAGAGCATGCATGGATCGCTTCTGGCTCAAGAGCTATCCGGCCGGCGTGCCGGCCGACATCGATCCGTCGGTCTATCCCAGCCTCGTCGATCTGCTGGAGGAGAGCTTCGCGCGGTACCGCGATCGCGATGCCTATGTCTGCATGGACCGCGCGCTGACATTCGGCGAGGTCGACGCGCTGAGTGCCGCGCTGGGCGCCTGGCTGCAAGGGCGGGGGCTGGCGCGCGGCGCGCGCGTGGCGATCATGATGCCCAATGTCCTGCAGTATCCGGTCGCGGTCGCCGCCGTGCTGCGGGCCGGTCTCGTGGCGGTCAACGTCAATCCGCTGTACACGGCGCGCGAGCTCGCCCACCAGCTCCACGATTCCGGCGCCGAGGCGGTGATCGTGCTGGAGAATTTCGCCGCCACCCTGCAGCAGGCGCTGCCCGGCACGGCGGTGAAGCATGTCGTCGTGGCGACCATGGGAGACCTGCTCGGCCTGGCCAAAGGACTGGTGGTGAACTTCGTGGTGCGCCACGTCGCCAGGATGGTGCCGGGCTGGACCCTGCCAGGCCATGTGCGCTTCAACGAGGCGGTCGCCGCCGGACGGCGCGCCAGCCTGACGCCGCTCAGGCCGCAGCCGGACGATGTCGCCGTGCTGCAGTACACCGGCGGCACGACCGGCGTCGCCAAAGGCGCCACGCTCCTGCATCGCACGATCGTCGCCAACCTGCTGGCCTCGGAGGCCTGGATGCAGCCCGGGCTGCACCGCCGCAAGCTCGAGGGCCAGCTCACGATCGTCTGCGCCCTGCCGCTCTATCACGTCTTCGCCTTCATCACCTGCGGCCTGCTCGGCATGCGCACGGGGGCGCTCAACGTCCTGATCCCCAACCCGCGCGACATGAAGGGCACGATCAAGGAATTGGCCAAGTACCGGATCAACATCTTCCCCGGGGTCAACACGCTGTTCAACGGCTTGGCCAACCAGCCCGAGTTTGCCCGCCTCGACTTCTCCGGCCTGGTGATCTCCAATGGCGGCGGCATGGCGGTCCAGGAGGCGGTGGCGCGCAAGTGGCTGGCGATCACCGGCTGCGCCATCTGCGAAGGCTATGGGCTGAGCGAGACCTCGGCCGGCGTCACCTGCAACCCGACCGATTCGGAAGCCTATACCGGCACGATCGGCCTGCCGCTGCCCAACGTGGAGATCAGGATCCTCGGCGAGAAAGGCGAGGCGCTGCCGCCGGGCGAGGCGGGCGAGATCGCCATCCGCGGTCCGCAGGTCATGCGCGGCTATTGGCAGAGGCCCGACGAGACCGCGCTGGTGATGACCGCCGACGGCTTCTTCAAATCGGGCGACATCGGGACGATGGACGCTCGAGGCTACGTCAAGATCGTGGATCGCAAGAAGGACATGATCGTCGTCTCGGGCTTCAAGGTCTATCCCAACGAGATCGAGGACGTGGTGGCGAGCCATCCCGGCGTGCTCGAATGCGCCGCCGTCGGCGTGCCGGATCCGGCTTCGGGCGAAGCCGTCGTGCTGTTCGTCGTGCGGCGCGATCCCAAGCTGACCCGCGAGGCGCTGGCGGCCTACTGCGCCCAGCAGCTCACGGGCTACAAGCGGCCCAAGCGCATCGAGTTTCGCGACGAGCTGCCCAAGACGAACGTCGGCAAGATCCTGCGCCGCGAACTGCGCGACGGCGCCGTGGCCAAGGCGGCCTGAAGGCGCAGGTTGCCTGCAACCCTCGACCGTCGATGCCGTTGACCGCGCACGCATCGAAGAGACGAGGAGGGGTCATGTCCCGATCGACCGTGCTCGCCGCCGCCGTGCTGGGCTTGGCGGCGTCTGCCTGCAGCTATTCCGAAACGACGACCCGAACCGCGCCGCCGGTGGCCGTCGTGCCGGCCGCGCCGACCACCACCGTCTATGCAGCGCCGCCCCCGGCCGTCGTCACCTACGCCCCGGCCGCACCCACGCCCCCGGCCGGCGTTCAGGCCTTCCGGGACGAATATGGTTTCCGCTATGATGGTCAGGGGAACCGGATCGACCGCAACGGCAACATCATCAGCCCGCAGTCGACCACCCCGTGATGAAGGGGGCGAGATGGCGGACAGAGTGTGGGTGGTCGCGACGCTGGGGATCCTGGCGTTGCCCGGATGCAATCCGCTGCCGACTCCGGATTACGTCAGCGTAACCACGCCGCCGGCCTACCGAACGGAGAACGGCCAGCGGGTCGACAATGCCGGCTACAAGCTCGACAACCAGGGCTATCGGCTCGACAGTGACGGTGCGCGGATCGGCATCGTCGACATTCCCCCGAAGACCGCGGGCGACCGTTCGAACGCCGTCGCGGGCTACTACATCAGCGGTGTCGGCGAGGTCGCCCCGGGCCGCGTGGCCTCGACGTCGGACATCACGCCTTTGCCGTCGGCGGCCCCGACGACCGGCATGAACCTGCCGACGCCGGCCCAGATGCCGCCGCAGCCGGCGATTGCCCCGGCCTCCGGCAACGTGCCGCCGCCGCCGGGCTACAAGTGACCGCTACTCGATCTTGACGCCGGCAGCACGGATCACCGGCGCCCATTTCGCGATCTCGTCGCGGATGAACTTCGCGGTCCGCTCCGGCGAGGTGTCGGGAATAGGAACGGCGGCGATGCTGTCGAGGAACTTCAGCATCTCGGGATCGGCCATCAGCTTGCGCGATGCCTGGTCCAAGGTGTCGACGATGGGCTTGGGCAGGCCGGCCGGACCCAGGATCAGGTTGAAGGTGTACGCCTCGTAGCCCTTCACGCCGGCCTCGATCATCGTCGGGATCTCGGGCGCGATCGGCGCCCGCGCCGAGTAGGCATAGGCGAGGATGCGCACCTTGCCGGCCCGGTGCTGCTGCAGGGTCGTGCTGAAGGTCTCGAACATCCAGGCGATCTGGCCCGACATCAGGTCCTGCAGCGCCGGGCTCGACCCCTTGTAGGGCACGTGCACGACGTCGAGACCGCCGACCTCGCGCTTGAAGTACTCGCCGGCGAGATGAAGGATGCTGCCGGTGCCCGACGAGCCGTACGAATACTTGCCGGGGTTCTTCTTCATCTCCTCAACCAGGCCCATCACGGTGTCGGGCATCGACGGATGCACCACCAGCACCAGCGGATTGACGCAGATCGCGGAGATCGGCGTGAAGTCCTTGATGGCGTCGTAGGCCGGGTGGACGAAGGCGGTCGGGTTGACGGCGTGCGTCGACGACGGCGCGAACAGCAGGGTGTAGCCGTCCGGCTTGGCGTTCTTGACCTCGACGGCGCCGATCGAGCCGGCGGCGCCGGCCTTGTTGTCGACGATCATCGTCTGCCCGAGCATCGGGGTCAGCTTCTCGGCGACCTTGCGGCCGATGATGTCGGTCGGGCCGGCGGGCGCGAAGGGCACCACGAGGCGGATCGTGCGGTCGGGATACTTGGCCTGTGCGCGCGCGCCGGCCGGGAGCACCGCGGCGGCGCTCGCCGCCGCCAGAAGGTGACGACGCTTCATTTTTCTTGCCTCCCTGAACTCGTGACGCGCCGCTTGTAGCGGATTTCACAGGGGCTGAGTAGCCGAGGGGCGGCGGCCATCGGGGCGAAGAGGGCGCCCACGACGACCAGGGACTGTCGAGAGCAGCGGTTTGCGCGGCAGGAACCGGTCGGCTAAATTACCAAGATGTCATGGTTCCTTTTCCCCGCCGCATCGCCCGCGCGATGTAACTGAAGTCCGCCCGGCTCCGGGCGCCGCTCGACTTCACACCAATTTATCGGGGAGAAGGGGACAATGTCCCTCGTCGTCTACAACACGCTGTCGCGCGAGAAAGAGCCGTTCGTCCCGCTCGATCCGGCCCATGTCCGCATGTATGTCTGCGGTCCGACCGTCTACGACTACGTCCATATCGGCAATGCCCGGCCGGTGGTGGCGTTCGACGTGCTGTACCGCCTGCTCAAGCGGCGGTACCCGAAGGTCACCTACGTCCGCAACATAACCGACATCGACGACCGGATCATGGTCCGGGCGGCCGAGAACGGCGAGACCATTGAGCAGCTGACCCGCAGGACTGGCGAGGCCTATCGCGGCGACATGCGCCGCCTGGGCGCGCTGCCGCCCGACGTCGAGCCGCACGCCACCCAATATGTCGGCGAGATGGTCGCCCTGATCGGGCGGCTGGTCGACAACGGCCATGCCTATGCCGCCGAGGGGCACGTCCTGTTCAGCGTGCCCAGCATGGCCGACTACGGCCGCCTGTCGCGCCGCTCGCGCGACGAACTGGTGGCCGGCGCCCGGGTCGAGGTGGCGCCCTACAAGAAGGATCCGGCCGACTTCGTGCTGTGGAAGCCGTCGAGCGACGACCAGCCGGGCTGGCCGAGCCCGTGGGGGCGCGGCCGGCCGGGCTGGCACATCGAATGCTCGGCGATGAGCGCCCGGCATCTCGGCGAGACCTTCGACATCCATGCCGGCGGCCTCGACCTGATCTTCCCGCACCACGAGAACGAGATCGCGCAGAGCCGCAGCGCCTTCGGCCATGCCCTGATGGCCAAGTACTGGATGCACAACGGCTTCCTGAACATCTCCGGCGAGAAGATGAGCAAGTCGCTGGGCAACTTCTTCACCGTCCACGAGCTGCTCGACCAGTTTCCCGGCGAGGTGATCCGACTCTTGCTGCTGTCGGCCCACTACCGACAGCCGCTCGACTTCACGCACGACGGCCTGCTGCAGGCCAAGGCGACGCTCGACCGCTGGTACGGGCAACTGCGCGGTCGCGACGAGCCGCCGTCCGAGTTGGTCCCGCCGACGGTCGATGACGCCCTGTCCGACGATCTCAACACGCCGCTGGCGATCAGCGCCATCCACCAGATCGGCACGCCGGCGGCCCTGCGGGCAGGCGGCCAGGCGCTCGGCCTGCTGCAGCACGACGCCGAGGCGTGGTTCCGCTGGACGCCGGCCGGCGCCGCGGGACCGGGCGACGCCGAGATCGAGGCAGCGATCGCGGCCCGGCAGGCGGCGCGCAAGGCGAAGGACTTCAAGGAGTCCGATCGCATCCGCGACGACCTCAAGGCCCGCGGGGTGGTGCTCGAGGACGGTCCCAAGGGCACCACCTGGCGGCGCGCCTGACGCTCACGCGTCGGCGCGGGCGAAGCCGATCAGGTCGCGGTTGAAGCGGGCGGCCTCGGTCAGGAACAGGCCATGCGGGGCGCCCTCGTAGAGGATCGTCCGGCTGCCCGGGATCGCCGCCGCCGTGCGCCGCACGTTGCTCGCCATCGACGGCGCGTCGCCGCTGCCCCAGACGATCAGGGAGGGCAGGGCGAACGCCGCCATGTCGGGCCGGAAGTCGGTCCGGCTGAAGGCGCGCAGGCATTGCACCAGGGCCGGCAGCGAGGCTCGGCGAGCCAGCGCCAGGCCCCACTCGACCAGTTCGGGCTCGGCGTTGCGTCCGAAGAAGCCTGGGGCGCCCGCGGCAAGATAGCCATCCGGATCGGCCTGCAGGGCTGACACCATCTTGTCGTAGACGGCGCCCTCGACGCCCTCGGGATTGTCCGGGGTCCGGAGGGCGAACGGCGTGGTCGGCGCCACCAGCGCGGCGCGCGCGATCCGGTCACGGCCGAAGCGCGCCAGGTAGCGCGCGACCTCGCCCGCACCCATCGAATGGCCGACCAGCACGACGTCGCGCAGCGCGCGCTGCTTAAGGACGGCGGCAAGGTCGGCGGCGAGGATGTCGAAGTCGTAGCCGTTGCCCGGCTTGTCGGAGCCGGCATGGCCGCGGCGGTCGTAGGCGACCACGCGCAGGCCGGCGGCGACCAGGGAATCGACCTGCAGCTGCCAGATCTCCGCGCCCAGCGACCAGCCGTGGATCAGGACCACGGGGCGTCCCTGGCCACGATCCAGCACCGACAGCCTCTGGCCGTCCGGTGTGGTGACCGCGGTGCCCCGGGCCTCGGGCGGCCGTGCCGTGAGCGAGGCCCCCGCAGCCAGGGCCATCATCCTGCGTCTGTTCATCGGCTCCTCCAAGCTTGCCGTCCGGGAGATGCGCCCGAGGCGGCCGGCGGTCGACGACGTCGCGGGTAATGACGTGGTCGATGGTTAACCACTATGTTAATGATTGGGGTGACGGTGAACGGAGGAAACGGTGACCGAGAATCGCATCGTCGATCGGGCGGAGTGGCTGGCCGCCCGACGGGCCCTGCTCGAGCAGGAGAAGGCGCTGACGCGGCAGCGCGATGCGCTGTCGGCGGCCCGCCGGGCGTTGCCCTGGGTGCGTCTCGACAAGGAGTACGCTTTCGAGGACGCGGGCGGGCGGGTCTCCCTCGCCGACCTGTTCGACGGCAAGGGGCAGTTGCTGGTCTACCACTTCATGATGGGACCGACCTGGGAGGAGGGCTGTCCCAGCTGTTCGTTCTGGGCCGACAATTTCGACGGAATCGACATCCATCTGGCGCACCGCGACACCGCGCTGGTCGCGGTCTCGCGCGCGCCGCTGGAGAGGATCGAAGCCTATCGCCGGCGCATGGGCTGGACGTTCCGCTGGGTGTCGTCGGCCGGCAGCGACTTCAACGTAGACTTCGCCGTGTCGTTCGACCCGGCGGGGCGGCGCGAGGGCGAGCGTAACTACAATTTCGGAACAGTGGCCTTCGCCGGCGAGGAGGCGCCGGGCGTCAGCGCCTTCCGGCGCGGCGCCGACGGCTCTATCTTTCACACCTACTCGACTTACGGCCGCGGACTCGACACCCTCAACGGCGTCTACCAATTGCTCGACCTGACGGCCAAGGGACGCGACGAGGAGGGCCTGCCCTGGCCGATGGCCTGGGTGAGGCGCCACGACCGCTACTGAGAAGGAGACGTCCGATGCCCCATACCGCAACCTGGCAGGGTCGCGAGCTCGCCCGCAGCGAGCGCACCCTCGAGGTCGACGGCTATCGCTACTTCCCGCGCGAGACGGTGCGCATGGACCTGCTGCGCCTCGCGCCGAAGACGGCCAGCGACCTGAAGTGCCCGCACGGCGTGCAGTTCTACGACGTGGTCGAGGGCGAGCGGCGGAGCTCGCGCGCGGCCTGGTCGTACGAGGCGCCGCAGGCGAAGATGGCGCCGGTCGACCACTGGATCGGCTTCTGGGAGGACGTCGAGGTCGCTTGAGCCGGCGCCCGGAATCAAGAGGGCCGCGCGTCGCGCGGCCCTGCAGATGTCAGCCCGGCGACGCTTACCTGGCGGGCGAGATCGCCGTGACCATCAGCGGCGTGGTCATGCCGATCACCACGTCGCCGACCTTGATCTTCTTTAGCATGTCCTGCTTGGCGATCGTGTTGGCGCGATAGGTGTGGACCTCGCCGCCGTTGCCCGAGATCACGGCGACGGTGTTGTTGGCCAGGTCGACGCCGACCACGGTGAGGGTGAAACGGCCGGAATCGATGTCGGCGGCATCGGGCGTGCCGCTCATCGCCTCGCGCCGGGCTTCCTTCGATCCGGGGCCCTTTTGGCGCAGATTGAGAACGGTGACGATCTGCGTGAAGGTGACGGTGGCGTACGAGCCGTCGTCGATGCTGGCGAGGTTGCCGACGCCGTTCGCCACCGGCAGCACCAGCAGGCGGCCGCTCGGCTGGGTGAAGGCGACGGTGCGCTCCTCGGGATCGACGGTCTCGATCTTGACCCGCTGGGTGATCTGGTCGTTGAACGCCACGCCCTCGCGCGGCACGGCGGTGACCTGGGCCGACGCCGACCCGGCGGGGAGGGCCGTTCCCAGCGCCAGCACGGCAGCCGCCAGCGAAACGCCCCCGGCCCACTTCATCGAACGGATAGTCATCGGCGTGTCCCTCGGAAAACACTGTACGCGCCGGACAATAGCGATCCGAAGCGCCGACGCAACATCCAAGCCGGCACGCCTATGTGTATTACGCCCCGCCGCTCAGGCGAGATGGCGCAACACGGAAGCCGCGACCGCGTCGGGCCGGTCGAGATAGGCGAGGTGGCCCGCCCCGGCAACGGTCTCTAGCCGGGCGGCGCCGTTCATCCTCTGCGCGATCCGGTCGCCGTAGCTCGGCGGCAGTAGGGCGTCGCGCTCGCCCCACAGGATGAGCGTCGGGGCGCAAATCAGGCCGAGGCGCTTGGCCAGCCCGGTGTTGCCGAGCGGCCAGAAGGCGCGCGCCGCCGCTTCCGAGGCGCGCGTCATCTCGATCGGCCATTCGATCGAGTTGGCGCCCGGCGGCGGCGCCAGCAGCTCGTCCCAGCGCGCCGGCTCGGCGCACATCAGGCCGGCCAAGTTCTCCTTGCGCTGGGCCCACGGATCCTCGGCCGGCTCGCGCTCGTCGAACAGGCCGAACGGGGCGATCAGCACCAAGCGGCCGACCTGGCCGGGAAAGATCGCCGCCATCTCGGCGGCGAAGCTGCCGCCGACCGAGGCGCCGACCAGGTCGGCGCCGGCCAGGCCGGCCTTGTCGAGCAGCTGGCGGACCGCCAGCACCCAGTCGAGATGGTTGTCGAGCACCGTGTGGCCGGTGGCGCCGGGATAGCCCGGAAGCGACGGCGCGATCACCGTGCGCGTCTCGGCCAGGCGGTCGAGGAAGGGCAGCCAGCGCGGCAGCCCGCCCAGCCCGGCCAGGAAGCCGAGCTTGGGACCGCTGCCCTTGCTCCAGACGCGGCACGGAAAGCCGTTCACCTCGACGGTGCTGGTCGTCGGCTGGGACACCGGGCTACTCCGCGGCGGCGAGTTGCGGCCGGAAGGCCGGCACGGCGGCACGCTGGCCCTTGGCCAGCGGCTTGGGCCACCACTTGTCCTCCCACTCGCCGAACAGATCCTTGACCTTGGGCATCACCTGCTCGGCGAACATGCGCGTGTTGTACTTGGTGGTGTCCTTGCTCATGTTGCCGTACTGCAGCAGCAGCATCAGATGGCCGACGTTGAGGCTGGTCGCGACGTGGCGGATCTGCTCGGCGACCTCGTCGGGCGAGCCGATGATGACGTAGCCGCCGTCGACGATGTCCTTCATGTTGGTCGCCTTGAGGCTGAGCTTGCTCGAGTAGCTCGCCGTGTTGGCGGCCTTGGCGACCATGCTCTCGATGCCGGCGCGCTGCGTCGCCTCGGTGGTGTAGCCGGGCGGCGTGGCGTAGCGCGCGTCGACGTGCAGGCAGCGGCCGTAGAAGTACTCGGCGGGCTCGGTGTAGAGATCGAGCGCCTGCTGGCGGCTCTCGGCGACGCCGACGAACTGCAGGAAGCCGGCACGGTAGGGATTGCGGTCCTTGCCGAGCTTGGCCATCTCGTTCCAGAAACCCTGCATCGTCGTCAGGCCGGCCTTGTAGCCGTAGTACGACAGGTAGCAGTAGACGTAGTCCATCTCGGCGCACCAGCGCCAGGTCTCGATCGAGCCGCCGCCGGGAATCCAGATCGGCGGATGCGGGTCGTCCTGGATCGGCCGTGGCCAGATGTTGACGTAGCGCTGCTGGTTGAAGCGGCCGGAGAAGGCGAAGGTCTCCTTCTCGGTCCACGCCTTCTTCACCAGGTCGTGCGCCTCGTAGTAGCGCTCGCGCAGCTGGCTCGGATTCTGGCCATAGGCGTAGCAGGTGTCCATTGGCGAGCCGACCGGGAAGCCGGCGATCAGCCGCCCGCCCGAGATGCAGTCGATCATCGCGAACTCTTCGGCGACGCGGGTCGGCGGGTTGTACAGCGCCAGCGAGTTGCCCATGACGCACAGCGCAGTGTCGGTGGTGCGGCGGGCCAGCGAGGAGGCGATCAGGTTGGGCGAGGGCATCAGCCCGTAGCCGTTGGAATGGTGCTCGTTGACGCAGACTGCGTCGAAGCCGACCTCGGCCGCGTACTCGAGCTCGTCCATGAAGTCGTTGTACATGAGGTGCGCCCGGCGTGGGTCGAACAGCGACGAATGGATGTCGACCCACACCGAGGGATGCTTCTTGTTGAAGTCGTCCGGAAGCTCTGTGTACGGCATCAGGTGGAACCACATGAGCTTCATGGCACCGTTCTCCCTAAACTCGGCGAATTGGGTAAACGATCGTTCACCTCGGCCAAGGGTGCCAAGAACAATTCGTCTTCGCAACGTGTCTTCGTTCGCGGTTGACGCAACAATGTTGTTTTTGGCGCGCTTATTTTGTTTCAAATCGTAAATTGTGCGTTGCAATCTCGCTAGCGCAGCAATAGTTTCGCGCGATTGGAGGAGGACAAACATGTCCGTTGTCGCTTTCGCGGCCAGGCCGCACCCGACCGCGAATCAGCCGCGCAAGGATCTCTACGAGATCGGCGAGATCCCGCCGCTCGGGCATGTGCCGAAATCCATGTATGCTTGGGTGATCCGCCGCGACCGCCACGGCCCGCCCGAGCAGTCGATGCAGCTCGAGGTCGTGCCGACGCACACGATCGGCGAGGACGAGGTGCTGGTCCTCGTGATGGCGGCCGGCGTCAACTACAACGGCGTGTGGGCCGGGCTCGGCCTGCCGATCTCGCCGTTCGACGTCCACAAGCAGCCGTTCCACATCGCCGGCTCGGACGCTTCGGGCATCGTCTGGGCGGTCGGCGCCAAGGTGAAGCGCTGGAAGGTCGGCGACGAGGTCGTCATCCACTGCAACCAGGACGACGGCGACGACGAGGAGTGCAACGGCGGCGACCCGATGTTCTCGACCAGCCAGCGGATCTGGGGCTACGAGACTCCGGACGGCTCGTTCGCCCAGTTCTGCCGCGTCCAGGCGCGCCAGCTGATGCGCCGCCCGGCGCATCTCACCTGGGAGGAGAGCGCCTCCTACACGCTGACCCTGGCGACTGCCTATCGCATGCTGTTCGGCCATCGTCCGCACATCCTGCGGCCTGGCCACAACGTGCTGGTGTGGGGCGCCGCCGGCGGTCTCGGCTCGATGGCCATCCAGCTGATCGCCACGGCCGGCGCCAACGCCATCGGCGTCATCTCCGATTCGTCGAAGACCGACTTCGTGATGTCGCTGGGCGCCAAGGGCGTCATCAACCGCAATGACTTCGACTGCTGGGGCCAGCTGCCCGACGTCGACGACCAGAAGGGCTATGCCGAGTACATGAAGAAGTGCCGCAAGTTCGGCGCGGCGATCTGGGAAGTCACCGGCAAGGGCAACGACGTCGACTTCGTGTTCGAGCATCCCGGCGAGCAGACCTTCCCGGTGTCGTGCTTCATCGTCAAGCGCGGCGGCATGGTGGTGTTCTGCGCCGGCACGACGGGCTTCAACCTGACGATGGACGCCCGCTTCGTGTGGATGCGCCAGAAGCGCATCCAGGGCAGCCACTTCGCCAACCTGCTGCAGGCCAGCCAGGCCAACCAGCTGGTGGTCGAGCGGCGCATCGACCCGTGCATGAGCGAGGTCTTCGACTGGGCCGACATCCCCAAGGCTCACACCAAGATGTGGAAGAACCAGCACAAGCCGGGAAACATGGCCGTGCTGGTCTCGGCCAAGAAGCCCGGCCTGCGCACCCTCGAAGACGCCCTGGAAGACTGATCCCTGATGCTGCTGGATAATCTACTCGCCCTCGCCGCCGAGGCGGAGGGGGATGCGGGAGCGTACGAGGTCGCCGCGCGCCAGGCGGTGCGTGGCCTGGTGGCGCCGACCGGCAAGGTCGACCCGGCGCGGCTCGAGCGCGAGCAGTTCGCCGCCCACGGCTTCGCCTGGATCGCCACCTATGTCGCGGCGCTGCGCCAGATGCGGCGTTGGGCCGAGGCCGGCGTCGCTTCCGGCCATGGGGGCGAGCTCGAGCTGCTGATGCTGCAATCGGCGTTCGGCGAGTATCTCGCCCAGCTGGCCGGCGGCATCGCCATCAGCCAGGTCGAGATCGTGCGGCCGGGCGACCTCGGCCTCGACGCGGCGCTGCTCGACACGCCGGCGGTGCGCAAGCTGGTCGCCGGCAACACGGCGGCGGTGCGCGGCCGCATCGCCGAGCTGATCGCCGACGGGCTGGACAGCGGCAATTTCGGCGCGCTCGGCCTCGACGACGAGGCGCTCGAGGAAGTGCGCCGGCAGTTCCGCCGCTTCGTCGACAGCGAGGTCGCGCCGCACGCCCATGGCTGGCACCTGCGCGACGAGCTGATCCCGCTGCCGGTGGTGCAGAAGATGGCCGAGCTCGGCGTCTTCGGCCTGACCGTCCCCGAGGAATGGGGCGGGCTGGGCATGGGCAAGCTCGCGATGTGCGTCGTCACCGAGGAGCTGTCGCGCGGCTATATCGGCGTCGGCTCGCTGGGCACCCGCTCGGAGATCGCCGCCGAGCTGATCCGCTCGGGCGGCACCGAGGCGCAGAAGCAGAAGTATCTCGGCCGCATCGCCTCGGGCGAGCTGCTGCCGACGGCGGTGTTCACCGAGCCCAACACCGGCTCCGACCTCGCCAGCCTGCGCACCCGCGCGGTGCGCGAGGGCGACACCTACCGGATCCACGGCAACAAGACCTGGATTACCCATGCGGCGCGCGCCGACATCATGACGCTCCTGGCGCGCAGCGATTCGAGCAAGCCGGGCTACCAGGGCCTGTCGATGTTCCTGGCCGAGAAGCCGCGAGGCAGCGACGCCGAGCCGTTCCCGGCCCAGGGCATGAGCGGCGGCGAGATCCGCGTGCTCGGCTATCGCGGCATGAAGGAATACGAGATCGGCTTCGACGGATTCGAAGTGCCGGCCGCCAACCTGCTGGGCGAGAAGGAGGGCCAGGGCTTCAAGCAGCTGATGGCGACCTTCGAGAGCGCCCGCATCCAGACCGCAGCGCGCGCCGTCGGGGTCGCCCAGAACGCCCTCGAGCTCGGCCTGCTCTATGCCAAGGAGCGCATCCAGTTCGCCAAGCCGCTCTATGCCTTCCCGCGGGTCGCCGGCAAGGTCGCCTGGATGGCGGTCGAGACCATGATCGCGCGCCAGCTGACCTATTTCGCGGCGCGCGAGAAGGACAGCGACCGGCGCTGCGACATCGAGGCCGGCATGGCCAAGCTGCTGGCCGCCCGGGTGGCCTGGAGCAACGCCGACAACGCGCTGCAGATCCACGGCGGCAACGGCTACGCCATGGAGTATCCGGTGAGCCGCGTGCTGTGCGACGCGCGCATCCTCAACATCTTCGAGGGCGCGGCCGAGATCCAGGCGCAGGTCGTCTGCCGTGGCCTGATCGAGGGCCGCAACTAGCAAAGGGCTCGGTCAGGCCTTTCATTCTGGTTGCACTACTGCTTTCTCACTCGATGAAACCGGGTAAGATCGGGTCGCGCAGGAGGGTGCCCTACTTCCAGCTTCTTAGAGATGCGGCGCCTGCACGCGCCAGTTCTTGGGGGCGGCATGGCGAGGTTGATCCCACTTCACGAAGGCTCACGAGAACGGCCTGTCGTAGTCTTTGTTCATGGCTTGGCTGGCGATCCAGTCGAGACGTGGCGGCATCCAAGAACGCAATCGACTGATTGCTGGCCGCACTGGGTGGGAACAGACACGGGTTGTGACGTCGTAACGGTCGAGTACGACGCCGCAATTTCCGGTTGGGCCGATCAAGCTATTCCTCTGCCCGCGCAGGCAGATCAAATTGCCGACCTGCTTGCAGCATCCGAATGGCTCAGGGGGCGCGATCTCGTGCTGATCGGACACAGCATGGGAGGGCTGATCATCAAAACGCTGCTGATTCATGGGCGTACCAAGGGAGATCGGCGAATTGCCGACCTGGTTCAAAGGGTAAAGGGGGTGGTGTTCGTTGCGACTCCGCATTCCGGATCGCAACTAGCAAATATTGCGCGCGCGGTGCGCGCTGTGGTGCGAACAAACGACCACGTTAGTAACCTAACTTTGCATGATCAGCATTTGCACACGTTGAATCAGCAGTTCCGCAATATCGTAGAGGAAACACGACTTTCTGTAAGAGCATTTGGGGAGGGAAAAAGGGTCAAATTACCGTTGCTCCAATGGCTGCCAGTGCTGAATAAGTCGCTTCTGGTCGTAGACCCTTCTTCGAGCGATCCCGGTTTGACAGGTGTGACCATCATCCGGATGGCTGCTAACCATTTTACAATATGCAAGCCAGCGGATCGAAACGACCAAATTCACACTTCCGTATGCGACTTCATAGCGTCCTTCTCCAGTCAAATTGATGGAAGGCGCGCGAGTCCTCCCGGGTTGAGATCTGCGGCTTGGCAACCCTCGGCGCAGAATTTCGGCCCGTCTCGTAGTTCACTTCTCGCCGAGCCAGGGCGGTTGATCGGCGGCAGCGACAATCGACTGCAACCTCGCGAAGGTACCCTTTACGGGCGGGATGCTGAGGTCGCCACAGTGCTGGCTTTCCTTCGCGATTCCAACTCGACCATGTCGATCTCCGCCCATGTTGCAGGTATTGGGGGAATCGGAAAGACTGAAGTCTGTAAAGCCGCCCTAAGGGCATGGATGCTCGAGCACCCTGACGCCATCGCGTACTTCGTGGAAGTTCCAGATCGCGCCAACGTCGACGAATTCGTCTTTCGGATCGCTCAAGCAGTGGGACTTGAGGATTTTGACAGAACCGAAGCGCTCCTGTCGCGTATGCCACCGGGCCTCTACTACTTAGACAATCTGGAAAGTATCGCGGAGACTTCCGAAGGCATCCAGTTGTTGCGCGGACTGAGTTCCAGACCGGGAATTCGGGTGCTAGCATCGTCGCGAGTAAGCCTTTCGGGTTTGTTAGGTCGACCAATTGCTGTTGCAGGCCTACCTACGGGCGATGGATTGAGACTATTCCGGAAGCTTTGGGAGGGTGGCGATATGTTACCGCCTGACGACGAACTCGCAAGGTTTGTCGATGGCCAACTCGGATGCCATGCGCTGAGCATTGCGCTTAGTGCGCGGTTGGGGCAGGTCTACCCCTATACTGATTTAGTGCAACGCTGGGCGGCTCTTGGTACGCGAACTCCAGGTAGCTCGAGGGATGGCGGCCGGCTAGACAGTCTTCAAGCTAGTCTACTTCTGACGTCAGAAGCGCTGGCCGTTCACGATGGAGCCTTGGCGCTATGGACCTCGGTTGCCGTCTTTGGCAGTGCGATACCTAATGGCTTCCTTGGCGAGTTGGAAACGCTTGGGGGTTGGAACCATGCAAGGCCAAGCCTTGTCAGGCACCACTTGCTCGCTCACCGTGATGAGCGGTGGCATATGCTACCGCCTGTTGCGCGATATGCACTCGATTTGTCTGTGCGCTCGGAATCAGGGTTTGATTGGGTGCCGTGCCGTCAGGCGCTACAACTCATGTTTGGTCGCGCGGCAGGTCTACTATCCAACTCTGACCAGAAAGAAGCTCTCAAAGCACGGCAATGGTGGCTAGACAATTTTGGGGCGTGGTGTCGATTTCTTTGGCAGGACCTTTTGTTTGCGACGCCGGACATTCAATGGATCGAGCATATGATAACTCGCACGGCGAACTTGTACCAGTTTCGATCCGCTATGGGCCGTGACGTGTTGCAAGCTGCACTACCACATTTGTCCAAACAAGCTTTGACTAGCAAGTTGTTGGGCGATCTGGAGAGTCGATTGGGTCGGCCTGGCGAGGCGCGGCAATTGTACGACCGTGCGCTGGCGCTTTATGAAGGCGAGCAGGCCGGGCTGGGGCAGGCCAACACGCTGAAGTCTCTGGGGGATCTGGAGAGGCGATTGGGTCGGCCTGGCGAGGCGCGGCAATTGTACGACCGCGCGCTGGCGCTTTATGAAAGCGAGCAGGCCGGGCTGGGGCCGGCCAACACGCTTCAGTCTCTGGGGGATCTGGAGAGTCGATTGGGTCGGCCTGGCGAGGCGCGGCAATTGTACGACCGTGCGCTGGCGCTTTATGAAAGCGAGCAGGACGGGTTGGGGCAGGCGAACACGCTTCAGTCTCTGGGGGATCTGGAGAGTCGGTTGGGTCGGCCTGGCGAGGCGCGGCAATTGTACGACCGTGCGCTGGCGCTTTTTGAAGGCGAGCAGGACGGGTTGGGGCAGGCGAACACGCTGAAGTCTCTGGGGGATCTGGAGAGTCGATTGGGTCGGCCTGGCGAGGCGCGGCAATTGTACGACCGTGCGCTGGCGCTTTATGAAGGCGAGCAGGACGGGTTGGGGCAGGCGAACACGCTGAAGTCTCTGGGGGATCTGGAGAGGCGGTTGGGTCGGCCTGGCGAGGCGCGGCAATTGTACGACCGTGCGCTGGCGCTTTATGAAGGCGAGCAGGCCGGGCTGGGGCAGGCCAACACGCTGAAGTCTCTGGGGGATCTGGAGAGGCGGTTGGGTCGGCCTGGCGAGGCGCGGCAATTGTACGACCGTGCGCTGGCGCTTTTTGAAGGCGAGCAGGACGGGCTGGGGCAGGCCAACACGCTGAAGTCTCTGGGGGATCTGGAGAGGCGGTTGGGTCGGCCTGGCGAGGCGCGGCAATTGTACGACCGTGCGCTGGCGCTTTTTGAAGGCGAGCAGGACGGGCTGGGGCAGGCCAACACGCTGAAGTCTCTGGGGGATCTGGAGAGTCGATTGGGTCGGCCTGGCGAGGCGCGGCAATTGTACGACCGTGCACTGGCGCTTTATGAGGGCGAGCAGGCCGGGCTGGGGCAGGCCAACACGCTTCAGTCTCTGGGGGATCTGGAGAGTCGATTGGGTCGGCCTGGCGAGGCGCGGCAATTGTACGACCGTGCGCTGGCGCTTTATGAAAGCGAGCAGGACGGGTTGGGGCAGGCGAACACGCTTCAGTCTCTGGGGGATCTGGAGAGTCGATTGGGTCGGCCTGGCGAGGCGCGGCAATTGTACGACCGTGCGCTGGCGCTTTTTGAAGGCGAGCAGGACGGGTTGGGGCAGGCGAACACGCTGAAGTCTCTGGGGGATCTGGAGAGTCGATTGGGTCGGCCTGGCGAGGCGCGGCAATTGTACGACCGTGCGCTGGCGCTTTTTGAAGGCGAGCAGGACGGGTTGGGGCAGGCGAACACGCTGAAGTCTCTGGGGGATCTGGAGAGGCGGTTGGGTCGGCCTGGCGAGGCGCGGCAATTGTACGACCGTGCGCTGGCGCTTTATGAAGGCGAGCAGGCCGGGCTGGGGCAGGCCAACACGCTGAAGTCTTTGGGGGATCTGGAGAGTCGATTGGGTCGGCCTGGCGAGGCGCGGCAATTGTACGACCGTGCGCTGGCACTGTACCGCGCCGCACAAGAGCCAATCGGAACGAGCCTAACGCTTGCCGAATTGGCTCGGTGTTTCGAGCAACTGGGTCGAACCGACGACCGAGACCTCGTATTGGCAGAGGCGTCCCGTGCCGCGGACAGCTTGCGGAGTAAAGAGGTGATCGAACACGTCTACGGGATCGCTAGAGAAATCTTGGGCGCTCGCGAAACGGTCGAGGCGTGGCGCCGACGAAAAAATCTTCCACCCTTGCCGCAATGACCACAAAACGTGATTGCGGGTCGCACACCACTTGGAACTGAGCGGTGACGATCCAACTCGATGACCAGTCCCTGGGCGAGGTCCGCGAGATCCTGGCGCGGCACGTGCCGCAGGTGAAAGCCTGGGCCTTCGGGTCGCGCGCCACGGGGCGGGCGAAGAGATTTTCCGACCTCGATTTGGTGCTCGAGGGAGACGCGCCACTCGAGGGGCGCGTGCTGGCGCGGCTGCACCATGCCTTCGTCGAGAGCGACCTGCCGATCAAGGTCGATGTCGTCGACTGGCACACTCTCGACCCGGAGTTCCGCGCCCTGATCGACGGACAGCGCGTCCCGCTCTGAGGGGCCGGCGCGTCACTCCGAGCGCTTGTCCTCGACCTTCAGGCCCATGACCTTCTTCGACGGGAACTTGCGGAAGGTCCCGAGATGGTTGCGCATGCCGAGCTGGAAGGCCTCGACGTAGGCGAGCTTGCGGGTCAGGTAGTTGTGCTGCTCCTTGGGGTCGAGATAGAGGTTGAACAGCTTCGGATAGGCGTAGCGCTCGAGCACGCCGGTGAAGCCGCCCGGGCCGGCCGCGTCGGTGGCGTCGTCGCTGGTCGCCGACAGCAGCATCTTGTACTCGCCGCAGCGCAGGCCGGAGAAGGTCTGCGACAGCCAGTAGTAGTGGTACTTGCGGTTCGACCGGCCGTCCGGCGCCAGCAGGAAGCTCGACTGGTCGACGCCGTCGATGTAGCGGTCCGACGGCAGCAGGTCGCTGGCCCCGGCCAGCGCCAGAGCCGTCGGCAGGACGTCGTTGAAGTCGAACAGCCCGTCGCTCTGGCGGCCGGCCTCGATTGTGCCCGGCCAGTACAGCAGGCCCGGCACGCGCACGCCGCCCTCCCAGGTCGAGCCCTTGGCGCAGCGGAACGGCGTGAAGGCGGCGTCCGGCCAGGTCTCCATGTGCGGTCCGTTGTCCGACGAGATGAAGATCAGCGTGTCCTCGAGCTGGCCCGATTCGCGCAGCGCCTCGACCAGCCGGCCCATGATGTCGTCGAGCTCGAGCAAGGTGTCCTTGTAGGGATGCCGCGCCGGCGACTTGCCGAGATACTTCTCGTTCGGATAGTTGTCGAAGTGGGCGCCGCGCGTGCAGTGGTAGAGCAGCCAGGGCTTGTCGGCCTTGGCCTGGCGATGGATGAAGTCGACCGAGTAGCGGCACCACTTCTCGTCGAGTTCGGACAGGACCGGGATGGTCACCTCCTCGACGTTGCTCAGCTCGCCGCCCTTGGTGGCGTGCACGAAGCAGCGGTTGAACGGCATGTTCCTGATCCACTCGGTGCGGGCGTCCGAGTAGACGATCTCCGGGAAGAAGTGCGGGTCGCGCCACTCGGTGTACATGTCCGAGACCGACAGGAAGCCGTAGAAGTCGTCGTAGCCGACGTGCTGCGGCTGGCTCGCGACGTTCTCGCCGAGATGCCACTTGCCGACCGCCTGGGTGGTGTAGCCGGCCTGGCCGAGCAGCATCGGCAGCGTGATCTCGCCCTGCAGGCCGCCCGGCTCGCCGTACATCGGCGGCCGGTGCAGGCCGTGCCGGTTGGGCACCCGGCCGGTGTGCAGGGTGGCCCGCGACGGCGAGCAGGACGGCTCGGAATAGCACGAGGTGAGCTGCAGCCCGCCGCGCGCGATGCGGTCGAAGTGCGGCGTCGGCGCGCCGACCGCGACGCCGCCGCCGTAGCAGCCGAGGTCGCCCCAGCCGACATCGTCCATCAGGTAGATCAGGATGTTCGGCTTGCGGTGGCGGGCGGCGAGCTTGCGCGCCGCCGCCTCGACGTCGCCGGTATGCACGAAGGCAGGTTCGAGATGCGCGGCCTTGCGCACGGTCTGCGTCGCGATGGCATCGAACGTCGGCATGTTTCCCCCTGGGTCGTTGGCCACGCTATAGTGGGCCCGATGGTCGAGGGAAAGATGCTGCGCCGCTCGTTCGCGCTTTCTGCCGCCGCTGCCGCGGTGGCGGGCGGCAGCGCGCGGGGCCAGGCCTGGCCGGCCGGCCGCGTCACCCTGGTCGTGCCGTTCCCGCCCGGCGCCGCCACCGACATCACCGCGCGCGTCTATGCCGAGCGGCTGGCGGGCTTGTGGGGCCAGCCGGTCGTCGTCGACAACCGGGGCGGCGGCAACGGCATCCCGGCCGCCGAGGCGGTGGCGCGCGCCAAGCCGGACGGGCTCACCCTGTTCGCGACCTCCGCCATGACCCAGGCGGTCAATCCGGCGCTGTACGACAAGCTGCCCTACGACCCGATCGAGGACTTCGCGGCGATCACGCGGATCGGCACCTCGCCGTTCGTGCTGCTGGTCGACCGCAACAGCCCGATCGGCAGCGCCGCCGAGCTGACGGCGAAGCTGAAGGCCGAGCCGGGCAGGCACAATTTCGGGGCCGGCGCCCTGCCGGCGCGGGTCGCGTCGGAGCTCTACAAGATGGCGGCCGGGGTCGAGGCGACCTATGTCGGCTACAAGAGCAACCCTCAGGCGATCCCCGACCTGCAGAGCGGCCTGCTGACCTTCATGATGATCGACACGGTGAACGCCAAGATCGCCATCGAGCGCGGCGCGCTGAAGGGGCTCTTCGTCACCGACAGCGAGCGCTACAGGCTGCTGCCCGACCTGCCGACGGCGGCCGAGGCCGGCCTGCCCGAGGTGCTGCTGACGACCTGGACCGGACACTACGCGCCGCGCGGCACGCCGCGCGAGATCGTCGACCGCATCAACGCCGACATCCATGCCGTGGCGGCGATGCCCGACGTGCTGGCCCGGCTCGAGTCGATGGGCAACGCCCCCAAGCTGATGAGCCCCGACGCCTTCGCGGCTTTCACCCGCAGCGAGAAGCAGCGCTGGGGAGACATCATCGCCAAGGCCCGGATCAAGCTGGAATAGGAGACAGGAATGCAAGGCTCTCTGCGCGGCGGCGCCGGTCCCCGCTACCGTCACCAGGCCTCCGAGGAAGCGCCCTACGAGACGCTCAGCCTCGACAAGCTGACGCCGATCCTCGGCGCCGAGGTCAGCGGCATCGACCTGAGCCAGCCGCTCGGCAACCGCCAGATCGACGAACTGCATCGGGCGCTGGCCGAGAACCTGGTGATCTTCTTCCGCGACCAGCACATCACGCCGGACCAGCACCTGGCGTTCGGCCGGCTGTTCGGCGATCTGCACGTCCATCCCGCGGCGCCGCACGAGCCGGACAGGCCGGCGCTGATGGTCATCCATGCCGACAAGGACAGCCCGCGCGCCAACGGCGAGGGCTGGCATTCCGACGTGAGCTGCGACGAGGAGCCGCCGATGGGCAGCATCCTCTACATCAAGCAGTGCCCGCCCAAGGGCGGCGATACCTTGTTCGCGTCGATGTACGCCGCCTACGAGGCGCTGTCGGACCGCATGAAGTCCTATCTCGCGGGCATGACGGCGATCCACGACGGCGAGCAGGTGTATCGCGGCCTCTATGCCAACTACGGCGTGGCCGACAAGCCGAAGTACCCGCGCTCGGAACATCCGGTGGTGCGCACCCATCCGGTGACCGGTCGCAAGGCGCTTTTCGTCAACCGCGGCTTCACGCGCGCCCTGGTCGGCGTGCCGCGCGACGAGGGCGACGCGATCCTGCGCTATCTCTACGAGCACATGGAGAACCCGCTGTTCCAGTGCCGCTTCCGCTGGCGCGAGAACTCGATCGCCTTCTGGGACAATCGCTGCGTCCAGCACCGCGCGATGTGGGACTACTGGCCGCATACGCGGCGCGGCAACCGGGTCACGGTGGCCGGCGACAAGCCGTTCTGATCCGGCGATCCGGTTACCGCCCGTGCTGGTCATCTTCGATTGCGACGGCGTGCTGGTCGACACCGAGCCGCTGGCCAACGCCAGCTTCTCGCGGGCGATCCGCGCGCAGGGGCTCGACTGGTCGCCGCACGAGGTGATGCGTCGCCTGATGGGCCTGTCGCTGAAATCGTGCGTCGAGGCCTGCGAGGCGGAGCTCGGCCGCAAGCTGCCGGAAGACTTCGTCGAGAAGATGCAGGTCGTCACCTACCAGAGCTTCCGCGACGCGCCGCTGCAGCCGATCGCCGGCGTCAAGGAGGCAGTGCACGCCGTTCAGGCGGCCGGGGCGATGACCTGCGTGGCGAGCTCGGGAACGCCCGAGAAGATGCGCTTCACGCTCGGCCTGACCGGTCTCTGGGAGCTGTTCGACGGCCGCATCTTCAGCGCCAGCCAGGTGTCGCGCGGCAAGCCGTTCCCCGATCTCTTCCTGCATGCCGCGCTGTCGCTCGACGTCCAGCCGTTCGACTGCGTGGTGATCGAGGATTCGGTGCCCGGCGTCACCGCGGCGCGGGCCGCCGGCATGCGGGCGCTGGCCTATGCCGGCGAGCCCTACGCCCATCCCGCCGCCCTGCAGGCGGCGGGCGGCGAGCTGTTCCACGACATGCGCGACCTGCCTGACTTGCTGCGGCCCGGCTTGCTGCAGCGATGACCGGCTCGTGGTCGATGGGGGCGGGGCCGGCCGAACGCGTCGTCGTGGTCGGCGCCGGCATGGCCGGACTGGTGGCGGCGCGGCTGCTGCACGATTCGGGGTTCGCGGTGACCGTGCTCGAGGCGCGCGAGCGGCGGGGCGGGCGAACCTTGACCGACGGCAGCCTGGGCGTGCCACTGGATCTCGGGGGCTCTTGGGTGCACGGCGTCGACGGCAATCCGCTGACCCTGTGGTGCGACAAGCTCGGCATCGCGCTGGTCGAGTCCGAGGGCGAACGGCTGCTGATCGACCCGCGGGCCACGGCGCCGACCCGCGAGGGCCAGCGCCGCCGCGCCGTGCTGGGCCGGGCGGCCTTCAAGACGGCGGTCGAATGGTCGAGCTGGAAGAGCAAGGCGATGGCCAGGGTCTGGGGACCGCGCGCCGTCTCGCTCAAGCAGGCGATCGACCCGCTGCTCGAGGCGCGCTGGTTGCCCGAGGTCGACCGGCTGGTGGTCGCGACCTTCCTCGAGATGAGCGAGGGCGTGCAGGGCGCGCCCTACGAGGCGATCTCGGTCGAGGAATGGTTCCCGCTCGAGGGTCTCGAGCGCAACGCCCAGCCGCGTGGCGGCTTCGGGCAGCTGGTCGCCGATGCGGCGGCGCCGCTGTCGATTCGTCTCGCGTCGCCGGTGCAGCGCATCGTCTGGTCGGGCACGGGCGTCACCGCGGTGCTGCAGAGCGGCGAGCGGATCGAGGCCGACCGGGCGGTGATCGCCGTGCCGGTCGGGCTCCTGCGGGCCGGCCTGCCGGCGCTCGACCCGGCGCCGCCGGAAGCGCAGCAGGTGGCCCTGGGGCGGCTCGGCTACGGCGCCGGCGTCCTGGGCAAGCTCTACCTGCGCTTTCCGCGGCGGTTCTGGCCGAAGGAGCCCAAGTGGTTCGGCCGCCTGCCCGACTCGCCGCGCCGGCGCGGCACCTTCAACACCTGGGTGAACCACGAGGCGGAGACCGGGCAGCCGATCCTGCTCAGCTTCTGCAACGGCGCCACGGCGGCGCGGCTCGACCGCAGCGCCGGCGACGACGAGGTGCGGGCGGTGGCGATGGCCAGCCTGCGCAAGATGTTCGGCGACGACATTCCGGAGCCGGACGGCATGGCGTTTCCGCGCTGGCTGAGCGACCCCTGGTCGCGCGGCGGCTACACCTATCCGGGAGTAGGCAGCGATCCCGATGACCGCACGACGCATGCCCGGCCGCTGGCCGACCGCGTTTTCTTCGCCGGCGAGGCCACCGAGCCGGTCGAGTACGGAACCGTGCATGCCGCCCTGTGGTCGGGCGAGCAGGCGGCGGAGGCGCTGTGGCGGGCGGCCGCGGGCACCGCGGCCGGGCGTAGCGCGCGTCCCTGGTCCGGCGCGCGCGTGGGCGCGGGACGCAACAATGCATGATATGACGGCGCCATGAGCACCCTGGCCAACATCCTGTTCTTCTGCGTCATCGCGTCGGGCCTCGCCACGCTCGGCATGCTGTTCGCGGGCCTTGTCAACATGAGCCGCAACCTCGACGGCAACGTCGAGCGCGGCCGCCAGAGCAATCGCTTCATGTGGTGGCGCGTGCGCATGCAGTTCGTGACGATCGTCCTGATTCTCTTGTGGTATCTCGCCAGCCGGAGCGCCTGAGCATGGTGACCTTGAATCGCATCTACACGCGCGGCGGCGACGCCGGGAAGACGTCGCTGGGCGACGGCGAGCGCGTCGCCAAGCACGACGTCCGCGTCGAGGCCTACGGCACCACCGACGAGGCCAACTCGGTGATCGGCCTGGCGCGCAGCGCCCTGGTGCGCGCCGCCACCGGCAATCCGCGCGAGGCCGAGGCCGACGCCATGCTCGGTCGCATCCAGAACGACCTGTTCGATCTCGGGGCCGACCTGTGCACGCCGGAAGGCGAGGGCCGCAAGGCCGAAGGGGCGCTGCGCATGGTGGCGGCCCAGGTCGAGCGGCTTGAGCGCGAGATCGACGCCATGAACGCCGAGTTGCAGCCGCTCAAGTCGTTCATCCTGCCCGGCGGCAGCGAGGCGGCGGCCTGGCTGCACCTGGCACGCACCGTGGTCCGCCGCGCCGAGCGCGGCATGACGCGGCTGGCGGTCGACGAGCCGGTGAACCCCGAGGCGATCAAGTACGTCAACCGGCTGTCGGACCACCTGTTCGTGCTGGCGCGGCGGCTCAACGACAATGGCGCGACGGACGTTCTGTGGGTTCCCGGCGCCAACCGCTAGCGGCGGTCAAGCTGTTGAATCAACGCACGAAAATCTTTCACCGTGCGGGTTTGTGCGGTGCGCCATAGCCTTGACATAGTCGGCTGAACACCCCTACACGAATTCCCCTTCGTCGGCCGATGGTCCGGCGTCAACTCACCGATAGGCGCAACGCGATGAAAGTGCTGGTCGCGGTCAAGCGGGTCATCGACTACAACGTCAAGATCCGCGTCAAGGCCGACAATACGGGTGTCGAGACGGCCAACGTCAAGATGTCCATGAATCCGTTCGACGAGATCGCCGTGGAAGAGGCGATCCGGCTGAAGGAGAAGGGCCTGGCGACCGAGATCATCGCGTTCTCGGCCGGCCCCGCGCAGTGCCAGGAGACCATCCGCACCGCCCTCGCCATGGGCGCCGACCGCGGCGTGCTGGTGCAGACCGACGCCGAGCTGCAGCCGCTGGCGGTGGCCAAGCTGATGAAGGCGGTGGTCGACAAGGAGCAGCCCGGGCTGGTGATCGTCGGCAAGCAGGCGATCGACGACGACTCCAACCAGACCGGCCAGATGCTGGCCGCGCTGCTGGGCTGGTCGCAGGGCACCTTCGCCAACAAGCTGGCGATCGCCGACGGCTCGGCCGAGATCAAGCGCGAGGTCGACGGCGGCCTGGAAAACATCAAGATCAAGCTGCCGGCGGTGGTCACGACCGACCTGCGCCTCAACGAGCCGCGCTACGCCTCGCTGCCGAACATCATGAAGGCCAAGAAGAAGCCGATCGAGGTCCTGGCGCCGGACGCGCTCGGCGTCGACGTCGCGCCCCGCCTCAAGGTGCTGAAGGTCGAGGAGCCGCCCAAGCGCAAGGCCGGCATCAAGGTGAAGACCGTCGCGGAGTTGGTCGACAAGCTGCGCAACGAAGCGGGAGTGATCTGACATGGCCGTGCTGGTTGTCGCCGCGCATGACGGCAAGAGCGTCCGCAGCAACGTCGCGAACGCCGTGACCGCCGCGTCGCAGATGGGCTCCGAGGTCCACGTGCTGGTCGCCGGCAGCAACGCCGGCGAGGCCGCCCAGTCGGCCGCCGCCATCCAGGGTGTCGGCAAGGTGCTGCAGGCCGAGGATGCGGCCTATGCCAATTGGCTGGCCGAGGACGTGGCGCCGCTCGTCGTCAAGCTGGCGCCGGGCTACAGCCATGTCGTCATGGCCGCCGATTCGGTCGGCAAGAACCTCGCCCCGCGCGTCGCGGCGCTGCTCGACGTGGCGCAGATCTCGGAGGCCATCAAGGTCGTGTCACCCGACACGTTCGTGCGGCCGATCTATGCCGGCAACGCCATGGCCACGGTGCAGACGGGCGATGCGATCAAGATCGTCACGATCCGGCCGACCAACTTCAAGGCGGCGGCGGGCGGCGGCTCGGCGGCCATCGAGCAGACCGCCGGGACGGGCGCCGGCGGGCTGGCGAGCTACATCGGCGCCGAGCTGTCGAAGAGCGAGCGTCCCGAGCTGACGAGCGCCAAGATCGTCGTCTCGGGCGGCCGCGGCCTGGGCAGCGGCGAGAACTTCAAGATCCTCGAGACCCTGGCCGACAAGCTGGGCGCCGGCCTGGGCGCCAGCCGCGCCGCGGTCGACGCCGGCTACGTGCCGAACGACTACCAGGTCGGGCAGACCGGCAAGGTCGTCGCCCCCGACCTCTACATCGCGGTCGGCATCTCGGGCGCGATCCAGCATCTCGCCGGCATGAAGGACAGCAAGACCATCGTCGCGATCAACAAGGACGAGGAAGCGCCGATCTTCCAGGTCGCGGACTACGGAATCGTGGGCGACCTGTTCCAGCTCGTTCCCGAGCTCACGGCCGCGGTCGAGAAGAAGTAGCGGCAGCGCCGGAAGGGTACGCCACCATGATCAAGCGCATCGGCGTCATCGGCGCCGGCCAGATGGGCAGCGGCATCGCCCATGTCTGCGCGCTCAAGGGCTTCGACATCCGCCTCATGGATGTCGACCAGGCGCACATCGACAAGGGTCTCGACTCGATCGGCCGCAACATGGATCGCCAGATCGGCCGCGGCATGATTCGCCCCGAGGACAAGGATGCGGCGCTGCGGCGCATCACGTCGGCCACCGACTACAAGCCGTTCACCGACTGCGACCTGATCGTCGAGGCGGCGACCGAGAACGAGTCGGTCAAGCGCGAGATCTTCAAGAAGCTGTGTGAGGGCCTGCCGCCGAACGTGCTGCTGGCGACCAACACCTCGTCGATCTCGGTCACCCGGCTCGCCTCGGTGACCGACCGGCCCGGCAAGTTCATGGGCATGCACTTCATGAACCCGGTGCCCCTGATGGGGCTGGTCGAGCTGATCCGCGGCATCGCCACCGAGGAGGAGACCTTCCGCACGGTGCGCGAGGTGGTGCTGCGGCTCGACAAGAAGCCGGTCAACGCCGAGGACTTCCCGGCCTTCATCGTCAACCGCATCCTGCTGCCGATGATCAACGAGGCGGTCTATGCCCTGTACGAGGGCGTCGGCAACGTCGACGCCATCGACACCGGCATGAAGCTCGGCGCCAACCATCCGATGGGGCCGCTCGAGCTGGCCGACTTCATCGGCCTCGACACGTGCCTGTCGGTGATGCAGGTGCTGCACGAGGGCCTGGCCGATTCGAAGTATCGGCCGTGCCCGCTCTTGGTGAAGTACGTCGAGGCGGGCTGGGTCGGCCGCAAGGTCAAGCGCGGCTTCTACGACTACTCGGGCGAGCGGCCGGTTCCGACGCGCTAGGCAGCGGCGCCGCGGGCGCGACGAGCGGGGTGGGGCATGAGAGCAGTGCGGTACCTGTGGACCGTCGCGGCGGCGGCCGCGACCCTGGCGGCGCTGGCGCCGTTCGTTCCCGCCGAGGCGCAATGGGTCTTCCTGGCGCGCAAGGCGCTCGGCCGCATCCAGCAGATGCGCGAGGGCGGCCAGCAGGGCAAGCCCGGCTACGACTTCGCCACCGTGATTCTCGACGCGCCGGCCGACCGGGTGTTCGCCACCGCCTACCAGGTGGCGCGCAAGAATCCGAAGGTGCTGGTGCTGGTCCATGATCCGGCGCAGCGCCGCCTGCAGGTCGCCGAGGGCGACCGCACGGCCACACTGACCGTCGTGCCGTTCAGCGACGACGTCTCGCAGATGATGATCGCCGGCCATGCCGGGCCGGGCGAGGGCCCGGTCTCGTCGCTGGTCGTCGAGGCGGTGATGCGGGTCTGCCGCGAGATGAACAAGCACTGCGAGGTCGAGCAGTAGGCCGCGCGCGGTGGCGCCGATCGGCCATGGGCTGACCGGTCCCGTCGGCTGGCTCGATCGCCTCCTGCTTGCTCCCCCGCCGGCCGTGCAGCTGGCCGGCCTGCGACGCTTTCTCGTCGAGTTCTTCTTCTTCGGCCTGAAGGAGGCACGGGCCTGCCTGTTCGCCGGCCTGTTCTTCGCCGCGGTGTTCCTCATGCCGCGGTCGGGCGTTCTGGGGCTGCCGCGCTACGACGCCCTGCTGGTCTTCGCCATCGCGGTGCAGGCGTGGATGCTGTGGAGCGGGCTGGAGACCTGGGACGAGCTCAAGGCCATCTGCCTGTTCCATGTCCTGGGGTTCCTGCTGGAAGCCTTCAAGACCTCGACGGCCATCCAGTCCTGGAGCTATCCCGACTTCGCCTACACCAAGCTGCTCGGCGTGCCGCTGTTCTCCGGATTCATGTACGCGGCGGTCGGCAGCTACGTCATCCAGGCGTGGCGGCTGTTCGATCTGCGCATCCGCCATCATCCGCCGTACTGGATGGCGGCCGTGGTCGCGCTGGCCATCTACGCCAACTTCTTCACCCACCATTTCATGCCCGACCTGCGCTGGTACCTGGCGGCCGTCGCGCTCGGACTCTATGCCCGCGCCACCGTGCTGTTCCGGCCCTACGACCGCGACCGCACCATGCCGCTGCTGCTCGCCTTCGTGCTGATCGGCTTCTTCATCTGGCTGGCGGAGAACGCTGCGACCTTCCTGGGCGTCTGGCGCTATCCGAACCAGCTCGGGGCATGGGCGACGGTCCATATCTCCAAGTGGAGCTCATGGTCGCTGCTGGTCGTCATGACCTTCACGATCGTCGCCAACCTGAAGCACATCAAGCGGATGGTCCACGTCCCGGAATGAGCGGTCGCGACGGCGTCAGCCCAAGCCCAGGAATCGCGACGCCGTGCGCCAGCGCACGCCGTCGGCGAGGCTCTGCGGCAACGGCGCCAGGTTCTCCTCGAGTTCCTTGACCGCGCCCGGATAGGTGCAATCGTAGTGGGGGTAGTCGGCGCCCCAGAAGACGCAGTCGTCGAGGCCGAGCTGCTTGAGGCGCGGCAGCATGTGCGCCTCGTCGGCCTCGATCGAGATGTAGCACTGCTCGCGGAACAGCTCGCTGGGACGCCGCTTCATCCACGGCACGTGCTGGTGCATCGATTCGAAGTGGCCGTCGAGCCGCTCGATCCAGTACTCCAGCCAGCCGAGGCCCGATTCGAGGAAGGCGACGCGCAGCCCGGGATGGCGCTCGAGGACGCCGCCGGCGACGAGATCGAGGCAGGCGGCCATCTGCTCGAAGGGATGGCAGATCATGTGGCTGAAGAACAGGTTGTCGTAGCGGCCGGTGGCGAAGCTCGGCATCAGCGCGCCGAAGCTGCCGTGCACGGCGGCGAACAGCCCGCTGCCGGCGACGGCATTCCAGAAGCCGGCCAGCGACTCGTCGTACAGCGCCAGCCCCTTGTAGCGCTCCGGCCGGAAGCACACGCCTTTCAGGCCGAGGCGGGCGATGTGCTCGACCTCGCGCGTGGCCAGCTCGGCGCTCTGCAGCGGCACGATGCCGACGGCGCCGAGGCGCCCGGAGCCGGCGCGGCACATGTCGGCGATCCATTCGTTGTAGCCGTGGGCGCAGGCCGCGGCGACTGCCGGATCCTCGATGTCGCCGGCCAGCAGGTAGAGAGAGGGGAAGAGCAGGGCGCGCTCGATTCCTTCCTCATCCAGGACCTTCACGCGGGCCGCGCCGTCGTAGGAGCCCGGCAGGATCTCCTCCCAGCTCGGCACCTTGTTCGGGTCGTCCATGCCCCACGGCAGGCACGAGGCGGCCGGCCGCAGGTTGTGGCGCAGGATGCCGTTGATCGACACCCAGTCGCGGCCGTCACGGTCGCGCTCGACCCGGATCGCGGCGGCGCGGTGCTTGCGCTCGACGATCTCGTTCCACAGCGCCGGCGGTTCGCAGATGTGGCCGTCGGCGTCGATGACGCGGTTTGCCATTGGGTTCCTCCCGTCTTTCCTGCGAGAGTTCGCCCGCCGCCCGGCCGTTGCAAGGGGAAAGCCGCGTCATGAGCCGCCCATCGATCCGCCAGCCGATCCGTATCGCCGTCCTGCATTTCGCCCACGAGACGGTGAGCTTCCTGCCGAACGACACGACCCTCGAGGATTTCACCTACGACGGGTCGCCGGTCGGCGGCGAGCGGCTGCTGGCGCACGACCCGCGCTCGTATATGGGCGGCTTCGTGAAGGTCGCGCGCGAGCACGACGGGGTCGAGCTGATCGGCATCGAATCGCCGCTGTGGCCGCGCACCGGGACCGGCTCGGGCTGGATCACCGAGCACGCCTTCGAGACCCTGGCCGGCCGCATGCTGACCGATCTGGCGAGCCAGGGACCGGTCGACGGCGTCTATCTCAGCCTGCACGGCGCGATGGCGGTGCGCGGCGTGGCCCGGCCCGAGGCCGAGCTGGCGCGCCGCGTGCGGGCCGTGGTGGGGCCCCAGGCGGTGCTGGTCGGCACCTTCGACCCGCACGGCAACGAGGACGAGGAGTTCCTGCGCCATGCCGACATGGCGTTCACGGTGAAGTACTTCCCGCACTACGACAGCTACCTGCAGGGCGAGCGCGCGGCGCGCATGCTGGTGCGGGCGATTCGCGGCGACTACCGGCCAGCGACCGCGATCCGCCGGGTGCCGATCCTCACCGCGACCGTGCTGCAGTGGACCGGGGCCTCGCCGTGGATGGACCTGGTGCAGCGGGCGCTGACCTGGGAGGCGCGCGAGCCCGACCTCTACGTCAACGTGTTCTTCGGCTTCCCCTTCGCCGACGTGCCGGATGCCGGCATGACGATCCAGGCGATGAGCAACGGCAATCCGGCGCTCGCGGCCCGGGCCGTCGACGACATGGCGCGCACGGCGTGGCGGCTGCGCGAGCGGCTTCTGGGCTCGGCGACGGTGCACGAGATGGCGGCCGGCGTGGCGCTCGCCAAGCAGGCGATCGCGCGCGGCGAGACGCCGGTGGTGCTGGCCGACCACAGCGACCGCTCCGGCTCGGCGACCTGGCTCCTGCGCGAGATCCTGGCGCAGGACCTGTCGGGCGTGCTGGTCGCGACCCTGGCCGATGCCGGGTCCGTCGCCGCCTGCCAGGCCAGCGGCCTCAAGGCCGGCGATCCCTTCGATCGCGAGGTCGGCGGCCGGGTCGACGACTCGGCCGGCCCGCCGGTGCGCATCCGGGGCACGGTGCTGAGCGTCGTCGAGGGCTACGGCCAGCCCTGGATCGTCGTGGCCTTCGGCCGCGACAACGTGCTGGTGCTGTCGCGCTGGCTCGTGCAGGTCCAGGAGCCCGAGCCGCTGCGTGCGCTCAACCTCGACATCGCCGCCTTCAAGGCCTTCGCCATCAAGTCACGCGTGCACTTCCGGCGCGGCTTCGACGACAGCGGCTTCGCCCCGACGATCCTGCTGGTCGAGCCGGCGGAACCCCATCTCGGCACGACCCGGCTCGACGCGCTGCCGTACCGCAACCTCGATGTCAGGGACTACTATCCCTACGGCAATCCGGCGTTTCCCTGAGGCCGCTCAGGACAGCGCCGCCTTCATCAGCGCGATCCCCTCGGGCGTGTCCCAGTCGGCGTCGCCTTCGAGGCGGCCGAGCTCGCGGCCGGCCGGATCGACCAGGATCGAGGTCGGCAGCAGGCTGACGCCGAGCAGCGACATCGTCTTGCGGCCCTTGTCGAAGTAGATGCCGAGATGGTCGAGCCGCTTCTCCTTGTAGAACGGCGCGACTTTGGGCTTCGACGGGCCGTCGAGCGAGATCGGCAGGACCAGGAAGCGGTCCCGGGGCAGCGCCGCCTGCAGGCGGTCGAGGCTCGGCATCTCCTTGACGCAGGGCGCGCACCAGGTCGCCCACAGGTTGATCAGGCGGACCTTGCCGGTCAGGTCGGCGAACGACACCGGCTGGTCGCCGGCGTCGGTGAAGACCAGGTCTGGCATCGGCTTGGGCGGCTGCAGGGGCTTGAAGCGGGCCATCGCGCCAGTGGCCAGCGCAGCGATCGACTGGGCGCGGACCGGCGCGGCCAGGGCGCCGAGCAGGGCGCCGCCGAGCAGGGCGCGCCGGCCGGGGAGGAAATGTCTGACGGGATGTGCCATAAGCCGCGTTCCTGAAGCATTATCGGCGCATATTCATGGCACGGAAGAACACGTCCGCGCGAGCCTCCAAGGACGCTCCGCGGAAGGGCAGCAGCTCCAACGCGATGTGGGGCGGGCGCTACAAGCTCGGCCCGTCCGAGATCATGGAGCGGATCAACGCCTCGATCGGCTTCGACCGGCGGCTGTACGCCCAGGACATCGCGGGCTCGCTCGCCCATGCCGAGATGCTGGTGGCCCAGGGCATCCTGAGCGCCAAGGACGGCCGCGCCATCAAGCGCGGCCTGCTGCAGGTGCGCGAAGAGATTGAGTCCGGCCGCTTCGTGTTCTCGACCAAGCTCGAGGACATTCACTTCAACGTCGAGGCGCGGCTGACCGAGCTGATCGGGCCGGCCGGCGGCCGGCTGCACACGGCGCGGTCGCGCAACGACCAGATCGCGCTCGACGTGCGGCTGTGGGTCCGCGAGACCATCGACCGGATCGAGCCGATGCTGCGCGACCTGCAGTCGGCTCTGATCGACCGCGCCGAGGAGTACGCGGCGACCATCATGCCGGGCTTCACGCATCTGCAGACCGCCCAGCCGATCACCTTCGGCCATCACCTGCTGGCCTATGTCGAGATGGTCGGCCGCGACCGCAGCCGCTTCGCCGACTGCCGGGCCCGGCTGAACGAATCGCCGCTCGGCGCGGCGGCGCTGGCCGGCTCGCCGCATCCCATCGACCCGCGGCGCACGGCGCGGACCTTGGGCTTCGAGCGGCCGATGGCCAACTCGCTGGATGCCGTGTCGGACCGCGACTACGTCGCCGAGTTCATCGCCGCGGCCTCGCTGACGGCAGTGCACCTGTCGCGCCTGTCGGAGGAGATCGTGATCTGGTGCAGCGCGCCGTTCCGCTTCATCGCGCTGTCCGACGCCTTCACCACCGGCAGCTCGATCATGCCGCAGAAGCGCAATCCCGACGCCGCCGAGCTGACGCGCGCCAAGGTCGGGCGCATCGTCGGCGCCTTCGTGGCGCTGTGCACGATCCTCAAGGGGCTGCCGCTGACCTACGGCAAGGACATGCAGGAGGACAAGGAGCCGCTGTTCGACGCCGCCGATTCGCTCGAGCTCGGGATCGCGGCGATGACCGGGATGGTGCGCGACCTCAAGGCCAACCCCGAGCGCATGCGGGCCGTCGCGGCCGCCGACTATTCGGTCGCCACCGACCTCGCCGACTGGCTGGTCCGGTCGGTCGGCCTGCCGTTCCGCGAGGCCCACCACGTCACCGGCCGGCTGGTCGGGCTGGCCGCCGACCAGGGAATCGACCTCGACCGGCTCACCCTTGCCGAGATGCAGGCGGTCGAGCCGCGCATCGACAAGGGGGTCTACAAGGTCCTCACGGTCGAGGCCTCGGTCGGCGCCCGCAAGAGCCTGGGCGGCACCGCGCCGGCCAACGTCGCGCGGGCGGTCAAGGAGGCGCGCCGGCGCTTCCTCGGAGGCCGGCGATGATCGGCTTCGGCTATCGCGACGGCGAGATGCACGCCGACGGCGTGCTTCTGTCCGAGATCGCCGCGCAGGTCGGCACGCCATTCTACTGCTATTCGGCGGGGGCCTTGCGCGCCGCCTACCAGGAGTTCGCCGACGCGCTCGCGGGCGTGCGGGCGAGCGTCTGCTACGCCATGAAGGCCAACAGCAGCCTGGCGGTGATCAAGCTGTTCGGCGACCTGGGCGCGGGGGCCGACATCGTCTCGGTCGGCGAGATGCGGCGGGCGCTGGCGGCCGGAATCCCGGCGGCGCGCATCGTCTATTCCGGAGTCGGCAAGAAGCCGTCCGAGCTGATGGCGGCGCTGCAGGCAGGGGTCGGCCAAATCAACGTCGAGAGCTCGGCCGAGCTGGAGACCCTGAACGCCGTCGCCGGCCAGCTCGGCGTGCGCGCCGAGGTCGCCCTGCGGGTCAATCCCGACGTCGACGCCAAGACCCACGCCAAGATCACCACGGGCCGCAAGGAGAACAAGTTCGGCATCGACATCGACCTGGCGCGCGAAGCCTTCGCCCTGGCCGGCCGGTTGCCGTATCTGCGGGTGGCCGGCGTCGCCATGCATATCGGCTCGCAGCTGACCTCGCTGGAGCCGTACCGCGACGCCATCGTGCGGGTGCGCGAGCTGATCGGGCAGCTGCGCGAGGACGGCCACGACATCGAGCGGCTCGACGTCGGCGGCGGGCTGGGCATCGTCTATGCCGACGAGAAGCCGCCGGCGGTGGCCGACCTGGTCCGCCTGGTCGCCCGCGAGACCGAGGGGCTGGGCTGCGAGCTGACCTTCGAGCCCGGGCGTCGCCTGGTCGGCGAGGCGGGCGTGCTGGTGAGCGAGGTCATCCTGGTGAAGCCCGGGGTCGAGAAGACCTTCGTCATCGTCGACGCGGCGATGAACGACCTGATCCGGCCGACCCTCTACGAGGCCTGGCACGCCATCGAGCCGGTGCGGCAGCGCCGCGATGGCGCCACGATCCGCTGCGATATCGTCGGTCCGATCTGCGAGTCGGGCGATTTCCTGGCACAGGACCGTGATCTGCCGCCGCTGGCTGCCGGCGACCTCGTCGTGGTACGCTCGGCCGGTGCCTACGGCGCGGTCATGGCGTCGATGTACAACAGCCGGCCCCTGGTGCCGGAAGTGATGGTCGATGGCACGCGATTTGCGGTCACGCGACCGCGGCCGACGATCGAGGAGATGCTCTCCGCCGAACGGTTCCCACCGTGGATGGAGAGCGCGAAGAAGTAGCGTTCCGGAAGAAGGGAAGGCGATGGACGCCAGCCAGACCGAGATGATCAAGGCCCCCGGGCTGGGCCGCAAGATTGGCTTGGCGCGGCTGGCATTGGCCTGGGAAGGCCTGTGGCCGCGGCTGGTGCCGATGCTTTCGGTCGTCGCCCTGTTCGTCGCGGCGGCCCATCTCGATCTCTTCGCCGGCCTCGATCCCTGGGTCCATACCGGTCTCCTGGCCGGTCTGGCCGTCGCCTTCGGCGGCTTTTCCTGGTGGTGCCTGCGCGGTTTCGCGTGGCCCGCGCGCGAAGCCGCCATCCGCCGTCTCGAGACCGACAGCGGCGTGCCGCATCGGCCGCTGGTCGCGGTGCAGGACACCCTGGCGGCCGGCGAGCAGGATCCCATGGCCAAGGCGCTGTGGGCGGCGCATCGGCGGCGCGAGGCCGAGCGGCTGGCAGGGCTGGGCAACAAGCCGGCGCATCCCGGCATGGCGCGGCTCGACACCTGGGCCTTGCGCCTCGTCCCGGTCATCGCCCTGGTGGTCGGCCTGGCGATCGCCGGCGGCTGGCGCAACGACCGCATGGCCGCCGCCGTCACGCCGGCCTTCCCGCCGCCGCCGCCCGTGGTCGCCAGCCTGTGGATCGCCCCGCCGGCCTATACCGGCAAGCCGCCGATCTATCTCGACATGGCCGAGCGCGACAAGGTCCTGCGCGTGCCGGTGGGCAGCAAGATCGCCGGCTTCGTCGACGACGTGCGCGGCCGCAAGCCGCCGCAGCTCGTGGTCGACGGCAAGGCGACCGAGTTCGCCACGGTCAGCAAGGGCAAGTACCAGATCGACCAAGTCATCACCGACGGCAAGCAGATCGTCCTGCAGGCACGCGGCGACGAGCAGGCGCGCTGGAAGCTGCACGTCATTCCCGACCTCGCCCCGACCATCGAGTTCTCGCGGCCGATCGGCGTCGACAAGTGGTCGACCAAGGTCGAGTACATCGCCGGCGACGATTTCGGCGTGACCGGCGTGCAGCTGCAGATCCGGCTGCACGGCAGCGTGCTGGGCGACGACATGCTGAGCGACGACGAGGAGCCCGAGGTGCTGCGCGTCGACCTGCCGGTGCCGGCCGGCGCCAAGAAGGTGTCGGACACCTTCGTGCGCGATCTCACCAGCCATCCCTGGGCCGGCCTCAAGGTCACGGTCATGCTGTTCGCCAGCGACGCTCTGGGCCAGAAGGGGCGCAGCGCGGTGGAGACCTTCCTGCTGCCGGAGCGGGTCTTCAACGACCCGACGGCGCGGGCCCTGATCATGTTGCGCAAGGCGCTGACCCGCGATCCCAAGGGCCAGCGCCAGGACGTGGTCGACGGCATGCGTCTGGTCCAGGCCAGCCCGGAAAGCTACCGCAACGACAGCGTCGTCCAGCTCGGCCTGAAGCTCGGGGCGGCGCGCCTCGAGCAGGACGGCGACAAGACGACCGTGAGCGACACCCAGAAGCTCCTCTGGGACCTCGCGATGCGTCTCGAGAGCGGCGCCATGTCCGACGCCGAGAAGGCGGTCGAGGATGCCCGCCAGCAGCTGCGCGACGCCATGCAGCGGCAGGCCGGCGACGAGGAGATCGAGCGCCTGATCCAGCAGCTCTACGACGCCATGGCGCGTTGGCAGAAGGAGCTGGCGGACAAGATGCAGGATCCCGAGGAACGCCGCCGCATGCAGGAGCAGGCGGAGAAGATGGATCCCAACAACACCATCACCTCCGACGACCTGCAGAAGATGCTCGACAAGATTCGCGAGATGGCCAAGAACGGCCAGCGCGAGGAAGCCAAGCGCCTGCTCGAGGAGCTGCGCAAGATGATGGAGAACGCCACGCCGATGATGGCGGGGCCGAACCAGCAGCGGCAGCAGGGCCAGCAGCGCGGCCAGCAGGGCCAGGGCAACCAGCAGGGCCGCGAGATGATGAACCAGCTCGACCGGCTGTCGCGGCGCCAGAACCAGCTACTCGGCGAGTCCGAGCGCCAGGGCCGCCAGCAGCAAGGCCAGCAAGGACAGCGCGGCCAGCAAGGCCAGCGCGGCCAGCAGGGCCAGCAAGGTCAGCAGGGCCAAGGCCAGCAGGGTCAGCAGGGGCAGCAGCCCGGCGAAGGCCAGTGGGGCGATCAGCAGCGCGGCCAGCAGGAAGGTCTGCGCCGCCAACTCGGCGAGTTCATGAACAAGCTCGACGAGAACGGCATGCCGATGCCGGAGTCGCTGGGCCGCGCCGAGCGCTCGATGCGCGATGCCGAGGATGCGCTGCGCCGCGGCGATCCGCGCGAGGCGTCGCGCGCCCAGCGCCGCGCGCTCGACAACCTGCAGCAGGGCATGGGCGACATGGCCGAGCAGATGCGCAGCCGCGGCCCCGGCAACGCCCAGGACCTGGCCGAGATCCAGGAGCGCGAGCGCAAGAGCGAGGATCGCGACCCGCTCGGCCGCTCGGACGGCAACTATGGCGACGCGGTCGACACCGGTGTCGACAAGGTGCCGCTCGAGCTCGAGCGCCAGCGCAGCCGCGAGATCCTCGACGAGCTGCGCAAGCGCGCCGGCGAGCAGCAGCGGCCGAAGGAAGAGCTCGACTACATCGACCGGCTGCTCAAGACCTACTGATCAGCCGGCCTTCTCGACGACGCCGATGTAGGGCAGGCCGCGGAAGCGGTGGGCCCAGTCGAGGCCATAGCCGACCAGGAACTCGTCGCCCGCCGGGAAGCCCACGAAATCGGCCTCCAGGCTGGTCCGTCGCTTGGCCGGCTTGTCGAGCAGGGTGCACACCGAGACATGCCGGGCGCCGCGCTCCAGCAGCAGCTGCTTGGCGAAGCTCAAGGTGTAGCCGGACTCCAGGATGTCGTCGACCAGCAGCACCTCGCGGCCGCGCACGTCATCGACGATGTCGCGCACGATGCGGACCCGGCCGCTGGTCTCGGTGCCGGTGCCGTAGCTCGACAGGGTGACGAAATCCATCGACCAGTCGGCGCCGGCACGGCTCAGCGCCCGGATCAGGTCAGCGGCGAAGACGAAGCTGCCCTTGAGCACCGACACGACCAGCGTGTCGGCCGGCAGGCGGGCTGCGAGCTCGCCGGCCATGGCGTCGACGCGGCGGGCGATTTCCTCGGTGGAGAAGCGGACGGAAACGGTCGGACGGTCGGTCATGGCGGTGGGCTCGTCATTCGATGCTGGGCACGACGGTGGTCGTGCCATCGGGAGGATCGTCGAAAGGCCGGCTGAACGACAGCCGCTGCCCGGGCTCCACCGGTCCTTCGACCAGCGGATAGGTGCGCTCGCCCAGGACGTCGTCGCCGTTGCGGAACACCAGCTTGAGGCTCGTCGTCGAGCCCGGCGCGTTGCCGGCGTTCACCAGCTCGCCGCGCACCCGGTAGCGGCCGTCGGCGATCTCGACGCTGCTGGCGCTCAAGTCGAGCTCGAGGCGCGGCGCCGCGGCCACCACGGTTTCGGGCACGCGGGCGGCCGTCGCGATCTCGGCGGCCGGCTCGCCGAGCCACGCCCGCCACTCCGCCGGCAGGCGGCTTCTGATCTCGTCGCGATAGGCGAAGGCGGCGGCGCCGGCGGCGATCGCCACGACGACCGCGGCGACCAGCCAGCGCTTCCAGCGCAGACGCGGCCGCGGCGCAATGACCGCCGGCAGGTTCGCCGTGTAGGTCGGCTCGGCCATCGACGGCAGGGGCGGGATCGGCGGTGGAGGAGGCGGCGGCGCCGGGTTGTCCGAGAGCTTCATGGTCTCGACCCAGCGATGGCTGCAGCGGGCGCACTGCACCGTCCGTCCCGCCGGACCGATCGCCAGCGGGTCGACCGCATAGCGCGCCCGGCAATTGGGACAAGTAACCTGCATGTCGACGCGCGAGTCCCAACCAGATCTGCTTGCGGCCGGACATTAAGGCCCCGAAACTGGCCTTACAAGCATGTCCGCCTCCTCCCTCTGGCTGCGTTCGCTGGCCTTCAACGTCGGCTGGTATGTCGGCACGACCGTCATCGCCATCGTCGGCGCGCCGATCCTCCTGCTGAATCGGCGTGCCGTCGTGCGCTGGGCGCAATTCTGGATTCGCTTCTGCCTGGGATGGCTGCGGCTCACGGTCGGATTGTCGCACCGAATGAAGGGCCTGGAGAACCTGCCGGCCGGTCCGGTGATCATCGCGTCCAAGCACCAGTCGTCGTGGGAGACGCTGGCCTTCACCGTGCTGTTTCCTGATGCCGCGATCGTGCTGAAGCGCGAGCTGCTGTACATCCCGATCGTCGGCTGGGCGATGGCCCGGGCCGGCAACGTCGCCGTGACGCGCGGCGACGGCGCCTCCGCGTTGCGCGGCCTGGTGCGCCAGGCCCAGGCCGTGGTCCGCGACGGCCGTTCGATCCTGATCTTCCCGGAAGGCACGCGTGTCGCGCCCGGCGCGCGTCGCGACTATCAGGCGGGAACGGCGGCCCTGTACCGCCAGCTCGGCGTGCCCGTGGTGCCGGTCGCCCTGAACTCCGGGGTGTTCTGGGGCCGCCGCCAGTTCGTCAAGCAGCCGGGGGTGATCGAGGTCGAGGTCCTGCCGGCCATCCCGCCCGGCCTCGATCGGCGGCGCTTCATGGCCGAGCTCGAGGCGCGGATCGAAGGCGCCACCGGTCGCCTCGTCGCGCAGGCAGATCAGGAACGAAAAAAGAACATGCTTGTTGATATGACGGCCCGCGACGCCTAGCTTCAAGCCATGGATTGGGCGCCGGTTTCCCAGCGTATCTGGGACATGAAGTACCGCTTTCGCGACTCTTCCGGCGAGGCCGAGGTCGATCTCGACGCGAGCCTGCGCCGCGTGGCGGGGGCGCTCGCGGCTGCCGAGAAAGATCCCGAGCCGTGGGCGGAGCGCTTCCACCAGGCGCTTTCCGGCTTCAAGTTCCTGCCCGCCGGACGCGTCCTGGCCGGCGCCGGCACCGGCCGCTCGGTCACCCTGTTCAACTGCTTCGTCATGGGCACGATTTCCGACGACATCTCGGGAATCTTCGCCAGCCTGCGCGAGGCCGCGCTCACGATGCAGCAGGGCGGCGGTATCGGCCACGACTTCTCCAACCTGCGGCCGCGCGGGGCGCCGGTGAAGGGCGTCGGCGCCGACGCCTCCGGACCGCTGTCCTTCATGGACGTCTGGGATTCGATGTGCCGCACCATCATGAGCGCCGGCTCGCGCCGCGGCGCGATGATGGCGACCCTGCGCTGCGATCATCCCGACATCGAGGCGTTCGTCGACGCCAAGCGCGACCCTCGGCGCCTGCGCAACTTCAACCTGTCGGTGCTGGCCAGCGACGCCTTCATGCAGGCGGTGGCGGACGACGCGCCCTGGGACCTGGTGTTCGGCGGCAAGGTCGAGCGCACCATTCCGGCGCGCGCCCTGTGGGAGCGCATCATGCGCGCGACCTACGACTGCGCCGAGCCGGGCGTGATCTTCATCGACCGGGTCAACCGCCGCAACAACCTGAACTACTGCGAGCAGATCCGCGCCACCAACCCCTGTGGCGAGCAGCCGCTGCCGCCTTACGGCGCCTGCCTGCTGGGCTCGATCAACCTCGCGGCGCTGGTCGAGCGCCCATTCACGCCCGAGGCGCGGCTCGACCTCGAGGCTCTCGAGCGGTTGGTGCCGCTGGCGGTCCGCATGCTCGACAACGTCATCGACGTGTCGCGCTTTCCGCTGCCGCAGCAGGAGGAGGAGGCCAAGGCCAAGCGACGCATCGGGCTCGGCGTTACCGGCCTGGCCGATGCGCTGATCTTCTGCGGCGTGCGCTACGGCTCGCCGGAGGCCGTCCGGCTGGCGCGCGACTGGCTGGCCGCGGTGCAGCGGCTCTCCTACCTCGCCTCGGCCGACCTGGCGGCCGAGAAGGGCAGCTTCCCGCTGTTCGACCGCACGCGCTTCCTGGCCGGCGAGACGGTGCGCGGGCTGCCCGAAGAGGTGCGGGCGGCGATCGGTCGCTATGGCATCCGCAACGCCCTGCTCAACTCCATCGCGCCGACCGGCACGATCTCCCTGCTGGCCGACAACGTGTCGTCGGGCATCGAGCCGGTGTTCGCCTTCAGCTATCTGCGCCATGTGCTGCAGCCCGACGGCGAGCGACGCGCCGAGAACGTCGAGGACCATGCCTTGCGGGTCTGGCGGGCGCTGCGCGGCGACGAGCCGCCGCCCGACACTTTCATCGACGCCCAGACCCTGACGCCCGCCGACCACCTGGCGATGCAGGCGGCCGCCCAGGACTTCGTCGACAGCTCGATCTCGAAGACCATCAACCTGCCGCGCGACATCTCCTTCGAGGCCTTCAAGGACGTCTACGAACAGGCCTATGCGCTGGGCTGCAAGGGCTGCACGACCTATCGGCCGAACGACGTCACGGGGGCCGTGCTCGAGGTCGAGCCGGCCGGGCGTCCCGCCGAGGTTGAGCCGGTCGCCACGCGCGACGGCGGCGCCGTCGCCGCTGCCCAGCCGCTCGACCGGCCGGACGAGTTGCCCGGGCGCACCTACAAGATCAAATGGCCGGGCAGCGACCACGCCATCTACATCACCATCAACGACGTAATGCAGGACGGGCGCGTGCGGCCGTTCGAGATCTTCATCAACTCCAAGAACATGGAGCACTATGCCTGGACCGTGGCGCTGACGCGGATGATCTCCGCCGTGTTCCGCCGCGGCGGCGACGTCTCGTTCGTCGGCGAGGAGCTGAAGGCGGTGTTCGATCCGCGCGGCGGCCAGTGGATGGAGGGGCGCTACGTGCCGTCGCTGCTGGCGGCGATCGGCGGCGTCATCGAGCGCCACCTGGTCGACATCGGGTTCATGCCCGCCGCCGACCGGCCGGGCCTGGCCGAGGCCGCCGAGCAGCGCCTGCGGCTGGCGGCGAGCGGCGACGGCGCATCCCCCGCCGACCCCGGCGGCGGACGGGGGCAGCTGCCGCAGTGCCCGAATTGCGGCGCCGCCGCCCTGTCGCATCAGGAAGGCTGCGACACCTGCCTCAACTGCGGCTACTCGCGCTGCGGCTGATCAGCCGAGCTCGAGCTGCACCCCGGCCGACTTGCTGACCTCGGCCCACAGGGCCGCGAAGTCGCCGACGAACCTGGTGTACTCGGCCGGCGTCATCGGCTTGTCCTCGGGCAGCAGCACGACTTCCTTGAAGCGCTCGACGACGTCGGGCGCCTGGTAGGCCTTCTGCAGCTCGACGTAGAGGCGCCCGACGATCTCCGGCGACAGGCCGCGCGGCCCGGAGACGCCGACCCAGGTCGAGGTCGTGAGCTTGGGGAAGCCCTGCTCGGCGAAGGTCGGCGCGTCGGGATACATCGCCAGGCGCTGCTCCGAGCTGACCGCGAGCAGCCGCACCTTGCCTGAGTTGATGTGCGGCACGTTGGTCGTGATCGGGTCGAACATCGACGGGATGGCGCCGGCCAGCATGTCCTGCAGCGACGGGGCCGAACCCTTGTAGGGCACGTGCTTGAGCTTGATCCCGGCCAGGCTCGACAGCAACTCGCCCATCAGATGGGTGTTGGAGCCGATGCCGGAGCTGCCGAAGGCGATCTGGTCGGGCTTGGCGCGGGCATCGGCGATGTAGTCGGCGAGGGACTTGTAGGGCGAGCTCGCGGGCACGATCAGCACGTTGGGCGTGTGACCGATCAGGCTGACATGGGTGAAGTCGGTGACCACGTTGTAGGGCAGCTTGGGATAGATGCCCGGCGCGATGCCGAGGGGCGAGGCGTGCGAGATGACCAGGGTATAGCCGTCCGGCGCCGCCTTGGCGGCGAGATCGGAGCCGATCGTGCCGCCGGCCCCGGGCTTGTTCTCGACCACCACCTGGGTGCCCAGGCTGGCCGACAGCTTGGGCGCCAGGATGCGCGAGATGGTGTCGGCGGTGCCGCCGGGCGGGAAGGTGGCGATCAGCTTGATCGGGCCCTTGCTCGGCCAGTCGGTGCTGGCCCGGACCGCCGGCGCGGCGAGGCCGGCGGCGGCGGCGAGGCCGCTGCCGAGGAGAGTGCGACGATTGATCTGCATGGGTTGGCTCCCGGTGATGTCCCTGTTGCCGGGCGGTATTGCAACCGTTGTGCCAACGACGGCGATTTATGCCCTTGATTTGCCGCCATAGAATCCGCAAATCCGGTCGGGGTAATGGAGACCGGATGATGAACGGGCGGGCATTCCTGGCGGCGGCATTGATCGGGGCGGCGTGCCTGGGCGGGGGCCCGGGCGTCGCCCAGCCGTTGCCATCGGACCGCAGCGAGCTGGCGTTCTCCTACGCCTCTCTAGTCAAGAAGGTCTCGCCGGCGGTGGTCAACATCTACACGACCACGACGGCGCGCGTGCAGCGCCGGCTGCTGTTTCCCTTTCCCGGCATGCCGCAGGCCGGCGAGCGGGTGCAGAACTCGCTGGGCTCGGGGGTGATCGTGCGGCCCGACGGGCTGATCGTGACCAACGCGCACGTGGTCAAGGGGGCCGACGAGATCCGCGTCGTGCTCGCCGACCGGCGCGAGTTCGAGGCCAAGCTGGTGACCCAGGACGAGCGCTACGACCTCGCCCTGCTGCGCATCGAGAGCGACGAGAAGTTTCCGTTCCTGCAGTTGCGCGATTCGGATTCAATCGAGGTCGGCGACATCGTTCTGGCGATCGGCAACCCGTTCGGCCTCAACCAGACGGTGACCAGCGGCATCATCTCGGCCGTCGCGCGCAGCGCCGGCGGGGTCAACGATTCGAGCTTCTTCATCCAGACCGACGCGGCGATCAATCCCGGCAACTCGGGCGGCGCTCTGGTCGCCATGGATGGCCGGCTGATCGGGATCAACACGGCGATCTACTCGCAGAGCGGCGGCTCGGTCGGCATCGGCTTCGCCACGCCGTCCAACATCGTCGGGCGCATGATCTCGATCGGCGAGAATGGCGGACGAATCGTGCGGCCCTGGATGGGCATGAACATGCAGCGCGTGACCAGCGACATCGCCGCCGGGCTGAACCTCAGCCGACCGGCCGGGCTGGTCGTCAAGGAAGTGTTCCCCGGCGGTCCGGGGGCGCTCGCCGGCTTCAAGCGCAACGACGTGATCGTGGCGCTCAAGGACCTGCCGATCGACGACGAGGCCAGCCTGCGCTTCCGGCTGGCCACCCTGCAGGTCGGCACGACGGTGCCGGTCAAGGTCATCCGCAACGGCAAGGAGCAGATCTTCGAGATGGTCCTGGCGCCGCCGCCGGAGGACCCGCCGCGCGACCTGTCGGTGCTCGACGGCCGGCAGCCCCTGACCGGAGCCGCCATCGCCAACATGTCGCCCGCGGTCGCCGACGAGCTCGGGCTGGTCGAGTGGCGGCCCGGCGTGATCGTCATGGAAGTCAAGCCGGGCTCGTATGCCGGCCGCTTCGTGCGCCCCGGCGACATGATCCTGGCGGTCAACGGCCAGGAGCTGAAGACCGTCGCCGAGCTCAAGAAGCGGATGGCGGCCGGCGTGTCGAGTGTCACCATCGCCCGAGAAGGCATGGTCTCGACCGTCCAGTTCCGCTGACGGGACGGACGGCGTGCCGGCCGAGCTGTTCGCGTCCCTGGCACCCGTCCCGCTCGCCGAGCGGCTGCGGCCGCGGCGGCTGCCGGACATCCTGGGGCAGGATCACCTGCTCGGGGCCGACGGCCCGCTCGGCCGCATGCTGGCCGAGCGCAAGCTCAGCTCGCTGATCCTGTGGGGGCCGCCGGGGTGCGGCAAGACCACGATCGCCCGCCTGCTCGCCGAGGCGACCGACCTGCACTTCGAGCCGCTCTCGGCGGTGTTCTCCGGCGTCGCCGACCTGCGCCGGGTGTTCGCGGCGGCGCGCCAGCGCCGCCAGGACGGGCACGGCACCCTGCTGTTCGTCGACGAGATCCACCGCTTCAACCGCGCCCAGCAGGACGGCTTCCTGCCCTATGTCGAGGACGGCACGGTGACCCTGGTCGGCGCCACCACCGAGAATCCCTCGTTCGAGCTCAACGCCGCGCTGCTGTCGCGCTGCCAGGTCCTGGTGCTGCGCCGGCTCGACGAGGCGGCGCTCACGACTCTCCTGGCGCGGGTCGAGGCGGCGCTGGGCCGCGACCTGCCGCTCGACGAGGCGGGGCGTCAGGCCCTCTACGCCATGGCCGACGGTGACGGCCGCTACCTGATCGGCCTGGCCGAGCAGCTGGCCGGGCTTAAGGAGGAGGGGCCGCTGCCGCCGGCGCGGCTGGCGTCGCTGCTGCAGAAGCGGGCGCCGCTCTACGACAAGGCCCAGGAGGCGCACTACAACCTGATCAGCGCCCTGCACAAGTCGCTGCGCGGGTCGGACGTCGACGCCGCACTGTACTGGTTCGCCCGCATGCTCGAGGGCGGCGAGGATCCCAAGTACATCGCCCGCCGCCTGGTGCGGTTCGCCGTCGAGGACATCGGCATGGCCGATCCGCAGGCCCTGACCCAGACCCTGGCGGCGTGGGAGACCTACGACCGGCTGGGCTCGCCGGAGGGCGAGCTGGCGATCGCCCAGGCGGTGATCTATCTCGGCACCGCACCCAAGTCGAACGCCGGCTACGTCGCCTTCGGGGCCGCCCGCCGCGCCGCCCGCGAGCACGGCTCGCTGACGCCGCCGATGCACATCCTGAATGCGCCGACCAAGCTCATGAAGGAGATCGGCTACGGCCAGGGCTACGCCTACGATCACGACGCCGAGGACGGCTTCTCGGGCCAGAGCTACTTTCCCGAGGGCATGGCGCGCGCCGAGTTCTACCGTCCGGTCGAGCGCGGCTTCGAGCGCGAGATCGTGAAGCGCCTCGAATACTGGAAGAAGCTGCGCGCCAGGCGCCGCTGAGCCGGGCGACCGGCGATCAGGCGCGCGGCCGCGCCATCGCGCGCACGACCTTGCGATCGCGGCCGTAGACGTCGTCGCGGAACGACACGGCGCCGTCGCGACCGGCCGTCACCGTGCGATAGGTGACGTGCAGGACGACCGGCTCGGGAAAGCCGAAATGCGCCTGCTCGCCGGCCTCGATGATCTTGCGCACGCGCTCCTTGCTGAAGTTGCCGCGGCCGCCGAACACCTTCTCGGCGAAGTCGAGCGGGTTCTGCAGGCGGATGCAGCCATGGCTGAAGTTGCGGCTGCCCTCGGTGAACAGCCAGCGGCTCGCCGTGTCGTGCATGTAGACGCCATAGTTGTTGGCGAACGGGAAGAAGATGTAGCCTAGGGCGTTGCTCGGGCCCGGGTTCTGGCGCAGCCGGAACGGGAAGCCCTTGGCATGGATGGCGTTCCAGTCGACGTTCGCCGGATCGAGCTCGGTATCCTCGGTCCAGCTCTCGAACAGCCGGAAGCCGGCGGCCTGCAGGGCGTGCGGGTCGCGGCGCAGCAGCGGCAGATACTCCTCGCCGGCGATCGACTGCGGCACCGTCCAGTACGGGTTAGTCTGGAAACCGTGCATCACCGACTGGATCTCGGGCGTCTGGTTCTTCGGCGTGCCGACGATCACCAGGCTTTCGAAAACGACCTTGTCGCGGTCGACGAACACCATCGAATAGTCGCCGGCGTTGACCAGCACGTAGCGGCTGCCCAGGCTCTCAGGCAGCCAGCGCCGGCGCTCGAGATTGGCCACGATCTGCTCGATTCGCTCGTCGATCGTCGTGTTGAGCGACTGCGCGGTCTTCTGCCCGATAATTCCGTCGACCGTCAGTCCCTTGCCGTCCTGGTAGGTCTTGACCACCGCGACCAGCGCGTCGTCGTACTGCTCCGGCAGGCCGGCCGGCGGCGGCACGACGAGGTCGAGCTCGGCCAGACGCTTGCGCAGCAGCGGGACCCGCGGGTCGGTCGCGCCGGGCTTCAGCGCGCTGCCCTCGACCGGCAGCGGCGTGAAGGCCGCCTTGGCGCGCTTGTCGCGCCATTCGGCGAGCGCCTTCTGCAGGGCCGGATAGTCGCCCTTGGGCGGCAGCGCGGCGAGCCAGGCGGCGAGGTCGCCGGTCTCGGCCGCCGCCTTGAGCAGGGCCTCGCGATCGCTGCGCCGTTGCCGGATGTCGATCTCGCGATCGACCTGGTTGGCCTGCACCCGGCCGGTCGAGACGTCGCTGGCATAGGCCAGGAAGGCCGCGGTCAGGCGGTTCTCCAGCGCCGCGGCGTCGGCGCCGGCGGCGATCGCCTTGTCGAGCTCGGTGACGCCGTACCAGGCCGGCTCGAGCCCGTGGTCGGCGGCCTTGCGGAGGGCGGCGAGCAGCGCCTCGGTGCGGGCCTTGGCGGCGGTCGAGCCGGTCCACAGAGGCTCGGCGGCAAACCCGGAAGGCGCCCCCAGGACGATCGTCAGCAGGGCCAGGAACGGAATGAGAAGTCGAGCGAAGTTCACGCGTTAAGTGTAACCTGCGGATCATTATTCGTCCACGCCGGTGCAAAATCATGGGCCCGCAGGAAGGCCAGCAGATCGTCGGTCGCGCGGCGCTTGAGCTCTTGTGTGCCGCCGCCGGCGCGGGCGCCGCGCGTCACGCAATGGGTCCGCGCCCAAGCCTGGTAGGCCGGCTCGTCGAGGGCCTCGCCGAGGCACGGCACGAAGTGCCGCCCGTCGTCCTCGATCAGGTTGCGGCAGCCCGACCAGTTCTCGGCGTCGCGGATCTCGACCACGCCGCCGATCGATTCCCAGCCATGATGGGCGGCGCCGTAGACCTTGACCTTGACCCGCGGATTGCCGGCGGCGCGCATGCGCTCGGCATACTCGATGGCCAGCGCGGCCGGCGTGTAATCGTCGCGCGCCGCGAGCATCAGGAACATCGGCCGGCCATGGGTCGCCGGATTGCGATGCTGCGCCGTGGCGCCCGGGCAGATCGCGACATGCAGGTCGAACAGGTGCGAAAAGCCGCGGCGCCACGCCTGACGCACGGCGATGGCCGCGTTCAGGGTGGCGACGCCGCCCTTGGAGACGCCCATGAGGCCGACGCGACCGGGGTCGATCCGCGGGTCGGCGCGCAGCAGGGCGAGGGCGGCGAAGGCGTCGCCTTCCATCTGCGCCGCCGACACCAGGCTCTGGTCCGCGACCGTGCGACGCACGCCGCGGCCGCCGAAGCTGTCGACGATCAGGGCGGCGACGCCGGCCGCGGCCAGCGCCTGGGCATAGTAGTGCTCGCGATGGCGCTGCACGCCGGCGCTGCTGGTCAGGATCACCATGGCCGGGCAGGGCGCGGTCGGCGGGGCCGGCGGTCGCAGCAGGTGGCCTTGCACGACGGCCGGCCGGCGGGCCGTCGGATGGTCGAAGGTGAGCGTCGGGAAGGACAGCGATTCCATGGACCGGGTGTAGCTTGTCGCTTAGGTTGCCCGCCATGACCGGCCGTGTCGAATTGCGCTCCGTTTCCGAAGACGAGGCCGGCTTGCGTCTCGACCGCTGGTTCCAGCGCCACTTCCCGGCGCTGTCGCACGGCGCCCTGCAGAAGCTCTTGCGCACCGGCCAGGTCCGTCTCGACGGCCGGCGCGCCGAGGCGCGCGACCGGGTCGAGCCGGGCCAGGCGATCCGGCTGCCGCCGGCCGTGGGCGAGGCGCCCGTGGTCCAGCCGGCGGCCCGCCCGCCGCTGTCGGAGCGCGATGCCGCGGCCATCCAGGCCATGGTCATCCACAAGGACGACGAGGTCATCGTGCTGAACAAGCCGCCGGGACTGGCGGTACAAGGGGGCACCGGGACGGGGCGGCACATCGACGGCCTGCTCGACGGGCTGCGCTTCGGGCTGGAGGAACGACCGCGCTTGGTTCATCGCCTGGACAAGGACACGTCGGGGCTGCTGCTGATCGCGCGCACCGGGCGCGCCGCTAAGCGGCTGAGCGAGTCGTTCCGCGATCGCGAGACCGAGAAGCTGTACTGGGCGGTGGTGGTCGGCGTGCCGCCGCGCGCCGAAGGCGCCATCGACCTGCCGCTCGCCAAGCAGCCGGGCCCGCGCGGCGACCGCGAGATGGTCCAGGTCGACAAGGTCAACGGCCAGAAGGCGCTGACGCACTTCCGCGTCCTCGACCGCGCCGGCAAGCGGGCGGCGCTGCTGGCGCTGTGGCCGCGCACCGGCCGCACCCATCAGCTGCGCGTCCACTGCGCCGCGGTCGGCTGTCCGATCCTCGGCGACGGCAAGTACGGCGGCGAGGAAGCCCTGCTGGCGGCCGTCGCCGATGCCCGCAGCCTGCATCTCCATGCCCGCCGGCTGCGCCTGCCGCATCCCTCGGGGCGCGGCGAGCTCACGGTCGAGGCCGAGCTGCCGGCGCACTTCCGCCGCACCGTCGCGGCGCTCGGCTTCACCCTGCCGGCGCACTGACCCGTGCTGGCGCGGCTTCGCCTGTCCTGGAAGCGGCTGGCCTGGATCCTGGCCGTGGTGGTGCCGCTGGCCGCCATCGCCGGGGTGGTCTGGCTGGGCACGCGCGACCTCAGCCGCTACCAGGCGCGCCTGACCGAACAGCTGCGCAAGGTGACCGGCCGCGAGCTCGCGGCCAAGGTGCCGCTGACCGTTCGCCTGGGCCGCGAGCCGGCCATGGTGGCGGAAGGCGTTACCTTGTCGAACGCGCCCTGGGCGTCGCGGCCCGACCTCGCCCGGGTCCGCCGCCTCACCCTGTTCCTCGACCCGGTCGCCCTCCTGCTGGGCGAGATCCGGATCGGCCGGATCATCGTCGAGGGCGCCGACATCCAGGTCGAGCAGAACGAGGTCGGCGACACCAACCTCGACATGCTGCCGCCGCCCGACGGCTCGGGCCCGCATGCCGGCGAGAACCGCTCCTTCCGGCTGCGCAGCAGCGTAACCTTCCCTTGGATCGCCACCATCGAGGTGCGCGACTCGCTCGTCACCATCGTCGGATCGCAGGGCCGGCCCGGCGTGGCCGTCGAGATCCCCAGCGCCGTCTTCAAGGCGCCGGCGCCGAACCAGCCGCTCCAGGTCGAGGGCCGCTTCTCGACGCCCAAGGGCACGCCGCTCGAACTCAGCGGCAGCGCCGGCACCTTCGATGGCTGGATGCGCGGCGTGCCGGGCAACATCGACCTTCAGGGCCCGTTCGGCGGCGGCCGCATCGCCATCAAGGGTGGCGTTGGCGTCAAGGGCACCCAGGTCCAGGTCAACGCCGAGGGGCCCGACCTGTCGGTGATCGGGCCGTACATCCAGCTGCCGGTGCCGGCCGGCGGGCCATACGCCGCCGTCGTCAAGGCCGGCACCCAGCGCAGCGCCTTCAAGGCCGAGGTCACCTCGCTCAAGGTCGGCAACAGCGAGGCGACCGGCGAGGCGGTGTTCCGCGTCGATCGCAAGGGCAACGCGATCGCCACCGTCAACGTCGACGCGACGCGACTCGATGTCCGCGACTTCCGCGCCGCGCCGGCGACGGCCGGCGACGGGGCGGCCCCGGCGCAGCCGCGTCTGGTGCCCGGCCTGCCGTTCTCGGCCCGCTGGCTGGGCCGCGCCAGCCTGACCGTCGCGGCGCAGTTCGGCGAGGTCAACGGGCTCGGCAGCCGGATGCAGAACGCCTCGCTCAACCTGGTGTCGAGCGACACCCGCTTCGGGCTGCGCGCCTCGGCCACGATCGGCGGCGGCTCGGCCGCCTTCGATCTCGCCTACGACCCGGCCGGCCGGCTCGGCCAGGCGACCCTGACCGCGACCGCCAGCAAGATGCCGCTGGGCGACATCGGCCGGCTGCTCGGCTTCGACTGGGGAATGGGCGAGGGGCTGGCCGACCTCGACCTCAAGCTGCGCGGCAGCGGCCGCACCTCGCGCGACGCCCTGAACACCGCCAGCGGCGCCTTCGACATCACGGTCGCCAAGGGCACCTGGCCGCGCGAGCAGATGTCCGGCTGGCCCGAGGAGAGCCGGCGCCTGCTGGCGACCGGCGAGGCGGCGCCGTTCAATTGCCTGGCCGGTCATTTCGACGTCACCGCCGGCGTCGCCTTCCTGCGCCGGCTGATCGTCGATACGCCGCGCGCCACCTTCGTCGGCGGCGGCTACGTCCAGCTGCGCAACGAGAACTGGGAGTTCATCTTCGCGCCGGAGGCCCGCGACGCGCAGAATGCCGGGCTGGCGACGCCGCTGCGCCTCAAGGGAACGGCCGGCGCCATGACGGCCAGCGCCCTCGACCCCAACCTCAGCAAGCTGATCATCGCGCCCGGCACCGTGCCCAGCCTGACCGCGCAGATCACCCAGGCGGCGCGCCAGGCCGGGGCCAACCCCTGCGCCGTGGTGGCGCCGCGCGTCGACGGCCTGCGGCCCGGCCTGCGGGCCCAGCTGCCCGTGCCGCCGACCGATCCGCGCCAGCGCGGCGGGCGGCCGCCGCAGCCGCGGACCCCGGGACCGTCCCACAGCCCGCGCTGAGACGGCTCTTGTCGCTGCGCGGACCTGCGTATAAGCCCTCGCAGCCGCCGGCGCGGGCGGCACGTGCAACAGCCTGCCGGGGACGATGAAGCGCTTCTACAAGGAGACGTCGGTCGAGGCCGCCGAGGATGGCTACCGGGTGCTGCTCGACGGCCGTCCGGTGCGCACGCCGGCCAAGACGGTGCTGGTCGTGCCGACCCGGCCGCTCGCCGAGGCGATCGCGCGCGAATGGGCCGAGGTGCCGCCGGCCGGCGAGCTCAAGGTCGACCAGCTGCCGCTGACCCGGCTGGCGGCGACCGGGCTCGACCGCGTCCGCCCGCAACGCCAGCGGGTCGTCGACGACACGGCCAAGTATGCCGCCTCCGACATGCTGTGCTACCGGGCGGTCGGGCCGGGACCGCTGGTCGAGCGCCAGTCCCGGCTTTGGCAACCGTTGCTCGACTGGGCCGAGCGGCGCTATGCGGCGCGGCTGGCGGCGACCGCGGGCACGACCTTCGTGACCCAGCCGGACGAGGCGCTGGCGCGGCTGGCGGCGGCGGTCGGGGCGCACGGCGACATGGCGCTGTCGGCCCTCTACAATCTCACGCACGTTGCCGGCTCTCTGGTGATCGCGCTCGCCGTGTCGGAAGGCAGCCTGGGGGCGGAAGACGCCTTCGCGGCCGCCCAACTCGACGAGCTCTACCAGATCGAGCGCTGGGGCGAGGATCCGATCGCGACCCGCCGTCACGAGGGCATTCGCCGGGACATCGAGGCGGCGGCGCGGTTCCTCGCGCTGCTCGCGGACAAGCGACTGGGGGCATGAGCATGGCGGCGGGGACGAGGTTGCGGCGCAAGCTGGCCGAGGACGGCCTGATCGAGGCCATGGCGGCGCATTCGCCGCTGTCGGCGATGCTGGTCGCCGAGGCCGGGTTCGACGCCATCTGGGCGTCCGGCTTCGAGCTGTCGGCGCTGTACGGCCTGCCCGACGTCAGCCTGGTCTCGATGACCCAGCATCTCGACATGACCCGTGCCATGGCCGAGCGCTCGGGCCTGCCGGTGGTGGCCGACATCGACACCGGCTTCGGCAACGCGCTCAACGTGCTCTATGCCATCGAGCAGTACGAAGCGGCCGGCGCCGCCGCCATCGTCATGGAGGACAAGAGCTTCCCCAAGGTGACCAGCCTGATCGCCGACGGCCGCCAGGACCTGGTCCGGGTCGAGGAGTTCCAGGGCAAGATCGCGGCGGCGCGGACCGCGCGGCGCGATCCCGACCTGCTGATCGTCGCCCGCACCGAGGCCCTGATCGCCGGCCTCGGCCAGGCCGAGGCGCTGGCCCGGGCGCACGCCTACGAGGCGGCGGGGGCCGACATGATCCTGGTCCATTCCAAGCAGAAGACCCCGGACGAGGTCGAGGCCTTCGTCGCCGCCTGGGACGGCGAGGTGCCGCTCGCCCTGGTGCCGACGGCCTATCCGCAGATGACGGTGGCGCGGGTCCGCGAACTGGCCAAGGTCGGCCTGCTGATCTGGGGCAACCACGCCATCCGCGCCTCGGTGCAGGCGATGCGCGAGACCTTCGCTCAGATCCGCCGCGAGGGCGGCATCCGCGGCGCCGACAGCGCCATCGCCTCGGTCGAGGACGTCTTCGACCTGCAGGGAATGGCCAAGGTGAAGGACGACGAGAAGCGCTTCCTGCGCTAGACGCGACGGGACAATTGGCCGAAAACGGCGACCGGAGGGCCGGAGACCAGATGCAGCAGATGTTGGAAGAGCTCGAGCGGCGGCGCGCGGCGGCCCGCCTCGGAGGAGGCGCACGGCGCATCGAGGCGCAGCACGCCAAGGGCAAGCTTACGGCGCGCGAGCGGATCGACGTGCTGCTCGATCCGGGGTCGTTCGAGGAATACGACATGTTCGTCGAGCATCGCTCGATCGACTTCGGCATGGAGGCCCAGAAGATCCCCGGCGACGGCGTGGTGACCGGCCACGGCACGATCAACGGCCGCCTGGTCTATGTCTTCAGCCAGGACTTCACGGTGTTCGGCGGCGCGCTCTCCGGCATGCACGCGGCCAAGATCTGCAAGATCATGGACATGGCCATGAAGGTCGGCGCGCCGGTCCTCGGGCTGAACGATTCGGGCGGCGCGCGTATCCAGGAAGGCGTCGATTCTCTGGCCGGCTACGCCGACGTCTTCCAGCGCAACGTCATGTCCTCCGGAGTCATCCCGCAGATCTCGATGGTCATGGGCCCGTGCGCCGGCGGCGCCGTCTACTCGCCCGCCATGACCGACTTCATCTTCATGGTGAAGGACAGCTCCTACATGTTCGTCACCGGTCCCGACGTGGTGAAGACCGTGACCCACGAGACGGTGACCCAGGAGGAGCTGGGCGGCGCGCTCACCCACACCCAGAAGTCCGGCGTCGCCGATCTCGCCTTCGAGAACGACGTCGAGGCCCTGCTGCAGCTGCGCCGGCTGGTCGGCTTCCTGCCCTCGAGCAACCGCGAGAAGGCGCCGGTCCGCGCTACCCACGATCCGGTCGAGCGCGAGGACTTCTCGCTCGACACGCTGGTGCCGGCCAACCCCAACAAGCCGTACGACATCAAGGAGCTGATCCTGAAGGTCGTCGACGAGGGCGACTTCTTCGAGCTGTCGCCGGAGTGGGCCGGCAACATCGTGATCGGGTTCGGCCGCATGGCCGGCCGCACGGTCGGCTTCGTCGCCAACCAGCCGCTGGTGCTGGCCGGCTGCCTCGACATCGACAGCTCGCGCAAGGCGGCACGCTTCGTGCGCTTCTGCGACGCCTTCAACATCCCGATCGTCACCTTCGTCGACGTGCCGGGCTTCCTGCCGGGCACGACCCAGGAATATGGCGGCATCATCAAGCACGGCGCCAAGCTGCTCTACGCCTACGCCGAGGCGACGGTGCCCAAGGTCACGGTGATCACCCGCAAGGCCTATGGCGGCGCCTACGACGTGATGTCGTCCAAGCACCTGCGCGGCGACGTCAACTACGCCTGGCCGGGCGCCGAGATCGCCGTCATGGGCGCCAAGGGCGCCGTCGAGATCATCTTCCGCTCCGACATCGGCGACGCCGACAAGATCGCCCGGCGCACCGAGGAGTATCGCCAGAAGTTCGCCAACCCGTTCGTCGCGGCCAATCGCGGCTTCATCGACGACGTGATCATGCCGCACGGCACGCGGCGGCGGATCTGCCGGGCCTTGGCCACCCTGGAGACCAAGAAGCTCGACAACCCCTGGCGCAAGCATGGCAACATCCCGCTGTGACCTTGTCGCGCGACGAGCGGCTGCGTCGGGCCCGCCAGTGGCGCCTGCATCTGATCGTGGCGCTGTTCGTCCTGATGGGCCTGATCGCCGCCAACGCCATCCTGAGCCGCCAGTATCCGTGGTGGCTGTGGGTACTGACCGCGTGGGCGCCGCTGCTCGTCCTCCACTTCGCTTGGGCCAAGGGCCTGTTTGACCGTAGCAACAAAGGATCGTGAGCATGGCCGCCAAGAAGAAGGCCGCGAACAAGGTCGTCGCCAAGACCGCCCGGGCCCCCGCCGTCGCGGCCCCGCCGACCAAGCCGCCGTTCGACAAGATCCTGATCGCCAACCGCGGCGAGATCGCCTGCCGCGTCATGCGGACCTGCCGGCGGCTCGGCATCAAGACGGTCGCCGTCTATTCCGAGGCCGACGCCGACGCCCTGCACGTGCGCGAGGCCGACGAGGCGGTGCTGATCGGTCCGCCGCCCTCGGCCCAGTCCTACCTGCAGATCGAGCGCATCGTCGAGGCGTGCAAGTCGACCGGCGCCCAGGCGGTGCATCCCGGCTACGGCTTCCTGTCGGAGAAGCAGGAGTTCCAGCAGGCGCTGGCCGCCGCTGGCATCGCCTTCATCGGTCCCGACGCCTTCGCCATCCACGCCATGGGCGACAAGATCGAGTCCAAGAAGCTCGCCCAGAAGGCCGGCGTCAGCACTGTGCCCGGCTACCTCGCCGCCATCCCGAACGCCGAGGAGGCGGTCAAGATCGCCCGCGACATCGGCTATCCGGTGATGATCAAGGCCTCGGCCGGCGGCGGCGGCAAGGGCATGCGCATCGCCTGGAACGACGAGGAATGCCGCGAGGGCTTCGGCTCGGCGACCAACGAGGCCAAGGCGTCGTTCGCCGACGATCGCGTGTTCATCGAGAAGTACGTCGAGGAGCCGCGCCACATCGAGATCCAGCTGATCGCCGACGGCCACGGCAACTGCCTGTACCTGTGGGAGCGCGAGTGCTCGATCCAGCGCCGCCACCAGAAGGTCATCGAGGAGGCGCCGAGCCCGTTCCTCGACGCCCGGACGCGCAAGGCGATGGGCGAGCAGGCGGTCGCGCTGGCCAAGGCCGTGAAGTACAAGAGCGCCGGCACCGTCGAGTTCATCGTCGACAAGAACCGCAAGTTCTACTTCCTCGAGATGAACACCCGCCTCCAGGTCGAGCATCCGGTGACCGAGCTGATCACCGGCCTCGACCTCGTCGAGCTAATGATCCGCGTGGCGGCCGGCGAGAAGCTGCCGCTGCAGCAGAAGCAGGTGGCGCTCAAGGGCTGGGCGGTCGAGGCGCGGCTCTACGCCGAGGACCCGTACCGCAACTTCCTGCCCTCGACCGGCCGTCTCGTGAAGTACCGCGAGCCCGAGCCGGGGCCGGACGTGCGCGTCGACAGCGGCGTCTACGAGGGCGGCGAGATCTCGATGTTCTACGATCCGATGATCGCCAAGCTGTGCTCCTACGGCGCCACCCGCATCGACGCCATCGAGCGCATGCGCCGGGCGCTCGACGAGTTCTACGTCCGCGGCGTGTCGCACAACGTGCCGTTCCTCGCGGCCCTGATGGCCCATCCGCGCTTCCGCGAGGGCAGGCTGACCACCAACTTCATCGCCGAGGAGTTCAAGGGCGGGTTCACGGCGGCGCATCTGCCGCCGGCCGACCCGGCCATGCTGGCCAGCCTGGCGGCGGTCGCCGAGGCGCTGCGCAACGCCCGCGTCGGCAAGGCGGCCGAGGAGCGCGTCGTGCTGCTCAACCGCCAGCCGATGGCGCTCACCCTGCATCTCAGCGAGGCCGACTGCCGCACCGTGGTCGGCGGCCGCGAGCTGGCCATCGAGACCAGCTGGACGCCCGGCGATCCGCTGCTGCGGGCCCGCGTCGACGGCCGCCTGGTGGTGGTCCAGATCGACGCCGTCGGCTCGGGCTGGCGGCTGATCCACGAGGGCGGCCAGGCCGAGGCGCTGGTGCTGACGCCGCGCCAGGCCGAGCTGTTCGCCCTGATGCCGGTCAAGGCGGCGCCCGACACCTCGAAGTTCCTGCTGTCGCCGATGCCGGGCCTGCTCGCCTCGGTCGCGGTGCACGAGGGCCAGGAGGTCAAGGCCGGCGAGGTGCTGGCGGTGGTCGAGGCCATGAAGATGGAGAACGTGCTGCGCGCCGCCCGCGACGGCACGGTCAAGACCCTGCACGCCAAGTCCGGCGACAGCCTGCGCGTCGATCAGAAGATCATCGAGTTCACCTGAGCCGCGCCATGGTCCTGCAGGCCCGGCTCAGCATCACCGGTCGGGTGCAGGGCGTCGGCTATCGCGACTGGCTGGTCGGCCGGGCGCGGCAGCTGTCGCTCGACGGCTGGGTGCGCAACCGGGTCGACGGCTCGGTCGAGGCGGTGATCGTCGGCGAGGAGAGCGCGATCGGCCGCATGATCGACGCCTGCCGGCACGGCCCGCCGCTCGCCCGGGTCGAGGCGGTCGACGTCGAGCCACTCGACCTCGACGTCCTGCCGCAAGGCTTCACGCGGCTGCCGACGGCCTGACCGGCGGCGCGAAGACCTCGGCGAAGGTCGCGGCCAGCGCCGCGTCGACGTCGTCCAGGGTCACCGGCAGGCCGAGATCGACCAGCGACGTGACGCCGTGCTCGGCGATGCCGCAGGGCACGATGCCCGCATAGTGCGATAGGTCGGGCTCGACGTTGATCGCCAGGCCGTGGAACGACACCCAGTGGCGGATGCGCACGCCGATCGCCGCGATCTTGTCCTCGGCCAGGCCGCCGTCGGGCCGGCGCGGCCTGTCGGGCCGGGCCACCCAGACGCCGACCCGGCCGGCGCGGCGCTCGGCAGTGACCGCGAAGCGCGCCAGGGTGCGGATCGTCCACTCCTCCAGGTCGAAGACGAAGCGCCGCACGTCCTGCCGGCGGGCACGCAGGTCGAGCATGACGTAGACCACGCGCTGGCCCGGCCCGTGATAGGTGTATTGGCCGCCGCGGCCGGCGACGTGGACGGGGAAGCGCATCGGCTGCAGCAGGTCCTGCGGGCGGGCGCTGGTGCCGGCGGTGTACAGCGGCGGATGCTCGAGCAGCCAGATCAGCTCGCCGGCGCGGCCGGCCCGGATGTCGGCGACGCGCGCCTCCATCGTGGCCAGGGCCGCCTCGTAGGGAACCGGCGACTCGGCGATGCGCCATTCGGGCAGGGTCATGGCGGCAAAATCGACAGTTTGGCCACGTCGTGCAAGACCTCGCGGCATTCGCACCGAGTTGCCTTGCCACTGGGGGGCCTATTTGGTATCCCCCGCCCCGTCGACTCCGGCGCGGCCGTGGCGGAATTGGTAGACGCGCTAGCTTGAGGTGCTAGTGCCGCGAGGCGTGGAAGTTCGAGTCTTCTCGGCCGCACCATTGTCGCCGGATCGACAGATATCGAGGACGCTGCCGTTTGGACCCCCATTCGGCAGCGCGGTTGGCTGTGGGGGAGGCGGGCTTGGCGGACGAACTCACCGAAAGCGCGCTTCGCTACCATCGTATCCCGCGTCCCGGGAAGATCGAGGTCGTTCCCACCAAGCCGCTGGCGACCCAGCGCGACCTGTCGCTCGCCTATTCGCCCGGCGTCGCGGCCGCGTGCAACGAGATCGTGCGCGATCCGGGCATGGCGGCCGAGCTGACGGCGCGGGCCAATCTGGTGGCCGTCGTCACCAATGGCACGGCGGTGCTCGGGCTGGGCGCGATCGGGCCGCTGGCCGCCAAGCCGGTGATGGAAGGCAAGGGGGTCCTGTTCAAGAAGTTCGCCGGCATCGACGTCTTCGACCTCGAGCTGGCCGAGAACGACCAGGAGCGGCTGGTCGATCTCGTGGCGGCGCTCGAGCCGACCTTCGGCGGGATCAACCTCGAGGACATCAAGGCGCCGGAGTGCTTCTACGTCGAGCAGAAGCTGCGCGAGCGCCTGTCGATTCCGGTGTTCCACGACGACCAGCACGGCACCGCGATCATCGTCGGCGCCGCCGTGCTGAACGGCCTGTCGCTGGTCGGCAAGGACATCGCCAAGGTCAAGCTCGTGGTCTCGGGCGCCGGCGCCGCGGCGCTGTCTTGCCTCGGCCTGCTCGAGAAGCTCGGCCTGCCGCGCGAGAACATGTGGGTCACCGACATCAAGGGCGTGGTCTGGAAGGGCCGCAACGAGCTGATGGACCCGTGGAAGGACCGCTACGCGCGCGACACCGCGGCACGCACCCTGGGCGAGGTGATCGGTGAGGCCGACATCTTCCTCGGCCTGTCGGCCGCCGGGGTGCTGAAGCAGGACATGGTGGCGCGCATGGCGGCGCGGCCGCTGATCCTGGCGCTGGCCAATCCCGAGCCCGAGATCCGGCCCGAGGACGTCGCCGCGGTGCGCGACGACGCGATCGTCGCCACCGGCCGCAGCGACTATCCCAACCAGGTCAACAACGTCCTCTGCTTCCCCTACATCTTCCGCGGCGCCCTGGATGCCGGCGCGCGCACCGTCACCGACGAGATGAAGATCGCCTGCGTGCGGGCGCTGGCGGCGCTCGCCCGCAAGGAGCCGTCCGAGGTCGTGGCCCGGGCCTTCGGCGAGCAGGCCGGCGGCTTCGGGCCGACCCAGATCATTCCCAAGCCGTTCGATCCCCGGCTGATCGTCGAGCTGGCGCCGGCGGTGGCCCGCGCCGCGATGGAGTCGGGCGTGGCGACGCGGCCGGTCACCGACTTCGACGCCTATCGCCAGCAGCTCAACCAGTTCGTCTTCAAGTCGGGCCTGATCATGCGCCCGGTGTTCGAGCAGGCGCGGCGCAACCCGCAGCGGGTGATCTTCAGCGCCGGCGAGGACGACCGCGTGCTGCGCGCCGCCCAGATCATCCTCGACGAGGGCATCGCGCGGCCGATCCTGATCGGCCGGCCCGACGTCATCCGCCGCCGCGCCGAGCGGCTGGGGCTCGGCTTCCGCGCCGGCGTCGACCTCGAGCTCGTCGATCCGTCCAACGACGCGCGCTACGACGGCTACTGGAGCGCCTACCATCAGCTGATGGAACGCCGCGGCGTCACCGAGCCGACGGCGCGCAACCTGGTGCGCTCGAGCCCGACCCTGATCGCCGCCCTGGCGGTCCGGCTGGGCGACGCCGATGCGATGATCGCCGGGGCCTACGGCCGCTTCCGCACCCACTTCAACCACGTGCGCGACGTTATCGGCACGCGCGAGGGCGTGCGCAACATGGCCGGGCTCAGCCTGCTGGTGATGCCGACGCGCTCGCTGTTCATCGCCGATACCTACGTCAACCAGGACCCCGACGCCGAGACGCTGGTCGACATCACCTTGCTGGCCGCCGACGAGGTGCTGCGCTTCGGCCTGCAGCCCAAGGTGGCGCTGATCTCGCATTCGAGCTTCGGCAGCTCCGAGCATCCGGCGGCGCGCAAGATGGCCGAGGCGGTGCGCATCCTGCACAAGCGGGCGCCGGCTCTCGAGGTCGACGGCGAGATGCACGGCGACGCCGCCCTCGACCCCGACATCCGGAACAGCATCTTTCCGCGCTCGCGCCTGAAGGAGCCGGCCAACCTGGTCGTCTGCCCGTCGCTTGACGCCGCCAACATCGCCTTCAACCTGCTCAAGACGGCGGCCGACGGCCTGCACATCGGTCCGATGCTGCTCGGCACCAACTTGCCGGCCCACGTGCTCACGCCCTCGGTGACGGCGCGCGGCATCCTCAACATGACGGCGCTGGCCGGCGTCGAAGCCCAGCGCCTGGCCGAGGCGCGGGGATGAGCGGCGAGCCCGACGTCCTGGACGAGGTCACGCCGGAGCTCGTCCGCGACGTCGAGGCCGGGCTCGCCGGGGATCGGGCGGAGGCCGTCCGGGCGCTGCTGGCGCCGCTCAGCGCCGCCGGTCAGGCCTACGTCCTCGAGCAGGTCACCGACGACGAGCGCGACAAGCTGGTCGCCATCCTCAAGCGCGACCTCGATCCCGAGACCCTGATCGAGCTCGACGAGGACGTGCTCGAGGACGTCCTCGACCAGCTCGACAGCAAGGACATCGCCGCCGCCGCCCGCGAGCTCGAGACCGACGACGCGGCCAGCATCCTCGAGGAGCTGCCGGAGCAGGAGCGCCAGGAGGTCCTGGCCGAGCTCGAGCCCGCCGAGCGCGCCGAGATCGAGAGCGCGCTGGCCTATCCCGACGAGTCGGCCGGCCGCCTGATGCAGCGCTCGCTGGTCAAGGTGCCGGACGACTGGACGGTCGGCCAGGTCATCGACCATTGCCGCGAGGCGACCGATCTGCCGGAGGACGTCTACGACATCTTCGTGGTCGACGGCGGCGGCCGGCTGCGCGGCTCGGTGCCGCTCGGCCGCATGCTGCGCACCAAGCGTCCGGTGCCGATCCTCGACATCGTCGATCCCGACATCCCGTCCTTGCCGGTGAACACCGACCAGCACGAGGTCGCGCATCTGTTCCGTGACCAGAACCTGGTGTCCTGCCCGGTCGTCGATGACGAGCGCCGGCTGCTCGGCGTGATCATGGTCGACGACGTCGTCGACGTGATCGACGAGGAGGCCGAGGAAGACCTGCTCAACATGGGCGGCGTCGGCATCGACGACATGCATGCCTCGCCGGTGCGCACGGCGCGCCTGCGCGCCGTGTGGCTGGCGATCAATCTTGCCACCGCGGTGCTGGCCTCGCTGGTCATCGGCCAGTTCGAGGACTCGATCGAGAAGATCGTGGCGCTCGCCGTGCTGATGCCGATCGTCGCCTCGATGGGCGGCAATGCCGGCACCCAGACCGTGACGGTCGCCGTGCGCGCCCTGGCGATGGGCGAACTGACGACGGCCAACGCCCTGCGCTTCGTCGCCAAGGAGGCCGCCGTCGGCGGCCTGAACGGAATCGTCTTCGCGCTGCTGATGGGCGCCGCGGTGGTGACCTGGTACGGCGACTGGCGACTGGGCGCGGTGATCGGCGCCGCCATGGTCTGCAACCTGCTGGCGGCCGCCCTGGCCGGCACCCTGATCCCGATCGGGCTGCAGAAGTTCGGCGTCGATCCGGCCGTCTCCTCGACCGTGTTCCTGACGACGGTGACGGACGTCGTGGGCTTCCTCGCCTTCCTCGGCCTGGCGACCCTGTTCCTCCTCTGACCGCAGCCTTTCGAGGACCGTGCATGTCGAGCCTGAGTCACACGATCGACGCCGACGGGATCGCCCTGGTGACCCTGGCCAACCCGCCGATGAATGCCCTGACGACGGCCGTGCTCGAGGAGACGGCCGGGCTGTTCCAGCGCCTGACCGGCGATCCGGCGGTGCGCGCCGCGGTGGTCACGGGCGCCGGTCGTGCCTTCTCGGCCGGCCTCGACCTCAAGCTGGCGCCGACCCTCGACGAGGCCGGCCAGCGCCGCCTGGTCGCCGCGCTGAACGACTGCTACGGCACCCTGTACGCTTGGCCCAAGCCCCTGGTCGCTGCCGTCAACGGACATTGCATCGCCGGCGGCCTGGTCCTGGCGCTGTGCGGCGATGCCCGCCTGGCCGCCGACCTGCCGCTGCAGGTCAGCCTGGCCGAGGTGCGGGTCGGCGTGACCTTCCCGGCGGCGGCGCTGGAGGTGGCGCGCGGCGAGCTGGCGCCGGCCGCGGCGCGACGGCTGATGCTGCTGGGCGAGGTCTTCGACGCCGCCGCCGCGGTGGCGCTGGGCGTGTTCGACGGGCTGGTGCCGGCCGCCGACCTGGCGGCGCGGGCCCACGCCGAGGCGCTGCGCCACGCCGCCCTGCCGGCCGAGGCCTTCGCCACCATCAAGGCGGAGCTCAGGGCGCCGCGCCTCGAGCGCATCGCGGCCGCCCGCGCCGGGCTGGGCGAGCCGCGGCTCGATCGCTGGTTCGGCGAGGAGATGCGCCGCGCCGCCGCCGCCGTTCTGCGCGGCGGCCGGTGAGGCGGCACCCTTTCGGCGTGCCGCGTCCCCGGGCTATCGTGGGACGGGGGAGATCTCGCGAATGACCAGACTGCTGCTCACCGTCGGATGGCTGGCCCTGCTGCTGTGGCTGCCGATCGCCCAGCCGCAGGCGCAGAACAAAATTCCGCCCGAGCGCGCTCTCGAGACGCTGGTCAAAAGCTCGCTGCTGACCCTCAACGACGCCAACGTCACCGGCATCTACACGGTGCTACACGCCAAGCTGTCCAAGCCGTTCCGCGACCAGTTCTCGGCCGAGCGCCTGGCCCAGGTCTTCCGCTCGTTCCGCGACAAGCAGATCGACTACGACGCCATCGCCGCGCTGCCGCCGACCTACAGCGTGCCGCCGCGAATCGACGACGATGGCAAGCTGATCGTCCGTGGCTTCTTTCCGACCGAGCCCCTGCACCTGATATTTGAGCTGGACTTCATTCCCTCCGATGGCGAATGGAAGCTCATCCGCGTCAACGTCAAGACCGACGACTGAGTCTCGATCTCAGCACCAAGCCACGGGTCCGATCGCGATTCCCAATGCCATGCCCCCCTTCGACTTCGATCTCGGCGAGACCGCCGACGCGCTGCGCGAGCAGGTCCAGCGCTTCGCCGCCGCCGAGGTCGCGCCGATCGCCGCCGAGATCGACAAGACCGATCGCTTCCCGCGCGAGCTGTGGCCGCGCATGGGCGCCCTCGGCCTGCACGGGATCACGGTCGAGGAGGAGTATGGCGGCGCCGGCCTGGGCTACCTCGAGCACGTCGTGGCCGTCGAGGAGATGAGCCGCGCCTCGGCCGCCGTCGGCCTGTCGTACGGCGCCCATTCCAACCTGTGCGTCAACCAGATCCGGCGCAACGGCTCGGAGGACCAGAAGCGCCGCTACCTGCCCAAGCTGATCTCCGGCGAGCATGTCGGCAGCCTGGCGATGAGCGAGACCGGGGCCGGCTCGGACGTCGTGTCGATGAAGCTGCGGGCCGAGAAGAAGGGCGACCGCTACGTGCTGAACGGCACCAAGATGTGGATCACCAACAGCCCCGATGCCCAGGTGATCGTCGTCTACGCCAAGACCGATCCCGCCGCCGGCCCGCGCGGCATCACCGCGTTCATCGTCGAGACCAGCGCCAAGGGGTTCAAGGTGGCGCAGAAGCTCGACAAGATGGGCATGCGCGGCTCCTCGACCGGCGAGCTGGTGTTCGAGGATTGCGAGATCCCCGAGGAGAACGTGCTGGGCGCCGTCGGCCGCGGCGTCAACGTGCTGATGAGCGGCCTCGACTACGAGCGCGCCGTGCTGGCCGCCGGGCCGCTCGGCATCATGCAGTCGGCGATGGACATCGTGCTGCCCTACGTCCACGAGCGCCGCCAGTTCGGCCAGGCGATCGGCGAGTTCCAGCTCGTCCAGGGCAAGCTGGCCGACATGTACACGACGATGAATGCCTGCCGGTCGTACGTCTACGCCGTGGCCAAGGCCTGCGATCGCGGCCAGACGACCCGCAAGGACTCGGCCGGCGCGATCCTCTACGCCGCCGAGAAGGCGACCCAGGTGGCGCTCGACGCCATCCAGCTGCTGGGCGGCAACGGCTACATCAACGACTATCCGACCGGCCGCCTGCTGCGCGACGCCAAGCTCTACGAGATTGGCGCCGGCACCAGCGAGATTCGCCGCATGCTGATCGGCCGCGAGCTGTTCGCCGAGACCGCTTGACCGGACCATGGTTTTACATACACACTGTGTATGAAAAACCATGCCACGCTATCTCACCGAGCAGGACATCGCCGACTTCCGCGCCGAGCTGTGCCGGATCGCCACCGAGCGGTTCGCCCGCTTCGGCTACGAGGGCGTCTCCATGCGCCAGCTCGCCGAGGCGCTCGGCTGCAGCCCCAAGACGCCCTATCGCTACTTCAAGGACAAGGCCGACATCCTGGCCACGGTGCGGGCGCAGGCCTTCGCCAAGTTCGCCGACGCGCTGGAGGCCGCGGCGAGCGCGGTGGCCGACGACGATGCCGTGGCGGCGGCCCGGCGGGTCGGCGAGGCCTACCAGGCCTTCGCGCTACGGCACTGGCATGAATACCGAATCATGTTCGACATCGACGTGCCGATCGACGAGAGCCATGCCGATCTCGGGCCGCAGGCCCGTCGCGCTGCGCGCTTCATCACCCAGCATGCCGAGCGGCTGGCCGCCGCCGGCGCCATCGACGTCGACCCGACCCTGTTCGGCTGGTCGATGTGGGCGGCCAGCCACGGGCTGGTGATGTTGCAGCAGGCCGGCATGCTGGAACATGCTCCCGACTACCGCACCATCGCGGCGTTTCACGGCGCGCTGATGCTGAGGGGCGCGACAGGGAAGGGAAGCAAGCGATGACGGCGGGCGTGACGGCGGGCGAGCGGTTCCGCAGCTGGGGCGACATCCAGGCCAAAGCGGCGCGCGGCGCCGGCGGCCTGGCGGCGCTCGGGGTCGGCGAGGACGACAGCGTGGCACTGATGCTGCGCAACGACTTCGCGACCTTCGAGGTCAACGTCGCGGCCGGACAGCTCGGCGCCTACGCGGTGCCCATCAATTGGCATTTCACCGCCGAGGAGGCGGGCTACATCCTGCAGGACTGTGGCGCCAAGGTGCTGGTCGCCCACAGCGACCTGCTGGCCCGCATCGCGCCGGGCATCCCGGCAGGCGTCAAGGTGCTGGCGGTGCCGACGCCGCCGGAGATCGCCGAGGCCTTCCACGTCGCGCCCGAACTGCGCGCCGCGCCGGCCGGCGTCGAGACCTGGGAGTCCTTCACGGCCGCCAGCCCGGCCAACCAGGCGGCGCCCAAGGCGACCCGCGGCAGCATGATCTACACCTCCGGCACCACCGGCCGGCCCAAGGGCGTGCGCCGCCAGCCGTCGACGCCCGAGCTGCAGATGGCCGCCGCCGCCGAGATCGCCAAGTACTGGGGCCTCAAGCCCGATCCCGCGACCGTCGTGCTGATGAACGGGCCGATGTACCACTCGGCGCCGGCCGCCTACGGCATGGGCAGCGCCCGCCACGGCCTGCACATGGTGCTGCAGGCGCGCTTCGAGGCCGAGGACATGCTGCGCCTGATCGAGCGCCATCGCGTCACCCACATGCACATCGTGCCGACCATGTTCGTGCGCCTGCTGCGCCTGCCCGAGGCGGTGCGTGGGCGCTACGACGTGTCGTCGCTGCGCTGGATCACGCACGGCGCGGCGCCGTGCCCGCCGGCGGTCAAGCGCCAGATGATCGAGTGGTGGGGGCCGGTTATCACCGAGTACTACGGCGCCACCGAGACCGGCGTCTGCGTCTGGCACGGCTCGGAAGACGCCCTGCGCAAGCCCGGCACGGTGGGCAAGGTGGTCGAGGGCGCCCGCCTGCGCATCGTCGACGAGCAGGGAAGCGACGTGGCGCCCGGCGAGGTCGGCGAGATCTACCTGCGCGGCCCGCATCTCGGCGAGTTCACCTACAACAACGACGATGCCAAGCGCCGCGAGATCGCGCTCGACGATCTCGTCACGGTGGGCGACGTCGGCTACCAGGACGCCGACGGCTTCGTTTTCCTGTGCGATCGCAAGCGCGACATGATCATCTCCGGCGGCGTCAACATCTACCCGGCCGAGATCGAATCGGTGCTGATCCAGATGCCCGGCGTGCGCGACTGCGCGGTGTTCGGCATCCCCGACGACGAGTTCGGCGAGCAGATCTGCGCCCATGTCGAGCCGCAGCCCGGCGTCGACCTCGTGGCCGCCGACGTCCGGGCGTTCCTCGGCGAGCACGTGGCGCGCTACAAGGTGCCCCGGGTCGTCGAGTTCAGCGCCGCCCTGCCGCGCGAGGACTCGGGCAAGATCTTCAAGCGCAAGCTGCGCGCCCCATATTGGGAGAAGGCCGGGCGCAGCATCTAGGTTCGAAGCCGGAGGTTCCATGTCCGACGACGTCACCCTGTTCGGCAAGCTCAAGGACAAGCTGATCGGCAGCAAGCAGAAGTGGGCCGAGGAGGGCCGCCTGCTGACCGGCCGCGCCGCCGCCAAGGGCGAGCGCCTGCCGCCCGGCCAGCGCCTGGTCGAGACCTGGCCGGTGCTCGATCTCGGCGTCCAGCCCGACATCCCGACCCATGCCTGGCGTCTGTTCGTCGACGGCGAGGTCGAGGAGCCGACGACCTGGAAGTGGGGCGAGTTCACCGACCTGCCGCGCACCCGGCTGACCACCGACATCCACTGCGTCACCGCCTGGTCGCGCTACGACAATCGCTGGGAAGGCGTCAGCGCCCGCGACCTGCTGGCCCTGGTGCGGCCCAAGGCCAGCGCGCAGCACGTCATCTTCCATTCCTACGACACCTACACGACCAACGTGCCGCTGGCCGACTTCGCGGCCGAGGACGTTCTGCTGGCCTGGAGCTGGAACGGCGAGGCGATCAGCCGCGAGCATGGCGGGCCGCTGCGCGTGGTCATGCCCCAGCTGTACTTCTGGAAGAGCGCCAAGTGGATCAAGCGCATCGAGTTCTCGGTGCATGACAAGCCGGGCTTCTGGGAGGTCCGCGGCTATCACAATTGCGGCGATCCCTGGCGCGAGCAGCGCTACGACGAGGAGGCTTGAGCATGACGACGGCGCACGATTTCGAGCTCGCGGCGATCGACGGCGCGAAGCTGCCCTTGGCCGGCTTCGCCGGCCGGCCGGTGCTGCTGGTCAACGTCGCCTCGGCCTGCGGGTTCACGCCGCAATACGCCGAGCTGCAGCAGCTGCACGAGACCTGGGGGCCGCGCGGCCTCGTGGTGCTGGGCGTGCCGGCCAACGATTTCGGCGCCCAGGAGCCGGGCTCCGAGGCCGAGATCCGCCGCTTCTGCGAGACCCGCTTCGGCGTGACCTTTCCGATGGCCGCCAAGCAGGTGGTGGTCGGGCCGGGCGCCCATCCGCTCTATCGCTGGATCGCCGCGGAGGCGGGCGAGGGCGGGGCGCCGCGCTGGAACTTCCACAAGTACCTGATCGGCAAGGATGGCAGCCTGAAGGGCGCCTGGCCGAGCCGGGTGCGGCCGCTGGGCGACGAGATCACCCAGGCGGTCGCGGCCGAGCTCGCGCCCTAGGAGCCCGTCCGGATAGTTCCGGCGGGCTTGGTTGATGTGGTCTCGCTGTCGGTCTGGGTCATGCTCGCGCCGCGAGCTTTGCGATGTTGTGGGCCGTGCAGATCATTGCCCATTCAGCCCTGACCCGGTCGATACCTCGGAGGAGGAACTGGCGGAAGCCTCGTGCTTGCTTGATCTGTCCGAACACCGGCTCGACGATCTGCTTTCGTAGCCTGTAGCGACTACGCCAACCAGCTCGCTTGAGCCTTGTGCGCATGGCCCTCGTCAGCGGTCCGGAGAGGTTTGGCCGGCCTCGTCCGGGATGCTTGGCAGGGCCGATTGCGACGTAGCCTCTGATATGGCGCTGGTGCAGGGCTTCGAGGTTGGCCTCTCTGCAGTAGCCGGCATCTGCCGAGACCTCCTTTGGCTGGCGACCCAGGTTTGCCTGGATGCTGTCGAGCAACGGCACCAACTGGTCCTAATCGCTCGTCTGGGCCACCAGGCCGTGGGCGACGATGATCTGGGCCTCGCCATCGACGGCGGCCTGGGCGTTGTATCCCTGGATGAAGCCGTCCTTGCTCTTTAGGATGCGGCTCTCGGGGTCGGTGAAGTTGCGTTGCGCCTTGGGTGACGGTTCCGCCTTCGGTGCAGGCTCCTCGGCTCTCTGACCGTGCCGCCCTTCTTCTTCGGCAGCCGCCTGCGCCTCCGCCTCGAGTTCCGCCTTTGCCTGGCGGATCTTCTCCAGCCGCTTCTGCTTGTCGGCCAGCCATGCCGGCAGCTCGTCGCCGCGACGGCCGCCGTGCTGGCCGTCCTCCTCGCGGTCCGCCGCGTCGGCCGCCTTCAGCCAGCGATCGACCTCCGCCGTAAGCTCCGCTTCCCGCTTCTTCATCCGCTCGTAGCTCATCGCCTTGTGCCGGGAGGCGTTCGCCCGGATCTTCGTGCCGTCCAGCGCCACGTGACCCAGCTTCACCAGACCCGCCTTTTCCGCCACCTTCAGCACCTGCACGAACAGACCCGACAGCGCCTTCTCGTGGCGCCGACGGAACTCCCAGATCGTGCGGAAGTCCGGAGGGTCTCCCGCAACAAGCATCATGAAGTCGGCACGCTCCACGCAGGCTCGGGCTATCCGACGCGACGAGTACAGCCCGCTGACAAAGCCCTGCAGCAACAACGCCGTCATCATCCTCGGATCGAACGGCGGCTGCCCCAACTCCCCCCGATAGCTCCCGATGATCGCGCCCAGGTCCAACGTCTCCTGAACCAACGTCACGATGAACCGGCTCACGTGACCGGACGGCACGTAGTCCTGCACGCTCGGCGGCAGAAGCTGGACTTCGTCGATCTTCCAGGCGCGAAACTGCTTGCTCATCCCAAATTCACAGCCAGACTTACGGTCGCTTCGAAACCCAATTCTCAGACAGGCTCCTAGGCGTCGAGGCGCCGTCGCACGGCGTCGAACACGGCGTGGAACATCGCCGGGGTGAGCCGCCCGGTGTTCGTGTTGTAGCGCGAGCAATGATAGCTGTCGGCCAGGGTCACCCCGCTCGGCAGCGCGTGCAGCTTGCCGTGCACGAACGGATAGGCGCCGGCCGGCCGTACCGCGAGGGTGCGCAGCACCTGGTCGTGGGCGCCCTTGCCCAGCGCCACGATGATCGCCAGGCGCGGCATGACGGCCAGCTCCGACTGCAGGAACGGCCGGCAGCTGGCGAACTCGGCCGGCTCCGGCTTGTTCTCGGGCGGCAGGCAGCGCACGGCGTTGGCGATCCGGCAGTCGACCAGCCGCAGCCCGTCGCCGGGGTCGGCGCGGTAGGTGCCCTCGGCCAGGCCGAACTTCAGCAGGGTCGAGTAGAGCAGGTCGCCGGCATAGTCGCCGGTGAACGGCCGGCCGGTCCGGTTGGCGCCGCGCAGGCCGGGCGCCAGGCCGACGATCAGCACGCGGGCGTCCAGCGCCCCGAACGAGGGCACCGGGGCGTTCTGCCAGTCGGGATACTGGCCGCGCAGGGTGTGGCGCAGGGCGACCAGCCGCGGACAGCGTGGGCAGTCGCGCGGCGGCTCCTCGAGCCGGCGGGCCGGCATCGGCTCAGGCCGAGCGGATCAGGCCCTCGCCGGGACCGGCGAAGGCCTCGCCGTCCGGATCGCGGGAGCTCGGCGCGCGCGCCGGCCGTTCCGACGGGCTGCGGGCGATCAGCGGCGCCAACTCGGCCAGCTCGATGAAGTCGTCGGCCTGGCGGCGCAACTCGTCGGCGACCATCGGCGGCGCCGATTTGATGGTGCTGACCACCGACACGCGTAGGCCCTTGCGCTGTACCGCCTCGACCAGCCGGCGGAAATCGCCGTCGCCTGAAAATATGACCGCATGGTCGAGATGCTCGGCCATCTCGAGGACGTCGATCGCCAGCTCGATGTCCATGTTGCCCTTGATCTTGCGCCGCCCGGTGGCGTCGGTGAACTCCTTGGTCGGCTTGGTCACCATGGTGTAGCCGTTGTAGTCCAGCCAATCGATCAGGGGGCGGATCGGCGAGTATTCCTGGTCCTCGACCAAGGCGGTGTAATAGTAGGCGCGGACCAGGTGTCCCTTGTCGCGGAACACCTTGAGCAGACGGCGATAATCGATGTCGAAGCCGAGCGCCCGGGCCGCCGAGTACAGATTGGCGCCGTCGATGAACAGGGCGATCCGCTCGTTGTCGTAAAAACTGCCTTTCATGAACAAATCCCTTTTTGCAATCACGTGCGGGCCGGGCAGGAAAATGTGTCGAAAAACGAGTAACGTATCGAAGAGGCCTCGGATCCCACGTGAGGATTAGGGGGCTAATCGAGGCGGAACAAGGGCTTGGAGGCTGCGGACAGTGGAAAACCACGAGCCCGGCGCAATTTACATCGGGGTCGGCGGCAACCTCCCGCACCCCGTGCACGGCGCTCCCCGCCCGACCCTCGAGCGGGCCCTCGAGGCCCTGCCGGGCCACGGCGTGCAGGTGCTGGCCGTGTCGCCGTGGTACCGCACGGCGCCGCAGCCGCCGTCCGGCCAGCCGTGGTTCCTGAATGCCGTGGCCCGGGTCGCCACCGGCCTGGGCCCGGCCGGGCTGCTGGCCGCCCTGCATGCCGTCGAGCACGACTTCGGGCGGGTGCGCGGCGTCGCCAACGCCGCCCGCATCATCGATCTGGATCTTCTCGACTATGCCGGCCGCTGCTCGCCTGGCGGGGCAGGGGAGCCGATCCTGCCGCATCCGCGGCTGCAGGACCGCGCCTTCGTGCTGCGGCCGCTGGCCGACCTGGCGCCCGCGTGGCGCCATCCGGTCAGTGGCCAGACGGTCGCCGAGCTGCTGGCGGCCCTGCCGGCCGGGCAACCGATCGAGCGCGCCTGACGCTTGTATTTTGGCCGCGGGCCGCTATAACCGCCCGCTCCCCGCCTTTCCAGAGGTCGCCATGGCCCGCGTCACCGTCGAAGACTGCATCGTGCAGGTGCCCAACCGTTTCGAGCTGGTCATGTTCGCTGCCCAGCGGGCTCGCGACATCTCGTCCGGCGCCCAGATCCTGCTCGATCGCGACCGCGACAAGAACCCGGTCGTCGCCCTGCGCGAGATCGCCGAGGTCAAGCTCGACCAGGCCGTTCTCAAGGATTCGCTGATCTCGGGCATGCAGAAGCACGCCGACATCGACAAGCCCGAGGAGGTCAACGAGATGGCCGAGCTCGAGCAGGAGCTGGCCGCCGCGCTCGCCCAGGGCGGTGCCGAGGCGGCGCAGCCCAAGGCCCTGCCGATGACCGAGGAAGAGGATATCGGCGAGTAGGCCGGCTTTCGGGGCGATCGACGCCCCCGCCTCAACGCCCCGCCTCAAACAGCGTGCAGCGCGGGCGATCGTCGCCATATAATCGACGGTCGCCATGATCCGTCAGTTCGAACTCGTCGAGCGCGTGCAGTCCTACGATCCCGGAGCGGACGAGGACGTGCTCAATCGCGCCTATGTCTACGGGCTCAAGAAGCACGGCAACCAGCTGCGCGCCTCGGGCGATCCGTACTTCTCGCATCCGGTCGAGGTCGCCGGCATCCTGGCCGAGATGAAGCTCGACACGGCGTCGATCGTCACCGGCCTGCTGCACGACACGCTCGAGGACACCGACGCCACCCGCGACGAGCTGTCGAGCCTGTTCGGCGAGGACATCGCCCGCCTGGTCGACGGCGTCACCAAGCTGAGCCGGCTCGAGGTGCAGTCGGAGAGCACCAAGGAGGCCGAGAACCTGCGCAAGCTGGTGCTCGCCATGTCGTCGGACATCCGGGTGCTGCTGGTCAAGCTGGCCGACCGGCTGCACAACATGCGCACCCTGCACCACATCAAGGAGCCGGCGCGGCGGCGGCGCATCGCCCGCGAGACCATGGACCTCTATGCGCCGCTCGCCTCGCGCATCGGCATGGAGAACGTCAAGCGCGAGCTCGAGGAGCTGGCCTTCGCCGAGCTCAATCCGGACGGCCGCGCCTCGGTGCTGGCCCGCCAGGGCTACCTGCGCGAGAAGGGCGGCGTCCTGGTGCCGCAGATCGTCGACGAGGTGGTCAAGACCCTGCTGGAGGGCGGCATGACCGCCCAGGTCTCGGGCCGCGAGAAGACGCCCTATTCGATCTGGCGCAAGATGCAGACCAAGAACGTCTCGTTCGAGCAGCTGGCCGACATCATGGCGTTCCGGGTCATCGTCGCCGACGTGTCGCAGTGCTACCAGGCGCTCGGGCTGCTGCACGGCCGCTATCAGGTGCTGCCGCAGCGCTTCAAGGACTATATCTCTGTGCCCAAGCCGAACGGCTACCGGTCGCTGCACACCGGGGTCATCGGCCCGTTCGGCCAGCGCATCGAGATCCAGATCCGCACCCCCGACATGCAGGACCAGGCCGAGCGCGGCGTCGCCGCCCACTGGGTCTACAAGCAGCGCGAGGGCGCCGCCGGCGACGAACCGCAATACGCCTGGCTGCGCAGCCTGATCGAGATCCTCGACAAGGCGCCCAATGCCGAGGAGTTCCTCGAGCACACCAAGCTCGAGATGTTCCAGGACCAGGTGTTCTGCTTCACGCCCAAGGGCAAGCTGATCGCCCTGCCGCGCGGCGCCACGCCGATCGACTTCGCCTATGCCGTGCACAGCCAGGTCGGCGATACCTGCGTCGGCGCCAAGATCAACGGCCGCATGCTGCCGTTGCGCACTCAGCTGGCCAACGGCGACCAGGTCGACATCATCACCTCGAAGGCCCAGACGCCGTCGCCGACCTGGGAGCGCTTCGTCGTCACCGGCAAGGCCAAGGCGGCGATCCGGCGCTTCATCCGGGTGCGCCAGCGCGAGCAGTACATCCAGCTTGGCCGCTCGCTGCTCGACAAGGCGTTTCACGAGGAAGGCTACGACCTCACCGAGAAGGGGCTCGACGGGGTCAAGGCCAACTTCAAGCAGGCCTCGACCGACGACCTGGTGGCCGCCGTCGGCGCCGGCCTGGTCGGCGCCCGCGAGGTCCTGACCGCCGTCTATCCCGGCCTCAAGCAGCAGCGCAAGGGCGGCGCCGACGTCGTGCCGATCGCCCGCGCGCGCGCCAAGTCGGCGCGGGTCGAGCCGGGGCGCGGCGGCCCGGCGTCCGGCCAGATCGCCATCCGCGGTCTGATCCCGGGCATGGCCGTGCATTTCGCGCGGTGCTGCCATCCGCTGCCCGGCGACCGCATCGTCGGCATCATCACCACGGGCAAGGGCGTCACCATCCACACCATCGACTGCGCCACCCTGGAGAGCTTCTCGGAGGCGCCGGAGCGCTGGATCGACGTCGGCTGGGACTCGGTGGGCGAGGGCGGGGCGGACGCCTACACCGGCCGGCTCAAGGTCACGGTCGCCAACCAGCCGGGCAGCCTGTCGAGCCTGTCGACCGTGATCGCGCGCCACGAGGGCAACATCTCGAACCTGCGCATCCTCAACCGGTCGATGGACTTCTTCGACATGGTGATCGACGTCGAGGTCACCGACGTGAAGCACCTTGCCGACATCACGGCCGCCCTGCGCGCCACCCCGGCGATAAACGCCGTCGAGCGCGCCCGCAGTTGACCTCGTCCCGCTTCCGTCGCGGCCGGCGGAAGGAGAAGGAAAGATGCAGAACCCCTCCAGCACCCATCTCCGCCTCGGCGTGAACATCGATCACGTCGCCACCGTGCGCAACGCCCGCGGCGGCGCTCTGCCCGACCCGCTGCGGGCGGCCCGCCTCGCCGCCGCCGCCGGCGCCGACGGCATCACCGCCCATCTGCGCGAGGATCGCCGCCACATCGTCGACAGCGACATCGAGGGGCTGATGCGCGAGCTCACCGTGCCCCTCAACTTCGAGATGGCGGCGACCGAGGAGATGGTGGCGATTGCCCTGCGTCATCGGCCGCATGCCGCCTGCATCGTGCCCGAGAAGCGCGAGGAGCGGACGACCGAAGGGGGCCTCGACGCCGCCGGCCAGCACAACCACCTGAAGCCCCTGGTCGAGCGCCTCGGTGCCGCCGGCATCCGAGTCTCGCTGTTCATCGAAGCCGACCCGCGGCAACTCGAGGCCGCCGTGGCGCTCGGCGCGCCGGTGGTCGAGCTGCACACCGGCCGCTATTGCGAGCTCGCCGGCGAGGCCCAGAAGGTCGAGCTCGAGCGCCTGCGTCGCGCTGCCGCGCTGTGTGGCCGGCTCGGCCTGGAATGCCACGCCGGCCACGGCCTGTCCTATGCCGATGTCGGCCCGGTCGCGGCCATTCCCGAGGTGCGGGAGCTCAACATCGGCCATTTCCTGGTCGGCGAGGCGATCTTTGTCGGCCTCGAGCAGGCGATCCGCGAGATGCGGCGGCTGATGGACGCGGCCCGCGCCGGCGCCGGCGCCTGAGGGGGACCCGGTGATCATCGGCATCGGCAACGACCTGATCGACATCCGCCGCATCGAGCGGTCGCTGGAGCGCTTCGGCGACCGCTTCGTGCAGCGCATCTTCACGGCGGTCGAGCAGCAGCGGTCGGAGGCCCGGGCCGGGCGGGCCTCGAGCTACGCCAAGCGCTTCGCCGCCAAGGAGGCCTGCTCCAAAGCGCTGGGCACCGGCCTGCGGCTCGGCGTGTTCTGGCGCGACATGGGGGTCGTGAACCAGCGCGGCGGCAAGCCCACGATGCAGCTGACCGGCGGCGCCTTGACCCGATTGCAGTCGCTCACGCCGGCCGGAATGTCGCCGCAAATCGACCTGAGCCTGACCGACGAGTATCCCATGGCGCAGGCCTTCGTCATCATCTCGGCGGTGCCGCGACCGTGATCCGACCGCAATTTGCAGGTCACTTGCCGAGGCGACGGCGGGAGACAGCGCCCTGCCGCCCTGCTATAGGCGCGGCACGGCTAAACTGGGACAGCGATGACGGACGTGGCTGAACGTCGAAAGCGTGGACAGGAAAAGACGGGCGGCTGGGCGGAAACCGTCCGCACCGTCGTGTACGCCGTGCTGATTGCGCTGGTGGTGCGTACGTTCGCCATCGAACCCTTCAACATTCCCAGCGGCTCGATGATCCCGACCTTGCTGGTCGGCGATTACCTGTTCGTCTCGAAGTACTCGTACGGCTACAGCAAGCATTCCTTCCCGTTCTCGATGGGCCTTTTCTCGGGCCGCATCTTCGGCCAGCCGCCGGAGCGCGGCGACGTCACCGTGTTCAAGTATCCGGGCGACCAGGGCCAGGGCGTCAACCGGACCGACTACATCAAGCGGATCGTTGGCCTGCCCGGCGACCGCATCCAGGTGACCAACGGGGTGCTGCACATCAACGGCACCGCGGTGCAGCGGACCCGCCTCGGCGAGTACAGCAACGGCAGCAACGGCCACGGCAGCCGCGGCACCCTGTGGCGCGAGACCCTGCCCAACGGCCGCAGCTACACGGTGCTCGAGTATTACGACAACGGTCCGGCCGACAACACGCCGGAGTTCCTGGTGCCGGCCGGCAACTACTTCGTGATGGGCGACAATCGCGACGATTCGCTCGACAGCCGCACCCGGCTGATGCTGCGCGACTTCTCCGGGGCGCCGCGCGACCGCGACCAACTCGGCTGGTACGTGCCGGCCGAGAACCTGGTCGGGCGGGCCGAGTTCATCTTCTTCTCCCACGACCCGTCGGCGGCGGGCTGGCTCGAGCCCTGGAAGTGGCCCGGCGCCATCCGCTTCAACCGATTCTTCATGGCCATCCACTGAGGCCGGCCGAACCCGACCTCGCTCGCCTCGCGGCCACGCTCGGGCACGACTTCCGCCGCCGCGAGCTCGCCATCGAGGCACTCACGCACCGCGGCGCTCTCGATCGCCGGCCGGACCTGAAGGCAGCCTTTCCCTACGGCAACGAGCGGCTCGAGTTCCTCGGCGACCGCGTGCTGTCGCTGGCCGTCGCGCAAATCCTGCTGGACCGGTTCCCGACCGAGCGCGAGGGCCCCATGGCGCGCCGCCATGCCGCCCTGGTCAGCGCACGCACCCTGGCCGAGGTGGCCGGGCAGATCGACCTCAGCAGCCACGCCATAACCTATGCCGGGGCGCCGCCGCCGACGGCGACCGTGCAGTCGGACATGCTCGAGGCGCTGCTCGGGGCGGTGTTCCTGGACGCCGGGTTCGAGGTCGCGGCGGCGGTCGTCGGCCGTCTCTGGGGCGACCGGCTCAGCCGCCAGGACGCCGCGCCGCAGCCGCCCAAGATGCAGCTGCAGGAATGGGCGCAGAGCCGCCGCCTGGCGCTGCCCGCTTACCGCGAGGTCGGGCGCGAAGGTTCCGAGCACGAGCCGGTCTTCCTGGTCGAGGTCACGGTCGGCGACCACCCGCCGGCGTCTGGCCGCGGCACGACGAAGCGGGACGCCGAGAGCGCCGCCGCGGCCGCCCTGCTGGCCATTCTGGGGAGGAAGAGATGAACAGCGCGACCACGGCGCCGACCCGCGCCGGCTTCGTGGCGATCCTGGGGGCGCCGAACGCCGGAAAGTCGACCTTGGTGAACGCCCTGGTCGGCTCGAAGGTCAGCATCGTGTCGCCCAAGGTGCAGACCACCCGCATGCGCGTCATCGGCATCGCCATGGCGGACCTGGCCGACGGCAGCCGCGCCCAGCTGGTGCTGGTCGATACGCCCGGCATCTTTCGCGTCGCCAAGCGCCGGCTCGAGCGGGCGATGGTCGCCGCGGCCTGGCAGGGCGCCGAGGACGCCGACCTGGTGGCGCTGGTCGTCGACGCCGAACGGGGCATCGGCGCCGAGACCGAGGCCATCCTGGAACGCCTGCAGCAGCGCGCCGGCAAGCGGGTCCTGATCCTGAACAAGATCGACCTCGTGCCGCGCGACCGGCTGCTCGCCCTGGCCGCGGAGTGCAACGCCCGGGTGCCGTTCGAGGCGACGTTCATGGTCAGCGCGCTGCGCCAGGACGGTGTGCACGACGTCCTGCTCGCCCTGGCCGCGGCCTTGCCGAAGGGCCCCTTTCTCTATCCCGAGGACCAGGCCGCCGATCTGCCGATGCGCCTGCTGGCGGCCGAGGTGACCCGCGAGCAGGTCTTCCTCCAGCTGCACCAGGAGCTGCCCTACGAGGCCGCCGTCGAGACCGAGAAGTGGGAAGAGCGGGGCGACGGCAGCGTGCGGATCGAGCAGATCATCCATGTCCAGCGCGACGGCCAGCGGGCCATCGTGCTGGGCAAGGGCGGGGCGCGGATCAAGCAGATCGGCGCCCGTGCCCGGCACGAGCTGACCACCCTGCTCGAGCGGCCGGTGCATCTCTTCCTGCACGTCAAGGTGAGCGAGCGATGGGCCGAGGATCCGGCCCACTTCCGGTCGATCGGCCTCGACTACGAGCCCTGACGTCCGGCGATCGGGCCGCGTCGACGCAGGCTGCGCCGATAGAGCAGGGTGCCGACGGCGAGGGCGGCGGCGAGCAGCGCGAAGTCCAGCGCCCACGACAGGGAGGCGATGCTCTGCACGATCTCTTCGGTAGTCATGCGATGGCCCTTGAGGTTGCGATCGCCTTGCCAACGGCGCCGCCGTCCCGCAGGTTTCGCGGCGCCTATTGCAGAGCGTGCCGCAGGCCCTCGCTCGAGACCTGCATCAGGCCGTCGAACGGCTGGCCGAGCTCGATGATGAGGTAGAGCGCCGCGGCGGCCGACAGGATGCACAGCGCCAGCACGGTCAGCAGCGTCGCATTGGGCGGCGCCGACATCCCGAACACGCAGAAGATCACCATCAGCCAGGCGACCAGCGTGACCATGAAGGTCGACGACAGGGAATCGGAGGGCTGAGCGAACAGATCGAGCCTGACCTGGGCGAGATCGGTCGCGACCTGGTGGGCGCGGGCCTTCAGGGAGGTCTGGACGGGGCCGTGAGGATCCAGGTCGCGTACCTTGGCGATCATGCCTTCCTGGTGGCGCAACGGCCGCGCGCCCGCAGTCCCGCCCGGCCCCTCGGTCCGCCACAGCGACGCCAGCAGCCATTGCACCTCGAGGCGCAACGCGGCCCGCACCGGGTCGGCCTCCGGCCCGTACTCGACCATCAGCTGGTCGAGTTCGGCGACGTCGGCGGTCATGCGGCTGACGGCGGCGCTGGTGGCGTCGAACGAGTCGTGGGTCGCCGCGAACAGCAGGCCGAGGACGAGGGCGGACAGGGTGGCGATGAGCGCCGTCGCCAGCTTGATCACGTCCTTGGAATCGCCGGTGAGATGCGCCTCGGGCAATCGCGAGCGCAGCACCACCCCGGCGGCGGCGCTGCCGATGATCAGGAGGGCGGCCGTCGCGGCGGCGGCGATGGGACTCATGGGGCTGACTCGGGCGCCGGGGGAGGCGCCAGCTTGGCACGGCCGGCGAGGGCTGCTCAATCGCCGACCCGCCGGGTTGCGAAGATCACAGTCCGCGTGCGGAACAATCCGCCGAGTGTCTCATTGAGTTGACGCTTGCCGGCGCGGCATTCGGTTCGCCCCCGGCCTTCGGTCCGCCTCCTCCTTTTGCGAGAGCTCCCTAATGAACGCCATCATCTATCTCGTCGGCCTCGTCGTGGTCGTGTTGTTCGTCCTGTCCCTGCTCGGACTGCGCTGAGGAGACAAATCATGGTCGTTGCAACCCAGGCCGCGGTCGCGGCTCCGTCCCCCCAGTCCGCTGCCGTCGTCGCACCGGTCGTGCCGCTCTATCTGCAATGGGGCCCCGTCATCCTCGGCACCGTGGTCGCCAGCGCGATCTCGATTGTGCTGCTGACCTTCGGCGCGGCGCTCGGGCTGACCGGCGTGTCGCCCTATCCCTATGCCGGCCTGTCGGCCAAGGCCCTCGGCATCCTGTCGGCGGTCTACGCCTTGCTGGTCACGGTCGCGAGCTTCGGCGCCGGCGGCTACGTCGCCGGCCGGGCGCGCGAGCCGTGGGGCGCCGGCAACCTGACGGAAACCCACTTCCGGGACGGCGCGCACGGCCTCGGCGTGTGGGCCCTGGCCATCGTGGTCGGGGCGGCGCTGGCCATGTCGGGGGCTGCCGGCGCGGTCAAGACGGTGTTCCAGACCACGGGCGCCGTGGCCGCCGCCGGCGCCGCCGGCGGAGCCGCCAATCCCGCCACCGGCGAGGCGATGAGCCGCCTGTCCGTCCAGCCGACCGACTATGCCGTGGACCGTCTCCTGGCGCCGGGTCCCGCCACCGGCGGCGGCGACAATGCCGGGCCCGGGGCCGCCGGTCGGGACTCGCGCGCCGACCTCGCGGCGCCGGTCGCCCGCGCCTTCGCGGCCAACCTCAAGAACCCGCAGCTCGACGCCCGGGACCGCACGATGCTGGCCCAGATCGTGGTCCAGCAGACCGGCATGCCCCAGGCCGAGGCCGAGAAGCGGGTCGACGAGACGTTCGCCGATCTGAAGGCGGCCGAGCAGAAGGCGCGCGATGCCGCCGAGGCGGCCCGCAAGGCGGCCTTGATCGCCGCCTTCGCCGCCGCCGCCATCCTGGCGGTAGCGTGCGCGGCGGCCTGCGGCGGGGCGGCCCTGGGCGCCCGCCATCGCGACGAGAACACCCTGGTCAGCCTGTTCGGCTCGCGCCGGCTCTGGTAGCCGGCAGCCCTCAGCCGTCGGTTCCTCGCGGCGGCGGCGGTCCTTCGGGGCCGCCGCCGCCCGTTGTGGCGTGCGTCTCGGAAAGCGGTCATACCGGAAGCATGGATTGGGCTGACGAGGGCATCGTCCTGTCGGCGCGGGCGCATGGCGAGACCGGCGTGATCGCCTCGGTTCTGACGCGCGACCATGGCCGCCATTCGGGCTACGTGACGGCCGGCGCCTCACGCCGGGTGCGGCCGCTCTGGCAGCCCGGCAATCTGCTGGCCCTGGAATGGCGGGCCCGTCTCTCCGATCAGCTCGGCCACTTCACGGGCGAGGGGCGCGAGGCCCATGCGGCGCGGGCGCTCGACGATGCCCTGTCCCTGGCCGGGCTGTCGGCGGCGTGCAGCGTGCTCGATGCCACGCTGCCCGAGCGCGAGCCGCATCCCGCGGTGTTCGCCGGCTGTCTCGCCGTCCTAGGAGCGCTCGGCCATGCCGGCTGGCCGGCCCTCTATGTTCGCCTCGAGCTTGGCCTGTTGCAGGAGCTGGGCTTCGGTCTCGACCTCGAGCGCTGCGCCGCGACCGGCAGCACCGAGGACCTCGCCTACGTCTCGCCGCGCAGCGGCCGGGCCGTCTCGCGCACGGCCGCCGAGCCCTACCGCGACAAGCTGCTCGAGCTGCCGTCGTTCCTGGTCGAGGGGGGCCTGGCCGAGGACGGCGAGCAGATCGCCAAGGGTCTCGAGCTCACGGGCTTCTTCCTCGAGCGGCACGTTTTCTGGCCACAGAACAAGAGCTTGCCTGCCGCGCGGTCGAGATTTATGGAAGCCCTGAAGCGCTAGACAATCATCGGCTGCGGCACGAACTGCGGCTGCGTCCCCCTCGCAAGTTCCATTGATGGCCAAATCGAACAACGTCGTTTCGCTGGCGGAAGTCAGGCCGGTGCAATTCGGGCAGGCGCTGCGCGAGCGCTACCTGTCCTACGCCCTGTCGACGATCATGGCGCGGTCGCTGCCCGACATCCGCGACGGGCTGAAGCCGGTGCATCGCCGGCTGCTTTTCGCCATGCGCCAGCTGCGCCTCGACGCCAACAGCGCCTTCAAGAAGAGCGCCCGCGTGGTCGGCGACGTGATCGGCCAGTACCATCCGCACGGCGACCAGTCGATCTACGACGCCCTGGTGCGGCTGGCCCAGGACTTCGCGGCGCGCTACCCGCTGATCGAGGGCCAGGGCAACTTCGGCAACATCGACGGCGATAACCCGGCGGCCATGCGCTACACCGAGGCGCGGCTCACCGAGGTGGCGGAAGCCCTGCTGGCCGGCATCGACGAGGACGCCGTCGACTTCCGGCCGAACTACGACGGCACGGCGCAGGAGCCAGTGGTGCTGCCCGGCGGCTTCCCCAACCTGCTGGCCAACGGCGCCGCCGGGATCGCCGTCGGCATGGCGACCTCGATCCCGCCGCACAATGCCGGCGAGCTGTGCGACGCGCTGTTGCATCTCATCCGCACGCCGAACGCCCGCATCGAGACCCTGGTCGACCTAGTGAAGGGGCCCGACTTCCCGACCGGCGGCCTGCTGGTCGAGCCGCGCGAGTCGATCGTCGAGGCCTACCGCACCGGCCGCGGCGCCTTCCGCCTGCGCGCCCGCTGGCAGGTTGAGCAGCTGCCGCGCGGCCAGTACCGGATCGTCGTCACCGAGATTCCCTACCAGGTGCAGAAGGGCAAGCTGATCGAGCGCATCGCCGAGATCATCAACGCCAAGCGGCTGCCGATCCTCGAGGACGTGCGCGACGAATCGGCCGAGGACGTGCGCGTCGTGCTCGAGCCGCGCACCGGCAACGTGCCGGCCGAGCTGCTGATGGAGCAGCTGTTCAAGCTCACCGACCTCGAGATCCGCTTCCCGCTGAACCTCAACGTCCTCGACAAGGACAACACGCCGCGGGTCATGAACCTGCGCGAGGCGCTGCAGGCCTTCCTCGACCATCGCCGCGAGGTGCTGGTGCGGCGCTCGAGCCACCGCCTGGCCGAGATCGAGCGCCGGCTGGAGATCCTCGACGGCTACCTGATCGCCTACCTGAACCTCGACCGGCTGATCCAGATCATCCGCGAGGAGGACGAGCCCAAGCCGGTGATGATGCGCGAGTTCGGCCTCACCGACCTGCAGGCCGAGGCAATCCTCAACATGCGCCTGCGCGCCCTGCGTCGTCTCGAGGAGTTCGAGATCAAGGGCGAGCACAAGAAGCTCTCCGCCGAGCGCAAGGACCTCAAGGCGCTGCTCAAGGACGACAAGCTGCAGTGGGAGCGCATCGCGGCCGAGGTCAAGGAGATCCAGCGCAAGTTCGGCGTGCGGACGACCCTGGGCAAGCGCCGCACCGAACTGGCCGACGCGCCGGTCGAGGTCGAGCATGCAGTCGAGGACTTCGTCGAGCGCGAGCCGATCACCGTCGTCTGCTCGGAAAAGGGCTGGATCCGCGCCGCCAAGGGCCATCTCGACGACAAGGCCGCCGCCGACCTGAAGTTCAAGGAAGGCGACGGCCCGCGCTTCGCGGTGCATGCGCAATCGACCGACAAGATCCTGGTGATCGCGACCAACGGGCGCTTCTACACGCTGGGCTGCGACAAGTTGCCGAGCGCCCGCGGCCACGGCGAGCCGATCCGCCTGATGATCGAGCTGGGCAACGACCAGGACCTCATCCAGCTCGAGGTCCTGCGCGGCGGGCGGAAGTTCCTGGTGGCATCGGACGCCGGCCGCGGCTTCATCGTTCCCGAGGACGAGGTCGTCGCCCAGACCCGCAACGGCAAGGCCGTGCTGAACCTGGCCGACGACGAGAAGGCGCAGGCCTTCAACATTGTGCCCGAGGGCGCCGACTCGATCGCCGCCTTGAGCGAGGGCCGCAAGCTGCTGATCTTCCCCCTGGAGCAGGTGCCCGAGATGGGGCGCGGGCGCGGCGTGCTGCTGCAGAAGTCCAAGGACGACCGCCTGTCGGACGCCCAGGCTTTCCGGCTGGCCGATGGCCTGCCGTGGGCCAATCGCACGATCCCGGCCGCCGAGCTCAAGTTCTGGCGCGGCGAGCGGGCCCAGGCCGGCCGGATGCCCGAAAAGGGCTGGCCGCGCGCCCGCCGGTTCCGGGACTGACGGCATGGACCTGTCGCTGATCTGGAAGGCCGTGGTGATCGGCCTGATCGAGGGGGTCACGGAGTTCCTGCCGGTATCCTCGACCGGCCACATCATCCTGGCCGAGGAAGTGCTTCATTTCGAAGGACCGCCCGGCAAGGTCTTCGAGATCGTCATCCAGCTCGGCGCGATCCTCGCCATCTGCTTTCTCTACAGAGCCAAGATCGGCCAGACGGTGGTCGGCGTGCTGGCCCGCGAGCGGATCGCCCTGCGTTTCGCGGCCGCCGTGGTGGTCGCCTTCCTGCCCGCCGCGGTGGTCGGCGTGGCGGCGCACAAGTACATCAAGGCGCTGCTCTTCAGCCCGTGGGTGGTCGCGGTATCGCTGATCCTGGGCGGCATCGCGATCCTGCTGATCGAGCGCTTCGCGCTGCGGCCGCGCATCAAGTCGACCGACGAGATCGATCTCAAGACGGCCTTTCTTGTCGGTGTCTGCCAGTGCCTGGCGATGATCCCCGGCGTGTCCCGGGCGGGCGCCACGATCATGGGCGCCCGGGCGCTGCGGGTCGATCGCGCGACCGCGGCCCAGTTCTCGTTCTTCCTCGCCATCCCGACCATGCTGGGGGCGACCGTCTACGATCTTTACAAGAATTGGGCGACCCTGGACTGGCACGGCAGCGGCATCATCGCGATCGGCTTCGTCGTCGCCTTCCTGGCCGCCCTGCTGGTCGTCGAGGCCTTCGTACGCTTCATCAGCCGGCATGGTTTTGCCGTGTTCGCCTGGTACCGCATTGCAGTGGGCGCATTGGCGCTCGTCCTGCTCTACATGCGTTGACTCTTTCGACGGGCGGTGGCGCGTGCCATAGGCCCGCGCCATCGAGTCCCTCCGGAGTACGCACATGCAACGTCGCAAGTTCATCCGCCGCGCCGGCCTCGGCGCTGCCGCCGCGTCGGCCACGACCCTCGCCGCGCCGGCGATCGCCCAGACGGCCCCCGAGCTGAAGTGGCGCCTCGCCTCGAGCTTCCCCAAGTCGCTCGACACGATCTACGGCGCCGCCGAAGTGATGGCCCGCTCGGTCGCCGAGGCGACCGACAACAAGTTCCAGATCCGCCTGTTCGCCGCCGGCGAGGTGGTGCCCGGGCTGCAGGTCGCCGATGCCGTGCAGAACGGCACGGTCGAGATGGGCCACACCGCCTCGTACTACTATGTCGGCAAGGACCCGACCTTCGCGCTCGACTGCGCCATCCCGTTCGGGCTGACGGCCCGCCAGCAGGATGCCTGGATGAACTTCGGCGGCGGCCGCGAGGCGCTGGCCGATTTCTTCAAGGACTTCAACATCCACGCCATGCCGTGCGGCAACACCGGCGGCCAGATGGGCGGCTGGTTCCGCAAGGAGATCAAGACCGTCGACGACCTCAAGGGGCTCAAGATGCGCACCTCCGGCTTCGCCGGCGAGGTGCTGAGCAAGCTCGGCGTAGTGCCCCAGCAGATCGCCGGCGGCGACATCTATCCGGCGCTCGAGAAGGGGGCGATCGACGCCGCCGAGTGGGTCGGTCCCTACGACGACCTCAAGCTCGGGTTCAACAAGGTCGCGCAGTACTACTACTACCCCGGCTGGTGGGAGGCCGGTCCGCAGCTGTCGGCGTACGTCAACCTGGGCAAGTGGAACGAGCTGCCGAAGTCCTACCAGGCGATCCTCGAGGCGTCGGCGGCCAAGGCCCATACCTGGATGCTGTCCAAGTACGACGCCCAGAACCCCAAGGCGCTGCGCGAGCTGGTCGCCGCCGGCACCAAGCTGACGCCGTTCAGCGCCGCCATCCTTGACGCCTGCTACGCCGCCGCCAACCAGGTCTACGACGAGACCATGGCCAAGAACGCCCGGTTCAAGAAGATCTACGAGCAGTGGAAGCCGTTCCGCGCCGAGGAGGTGCTGTGGTTCCGCGTCGTCGAGAACACGCTGGACAACTACATGGCCCGGCTTTCGGCGGCCAACAGGCTGTAGGCCCCCGAGGCGTCGCGAAGACCCCGCTCCGGCGGGGTTTTCTTTTGCCTGACCGTGCCTTTTCAGCGTCTGTGCGCTGTGCCATAACCCGCCGCGCCGGCGCCGGTTCGCGCCGCAAAATGCGTATAAGCGCTTCAGGGTAAGGGTTATTCCAATGCAACGTCGCAAGTTTCTGCGCACCGCCGGTGTCGGCGGCGCCGCGGTCGCCGCTGCCGGTACCGTCGCCGCGCCGGCCATCGCCCAGTCGATGCCCGAGATCAAGTGGCGCCTGGCGTCGAGCTTCCCGAAGTCGCTCGACACGATCTATGGCGCCGGCGAGGACTTCGCCAAGCGCGTCGCGGCGCTGACCGACAACAAGTTCCAGGTCCGCGTGTTCGCAGCCGGCGAGATCGTCCCCGGCCTGCAGGTCGTCGACGCGGTCCAGAACGAGACCGTCGAGTGCGGCCATACCGCGGCCTACTATTATGTCGGCAAGGACCCGACCTTCGCCTTCGACACCGCCGTGCCGTTCGGCCTCAACACCCGCCAGCACAATGCCTGGGTGTACTATGGCGGCGGCCTCGAAATGATGCGGGAGTTCTACAAGGACTACAACATCATGTCGTTCCTGCTCTCCAACACCGGCGCCCAGATGGGCGGCTGGTGGCGCAAGGAGATCAAGACGCCGGAGGACCTCAAGGGCGTCAAGATGCGCATCGGCGGATTCGCCGGCCAGGTGCTCACCAAGCTCGGCCTGGTGCCGCAGCAGCTCGCCGGCGGCGACATCTATCCGGCGCTGGAGAAGGGTACGATCGACGCCGCCGAATGGGTCGGTCCCTACGACGACCAGAAGCTCGGCTTCAACAAGGTCGCCCAGTACTACTATTACCCCGGCTGGTGGGAAGGCAGCGCCGCGCTGTCGCTCTACGTCGGCCTCAAGGCCTGGGACGCTCTGCCGCCGCTCTACAAGGAGGCGATCAACAGCGCCGCCGCCGAGACCAACGTCCGCTCGGTCGCCAAGTACGACGTGCTCAATCCCAAGGCGCTGCGCGAGCTGGTCGCGGCCGGCACCAAGTTCCTGCCGTTCCCGCAGTCGGTCATGGAGGCCTGCTTCAACGCCGCCAACGAGCTCTACGCCGAGACGGTGGCCAAGAACCCCAAGTTCAAGAAGGTCTACGACTCGTGGAAGCCCTTCCGCAACGAGGAGGTCCTGTGGTTCCGCGTCGTCGAGAACACCTTCGACAACTTCATGGCGCGCCAGTCGGCCAACAACAAGCTGTAGCCGCCGCAGCGCTCCGCGACGCACTGGAAACCCCGCCTCAGGCGGGGTTTTCTTTTGCCCGGGCTCCGGCGGCCGCGGCGGCACCTGGCAGGGATTTATAGAAGCGGAAAAGGCGCCGCGGGGCTGCCTGCTTCAAAAGACGGTGGGCAGGCCTCGCGGCGCCTTTTCAAACGAAATTCCGCGTGCCAGTGTTGCAGTCACAATGGGGACCGTGTGGGTATCCCCTCAGGGAGGCAAGGAAATGCAGCGTAGGAAATTCATCAAGACCGCGGGCGTCGGCGCCGCGGGCGTGGCCGCCGCCACGACGGTCGCCGCGCCGGCGATCGCCCAGAGCATGCCGGAAGTGAAGTGGCGCCTGACGTCGAGCTTCCCCAAGTCGCTCGACACGCTGTACGGCGGCTCCGAGGTGTTCGCCAAGATCGTCGGCGAGATGTCGGACGGCAAGTTCCAGGTACGGCCCTTCGCGGCGGGCGAGATCGTGCCCGGCCTGCAGGTCGCCGACGCGGTTCAGAACGGCACCGTCGAGGCCGGCCAGACGGCGGCCTACTACTACTTCGGCAAGCATCCGAACTTCGTGTTCGAGACCGGCCTGCCGTTCTCGATGAACCAGCGCCAGTACTATGCCTGGCTGGAATTCGGCGGCGGCCACGAGCTGATCAACGAGTTCTACAAGGAGTACAATTTCCGCTCCTTCACCTTCGGCGGCACGGGCTGCCAGATGGGCGGCTGGTTCCGCAAGGAAATCAAGTCGATGGACGACATGAAGGGGCTCAAGTTCCGGGTCGGCGGCTTCGCCGGCCTGATCCTCGAGCGCCTCGGCGTCGTGCCGCAGCAGATCGCCGGCGGTGACATCTATCCGGCACTCGAGAAGGGCACGATCGACGCCTGCGAATGGGTCGGCCCCTACGATGACGAGAAGCTCGGCTTCAACAAGGTCGCCAAGTACTACTACTATCCGGGCTGGTGGGAAGGCGCGTCGGTCGGCTCGCTCTACATCAACAATCAGGCGTGGGAGAAGCTGCCCAAGCAGTACCAGGCGATGGTCGAGGCGGCGGCCGGCCGCGTCACCTCGTGGATGGTGCCGAAGTACGATGCCGGCAACCCGCCGGCGCTGCGTCGCCTGGTGGCGGCCGGCACCGAGCTGCGGCCGTTCCCGCGCACGGTTCTCGAGCCGTGTTTCCTGGAAGCCTACAAGTACTACGACGAGCTGTCGGCCAAGGATCCCAAGTTCAAGAAGATCTACGACAGCCTGAAGGCCTTCCGCACCGACGAGAACCTGTGGTTCCGCGTCGCCGAGAACACCTTCGACAACTTCAACTTCTCGATGTCGGCGCAGGGCCGCTAGGCCCGCGCTTCCGTCGCAACGGAAAAGCCCCGCCGGTCGCCCGGCGGGGCTTTTTCTTTGCCCGGCGGTGACGCCGCCTACTTGGGCGGCGTGCCGAACACCGGCGGCGGCGCGTCGTCGGTCGGCGGCGCCTGGATCTCGATCTTGACCTTGCTCGGATCGACGGTCGACGGTGCGTCGAGGAAGTAGGTCACCGACTGCGGCAGGGCGATCACGATGATCACCATGATCAGCTGCAGCAGCACCCAGGGGATCGAGCCCCAGTAGATGTCGCTGCTCTTGACCTCCTTGGGCGCCACGCTGCGCAGGTAGAACAGCGCGAAGCCGAACGGCGGGTGCATGAACGAGGTCTGCATGTTCACGCACAGCATGACGCCGAACCAGATCAGGGCGGCGTCGGCGCCGACCACCGGCGTCAGGATCTTCTGCGCCACCGGCGCCAGCATCGGAACGATGATGAAGGCGATCTCGAAGAAGTCGAGGAAGAAGGCGAGGAAGAAGACGAACAGGTTGACGACGACCAGGAAGCCCCACACGCCGCCCGGCAGGTTCGACATCAGGTGCTCGACCCACCGGTTGCCGTCGACGCCCTGGAAGGTGATCGAGAAGCAGGTGGCACCGACCAGGATGAAGGCGACCATCGCGGTGATGCGCATCGTCGCCTGGAAGGCCTGGACGATCAGCTCGCGCAGGTCCTTGACCTGCCAGGCGCGCCAGGACAGCCAGATGATGGCGGCGAACATGATCGTGAAGAAAGCCTGGAAGAGCAGCGACTTGAACGCGAACAGGCCGACGATGGCGCCGGCGATCGCGGCGGCGCAGCCGCCGTAGAAGGCGATCTTGTCGAACCGGGTGAGCGGCGCGTTGCGCACCACCGCCAGCACGATGGCGCCGATCGTGCCCATGGCGCCCGCCTCGGTCGGCGTCGCGAGGCCCATCATGATGGTGCCCAGCACCAGGAAGATCAGCACCGCCGCCGGAATGATGCCCCAGGCGCACTTGACCAGCAGCTCGCGGCCGAACAGCGTGCGCGGCACCGGCGGCAGGGCCTCGGGCTTCACGATGGTGAGGTAGAAGGTGTAGCCGGCGAACAGGGCGATCTGCAGCAGCGACGGGCCCCAGGCGCCGAGATACATGTCGCCGACCGAACGACCGAGCTGGTCGGCCAGCACCACCAGCACCAGCGACGGCGGCACCAGCTGGGTGATGGTGCCCGAGGCCGCCAGCACGCCGGTGGCGTAGCGCATGTCGTAGCGGTAGCGCATCATCACCGGCAGGGTGATCAGCGCCATGGCGATGACCTGCGCGGCCACGGTGCCGGTGATGGCGCCGAGGATGAAGCCGACGATGATCGTCGAGTAGCCCAGCCCGCCCTTGATCGGGCCGAACAGCTGGCCCATCGATTCCAGCATGTCCTCGGCCAGGCCGCATTTCTCGAGGATGGCGCCCATGAAGGTGAAGAACGGGATGGCCAGCAGCAGCTCGTTCGACAGGATGCTGCCGAACACGCGGCCCGGGATGGCCTGCATGAAGGCCATCGTGAAGTAGCCCATCTCGATCGACAGGAAGCCGAAGAAGAACCCGACCGCCGCCAGCGAGAAGGCCACCGGGTAGCCGATGATCATGAACACGACGAGGCCGCCGAACATCAGCGGCGGCATCCACTCGAGAGGAATCATTGCGTCGGCCTCTCGTAGTGTGCTTCGAGACTTTCGACCGGGATGCCGTTCAGGAAGGCGACGCGCTTGATCAACTCGGACAAGCCCTGCAGGGCGACCAGCACGAAGCCGACCGGCAGCACCAGCTTGATCGGCCAGCGCAACAGCCCGCCGGCGTTCGACGACTGCTCGCCGACCGCGTAGGCCTGCATGAAGAACGGCCAGCTCAACCAGGCCAAGATCAGGCAGGTCGGCAGCAGGAAGAACAGGGCGCCGAGGATGTCGACCCACAGCTGCCCGCGCCGGCTGAGCGTCATGTAGAACAGGTCGACTCGGACGTGCTCGTTGCGCTTCAGCGTGTACGAGGCGCCGAACATCACGATGACGGCGAACATGTACCACTGGATCTCGAGCCAGGCGTTCGAGCTTGTGTCGTAGGCGTAGCGCACCATGGCATTGCCGCCGCTGACGATGCACGCCAGCAGGACCAACCAGTTGCACACGACGCCAATCTTTTCGTTGACGGTATCGATCAACGAGCTGAAGGCTAGCAATGCCCGCATCCCACTCCCCTGCGCGAGTTCTTGTCGTCCGGCGCCCGGCCTCGCAACCCGGACGCCTTCTCATAACGTGGCACGCGAAATCAATCTAGCGTCCGCGACTGTTCGGGCAAGCGCCGACCTGCGTCAAGTCGCCAAAGCGTGAGGACTGCCTACGATGCGGGCAGCTCGACCCAGCCCTCGGGTCCGAAATGCTCGAGCGGCCGGAAGGCACGCTTGTAGGCCATCTTGCTCGAATCGGCGATCCAGTAGCCGAGATAGACGTAGGGCAGGCCGCGCCGCGCGGCGGCGTCGGCCAGCCACAGGATCATATAGGTTCCCAGCCCGCGCCGCGGATCCTGCGGATCGAAGAAGCTGTAGACCGCCGACACGCCGCTCGACAGCCAGTCGACCAGGCAGCCGCCGACCAGCTTGCCGTCCGGCGAATCCTCGCGGAACTCGATCAGCGCCGTGTCGACCGGGCTTTCCTCGACCATGGCGCGGTAGTCGTCGAAGTCCATGTCGGCCATGTCGCCGTCGCGATGGCGAGCCAGCACGTAGCGCGAGAACAGGGCGTACTGCTCGCCGGTGGCCAGCGCCTGGACCTCGACTGCGTGGACGTGCTCGTTGCGCCGCTGGATGCGGCGCTGGGCGCGGTTGGGCTCGAAGTCGCGGACCCGGATGCGCACCGGCACGCAGGCCCGGCATCCGTCGCACAGCGGCTTGTAGACGAAGTGGTGCGAGCGCCGGAACCCGGCGTCGGTCAGGGTGTCGTGCTGCGGGATGGCGTCGGGACCGCTCAGCTCGGTCACGAGCTTGGTTTCCAGCCGATGCGGCAGGTAAGGGCAGCGCATCGCCGGCGTCGTGCGGAAGAACCGCAAGGTCTGGATGTTCTGGCGGATGAACATGGACGATGGACAATGTAGCGCGCCGGGGCGCGAAGGAAAGCCTTCCCGTCATCCACTTACGCAGACCGAGCCTTGCGGGATCAGGGCTGGCGTCGGCGGTTCGCCAGGCGACGCAACGGCATGAGGGCCAGCCGCAGCAGCCGCGGCAGCAGCCAGACCAGCAGGGCGACGAACACCGCCAGGAGGACCAGGAAGACCAGCGGATGGGCGATCGCCAGCACCAGCCCGCCGACCACCGACACGTCCTCGGCCAGCGAGGCGGCGATGTTGCTGAACGGCTCCGGCGAGGTGTTGATCAGGGCCCGCGTGCCGGTCTTGGCGACGTGGCTGCCGGCCGCCAGGGTGCCGCCGAGCAGGCCGGCCACGGCGGCGACCTCGGGGCTGACGCCGGCGGCGGCGCCGTAGGCCAGCACGGCGCCGGCCGGGATGCGCACCACGGTGTGCAGCAGGTCGTTCACCATGTCGACGTAGGGCACCTTGTCGGCCAGGAAGTTCAGCGCGAACAGCATCGCCGCGACGGCCAGCACCCAGGGCGAGGCCAGGACTTGCAGGTCGTGCGGCAGGGCGACCAGGCCGAGCCGCTCGGCCAGGCCGAGCACCAGCACGGCGGCATAGGTGTTGAGCCCGCTCGCCCAGCCGGCGGCCAGGGCGACCGCGAGCGCGCCGAGCGTCTCGGGGCTCAGAGCGCCCGCCGCGCCTTCAGCGCGGTGGCCAGGGTGCCCTCGTCGAGCCAGTCGAGCTCGCCGCCGACCGGCACGCCGTGCGCCAGCCGGGTCACCGGCACGGCGAGCGCCGCCAGCCGGTCGGCGAGATAGTGCGCCGTGGTCTGGCCGTCGACCGTGGCATTGGTCGCCAGGATGATCTCGCGCACGCCGCCTGCGGAGACCCGCGCGATCAGGCCGGCGACATTCAGCTCGTCGGGACCGATCCCGTCGAGCGCCGACAGCGAGCCGCCGAGCACGTGATAGCGGCCGTTGAAGATGCGGCCGCGCTCCATCGCCCACAGGTCGCCGACATCCTCGACGACGCATATCAGGCCGTGGTCGCGCTGGCCGTCGCGGCAGATCGAGCACGGATCGACGGTGTCGAGGTTGCCGCAGGTGGCGCACGGCCGAATGGCCCGCGCCGCGTCGGCCAGGGCGGTGCCGAGCGGCTGCATCAGGGTCTCGCGCTTCTTCAGGAGGTGCAGCGCGGCGCGCCGCGCCGAGCGCGGGCCCAGACCCGGCAGCCGGCCCAGCAGCTGGATCAGCCGCTCGATCTCGGGACCGTTCATCGCCGTCGGGCGGCGCCGGTCAGATCTTGAAGCCCGGGGGCAGCGGCAGCCCGCCGGTGATGCCGCGCATCTGCTCCTGCACGGTCTGCTCGACCTTGCTGCGGGCGTCGTTGGCGGCGGCGACGATCAGGTCCTCGACCACGCCCTTGTCGGCCGGCACGAACAGCGAGGCGTCGATCTCGACCTTGCGCATCTCGTTCTTGCCGTTGACCGTGACCTTGACCAGGCCGGCGCCGGAGGTGCCTTGGATCTCGAGGCGCTCCAGGGTCGCCTGCAGCTCCTGCATCTTCTGCTGCATCTGCTGCGCCTGCTGCATCAGGCCGCCCAGGTCCTTGAGCTTGTCGAACATTCAGAACTCGCTTTCCGGGATGTCGTCGTCGGCGGGATATTCCTCGGCCACCGGCTCGTCGACCGGGCCGGCCAGCTCGGCCACCATCGACGTCTGCTCGCCCTTGCGGCGCACCGCCTCGAGGCGGGCGCCGGGGAAGGTCTTGAGAATCGCCTGGACCAGCGGATCGCTCTCGGCCCGGCTGCGCAGTTCGTCGCCCTTGGCCGCCTTTTGCTCGATCAGGGTCGGCTTGCCGGGCGCCGAGGACACCGAGGCCAGCCAGCGCCGGCCGGTCCACTGGCCGAGCAATTCGCTGACCCGCGCCGCGAGATCGGTCGGCGCCTTGGGCTCGGGCCGGAACTCGATCAGGCCGGGCTCGCAGCGGACCTCGTGCACGTGATGCATCAGATGATGCACCAGGCGGGCCTCGCGCCGCGTCTCGAACAACGCCACGACCTCGGTGAAGCTGCGCGGGTTGGGCGGGGCGGCGGCGGGCTGCGGCGCCACGGCGGCGGCGACCGCGGTCGCGGCGGCCGGGGCGTGGGCCGCCGGCGCGAGGGCGGGGAGCGGCGGCGGCCGCAACGATGGAGGGTTGCACGCCGCTGCGCACCGCCGTGGCGCCGCCTCCGCCGCCGCGCGGGCGGGCGGGGCGGCCGCCGCCGGCGCCGCGCCGGCGCCGCCGGCCTGCAGCGCCTTGAGGGCGTCCGACGGGGTCGGCAGGTCGGCGGCGTAGCACAGCCGGATCAGCGCCATCTCGGCGGCGCGGGCCGGCGAGGGCGCCGCCAGGGTCTCCTGCAGGCCCTTGAGCAGCAGGGTCCAGGCCCGCGACAGGGCGCCCATGGTGAGCCTCCTCGCCATCGCGAGGCCGCGCTCGCGCTCGCTGTCGGCGACGTTGGCGCCGGCCTCCTCGCTGACCTTGAGCCGGGTCACCCAGTGCGTCAGCTCGAGCAGGTCCTGCACCACCACCACCGGGTCGGCGCCGGCATCGTGCATCTCGCCCAGCGCCGTCACCACCGCGGCGGCGTCGCCGTGCATGGTCTTCTCGAACAGGTCGAGGACGCGGCCGCGGTCGGCCAGCCCCAGCATGTCGCGGACCTGCGCGGCGTCGACCACGCCGCCGCCATGGGCGATCGCCTGGTCGAGCATCGACAGGCCGTCGCGCACCGAGCCGTCGGCGGCGCGGGCCAGCAGGGTCAGGGCTTCCGGCGACACCTCGACCTTCTCGGCCGCGGCGATGCGGCCGAAATGCTCGATCAAGGTGTCCTGCGGCACCCGCTTGAGGTCGAAGCGCTGGCAGCGGCTCAGCACTGTCACCGGCACCTTGCGGATCTCGGTGGTGGCGAACAGGAACTTCACGTGCGGCGGCGGTTCCTCGAGGGTCTTCAGGAGCGCGTTGAAGGCCTTCTCCGACAGCATGTGCACTTCGTCGATGATGTAGACCTTGTAGCGCGCCGAGACCGGCCGGTAGCGCACGCCCTCGATCAGCTCGCGGACGTCGTCGATGCCGGTGCGCGAGGCGGCGTCCATCTCGATGACGTCGACGTGGCGGTCCTCGCTGATCGCCTTGCAGCTGTCGCAGACGCCGCAGGGATCGACGGTGGCGCCGCCGCTGCCGTCCGGCCCGACGCAGTTGAGCGCGCGGGCGATGATGCGGGCCGTCGTGGTCTTGCCGACCCCGCGCACCCCGGTGAGCATGAAGGCGTGCGCGATGCGGCCGCTGGCGATGGCGTTGCGCAGGGTGCGCACCATGGCTTCCTGGCCGATCAGGGTGGTGAAGTCGACGGGCCGGTACTTGCGGGCGAGGACCCGGTAGGGAAGCGAGGACGCGGCTTCCGTCATGGCTGAGACCCGCTGCCTGCCGCGGCCCCTGGGGCCTGGCGGTCGTCGCGCCCGGCCGACCCGCCATCGCGGCGGCGCGCGCGACGAACGGGGTGAGGGACCGGCATGACCCGAAGCGAATTCGTTACGGCTGCTTCCTTCCGGATCTGACCGGGTTGGCGACTGCTCCGCCCACACCGGTCCCTCGACCGAGGTATATCAGGCGTCGGGCGACGAAGCGCAAGAGCCGGATTTCCCCGGGTCGTCCGAGCGGGCCGGACGGGGCAGCCCGAGATGCTCGCGCAGGGTCGATCCCGCATAGTCCGTGCGGAACAGGCCGCGCGCCTGGAGGCGCGGCACCACGCCGTCGACGAAGGCCTCGAACTGGCCGGGAAAGAACGGCGGCATGACGTTGAAGCCGTCGGCCGCGCCGGCCTCGAACCACCGCGCCAGGGTCGCGGCGATGGCGTCCGGCGTGTCGACCAGCAGCAGATGGCCGCGCGCCGCGGCGACCCGGTTGCCGAGCTGGCGCAGGGTCAGATGGTCGCGGCGCGCCGTGTGCAGCAGCAGGGCGGCACGGCTCTTCAGGTGCTCGGTGTCCGGCAGGTCCGGCACCGGGCCGTCGAGCGGATACGCCGACAGGTCGGCGCCCAGCCGTTCCGACAGCACGGTCAGGGCCTGGAGCGGGTCCATCAGGGCGCCGTGCTCGGCCAGCATCGACTCGGCTTCCTGCCGCGTGCGCCCGACCACCGGCATGACCCCGGGCATCACCAGGACCCGGTCGGGCCGGCGCCCGGCCTGCGCCGCCTGCGCCCGCAGGTCGCGGCGGAAGGCCGTCGCCTCGACCATGTCGTTCTGGGCCGTGAACACGACGTCGGCGATGCGCGCCGCCAGCGCCTGGCCGGGACCCGACGAGCCGGCCTGGATCAGCACCGGATGGCCCTGCGGCGGCCGCGGCACGTTGAGCGCGCCCTGCACCGACAGGTAGCGCCCAGCGAAGCGCGGCGGGTGCAGGCTGCCCGGTCGGACGAAGCGGCCGCCCGCCTTGTCGCCGACGAAGGCGTCGTCGTCCCAGCTGTCCCACAGCAGGCGGCAGGCGGTGACGAACTCCTCGGCGATGGCGTAGCGCTCGGCGTGCGGCGGATGGGCCCGGCCGAACACCGCGGCCGACTTGTCGTAGGCCGTAGTCACGACGTTCCAGGCGGCGCGCCCGGCCGACAGGTGGTCGAGCGAGGCGAAGGCGCGGGCGACGTGATAGGGCTCGCCGTAGGTCGTCGAGGCGGTGGCGGCGAGGCCGATGCGCGAGGTGCCCATGGCCAGGGCGGCGAGCAGGGTGAGCGGCTCGAACTTGCCGATCGTCGCGGGATGCTCGTCGTAGCCGGTGGCGAAGCCGTCGCCGAGGAAGAACAGGTCGAAGCGGCCGCGCTCGGCGGTGGCGGCGATCGACTGCATCAGGCCGAGGTTCGGCCAGCCGCTGCTCACCGCGTCGCGATGGCGCCAGCCGCCGACATGGTGGCCGGGCGCCTGGACGAAGACGCCGAGCCGCAGCTGCCGCTCAGCGCGGCTGGGCCGGGGCATTGGCCGAGGAGGCGCCGTCGACCTTGCTCAGGGTCAGCAGGATGAACTTGTGCAGGTCCTGTTCGGACAGCGGCCGCTTCTCCTCGAGCTGGAACAGCGGCTGGCGGGCCAGCACGAAGCGGGCGGTGATCTCGAGCTTGCGGCCGGCGAGCGACAGGTCCTTGGGCAGCCGCAGCGAGAACGGTATGGGGACCTGCCAGCCGCTGCGCACCACCTGCTCGGTCAGGACCTCGCCCTGCGGCGAGCGGCTGGTGTCGATCAGCTGGACCTGCAGCTCGACGCCGCGCGGCAGCGCCATGCGCTCGCGGTAGCCGGCCGCGCCCTCGATGACGATGGCGGGCGGCAGCGCGTCGCCGAGATTGCGCTGCAGCGGGGTGGCGTGGAACATCACAGCTTGGCCCTCGGCGTCGAGCACGCAGGTGTAGCGATACGGCACCTCGGTGCCGTCGCGGCGGCGGCGCCAGCCGGTGCCGCTGATCGTGGTGGCGATCGGCTGGCTGCCGACCTGCTCGTCGGTGCGATCGACCGTGATCCACGGAATGCCGTCGAGGCCGAAGGTCGGGAAGGCCGGATCGGCCTGGCGGATCTCGCTGCCGACCTTGCCGGCGCAGCGACTCAACGCCGTCGTCGACAGCTCGCGTCCCTGTTGGGCCACGGCGCTGCCGGCGCACAGGCACGCGACCAGGCCGATCGCCGCGGTGTTGCTCCACATGGTCTTCCCCCTCGACTCTCGCTCCGTCACCCGCCGCCGGCCGCCAATTGCAACGTCAATGCAGCTCTGCCTTGCGCCGGCCTTCATTGTACGTCATCACACAGCCGGTGTGGGGTTAATACAAGGCGTCAAATCGGCCGGTGTCAGGCGCCCGGCTGTGAAGGGGGCGTGGAGCCATGATCACTTCCGATGGCGCGAGGCAGCCGGCGGAGCCTGAGGTTAGGCTAGACGGTCGCCGCCGGCGCAGCGAGCAGACGCGCCGGGCCATCATCGAGGCCTATCTCGACCTGCTGAGCCGCGGGTCGGGCATGCCGACCGCCAACCAGATCGCCGAGGCGGCGGGCTATTCGGTGCGCTCGATCTTCGAGCGCTTCAGCGATCTCAACGCGCTCAGCCTCGCGACCGCCGACCATGCCATCGTCCTCGGCCAGACCGAGGCGGCGGCCCGCGACGTCGACGCCGATCGGGCGACCCGCATCGCCTCGCACACGGGAACGCGCGCGCTGGCCTGCGAGAAGTGGCTGCCGCTGTGGCGGATGATCACCCAGCCCGGCCAGCTGCCCGAGCTCGCCACCCGCGTCCGGATGGTTCGCCTCGGCAATCTCGAGCGCATCAAGCTGATGTACGCGCCCGAGCTCGCGACGCTCGACGAGGCGGCGCGCCACGAGACCGCGCTGGCGCTCGCCATCCTGACCAGCTTCGAGAGCTGGGACCAGCTTCGCCACTGCCACGGCCTGTCGCTCGAGGCGGCGCAGGCGGTGTGGCGTCGCGCCGTCGACCGCCTGTTGCCGCCGGCCGGCTGAACGCCTCAAGCGGCCGCCCGGCTGGCGCGCAGGGCCGCCGTCGCCGCCGCGTCGACGACCCCGGCCGCCGAGACCACGACGCCGTAGTCGCGGCGCGCCGTGTCGACCGTGATCAGCCCGTCGAGCACGTCGTCGGCGACCTTGGCGGGATCGCGCTCGAGAGCATTGCCGTAGCCGCCGCCGGCCGGGCCGTAGCACACGAAGCGGCCGCCCTCGGCGATGTTCATGTGCGGCACCTTGGAGGGCAGGGGCCGCGCCGCGCCGCCCGGCAGCACCAGGTCGAGCTTGGCCGGCATGCCCTCGCCGCCGCCCAGGAAGCCCCATGGCCGATAGCGATGGCCCTCGCCCTCGACCGAGGCGCCGCCATCGCCCAGGAACGCGAACTCGCGCACCGAGCCCAGCCCGCCGCGCCACTGGCCGGCGCCGGCGACGTCCTCGCGCAGCTCGTAGCGCAGCACGCGCAGCGGCAGATGGGTCTCGATGTCCTCGATCGGGTTGTTGCGCGTGTTGGCGTAGAGCGTGTCGACGGCGTCCATGCCGTCCTTGCCGGGGCGGCCGCCGTACGACCCCTCGAAGATCTCCATGTGCACCCAATGGGTCTCGTCCTTGAGCCCCGAGAAGGCGATCACCTTGAGGTTGCCGATGCCGGCCGAGACGTTGCCCGGCACCGCCTGGGCCAGCGCCTTCATCACCGTGTCGGCCAGCGCGTTGCCCGGGCAGAAGCGGGCGATGGTCGGCGCCGGGAAGGTCGGGTTGGCCAGGCAACCCTTGGGCGCCACGATGGTGATCGGCCGGATCAGTCCGGCATTGACCGGGATGTGGCCGTGCACCGCGGTGTCGAGCAGCACCGAGCGGATGGTCAGCCAGATCGCGATGTCGGCGGTGCCCTCGAGCGGCATGTTGATCGGCCGGTCGGGGACCTGCGGCGCCGTGCCCGTGAGATCGACGGTCAGGCTGTCGTCCTTCTTCGTGATGGTGACGACCAGCGGCAGCTCCTTCTTGGCCGGATCGTCGCTGTCGAGATAGCCGTCGATCGCCGACTCGGCGCGATAGACGCCGTCGGGCAGGCGGGCGATCGCCTGGCGCATCAGGCGCTCGGCATGGTCCATCAGCGCGTCGCAGGCCTGGTCGAAGATGTCGAGCCCGTAGCGCTCGACCAGCTCGGCCATGCGCTCGGCGCCGATCCGCGCCGCCGCCACCTGGGCGTCCATGTCGCCGACCACCAGGTCGGAGGCGCGGATGTTGTCGCGCACGATCTGCCACACCATGTCGTTCTTCACGCCGCGGTCGTAGACCTTGATGGCCTTGAACTGCAGGCCCTCGGCATAGGCGTCGATCGCCTCGACGATGCCGCACGAGCCGGGCGACAGGGCGCCGATGTCGAGATGATGCGCCGTGGTCGCCGCGAAGCCGATCAGCCGGCCCTGGACGAACACCGGCACGATGAAGGCGACGTCGGGCCCGTGGCTGGCGCCGGAATAGGCGTCGTTGTGCATGAGGACGTCGCCCGGCCTGAACTGGTCGCCGCGCTCGGCCAGGATGCGCAGCACGCCGCGCACGTAGCCCGGGATCGGGCCCGACTGGAGCGGCGTCGACTGCGCCGATTCGGCCAGCCCGCGGCCTTCAGCGTCGACAAGGGCCGCCCCGAAATCCTCCGACTCGCGGATGATCGAGGAGTAGCTCATGCGCATCAGCTTGTAGCCCATCTCGATCGCGATGTTCTCGAGCGCGCCCTGGATCACGCTGGTGGTGATCGGATCGATGCGGTCGGGCTTCGATGCCGGCTGGCGGCGGGCGGCGGTGGTCATGGCGTGCTCCTCATCATCTCGCGGACCGCGCGCCTCCAGGCGCGCATCTTTCTGATGGTCTGAGCGCGCAGGATGCGCGCGGTCCAAAACAGCTAGGCATCGGTCTTCCGCACGATCAGGTTCCCGGCGGCATCCGCCTCGAACGTGTGCCGCGGCGGCACCACGGTGGTCGAGTCCATCTGCAGCACGATCGCCGGGCCGGCCAGGCGATCGCCGACCGGCAGCAGGTCGCGGCGGCAGTAGACCGTCGGATAGTCGGCGAGCTGGCCGTCGACGCGGAAGGTGCAGCTGCCGGTGCGTACCGTCGCCGCCTCGAGCGATTTGCCGCCGGCGACCGTCGGCCGGGCGATCGCCGCGGCGCTGGCGGCGCCGACCAGGCGCAGGTTGACGATCTCGATCGCCGAGCCGGCGAAGTGATGGCCGTACTCGCGGCGATGGATGTCGTGGAACGCCTGGAAGGCGGTGGCCAGGGCCGCCTCGTCGATCGTGCCGGCCGGCATCGGCACCTTGAGCTCGTAGCCCTGGCCGACGTAGCGCAGGTCGCCGCGACGCTCGAAGCGGACCTGGGCGAGGTCGATCGCGTCGGCCGCGAAGCGCGCCTCGAGCTCGGCCTGCATGGCCGCGAAGTAGGCGTTGATGCGCGCCAGGTCGGCGGCGCCCGAGACCTGGAACGAGGTCCGGATGGCGTCGTAGCGCAGGTCGCTGATCAGCAGGCCGACCGCCGAGGTGATGCCGGGATGCGGCGGCACGATGACCTCGGGGATGCCCAGCATGTCGGCGACCTCCGCGCCGTGCAGCGGCCCGGCGCCGCCGAACGCCACCAGGGCGTAGTCGCGCGGGTCGATGCCCTTCTGGACGGTGCGCGAGCGGATGGCGTTGGCCATGTTGGCGTTGATCAGGGTTACGACGCCCTCGGCCGCCTCGCGGTCCGACAGGCCGAGCTCGCGCGCCAGCTCGCCGATCACCCGGCGCGCCGCGACCTCGTCGAGCGACATGCCGCCGCCCAGGAAGTTGCCGCCGTCGAGCCGGCCCAGCACGACGTTGGCGTCGGTGACCGTCGCCTTGGTGCCGCCGCGGCCGTAGGCGGCCGGGCCGGGCACCGCGCCGGCCGAGCGCGGCCCGACCTTGAAGGCGCCGGCCTGGTCGACGAAGGCGATCGAACCGCCGCCGGCGCCGATCGTGTGCACGTCGATCATCGGCACCAGCACCGGGAAGCCGGCGATCCAGGTGTCGCGCGCCGTCGCCTCGCCGAAGCCGCCCTCGGTGACGATGCCGATGTCGGCCGAGGTGCCGCCGACGTCGAAGGTGATGAGGTTGCGGCGGCCCGACAGGCCGCCCGCCCAGTCGCCGCCGATCACCCCGGCGGCCGGGCCGGAGAGCAGGGTGAGGACCGGCCGCTCGGCGACCATCGCCGGCGTCGCCACGCCGCCGTTGGAGGCCATGATGCGCAGGTCGGCGTTGAAGCCCGAGGCCTCGATCTCGGTCTCCAACCGGGTCACGTAGTTGCGCACCTTGGGGCCGACGAAGGCGTTCATGGCCGTGGTGGTGAAGCGCTCGAACTCGCGGAACTGCGGCGACACCGACGCCGAGGTCGTGGCGAAGCACCCGGGATATTCCTCGCCGACGATCTCGCGGGCCCGCGCCTCGTGCGCCGGATCGAGGTAGGAGAACAGGAAGCAGATGGCGATCGCCTCGACCCCGGCCGCCTTGAGCTCACGCACCGCGGTGCGCACGCCGGCCTCGTCGAGCGGCTCCAGCACCTCGCCGCGCGGCGGCGCCAGCCGTTCCTTGACGGTCTTGCGATGCCGTCGCTTGACCAGCGGCCGGTCCTGCCAGGGGATGTCCTGCATGATCGAGTAGTGCTGCGGCCGCTGGTGGCGGCCGATATGGAGGATGTCGCGATAGCCGCCGGTGGTGATCATGCCGGTGACCGCGCCGTCATGCTCGAGGATGGCGTTGGTCGCGATGGTCGTGCCGTGGAACACCACGTCGACCGTCTCGCGCGGGATGCCGTACTTGTCGCACAGCGCGATCAGCCCCTGCACGACGCCGCGCGACGGGTCGTCGGGCGTCGTCGACACCTTGTGCACCGCCGTGCGGCCTTCGTCGGTGTCGGCGAAGACCAGGTCCGTGAAGGTGCCGCCCACGTCGACGCCGATCAGCCGCATTTCGCTCGCTCCGTTTCCTGCCCGTGCTCTCCCCTGAGGGTCAGCAAGTCCTGCGCCAATGACCAGCGATTTCTTGCCCGGTCTATTTTACAGTCCTGGCATGGGGCTTGCTTCCTCGGGGGACCATGGCGAAACAGCCTGACATCGAACTGGTGGCTCTGACCAAGCGCTACGGCGAGACCGTGGCGGTGGACGCGATCAACCTGCGCATCCCGGCCGGCTCCTACTGCTGCCTGCTCGGGCCCTCGGGCTGTGGCAAGACGACGACCTTGCGCATGATCGCCGGCCACGAGGAGGCGAGCGAGGGCGACGTCATCCTGGGCAGCGAGAACATCACCCATCTGCCGCCGGCGGCGCGCGGCACGGCCATGATGTTCCAGAGCTACGCGCTGTTTCCGCATCTTGATTGCACCGACAACGTCGCCTTCAGCCTGCGCATGCGCGGCGTCGACAAGGAGACCCGCCGCAAGCGCGCGCTCGAGATGCTGAAGCGGGTCCAGATGGACGGCTTCGCCGGCCGCCTGCCGGCCCAGCTGTCGGGCGGCCAGCAGCAGCGCGTGGCGCTGGCCCGTGCGCTGATCACCGACCCGCAGGTCCTGCTGCTCGACGAGCCGCTGTCGGCGCTCGACCCGTTCCTGAGGGTCCGCATGCGCGAGGAGCTGAAGTCGCTGCAGACCCGGCTCGGCATCAGCTTCATCCACGTGACGCACAGCCAGGACGAGGCGATGGCGCTGGCCGACCTGGTGGTGGTCATGAACCAGGGCCGCATCGAGCAGGCGGCCTCGGCTCGCGAGGTCTTCAACCGGCCGGCCTCGGCCTTCGTGGCGCGCTTCATCGGCGGCCACAATGTGCTGCCGGCGGCGGTGGCCCGGGCGGCGGGCAACAGCCCTTTCGTGGCGATCCGCGCCGACCGCCTGACGGTGCATGTCGACGGCGGCGCGGCGGATCTCGGCGCGACCTCGCTGTCGGGCGTCGCGCGCTCGGTGGAGTATCTCGGCTCGACGGTGCAGGTGGCGGTCGACGTGACCGGCCTCGAGCCGATGTCGGCGGTGGTGCCGGAGGCGCGCTTCGACGCCGCCCCGGTGCGCCCCGGCCAGCCGGTGGTGTTGTCGTGGCGGCCGGAGGACGTGCATGTCCTCGGCCAATGATCAGGAGGAAAAGACGATGGCTCGCAACAACGGACGCGGCGTCGGGCGCCGCAGGGTGATCAAGGGCGCGGCCGGCCTGGCCGGCGCGGCGCTGGGCAGCGGGGCCGTCACCGGCTTCCCGACGATCTGGGCGCAGAACACCAAGAACATCGTGCTGCGCCAGTGCGGCACCGGCGTCTCGGCGATCAACGAGATCGCCGAGAAGTGCAAGGCCGATCTCGGCATCACCCTGCAGATGACGGCGCTCGATTCCGACGCCGTGGTGCAGCGGGTGGTCACCCAGCCGAACTCGTTCGACATCGGCGACATCGAGTACTGGATGATCAAGAAGGTGTTCCCGGGCGGCAACCTGCAGCCGATGGACACCAAGAAGATCAAGTTCTTCGACCAGATCGTGCCGATCTTCACCACCGGCAAGCTGAAGCCCGACAGCGTCGTGGCGCAGGGCACGGCGCCGAGCACGGTGGGCTTCGTCGAGAGCGCCAGCTCGACCAAGTTCGCCAAGGGCCCGACTCAGTGGTTCACCGCCGTGCCGACGATCTACAACGCCGACACGCTCGGCATCCGGCCCGACCTGGTCGGCCGCAAGATCGAGAACTGGAAGGACATCCTCGACCCGAAGTTCAAAGGCAAGACGTCGATCCTCAACATCCCGTCGATCGGCATCATGGATGCGGCGATGATCTGCGAATCGGCCGGCATCGTGAAGTACGGCGACAAGGGCAACATGACCCGCGCCGAGATCGACAAGACCATCGACTTCCTGATCAAGACCAAGAAGGAGGGCCAGTTCCGCGCCTTCTGGAAGACCTTCGACGAGTCGGTGAACCTGATGGCCTCGGGCGAGGTGGTGATCCAGTCGATGTGGTCGCCGGCGGTCTCGGCGGTGCGCGGCAAGGGCATCCCCTGCACCTATCAGCCGCTCAAGGAAGGCTATCGCGCCTGGGGCGGCGGCCTGTCGCTGGCCAAGCACCTGTCGGGCGCCCAGCTCGACGCCGCCTACGAGTACATCAACTGGTACCTGTCGGGCTGGGTCGGCGCCTTCCTCAACCGCCAGGGCTACTACTCGGCCGTGCTCGACACGGCGAAGAAGTACATGAGCGAGGACGAGTGGGGCTTCTGGATGGAAGGCAAGCCGGCCAAGGGCGACATCAAGAACCCGCAGGGCCAGATCGTCGAGAAGGCCGGTGCGGTGCGCGACGGCGGCTCGTTCTACGAGCGCATGGGCGCCGTGGCTTGCTGGAACGCGGTCATGGACGAGGACCGCTACATGGTCCAGAAGTGGAACCAGTTCATCGCGGCGTAGGTCCTGATCTCCTCCCCACGCAAGGCGTGGGGAGGTGTCCGCGAAGCGGACGGAGGGGCCATGAATCGAGCGATGAGCCATGACCCCTCCGTCGGCGCATGACGCCGACACCTCCCCGCGCTGCGCGCAGGGAGGGGCGTGAGATGACATGAAACGCGTATCCGCCTGGGTGACCTATCTGCAGGTGGCGCCGATGGCGCTGGTGTTCCTGCTGTTCCTGGTCGTGCCGATCGCCACCATCGTGGTGGTGAGCTTCTTCGACTACAACACGACGCAGATCATCCCGGCCTTCATCCTCGACAACTACCAGGAGCTGCTGTTCTCGTCGGTGACCTGGCGGACCTACCTGCAGACCATTCAGTTCGCCGCCATCACCTGGGCGATCACCCTGCTGATCGGCTTCACGGTCGCCTACTTCCTGGCCTTCGAGGTCCGCTCGACGACCTGGCAGACCGTGCTGTTCCTGGTCTGCACCATCCCGTTCTGGACCTCCAACGTGATCCGCATGATCTCGTGGATTCCGTTCCTCGGCCGCAACGGGCTGGCCAACTCGACCCTGCTGTCGCTCGGCCTGATCAAGGAGCCGCTCGAGTTCCTGCTGTTCTCCGACTTCGCCGTGGTGCTGGCCTACGTGCATCTCTACACGCTGTTCATGGTCGTGCCGATCTTCAACTCGATGATGCGCATCGAGCGCAGCCTGCTCGAGGCGGCGCGCGACGGCGGCGCCTCGGCCTGGCAGGCGCTGCGCTTCGTGATCATCCCGCTGTGCAAGCCGGGCATCGCCATCGGCTCGATCTTCGTCGTCACCATCGTGATGGGCGACTTCGTCACCGTGCGCATGATGAGCGGCGGCCAGAGCGCCTCGGTGTCGCTGATGATGGTCAACGCCATGTCGCTGCTGCAGTACCCGGCCGCGGCGGCCAACGCCGTCGTGCTGCTGCTGCTGGTGCTGTTCACGGTGGCGGCCATGATGCGCCTCGTCGACATCCGCAAGGAGCTGTGAGATGCAGCGCCGCCGCGGTCGCGCCTTCTGGGCTCTCGCTGCCTTCTTCGCCCTGTTCGTGCTGTTCCTCTACGGCCCGACGCTCACCATCCTGGTCCTGTCGTTCCAGGGCCCGCAAGGCGGGCTGACCTTCCCGATGAACGGCGTGTCGCTGCACTGGTTCAGGAACCTGTTCGAGAAGCAGATGGTCGGCGACTTCTTCGGCTCGTTCGACCGCTCGATGATCCTCGGCGTCGCCACGATGCTGGTGACCGTGGTCGCCTCGTTCTCGGCCGGGCTGGCCTTCCGCAACCGCTTCGTCGGCGCCGGCCTGGTCTTCTACCTGGCGATCGCCAGCCTGATCGTGCCCTCGGTGCTGGTCAGCCTGGGCATCGGCCTGCTGTTCCGCGTGCTGGGCTGGGACGCCGCCTGGTACAGCTCGGCGTTCGGCGCCCACCTGACCTGGACCCTGCCGTTCGGCCTGCTGATCATGTTCGCGGTGTTCAACCGATTCGACCGCCGCTACGAGGAGGCGGCGCGCGACCTCGGCGCCACCGCGTGGCAGACCATCCGCTACGTCGTGGTGCCGATCCTGCTGCCCAGCCTGATCGGCGTCGGCCTGTTCGGCTTCACCTTGAGCTACGACGAGTTCGCGCGCAGCCTGTACACCGCCGGCACCTTCAACACCCTGCCGCTCGAGATCTACGGGATGACGACCAACGTGACGACGCCGGTGCTCTACGCCCTGGGTACGGTGACCACCGGCGTGTCGTTCCTGGTGATCGGCCTCGCCCTGGTGTCGTTCAACGTCGTGCGCCGCCGCCGCCAGCGTCACGGCAGCGACGCCGGCAAGGCGGCCTGAGCCATGACCCGCGAAACGACCGGCGGCCGTCGCGCCCGCGTCCTGCGGCTGGCTACCGCCGGCCCGCACGACACCGCGCCGCTGGCCGATGCGATCGCGCGCGGCGCGGTCGATCCGGCTTCCATCGTGGCGATCGTCGGCAAGACCGAGGGCAATGGCTGCGTCAACGACTTCACGCGCGGCTACGCCACCCTGGCGCTGAAGCTGCTGCTGGCCGAGCAGCTGAAATGTCCGCTCGGCGACATCGAGCGGCGGGTGGCGATCGTCATGTCGGGCGGCACCGAGGGCGGGCTGTCGCCGCACCTTCTGGTGTTCACGCGCGAGGCGGCGCCGGCGGCGCCACCCGGCGCGGCCAAGCGGCTGGCGATCGGCATCGGGCTGACCCGGCCGTTCGCGCCCGAGGAGATCGGCCGCGCTGCCCAGATCTCGGCCACCGCCGAGACGGTTGCCGCCGCGATGCGCGACGCCGGCATCGACTGCGCAAGCGACGTGCACTTCGTGCAGATCAAGTGCCCGCTGCTGACCAAGGAGCGCATCGAGGAGGCAGCGCGCCGCGGCGCCGCGGTGGCGACCGGCGACACCTATCACTCCATGGCGCTGTCGCGCGGCGCCTCGGCGCTGGGCGTCGCCGTGGCGCTGGGCGAGGTGGCGGCCGAGCGCGCGACCGACGAAGCGATCTGCCGCGACTGGTCGCTGCACTCCGGTGTCGCCAGCACCTCGGCCGGGGTCGAGCTGCTGCGCAACGAGGTCGTCGTGCTGGGCAACGCCGCCGGCTGGAGCGGCGACTTGGCGATCGACCATGGCGTGATGCGCGACGCGATCGACGCTGCGTCCGCCCGCGCCGTGCTCGAGCGGCTGGGCGGCGACTTCGTGGCCTTGCTCGCCAAGGCCGAGGCGGCGCCCGACGGCACGATCCGCGGCCGCCGCCACACCATGCTGGACGACAGCGACATCCATTCGACCCGCCACGCCCGCGCCCTGGTCGGCGGCGTGCTGGCCGGCGTGGTCGGCGACACGATGCTCTACGTCTCCGGCGGCGCCGAGCACCAGGGCCCGGCCGGCGGCGGCCCGGTGGCGATCATCGCCCGGGTGGGCGAGGCAGATGAACTGTCTGAGTGAAAGACCCTCGTCGCCCGATGCGCCACACGGGCGAAACTCCATCGGTGTCAGTCGCCGACGAACACCTCCCGGCGATGGTAGTCGAGATAGGTGCACTGAGCTGGCTTGAAGCCTGCGACGATCGCGACTGGCGCTTCCGCGAAGCCGAAATGAGGACGGGTCAGGTGGCCGAGCCCGAGGCGTCGCAGATCGTCTTGTTCGAAGCGGTTCGAAACGCGCACCTGGCCGTCGTCTTCGAATGTGATGAACCCGCGGTCGAAAAGCAGATCGGCGTCGGGCGTTAGCAGCAGTCCATTCATGCCGTCCAGCCGTTGTGTTGCGCTCTCACAAGAGCGCCACGGCATGATGTGGCTTGCGATCAGCAAGGTCGGATTCGTGACCTTCGTCAGCCGGCAGGCTCCTTCTATCTTTTCGACGTTTGAACGGAACCTGCCCTGTCCGCGTCGCGCTTGGATGACCTGTTCGCGAACGGTGTGATCGAGACCGACATCCTGCTTGATGGCCGCTTCGACCCGGTCGTCCAGCAGTTCGGTGACTGAGCGGTAGTTGAGACTGTTGGCGCCTCCGCGTCGAAGGAGAGCCCAGTCGGCGGCCGACCCCGACAGCACCAGGTCAAGTACGGCCTTGTCGATTTCCGCAAGGTAGACGCTCTGGTTGCCGTTGCCGGTTTCCGGTCGGATCGGCGAGTACTTGGCTGGAAGCAGGGGGCGCAATTCCTCGATCATTCCCTTCGGCTGAACGGCTGGATCCAGATCGGTCCAATACACGGGAAGCAACCAGCCTTCGTCGTGCCAATAGGTCCCCGTCTTGCCGAACTCTTCGGGCTTCGGCGCAGTGAATGCGAACTCGGCGACGCGGCCGATGTGGGCGACGCGACCGTTGGCGAACGACAGAACCAGATCTCCGGGGCTGGCCCGCCGCATGTTGTCGTAGAAGGGATTGCGCGCGCCATTTTGCTTGGTCTTGGGCGACCACAGGTACTGGCCGTCGACCTCCTGTCGGACCGTTTGCTTGTGGTTAACCCACCAGTATCGCGTCATCTCGAGGAGAGATTATCGTCTCCCACCGTGCTTACAATATCGGCATGCTTCCGAACGATCCCTACGCCGCGCTCGGCGTGCGCCGCCGCATCAATGCCGCCGGGGCGCTGACCCGGCTGGGCGGCGCCGTGATGGCGCCCGAGGTGGTCGCGGCGATGGCCGAAGCGGCGCGCGCCTCGGTCGACATCGGCGAGTTGCAGGACGCCGCCAGCGCGCGCATCGCGGCGGCGACCGGGGCGGAGGCGGGGCTGGTCACCACCGGCGCGGCGGCGGCGCTGACCCTGGCCGCGGCGGCGGCGATCGCCGGCTTCGATGCCGCCAAGATGGCGGCGCTGCCGCAGGCCGAGGGCCTGCCGCGCGACATCCTGCTGCCGCGGCCGCATCGCACCGGCTACGCCCATGCGCTGGCCGCCGCCGGGGCGCGGCTGGTCGACATCGGCCACAACGACCGCGCCGCCGGCGCCGGCGTGCGCGGCCTCGAGGCGTGGGAGATCGAGAGCGCGCTGGGGCCCTCGGTGGTCGCGGTCGCCTTCGCGGCCAACGCCACGACGGTCGCCGACCTGCCGATGGTCGCCGTCGTCTGCCGGGCGCGCGGCTTGCCGTTGATCGTCGACGCGGCGGCGCAGCTGCCGCCCAAGGCCAACCTGCGCCGGTTCATCGCCGCCGGCGCCGATCTCGTCGCCTTCTCGGGCGGCAAGGCGCTGGGCGGGCCGCAGGCCTCGGGCATCCTGGCTGGCCGCCGCGACCTCGTCGCCTCGGCGCTGCTGCAGCAGCTCGACATGGACGTGGCGCCGGCGACCTGGACGCCGCCGCGCCTGGTCGACCGGGCCAGGCTGCGCGGCCTGCCGCACCACGGGATCGGCCGCGGCTTCAAGGCCGGCAAGGAGGAGATCGTCGGCCTCCTGGTCGCCCTCGAGCGCTTCGAGCGGGCCGACGAGGCGGCGGCCAACGCCGCGCTCACGGCGCGCCTCGCGGCGATCGCCGCGTCGCTCGACGGCTTCGCGCTGCGTCTCGTGCCGGCCGAGGAGACGGGCCGCGTGCCGGTGCTGGAGATCGGCTTCGCCGATCCGCTGGCGGCGAGCGCCCGGCTGCAGGCCGGCGACCCGCCGGTGCACCTGTCGGAGCGTCACGCCGTGCGCGGCGTCCTCACGCTCGATCCGCAGGTCCTGCTGCCGGAGCACGACGCGCCACTCGTCGCCGCGCTGCAATCGGCGCTCCGGCCCACGGGCCTCTCGTGATATATTCACGGCAATTCTCGAGGCCTTTTGCAGCCTGAAGGCGACCACCGATGGTCGACGCCGATCTGACCCCCGTCCTGGAGATGCTGCGCCGCCTGCAGGACGATATGCGCGATGTGAAGGATTGTCAGCGCGAGCTGCTGCGCCGTGTCGGCGCCATGGAGCAGCACATAGCAACGATGCTGGGCAGCATCGCGGGCGGCGCGGCGCGCATTGATCGCCTGACCGCTCGTGTCGAGCGAATCGAGCGGCGGCTCGACCTGCACGGCCAGCCGTAGCACCTTCAATCAGTCGACGAGGTTGCCCTCGTCGCGATAGGCCCAGCACTGGTCGGGCGGCAGGGTGACGGCGATCTCGCGGTCGGCGTTGTGGCGCGCCGCGGTGCCGAGCTCGAGCGCCTCGAGCTTCTGGCCGCCCAGCTCGACGTCGTAGACGGTCTGGACGCCCTGATAGCGCCGCTCCAGCACCTTGCCGGCGAATACGTTGACCGAACCCTGCTCGCCCAGCCGCACGTTCTCGGCGCGCAGCGCAACGCGGGCGGCGTCGCCGGTCGTCAGGGTCTGCGGCGTCCACGCCTCGAGCCGGCCGGCGGCGCCGAGGTCGATGGTGGCGCGGCCGTCGCGGCACTCCAGCACCTTGCCCAGCAGCACGTTGGCTGCCCCGGTGAAGCTCGCGACGAAGGGATCGGCGGGGCGATTGTAGATCTCGCTGGGCGGCGCCATCTGCAGGAGCTTGCCGTTGCGCATGACGCCGATCCGGTCGCCCAGCACCACCGCCTCGGCCTGGTCGTGGGTGACGTAGAGGCCGGTCATGCCGGTCGCCTTGAGGATGCGGCGCAACTCGTCGCGCAGGCGCAGCCGCAGCTTGGCGTCGAGGTTGCTGAGCGGCTCGTCGAGCAGCAGCAGCTGCGGCCGGTAGACCAGGCTGCGGGCCAGCGCGACGCGCTGCATCTGGCCGCCCGACAGCGAGGTCACCGGCCGCTCGGCGTAGTCGCCCAGCCCGACCAGGGCGAGGGTCTCGTCGACCTTGGCCTTGACGTCGCCGCCGCCGCCGCTGCGCCGGTGCTTCAGCGGATAGGCCACGTTCTGGCGCACCGTCATGTGCGGCCACACGGCGTAGGACTGGAACACCATGCCGATGTCGCGCTCGCGCGGGCTGACCAGCAGGCCGCGCGCCGGCTCCGACACGACCCGGCCACCGATCGAGATGCGGCCGCCGGTCGGATGCTCGAGCCCGGCGACGCAGCGCAAGGTCGTCGTCTTGCCGCAGCCCGACGGCCCCAGCAGCACGACGATCTCGCCGGCCGGTACCTCGAAGCCGACGCCGTCCACGGCCGGCCGTCCGGTCGTGAACGCCTTGACCAGGTCCTCGATGAGAAGCGCCGCGCTCACGAGCCGGCCGTCACTGGCGGTAGCCGTAGGTCTTGTTCCACTGCTCGAGCCACGGCTCGCGCAGGGATTCGAACTGCTTGAACTCCGGCACCCAGACCTTGATCGTCTTGGGATCCCAGCCCTTGGGGAAGGCCGGCGGATCCTTGAGCGAGGTGATGTTGCCGAGCTTGGCGATGGCGAAGGCCTGGCCTTCCTTGGACAGCCGCCAGTTCATGAACAGGCGGGCGGCGTTGGGATACTTCGAGGCCTTGGTGATGCCGTCGGCATACGGGATGATCGGCACGCCCTCGGGCGCGAAGATCGCCTCGGCCGGCGCCCCTTCGACGATCTTGGTGTAGATGATGTTGTAGAGCAGCGGCGCGATCGAGACCTCGCCGCGCACCAGCGAATCGGAGGCCGGCGCGCCCGACGGGTAGAGGGCGATGCCGAGCGCCGCCTGCTTCTGCCAGTAGTCCTCGCCCAGCACCTGGCGCTCGAACATGACGCGCGTCCAGGTCGTGCCGCCCGACGGGCCGACGACCTGGCCGATCTGCTTGCCCTTGTACTCGGCCTTGGTCAGATCCATCCAGGTCTTGGGCGGGTTCTTGACCAGCTGGGTATTGTAGGCGATCGACCAGCCCAGGGTGACGCCGGGCCAGAACTTGGGCGAGACCAGCACGTCGGTGCGGTAGTCTGCGGCGTTGGGCGGCGTGTAGTCCTGGAACAGGTCGGCGATCTCGAGCATCAGGCCGCGGTCGGAATGGTTGACCACGTCGGCCGCCAGCTTGCCGGCCGCCGCCTCGGTCTTGATGCGGGTGATCAGCTGGCCGCCCGGCGCGCGGACCATCGAGACCTTGATCTTGGGGAAGCGCTTGTTGAACTCCTTGATGACCTCCTGCTCGACCTCGGCGAAGTTGGCCGTGTAGTAGGTCAGCTGGCCTTCCTTCTCGGCGGCGGCGATCAGGTCCTTGGAGCCGAACTGGTCCTGGGCGCGGACCGCCGGGGCGGCGAGGCCGCTCGCCAGCAGGCTGCCGGCGCCGGCGAGAAAGGTCGATCGTTTCATGGGCAGTCCTCCCGTACTCTGGTTCAGTTGAAGCGGGCGCTCTGGGTCGTCTCGCGCGACAGCCAGGTGGTGATGCCCAGCAGCACGGCGAGAATGCCGGTCTGGACCAGGCTGAACGCGGCCGTCTTGCCGGTGTTGCCGCCTTCGTAATAGTCGAGCAGCAGCACCGCCATGACCATCGAATCGCTGGTGTAGAGGAACAGCGACGAGCCGAGCTCGCGCACCGCCAGCACGAACAGCAAGGTCATCGCCGCCACGACGCCGGGCCGGGCGAGCGGCAGCACGATGGTGCGGATGGTGCCGAGCAGGCCGCGGCCGCAGATCCAGGCCGCTTCCTCGAGCTCCTTGTGGATCTGCAGGAACGAGGTCGACAGCGCCTTCACCGTGTCGGGCATGAAGCGCGCGACGAAGGCCAGAGCGAGGATCCACAGGGTGCCGTAGAGCCCGCCGGGCAGGCCGATCCAGGCCCACAGGTAGGCGACGCCGACCACCAGGCCGGGGATGGCGACCGGGATGGTGGCCAGCAGGTCGATGGCGCGGCGGCCGCCGACCTGGGTGCGGGTGACGGTGTAGCCGATGGCGAAGGCCAGAGTGCCGCCGACCAGGGCGGTGATGACGCCGACCTCGAGCGTGTTCCAGATCGAGCGCATGGTCAGCGGGTTGTCGAACACCGCGTTGAAATGCACCCAGCTGTACTGGCGCATGTCGAACACCGCCTCGAAGTCCTTGAAGAACAGGAACTTGCGAAAGGCGGCGATGGAGAGCGCCAGGGTCGGCAGGACGACCACGACGAGCAGGTAGGCGAGCGCCAGGCCGAAGGTGAACCAGCGCCACGGGCCGAGGTTGAGCGCGCGCGGCCGGAACGCCTTGCCGGCGACCGTGGCGAAGCTCTTGCCCGACAGGACGCGCTGCTGCGCCCAGACCAGGATGGCGGTCACCACCATCAGCAGGATCGCGACCGCGGCGGCGGTGTTGTAGAGCGGCGGGCTCCAGGCGGTCAGCTTGAAGATGTAGGTCGTCAGCACGCTGATGTTGGCCGGCGCGCCGAGCGCCGCCGGGACGCCGTAGATGCCCAGCATGACGACGAAGGAGAGCAGCGAGCCGGCCAGGATGGCCGGCGCGATCAGCGGGAAGGTGACGGTGAACAACGTGGTGAAGGCGCTGGCGCCCGACACCTCCGAGGCCTCCTCGAGGCTGGGGTCCATGTTGCGCAGCGCCGAGGCGGTGAACATGTAGACGTAGGGCGCGTAGTAGATGCCGAACACCACGATCAGGCCGGTCATCGAGTAGAAGTCGAAGCGGAAGTCGATGCCCAGCCACTTCAGCACGATGTTGAGCAGGCCGGTCTTGGGCGAGCCCAGGATGCTCCAGGCGACGCCGGCGACCAGCGGCGGCACGAACAGCGGCACCATGCTGGCGCCGGCGATGAAGCGGCGGCCCGGGGTGTTGGTGCGCACCACGATCCACGAGAAGGCTAGCCCGATGACCACGGCCAGGACCGTGCCGCCGCCGCACGCCAGCAGGGCGTTGAGGAAGGCGAGATGGACGTTCTCGTTGCCCAGCACGTCGACGAAGTGCTTGAGTGACGGCCGGAAGGCGCCGAACCCGTCGACCACCGGGTTGGAATCGCTGAGCGCGCCGAACACCAGCATGAGCAGCGGGTAGATCACCAGGAATGCGAGCAGGGCGAGCAGCCCGCCGACCCACAGCGGCGCCGCGAGGCGACGCGGCGCGCGGGCCGTGGCGGCTTCGTCGGCCGCCGGCAGGACAACACTCGTCGCCGTCAACGCTCTACACTCCCTGTGCGTCCGCGGGCCGTGCCGGCGGCTTCTTCATTGGTTCTGTAAACCTAGCCCAAGGCGCCGGCCAGCACTACCCGCCTTAGCGGTCGCCGTTGACGCCGGTCAGGAAGCTCTTCGAGTAGGAGCCGACGATCTGCTGCCAGGTCGCGCGGCTGCCGCGCGCCGACCAGTCGAAGATCGGCGTCAGCGTCTTGATCGTCGAATCGGTCATCGAGCCGAACGAGCCGGTGACGCCGTTGGTGACGATGGCGAGATTGCGCGTGCCGTCGGGATCCGCCGGCGAGGCCTTGGCCGCGAAGTAGCTGAGATTGTAGTAGCTGTAGCTCGAGCAGCCGAAGAAGCCGTAGATCTGGTACTGGCCCTGGTTCATGCGGATCGGCGCGCCGATCTGGTCGCCCATGTACTTGAGGTCGAGCCCGCCGACCCGCGAATGGCCGGAATACAGGAACACCGAGCCGCGTTCGGCGGCTTCCTTGGCCATGCAGAAGAAGGCGTTGCTGTCGTCGCCGATGTTGGCGACGCCCCAGAACAGGCGGACGACGAGACGGCGCGCGCCGTCCCTGCGGATGAATTCCTCGACATGGCCCGGCGAGGCCGCCAGCGGCTTGGTCGTGCGGCACTCGCGCTCGCGCTCGTCGACCGGCACGATTCGCGCCGCGAAGCCCTGCTTGAGCAGGAACTTGCGGATGTCGGCGTAGTTGCCGGCGTTGTAGTCCTTGTTGCCGGCCGGGGCGAGCTTGCCGTTGTCGTCGTGATCGGCGCCGAACGCCAGGACGACCCGGATGTCGCCGTTGCCATCGACCAGGCGCTCGTAGGCTGGCGCAGTCTTGGCCGTGTTGGTGCGCTTGCCGACGATCGCGGCGTCGACCGTCTGATAGTCGACGCCGTCGATCAGCTTGCAGCCCTTGCCCTGCGGATTCCAGAAGTAGGCGATGCGGTAGGTGCTGCCCCAGCTGAAGCATTCCTCGCTGGAGCGCTCCCAGATCTCGTCGAGATTGAGGGGCAGGCGGACCTTCACTGACTGCTGCAGGCCGTTGTCGAGGACGAACATGCCGCTGTAGCGGTAGCGTACGTAGAGCTTGCCGGTCCGGGGATCGCGGTGCTTGCCGAGCACCTCGACCTCGCCATCGCTCTTGGCCGCCGATTTCGCCGGCGCCGCCTGCAGCGGCCCGGCGAGGTAGAGGAGCTGGCGGCTGATGTACGACGGCACCAGCGCGAAGTCGGGCGTGTCGTTGGCGATCTCGACCACGGCCGTGAAGGTGACGTCGCCTTCGTAGGAATCGGTCGAGTAATAGGCCCACGCCTGGGACCAGCCCAGGAGCAGGAAAGCGCCGGCGAGGAAGGCCGGCCGCAGGCAGCGGAGCATGCGCGAGCGTAGCCGATCGGCCGAACCGGCGCTACTTTCGCGGCGATGAAACTTCGATCCCACGACCGCTACGACTATGTCCCGCTGCACGGCCGGCCGGACTATCGCTGGCCGGACGGCCGCCGGCTCGCCGTCTACTTCGCCCTCAACCTCGAGCACTTCGCGTTCGGCGAAGGGCTGGGCGCCGAGCTGGCGCCCGGCGGGCCGCAGCCCGACGTGCTGAACTACGCCTGGCGCGACTGGGGCAACCGGGTCGGCGCCTGGTACCTGCTCGAGGCCTTCGAGGCGCTCGGCCTGCCGCTGGCCGCCCTGGTCAACAGTGCGATGTACGACTACGCGCCGTCGCTGGTCGCCGCCTTCCGGGCGCGCGGCGACGAGATCGTCGGCCACGGCCGCAGCAACGCCGAGCGCCAGGGCGTCCTGCCCGAGGACGCCGAGCGGGCGCTGATCGTCGAGGCCACCCACCGCATCGCCGAGGCCGAGGGCCGGCCGCCCGAAGGCTGGCTGGGACCGTGGATATCGCAGAGCCCCCTGACGCCCGACCTGCTGGCCCAGGCCGGCTACCGCTACCTGCTCGACTGGTGCCACGACGACCAGCCGGTGTGGTTCCGCTGCCGCGGCGGCCGCCGCCTGCTCGCCGTGCCCTATCCGCAGGAGGCCAACGACATTCCGGCGATCGTCGGCCGCAAGATGGACGGCGACGCCTTCGCCGACCTGATCGTCGACCAGTTCGACGAGATGCTGGAGCTGAGCCAGGCGCGGCCGCTGGTCATGGGCGTTGCGCTGCACGCCTACTTGGTCGGCCAGCCGCACCGGCTGCGTCATCTCAAGCGGGCGCTGCGCCACATCGCGCGGCACCGCGACCGGATCTGGCTGACGAGCCCCGGCGCGGTCGCCCGTCACTGCGCGGCGCTGCCGGCGGGGGTGGTGCCCTGAGGAATTTCTGCTATTTCTGCTGGTGAATCGCCGATTGGACCGCGCGCCTCCGGCGCGCTCATGAAATCCGAGCGCGCAGAATGCGCGCGGTCCGCCAAGACAGGATTGACGTCCCAGCGGATCGACGGGCGGCCGCGATCGCGATCCTCGACGGCCTGAACCGGCCGCAGGCCGCCGGCCTGCTCGAGCCGCTCGATCAGCCGCTGGGTCTGCTGCGCCGTGGTCGCCTGGGCCAGCGCTTCGCGACGGATCTCTGTGCGGCTGACTTGGCTGGCGCCGGTCAGGCGCAGCCAGTCCACGACCTGACGCACCCGGCGGTCGCCGGCGACGCCGAAGGCGCGCCGCAGCACGGCCCGGGCATGGGTCCGGAAATGGTCCCAGAGGCGGCAGGCGGCCAGCAGCGTCTCGTGGTCGATGATCGTCGGCGGCGGCGCGCCGGGCGGCGAAGTCGCCGACCAGCGCAGCAAAGCGAGGGCGACGGCGAGGCGGGGCACGGTGCTGCGGCCGCGGCCCAGCCAGGCGGCCTCGATCCCGTCGGCGGCGCCGATCGCGGCGTGCAGGCCGGCGAGGTGGTCGTCGAAGGCCGGGCGGGCGCGCTCCTCGAGCTCGAGTGCCAGCGGCGCCTCGGGCGGACCGGCGCAACGGGCGATGCGCTGCAGGGCGTTCACGGCATCGCTCTCGCGCAAGGCGGGACGCGCCAGGAAGGATCGGTAGGGCGTCGGCGCCGGCCAGGCGAACAGCAGGCGGGCGGCGCGGCCGTCGTCGCTGCCCGCCAGGGCGGTATCGAGCCGCGCCGGGTCGAGGCAGCCGACCAGGCTGATCGGCGCCGCGCCCAGCCCGAGCGCCGAGCGCAGCGGCGACCAGCCGGCCAGCAGGCCATCGACCTCGACGGGCTCGCGCCGGCCGTTGCAGCCCAGGCCGGCCAGCCAGGCGCCGGTCGGATCGTCGCGCCACAGCAGCGCCCCGGCCGGCCGCTTGCCGGCCTGCGCCAGCAGGGCGGGCAGGGGCGTCGGCCGATCGATCACCAGGGCGGCGCCCACGCCGTCGCGGGTCATCGTCTTCTCGACGGCGCAGAGGGCGCGGCGCAGCATCTCGAGCGCTGCCGACTTGCCTGTGGCGGGGCCGCCGACCAGCACCGGCCACAGGATCGGCGGCTCGTCCCAGCCTTCGCCGAGGCGGGCCACGATGCCGGCGCCGGCGACGCCGGCCACCGCCGCCAGTAGCGCCTGGACGAGGTAGTCGACCGGCGCGCCGGCGATGTGCGCAGTCTCGTCGACCCAGGTGCGCCACCAGGCCGGCAAGGCGTCGAGCGGGAAGTCGGGCAGGGTGGGGCGACCGCTCTCGATCAGGTCGGGATCGAGCGCCGGCCAGGGCGCTGCGCCGGCGGGGGCGGCGGGGGCGAGACTGTCGGGCATCGGGATCTCCTCAACTCGAGGTCTCGGCGGCGGCGGGCTCTGCTGCCGAGGCGAAGAGGGCGTCGACGTCGTCCGGCACCGGCAGGTACCAGCCTTCCGGTACGCCGGGGGCCGGACCGAGGCCGCCCTTCGGCTTGCGCGGGCGGTCCTCGCGCCATTCGGCGGGCCGGCGATTGCGCAGCCAGAAGATGCAGGCGCGCACGTCGGGCGGCGGCTCGACCGTGTATTCGACGGTGACCGGCTTGCCATCGTGCAGGAACACCCTGGTCGCGGTGTGGGGCCGGCCGACCGCGCGGGCATAGAGCGCCGAGACGACGTCGTGGTCGGCGGCAGCCCGGCCCGCCTTCACAGCGTCACTGAAGTCCGGACGCTTGGCGATCCAGCTGTCGATCGTGCTGCGCGACACGCCGAGCTGGGCGGCGAGGCTGGCGTTGGTCGCGCCGCCGACGCAGGCCGCATAGGCATTTTTGGCAAATTCTGGCTGATACGCGGTGGGTCGGCCGACAGTCATGGCGGGGCTCCTCCGGAACAGGAGGAACATAAGGTGAAAGTTATCAACATTCAATGGGGAGTTTTGTGAAACTTCAGGAGGGCGAATTTCCGGGCACCATGCGACCCGGAAATTCAGCCCATGAACTGTACTATATAAGGGTCATGTCCTATAAATAGTTCAACACCGAAAGAACCGAACATGACGAGACGAGGAAAGAGGGTTCGCTCCCCGGCCAAGCTCGAGACGCTCGAGTCGTTCCTGGAAGACGAAGGCACGCGCGAGGCGTTCGAAGCGATCGCGATCAAGGAAGTGCTGGCTTGGCAGATCGGCGAGACCATGCGTCACGGCAAGGTCTCGCGCCGGCAGATGGCGGAGCGCATGAAGACCAGCCGCAGCCAGATCGCCCGGCTTCTCGACCCGAGCGACGGCAACGTGACCTTGGCGACCCTGCAGCGCGCCGCCACCATCCTCGGGCGCAAGCTGCGGCTCGAGCTGATCTGAAGCCGACCGCGCCGGCGCCGCGTTGCTACCGATCCGGGTAGAGCCGGCCGCCTTTCGTGACAAGGCTGCGCACAGGTTGTAGCCTTTGCTCGCTCGCTTGGGGGAGCCGTCCGTGTCCAACCTGTCTCGCCGCGTCCTCGCCGGCAGCGCTGCGGCGCTTGCTTTGTCGCCGCTCGCGAGCGCGCGGGCCGACGAGCGACCCGTGCGGCTCGTCGTGGGCTTCCCGCCCGGATCGGGCATCGACACGATCGCGCGTGTCGTGGCCGAGAAGATGCGCGGCGCGCTCGGTCGGCCGGTGGTGGTCGAGAACAAGCCCGGCGCCGCCGGGATCGTCGCGGCCCTGGCCGTGAAGGCGGCGCCACCCGACGGCACGACCCTGCTGCTGACGCCGCTGGCGCAGATGACCTACTTCCCGATCGTCTACGCCAAGCTCGACTACGACCCCTTCAAGGACTTCGCGCCTGTCGCCCATGTCGGCGACTTCCAGATGGGCCTGGGGGTCGGGGCCGAGGTGCCGGCGCGGTCGCTCGCCGAGTACGCGGCCCTGGCCAAGAAGGGCGGCGCCTACGCCAACTTTTCGGCCGTTTCCGTCGGCAGCCTGCCGCACTTCTTCGGCCTGCTGTTCGCCCGGACGGCGGGCATCGATCTCACTTTCGTGCCGTACAAGGGCGCGGCACCGGTGATGCAGGCGCTGATCGCCGGCGAGATCCCGGCGGCGGTGCTGCCGATCGCCGACCTCGGAACCCTGGTGCAATCCGGCAAGGGCCGCCTCCTCGCCACGACGGGGGCCACGCGCTCGGCGCGGTATCCAGACGCGCCGACCTTCAAGGAGAGCGGCTACGATATCGAGGGCCTGGCCTGGTACGCCCTGTTCGCGCCCGCCGGGACGCCGGGGCCGATCCTCGACTCGCTGTCGCGGGCGGCGATCGACGCGGTCCGCCAGCCCGACGTCATGCAGGTCCTGGCGGCGATGGACGTGCAGGCCACCGGGCTCGGCCGCGAGAGGCTCGCCGCGATCCAGCGCGCCGACTACGACAAGTGGGCGCCGGTGATCCGGGCGTCGGGGTTCAAGGCGGATTGAAGCGCGGCGCCGTCGGCGGGCTTTGCGGGGAAGCGCCGTCGTGGCCCCAACGCCGCAAAGCCTCGTTCAGGATGTCGACCACGCGCTGGGCCGGGATTTCCCAGAAGCTGCCCAGGTCCACTGGCCCGATCAGCAGGCGCCGCCATCCGGACTGGCGCGCGACACACCGTTCCGAAGGCTCGCCGACCACGGCCCGGTAGGGCCTGCGCTGCTGGCGGAAGCGGGCGACGTCGCGCCAAGGGATGGCGACGGTCCGAAAGGCAAACCGCACCTCGAGCCCCTTCGGGTCGAGGACGAGGGTCGCCGGACGCAACGCCCGCAGGACGTGGAAGACGAGCCCGATCGCGACGCAAGCGAGGACGATGAGGTGCGACGGGGTGTAAGCCCGCCCGGGAAGCCACAGGACAAGGCCGAGCAGGGCGGCAAACGCCAGGCTCATCAGCGACAGCTTCAGGCGATCCTGACGCAGGACGATCGGCGGATCGTCGAACGATCCCTCGACCACCGCCGCCCACTTGGGAAGGCCGAGCTCTTGCCGCGTCCGCAGACGGCGGCGCCTCGTCATGCCGCGCCGGTTGGTTGGTCCCGTTCAGGGCCCCACCGCGTCAAGGCCTCGTTGAGGAGGTCGGCCACGCGCTGAGCGGGGGCGTTCCACAATCCGCCCAGGCCGATCTCAGGTTTCCCCTGCGCCATCCATATCTTGGCGCGAGGGTCTCGGACGACTCCGCTACCACCCACTTCACATGGTTGATGGACCGTACATAAAAGCGCGCGAAGCGCCGCCAAGGGTATTCGATGGCCCGGAAGGGCGTGCGCAGCGTGAGGCCCTCCGGGTCGAGAATGAGCACCGCAGGAAACACCACCACCGCGACGCCGAGCACGACGATGATCCCGACCGCGCCCATGTAGAGCAGGCGCACGCCAGAATAGGGCCCGGGGACGAAGCAAAGCCAAGCCACCATCGGAAGAAGCGACAGGCTCAGCAGCGATGTCGTCAGCCGATCCTGGCGCACGACGATCGGCGGGTCGTCGAACGATCCCTCGATCCCGCCCGACCACTTGGGGAGGCCGAGTTCCTCGCGCGTCCGCAATCGGCCGTGCCGCGTCGGCTTGCGCCAACGACCTAACACGGGCCGCTCGTCGTCACGGCTTGGCCGCCAGCGCCGCCCCCGTCATCGGGATGAAGTAGACGCCGAGATCCTTGCGCGACGACACCTTGCCGTCCTCGTCCTTGGTGAAGACGTAGAGGAACTGCTCGCGCTTGAAGGGCTGGCCCATCGGGATGACCATGCGGCCGCCCGGCTTGAGCTGGTCGAGCAGCGGCGGCGGCACGTGCTGGGCGACGCAGGTGACGATGACGATGTCGAAGCCGCCCTCGACCTCGGGCCAGCCGTAGTAGCCGTCGCCGATCCGCGTCTCGATGTTGTCGTAGCCCAGCGGCTTGAAGATCGGCGCCACCGCGCTGCCCAGCGGCTGGACGATCTCGATCGAGTGGGCGCGCTCGACGATGCGCGACAGGATCGAGACCTGGAAGCCCGAGCCGGTGCCGACCTCGAGCGCCCGCTCGCCCGGCTTGGGGGCGCAGAGCTGGGTCATGTAGGCCTGGCCGCGATAGTCCGACAGGGCCGAGCCCATGCCGATGCGCCACGGCGTCGAGGTCTCCTCGTAGGCGACGGCGGCGAAGTCGGCCTTCTCGTCGTAGTGATAGTGGTAGTACTCGCGCGGCACCTCGGCGAAGGCGCGCATGACGTTGGGATCGGCCTTGCCGAAGTGATGCGACAGCACGGTGTCGATGGTCGTCATCATGCGCGGCTTGCGCGCCACCGTGGCCTGCCACTGCTCGGCGGTGATGACCTGGCGGCGGCCGCTCGCCTTCATGGCGGCCGAGTAGGTGTCGAAGGTCCAGGGAGACGGGGCGGCCCCGGCCGAGGGCGCGGCCAGCGACGCCGCCGCCGGCGCGGCCAGCAGCCCGCCCAGCACGGCGCGACGATTGAGCTTCATTGGAAGATTGGCCCCCTCAAGTCCCCGACGATCCGGGCGCACTGTGCCCTAACGCGGGCTCAGGCCGAAGCCCATCCGGCTGTGGATTCTTGTGCCGCCCGGCAGGCTGGCGCCGGCCACCAGGTAGAACGCCAGCGCGGCGGCCAGCAACGCCGGATAGCCGGCCTCGGCCATGACCAGGCTGGCCAGCGGCGTGGCGATCACCGAGCCGGCGCCGTTGATCGCCCACGCCCAGGGCAGCAGGGCGACGTCGGTCCCGGCCAGCCGGCCCAGCCCCAGCGCCATCGGCAGGCCGAGGGCCAGGCCAAGCGGCACCACGACGGCCAGCAGCACGGCGACCCGCAGCGCCAGCGGCCCGCCGGCGGTGCCCTGAAGCAGCGCGTCGAGGCCGAGCCAGGCCAGCGCGATCCAGGCGCCGATGCCGAGCACGGCGCGGCGCAGGTCGCGCGCTGGCGCGCCGCCCGGGCGCTGGGCCAGCCAGCTGCCGGCGCCGGCGGCGACCAGCAGGGCGGCCAGCACCAGGCCGAACGCCAGGGTGCGGTCCTGCAGGTAGTGCGCCGCCTTCTCGATCAGGTAGATCTCGAGTGCCAGGAAGCCGACGCCGAGGCTGCCGAAATAGGCCAGCACGCCGGCGAAGCGGCCGGCCGCGACCCCGGCGAAGCTGCGGCGCGCCAGCAGCGGCAGCAGCGCCACCGCTAGCCCGAGGACCAGCGCCTGGGCCAGCACCGCGAGGTTGACCAGCCAGGCCAGCTCCTCGCGCGGCACCAGCTCGACCCGCTCGAGGATCGTGCCCAGGCGATCGAGCGGCAGCACGCCGGTGAAGAACGGCCGATCGAGGGTCGGCGGCCTGAGGCGGAAGAAGCCGTGATAGGGCGAGGCGCTGCCGGCCAGGGCCGCCGTGGCCTCGGCGCGCAGCGGATCGGGCCCGGCGGCGGCATCGTTGGCCGCCGCGTCGAAGCCGACCAGCTGCAGCTGGTTGTAGACGCGCAGGCCGGCGAGGTCGCGGCCGGCCAGGTGCACGACGTCGAACGAGCGCTCGTCGCAGAAGCGGCGGATCGCCTCGAGGGCGGCCGGCGCGAACGGCGTCGGCGACAGCAGCAGCTTGACCGTGAAGGCCGAGCGGTAGGCCACGAGATGGCGCGCCGGGTCGGCGATGCCGGCGGCGCGCAGCGCCGCCGTGGCGGTGACCAGGCCCTGCACGGCATAGACCGGGAACTCGCGGATCGAGATCGGCACAGCGAGCAGCCCGTCGGGCGCCAGCAGGCCGAGCAGCCCGGCCAGGGTCTCGACTGCCAGCACGGCGCGGTTGGTGTCGGACTGGGCAAGGAACTCGCGCGTGACGTCGATCAGGTCGAACGGCGCGTCGCGGCGCAGGGCGGCGAGGGCCAGCGGGCTGGTGTCGAGGCGTTGGCGCTCGGCCGCCGGAGCCTCGGCCCCGAGCAGCGGCGCGACCGGCCCGAGGCCCGACACAAGGGCGCGGCGCAGCACCGGGTCGGGCTCGATCGCCTCGACCGCGGTCGCGCCGGCGGCCCGCGCCTCGTGCAGGCGGAAGCCGCCGCCGGCGCCGAGCAGCAGCACGCGAGCGCCGGGCCGCAGCCGGTAGGGCAGGGAATCGAGCGTGGCGGCGAAGTAGGTCGTGTCGGGCCGAGGGGCGCGCGGCAGGCCGGCGATGCGGTTGCCGTCGAGATAGAGGCCGAAGGCGGCCGGCAGGCCGCGCACGCCGAGGCGGCCGGCATTGTTCGACAGGTCGGCATCGAGGCGCTCGACGAAGCTGTCGACCAGCAGGTACTGGCCCTTGGGCGAGCGGACCTCGGCCAGCACGGTGCTGCCCGCCGTGTTGAGCGGCGCGAAGACGTCCTTGAACTCGTTGACCCGGGCCTGGTTGAACAGCACCAGGCTGGCCAGGCAGGGCACGAAGACCGCGACGGCGGCGAGCCCGGCGGCGCGCCGGCGACGTCCCCAGGCCTCGAGGAGGGCGGCCACGGCGAGCGGCGGCAGCAGCCAGGCGACGAGCTGGAAGGGCGGCACCGCCAGCATCAGGAGCAGCACCGCGGCGGCGCCCAGGCCGGCGCCCGCCAGGTCGGCGGCATAGACGCGGCCGATGCGCTCGGCGTTGCCCATGAAGACCAGCGAGACGTACAGGCCGACCAGGAAGAAGAACGGGAACAGGGCGGCGTAGCAGCGCGCGATGTTGGCGAACTGCTGGCCCCACAGCTCGCGGTTCTGCAGCTCGAGCGGGTTGAACGGCACCAGGGTGGTGGCGTGCCAGCCGAGGGTAGCGGCGACGATCAGGGCGGCGGGCAGGAGGGCCAGCAGCGGCTCGGCGTGGCGCAGCAGCGGCCGGGCGGCCAGCGCGGCGACGGTGCCGCTGGCCGCCAGCCCGACCATGGCGATGGAGATGATCCAGTAGCCGTACTCCGACCAGCTCGACAGCGCGAAGTAGCGGGTCAGCGCGATCTCGTAGGCGATCGAGACGAAGCAGACGAGGAAGAGCGGGAGCAGACGGGACACAGGCTAGTCGGCCGCCCGTGGCGAAGAGTCGAGAAGGCCGCTCGCCATGGCGCACAGCGCGTCCAGGGTGGCGGGATCGGCCAGCCGCTCGGGCGCCGTCCACACCGTGTGGGTGACGGCGCGCTCCAGGGTGGCGGTGAGCAGCCCGGCGCGCCAGGCGAGATCCGGCGACGCCGGCTGTCGGTCCGTCAGCGCCGTCTGCAACAGACGGGCGAACGGCGCCAGCACCGCCTCGAGATGGCCGGCGGCGGCGACGTCGTCGAAGGCCGGGCGCAGGCCGACCGCCAGGTCGAGGCTGTCGGCCTTGAAGCGCAGCAGGGCGGCGAGGCCGGCGCGCAGGCGCGCGGCCGGCGGTGCTGGCGGCGGCGTCGCGGCGAGGGCCGTGCGCACCGCCTCCAGCATGCCCTCGAAGTAGCGCGCCTTCAGCGCGGTGATCAGCGACGCCTTGTCGGGATAGTACTGGTAGAGCGTGCCGACCGAGACGCCGGCCCGCGCCGCCACCGCGGTGGTGGTCAGGGCGGCGTAGCCGTCGCGCCGCAGAACCTGAATCGCGGCTTCCTGGAGGATCGCCACGGTGGCCCGCGAGCGCGCCTGAATCGGCTGCTTGCGCTGGCGAATCCGCGCCGCCAGCGGTGCCGCGGCGGATGCGAATGGCAGGGTCGTGTCGTCGCTCACATTTCGATGGTGACGATCACGGGGCACGCCGGCAAGCGCCGGGGCCGGACACTAGGAGCGGCGATGAGCGAGACGATCCTGATCACCGGGGCATCGCGCGGGCTTGGCCTGGCGATCGCGCGGGCGCTCGACCGGCAGGGCGACGTGGCGCTGGTGCTGGCGGTGCGCGACCCGGCGGCGATGACCCGGCATCTGCCGTCGTTTCGGCGGCCGCCACGACTCGTTCGGCTCGACGTCAGCCGGCTGGCCGAGGTCGAGGCCTTCGCCGCCTCCTGGAACGAGCCGCTGGCGGCGCTGGTCAACAATGCCGGCCTGCAGGTGCCGGGTCCGTTGCGCCTCACCGCGGAGGGCATCGAGACGACCCTGGCGGTCAACCACCTGGCGCCGCTGGCGCTGGCGATGGGCCTGCGGCCTCACCTGGCCGGTGGGCTGGTGCTGGGGATCGGCAGCGGCACGCACAATCCGGCCAACCCGGTGGCCGGCCTGTTCGGCTTTCGCGGCGGCCGCTTCACGTCGATCGCCGGACTGGCCGCCGGCGAAGCCGACGGCGCGGCCTCGCTGCGCCAGCAGGCGATGGACCGCTACGCCACCAGCAAGCTGCTGGCCATGGCGACGACGGTCGAGATGGCCCGTCGCGACCCGGCAGTCCGGTTCGCCTGCCTCGATCCCGGCCTGATGCCGGGCACCGGGCTGGCGCGCGAGGCGCCGGCGCCGGTGCGCCTGGTGTGGTCGACCGTGCTGCGTGCCGCCGTGCCGCTGCTGCCCGATGCCAGCACGCCGGCGCGTTCCGCCGCCGCGGCGGTTCGGCTGATCGCGGGCGGGGCCGAGAGCGGCGGCATCTACGATTTCACCGGCGGACCGTCGCACCGCGTGTGGAGCAAGGTGCGCGAGCCCGCGTTCGGCCGGCAGGTGGTCGACGACTCGCTGGCCTTCCTGGCGGCGCGGCGCTGAGACGGGCGCCTCAGCGCGCGTTGCCGCAGCGGTTGGCCTTGTCCAGCGCGTCGCCGCCGGCGGTGCTGCCGGGGCCGCCGTAGATGCTGCTGTAGCTGACGTCGATGGTGCCGTTGCCGGCGCTGCGGATGTCGTAGAAGCCCAGCGCCGAGCCGGTGGCGGCGGCGACCGAGACGGTGGCGCGCCGCGTGCTCGAGTCGATCGACGGCGTCACCTTGGTCCAGGGCAGGCGCTCGTGCTGGGCTATGCACTCGGCGAAGACGTCGTAGGGCACGCGGTAGGTGGCGGTCCAGGCGGCCGGCTTCTGCGCCAGCTGGCCGGGCGAATCGCAGGCGGCGAGGAGGGCGAACGCCGCGGTGGCGGCGGCGAGAAGACGGCTGTTCATGGCCGCATCCTATGCCAAGCCGCCGGGCGATTCACAATTGCCGGCCGGCTGCTACTGTGGGGCCTCGCGATCGCCAACCGAGGACGCCAGTGCGCCTGTTCACCGCCACGCTCGCCACCGAGACCAACACCTTCTCGCCGCTGCCGACCAGCCTCGAGAACTACCGCGAGTCGGTGTTCTTCCGGCCCGGCGAGCATCCCGCCGACGCGCCGCGCATGTGCACGGCGCCGCTTTTCGTGGCGCGGGCGCGGGCGGCGCGCGAGGGCCTCACCCTGGTCGAGGGCAGCTGCTTCGCGGCCAGCCCGGCCGGCACGACCAGCCGCGCCGCCCACGAGGCGATGCGCGACGAGATCCTGGAGCAGATGCGCGCCGCCCTGCCGCTCGACGGGCTGCTGCTCGGCCTGCACGGCGCCATGGTGGCGCACGGCACCGACGACGTCGAAGGCGACCTGCTGGAACGGGCGCGGGCGATCGTCGGGCCCAAGTGCGTGATCGGCGTCGAGCTCGACCCGCACTGCCATCTCACCCTGAAGCGGCTGGGCGCCGCCGACCTGATCGTGCTGTACAAGGAGTTCCCGCACACCGACGTGGTCGAGCGCGCCGAGGACCTGCTCGACCTCGTGCTGGCGACCCTGCGCGGAAAGGTGAAGCCGGTGATGTCGGTCTACGACTGCCGGCAGATCCAGAGCTATCCGACGACCCTGCAGCCGATGCGCGGCCTGGTCGACCGCATCAAGGGGCTGGAGGGAAGGGACGGCATCCTGTCGGTGTCGATCGCCCACTGCTTTCCCTACGGCGACGTGCCGGAGATCGGCACGCGGGTGCTGGTGATCGCCGACGGCGACAAGACGAAGGCCGACGCGCTGGCGACGGCGCTGGGCGAGGAGCTGGTTTCCTTGCGCGGCAAGACGGCGCCGCCGGCGCTCGACGTCGCGGCCGGCATCGCCGAGGGGATCGCCTTCAACGACCTGCCGGTGGTGATCGCCGACCCGGCCGACAATGCCGGCGGCGGCGCGCCCTCGGACAATACCGACATCGCTCGCGCCCTGATCGAGCGCGGCGTCGAGAATGCCTGCCTCGGTCCGATCTGGGACCCGATCGCGGTGCGCCTGTGCTTCGACGCCGGGCTGGGCGCGCGCATCGGCCTGTGCTTCGGCGGCAAGATCGCGCCGAGCTCGGGTCAGCCGATCGACGCCGAAGTCGAGATCGTCGGGCTGCAGCGCGACGCCTGGCAGAGCTTCGGGCCGACCCGGGTGCCGGTCGGCGACTGCGCGGCGGTGCGGGTCGGCGGCCTCGACGTCGTGCTGATCGCCAACCGCACCCAGGCGACCGGGCTCGAACTGTTCACCAACTTGGGCATCGACCCGCGCCAGAGGAAGCTCGTGGTGGTCAAGTCGACCAACCATTTCATGGCTGCCTACGGGCCGATCGCCAAGAAGGTGATCTACGTCGAATCGAGCGGCCCGCTGCGCCGCGACATGCGCCGGGTGCCGTACGTGAAAGCGCAGCGGCCGATCTGGCCGCTCGTTGCCGACGCCAAGCCGCTGGGCTTGATCTTCTGAGGCGGCGAAACGCATACTTTGTAAACGGGGAGTCGGCTGTCGTTGGGGAGTAAGGACATGAAGAAGCGTCTGCTGGCCGGCCTCGCCGCGCTCGCCCTGCCGCTGGCGCTCGCCGCCGCGCCGGGGATCGCGCAGGACAAGGAGAAGGTGCTGCGCGCGGTGATGCACGCCGACGTGCGGGTGATCGATCCGATCTGGACCACCCAGACGATCGCCAACATCCACGGCGCGCTGGTCTACGACACGCTGTTCGGCAACGACGCCAACCAGAAGCCGCAGCCGCAGATGGTCGGCGCCTACGAGATCAGCCCCGACCGGCTGACCTACACCTTCACCCTGCGCGACGGGCTGAAGTTCCACGACGGCTCGCCGGTCACGACCAAGGACGTCATCGCCTCGCTGAAGCGCTGGGGCGCCAAGGACGGCGTCGGCCAGCGCCTGATGGGCTACGTCACGACGCTCGAGGCGGTCGACGGCAAGACCTTCCGGATGGTGCTGCGCGAGCCCTACGGCATGGTCCTGGAATCGCTCGGCAAGAGCCAGAGCTCGATCGCCGCCATCATGCGCGAGCAGGAGGCCCTGACCGACCCGCAGCAGCAGGTCAAGGAATCGATCGGCTCCGGCCCGTTCATGTTCGCCAAGGACCAGTGGGTGCCGGGCAGCAAGGCGGTCTACCTCAAGTTCAAGGACTACGTGCCGCGGCCGGGCGACGAGGCGCCGTCGGGCTTCGCCGGCCGCAAGATCGCCGGCGTCGACCGCATCGAGTTGGTGTGGATCTCCGATTCGCAGACCGCGATGTCGGCGCTGGTCAACGGCGAGATCGACTTTTACGAGAATCCGAGCACCGACTTCCTGCCGATCCTGGCCAAGGCCAAGGGCGTCAAGCTGCTGAAGACCGGCCAGATCGACAGCACGCAGGGCATGATCCGGCTCAACCACCTGCATCCGCCGTTCGACAATCCCAAGGCGCGCCAGGCGATGTACCACCTGATCAACCAGGAGGACTTCCTGCGCGCCATCGTCGGCGATCCCAAGTACTACCGCGTC
>JAXMCN010000004.1:0-415688 GCA_046349275.1 Reyranellaceae bacterium | reverse complement strand
GAACGGCTGCGGCTACCTGCCGATCGAGGCGGTCGACGCACTCCGGGCTCCCCAATAACTACGCACAAGGGCGCCCGGACGCCGATTTAGTCGGTATTGACGAGTCCGGCGGCGGGAACCAGGATGAGGAGGACAGCGCATGAAGTTCGGCATCTTCTACGAGCTCCAGCTGCCGCGGCCATGGGCCGCCGGCGACGAGCACCGGCTGTACCTGAACGCGCTGGAGCAGCTCGAGCTGGCCGACCGGCTGGGCTACGACTACGCGTGGCAGGTCGAACACCACTTCCTCGAGGAGTACTCGCACTCGCCCTCGCCCGAATCCTTCCTCGCGGCGGCGAGCCAGCGCACGAAGCAGATCCGCCTCGGCCACGGCATCTTCCAGGTGACGACCAACCATCCGGCGCGGGTCGCCGAGCGGGTCGCCACCCTCGACCTGCTGTCGAGCGGCCGCTGCGAGTTCGGCATGGGCGAAAGCGCCTCGATCACCGAGCTCGAGCCGTTCAAGGTCGAAATGGAGGACAAGCGCGAGGTCTTCGAGGAGGCCGTGCGCGCCATCATGCCGATGTTCAAGGACGGTCCCAGCGAGCATCACGGCAAGCACTTCGACATGCCGCTGCGCATGGTCGTGCCCAAGCCGCTGCAGAAGCCGCATCCGCCGCTCTGGGTCGCCTGCTCGCAGCTGCAGACCCTGGCCAAGTGCGGCGAGTGGGGCATGGGCGCGCTCGGCTTCCAGTTCGTCTCGGCCGACGCCGCGCATGCCTGGGTGCACGCCTACTACAACGCCTTCGTGAAGCGGCAGAAGAAGCTCGCCGACTACCGCACCAACCCGAACATCGCGCTGGTCTCGTTCTTCATGTGCGCGCCGACCGACGAGGAGGCGCGCGAGCGCGCCGACGGCGACACGTTCTTCCAGTTCGCGCTGCGCTTCTACGGCCAGTCACCCGACCGGCGCCGCCCGCCGGCCGGCAGCGTCAACATGTGGGACGAGTACAACAAGTGGAAGAAGGCCAACCCCGAGGCGCACCAGGCGTCGCTGCGCGGCGGCCTGATCGGCTCGCCGGAGACGATCCGGCGCAAGCTGCAGAAGTTCCAGGCCTCCAACATCGATCAGGTGGTGCTGCTCAACCAGGCCGGCCGCAACACCCACGAGCACATCTGCGAATCGCTCGAGCTGTTCGCCAAGGAGGTGATGCCCGAGTTCCAGGCGGCGCATCCCGAGCTGCTGAAGTGGAAGGAGAAGGTGCTGAACCGCGAGATCGATCTCGCGGAGATCGACACCTCGGCCTTCACCGATCGCTACGGCGGGACGATGAAGGCGATCGGCCCGGCGACCGGAGTGCGCGCGCAGGCCGCCGAGTAGCGACGAGCGACGGCCGGCTGGAGATCGAGAAGGCATTGCCGTCCGGATCCCGGCCGTCGCAGAAGTCGATCGCGTCACCCGACATGATCTTGCCCATGCGGGCGCCGCGCGCGACGAGCGCGGCGCGCGTCGCGGCGACGTCGCCGGAATGGAAGACGACCTTGGGCGAGCGGCGGCGCACCGGCGCAGGACCGCGGTGCAGGGCGATGGCACAGGCGCCGGCGCCGAATTCCTTCCAGCCCGGCGCATCGGTGAGCGGCACCAATCCGAGGACGTCCCGATAGAACCGGGCCATCGCCGCCATGTTGGACGTGAAGTGGATGATCCGACTGACCTCGAGTTGCATGGCCGGCTCCTTGCGATGGCGCGGGGAGCAGGCGAGCAGATCGACGTCAAACGATCAAGCCGGAGTGCCTGCTCCCGCGATCGTCCTGCGCACCCCGTCGAGGCTGGCCGACTGGATGGTCCGCGCCAGCCCGCGCAGCCGCTCCTTGTCGGCGTCCCTGCCGACCGGGATCGAGAACTCGGAGTGCGTGACGACGTTGCCGTAGCGGTCGAGGAGCTTCTTCGCGATCTCGTCGTAGGTGCCGATCGTGACGTAGGTGTGCAGCACCTCGTCGGTGATGTGCTGCGGCATCTCCTCCCAGCGCTGGGCGCGCGACAGGAGCTTCAGGCGGTCGGCGAGGTCGGCCAGCCCGTGGTGCACGAAGGCCGCCCGGTATTGCGGCGTCGACGCATAGAAGGCGATGCGGGCGCGCACGTCGCGCACCTTGGGCACCAGCTCGGCCTCGGTCGCCGCGGTGGCTACCAGCGGCTTCATCGAGACCTGGAAGCGGTCGAGCGCGCGGCCGCTCTTGGCTGCCCCAGCCCGCACCGCCGGCAGCATGACCTGCTCGATGAAGGACGGCGTGCACACCGGATGCGGCCGCAGCCCGTCGGCGACCTCGCCGGCGACCTGGCACAGCACCGGGTTGACCGCCGCGAGCTGGATCGGGATGTCTGGATGCTCGATCGGGCCCGGATCGAACAGCGGCACCATCAGATTGATGTTGTAGTGCGGGCCGCGCACGTCCAGCCCGGCGCCGGTCTGCCAGCGCGCCCAGATCGCGCGCACCGCCGCCACGTACTCGCGCATCCACGGGCCGGCCGGCGACCATGGCATGCCGAAGCGCCGCTCGATGTGAGCCTTGACCTGGGTGCCGAGGCCGAGGGTGAAGCGGCCGCGGCTAAGCTTCTGCAAGGTCCAGGCGCTCATCGCCGTCACCGCGGGGCTGCGCGGGAAGGCGATGGCGACCGAGGTGCCGATGCGCAGGCGCGTCGTCGCCTGCGCCGCCAGCGCCATCAGGATGAAGGGATCATCCTTGGTCTCCTCGACCACCAGACCGTCGTAGCCGATCTCCTCCAGCAGCCGGGCGTCACGCCCCACCGTGGCGAGGTCGAGGGGAATTTCGGGGGCACGCAGGCCGGGATCGACCTTGCCCAGGGGCAGCAGTGTTTCAAGCAGCATTGTGCTAGGGGAATAGCAAAAGGAGGAAGCGACATGAAGGACTTGGCAGGCAGGATCGCGGTGATCACCGGCGGCGGCACCGGCATGGGCCGCGAGTTGGCGCGACAACTGGTGGCCGAAGGCTGCCACGTGGCGATGTGCGACGTCTCGGCCGCGAACATGGCCGAGACCAAGCGTCTGTGCACGACCGACGGGCTGCCCCAGGGCCTCCGCGTGACGACCTTCGTCGCCGACGTCTCGAACGAGGAGCAGGTCAAGGCGTTCGCCGCCGCGGTCGCCCGCGAGCACGACACGGACCGTATCCACCTGCTGCTCAACAACGCCGGAATCGGCGGCGGCGGCAGCATGATCGCGCACGAGCGCAGCGAGTGGGAGCGCACCTTCAACGTCTGCTGGGGGGGCGTCTACTACTGCACGCGCGCCTTCCTGCCGATGATGCTGCGCGCCGATCAGGGCCACATCGTCAACACCAGCAGCGTCAACGGCTTCTGGGCCTCGGTCGGACCGAACGTGCCGCACACCGCCTACAGTGCCGCCAAGTTCGCCGTGAAGGGCTTCAGCGAAGCGCTGCAGACCGACCTGCGGCTCAACGCGCCGCACATCAGGTGCTCGGTGGTGATGCCCGGCCACATCGGCACCTCGATCGTCAGCAACTCGCGCAAGATCCAGAGCGGCAACGAGTCCGACACGATGACGCCGACCGAGATCGCCCAGATGCGCACGCGCATCGCGTCGATGGGATTCGACGTGACGAAGCTGTCGGATGCCGACGTCGCGCGCCTCGCCGAGGAACGCGCCCGCAGCTTCCTGGAAGAGGCCCCGACCACGGCCGCCCAGGCCGCGACGATCATCCTCGACGGTGTCAAGGCCGACCGCTGGCGCATCCTGGTCGGCCGCGACGCCGACGTGATCGACCGCCGGGTCCGCGAGGCCCCGGAGCGCGCCTACGACCTCGATTTCTTCCGCGACCTCGCCCAGGAAGCCGGCTGGAAGCTCGGCACGCGCTGAAGGAACGCCCGACGGGGGCATCCGTTTTTCCCGAAAGGGAACAGGAGTCCCCATGGCCATACCGTCTGGCCGCCGTGCGCTGTTGCAGCTCGGCGGCACCTTTTCGCTCGCCCTCGCGGCCCCATCCCTCGCGCCGGCCTTCGCGCGCGACGGCAAGAAAAAGGGGGAGTACGAGGTCACGCCGCCTGAGGATCTGATGCGCGAGCACGCCGTCCTCGATCGCATCATGCTGATCTACGAGGCCGCGCTGCGTCGACTGGGCCAGGGCGAGGACATCGACCCCGCGGTCCTCGTGCAGTCGGCGACGATCGTGCGCGATTTCATCCACGAGTATCACGAGAAGTCCGAGGAGGAGCTGATCTTCCCTCGCTTCCGCGAGGCCGGGCGCATGGTCGAGCTGGTGGGTGTCCTGGTCACTCAGCACAGGGCCGGCCGAAAGCTCACCGAGCGCATCCTGGTGGCCGCGCCGCAGGCGAAGTCACGGGAACCGCGGGAGGCGCTGAACCGTGACGTTCAGGCCTTCGTCACGATGTACCGGCCGCACGAGGCCCGCGAATCGACCGACCTGTTTCCCGCCCTGCGCACCCTGGTCACCGGCGAGCAATATCAGGAGATCGCCGCCGAGATGGAGCGGCGGGAGCGTCAGAAATTCAGCTCGGATGGCTTCGAGAAGATCGCCAAGAAGGTCGCCGAGGTCGAGACCGTGCTCGGTATCCACGATCTCGAGGTCTTCACCGCGAAATCCTAGGAGCCTGTCTGAGAATTGGGTTTCGAAGCGACGGTAAGTCTGGCTGTGAATTTGGGATGAGCAAGCAGTTTCGCGCCTGGAAGATCGACGAAGTCCAGCTTCTGCCGCCGAGCGTGCAGGACTACGTGCCGTCCGGTCACGTGAGCCGGTTCATCGTGACGTTGGTTCAGGAGACGTTGGACCTGGGCGCGATCATCGGGAGCTATCGGGGCGAGTTGGGGCAGCCGCCGTTCGATCCGAGGATGATGACGGCGTTGTTGCTGCAGGGCTTTGTCAGCGGGCTGTACTCGTCGCGGCGGATAGCCCGAGCCTGCGTGGAGCGTGCCGACTTCATGATGCTTGTTGCGGGAGACCCTCCGGACTTCCGCACGATCTGGGAGTTCCGTCGGCGCCACGAGAAGGCGCTGTCGGGTCTGTTCGTGCAGGTGCTGAAGGTGGCGGAAAAGGCGGGTCTGGTGAAGCTGGGTCACGTGGCGCTGGACGGCACGAAGATCCGGGCGAACGCCTCCCGGCACAAGGCGATGAGCTACGAGCGGATGAAGAAGCGGGAAGCGGAGCTTACGGCGGAGGTCGATCGCTGGCTGAAGGCGGCCGACGCGGCGGACCGCGAGGAGGACGGCCAGCACGGCGGCCGTCGCGGCGACGAGCTGCCGGCATGGCTGGCCGACAAGCAGAAGCGGCTGGAGAAGATCCGCCAGGCAAAGGCGGAACTCGAGGCGGAGGCGCAGGCGGCTGCCGAAGAAGAAGGGCGGCACGGTCAGAGAGCCGAGGAGCCTGCACCGAAGGCGGAACCGTCACCCAAGGCGCAACGCAACTTCACCGACCCCGAGAGCCGCATCCTGAAGAGCAAGGACGGCTTCATCCAGGGATACAACGCCCAGGCCGCCGTCGATGGCGAGGCCCAGATCATCGTCGCCCACGGCCTGGTGGCCCAGACGAGCGATCAGGACCAGTTGGTGCCGTTGCTCGACAGCATCCAGGCAAACCTGGGTCGCCAGCCAAAGGAGGTCTCGGCAGATGCCGGCTACTGCAGAGAGGCCAACCTCGAAGCCCTGCACCAGCGCCATATCAGAGGCTACGTCGCAATCGGCCCTGCCAAGCATCCCGGACGAGGCCGGCCAAACCTCTCCGGACCGCTGACGAGGGCCATGCGCACAAGGCTCAAGCGAGCTGGTTGGCGTAGTCGCTACAGGCTACGAAAGCAGATCGTCGAGCCGGTGTTCGGACAGATCAAGCAAGCACCAGGCTTCCGCCAGTTCCTCCTCCGGGGTATCGACCGGGTCAGGGCTGAATGGGCAATGATCTGCACGGCCCACAACATCGCAAAGCTCGCGGCGCGAGCATGACCCAGACCGACAGCGAGACCACATCAACCAAGCCCGCCGGAACTATCCGGACGGGCTCCTAGCTGCGGTAGTGGCAGGAGACCCAGTGGCCGGGCTGGCTTTCGCGCAGTTCCGGGACGCGCTGCGCGCAGTCGGGCTTGGCGATCGGGCAGCGGGTGTGGAAGTGGCAGCCCGACGGCGGCCGGATCGGATTGGGCACATCGCCCTGCAGCATGATGCGCTGGCGCTTGACCGTCGGGTCGGGGATCGGCACCGCCGACAGCAGCGCTTCAGTATAGGGATGCAGCGGGTTGTCGTAGAGGTCGCGCGACGGCGCGATCTCGACCACCCGCCCGAGATACATCACGGCGACCCGGGTGGAGATGTGCTCCACCACGCTGAGGTCGTGGGCGATGAACAGGTAGGTCAGCCCGAACTGCTCCTGCAGGTCCTCGAGCAGATTGATGACCTGGGCCTGGATCGAGACGTCGAGCGCCGACACCGGCTCGTCGCAGACCACCAGTTTGGGCTCGACCGCGAGCGCTCGGGCGATGCCGATGCGCTGACGCTGGCCGCCCGAGAATTCGTGCGGGAAGCGCCGCATGTGGTCGGGCTGCAGCCCGACCGTCTCGAGCAGCTGCACCACCCGGTCCTCGAGGTCGCGTCGCGACTTGGCGAGCCCGTGGATGGTCAGCGCCTCGCCGATGATCGCGCCGACCGTCAGGCGCGGATTGAGCGAGGCATAGGGATCCTGGAAGATGATCTGCATGTCGCGGCGCAGCGCCTGCAGGGCGCTGCCGTTCAGCCGCATGACGTCGGTACCCTTGAAGCGGATCTCGCCCGAGCTGGGCTCGATCAGGCGGAGAATGCAGCGGCCGGTGGTCGACTTGCCGCAGCCCGACTCGCCGACCAGCCCGAGTGTTTCGCCGGCGGCGATGTCGAAGGTCACGCCGTCGACCGCGTGCACCCGGTCGATCTCGCGGGCCAGCACGCCGCCCTTGATGGCGAAGTGCTTGCGCAGGTCGCGCACCGACAGCAGCGGCTCGGCGCTCATAGCACGCACCGCACGAAGTGGCCCGGCGCCGCCTCCTTGAGCGGCGGCACGGCGCGGGTGCACACCTCCGTCGCGAAGCGGCAGCGGGCGGCGAAGCGGCAGCCCGGCGGCGGCTCGAGCAGGCTGGGCACCGTGCCGGGGATCGCCTCCAGCCGCTCCTTGTGCTGGGCGGCGCGATCGACCCTCGGGATCGAGCGGATCAGCCCCTGCGTGTAGGGATGCCGCGGGTTGCCGAACAGGTCGCGCACCGGCGCTTCCTCGACCACCTTGCCGGCGTACATGACGACCACCCGCTGGCAAGTTTCGGCGACCACGCCCATCGCATGGGTGATCAGCATGATCGCCATGCCGAACCGATCCTTCATCTCTTGCATGAGCTCGAGGATCTGGGCCTGGATGGTGACGTCGAGCGCCGTCGTCGGCTCGTCGGCGATCAGCAGCTGGGGCTGGCAGGAGAGCGCCATGGCGATCATCACGCGCTGGCGCATGCCGCCGGAGAACTGGTGCGGATAGTCGTGGATGCGACGCTGGGCGTTCGGAATGTTGACCAGGCGCAGCATCTCGGCGGCACCGGCCAGCGCCTGCTTGCGGCTGAGCTTCTGGTGCAGGGCCATGACCTCGGCGATCTGGTCGCCGACCGTGTAGACCGGGTTGAGCGAGGTCATCGGCTCCTGGAACACGATGGCGATCTCGCGCGCCCTCACCTTGTTCATGGCGTCCTGGTCGAGCGGGATGAGGTCGCGGCCCCGCCACAGGATCTGGCCGTCCTCGAAGCGGCCCGGCGGCATGTCGATCAGCTTGAGGACCGAGCGCGCCGTGACGGTCTTGCCGCAGCCCGATTCGCCGACCACGCCGACCGTCTCGCCGCGGTCGATGCGCAGGTCGACGCCGTCGACCGCCCGCACCATGCCGTCGTCGGTCTTGAACCAGGTCTTGAGCCCGCGAATCTCGAGAAGGGTGTCGCCCACGATCGCCTCAGATCACGCGCCGCGGATCCAGCGCATCGCGCAGGCCGTCGCCGATGAAGTTGATGGCCAGCACCGTCAGGAAGATCGCGGCGCCGGAGAAGATCGCCCAGTGCGGCGCGATGTCGAGATAGTCCTTGGCGTCGGCCAGCAGCCGTCCCCAGGTCGGGATGTCGGGCGGGAAGCCCAGGCCGAGGAACGACAGGGTCGATTCGGCGATGATCGCCGCGGCGACGTCGATGGTCGCGGCGACGATCACCGGACCCAGCGCGTTGGGCAGGATGTGCTGCACGACCTGGCGGACCTTGGAAGCGCCGAGCGCCCGCGCCGCCTCGACGAACTCCTTCTCGCGGATCGACAGGAACTGGGCGCGCACCAGCCGGGCCGCCGGCATCCAGCGCAGGCCGCCGATGACGATGACGATCATCACGAAGATGCCGCCCTCGGGGCCGAACACCGCCTTCAGCGAATCGCGGAACAGGTAGATGACCAGCAGCAGCAGCGGCAGCTGCGGCAGCGACAGGAACAGGTCGGCGAGCCACATCAGAAAGCCGTCGACCCGGCCGGTCGACATGCCGGCGACGGCGCCGACCAGCACGCCGACGAAGATCGCGACCACCATCGCCGCCAGGCCGACGGCCAGCGAGATGCGCCCGCCGTAGAGCACGCGCGCCAGCACGTCCTGCCCGAGGTCGTCGGTGCCGAGCGGATGCGCCCAGGAGGGCGGCTGCAGCTTGGCCATGAAGTCGATCTCGTTGATCGGCACGGTCCAGACCAGCGGGCCGACGACGATCGCCAGGATCATGGCGAGCAGCACGACGGCGCTGGCCACGGCGAGCTTGTGACGACGGAAGCGTCGCCACGCCTCCTGCCAGGGCGAAAAGCGCTGGCGCGGGCGCGGCGGCGCGGCGGCCGGGCCGGCCACCGTGGCGCTCGGCGCCTCAGCGGAAAGCGATGCGGGGGTCGAGCCAGGCATAGAGCACGTCGGCGATGAGATTGCAGAGAACGACCAGGCAGGCGAAGACGAAGGTCACGGCCATGATCACGGGAGTGTCGTTGGCCAGCATGGCCGAGATCAGCAGCGAGCCGATCCCGGGCACGCGGAAGATCTGCTCGGTGACGATGGCGCCGCCGAACACGATCGGCATCTGCAGCGCCACCAGGGTCACCACCGGGATCAGGGCGTTGCGCACGACGTGGCGGCTGATCACCTTGCGCTCGCCGATTCCCTTGGCGCGTGCCGTGGTCACGTAGTCGAGGCGCACCACGTCGAGCACCGAGGAGCGCACGTAGCGGACCAGCGAGGCGCCCTGGAAAAGCCCCAGCACCATCACCGGCATGATCGATTGCTTGACGTGCTCCCAGTAGAAGCGCCAGCCCGTCGCGTCGATGTCGGCGCGGTAGACGAAGGGCAGCCAGTCGAGCTGGATCGAGAACACCAGGATCAGCAGCAGGCCGGTGAAGAAGGTCGGGAGCGAGAAGCCGACGAAGGCCAGCGTGTTGGCGATCTGATCGAAGATCGAGTAGGGCCGCGTGCCGGCCAGCACGCCGACCGGCAGCGCCACGACGATCGCCAGCAGCTGGGCAGCGCCGATCACCACAAGAGTCGTCGGCAGGCGCTGCAGGATCAGGCGGTCGACGTCCATGCGGCTCTGGAACGAGAAGCCCCAGTCGCCCTGCAGCATGGCCAGCAGCCACCGCCAGTAGCGGACAAACACCGGGTCATCGAGGCCGAACTTGGCGCGCAGCGCGGCGGCCACCTCCGGCGGCACCGCCGGATTGGCCGCCAGCTCGCTGAACGGATCGCCGGGCGCCAGCGCCAGCACCGAGTAGAGCAGCACGCTGATCCCGAACAGCGCCGGGATCACGAGCAGCAGGCGTCGGATCAGGTACTGGCGGCTCACGCCCCCGTCACCCTTCCTTGTACCAGTTCTGGATGTCCCAGGTGTTGTTGTCCCAGCCGCTCATGACCGCGACCAGCTTGGTGCTCATGGCCGCGACGCCGGGCCGCGCGACCACCGGGATGACCACCTGGTCGGCGATCACCAGGTCGTTCAGCTTGATCAGGAGGGCAGCGCGCTTGATCGGGTCGACCTCGACGGTCGAAGCCTTGTGCGTGTCGTCGTACTCCTTGCTCTGCCAGCGCGTGATGTTGCGGCCCTGCCACTTGTTCTCCTTCTGCGCCGCCTCCCACGACACGAACTGCAGCATGAACGTCTCCGGGTCCGGCTGCGTCATGGTCGTCGTGTACATCTGAAGGTCGGTGTAGAAGTGCGGATAGGTGTCGGGATTGGCGACGTCCGACGAGAAGAACACCGAGGCCGTCACCGCCTTGACCTCGATGTCGATGCCGGCCTTCTGGCAGGCCTGCTTGACGATCGCTTGGGTCTTCTGGCGCGGCTGGTTGATCGACGTCTGGTAGACGTACTTGAGCTTCTTGCCGTCCTTGGCGCGGATCCCGTCCGGCCCCTTCTTCCAGCCGGCCTTCTCGAGGATGTCGTTGGCCTTGTCGACGTTGAACTCGAACTTGGTGGTCTTCGAGCGGTACTTCTCGGGGTTGTTCACGAAGTTCGCGGTCGCGTTGCCGGTGCGGCCGTAGATGAACTTCTCCACCGAATCGCGGTCGACCAGCAGGTTCAGGGCCTGGCGCACCGCCTGATCGGACAGGCTGGGATGCTTGGTCTTGAGGCTGGCGCGCTCGCCGTCGACCTCGGTCCACGGATCGGTGCGGTTGAGCTGGATGTGCTCGATGTTGCCACCAGGCGAGATCACGACCTTGCCCTTGCCGCCCTTCTCGAGGCGCTGGAGGATCTCGTCCTCGACCTGCAGGTTCCAGGCGAAGTCGAATTCGCCGGTCTGGAGCACCGCCCGCGCCGCCGACACGGCATCGCCGCCGCCCTTCATCTCGATCGCATCGAAATAGGGCCGGTTGGCCATGTGGTAGTTAGGATAGAGATCGCCCGTCACCATGTCGCCGGGCTTGAAGTCCTTGAACTTGTAGGGACCCGTGCCGACCGGCTTGAGATTCGTGGGCGCGTCGCGCGACTTGTCGCCGACATAGTCGGCGAACAGATGCTTGGGGATGAGCATGCCGCGCACGCCGACGAAGGCGTCGGCCCAGAACGGCGTCGGCTTCTTGAACGACACCTTCACCGTGTAGTCGTCGACCTTGGTCGCCGTGACGTCGACATAGGAGCCGCTGGTGGTCGCCGCGGTCGCCGGATTGCGCGCGTATTCCCAGTTGAACACCACGTCGTCGGCGGTGAACGGCTTGCCGTCGTGCCAGGTCACGCCCTGCTTCAGCTTCCACGTCACCGACGTGCCGTCGGCCGCCAGGGTGCCGTCTGCGACATTGGGAATCGAGGCCGCCAGCACCGGCACCAGGTTGCCGTCGCCGTCCCAGCCGGCCAGCGGCTCGTAGAACAGGCGCGAGCCGTCCTGGTCCTTCGTGCCGACCGCGAAGTGCGGATTGAGCAGGGTCGGGCCCTGCCACCACAGCACCTTCAGGAGACCGCCGCCGCCCCGCTTGGTCGGCTTGTAGGCCGGCGTTCCCTGCGCCATGGCCACGCCGCCCAGGGCCAGCAGCTGGGTCGCCATCGGCGCCGTCAGGCCCACCGCCGCGAGGCGGCGGACGAAGCCGCGGCGCGACAGGCGGCCAGCCTTCACGCTGCCGATCAGACGTCGCAATTCACCTTCATTCATGACAGGCTCCCAATCACCCACAAAGACCTTCCCGGGCCGCTGCTCTCGCTATCCTGCAAGATGCGTGCAACTCTTGATCTGATCAGGCCGGCCAGCCGGCGTCAACGACGCTGCTGCCGCGCCCGCAGGACGAGGTGACGACATGGCGTGGCTTTATCTTCTCTTGGCCGGGACGTGCGAGATCGGTTGGCCCCTGGGGCTCAAGCTCGGCTGGACCGACGACGGGGTGCGCCCCGGCTGGATTGCGCTCGCGGTCGTGGCGATCCTGGCGAGCGGCGGCCTACTGATGCTGGCCCAGCGCGAGATTCCGATGGGCACCGCCTACGCGGTCTGGACCGGCATCGGCGCGGTCGGCGCCTTCGTGGTCGGCATCCTGGTGTTCGGCGATTCCGCATCGACCGCGCGCATGGTGTCGATCGCCCTGATCGTGGCCGGGATCGTCGGCCTCAAGATCGCCTGAACCGGGAGGAACGAGCATGCGCATGAAAGACAAGGTCGCCCTGATCACCGGCGCGGCCAGCGGCATGGGGGCGGCGACGGCACGGCTGTTCGGACGCGAGGGCGCCCGTGCCGTGATCGTCGCCGACGTCCTCGACCGCGAGGGCGAGGCGGTCGCCGCCGACATCACCAAGGCCGGCGGCCGCGCCACCTACGTGCATCTCGACGTCACCGACGAGGATCAATGGCAGCGCGTCGTCGCCGGCATCGAGAAGGATCAGGGCGGTCTCGACGTCCTGGTCAACAACGCCGGCATCTCCGGCTCGGCCGAACAGGACCTCTACGACACGGCGGCCTGGAACCGGCTGATGACCATCAACTCGACCGGGGTGTTCCTCGGCATGAAGCACGGCATCGCCGCCATGAAGCGCGGCGGCCGCCGCGGCTCGGTCATCAACCTTTCGTCGATCTCGGGGATCGTCGGCCAGGGCTATATCCATGTCGGCTACAATGCCTCGAAGGGCGCGGTCCGCATGATCACCAAGGCCGGTGCCGCGCAGCATGGCCGCGACGGAATCCGAGTGAACTCGGTGCATCCCGGCTTGATGCCGCCGATGCGCACCTCCGGCCGCACCGCCGATCCGGCGACCCGCGCCAAGACCCTGAAGGGCGTGCCGCTGGGCCGCGCCGGCGAGGTCGACGAGGTGGCCTACGCGATCCTGTTCCTGGCCTCGGACGAATCGTCCTACGTGACCGGCGCCGAGCTGGTCGTCGACGGCGGCTGGACGGCGGTGTAATGGCGGACGAGGACAAGGACGCGGCGCCGATCGGCCCCTGGGAGGTGCTCGAGTCGCGCTACGCCTATCGCGACCGCTGGCTGGCGGTGCGCAGCGACACCGTGCGCGTGCCCAACGGCACCATCCTGTCGCCCTATCACACAATCGAGTTCCCGGAGTGGGTGTGCGCGGTGGCGCTGACGCCGGCCGACGAGGTCGTGCTGGTCGAGGAATACCGTCATGGCGTCGGGCGCCGCTCGTTCGAGCTGCCATGCGGCGCGCCCGACGACGGCGAGGACGTGCTGGCCGCCATGCGGCGCGAGCTGCTCGAGGAGACCGGCTACGCCAGCGACTCCTGGCATGCCCTTGGCTCCTCGACGGCCAACACGGCGCGCCAGAACAACCGCGTGCACGCCTTCCTGGCGCTCGACGTGCGCAAGGTCGCGGAGCAGGACCTCGACCCGGGCGAGATCATCCGCACCCACGTTCTGCCCTGGCAGACCTTCGTCAACCGCCTGGCCGACGGCAGCCTGGAGATTCCCGGGCTGCACATGGCCGCGCTCTGGCAGCTCGCCGTGTTCGCGAAGAAGACCGCGAACACGAGGCTGCTGGGCCTGCAGCTCTAGGCGTGCGGGATTTGGTCCCACCGCACGCCCCTTTTCTGCGAACGATTTTCATGGCTAATTGATGGCATGAGCCGCGACCGTCCTGTCTCAGGGTGGCGCGCCGTGACCTTCGTCGCGGCGCTGTTCGCGATCACGCTCAACTTCCTGCAGCCCCTCGCCCATGCCGCCGTGATGCGCACGGGCGACCCCCAGGCCATGGCCAGCCTGTGGGGAGCGTTCTGCGTCGCCAACGGCGCCGAGGGCGAAGCGCAGGATGCCGCGACGTTCGCGGGCAAGATCCACGATTGCTGCCTGGGCCTGGCTCATGCTCCGGCACTGGCCGAGGCCCCGACCGCGTACGCGCTGATCGGGCAGTCCGCGGCCGTGGTCCGCTGCCCGGCCCCCAGCGATGCCGTCGAGACCGTCGGCATCCGCGACGGACCCGGCCAACCCAGAGCACCCCCTCTCCTCGTCTGACCACTCGAACCGCGACGGACCACCCGGCCCGTCGCGTTTGCTTGTCAGAACTGGGGAGACTTGAATGCTGTCGATTCGAACGGCGACCTACGCCGCCTTTGCGGTCCTCGTCTTGATTCCGGCCCTGGCCAGGGCCCAGACCGCCACCACCATCACGACTCCGGGCGATTCCGGCACCGGGACGGCCCCGCCGCCGCCCGCCGCGCCGGTCAGCCTGCCGCCGATCAGCGTCACGGCCGGCCGCGGCTCCGATCTCGAGAAGCTCGACGTCAGCACCACCGTGCTGACCCGCAAGCAGGTCGAGGCGATGCCGGAAACCGGCGTCGACCAGATCGTCAACCGGATCCCCGGCGTCTTCACCTTCACGGTGCCGACCGGACAGCTGCATCCCACCGGCCAACCGGTGAGCATCCGCGGCTTCGGCACCAGCACCACGATCAACACCCTGGTGATGATCGACGGCGTGCCGATCAACGACCCCTACTTCCAGACCGTCGACTGGAGCCGCATCTCGAAGACCTCGGTGGAGCGCATCGAGGTCATCCGCGGCGGCGGCGCCACCAGCCTGTGGGGCAACATGGCGGCGGGCGGCGTGATCAACATCGTGACCCGCCAGCCGACCAGCACCGGCGTCCAGGGCGACGTGAGCTACGGCAGCTACAACACGACCAATCTCGGCGTCGGCGGCAATGTGGTGGTCAACGACAAGCTCAAGGTCGGGCTGGGCTACAACCATGCCCAGAGCTCGGGCTACAACACCACGCCGGCCCAATATCTCAATCCCAACCTGACGGCGACCGCCTCCAAGGTCGACAATGTCGACTTCTCGGCCTACCTGAACCCCAACGACCAGCTGCGCCTATTCGCCAAGGCCTACTTCCACCAGGCCTACGAGGACGGGCTGACCTGGGCCTTCGCCCACAACAGCTGGTCGGCCTATCGCATGCTGCTGGGCGGCACCTACGACATCGGCGAGAAGTCTTCGATCAGCGCCAGCTTCTGGGCCGGCGGCGGCGTGTTCGGCACGATCAACGTGGCCAGCGGCAGCTACACGCTCAACAACATTTCGGCGACCAACCAGTTCGTCAGCCAGCGCGAGACGGCGCCCAACATCGACCAGGGCGGCGCCATCTTCTATTCCGGCGAGGTCGGGCCGGTGAAGGACATCAAGATCGGCGTCGACGCCCGGCGCGTTGCCATCAACGACAACAACAGCCTCTATGCCAGCGCCACCGCGGCGCCGTCGCGGTTCCTCACCAATGGCGAGCATCGCCTGGAGGGAGTCTTCGGCCAGGCCACGGTCCGTCTCGACCCGGTTCCGGTGGAGATCACCATCGGCCTGCGCCAGGACTTCTATCAGGCCCTGAACGCCAACGTGTTCACGGTGAATTCCGGGACCAACCAGATCGTGCCGAACTCCAACGCCACCAGCTTCGACCCGCGCATCGGGCTCAAGTTCTACATGACCGACGAGTTCGTCCTGCGCGGCGCCATCTACAAGAACTTCTCGGCGCCGGGCATGAACCAGATGTACCGCAGCTTCGCCAGCGGCACGAGCTACACGGCGACCAATCCCAACCTGCAGCCGATGTACAATTTCGGCCAGGAGGCCGGCTTCGACTTCAACTGGAAGCAGGTCAACCTGTCGTTCACCTGGTTCAACAACACCCTGCAGAACTTCATCGACTTCGTGACGGTCTGCAACGCCAGCGCCGTCTGCGCGGCGCCCTTCGTCAGCGCCGCCGGCCTGTCGCCCGCCTTCACCACGGTGAACCAGTACAACAACGTCGGCACCGCCCAGTTTCAGGGCTTCGAGCTGATCGGCACCGTCAAGCCCTTCGAGCAGCTCACCCTGACGGGATCGTTCGTGAACACCAACGCCTGGCTGACCAACTCGTACTACCCGGCGCTGGTCCGCACCGGCGTGCAGCTCGGCCAGGTGCCAACCTGGATGGTGACCGCCGGTGCCGAATGGCGGCCGCTAGCCGAACTGGCCTTCACCGCGACCCTGCGCTCGTTCCCCGCCTACTGGAACGACACCGGCCACACGCGGCTCAACCAGGCGGCGACCCTGCTCGATCTGGGTGCCACCTGGACCCCGGCCAAGGCGGTCGACCTCTATGCCAGCATCCAGAACGTGACGAACTTCTCGTATCTGGCGCAGGGCTACCAGACCACCTCGTTCCAGGGTCAGACCGTCAATCCCTCGGTCATACCGACCCTGGGCATGCCGCTGACCGCCATTGCCGGACTGCGGTTCCGCTTCTAGGAGCCTGTCTGAGAATTGGGTTTCGAAGCGACCGTAAGTCTGGCTGTGAATTTGAGATGAGCAAGCAGTTTCGCGCCTGGAAGATCGACGAAGTCCAGCTTCTGCCGCCGAGCGTGCAGGACTACGTGCCGTCCGGTCACGTGAGCCGGTTCATCGTGACGTTGGTTCAGGAGACGTTGGACCTGGGCGCGATCATCGGGAGCTATCGGGGCGAGTTGGGGCAGCCGCCGTTCGATCCGAGGATGATGACGGCGTTGTTGCTGCAGGGCTTTGTCAGCGGGCTGTACTCGTCGCGGCGGATAGCCCGAGCCTGCGTGGAGCGTGCCGACTTCATGATGCTTGTTGCGGGAGACCCTCCGGACTTCCGCACGATCTGGGAGTTCCGTCGGCGCCACGAGAAGGCGCTGTCGGGTCTGTTCGTGCAGGTGCTGAAGGTGGCGGAAAAGGCGGGTCTGGTGAAGCTGGGTCACGTGGCGCTGGACGGCACGAAGATCCGGGCGAACGCCTCCCGGCACAAGGCGATGAGCTACGAGCGGATGAAGAAGCGGGAAGCGGAGCTTACGGCGGAGGTCGATCGCTGGCTGAAGGCGGCCGACGCGGCGGACCGCGAGGAGGACGGCCAGCACGGCGGCCGTCGCGGCGACGAGCTGCCGGCATGGCTGGCCGACAAGCAGAAGCGGCTGGAGAAGATCCGCCAGGCAAAGGCGGAACTCGAGGCGGAGGCGCAGGCGGCTGCCGAAGAAGAAGGGCGGCACGGTCAGAGAGCCGAGGAGCCTGCACCGAAGGCGGAACCGTCACCCAAGGCGCAACGCAACTTCACCGACCCCGAGAGCCGCATCCTGAAGAGCAAGGACGGCTTCATCCAGGGATACAACGCCCAGGCCGCCGTCGATGGCGAGGCCCAGATCATCGTCGCCCACGGCCTGGTGGCCCAGACGAGCGATCAGGACCAGTTGGTGCCGTTGCTCGACAGCATCCAGGCAAACCTGGGTCGCCAGCCAAAGGAGGTCTCGGCAGATGCCGGCTACTGCAGAGAGGCCAACCTCGAAGCCCTGCACCAGCGCCATATCAGAGGCTACGTCGCAATCGGCCCTGCCAAGCATCCCGGACGAGGCCGGCCAAACCTCTCCGGACCGCTGACGAGGGCCATGCGCACAAGGCTCAAGCGAGCTGGTTGGCGTAGTCGCTACAGGCTACGAAAGCAGATCGTCGAGCCGGTGTTCGGACAGATCAAGCAAGCACCAGGCTTCCGCCAGTTCCTCCTCCGGGGTATCGACCGGGTCAGGGCTGAATGGGCAATGATCTGCACGGCCCACAACATCGCAAAGCTCGCGGCCCGAGCATGACCCAGACCGAGAGCGACACCACATCAACCAAGCCCGCCGGAACTATCCGGACGGGTTCCTAGGAGACGTCCATGCGCACGGTCTGGATCTGCCTGATCGCCCTGCTGGGGCCGACCGCCGCCCTGGCACAGCACCAGGGGCATGGCGGCGGTGGCGGGCAGGAACCGGAGGCCTTCACGGCCACGCCGGCCTTCGGCCCGGACGGCGCGCTGTGGCTGGCGCGGACCACGGGCAACCGCGTTCTGGTCGCCAAGTCGACCGACCTCGGCCGCACCTTCGCGCCAACGGTCGCCGTGACGCCGCAGCCGCTCAACCTCGACTGGGGGCCGGACGCCCGCCCCCACATCGCCGTCGACCAGCGCGGCGACGTGATCGTCACCTTCGCCCTGTTCCAGGACAAGCGTTTCAACGGTCGTGCCTACTTCGCGCGCTCGAGCGACGGCGGTGCGAGCTTCGCGGCGCCGCAGCCGCTGACCCGCGACGCGACCAGCCAGCGCTTCGAGCGCGTGGCCCTCGACCCGACAGGCCGGCCGTTCGCGGCCTGGCTCGACAAGCGCAACGTCGCGCCGGCGAAGGCGGCCGGACGATCGTATGCCGGGGCCGCCCTAGCCTATGCCTGGTCCGACGACCACGGCGGCAGCTTCGGCGACACGCGGATCGCCCACGACAATACCTGCGAGTGCTGCCGCCTGGGCGTCGCCTTCGCCGGCCCCGGACGACCGGCCGTGGTCTTCCGCAACATCTTCGACGGCTCGGTGCGCGACCATGCCGTGGTCACCTTCAAGGACGCCGACACGGTCGGCAGCTTCCGCCGGGTCAGCGTCGACGACTGGAAGATCGAGGCGTGCCCGCATCACGGGCCGAGCCTGGCGATCGCCAAGGACGGCTCCTACCACGTCGCCTGGTTCACCGATGGCCGGGAGCGCAAGGGACTGTTCTACGCCCGCGCCAGCTCTGAGACCGCGCCGTTCGAGACGCCGCGGCCGCTGTCGTCGCCCGAGCGCCAGCCGTCGCGGCCGTTCCTCCTGGCCGCCGGCAACGACCTGCACCTCGTGTGGAAGGAGTTCGACGGCAGCTACGTCCGCGTGCTCTGGCAGGTGTCGCGCGACAGCGGCCGGACCTGGAGCACGCCGCAACCGGCAGCCCAGACGGACGATGCCTCCGATCACCCGCTGCTGGTGGCCAGTGGCGGCCGCGCCTACCTGTCCTGGCTCACCAAGAGCGAGGGCTTCCGATTGATTCCGCTGGAGGACAAGCCATGAGGGTCGCCCTCCTGATCGCCATGCTCGTCGCCCTGGCCTCGTTCGCCACCGCCGAGGCCGCCGGTCCCGTGCCCTTCGAGCGCGGCAGCTGGGCCAGGCTGCGCGCCGAGCATGCCGGGCAGCCGACGGTCATCCACTTCTGGGGCCTGACCTGCGGCCCGTGCCTGGTCGAGCTGCCGCAGTGGGGCAAGCTTGCCGCGGCGCGGCGCGACCTCAAGCTCGTGCTGATCGCCGCCGACCCGCTGCCGCAGCCGGCCGACCGCGTCGAGGCCACCTTGTCCAACGCCGGGCTCGCGGGTGTCGAGAGCTGGAGCTTCAGCGACCGCTTCTACGAGCGGCTGCGCTACGAGATCGATCCCAGCTGGGGCGGCGAGCTGCCCCGGACGGTCCTGATCTCCCGCGACGGCGCCGTGACGGTCCTGCCGGGGGTCGCCGATCTCGATCACGTCAAGCGCTGGCTCGACCAGCAAGCCAACCTCAACAAGTAGGAGAGCCGCATGCTCACCCGTGTCCTGATCTCAGGCGTGCTGTCGCTGGCCACCCTGTCGGCTGTTCCGGCCCTGGCACACGACTACAAGCTCGGGTCTCTCGAGATCGGCCATCCCTGGACCCGAGCGACGCCACCGACGGCGCAGGCCGGCGGCGGCTTCCTGGTGATCACCAACACCGGAACCACGGCCGACCGCCTGGTCGCCGCCAAGAGCGACACCTCCGCCAGGATCGAGGTGCACGAGATGAAGATGGACGGCACCGTCATGCGCATGCGCGAGGTCGAGGGCGGCCTCGTGATTCCGCCCGGGGGGACCGTCGAGCTGAAGCCCGGCGGCTACCACATCATGTTCATGGGCCTGAAGGCGCCGTTCGCCGCCGGTGCCAAGGTCCCCGTCACCTTGGTCTTCGAGAAGGCCGGCTCGATCGATGTCGAGCTGCAGGTCGAGGCGATGGGGGCCGCGCCGCAGAAGCACGGCCACTGACCCGCGCGGGTCAGGCGGGAACCCTGGACTCCTCAAGCCACGCGCGAGCCGGGGCGAGGTCGAAGAAGATGCGCACCGGCCGGTCCGCCTCGGCCAGGGTGCGGAACAGGCGGGCGTTGAAGCGGTCCGGCGGCTTCACGACCATCGCCACCGGTCCCAGCGTCTCGCCATGGGAGTGATACGCCCTGATCCTGGCCGCCAGCAGCTCGGTCTCCTCGTCCGTGAGGTCGAGATCGCAGGCGCGGTTGTCGACCAGTTTGGCGAAGGACAACTGACCCGCGACATAGACCCGATCGAGATAGGCCTCGATGTCGGCCAGCGAGACGGCACCGTCCGCCGTGGCGATGACGAGCCGCTGGTCGGGCACGATTCGAATCGAATAGGGCATGGCGCTCTCGACTGAGTACGGGCGTGCAATTTCCCGACGATAGGCAGAGTCAGTGCTCGCCGCCAACTGCGAGACGGATGTGCACACGCCACTGTGATGAATGCCGCCGTTCGGCCGCAATCAAGCCATCAGAGCGCCACGACCTCGGCCAGCCAGGCCACCTGGTCCTCGAACTCCGAGATGCTGTCGGCCGGGATCATCAGCGCGCAGGCGTGGTCGACGCCGATCTTCGCGAGGCCGGCGACCTTCTCGCGAATCATGTCCGGCGACCCGACCAGGTTGGCCACGACCTGCTTCGACAGATCGCGGCCGGTGTAGGCCAGCGACTTGCGATGCGCCACCAGCCCCGATTCCATGTAGCGCCGCTCGGCCTCCTCGGCCGTGGGGGCGATGGTGAGCGAGAACTGCGGCGCGATCTCGATCTCGGCCGGATCGCGCCCCAGTTCGGACGCCCGGTCCTTCAGCCGCCTGATGCGTTCCTCGAGCTCTGGCCAGGGACGCCAGCCGGGCAGCCACCCGGTCGCCACGCGCGCCGTCCGCTCGACCGTCTCGAGGTTGTGCCCGCCGATCCACAACGCGAAGGGATCGCGCTTGGGCTTGGGGTACATCTCGATGTCGCGCACGGCGTAGTACTTGCCCTCGTGGGTGACCCGCCGCTCGCTGAACAGGCGGCGCATCAGCTCGATTCCCTCGTCCATCATCTCGCCGCGCCTGCCCTTGGCGGCGGTACGCGGCGCCCAGGCCGCGAACTCCTCGCGATAGGCGCCGACGCCGAGGGCCAGCACGAGACGCCCGTCCGACATCTGGTCGAGGGTGGCAGCCTGCTTGGCGAGCCAGAACGGGTCGCGCATCGGCAGCACCGCCAGCGCCGTGCCGACCCTGATGCGGCGGGTGGCGGCGGCGCAGAACGACAGCACCGTCATCACCTCATAGAAGTTCGGCGCGCGGTCGGGGAAGAGTTCGCGCACATAGTGCTGGCTGGTGATGTGGTCGTTGCCCCACACCGAATCGTAGCCGAGCCGCTCGCAGAGCTGCGCCAGCCGGACGAAGTCGCCGGGTGCCACGAAGGGAATGGGGTACATGACCCCCTCGAAGCAGGTCGGCAGGCTGATGCTGAACTTCATGGCGTCTTCCCGTGCGCCGCCGCGAGACCGGCGGCGATGGCGGCGGCATCGTCGAGGCCGCCCAGGATGACCTCGTCGAGTCCGAAGGCGGCGTACTCGTCGAGCCGGGCCTTGACCTGGGCCGCCGTGCCACAGGCGGCGTGGCGGCGGACCACGTCGTCGCTGACCAGGCGATCGACCTCGTCCCAGCGTTCTGCGGCATAGGCCGCCGCCAGCGCCGCCTGGTCGAGGTTGGCGCCGGACAGGCGGATGTTTTCGGCGTGATGCGCGCCGCGCAGCACGAAGCCGATTGGCCGGCGGATCGGGTCGATGCCCTCGCGCTCGGTCGCCGCGAGCCTTGTATAAACGATGCCGAGCTTGCGGATCGGCCGGCCCTCGGCAGCCTGCGAGGCCTGCGCGAGGCAGGCCTGGACGAAAGGCGGCGAGGTCGCGGCCGAGATCAGCACGCCGTCGGTCGCCCGCCCGGCCAGCCGCACCATGTTGGGCCGCGACGCCGCCAGCACGATCGGCACCGGCCGCACGCCGCTGGCCAGCCGCCGGCCCGCGACCTCGAAGATCTCGCCCTTGAACTCGGTCATCTCGCCGGCCAGCAGCGAGCGGCAGATCGCGACCGCCTCGGCGATCGTCTTGAGCGGCCGCGGCGAGGCGATGCCGGCGGCCTTGAGGTCGGCCGGCGCGCCGACGCCGAGGCACAGCACGACCCGTCCCGGATACATCTCGTCGAGTGCCGCCGCGGCCATGGCGATCAGCACCGGATGCATCGAGTAGGGACTCATGGCCATCAGCGCGACCTTGATGCGCCGGGTCGCCCCCAGCGCCAGCGCCGCCATCGTGATCGGGTCGCGGAGGTAGAGATGGCAGGCGATCCACAGGGTGGTGGCGCCGCCCGCTTCCGCTGCCCGCGCCTGCGCCGGGATCTCGGCGATCGGGGCGCGGCCATCCATCGAGAGTCCGAACTCAGCCATCGGTGAAACCATAGACGTTGCGCAAGCTCTTCAGGACGTCCTCGAGGCCGCCGCGCACGACCGGCGCCGGCGGCAGCGCCTGGTCGATCACCGCGGCGTCCTTGAGGCCGGAGGCGGTCAGCAGCGCCATCACGCGGGCCTCCGGCGCGATGACCCCGCTCGCCCGCAAGCGCTCGATGGCCGCGAAAGGCGCGGCCGAGGACGGCTCCGGCCAGACGCCCTCGCGCGCGCCCAGGGTGACCACCCAGCGCGTCAGTTCCTCGTCGTCGACCGTCACCGCCGTGCCGCCGCTGCGGCGCAGCACCTCGACGGCCTGCACCGTGCCCTGGCTGGCGCCGATCGAGGTGGCGAGCGACGGCGCATTGCGCGGACGCTCCGGCGGCATCGGCTCGCCGCTCGCCAGCGCGGCGGCGATCGAGCCCGAGACCTCGGCCGCGACCAGGCGCGGCACCCGATCGATCCAGCCCAGCGCCTTCAGCTCCTCGAATCCTTTCCACATGCCGTACAACGCGTCGCCGTAGCACACCGGCAGGACGCACCAATCGGGCGGCTGCCAGTCGAAGTCCTCGGCGACCTCGTAGGCGATCGTCTTGTAGCCTTCCATGCCGTACGGATTGCTGCCCACGACCGGGCCGAAGAACGGCGAGGTCGGGTACCAGCCGAGTTCGCGCACGCCGGCCGATTGGAGCCGCCAACGATCGGCCTTGTCCTCGACCGTAACGACCATGGCGCCGTAGGCCCGCATCTGCGCCACCAGGGCCGGCGAGGCCCCGACGAAGGTGAACACCACGCAAGGCAGGCCGGCACGGGCCGCGTAGGCCGCCGCTGCGGCGCCCGCGTTGCCGGAAGAGCTCGAGGTGACGACCCGGGCGCCGAACCGCTTCGCCTGGGTCAATGCCGACGACGCCAGCCGATCCTTGAACGACCAGGTCGGATTGCGCGACTCGTCCTTGATCCAGACGTCACCCAGCCCCAGCGACGGCGCCGGCAGCAGCGGCGTGTCGCCTTCGCCCAGCGTCACGGCGTCCTCGGCGGCAGCCGCCAGGAAACCCTCCCAGCGCCACATCGAGCGCGGCCGTCGCGGCACGGACTCGCGCCGGCTGCCCTCCCCCGCCGGCCGGTCGTAGGCGACGGTCAGGTTGGCGGGAGCGCCGACGGCACGGCAAGCAGGGCAGTCATCGGCGAAGCGGTCGACGGGATAGCCGGCGCCGCAACGAACGCAAGTCAACGCACTGGGTTCGGGCATACGGGCGCCACGTTCGCGCCCTCTCCGCGCGCGGTCAACCGACGAGTTTGCGGCTCATGGCAGCGCCGTGCGCAAGCCCTCGTAGGACACCTGCATGAGGCCGCCGAACGGCAGGCCGAGCTCGAGGATGAGATAGATCGCCGCCGAGGCCGACAGGATGCAGATCGCCAGGACGACGCCCAAGGTGGCGTTGGGCGGCGACGACATGCTGAACACGGCGAAGATGAACATCAGCCAGATGATCAGCACGATCACGAAAGTCGACGAGATCGAGTCGGAAGGCTGCGCGAACAGCGCCAGTCGGGTCTGGGCAAGGTCGGTGGCGACCTGAACCGCGCGCGCCTGGATCGACGACTGGGCGGTCGTCTTGGGGGTCAGCTCGCGCAGCAGGTAGAGGACGCTCTCGTTGTGCGACGGCGGCGACGGCTTGACCCCGCGGGCCGCGGCGTCGTCCCGCCAGATCGAATCGATCATCGGGCCGATGCTGCCGCGCAGGGCAGCGCGCACCGGCTTGGCCTCCGGCCCGTATTCCTCCAGGAGCTGGTCGAGCTCAACGATGTCGGCGGTCATGCGGCTGACCGAGGCGCTGGTATGCTCGAACGAGGTGCGGGTCGACGAGAACAGCAGCGCCAGGACCAGCGCCGACATGGTTGCGATCAGGGCCGTCGCGAGCTTGATGACGTCTTTGGAATCACCGCTCAGGTGATGTTCGGGAAGCAAGTGCCGCAAGATCATCCCGGTCAGGGCACTGCCGAGGATCAGGGCAAAGGCCGTTCCGGCAGTGACGATCGGGCTCGCGTCGAGGAGGGCCATTGGGTGTCCAAGCAGAGGGGACTTCGTGCCTAGCACCGGCAAGCCGCGGCGATCAACGTTTTCGCGCGGCTCGCGCTATTTGAGGGCGACGAGCAGCGCGCCGGCGGCGATCAGGCCGACTCCCAGCCAGTTCAGACCGCTCAGCCGCTCGCCCAGGAGCACGACCCCGAACACGGCCACCAGCACCACGCTCAGCTTGTCGACCGGCGCCACCCGTGCTGCCTCGCCGAGCTTCAGGGCCCGGAAGTAGCAGAGCCAAGACGCTCCCGTGGCGAGCCCCGACAGGACCAGGAACAGCCAGGTCCGACCAGCGATCGACCCGGGAGCCTGCCATTGATCGGTCGCCGAGACGATGAGGACCAACGAGGCCAGGACGACCAGGGTCCGGATCAGGGTGGCAAGGTCGGCCGGGATGCCGGCGACGCCGATTTTTCCGAAGATGGCGGTCAGGGCGGCAAACACCGCGGACGCGAGCGCCCAGGGAAGCCAGAGCAGCGACTGTTGAGCCATGCGGATCGACCTCGAGGTTGCCGAGGTGACATCCTGCAGGCAGTGGCCGCCCGGTGCATCCGTTACGGCTGCTGGACAGCGCCGCTCCTGGAGTGCCTTCAGGCTCAGGCGGCCCGGCGGACCTCCGTCGAGGCGCCACGCGCCAGCCCGCGCGAGGCCATGACGCCACGGGGCAACCCGCTGCGATCGCCGTAGTCCATCGTCCGCCCGCGATCGCGCCGATGGTTGCCGACCGTCGCCGTGGCGGCGATCACGTCGAGCGCGGTCACCGCGGCCACCGCGCCCAGCGCCAGCAGGGCGTTGCCGCGCTTTGGATTGCCCGGCCGGAGCGCCGGCAGCAGGGTGGCGATGTCGATGACGTCGCCGACGACGCGGCTGGCCAGCCCGACATGCTTGTCCATCGAGAGCGTCGGGATGCCGGCGGCAATCTCGCGCGCGCCGTAGGCCCGGACCAGCCCTTCCTTGCCTTCCAGGCCGAGCGCGCGCGTGATGCGCCCGGGCGCCACGAGTTCGGCGACGCCGAGCGCCAGGCTGAACCAGCCCAGCGCACGGGTCAGCCGGTCGCCGGGGAGCAGCGAGCTTGGACCCGCTTCCTGGATCTGCGGGTCGCCCGGCGAGCGCGCGATGCGAGTGAGATTGATCAGGCTGTTCATGGGATACCTCACGGCGTGAGCACGACCTTGACGCAGCTGTCCTGCTTGTTGCGGAAGACCCGGTACATCTCCGGGCCGCGCGCCAGATCGGCCTTGTGGGTGATCACGAAGGACGGGTCGATCTCGCCCTCCTCGATGCGGCGCAGCAGGTCGTCGGTCCAGCGGCAGACATGGGCTTGCGCCATGCGCCAGGTCAGGCCCTTGTTCATGGCCAGTCCCATGGGCACCTTGTCGATCAGCCCGGTATAGACGCCGACGATCGAGATCGTGCCGCCGGGACGGCAGACATAGGTCATCTCGCGCAACGCGTGCGGGCGGTCGTTCTCCATCAGCATCATCTGCTTGGCCCGGTCGAGCACGGTGTCCGGCTGTGCGAGGCTGACGTGCGACTCGGTGCCGATGGCGTCGATGCACTTGTGGGGGCCTTTGCGACCGGTGAGGTCGTTCATGCGCTCGACCACGCTCTCGCGGAGGAAGTCGATCGTCGTGGCGCCGGCCGCCGCCGCCATCGACAGGCGGTCGCCCAGGCAATCGACGGCGATCACCTGCTCGGCGCCCATCAGGAGCGCGCTGCGGATCGCCATTTGGCCCACCGGCCCGCAGCCCCAGACCGCGACCGTGTCGCCCGGCTCGATCTCGCACTGCGCCGCGGCCTGCCAACCGGTCGGCAGGATGTCGCTCAGGAACAGAAGCCTGTCGTCGGGAATGCCGTCGGGGACCTTGATGTGCGTGGTGTCGGCGAACGGCACGCGCAGATACTCGGCTTGGCCGCCGGCGTAACCGCCGGTCAGTTGGGTGTAGCCGAACAGCCCACCGGTTGCGTGGCCGAACATCTTGTCGGCCAGCTCCTTCTTGCGGTTGCTGCGCTCGCACAACGAGTAGTTGGCGCGCCGGCACTGCTCGCAGTCGCCGCAGAAGATGGTGAACGCAATGACCACGCGGTCACCCCTTCTTGAGCGTGCGACCCGCCTCACGGCCGACCTCGACGACCTCGCCCATGCTCTCGTGGCCCATGACGTCGCCCGGCAGCATGGCCGGGATCAGGTTGTAGAACAGGTGGAGGTCGGAGCCGCAGATGGCGCAGCTGGTGACTCTGATGATCGCGTCGCGCGGGTCCTCGATACCCGGATCGGAGACGCGATCGCAGCGGATATCCTCCTTGCCGTGCCACACCAGGGCCCTCATCGACGTCTCCTGCGCAGGTCGGGAAGCCCATGCAACACGGCGGAGTCCCGACGGTTGCCGGCGGTCCGCGGCAGTGCGCTTTCCAGCCTCGGCCGGTTTTGCCCTACGCGCTCTGGACCGGGAAACTCTTTGCCTCGACCCGGACGGGACCTTAGGCTTCCTCGGTTTCGAGCCTGACGGAGACCGATCGATGACCGCCGCCGCGTACCGCGTCCACGACGTGCCGGACGACCTGCTGGCCGCCATCGACTTCTGCTATGATCAGGGCTGGACCGACGGCCTGCCGGTGGTCCCGCCCGAGGTCGGTCGGGTCAAGGCGATGCTGGCGGCCGACGACCGGCCGCCCGACACGGTGATCTGCAAGCACCCCGCCACGGGACTCGACCTGTCGCTGCATGCCGCCGCGGTCAATGCCGTGATGGCCGGCTGCCTGCCCGACTACTTTCCCGTCGTGGTCGCGGCCTTCGAGGCGATGGACCGCCCGGAATTCAACTTCCACGGCTCGACCGCCAGCACCGGCGGCTCGGCGCCGCTGCTGATCGTCAGCGGCCCCTATGGCGACGAAATCGGCATGAATGCCGACGTCAACCTGTTCGGGCCGGGTAATCGCGCCAACGCCACGATCGGCCGCGCGACCCGGCTGATCCTGCGCAACGTCTTCCAGATGCTGCCCGGCATCTCCGACAAGTCGACCCAGGGCAATCCCGGCAAGTACACGTTCTGCATCGCCGAGCGCAGCCGCGGCAATCCCTGGCCGCTTCTCTGCGAGGCCCAGGGCTACGCCAAGGGCACGTCGAGCGTCACCGCCTATGCCGGCGGCGGTTTCTGCAACGTCGAGAATCACGGCGGCAACACGCCGGAGCAGGTCCTGGGCTCGGTCGCCGACGCGATGGCCAACTACGGCTGCATCACCTTGGGCCAGAGCGTGGTGATCCTGGCGCCCGAGCACATGCGGATCGTGGCAGACGCCGGCTGGTCGCGCGAAAAGGCCCAGGACTATCTGTTCGCGCAAGCCAGGCGATCGGTCGACGGCATGAAGAGCGTCGGCAAGTACCGCGACCGCGAGTACGACAGCCAGCACGGCGAGGGCGCCAGCCCGCTGGTCCAGGCCGGCTTCCAGCATCGCGGCCTGCGGCCCGACGACATCCTGATCACCATGGGCGGCGGCGATGCCGGCGGCCATTCCTGCTTCATTCCGTCATGGAGCCGCGGCCGCAGCTCGATCATGCAGCATGCCGCCATTCGCCGGCCCGCCCAGTAGAACGACACGCCTTCAAAGGAGACGCAAATGCAGCTCTACGCCCCGACCTCGACCACGCCCAAGCGCAAGGCGTTCCGCGCCCCGCCGATTGCCAGCCTGGAGAATGCCCGCATCGGCATCCTGGAGAATGGCAAGCTGAACGCCGAGGAAATGCTGCGCGAGGTCGCCGACCTGTTCGTGCAGCGCCATGGGTGCACGGTGCGCACGCTCGCGTCGAAGAGCAACGCCAGCGCCCCCGCCCCCGGCAACACCCTGACCAAGGTCGCCCAGGAGGTCGACTTCCTGATCACCGGCCTGGGGGATTGAGGCTCCTGCTCAACGTGCAGTCTGCACGACGGAATCACTTTCGAACAACTCGGCAAGCGGGCGGTCGTGCTGTGCACGGAGCCCTTCGAGGTCACGGCCAAGGCCATCGCCCGCGTGCTCGGTCTCCCCGACTATCCCTTCCTCAAGGTGCAGCATCCGATCGGCAGCTGCACCCTGCCCGAGCTCAAGGCGCGGGCCGAGGTCGCCTACCAGCAAGCCTTGCCCATCCTTCTCGGAGCCTGAGTTGAGCCAGGAAGACAGCAGCACCTACTGGAAGCGGTCGCGAGTCGAGCTGCGCGCCGCCGGCTTCGACCCCGACCGCGCCGGCCAGGCCAGCGCGATCGTGACCATCGCCAGCGCCTACACCAACGCCCATCGCTGCAACAACCGCGTGCGCACCATCACCGACCTGCTGGTCGAGCTGATCGGCGAGCGCGGCGGCCAGGGCCTGATCGTCGGCGCGCCGGCGGTGTCGGACGCGCTCACCCAGGGTACGCCGACCGCCGGCTACAGCCTGGTGTCGCGCGACGTCGCCGCCGACTGCTTCGAGATCGGCCACTACGCCCATCACGGCGACGCCATGATCGTCATCTCGGGCTGCGACAAGACCGGTGCGGCGGCGCTCATGCCGCTCGCCCGCACCAACGCCTTCGGGCTGGTGCTCTATCCGGGCACCAGCTCGCCCGGCAAGGTCGACTTCGGGCCGTGGGCCGCCAAGGGCACCAACCTCACCATCATGGACTATGCCGAAGGCCGCGCCGCCGCCGAGGCCGGCCGCATCACTGCGCAGGAGATGCAGGAGCTCGAGCGCAACGTGCTGCCGGGCAGCGGCACCTGCGGCGCCATGTTCACCGCCAACACGATGAGCACCATCGCCGAGTCGATCGGCATGATGCTGCCGCGCGGCGCCTCGCATCCCGCCGACTACCAGGCCGGCAGCGACATCCATGCCGACGTGCGCGCCCAGGCCCGCGCCTCGGTCGAGGCGCTCTACCGGCTGATCGCCGCCGGCATCCGGCCGCGCGACATCATGACGGAGCGCGCCTTCGAGAACGCCATCACCACCGTCTACGCCATGGGCGGCTCGACCAACATGTACCTGCACCTGCTGGCGATCGCCCGCGAGGCCCAGGTGCCGATCGGCATCGAGCGCATCCAGGCGATCGGCGAGCGGGTGCCGCTGCTCGCCGCCCTGCAGCCGCACGGCCCTTACGCCATGACCAGCCTGCACGCGCTGGGCGGCGTGCCGGTCGTGATGAAGGAGCTGCTGCGCCACGGCCTGCTGCACGGCGACGTCATGACGGTGACCGGCCGGACTCTGGCCGAGAACCTCGAGTCCGTCCCTACTCTCGAGTCGCTGGGCAAGCAGGACATCGTGAGGCCGGTCGCCGATCCGATCGCCCCGCCCAACAACCACATCAGCGTGCTCAAGGGCAATCTTGCGCCCGAAAGCTGCCTGCTGAAGCTTTCGGGCAAGGTGCTGGACAAGGGCGAGTTCCGCGGCACCGCCCGCGTCTTCGAATCGGAGGCCGAGGCGATGGCGGCCATCCGTGCCGGCAAGGTCGTCGCGGGCAACGTCGTGGTGGTGCGCAACGTCGGCCCGGTCGGCGGGCCCGGCATGCCGGAGATGGTGATGCTGACCATCCAGCTGCAGGGCCGTGGCCTGGGCGAGGACGTGGCGCTGATCACCGACGGCCGCTTCTCTGGCGTCAGCCACGGAATCCTGATCGGCCACATCTCGCCCGAGGCGGCGCGCGGCGGGCCGATCGGCGCGGTGCGCGACGGCGACACGATCGTCATCGATCCGCGCAAGCGGACGCTCGACGTGGCGCTCTCCGACGCCGAGATCGCCGAGCGCCTGGCGACGCCGAAGGCCGCCCGGGCGACGCCGCGGCCCGGCTCGGTGCACGACAAGTACGTGCGCCTGGTCTCCTCCGCCCACTACGGCTGCGTGCTCTGACCGCCCGCTTGCGGCGCCGGCGTCACTCCAGGGTGGCGCCGGTCCGCTTCACGATCGGCTCGAGGCGCACCAGATCCTCGCTCAGCAGGGCCGCCAGCTCGGCGACGCTGCTGGTCGCCGGCTCGGCGCCCAGCGCCACGATGCGCTGGCGGATCGCCGGCGTGGCGAGGATCGGCTGCAGTAGTCCGTTCAGGCGTGCGATCACCGCCGGCGGCGTGCCGGCCGGCGCGAACAGCCCATGCCAGCCCGAGGCGGCCTCGACGCCGCGGATCCCGTGCTCGGCCAGGGTGGCGATCTCGGGCAGCGCCGGCAGCCGGTTGGGCCCGATCACCGCCAGGGCCTTGAGCCGTCCGGCCTGGATGTGCGCCATCGTCGTCGCCGAATCGAACATGTAGTCGATCTGGCCGGCCAGCAGGTCGTTCACCGCCGGCGCCAGGCCCTTGTAGGGCACCCCGTTGGTCTCGATTCCGACCGTGCCGTTGAACAGCTCCGAGGCGATGTGGATCAGGCTGCCGGTGCCGGCCGAGCCGTAGTTCAAGGTGCGCGGCTTCGCCTTGGCCAGGGCGACGAACGCCTCGACGCTGTCGACACCGAGCTTGGGATGAACAACGAGGATGAAGTTGGTGCGCGCGGTCAGGATCACCGGGGCGAAGCTCTTCACGGGATCGAACGGCAGGCTGCGATAGAGGAACGGGTTGAGGTTGAGCGTGCTGCCGCCGGTGGCCAGCAGGGTGTAGCCGTCGGGCGGTGCCTGGGCGACCGCGGCGGCCGCAATGTTCCCGTTGGCCCCGGGCTTGTTCTCGATCACCACCGGCTGGCCGGTCTGCTGCGCCAGCGCCTCGCCGTAGGCGCGCGCGATGGTGTCGATCGAGCCGCCGGCGCTGACCGTGACCACGATGCGGATCGGCTTGCTCGGATAGGCATCCTCGGCATGCGTGGCGACCGGGCGCAGCGCCGGCGCGACGGCCAAGAGCCCGAGCAAGGATCGGCGATTCATGTGGCGGATCTCGTCAGGCGGCCAAGGAAATCGACGAGCAGCGCATTGAAGGCAAGCGGCTGCTCGACGTAGAGCGCGTGGCCCGCCCCCGGCACGACGTGCACCTCGGCATGCGGCCAGGCGGCCGCCACCGCGAGATTGCGCGCCGGCGGCGTGACCACGTCGGCGTCGCCGTACACGACCTGTCCCGGCAGGCTGGCCGGCAGAGCGTCGATGTCGGGCAGGATGTCGCCGGTCGACAGCATGCGGGCCGCCTGGCCGTAGCCGTCCGGCCGCACCGCCGACAAGGTGTCGATGACCCGTGCCAGCGCCTCCGGCGGCGCCGCCGGCCCGAGTAGCCTCGGCGCGCGCTTCTCGGCCATGCCGCGCGCGCCCAGGGTCGCGAGGTCGCCCAGCCGTTGGTCGCGCAATCGGTCGCGCTCGTCGGCGGCCAGCCGGGCATGACCCGCCGCGATGCTGCACAGGCTGAGGGACAGAACGCGCGTCGGATGCCGCGCCGCGAACCGAGCGGCGATCAGGCAGCCCAGCGAGTGGCCGAGCAGGTGGCAGGAGTCGATGGCCCGCTCGGCGAGGAGGCGCTCCAGCGCCGCGGCGTAGTCGCCGGCATCGGGATGCGCGCTCGGCAGGGCCTCCGACGGACCATAGCCGGGCGCGTCCCAGGCGACCACCCGCCAGCGGTCCGACAGGCCGTCGATCTGCGCCTGGAACGAGCGCGCAGCCGAGCCGATCCCGTGCAGCAGGACCAGCGGCGGGCCGCTGCCCTTCTCGAGAAACCCGAAGCTCACGCCGCCACGAAGCTCACCGGCTGGGGCGCCGAGGCACCGACCACCATGGTGAACTGCACGTCGCCCACCCCGTCATTGCGGAAGTAGTGCGGCCGTCCCGCCGGATTGAACATCAGGTCGCGCGCGCCCAGCCGGCGCTCGACGACCTCGCCGTCCTGCACCCAGCCCACCGTCAGGGTGCCCTCGAGTACGAAGTAGACGTCCTCGACCTCGCGCGCATAGGGCCTGATCGCGACGCCGCGCGGCACGTGCAACAGGTCCATGCTGTAGGTCGTGGGCGGCGCGCCGCCCTCGCCGATGTACGGCAGCCGGGCGAAGCCGGCCGGCTCCCAGACCGGTCGACGGTCGCGATAGCGCACGATCTGCCGGCTGAGCTCCTGGTGGCGCCGGTCGGCGCTCTCCGGCTGATGCAAGTGGACCTTGTCGGCGGTCGGCGCGCCGAAGCGGCGTGACAAGTCGAGGTCCTTGTCCTTGGGATGACAGACGTGCACCGGCATGTCCGGCGTGCCGCTGCCGACCGTGATCTGCATCAGCACCGGCTCGATCCCGTCGTTGCGGAAGCCGTGCGGTCGGCCGCTCTTGTTGAGCAGGAGATCGCGCGGGCCGAGCTGCGCCTCGATCACCTCGTCGCCCCACACCGTGCCCACCGTCAGCACGCCCTCGAGCACCATGAAGTGCTCCACGACCTCGTGAGCATGCGAGGCCGCGAAATTGCCGGCCGGTTGGTGGACCAGGCTGAAGGTGAAGTGCTCGGCCCTGAGCGTGGTCGGATCGTTGGTCTTGGGCGAGCCGCCGGCGCCGACATAGCGCATCTGCGCGCGCGCCAGGTCGGGGAAGCCGCGGTTCACCGGAAAGGCGTCCCAGTCGAAGCGCTTGTCCGTGAACAGCCCGGCATGGCTGCGCATCTGCTCGGCGAGCGGGCTCGGCGTGGCGATCGTGGTGTCCGGCATGTCCTGTCCTCCGATGGCTCGATCCTCTCTACTGCGGCGCGCCGCCAGGCGCGAGACCCCGGAGCGTGCGATCGAGCTCAGGGTCGGGTCACCTCGATCCCCTCGCCCGTCGGATCCACCCGGACCTCCACGCCGTGCCAGCGACGGGCGAAGTCCGGCGTGATCTTGCCGTCGAGGAGATCCTCGCGGATCAGGGCGAGGTCGCGCGCCCTTGGATCCCCCCAGCCGCCGGCACCGGCCAGGACGTGGTGGAAGACGTCGTCGCGCGACACGGTGAGGGTGCACTTGCCCGGCAGCTCGCGCTCCTCGCCGGCATGGCGCACGACGTTGCGTGACGGCGATCCCGGCTCGCCGCCCTGCAGCCCGTAGGGACGGTGCTTGATGCGGTCGGCGCGCAGCTGCAGCTGGCCGCCGTCGACGCCGAAGCGATATTGCCGCTCGATGGCCAGCCCGCCGCGATACTCGCCGGCGCCACCGGAATCCGCCGCGTAGCCGTAGCGCTCGATCGTGATCGGGTACTCCCACTCGACGACCTCGACGGGATTGTTCGAGAAGTTGACGACGCTGCTGCCGCAGGCATCGACGCCGTCGAGACGCGGCCGACCGCCCCAGCTGCCGCAGACGAACTCGAGGAACACGAACGGCCGTCCCGCGGCGTCGGTGCCGCCGAAGCTGATTCCCGTGTCGGCGCCGACCTCGCAGGCGAAGATGCGGTCGGGGGCGATCTGCGCCAGCGCCCCAAACAGCACGTTGGCCAGCCGGAAGCCGGTCAGGCCGCGGGCCGCCACCGCCGCCGGCAGGGTCGCGTGCACCACCGTGCCCGGCGGCGCGTGAATCTCGATCGGCCGGAAGAAGCCCTCGTTGTTCGGCAGGTTGCCCGGGATCAGGTGACGGACCGTGGCGTAGACCGCCGACGTCGTGAAGCTGAGGGTCGCGTTGATCGCGCCCTTGACCTGCCGGGCGGTCCCCGTGAAGTCGGCGCGCAGCCGGTCGCCGGAGACCGTGATCGCCACCTTGATCGGAATCGGATCCGGGTCGATTCCGTCGTCGTCGACGTAATCGGTGAACTCGTAGGTCCCGTCGGGCATGGCGGCGATGGCGGCCCGCGCGTAGCGCTCCGACTGGTCGAGCAGCGCCTCGATGCAGCGCGTCAGGCTCTCCAGGCCGTAGCGCTTGACCAGTGCGAGATAGGCCCGGCAGCCGGTGTCGCAGGCGGCAATCTGGGCGTCGACGTCGCCCAGCACGTGGCGCGGCACGCGCACGTTGCTGGCGATGAAGTCGAACACCGCCTCGACCCGCTCGCCGCGCACCATCATCTTGGTCGGCGGCAGGCGGATTCCTTCCTGGAAGATCTCGGTGGCGTCGCAGCCGTTGCCGCCCGGCGTCTTGCCGCCGACGTCGAGATGATGCGCCTCGCTCACCGCCCAGGCGATGTGCCGGCCCTCGAGGAAGATCGGCCGGAACAGGAAGAAGTCGGGCAGGTGCGAGCCGCCCTCGAAGGGATCGTTGAGGACGAACAGGTCGCCCTCCTCGACGCGGCCGCGATACTTGGCCAGCACCGCCCGCATCGCCTCGGGAATCGAGCCGAGATGCAGCGGCAGGGTGAGGCCCTGCACGATCAGCCGGCCGTCGACGTCACAGATGGCGCAGCACATGTCCATCGTGTTCTTGAGGTTGATCGAGTAGGCGGTGCGCACCAGCACCAGCGCCATCTCGTCGGCGATCGCGTCGAGCGAGTAACGCACCAGCTCGAGCAGGATGGGATCCTCGGCCTCGCGGTTCATGTCACGCTCCGTCGATCTCGATCAGGATGTTGCCGCGGTCATCGAGTGCCGCACCGGCGCCCGGCGGCACCAGGGTGGTGGCGTCATATTCCTCGATCAGCAGCGGTCCCGGCCGAAGCGTCGGACCGAGCGCCGACCGGCCGATCACCGGCGTGTCGAGGAAGCCGAGGTCCTTGCCGAAATAGGCCGGCCTGACCCGCTCGCCCGTGCCGGCGGCGCTCGCGGCCGGCCGTACGGCGGCGGTCTGGACCGGCCGCACGACCCGGGCCGTGGCCCGAAGATTGACGATCTGGACGGAGTCCGGGTTGCCGCGAAAGCCATACTGCCGCTCGTGCTCGCGCCCCAAGCCTTCCGCCAGCGCCACCATGATGGACTCTGGATCGGCGTCCTCGGGAAACGGCACTGGCAGCTGGAAGGACTGGCCCTCGTACTTCATGTCGAGCGTGCCGCTGCACTCGATCGTCTCGACGAAGCCTTCGCCGCGCAGGGTCGCCAGCGCCTCTGCCGCGAGAGCCGCCATCGCCTCGACGATCTCGGACGGCCCGGTGCGGCGCAGGGTGCGCAGGAAGCTGCGGCTGAAATGCCGCTCGATGTCGGCCTCGAGCAGGCCGACGGCGCTGAACACGCCGGGCGCCGGCGGCACGATGACGCTGCGAATCTCTAGGGTCCGCGCCATCGCCACGGCGAACAGCGGGCCGTTGCCGCCAAAGGCGACCATCGCGAAGGCCCGCGGGTCGAGGCCGCGCTCGATGGTGACGGCGCGGATGGCGCGCGCCATGGCGGCGCAGCCGACCAGGAAGACGCCGTGCGCCGCCTCGGCCAGGGGCAGCTGCAGCGGCTCGGCGACCTGCGCCTCGAACGCCGCGCGCGCCCGCGCGGCGTGGAGCGCCAGCCCGCTCGGCAGGCGCTCGGGGTCGAGGTAGCCCAGGCAGACGTTGGCGTCGGTCAGGGTGACGCGTTCGCCGCCGCGGCCGTAGCAGACGGGTCCGGGATCGGCGCCGGCGCTGTGCGGGCCGACCTTCAGGCTGCCGATCGAGTCGACCGCGACGATGCTGCCGCCGCCGGCGCCGACTTCCGCCAGGTCGATCGCCGGGGCGCGGATCACGAAGCCGCCCCCGTTGTTCAGCCGGCTGCCCTCGGAGACCGGGCCGCCGATCTGGAACTCGCCGGTGCGCTTCAGCTGGCCGCCTTCGACCACTGACGCCTTCGCGGTGGTGCCGCCGATGTCGACGCTGATGACGTCGAGCCGTCCGATGCGGCGCGCCAGGGCGGCGGTCGCGACGACGCCGGCCGCCGGTCCCGATTCGATCAGCAGCACCGGCCGGCTGCGCGCCCCGACCAGGCTCATGACGCCGCCGTTCGACTGCATGATGAGCGGCGCCGCGCGCACGCCGATGGCCTCCAGCCGCTCGACGAGATGGCCGAGATAGCGCTCCATCAGCGGCATCACGTAGGCGTTGGTCACGGCCGTGCTGGTGCGCTCGAACTCGCCGATCTCGGGATGGATGTCGGACGACAGGGTCACCGGCAATCCCGGGCGCGCCCGCGCGATGGAAGCGGCGATGGCCCGCTCGTGTGCCGGGTTGGCATAGGCATGGATCAGCGCCACGGCGATCGACTCCGCGCCGCTGGCCAGCGCGCGACCAACCACGGCCTCGACCTCCGCCGGCGCGAGCGCCTGCTTGACCTCGCCGGTGTTGCCGAGGCGCTCGCGCACCTCGAAGCGGTGGCGCCGCGGCACCAGCGGGGCCGGCCGGACATAGTCGAGGTTGAACAGGCCGGGCATGCGCAGACGGCCGATCTCGAGGATGTCGCGGAAGCCCTCGGTGGTGATCAGCGCGACCGAGGCGCCGCGGCGTTCCAGGATGGCGTTGGTGGCGATGGTGGTGCCGTGCACCGCCTCGCTGACCGCGCCGGCCGGCGCGCCGCTTGCCGCCACCAGGTCCTCGATGCCCGCGACCACGGCGTCGGCGTAGTTGGCCGGCGACGACAGCACCTTGCGGCTCCAGGCGGTGCCGTCGGGTCCGACGATGATCAGGTCGGTGAAGGTGCCGCCGATGTCGAAGCCGATTCGGTAGGTCGGTGTCGGTGCCGGAATGTCAGCCTCCCTTGGATGCGACGTCGGCGTCCGCCGGCCGCGGTCCGGCATCGGCGCGCAGGCCGCGCCGCGGCCGACCCTGCACCAGGCCGGCGATGCCGCGCGGCACGAAGATCACGAACAGCATGATGACCAGCCCGACCGCGATCAGGTTGTAGACAAGCCCGACGAAGCGCAGGCTTTCGCTGGCCCCGAACAGCAGCAGGGCGCCGACCAGCGGCCCCCACAAGGTGCCCAGCCCGCCGAACACCGCCATGCCGATCACCATCGAGCTGGTGACCGCCGAGGCGAGCGGCGGCCCGACGAGCTGGATGACATAGGCGTAGAGCGCGCCGGCCAGGCCGGCGGCGCCGGCGCTGACCGCGAAGGCCAGCAGCTTGTAGCGCGTGGTGTCGATGCCCAGCCCCTGTGCCAGCACCTGGTCCTCGCGGATGGCCCGGAAGATGCGGCCGACCCGCGTGCGCTCGCACAGGACGTAGAGCAAGGCCGTGCTCGCCAGCACGATGCCCAGCACCAGCAGGTAGACGACCCGCTGGCGGGCGAGCGGCTCGGCCGGCAGGCCCGGGAAGCTGCCGAAGTCGTGCAGGCCGAACGAGCCGCCGGTGAAGTCGCCGCCGTTGGCCGCCACCAGCTGCACGATCTCTGCGAAGCCCAGCGTGACGATGGCCAGGTAATGGCCGCGCAGCCGCAGCGCCGGAAAGCCGACCAGGAAGCCGGCGCCGGCGGTGATCAGCAGGGCACCGCCGAGGCCCAGCCAGGCGGACAGCCCGACGTCGCGCGACAGGATGGCGGCGGCATAGGCGCCGATCGCGAAGAAGCCGGCATGGCCGAACGAGATCTGGCCGGTGTAGCCGCTGATGAAATCCCAGCTGACCGCCAGCAGCGCCCAGATCAGCGCCTGGGTGGCGAGGCCCAGCACGAAGGGATGCGGCAGCACGGCCGGCAGCAGCGCCGCCACCGCCGCGGCGCCGCCGATCGCGGCCAGTCGCCGGCGCCGCGACCGCCCCGCCGTCATGTCCGCCGCCCGCGCTTGCCGGCCAGGCCTTCGGGGCGGACCAGCAGCACCAGGATCATCACCGCGAAGGCGATCATGCCCTGCCACTCCGACGGCAGGACGAGGCCGGCCATCGCCTCGGTGATGCTGAGCACGAAAGCGGCGACCAGCGCTCCCACGACGTTGCCCATGCCGCCCAGGATGGTGATGGCGAAGGCCTTGATGGTGAGCTGGAAGCCGACCGACGGGTAGACGGTGACCAGCGGCGCCAGCAGCCCGCCGGCCAGCCCGGCCAGCGCGACGCTGATGGCGATGGTGAGCGCGAAGGTGCGCGGCAGGTTGATGCCGACCGACTGCGCGGCGTCGGGGTTCTGCGCCACGGCGCGCAGCGCCAGCCCCTCGCGGTGATAGCGCAGGAACAGGAACAGTGCGCCCAGCGCCGCCGTCGCCACGACCAGGATCAGGACCCGGTGATAGCTGACCAGGGTGAAGTCGAGATCGACCATGCCGCCGACGAACGGTGGCACCTGCAAGTACTCGCCGCCGAACACCGCCAGCAGCACGTTCTGCAGGAAGATCGACAGGCCGAGCGTCAGCACCAGGTAGAGCGGCCCGGCCGGGCGGCGGCCAAGATGCGCCTTGAGCGGCGCGATCAGCAGCGGATAGATCGCCAGGCCCAGCACGAAGCAGCCGACGACCGCCGCGACGACGCCGACCACCGGCCCCAGGCCGAGCAGCACCATGGCCAGCACCACGAGGTAGCCGCCGATCGCGAAGAACTCGCCGTGCGCCACGTTGATGATGTCCAGGACGCCGAAGATCAGGGTCACGCCGACCGCGATCAGGGCGTAGATGCCGCCGATGACGATGCCCAGGACGAGGAACTCGGCGATGGTCTCGAGCACGGTCAGGCTCCCTGCTCGCCGAGATAGAGGCGGCGGATTCGGTCGCTGCCGCGCAGCTCGGCGGCGCTGCCGTCGAAGGCGTTGCGGCCGATGTCGAGGACGTACAGGCGATGCGCCACGGCCAGGATCGCCTCGACGTTCTGCTCGACGATCAGCATGGCGATGCCGCCGGCATTGAGGTCCGACAGGGTGGCGTAGATCTCGTCGATGAAGCGCGGCGCCAGCGCCGCCGACGGCTCGTCGAGCAGCAGCAGGCGCGGCCGCGGGATCAGCGCCCGCGCCACCGCCAGCAGGCGCTGCTCGCCGCCGCTCAGGCTGCCGGCCGGCTGGTGCCGCCGCTCGCGCAGCAGCGGGAAGCGCTGCAGGGTCGCCTCCAGGGCGGCCGCGACCTCGCCGCGCTCGCGCAGGGCGTAGGCCCCCAACCGCAGATTCTCCAGCACCGACATGTCGGCGAACAGCCCGCCGGCCTGCGCCACGAAGCCGATGCCGCGACGGATCAGCTCGTCCGGCCGCTGGCCGACCAGATCCTGGCCGTCGAAGCCGATCGTGCCCGCGAACGGCCGCAGATAGCCGAAGATGGTCTTGAGCAGGGTCGACTTGCCGGCGCCGTTGGGGCCGATGATGCCGACGATCTCGCGGCTCGCGACGTCGAGCGACACGCCCTGCAGGATCTCGAGACGGCGGTAGCCCGAGCGCACGTCCCTGACCTCGAGGCTCATGCCGCGGCCGTCCCGCCGAGCAGCGCCCGGATCACCCCCTCGTCGGCCCGCACCGCGTCGGGCGGGCCTTCGGCGATCTTGCGACCCTGCTGCAGCACGATCAGCCGGTCGCAGATCTCCATCACGAAGCGCATGTCGTGCTCGATCAGCAGGAAGGTGCGGCCGGCGGCGCGCTGGGCGCGGATCACCGCGCCGATCCGGTTGCGCACCACCGGATGGACGCCGGCCAGGGGCTCGTCGAGCAGCAGCAGCTCGGGCTCGACCAGCAGGTTCATGGCCAGCTCGAGCAGCCGCTGCTGGCCGATCGACAGGCTGTCGGCCGGCTCGTCGGTCAGATGCGCGATCCCCATCTCGGTCAGCCAGCTGCGCCCGCGCGCCTGCCAGTCGGCGAGTCCGCGGCCGATGGCGGCGATCTCGAGGTTCTCCCAGACCGGCAGGTCGCGGAAGATCTTGACCTCCTGGAAGGTCCGGCCGATGCCGAGCCGTGCCAGCCGGTGCAGCTTCCAGCCGTCGATTCGCCGGCCGTCGTAGTGGACCTCGCCGGCGTCCGGCGTCTCGACGCCCATGATCAGGTTGAAGACGGTGCTCTTGCCCGAACCGTTCGGACCGATGATGCCGACGACGCTGCCGGGCTCGACCGACAGCGACAGGCGGTCGACGGCGACCAGGCCGCCGAACCGCTTGCTGAGCCCGACCGCCTTCAGCCGCGTCATGCCGATGCGCCGGGCGCAGCGGCGCGGCTACTTCTTCTCCCAGGCATAGGGCGGCGGCTTGCGGAAGGTCCCGCCGGCCTGCTTGGCGACCAGCTCGGGATAGATCGGAACCTTCTTTCCGTCCTGGATCTGCACGACCACGGTCTGGATCGGCATGCGGTGGCCCTCTGCCAGCGGCGTGAACTTGCGCATGCCCCAGGCCGTCTTGAAGGTCGTGCCCTCGAGCGCGGCCTGCATCTTCGCGGCATCGGTGCCGGCCGTCTTGGCCGCCTCGGCGATCACGATCAGGGAGTCGAAGGCGGGCACCGAGAAGTTGGTGGGGGCCGAGCCGACTTTCTTGGTGTAGGCCTCGATCATCGGCTCCGACAGGTCGGTGTACTTGGCCGGCCACCAGCGATTGTTGATGATCGCGCCCTCGACCATGTCGCGGTACTGGTCGATGAAGCTCTGGGCCGACACCGAGGCGCCGTGATGGGCCAGCAGGGCCGGCACCTTGGCCTCGTACCACTGGCGGAACAGGACTGGCGCGCTGCTGCCGTAGACCTCGCCGATGATCGCCTGGACGCCGAGCCGCTTCAGCTTGGCGAACTGCACGGTGAGGTCGGTGGTGCCGCGCGGCACGAACTCGTCGGCGACGATCTCGACCGACTTGGCGTTCTCGGTGATCCAGCGCCGCGACACCTGGGACTCGTCGCGGCCGGCGTCGGTGTTCTCGTTGAGGAAGGCGACCTTCTTCGGCGCCAGCGACTGGATGGCCGCCGCCGTCGTCGCGCTGGCGACGTCGTTGACGGTCGGCGACAGCTGGAAGACGTAGCTCAGCTTCTTCTCGGCGACCACGTCGCCGATCTTGTTGGAGGCCGCGCAGCAGGCGATGACCGGCACGCCGGCCTTGTTGAAGTCCTCCATGACGCGCACGAAGACGTCGCTGCTCAGGAAGCCGATGGCCGCATGGATCTTGTCGACGGTGAGGGCGCGCGTGACGGCGTTCAGGGCCACGTCGGCCTTGGCCTCGTCGTCGTAGTAGATGACCTTGATGGTCAGCGGTTCGCCGTTGACGGTCATCGGATGGGCGTTGAGATAGTCGATGGCGACGTCGATGCCGCCCTTCATCTGGACGCCGACGTCGGCCTGCGCGCCGGTCGCCGGGATGAAGGCGCCGACCCGCACCTCGACCGCGTTCGCGGCACCGGCAAACGCCAGCGCCGACAGGGACCATACGAGCCCGACGAGCCGAACAAAACGCTGCATTGCGATCTCCCACACGGCCACGATCCGGCAGGCTAACGCCCGGACCCGATCCACGGAAACACAAACTTGCAGGGCTCGTTTGCGAATGCCGGTCGACCCCTCGGCGTGCCGGACGTAAACAAGAACCCTGTCCCGATCATGGGGAGCGAACGTGCAACCGGATCTCCTGGCCTCGCGGCGGCCCAACCGGCTGGTGTGCGATCTCGACTCGGTCGCAGCCAACCTGCGTGCCATCCGCCGGGCGCTGCGGCCCGGGACCCGGGTTTTCGCCGCCCTCAAGGGCGACGCCTACGGCTTCGGCCTGGCGCAGGTCGCGACGACCCTGGTCGCGGCCGGGGTCGACGCGCTGGCCGTCGCCGACCTGGCCGAGGCGATCGCGCTGCGGCAGCGCGGCGTCACCGTGCCGATCCTGCTCTATGCAGGCCATCTCGCCACGCCGGAAACCGTCGCCGCGACCCTTGCCCACGACCTCATCCCGACCCTGGTCGATCGCGACGAGGCGATCGCCTACGATCGCTGGGCGACCCGGCCGCTCGACGTCTTCGTGAAGGTCGATGTCGGCCTCGAGCGACTCGGGGCGCCGGCCGAGCAAGCCGCGGCGTTCATCGCCGGCCTGCAGGCGCTGCCCAGGCTGCGCGTGACCGGCCTCTACACCCATCTCCACGTGCCGGCCGACGTCACCGAGGCGTTCCTGTCCTGGCAGATCGCGCGCTTCGACGCCGTGCTGGCGGCGCTGGCGACCGCCGGCCGCCCGGCGCCGCTGCGCATGCTGGCCTCCAGTGCCTCGCTGCTGCAGAGGACGGGGATCGACTACGATGCCGTCGATCCCGGCGGCCTGCTGTTCGGCTCGGCGGCGGCGGCGACGGCGCGCCTCGAGCTCGGCGCCCGTCCCGTCCTGCACGCCATCACCAGCCGGGTGCTGCAGGTCAAGGACGTGACCAAGCCGCCTCACCCCGGCCAGGCACCGTTCGCCTGGCGGCCGGGCCTCCGTATCGCCGTGCTGCCGCTCGGCACGCGCGACGGCCTGCCGCGCTTCAATGCCGGGCGCGTGCTGATCCGCGGCCGGCCGGCGCCGCTGATCGGACCGATCTCGATCGAGCATGTGCGGGTCGACGTCAGCGACATCGCCGAGGCCCGGGCCGGCGACGAGGCGGTGATCGTCGGGCGCCAGGGCGGCGCCGAGATCTCCGCCGCCGAGGTGATGGAGCGCTGCGGGCATCGCCGCCTCGCCGACCTCGCCATGGCGGTGGCGCCCACCATTCCGCGCACCGCGGTCGGCGAACCGCGCCCGCGGGATCGTCCCGCCCGGTCGTGATAGAGAGACAGCATGACCGACGCCCTGTTCGCCCCCGACTACAAGGAAGACCCGTACTGGTGGGAGCGCGTGCCGCGCCCTGCCCTGCCCGCCGGCCCGCTGCCGGCGCGCGCCGACGTCGTCGTGGTCGGCTCGGGCTACACCGGCCTGCACGCCGCGCTGCAGACGGCGCGCGGCGGCCGCGACACCCTGGTGCTCGACGCCGAGGCCGCCGGCTGGGGCTGCAGCACGCGCAACGGCGGCCAGATCTCGACCAGCATCAAGCCGGGCTATGCCGCGCTGGCGCGCAAGCACGGGCCCGAGATCGCGGCCGGCATCGTGCGCGACGGCAAGAGCTCGCTGGCCTGGGTCGAGCAGTTCGTAGCGGACGAGAAGATCGACTGCGACTTCCGCGTCGTCGGCCGCTTCCACGCCGCGCACACGCCGGCCCAGTTCGAGGCCCTGGCCCACGCGGCGACGCACCAGCCCAAGGGCCTCGAGGTCGAGGCCGTGGTCGTGCCGCGCGCCGAGCAGCGCGCCGAGCTGGGCACCGACGCCTATTGCGGCGGCGTGGTCTACACCAAGCACGCCTCGGTCGACCCGGCGCGCTACCACCAGGGCCTGCTCGAGCGCGCTACCGCGGCGGGCGCGCGGGTCGTGCCGCATTGCCGGGTCACCGGCCTGCGGCGCGAGGCCGACGGCGTGGTGGTGCAGACGCCGCAGGGCACCGTGCGTGCCCGCGACGTCGTGATCGCCACCAACGGCTACACGGAGTCGATCACGCCCTGGCTGCGCCGCCGCGTCATCCCGATCGGCAGCTACATCATCGCGACGGAGAAGCTGCCGCCCGAGCTGATGCAGCGCCTGATGCCCAAGGACCGAATCGTCAGCGACACCCGCAAGGTGGTCTACTACTACCGCGCCTCGCCCGACCGCAGCCGCGTGCTGTTCGGCGGCCGCGTCTCCCTGTCGGAGACCAACCCGCGGATCAGCGGGCCGCGCCTGCATGCCGACCTGGCGGCGATCTTCCCCGAGCTGAAGACGGTGCGCATCAGCCACTCGTGGTGCGGTTTCATCGCCTACACGTTCGACGAGCTGATGCACATCGGCAACCATGACGGCCTGCACTACGCGATGGGCTACTGCGGCTCCGGCGTCGGCATGGCGAGCTACCTCGGCATGAAGATCGGCCTGCAGGTGCTGGGCCGCCCCGAGGGCCGCACCGCTCTCGACGGCGTCGCCTTTCAGACGCGGCCGCTCTACACCGGCAATCCGTGGTTCCTGGCGCCCTCGATCCAGTACTATCGCTGGCGCGACGGCGCCGGTTCCGCCGCCGCCGCGCGCTGAGCAACGACCGTCAGGCGTTGCGCCGCGCGATGGCGCGGCCGGCGATGTAGCCGAAGGTCAGGCACGGCCCGATCGTCGTGCCGGCGCCGACCGCCTTGGTGCCGATCGGATGCGCCATGGCGATGCCGGCGCAGTACAGGCCGGCGATGACGCTGCGGTCCGGCCGCAGCACCTCGCAGCGCGCGTTGGTGCGCGGCCCGCCCTTGGTGCCGAGGCTGGCGTAGAGGAACGGCGCGGCGTGGAACGGCGCCTGCTCGATCGTGCCCAGCGCCTTCCTCTGCTCGACCGGGCCGGTGTAGTGGCGTTCCCAGGCGATCTCACCGCGATGGAAGTCGCGGTCGACGCCGTCCTTGGCCCAGCCGTTGAAGCGCGCCACGGTGGCCTCGAGCCGCGTCGGGTCGAGGCCGATCTTCTGCGCCAGCGCCGCGAGGGTCGACGCGCTGCGCACGAACGAGGGATCCTTGGCGGCATACATCGCCGACAGCTTGTGGCTGTAGCGACTATCGAAGATCCGCCACACCGGCAGGTGCTTGGGCTTGCCGTCGGGCCCGCGCTCGTCGAGCGCCGAGCCGAGTGCGGGGCTGCCCTCGCTGACGAAGCGCTCGCCGTGCCGGTTCACCAGGATGCAGTGGCCGGCATAGGTCTCGTACAGCGGCTGGGCATGGCGATGCCCCTCGTACTGCGTGAAGGTCACCGGCGCGATGTTGGCCTCGCCCATGCGCGCCAGCTCGGCGCCGGCCGCCGCCGCCATGCGCTGGCCGTCGCCGGTGTTGCTGCGCGGTGCGCCGATCAGCTCGATGCCCGGGAAATGCCGCGGCATGTAGTCGGGCGCCCAGTCGAAGCCGCCGGTCGCCAGGATCACGCCCTTGGCGGCGCGGATCGTCGTCGCCCGGCCGTCGATCGTCGCCTCGACGCCGCTGACGACCCCGCCCTCGAGCAGCAGCTGCCGCACCTCGGCGTTCGTCCGCACCGTGCAGCCCTGGTCGAGACAGCCGCGCAGCAGCCCGACGATCAGCCCGTTGCCCAGCCCGACCTGGCCCGCCAGGACGCGCCAGGCGAGCTGCGGCCCCAGCTTCAGCGCCGCCCGCCACGGATCCTTCAGGATGCCGCCGATCATCTCCTTGTAGGTGAAGAACTGCGGCTTCACCGACGGCCGCACCTTGTTCCACAGCCGGCCGAGCCGGTAGCGGCTGATCAGGGTCGGCGACACCATGCGGCCGAACAGCTTGCCGCCCGGCGCCTCGACGTAGAAGTCGGGATGGTTGACCAGCTCGAAGACCAGCGGCGTGCGGTCCTCGAGGAAGCGCAGCATCGGCGCCGACTGCTCGGCCAGCGCCTGCCACAGCTCGTCCTCCTCGTCCTGCCAGCCGGGCGGCGCGGTGGCGCGCAGGTACTCGAGCGTCTCGGCCGCCGAATCATCGAGGCCGGCCGCCAGCATGTGATGGTTGGCGGGCACCCAGGTGCCGGCCGACGACATCGCCGTGGTGCCGCCGAGCACCGCCGATTTCTCCAGCACCAGCACCGAGGCGCCGTCGACCGCGGCGGCCAGCGCCGCCGCGAGGCCGGCGGCGCCCGAGCCGACGACGATGACGTCGCAGTCGAGATCAGACACCGGCGCCTCCCCGAGCCCGCCACAGGCGGCGCCACAGCGGCGCGGCCAGCGCCGCCAGCCCCTCCATGCTGAAGCGCATCAGCACGATCACGATCAGGGCGAACACCGCGAGGTTCCACTCGCCGTACTTCTGCAGGTAGGTCAGCATGATCTGCACCGGCGCCGCGCCGATCACCGGTCCCAGGAAGGTGCCGAAGCCGCCGATCACCACCATCATCACGATCTTGGCCATCTCGCTGAAATCGACCATCTGCGGGCTGAGCAGTACGATGTAGTGGCCGTAGACGCCGCCGGCCAGCCCGGCGATGGCGCTCGAGATGGCGAACACCGCGACCTTCACCCGCGTCGTGTCGATGCCGAGGCTGCGGGCCCGCAGCTCGTCGTCCTTGATGGCGCGCATGAAGTAGCCGAGCGGCGAATCGATCAGGCCGCGCAGCCCCAGCAGCACCAGCGCCGTCAGCCCCAGGAAGGTCAGGTAGTAGGGCAGCGGCTCGACCGAGCCGAACAGCGGCTTGACCGACAGGCCGAGCTCGCCGCGCGTGAACTTGTAGTCGGCGGTCAGGTAGATGTGCACCGTCTCGGCGAACGCCCAGGTGGCGATCGCGAGGTAGATGGCGCGCATGCGCAGCACCAGCCGCCCCAGGACCCAGCCCAGCGCCGCCGCCAGCGCCACGCCGGCGGGGGTGCCGAGCCAGAACGAGACGCCCCAGTGGTAACCGAGCAGGCCCGACGTATAGGCGCCGATCGCCGCGAAGGCGTGATGGGCCAGCGAGAACTGGCCGAGATAGCCGGCCAGCAGGTTCCAGCTCGCCGCCAGGATCACGTAGTAGAGCGCGATCGTCATGACGTGCAGGACGAACGAGGAGACCAACAGCGGCAGCGCCAGCATCAGCGCCGTCGCGACCAGGATGGCCACCGCCGAGTGGCGGAACGAGGCAGGCAGGCGGCTCATCCGCAAATCCTCATCCGAGCGGGCCTCATCCTAGCAGGCACTCCTGCACCAGCTGATGGACCCGCGCCTCGGGAAACTCGGTCACCGGCCCCGCCGCCTTGACCTTCCCGAGGTTGAGCATCACGACGTCCTCGGCATGACGCAGCGCGTCGGCGACGTTCTGGTCGACCAGCAGGATCGCCGCCCCGGTGGCCCGCCGTACCGTCTCGAGCAAGGCGTAGACCTGGTCGGCGAGATTGGGCTGCAGCCCGACCGTCGGCTCGTCGACCAGCATCAGGCGCGGCTCGGTGATCATCTCGCGCGCCACCGACAGCATGCGCCCCTGGCCGCCGCTCAGGCTGCCGGCCTTGTCGCGCCGCCGATTGGCGAGCACGGGGAACACCTCGTAGCTGCGCGCGATGCGCTCGCGCAGCACCGCCGGCTGATGGCGCAGGGTCCAGCCGCCGACCTTGAGGTTCTCCTCGACCGTGAGCTGCGGGAAGGTGTTGAGCTCCTGCGGCACGTAGCTGACACCCAGCCGCTTGATCTCGTGCGGCGCCAGGCCGGCGATCGGCTGGCCGCCCAACATGACGGCGCCGCGATGCGGCGCCAGCAGGCCGAACACGGTCTTGAGCAGGGTCGACTTGCCGGCGCCGTTGGGGCCGATCACCAGCACGAAGCCGCCGGCCGGCACGCCGAGCGACAGGCCCTGCAGGATGTCGACGCCGGGCTGGTAGGCGGCATGGACGTCGTCGACCGAGAGCAGCGGCGCACTCATTCCAGCGCCTTGCCCAGGTAGCCCGCGATCACCTCGGGCAGCCGCGCCACCTCGTCGAGCGAGCCGTGCGCCGCCACCCTGCCTTCCATCATCACCGTCACCTTGGGGCACAGGCGGCGCACGATCGTCATCTCGTGGCTGACGATCAGGAAGGTGGCGCCGGCGCTGCGGTTGATCTCCAGGATCATGGCGATCAGCGCGTCCTTGATCACCGGGTTGATGCCCGAGAACGGCTCGTCGAGCACGTAGCAGCTGCCCGGCACCATGAAGCCGCAACCCATCTGCAGCAGCGCCCGCTGGCCACCCGACAGCTTCTTGGCCTGGACCTCGGCGAGCGGCGCCAGCGCGGTCAGCGCCAGCATCTGCTCGATCCGCGCCGCGCCGCCGCCCGCGCCGGGCGGTCGCCGCGCCAGCCAGGCGGTGTGCAGGTTCTCGGCGACCGACAGGCTGCCGAACAGCCGGGTCACCTGGAACGAGCGCACCAGCCCCAGTCGCGCGATCTCGTGCATGGCCAGCCCGCCCAGGCTGCGCCCGGCCAGCTTCACCTCGCCCGAATCGGGCGGATAGACGCCGGTCACCAGGTTCACGAGGGTCGTCTTGCCGGCACCGTTGGGCCCGATCAGGCCGCGGATCTCGCCCGGCTCGACCGCCAGGCTGACGTCGTTGGTCGCCTGCAGGCCGCCGAAGCGCTTGTTGAGGCCGATCGTCTCGAGCGCCGCCGCCATGCCTCAGGCTTCCCGGCCGCGCTCGCCGAACAGGCCGGTCGGGCGCAGCGCCAGCACCGCCAGCACCAGCAGGAAGCCGTAGATGTTCTGGTAGGCCGAATCGACGAAGGCGGCACCGAACGACTCGATCAGGCCGAGCAGCAGGCCGGCGATCAGCGCCCCGGGGATCGAGCCCAGCCCGCCGATCACCACGATCTCGAAGCCCTTTACCGTGGTCACCAGCCCGTTGGTCGGGAACACCAGGAAGACCGGCGCCAGCAGCGCCCCGGCCAACCCGGCCAGCGCCACGCCGATGCCGAACGCCATGCGGTCGATGCCGAGCACGTCGATGCCGGCGGTCTGCACGCCGACCCGGCTCTGCGAGGCGGCGCGCAGCGCCAGCCCGTACCAGGTGTAGCGCAGCACCGCCCAGAACAGGGCCAGCGCCGCCAGCGCGAACAGGAAGGCGGCGACCCGCGCGCCGGCCAGCGGCATCGGCCCGACCATGATCACCGGCAGGTTGGAGCCGGGGGTGAACTGGTTGGGACCGGCCAGCCCCGTCGCCAGGCTGCGGAACAGCAGCAGCAGCGCCAGGGTGACCACGGTGGCGTAGTCGTCGCGCTGCTCCGGCGGCTTGCGGAAGATCGGCTTCAGCAGCCCCCATTGCACGACGAGCCCGAGCGCGAACACGCCGGCCGCCGACACCGGGATCGCCAGCCACCACAGGTCGGGCCCGAGCAGGTACGCCACCAGCACGTACTGCAGGTAGCTGCCGATCATGTAGAACTCGCCCATCGCCCAGTTGATCATGCGCATGATCGAGTAGATGAACGTGATCCCGAGCGCCATGAGGGCGTAGAGCACGCCGATCATGAGGCCCGAGATGAACGTCTGGACGACGAGCTCGGTCGAGTACATGCGCCGCGCCGCGGGCCGTGGCCCGCCTACTTCGAGTACTGGACGACGATCTCGGCTTCCTTCCAGTCTTGCAGCGGCTTGTCGTAGTGCAGGATCAGGACCGGCGGCACCCAATTGTGCCAGTAGACGCCGTCGGCGCGCGGGAAGCTCACCGGCGCGTCCGGCCAGCTCTTGAAGGTGCCGGTCTCCAGCGCCTTGATCAGGGTCTTGGGATCGGCATTGCCGGCCGCCTTCATCGCCTGGGCCAGGATCATGACGGCGCCGAAGCCGTTCAGCGCGCCGTACACCGGATCCTCGTTGTACTTGTCGCGATAGGCCTTGGCGAAGGCCTGGCCGATGTCGCTGAGCGGCGACTTCGGCGAGTAGTAGGCGATGAAGTAGAGGCCGGCGCCGTTCTTCTCGTGCAGCTTCCAGAACTGCGGCCGGGTCGGCGCGTCGTAGGAGATCAGCATCGGCGTCGCCGGCAGCAGCCCGATCGTGGTCGCCTGGTCGATGATCAGGTCGAGCGGCTGGCCGACGCCGATGTTGATCACGACGTCGGGCTTGAAGGCCTTGATCTGCAGCAGCTGCGGCGTGAAGTCGGTCGCCTTGTTGTCGAAGGTGACCTTCTGGATGTCGAGGCCGAAGTTGCCCGACTTGTTTTGGGCGATCGTCTCCTCGGTCAGCCCGATCCCGTAGTCGGTGGTCTCGGCGATGATCGCGACCTTCTTGAAGCCCTTCTTCTTGATGAACTCCATCCAGGCCGAGACGCGCGCCGGATCGACGACGTGGGTGCGGAAGGCGATGTCGTAGTGCTTGGCCGTGATGTCGGAGGCCGAGGCCTGGACCGCCAGGGTCGGCACGCCCATCTCCTTGGCGACCTCGTTGACGGCGATCGCCACCGAGCTGTGGAAGAAGCCGGCGACGGCCACGACCTTGTCCTCGCTGACCAGCCGGCGGTAGCCGGCGACGCCGGCCTGCGGCGTGCCCTGCGTGTCCTGCACGAACAGCTTGAACTTGCGGCCCAGAACGCCGCCCTGGGCGTTCACCATGTCGATGCCGATCTCGGCGCCGCGGCGGATCAGCTGGCCGCCGGTGGCGTCGCCCGGCGCCGACAGCGGCACCATCAGGCCGATGCCGATGTCCTGGGCCTGGGCGGCGGCGCCCATGGCCATCATGCCCGCGGCCGCCGTTGCGGCCGCGACGAAACTGCGTCTGATCATCCTGCTTCCCCACCGAAGAGCGGAACCGGCAGTCTAGAAGGCCGGCACCGCTTTCGGAAGGGCCGTCGCGTCGCGGCTAGAAGCGATAGGTGACGCCGGCGCCGATCAGCCAGGGATTGAGCGTCGCCGTGCCGTTGATCGGGATGGTGTTGTTCACCGTGGCCGAATAGGTCGGCATCAGCAGCAGCTTCTTGACGTCGAAGTTGATGCCCCAGTTGCGGTTGATCATGTAGTCGAAGCCGAGCTGGGCGGCGAAGCCCCAGGCATTGTTGATGCCGAGGCTGGTCACGCCGAGCCCGTTGTTGGCCGTCGTGTTGCTCGCCTGCTGGCTGAAGAACACCGAGTAGTTGAGGCCGACGCCGAAGTAGGGCTGGAAGGCGCCGAGCTCGGTGACGTGCCATTGCAGGGTGAGGGTCGGCGGCAGCACCCAAGTGCTGCCGACGCTGACGCCCCGCAGGGCGCCGGTGCCGGCGATGAAGTGCTGGGTGACGCCGAGGATCAGCTCGGCCGCCAGGTTCTTGGTGAAGAAGTAGGAGATGTCGAGCTCGGGCACCACGGAGTTGGTGACCGACAGGCCGGAGGCCGGCGAGTTGAGCGCCGGGGCCGCCGGCACGTTCACGGTGGCGGCCGAGGTGTCGGTGATCACGCCCAGCGCGCGCACGCGGATCTGCCAGCGGCTGAAATCCTGGACGCTGTCGCCGGTCGGATTGGGCGCCTGCGCCATCACCGGCTGCGTGCCCGGCTGCTCGATCTGCTGCTCCTCGGCCCAGGCCGGCTGGCCGATGGCGGCACCCACGAGAACCGCCGCCCCGACGGCGGCGCCCGCGATAAGCTTGCTCTTCATTCTGCTACTCCTGCGATCCATCTCGCGAGCGGCACGATAGGAAGGGCAGGATTAGGTCAGTTGACCTGGATCAAACGCGGCGAAGCGGCGTCGACAGCGTTGCCGATCCGCCACATTTCCCGCGAGTTGGAATCGCTCAAAAAAATCCTCCCCAGCGAAGCTGGGGAGGTGGCGCCGTCTCACGGCGACGGAGGGGTCGGAGAGTCATGAACCATGACCCCTCCGCCTCGCTCCGCTCGGCACCTCCCCGCGCTGCGCGCAGGGAGGAAACGATTTCAGATCCGCTCGATGATGATCGCCGGCGCCATGCCGCCGGCGGCGCACATCGTCACCAGGCCGAACTGCTTGCCGCGGCGCTCGAGCTCGTCGAGCACCGTGCCGATCAGGATGGCGCCGGTGGCGCCGATCGGATGGCCGAGCGCGATCGAGCCGCCGTTGACGTTGACCTTGTCGCGGTCGAGGTCGAGGTCGCGCATGAACTTCTCGGCGACCACGGCGAACGCCTCGTTGATCTCCCAGAGGTCGATGTCCTCCTTCTTGAGACCGGCCTTCTCCAGCACCTTGCGGGCCGCCGGCACCGGCGCGTTGAGCATCAGCTCCGGGCTGTCGCCCATGTTGGCCATGGCGACCACCCGGGCGCGCGGCTTCAGCCCGTGCGCCTTGGCGTAGTCCGGCGAGGCCAGCAGCACGGCGCCCGAGCCGTCGACCACGCCCGACGAGTTGCCGGCGTGATGCACGTGCTCGATCTCCAGCCCGGGATAGGCCTGCAGGATCAGCGAGCGGTAGGTCGTGCCCTTGTCGTCGAGCGGCGCGTCGGCGACCGCCGGGAAGGCCGGCTTGAGGTCGGCCAGCGCCTGGCGCGTCGTCTGCGGCCGCGGATACTCCTCCTTGGCCAGCGCCAAGGTGCCGTCTTCCTTGTGCACCGGGATCAGCGACTTGTCGAAGCGGCCCTCGGCGATCGCCACGGCGGCGCGCTGCTGGCTGACGTAGCCGACCTCGTCGAGCGCCTGGCGCGGAATCTTCTCCAGGGTCGCGATGGCGTCGGCGCAGATTCCCTGGTGGGTCTGCGGATGATGCAGGCGCAGGCGCATGTTGCCGTTGTCCATGATCATCGGACCCTGGCCCTGGCTGCGGCGGCCGGCCATCGACATCATCTCGGTGCCGCCGGCGACCACGAGATCCTCCATGCCGGCCTTGATGCAGGCGGCGGCCAGGTTCACGGCGCTGATTCCCGAGCCGCAGAAGCGGTCGATGGTGACGCCGCTCGAGCGCACGTCGTAGCCGGCGTCGAGCGCCGACATGCGGCCGAGATCGCCGCCCTGCGGCCCGACCTGGGACGAGGTGCCCCAGATCACGTCGCCGACTTCCTTGGTGTCGATCTTGCTGCGCTCGGCCAGCGCCTTCAGAACGGTGGCGCCGAGCTGCTGCGGATGGATCTCCCACAGCGCGCCCTTGCCGGCCTTGCCGATGCCGCGCGGCGTGCGGCAGGCGTCGATGATCCAGGCTTCGGTCATGTCGCTCTCCTTCGTCGTGATGGGATGATGGATGTCAGCGCGGCGCCATGCGGATGGCGCCGTCGAGGCGCACGTCCTCGCCGTTGAAGTAGCCGCAGGTGATCATGGTGTGCGCCACCTGCGCGAACTCCTCCGGCCGGCCGAGCCGCTTGGGGAACGGCACCGAGGCGGCCAGCGCCGCCTTGACGTTCTCCGGGGCGCGGGCCAGCAGCGGCGTGTCGAAGATGCCGGGCAGGATGGTGTTGCAGCGGATGCCTTCGGTGCTGAGGTCGCGCGCCACCACCAGCGTGATGCCGACCACGCCGGCCTTCGAGGCGGTGTAGGCGACCTGGCCCATCTGGCCGTCCTCGGCCGCCACCGACGCGGTGTTGACGATCGCGCCGCGGTCGCCGTCGGGCAGCGGCGGCAGGGTCAGCATGCCGGCCGCGGCCTTGGTGATGCAGCGGAAGGTGCCGATCAGGTTGACGTTGATGATGCGCTCGAAGTTCTCGAGCGGATACTCCTTGGGCTTCCCGGTCTGGCGGTCGAGCGAGGCGGTCTTGGCGGCGCCGCCGCCGACCCCGGCGCAGTTCACCAGGATGCGCTCCTGGCCGTGCGCGGCGCGCGCCTTGGCGAAGCCGGCATCGACCTCTTCCGTCGAGGTCACGTTGACCTTGCAGAACACGCCGCCGAGCTCCTTGGCCAGCGCCTCGCCCATCTCCTCGTTGAGGTCGAACAGCGCCACCTTGACGCCGTGCGAGGCGAGCAGGCGGGCGGTCGCCGCGCCGAGGCCGGAGGCGCCGCCGGTGATGACGGCCGAGATCGATTTGTCGAGTTGCATGAGCGCCCTTCTCCCTTGATCGGCTGGAGCAGCCGCTTATTGCGCGTCCCGCCCGAGGAGTCATCGGGCTTGATCCTCGAAATTTCGATGCCGCGGCGCGAAACCGCTTGCGGCCTGTGGTGGCGTCGCGGACCGCCGGCCGGCAGGCTCGCGGCCAGCCAGGAGTCTCGCCGCATGCCGACCGCCGATCCCGCCGCCTACGACTTCATCATCGTCGGGGCCGGCTCGGCCGGCGCCGCGCTGGCCTACCGGTTGTCGGAGAATCCGCGCCATCGCGTGCTGCTGCTCGAGGCCGGCGCCGCCGACAATCCGTGGACCCGCCTGCCGGTCGCCTATGCGCGGCTGATCAACAACCCGGCGGCCAACTGGCTGTACAGCTCGGAGCCCGAGCCCAGCACCAGCGGCCGCCGTATCCCGGTGCCGCGCGGCAAGCTGCTCGGCGGCTCGAGCGCCATCAACGGGCTCGCCTTCGTGCGCGGCCAGGCGCAGGACTTCGACACCTGGGCCCAGCTCGGCAACACCGGCTGGAGCTACGACGACGTGCTGCCGCTGTTCCGGCGCATGGAGAGCTGGCAGGGCCCGCCCGACGATCGCTATCGCGGCCGGAACGGCCCGCTGCGCGTCACCGACCCGCCGCCCGCCGGGCCGTTCTTCCAGGCCATCATCGCCGCCGCCGCCGAGGTCGGGATCCGCTACAACCCCGACTACAATGGCGCGCGCCAGGACGGAATCGTCATGAGTCAGGCGACGATCGCCGACGGCTGGCGCATGAGCACGGCGCGCTGCTACCTCGATCCGGCGCGCCGCCGCGCCAACCTCCGCATCGTCACCGACGCCCACACCGAATCGGTGCTGCTCGAGGGCACGCGCTGCGTCGGCGTGCGCTGGTCGACGCCGGACGGCGGCCGCCACGAGGCGCGCGCCGGCCGCGATGTGATCCTGAGCGCCGGCTCGATCAACAGCCCGCAGCTGCTCGAGCTGTCGGGCATCGGCCAGCCCGAGCGCCTGCAGGCGCTGGGCATCGCGGTGCGCCATCCTCTGCCCGGGGTCGGCGAGAACCTGCGCGACCACTATGCGCCGCGCACCCGCTGGGAGGTCGGCACGCGCGGCATCACCTACAACGACACGGCGCGCGGGCTCGGCCTGGCGCGCCAGGCGCTGCGCTGGCTGGTGCGGCGCGACGGGCTGCTGGCCATGGTCGGCGCGCCGATGCGCGCCTTCGTGTTCTCGCGCGACGGCCTGGCGGCGCCCGACCTGCTGCTCGGCTGGGTGCCGATGTTCACCGAGCCGGGCCCCAAGGGGCCGCGCATCGCCCGCCAGGCCGGCTTCACCTGCTACGCCCATCCAATGCGGCCGGAGAGCCGCGGCAGCGTGCACCTCGCCTCGGCCGATCCGCGCACGCCGCCGGCGATCCGCTTCAACTTCCTGTCGGCCGCGGTCGACGGCGAGTTGACGGTGCGCGCCATCCGCATCGCCCGCTCGATCATGACCGCGCCGGCGCTGGCCTCGTTCCGGCTCACCGAGCAGGCGCCGGGCACGCAGCGCCAGAGCGACGGCGACATCCTCGACTGGGTGAAGGCCACCGCGGAAACCACCTATCACCCGGTCGGCACCTGCAAGATGGGCATCGACCCGATGGCCGTGGTCGATCCGCGCCTGCGCGTGCACGGGCTCATGGGGCTGCGCGTCGCCGACGCCTCGATCATGCCGACCCTGACCTCGGGCAACACCAACGCCCCGGCGATCATGATCGGCGAGAAGGCCGCCGACCTGGTGCTGCAGGACGCCTGATCAAACTCCTCCCCAACGAAGTTGGGGAGGTGGCCCGAAGGGCCGGAGGGGTCGGGACTCATGACCCCTCCGCCTCGCTCCGCTCGGCACCTCCCCGCGCTACTGTATGGACCGGAGACATAGTGAACAGGTGTTCGGAGACATGGTGAACACTCCAGTGGAGAGGAACCATGAGGTTTTCGATGCCGTTCGCGAAGCAAGAAGAGGCTCGGCAAGAGGTGTGTCGGCTGGCGTTGTCGGAGGGCGTCAACCGTCGGGAGTTGTGTCGGCGTTTCAATATTCAGCCACGCATTCTGTACAAGTGGCTGGACCGCTATCGGCGCGAGGGAAGCGAGGGCTTGAAGGACCGTTCGCGGCGGCCCCACCCGCAGCCCAGCGGTCACCGGCGCTAAGATGGAAGAGGTGGTGCTCGCGGTGCGTCGGGAGAACCCGGTGTGGGGTGGACGCAAGATCGCGGGCAGCCTGAAGCGGCAGGGTGTGAACCCGCCGTCGCCCTCGACGATCACCGCGATCCTGCGACGCCACGGCGCACCGATGGTGGCGCCGGGCCAGAAGGCGTGGAAGCGCTTCGAGCACGCCGAGCCGAACGTGTTGTGGCAAATGGACTTCAAGGGCGATGTCGTGTTCGGCCAAGGCCGGCTGCATCCGCTGACCATGATCGATGACCATTCGCGCTACGCTGGGGCTGCATGCGGCGGACAACCAGCGCCATCAGACGGTACAAGATGCGGTGCAGGCAGCATTCGAGCGCTATGGCCAGCCCGAGATCATGTTCCTCGACAACGGCAGCCCGTGGGGCGACAGCGGGGAACGCGGGCTTACCAGGTTCGGGGTGTGGCTGATCGAGCACGGCGTGGCGCCGTGGCACAGCGCGCCGTACCATCCACAAAGCCGGGGCAAGAACGAGCGCTTCCACCGCACCCTGAACGCCGAGCTGCTGGCGGGCCGCACGTTCAGCAATCTCCTCGAAGCTCAGCGCGGCTTCGACGCTTGGCGCCACCACTACAATCACCATCGCCCGCACGATGCCCTGACCTCGCCGTGCCGGCCGATCGCTATCGACCCAGCGCGCGCCGCTTCAGCGCCAAGGTCGAGCCGTTCGAGTACGGCCCCGACGACCTGGTGCGCAGGGTCGATGGCGCTGCCAACATCAGCTTCCGCGGCAAACGCCTCAAGGCTTCCAAGGCGCTGATCGGCAAACCGGTCGCCCTGCGCCCGACCTCAACTGACGGCGTGTTCGATCTGGTGTTCCGCCATGTCACCTGGAAGTCGATCGACTTCCATAACCTGAGCTAATCTGAAATGTGTTCACCATGTCTCCGAACACCCGTTCACCATGTCTCCGACCCAAACAGCTACGCGCAGGGAGGATCGGAGTCCTCCCTACGCTCCGCGTGGGGAGGTGTCGGCGTCTGCGCCGACGGAGGGGTCATGGAGTCGCGCTTGCCATGCCGCCCCCGACCGCCTACGTTTTCTAACATTCGTTAGTTAATCTCGGAGACCGCGCGCGTGATCTCGTTTGCCCTGACCGAGGAACAGCGGGTCGCCCAGGCGACCGTGCGCGCCTTCGCCCAGTCGACCCTGCGCCCGGTCGCGCAGGCCGCCGACGAGGCCGGCCGCATCGCGCCGGAGACGCTCGCGGCGCTGTGGTCGATGGAGCTCGTCCAGGCCCAGGCCCAGATCGAGCCCGGCGGCGAGGCCCGCTCGCCGCTGCTCAATGCCCTGCTGCTCGAGGAGCTGGGCGCCGCCGACGCCACCCTGGCCCTGGCCGTCGCCGCCCCCATGGCCTTCGTCGGCGCCCTCGCCGACCACGGCTCCGAGCGGCAGCGGCGCAGCCTGCTGCCGCTGTTCGCCGGCGCCCGCTTCCAGGCCGCCGCGGTGGCCGTGATGGAGCCGCGGTTCCAGTTCGACGCCGCCGCGCTCGGCACCACCGCCGTCCGCGCCGGCGGCGACTACCGGCTGACCGGCCGCAAGAGCATGGTGCCGTTCGCCGCCGACTGCAGCCACTTCCTGGTGCTGGCGACGAGCGATGGCCGTCCCGACGCCTTCATCGTGCCGCGCGACGCGCCGGGCGTGACGGTGGGGCCGGCGCCCGGCACGGTCGGCCTGCGCGCACTGGCCCTGGCCGAGGTCGACCTCGCCGAGGTCGCGGTGCCGGCCGCGATGCGTCTCGGCGACCACAATGGCTGCGACGCGCAGCGCCTGATCGATTCGGCGCGCGCCGGCATCTCGGCCGTGCTCACCGGCATGAGCCGCGGCGTGCTCGACTATGCCGTGCCCTACCTCAAGGAGCGCGTCGTGCACGGCGCGCCGCTCGCCCGCAAGCAGCTGATCGCCTTCCGCCTCGCCGACATGCACATCGAGGTCGAGGCGATGCGCTGGATGACCTGGCGCGCCGCCGCCGAGCTCGAGCAGGGCCGCAGCGCCACCCGCTCGGCGCAGCTCGCCTACACCTATGCCGCGACGCAGTCCCTGATGGTCGCCGACGAGGCCGTGCAGGCGTTCGGCGGCCACGGCTTCGTGCGCTCGCATCCGATCGAGATGTGGTACCGCAACACCCGCGCCCTGTCGGTGCTCGAAGGCATCGCCGGACTGTAGGAGATCCCGATGGTCGACTTCACCCTGACCGACGCCGACGAGCGCATCCTCGCCCAGGCGCGCGAGGAATCCGTCATCGGGCATCGCCACGCCCGCTGGTACGACAAGCACGAGAACGAGCTGCCGCCCGCGGTCTTTCCCGAGGTCGCCGACCGGCCCTCGCCCTACGAGCTGGCACGCCGGCTGGCCGGCGAGACCAGCGGCAAGGCGATCATCGACGTCCTGATCCATCTCGAGGAATCCTACGGCGACACGCGCCTGCGCCGCTCGCGCACCGGGCTCGGCCAGATGATCGTCAACTACGCCGGCACGCCCGAGCAGGTGGCGCGCTGGGGCCGCGCCGAGCTGTCGATCGCCATCACCGAGCCGGGCGCCGGCTCCGATCCGGCCAGCGTGCGCACCAGCGCCCGCCGCGACCCGGCGACCGGCGAGTGGATCCTGAACGGCGAGAAGATCTACTGCTCCGGCTTCGGCGGTGCCGACGGCGCCTTTGTGATGGCACGCGGCCCCGAAGTGAACGGCGTACGGCCGTTCATGGGCTTCATCGTCGAGAAGGGCACGCCGGGCCTCGCCCTGCTCGGCCAGGTCAGGAAGATGGGCATCCGTTCCTGGGACACCGAGAACTTCGTGCTGCAGGACTGCCGCCTGCCCGACTTCAACCGCATCGACGTCGACTTCAAGAAGATCATGTACGTCTTCAACGGCACCCGGCCGATGGTCGGCGCCATGGGGCTGGGCGTCGCCCGCGCGCTGCTCGACTTCACGCGCGGCAAGCTCGCCGAGCAGGGCCTCGCCGTGCGCTACGAGCCGGGCGCCGGCGGCCGCACGGTCGCCGAGGACCGGCTGCTGCGCATGGAGGCGCTGTACGACGCCGCCCTGCTCAGCGTGCTGCGCTGCAAGTGGCTGGAGGAGCAGGAGCGCGACAATCCGGCGGCCAACAAGGTCGAGGCGGCGATGGCCAAGGTGCTGGGCGGCAAGGCGGCGCGGCGGATCAGCCAAGACTGCCTCGAGCTGCTCGGCCCGCAGGCGCTGTCCGAGGAGTTCCTGGCCGAGAAGTGGTTCCGCGACGCGCGCATCTTCGACATCTTCGAGGGCGCCGGCGAGGTCAACCGACTGATCGTGGCGCGCTGGCTGCTCGACTATTCGGCCAGGGAACTGAACTGAGCCCGCTCAGGCGATCGCGCCCTCGCGCCGGAAGGCCGCGAGCTCGTCCGCCGCATGGCCGAGCTCGCCCAGGATCTCGTCGGTGTGCTCGCCCAGCCGCGGCGCCCGGCGCGGCGGCGCGCATGGGCTGCCGGCGAAGCCGGCCATCAGGCCGAGATGGCGCACCCGGCCCAGCTCGGGATCCTCGACGTCGCGATAGGCCGCCATGTGGCGGACCTGCGGATCGGCCAGGAAGCCCGCGAGGTCGTTGACCGGCGCGAACGGCACGCCGTGCGCCCGCGCGCCGGCGACGAAGTCGGCGGTCGACAGGCGCCGCGCATCGTCGCGCACCCGCTCGTGCAGCAGCGCCGCATTGGCGACCCGCGCCGCCGGCGTCGCGAACAGCGGATCGCCCAGCAGGTCGGCGCGGCCCAGCAGGCGGCACAGGCCCTCGAACTGGCTATCCTGCAGCACGATGCCGACGACGTGGCCGTCGCTGGTCTCGAGCACGCGGAAGGCGTCGCGCGCCGGCGGCGGGCCGGACTCGACGTCGGGATAGGTCTCGCCGTGCATCATCTCGGGCAGCACGAAGGCCGCCCAGGCGGTCAGCATGGGCACCGTGATCCGCTGGCCGCGGCCGCTCGCGTGGCGATGGTTGAGCGCCGCCAGCACGGCGATCGCCGCCGACTGCGCCGCCACCTTGTCGACCACCGGGTTGCGGATCGGCAGCGGCGGCCCGTCGCGGCCCTGCACCGGCATGAAGCCGGTGAGGCCTTGGATCACCGGGTCGTAGGCCGGCTGGCCGGCATAGGGGCCGTCGTCGCCGAAGCCGTTGATCGACACGTAGATCAGCCGCGGATTGGCCGGCTGCAGCCGGGCATGGTCGAGCTGCAGGCGCTCGGCGACGCCGGGCCGGAAGTTCTCGATCAGCACGTCGGCGGTGCCGGCCAGCGCCGTCGCCAGCGCCCGGCCGCGCGCCGACTTGAGGTCGAGGGCGACGCCGCGCTTGTTCCGGTTGTACTGCAGGAAGTAGCCCGACAGGCCGCGATGCAGCGGCGGCAGGCTGCGCATCATGTCGCCCTCGAGCGATTCGACCTTGATCACGTCGGCGCCGAAGTCGGCCAGGATGCGGCCGCACATCGGCCCCGACACCATGGTCGACAGGTCGACGACGCGCAGGCCGGCGCAGGGGCCGACCGCCGGGCCGCTCGGCATCGCTCCGCTCATGCCCGGAGCATACCCGGGGGATCACGGAGAGCAATCCGATTCTAACAGATGTTAGACGAAGGAGGGTTCTACCCCCAGACCTCCCTCGCCACCTCGACGCAGCGCTCGAGCTTGGCCCACTGCTCGGCCTCGGCCAGCAGGTTGCCCTCCTCGGTGCTGGCGAAGCCGCATTGCGGGCTGAGGCAGAGCCGGTCGATGTCGGTGAACTTCGCGGCTTCCTCGATCCGCCGCTTGAGCTGGTCCTTGCTCTCTAGCGCGCCGCTCTTCGAGGTCATCAGGCCGAGCACGACGTGCTTGCCCTTGGGCAGGAAGCGCAGCGGCTCGAAGCCGCCGGCGCGCTCGCTGTCGTACTCCATGAAGTAGGCGTCGACGTCCATGCGGTTGAACAGGATGTCGGCCACGCGCTCGTAGCCGCCCTGCGCCATCCAGGTCGAGCGGAAGTTGCCGCGGCAGAGATGCATGGAGATCGTCATGCCCGGCGTACGGCCGGCGCAGGCGGCGTTGGCGAGGTCGGCATAGACGCCCAGCAGCCGGTCGGGATCGTCGCCGCGGCCGCGCAGATACGCGCGCTGCGCCTCGTCGCAGAGATAGGCGACGAACACCTCGTCGAGCTGCAGGTAGGTGCAGCCGGCCTCGCCGAAGGCGCGCACCGCCTTGGTGTAGGCGCGGCCGAGATCGGCGAAGAACGGCTCCATGTCGGGATAGACCGACGGCTCGATCGCCTGCCGGCCGCCGCGATAGTGCAGCGCCGCGGCCGACGGGATCGTCATCTTCGGCACCGCCCTGGCCACCGACTTCAGGAACCGGAAATGGTCGAGCATCGGATGGTCGTCGGGGAAGTCGATGCGGCCGTGCACGTGCAGCCCCTCGGCCTTGGTCGCCGTACCCTTGAACTGCAGGCCCTGCGCCACGCTCACCAGCTCGACGCCGGTCAGCCCGGCCAGGAAGTCGTAATGCCACCACGAGCGGCGGAACTCGCCGTCGGTCACCGCCTGCAGGCCGATCGATTCCTGCCGGGCGACCAGCGAACGGATCTCCTCGTCCTCGACGGCGCGCAACCCCGCGGCGTCGAGCTCGCCAGTGGCGCGCCGGGTCCGCGCCGCCTTGAGCGGTGCGCTGCGCAGCAGACTGCCGACCAGGTCGGCGCGGAACGGCGGGGTCGCCCGTCGCATCGAACCGGGCATCAGCCGGCCAGCCCCAGGGCGTTCTTGATCGAGCTGTGGAAGTGGACCAGCGACGGCTCGTTGCGGCCGTAGATCACCTCATCGACGGCGCCCGATTCGAAGCCGATCTGCATGCGCTCGCCGAGCGGGAAGTCCTCCTCGAGCACGGTGCGGATGGCGATGTCGCGGTTCTTCTCCCAGTAGGAGTCCGGCTTGTCGGTCTCGGCCGGCCGGTAGATCGTCATCTCGACGGTGCAGCGGCTGGGATCGTCGCGATCGGGGAAGGCGCGCCAGATCTCGACATGGTCGAGCTGCCAGATCAGCAGCGCGTTGGGGAACAGCTGGTAGATCACGACGACGTGCGGCCGGAAGCGGCGCTCGGCCTCGGGCTTTTCGCGCAGGCCGTGGATCGAATTCTTGGCGACGCACATGCGGCCGTTCAGGCCGGCGCCGTCGAAGGTGCCGGTGTTGCCGATGAAGTACGGCGCGATCGTCTTCCGATGCAGATGAGGGATGTGATAGCCCTCGAGGAAGGTGTCGATGGCGAACTTCCAGTTGATGCGCGGGCTCACCCGGTCGACCGAGTAGAACGGGAAGCGGGCGAGATCGAGCGCCGCGAGGTCGGCGGCCAGCGGACCGAGACCGGCGTCGATCGTCAGGGTCGGCGATTCGCCCGGCTGCACCGGTCGCGCCCGCACGAACAGCATGCCGTGCCGCTCGACCATGGGCAGCCGCACCAGCCCGTGGCTGGCGAGGTCGAGGCCGGCGAAGCCGACCTTGTCGGTGGTGCCCAAGAGCTTGCCGGCGGTGTCGAAGGTCCAGCCGTGATAGGGGCAGACGAAGGCGCGGGCGTTGCCGCAGCCCTCGGCGACCGGCGCGCCGCGATGGCGGCAGATGTTGGCGAAGGCCCGCACCTCGCCGTCGGCGCCGCGCACCATCAGCACCGGCATGCCGGCGACGTCCTCGGTCAGGTAGTCGCCCGGCTTGGGCAGCCGGCTGGCCAGCCCCATGAACATCGGCAGGGCGCGGAACAGCCGCTCGCGCTCGAGCTCGGCGCGCTCGCGGCTGGAATAGGCCGCGACCGGGTTGCGGAACAGGTCGGCGGCGAGATCGGTGGTCCGGCCGTCGATGTGGGTGAGCAGCCGCCTCCCGACGGCCAGTTCTTCTTGGCGTTCCATGAACGAATGTTAGGCCGCGCGGGGAGCGGAGGCCAGTGGCCGCGCGGGGGCCGGGCGCGGCGCGGCGACGCTGCGGGGTGCCTCGGATGCGGCTGCCTATCGACGCGCCAGAGCCCGCTCGAGTGCCTCGACATCGGCCTTGGTGAGGCCGGTCTTGCGGGCCACCGCGGACAACGCGCTACCCAGGCGCAATCGGCCTTCCGGTCGAACCGCGTCGTCGAGGATGGCGCGGATCTCCGCTGCCAGGCTGCGATGGTGCCGGGCGGCCCGGACCTTCAAGCCGCGATGCGTTTCATCGGAAAGAGTGCGGATGGTGACAGCGGGCATGGTTGCGACCTGAACGATACGGCCAAGGGCTTGAGCGGGCCGGCGGCTCGCCAATGCAACCGCGGTGCCTTTCTTCGCGGTAGCCTGACGGGTGATCGGACACGGCGCCAGCGCGACGTCGCCGAATTCAAAGGGCATCGTAGACGTCGTCCTCCGGATCGCTCCAGATCGCGGCGAACGCCGGCGCACTCGCGACGGCAGCGGCGCGAACGAGCGCACGCTCCTGCTCGCGCAGCCGGATGAAGTCCACGAAGTCCTCGACTTCGGCGATGCGCTCGGCGGGCAGCGCCTCGATCTTGTCGAGCAGCGATCGGATGTCGGCAGGCAAGGCGACGTTCCTCCGGCAGCGATCGTACCACCGTCGCGGTCCCCCGACCTCCCGTTCCGCCGTCCGCGGGCCTATACTCCCCGCAACCAACGGGAGAAAACGCCATGCCGAAGCTGGCCCCCTTCGTCGCCGCCCTCCTGCTCGTGCCGGCCGCGCTGCAGGCGCAGACCCAGAAGATCGGGGCGCCGCCGGAAGCCTCCAACATGCGTCTGGTCGGCAGCAGCGACCTGCAGGCGCGCAGCGCCTACCAGCCGACGATCCATCGCCAGGGCGATCGCTGGATCGCCTATGTCGGCCATCATGGCGGCACCGACGACATCCCGACGCCGGTCAATCCCATGACCGGCAAGGCCGAGAACAACGGCACCTCGATCCTCGACGTCACCGATCCGGCGCATCCGCGCTACCTGCGCCATCTGCCCGGCGCGCCCGGCACCTACGAGGCCGGTGGCGCCCAGATGGTGCGGGTGTGCGACGGCAGTACCCTGCCCCGCGGCGACAAGTCGGCCGTGTACATGCTGCGCACCTTCGGCGGCGAGGCGCACGAGATCTGGAACGTCGCCGATCCGGCCAACCCGGTGCTGGTGAGCCGCCTCGACGGGCTCAAGGACACGCACAAGAACTGGTGGGAGTGCGACACCGGGATCGCCTTCCTGGTCTCCGGCGCGCCCGACTGGCGGACCCGGCGCATGACCCAGATCTACGACCTGTCCGATCCCGCCCATCCGGTGAAGATCCGCGACTTCGGCCTGCCCGGCCAGCAGCCGGGCGCCACCGGCGCCGTGCCGACCGAGCTGCATGGCCCGTTCTCGACCGGGCCGCAGGGCAACCGGGTCTACTTCGGCTACGGCACCAACAAGGGCGGCGTGCTGCAGATCGTCGACCGGCGCAAGCTGCTCGAAGGCGCCCGCGAGCCGACGCCGGAGAACCTGCGCGCCCCGATCGTCGGCGAGCTCGCGATGTCGTCGTGGAACGGCGCCCACACGACCTACCCGATGCCGAAGATGCCGATCGCCGAGTTCGCCCGCGACAAGGACGGCGGCACGCGCGACTTCGTCATGATCGTCGACGAGGCGATCCTCAACGAATGCCAGGAGGCGCGCCAGATGGTGTGGTTCGCCGACGTCTCGATCGAGAACCGGCCGATGGTGGTGTCGAGCTGGACCGTGCCCGAGGCCAGCGGCGGCTTCTGCCAGCGCGGCGGCCGCTTCGGCTCGCACTCGTCCAACGAGAGCACGGCGCCGGTCTACTACGAGAAGATGGCCTTCATCGCCTTCTTCAATGCCGGCGTGCGGGCGCTCGACGTGCGCGACCCGTTCCATCCCCGCGAAGTCGGCTACTTCATCCCGGCGATCACCGACAAGACGGACAGGCGTTGCGTCAAGGTCGACGGCAAGGACCGCTGCAAGACGGCGATCCAGACCAACAACGTCGAGACCGACGAACGCGGCTACGTCTACATCGTCGACCGCGCGAACACCGGCCTGCACATCCTCGAGCTGACCGGCGAGGCGCGCGCGGCGGCCGGCCTGCCGTGAGCCCTCGCCGCGGCGCGCGCATGACCCGGGCGCCGTGACCCCGGCGCGGCGGCGCACCTTCGTGCGGGCCGGCCTGGCCGGCAGCCTGGTGGTGGGCCTCGGGCTGCTGGGCGAGATCGCGCGCCGCCGGGTGGCGCTGGGGCCGACCGACGGCGCCGGCTGGCGGCCGATCGAATGGCCGTTCCCGCGCGACGGCTGGCCGCCCGGCCGCTCGTGGCGGCATCGCGACGGGATCGACGTCCACGTGCGGCCCAAGCTCGGCTTCTGCGGCAACTGCGAGACCGGCGTGGTGACCGACGAGGAGGTCGACCGGGTGACCGACATCGACCTGCTCGACGAGCGCTTCGCGCCGGTCGAGGCCGGCAGCCGCATCCGCATCACCGACCTGGTCGGCCGCGCCCGGCTCTACCGCTTCCGCTCGCGGCTGGGCGGCGACGAGGTCGCCGAGGGAATCGCCGTCGCCTACAAGTGCGACCTGGTCGTCGCCATCGTCGCCGGCGACGGAATCGCCGACCCCGTGGTGCGGTGGCGGGCACATCGGTTCCTCGAGTCGAACACGGTGCAGGTGTGGGTCAATGGGCAGCTGGAGGGGCGGTGAGCGGCTGGCGCCATCCGAATGGGCGGGCAGCCCTCAGTACTTGATGATGTAGTTGACCATGAGGGCTGGCGGCATGTTGTTGTGCGGTCCGCCACCTCCGCTGTTCTGAATTGTTATCCCCGTTGAAGAAGCGGAGGCTGCCGGGTTGTCGTAGATGTTGAATGTCCCCGCGGCAAAAGCCCCCCAGTAAGTCCCGCCCGCATGACTGAGAAGAAGGTTGGGAAAGTTGTGGGAGTGCTGGGGGTCCGTGACGCCATGGTTGTGAGCTGGCATCTCGCCGGTGATCAGCACGTGCATTTCCTCCCCGCCGCCAGCGCCGGGCGTGCCTCCGTAGACGCCGGACAGCCCGGAAATTCTGCCGGCCGCGGACGCCCCGCCCAGATTGTCCAACCCGAAGCCTGAACGGCCACGCAAGTCGGGCACCGCGAACGTGGTGAAGCCGTCGCCATTGCCGTAAGGCGCGAAAGTCGCCGTCTGCGTGCCGCTCTGAGTGCCAGAGGTCGTGATGGCAGCTCCGCCGGGCAGGCTGGCGAGTTGGAAACTATTGATGGTCGCGCCCACGACGTAATACGTCGTGCCAGCGGTGATGCCGGTCGGAAGGTTGCCCATGGTGGAAAACTGCAATGGCCATCCGTTTGTCAGCCCGTGCGAGGTCCACGTCACCACGCCAGGGGCGGCAATCGTGATGGTAACCGTGGACGATTTAGTGAGCGCCGCCAGCAAGGCCGGATAGCTCGCCCGCGAAACGGCCTGGCCGTTGGCCCAAAGCCAGCCCGAGGGCAGGGTGAACCCCGTGAAGGCTACGATGCTACCGGTCGGCGCCGCCCCCGCGGCAGAGCTGTTCACGCAATTGGCAACGTAAGCGAAATTGTTGTTGACCGCCGTCGCGTCCGCGGTGGTGCCGTTGACCAGCGTGGTGAGGCCGCCGACAGGACAGGGCTGGCTCAAGGCCGGCGAAGCACTCCCAAGGATCGCCGCTACCAAGCAGAGAAGAATCCTTTGCGACATGGGATGCCTCCTTGGGCGAGAAATCATTCTGGGCAACGTTCACCTGCCACCCCGGCCTCTCCCCCCGTGCACCGTCCCTGAAGAATGGACCTACAGGAAACTTCTGCTACCCAGGCGAGAGTGCCGCAAGCCATGGCTCCTTACCCTCATAAGTTAATTTTTGGATCTCACACACAATCCGTTTTGCACTCTACATATGCAAACTTGCATAGTCACGCGATCTTCGTTTGGATTAATCTTCTGGTTGAGAGAAGGCATTGCAATGCTGCCCGCTGTCTAGGCGATCAACATTGCGACGCTCTCGCGAGAGCCGACGGTGACGCCTCAGCTCCGGTTCGAACCACGTGGTGAATCAATGCCCCGGATCCGTTCCAAGAGATTGCTGTGTCCGCGCGTGGTCGGCCCACTTCTGCTAGCAGCGGCGACGCTCGCGAGTTGGACCGCCCTCTCCGCCTCGGCGAGCTATACCTATGACGCCTTGGGTCGCCTACTGACCGTTCGGTACGACACGGGCGTATGCATCATCTACTCGTACGACGCCAACGGCAATCGAACGGCACAGACTATTCAAGTCATGGCTTCCGGTGGCCCGGGAGTTTGGGGATGCTTCACGTGGGGGAACGGCAAATGGCAATAGCCCAAGGGCGCATGCGGCGTTGCCTCCATCTGGCAGGGGCGGTCGGCGTCGTTGGTGGCATGGCGCTGACTGGTCTACCGCAGCCCGCTCATTCTGGTGACATTTCCAACAACGCGATGGCGCCGATGGTCCCCTACGACCAGGCGATGCGGGCAATCGAGCGGAAGATGGCAGACGTGCCAAAGGCGGTGGAACCTCGAAAGAGGGAGGACCAGCCGCTGCGAGAGGCACCGGAAGCGAGGGTTCTTGGGGTTGCCCCGAACGTCCAGCCTGCTCCCGCGAGGCCGCAACCATGACCGCGCGTTCATGGATCGCAAAGGCCTCGGCGTGCTTGGCGCGGGTTGCAGCGTTTGCGGTTGCATTGATCGTGATGCTCGGCATCGCCGACGACAAGAGGGCAGAGGCCCAAGGCCAGCCGTCGGAAATCGTCGACTTGGCACGCGCCCTGAGAAACGATCCAGACCTGATCTTCGAGTACGTCTACAACAACATCGAGACCGTACCGCAATACGGCAGCCTCAAGGGCGTGCTCGGGACCCTGCTGGACGCCAAGGGCACCGCGTTCGACCAGGCCGAGCTTCTGATGGCCCTTCTGCAACAGGCAGGCTTTTCGCCGTCGCTGGCGGTCGGCCAGATACAGCTCACGGTGGATCAGCTCACCAACTGGCTGGGTACCGACAATGATCTCGGCAGCGTCTTCGTCACGCTGACTGCGGGCGGCTTTTCTGGAACGATCATGGCGCCCGGCGGGATCGTCATAGGCGCGCAACTCGGCTGGGCTTGGGTCCTGCTCGACATTGCGGGAACCACCTACATATTCGATCCAGCGACCAAGACGTACGCGCGGGCGGCTGGCATATCGGCTGCCAGCCTGAGAGCGGCCGCAGGGTACGCCAAGACCTCCTTCGTCAACGACGCGCTTCAGGGTTCGACCACCCCTGCGCCATACAGCATCGCTGGCATCAACCGCACCAACATCCGAGCCGACCTCACCGACTACGCCAACAATCTCGTCCAGCATATCCGCACCCAGAGCTTTGCGGCATCGACGGTAACGTTCCTGGGCGGCGCGACGATCAATCCCTTGGCTGTTGGAACCCAGGTCCGCAAACCGACCACAGACCCGAGCTACCTGGATGCCACGGTCTACAGCGGAGTGCCAAGCTCCGCGCGGACCAAGCTCACGCTGCAGCTCGGGTACAACGACCCGGGCGGTGCCTTCACCTCGCTTGCCGGCGCCCTGACGTTCGATACCTCAACGATCTACGGCCATCGCATCACCATCGCCTTCGATGCGAGCTCGATCGCGGCTCTACTGATCGACGGCGTCTCTCAAGTTGCGGCGAGCAGCCCGGTCCCGGCCGGACGCCAGCTCACGATCCGGACTTCCATCGTGCATCCCTATCCGACGACGGTCGACGATGTCACGAACAACGACCAGCCCAGGGTCACGCCATACGCTAGCACGGTCTACCTTTTTGGTACGGGTTGGGGACCGACAGGCCGCGGCATGATCGAGAAGCATCGCCAGCTCCTCCAGCAGTACCAGGCCCAGAACCCTGGAACCCCGCCGCCCGAGCCGGTGCAAGGCGAGGCATTGGCAATGCTCGGCTACACGTGGCTGGCCCAGCTCGCGCAACAGCGGCAGCTGGTCGATCAGATCGCCGGCACCACGACCTTGTATCACCACGCCGTCGGCATCGTCGGCATGAGACCGGTGGGGACACAGACCGGCCCCTACGTCGACCTCCCCCTCAACACCTACAGCGTCGTCCAACGAGCACAAAGGGGAACCGGGCCCACGCTGACTCCGGCTGAGTCGGCCGCGTTTTTCTGCGAGCAGATCTTCGCCAGCATCGCAGAGTCGGGCACGCTCGAGCAGACGCAGCCAGGGGCCATCGCCGTCTCCACGGCCAAGCTCCTCGACACGATCGCCGGCGGCCAGGTGTTCGACATCAACAACAGCGCCCTGTCCGGCGACGACGCCGCATACTTCGCGGCGAGCATCAAGCCGGTCCTGCAGGCCACCTACTCGCCGGCCGATCTCGACCGCATCCAGTCCCTGGTCAATCAGGGCCAGCGGGTCATTGCGCCGGCCAACGGCGCCATTCATGTCCAGCAATACACGGGCACCGGCTACTACCAGATCAACCAGGCCGGCACTTCGGTGGGATACATCATCACCGGCGGCCTCAATGGCGGATACTGGGCGACGCCGGTGAGCTTGGGCGAGGTGACGAACAACACCGAGATCACCGTCGTTCCGACCGCAACGCAGTCGACCACGATAACAGTGGTTTCGATCGCGCCCCAAGGCCCGTCGGGCGGCGTGGTGGGGATCACCCCCATTTCCAACGAACCCATAAACCTCGCGACTGGCGACTACCTGCTCGACACCACGGACATCACGGCGGGTAGCCTCGATATGCCGTACGGGCTCGCCTTCAGCCGCTCCTACGACTCCAGCACGCGGTCGCGCAGCGGACCGCTGGGATTCGGCTGGACACATAGTTTCGCCATTTCGGCCGCTCAGGCCACGGATCCCTTCGAGGGTCTCGCAATCAACTCGCCCGTGAATGGCGCGACCGCGATCGTGGCCGCGCTTGTGACTTTCGACATCCTGAACGATGGCGTCACGACCACCAAGCCTCTCGACCGCATGGTCATGGCTTCCATCGTGCAGCGCTGGCTGTCGGACCAGCTGACCGACAACATCGCTGCTATCACCTGGCCGGGTTACGTGCAGCATTTCACGAAGCTCGCCGACGGTTCTTACAATGCGACTCCCGGTGTCGGCGCCGTGCTCACGTCGACGGGCGGCGCCTACGCCTATCTCGCCAAGGACCAAACCCGATACGCCTTCAATCCTGACGGCACCCTCGCAAGCTGGACCAATCCGGCTGGCATCGCCGTAACGCTTTCCTACGGCGGCTCCCCCTCCCGGCTGACGGCCGTCGCCAACAGCTTCGGTCGGTCGATGACTATCGGCTACGCATCCGGTCGCATCACGCAAGTCACGGACGAGATCGGCCGGCAGGTCCTCTACGCGTACGATGGTGCCGGCAACCTTTTGTCCTCCACCGATCCTCTGGGCAACGTCACGCGGTACACCTATGCCCTGCCAGGCCAGCTCGAGCGGATCTTCTATCCGGCCTTCCCGACCGTGCCCGCGGTCACCAACGTCTACGACTCGCTGGGCAGGGTAGTTACCCAAACCAATGCCAGCGGCGGCACCTGGCAGTATTACTTCGCCGGCACGCGCACCGAGGAAGTCGATCCGGCGGGCGTGCGGCATGTCCTCTACTTGACGCCGCATGGCCGCCCCCGGGTCGAGGTACAGGACTATGGCAATCCCGGCCCGCCGCGGCTCGCCACCACGACGACCTACGACGGCCTCGATCGCGTCACCACGGTCACCACCCCGGAGGGCGTCGTCACCAGCTACGCGTACGGCGGCGTCAATCCCTGGGCCAACAACGTGGTCGGCGTCACGCGCACCGCCAAGAGCGGCTCGCCGCTGGCGCCCACCGCCACGACCTACGCCTACGATCCGGTCTTCAACAAGCCAACGTCCGTCACGGACGCGCTGGGCCGCGTGACGGCCGTCGTCTACGACCCGGCCACGGGCAATCCCGCCAGCGTGACGGCCGACGCCAATGGCCTCAAGGCGCGAACGACCTACACCTACGGCGCTCAGGGCCTGCCAGCCTCGAGCACCGACCCGACCGGCACGGTCACGACGATCGACTACGACAACCAGGGCAACCGCGTGACCGTTACGGCAGACGCTGGCCCGGGCCGCCTCGGGCTCAAGACCAGCTACGCCTACGACGCCCTGGGTAACGTCGTCGCCGCCACCGATCCCAAGGGCAACCTCGCCACCGCTACCTACGACCTCGCCCGCCGCGTCGTGAGCACGCAGGCCCCGGCGGCGTCGCAGGGCGGCGCCGGGGTCACCACCACCAGCGTCTACGATGCCAACGGCCAGGTGGTGCTGTCCCGCCAGTCGCTGCCCGGCACGGCGCTGCGGACCACGATCAATGCCTGGACGCCTTCCGGCAAGCTGGCGTCGACCACCGACGCCAACGGCAATGTCACCCGCCACACCTACGACCTGCTCGACCGGCGGATCGCCACGACCGACGCGATGGGCCGGGTCACGCAGTTCACCTGGGACGCGATCGGCCGACCCTCCCGGACCTTCAACACCGCGATCCAGGCCGGGCCACTGCTGACCTTGACCTACACCCCCGACGGCAAGCTCGCGAGCCTGCTCGACGCCCGCGCCAATCCCGCCGACAGCGGCACCTTCACCCGCTTCACCTACGACGGCTTCGACCGCCCGGCCGCGATCGTCTATCCGACCGGCGGCGGCAGCGAGAGCTTCACCTGGGACGCCGTCGACAACCGGCTGACCCGCGTCACGCGCGCCGGCGCCACCTTCCGCTTCGCCTACGACGCGCTGAACCGGCTGGTCAGTAAGACCGCCGCCGCCGCGCAGGTCGCCTGCGGCAGCGCCCCGGCGGTCCCGCCCACCGTCAACTACAGCTACGACCTGGCCGGCCGGCTGACCAACGTCTGCGACAACGTCGCCGCGCTGCAGCCCGCCCTGCCGCCCGCCGGCGGCAGCGTCGCCTACACCACGCAGTACGCCTATGATGGCCTCGACCGCCCGACCGGCGCCGCCTGGAGCCCCGCCCCGACCCCGAGCCCGCCCACCGCCGGCACGGTCGCCAGCTTCGCCCATGCCTACGACCGCACCGACCGGCGCGTCGCCCTGACCGCCAGCGACAGCGCCTGGATCGCCTATCCGGCCGCCGGCACCACGACCTACACGGCCAACGTCCTCAACCAGTACACCGCCGTCAGCGTCGCCGGCGGCGGCACCGTCACCCCGACCTACGACGCCAACGGCAACCTGACCAACGACGGCGCCGTCGCCTTCGGCTACGACGGCGAGAACCGCCTGATCTCGGCCGGCAGCGCCACCTACACCTGGGACCCGCAGGGCCGGCGCAGCACCCGCACCGTCACCGGCAGCACCACCGTCTTCGTCACCGACGCCGACAACCGCGAGGTGCTCGAGTACGACGGCGGCACCGGCCAGATCCTGCGCTGGTACGCCTACGGCACCGGTCCCAACGACGTGCTCGCCCGCCAGGAAATCCCGGCCGCCACCCGCACCACCTTCGTGCCCGACATCCAGGGCTCGGTGATCGGCAGCATCGATCAGGCCAGCGTCATCGCCAAGACCGCCTATCAGCCATTTGGAGCCAGCGCCGCCGCCGCCACGCCGTTTGGATATACCGGACAGCGCTTCGATTCCGAGAGCGAAACCTACCATTATAGAGCAAGGCACTATTCCGTCGCTCTCGGCCGTTTTCTCCAAACGGATCCAGCGGGCTATGACATCAGCGTTAACCTTTACACATATGTCGACAATGACCCTTTGAATCTCATCGACCCAACGGGCCAGATAGCGTGGGCTGACTACGTCGCCCGCGGCATAAGAATCGTCAACGGCGCCCTAACCGGCAGCGTGCATCCTATCACCGGGATCCCGTTTCGCAATGGCTTTCCCGATTTCTCTTCGGTCGCAATTCGTACTGTTCAGCTTAAACAAATCACAGGCGTTTCGAAGGTCGACAACATGGCCGCGAATTTGGCGGCTGGCCTGGACGCTGCTCCCAAAGGCTATACTTGGCATCACGTTGAAACCGGCCTAAACTCCAACCCCTCCTTAACCATGCAATTGGTCCCCGTAAAAATTCATCAAGCAACCGCGCACACTGGCTCAGCCGCCTACGCTCGAGCAGTGGGAGGCTTGATTGCGGATGTCGCCACCGATCCCACAACATATATGGGATTGGCGATTTGGGCTTTTTTTTCTGTCCTGACACCATCACCAGCAAGCGCTTCAAACGAGAGTGAGCTATTACAATCTCAACTGGCGAGATCGCAGCGCGCACAGATGGATCAACCATTGTCAACCAGGAAACCGTGACGCACCTTGACACGTCTTGAGCTAGATCAACATCATAGGAGGACTGATGATGCTCAAGGAAATGCTAGATGTTGGCCCGCCGTTGACGAAGGCCAGAATCGAGATAATAGAGAAGAGATTGGGCGTGACTCTTCCAGGTCCATACAAGGATTTTCTATTGCAGTACAATGGCGGACGTCCGAAGCCCATGTTCTTTCCCATTCGAGACTTCGCTCGGGGCACTAGCGGTGCCGTCCACTATTTTTTTGATATCGACGGATCCATGGACGGCTACAATTTAGATTGGACTTTTGAGATCTTTAAGGGGCGAGTGCCAAAGGGGTTTTTTCCTATCGCTGGAGATGAGGCAGGGAACTTGATTTGTCTTGCATATGAAGGAGATAGATTGGGAGAGGTGTATTTTTGGGACCATGATGAAGAGGGTGATCCACGGACGGCTCGCAATGTATATTTCGTCGCGTCGAGTTTTGAGGAATTTCTGGAAAGCCTTCACGATGAAGACCTGAGCGAGGAAGTAGCGAGAATTCTCGGGGAGCATCACAAGCAGTAGCCGCCGTCCACGGCGCGTCGACGGCGAACGTCAAGAGCCTGCCTCGATCCGAGCTGTTCCCGGTTTCTCGCTCCCGCGCTCGTGTCGAGAGGCTTGCTCGCTCAGAGAATCCAGCGGCCCGCCGGCCGCCAATGCTCTCTCGACGACTTCCGCCGGCGTCATCCCCCTCTCCCGCATCGCCCGGATCGTGAGATCCCGATCCCGCTTCGCCAGCCGCCGCCCCGTCGCGTCGCGCAGCAGCCCGTGATGCGCATAGCGCGGCGTCGCATAGCCCAGCAGCCGCTGCAGCAACACATGGACGTGTGTCGAGGGCAGCACGTCCTCGCCCCGCGTCACCAGGGTGACGCCCTGCAGATGGTCGTCGACCGTGACCGCGAGATGGTAGCTGGTCGGTGTGTCCTTGCGCGCGATCACGAAGTCGCCGAGCAGGGTCGGCTCGCCGGCGACCTCGCCGTGCGTCTCGTCGACGAAGCTGTACGACCCAGCCTGGGCGGCGGCGCGGGCGCTGTCGAGCCGCAGGCAATGCTCGCGGCCGGCGGCCATCAGGGCGCGCCGATCGGCCGGCGACAGATGCCGGCAGGTCCCGGGATAGAGCGGGCCATCGGGCCCATGCGGCGCATGCCCCGACGCCGCCAGCTCGCGCTCGATGTCGGCGCGGCTGCAGAAGCAGGGATAGACCAGCCCCATGCTGTCGAGCCGGTCGAGCACCCGCCCGTAGTCAGCGAAGTGCTCGGACTGCCGCCGCACCGGCCCGTCCCAGTCGAAGCCCAGCCAGCGCAGATCCTCGAGGATCGCCGTCTCGAACTCCCGCTTGCAGCGGCGGATGTCGATGTCCTCGATGCGCACCAGGAAACGGCCGCGGGCTTCGCGGGCGCGATGCCAGCCCGTCCAGGCCGAGTAGGCGCTGCCGAGATGCAGCTCGCCGGTCGGGCTGGGCGCGAAGCGGGTGACGAGGGGGGCCGCGGCCTGGGTCGCGGCTTGGGTCACGCCTTGGATCGCGCCGGGGGTCATGCGGGAGGATTTACAGCGCGGCCGCCGGCCGTGCTATGGCGATGGCCATGGCGCAGACCGTCCTCGACGACGCCAACCTCCGGAAGGCGCTGAAGCATCTGGCCCGGGTCGATGCCGATTTCGCGCGCGCCCTGGCCGAGGTCGGGCCGCCCGAGCGGCGCGAGGTGCCGCAGGGCTTCGGCGGCCTGATGCGCTCGATCGTCGGCCAGCAGGTCTCGGTGCACGCCGCGCGCAGCATCTGGCTGCGGCTGGAGGCGGCGGTGCCGGACATGGACCCGGCCGCCTTCCTAGCGCTCGACGACGAGGCGCTGCGGGCGGTCGGCCTGTCGGGCGCCAAGATGCGCTACGGCCGCAGCCTGGCCGGCGACATCGTGGCTGGCCGCATCGACTTCGCCGCCCTCGAGGGGCTGGACGACGCGGCGGCGATCGCCATGCTGACCCAGGCCAAGGGGATCGGCCCGTGGACCGCCGAGATCTACCTGATGTTCGCGCACGGCCGGCCCGACATCATGCCCGGCCTCGATCTCGGCCTGGTGGTCGCCGCCCAGCATCTCAAGAAGCTGCGCAAGCGGCCCGACGCCAAGCGGCTGCTCAAGATCGCCGAGGCGTGGCGGCCATGGCGCAGCGCGGCGGCGCTGCTGCTCTGGCACTGGCGGCGCAACATGCCGGACTGGAGCGCCCGCGAGGCCAAGGTCCCGGTCAAGACCCCGGCGAAGATCACGGCGAAACCCAAGGCGGAGGCTCCCGCAGAATGACCCGGTTGGAAGGCCCGAGCTTCGGCCCGCAGGCTGGCGGCGCGCCCGGCCATCTCGTGATCCTGCTGCACGGCTACGGCGCCGACGGCAACGACCTGATCGGGCTCGCGCCGGTGCTGGCGCCGGTGATGCCCGACGTGGCGTTCCACGCGCCCAACGCCCCCTACCCCTGCGAGGGCAGCCCGTTCGGCTACCAGTGGTTCGGCATCTCGCGGCTCGACCCGGCGGCGACCCTGGCCGGCGTGCGCGCCGCCGCGCCGTTCGTCGAAGGGTTCCTCGACGAGACGATGGCGCGCTACGGGCTGGACGAGAGCCGGACCTGCCTGGTCGGCTTCTCGCAGGGCACCATGATGGCCCTGCATGTCGGGCTGCGGCGGGCGCGGCCGCTGGCCGGCATCGTCGGCTTCTCCGGCCTGCTGGCCGGGCCGGAGGTGCTGGGCGCCGAGCTGCGCTCGCGGCCGCCGGTGCTGCTGGCGCACGGCGACGCCGACGAGCTGCTGCCGCATCAGCTGACCGAGCGCGCCGCCGAGGCGCTGCGGGCCAACGGCGTCGAGGTCGGCGTGCACATCGCCGCCGGCGTCGGCCACGGAATAAACGACACGGCGCTGGCCCATGCCGCGCGCTTCCTGCTCGACGCCTTCGGCCTGCCGCTGCCGCAGCGCGACTGATCTCCACGACACGACAACGAGAGAAGAAGAAGAGCCATGACGGAGGGAACCTGCAAGCCGGGCTTCGAGCGGGTCGCCGAAGCCTTCGCCGAGAACTTCGCCAGCCGCGGCGAGGTCGGCGCGTCGGTCTGCCTGACGGTGGGCGGCGAGACGGTGGTCGACCTGTGGGGCGGCACCGCCGATCCCAAGACCGGCCGGGCGTGGCAGCGCGACACGGTGAGCGTGGTGTTCTCGTGCACCAAGGGCGCGACGGCGATCTGCGCCCACGTGCTGGCGAGCCGCGGCAAGCTCGACCTCGACGCGCCGGTGGTCGAGCTGTGGCCGGAGTTCGGCCAGCACGCCAAGCAGCGCGTCACCACGCGCATGATGCTCGACCATTCGGCCGGCGTGCCGGCGCTGCGCGACAAGGTCAAGGACAGCGGCCCCTACGAATGGGACCACATGACCGGCCTGCTGGCCGCCGAGGCGCCGTTCTGGGAGCCCGGCACGCGCAACGGCTATCACGGCTTCACCTTCGGCTGGACGGTCGGCGAGATGGTGCGGCGGGCGAGCGGCCAGGGGCTGGGCGCGTTCTTCCAGCAGGAGATCGCCGGGCCGCTCGGCCTCGACTTCTGGATCGGCCTGCCCGAGGAAATCGAGCCGCGGGTCGCGCCGATCCTCAACTATCCGCTGAAGCGCGAGGATTCGCGCACGCCGTTCCTGGTCGACCTGGCGACCAACCGGCAGTCGATCCCGTCCTTGTTCTACATGAACGTCGGCGCCTGGCGGGCGGGCGGCGCCAACACGCGGGCCGGCCGCGCCGCCGAGATCGGCGCCGCCAACGGCATCACCAACGCGCGCGGCCTGGCCGGGCTGTACGCGCCGCTGGCCAATGGCGGCGGCCGGCTGGTCGACGCCGCGACCCTGGCGCGCATGGGCGAGGTCTCGATGGCGACGCACGACGACGCCACCCTGCGCATCCCGACCCGCTTCGCGCTCGGCTTCATGAAGTCGATGGACAATCGCCGGCGCAGCCTGGGGGCCGAGATCTTCGGGCCCGAGGTCGACAGCGTGATCCTGGGCAGCGCCGCCTTCGGCCATGTCGGCGCCGGCGGCTCGCTGGGCTTCGCCGATCCGGCGGCCGGCCTGTCGTTCGGCTACACGATGAACCAGATGGGGCCGGGGCTGCTGCTCAACGCGCGCGGCCAGGCGCTGGTCGACGCCGCCTACCGGGCGCTCGGCTACCGCAGCAAGGACGGGGGCGTCTGGACGCGCTGAGCCGATGATCCCCGTCCTGAAGCCGCTGAAGGACGGCGGCATCGCCACGGTGTGGTCGGGGCTCGCCGCCTCGACGATCGGCGAGGACCTGTTCCGCGTCGCCGTGGTGTGGATCGCCGCCGAGCAGATCGGCAACGCCGCCGGCTACGTCAACGCCGCGCAGTACGGCGCCATGCTGGCGATCGGCCTGATCGGCGCCTCGGTGTTCGACCGCTGGCGCGCCGACCGCGCCATGATGGGCGCCAAGTACGCCAGCGCCGCGCTGTCGCTGCTGCCGGTCGCCGGTTCTTACGTGTGGGGCGTGTCGATCCCGCTGCTGGTGCTGTCGGTGATGGGCATCGCGGGCCTGCGCATGGTGTTCACGCCGGCCCTGCAGTCGGCGGTGCCGGTGCTGGTGCCCGACCGCTCGGCCATGCAGGCGGTCAACGGCCTGTTCGACGCGACCTGGCGGCTGGCCCGGCTGATCGGGCCGATGCTGGCGGCGGTGCTCAACACGCTGTTGCCGGTGATCCATTTCCTCACCGTCACCACCGTCGGCTTCGTGCTGTCGGGGCTGGCGGTGTGGGCGGTGCGCGACCGGCTGTACGACCCGGCGAGCAAGCCGCGGCCGTCGCGCGGCGGGCTCGGCGGCATCTGGGACGCCCTGCTCGACGGCGCCCGCCTGATGATCCGCGAGCCGGTGATGGGCGTGCTGCTGCTGGTCAACGCCTTCGCCAACGGGCCGTGGAGCGTCGCCCTGCAGCTCTGCATCGCCCTGATGGTCAAGGAGCACGATCCGCACATGTTCGGCTTCCATGGCCTGGCGGCGCTGGGGCTGATCATCGGCACCTGCGGCGTCGGCGACGTGGTCGGCAACCTGGTGGCCGGCAGCGTGCGCTTCCGCCGGCCGCTGTCGACCATGTTCCTGGGCTATGTCGCGATGGGGCTGGGCTTCGCCGGCATCGCGCTGGCCGCCTGGGGGCTCGACAATCCGCTGAAGCTGCCGGCCATGATGGCGGCCGGCGCGGTGGCCGGGTTCGGCGGGCCGTTCTACTTTATCCCGATGATCACCCGCCTGCAGACGGTCTATCGCGGCGCCGAGATCGCCCGCGTGTTCCGCCTGCGGCTGGCCTTCATGGCCGGCTCGATGCTGGTCTTCAACCTGGCGGCGACGCCGCTGTTCGACTGGATCGGCCCGACCCATACCGAGCTCTATCTCGGCCTGCTGCTGCTGGCGCTGGGGCTGGGCGGCCATGCCTGGTTCCGGCGCAACGAGGAGCGGCTGGACCGCCTGCCCGAGCTGCGCGAGAAAACTGTTTGAACGGCCTTGCGGGAAACGCTGTGTATTGATAGCGTGGCTTTACGTACACGGCGTTACCCGAAAGATGGAGAGCGCGATGACCAAGGCCTTCCCGACCGACAATCCCTTCCTGCGCGGCTACTACGCGCCGGTGAACACCGAGGCCGATGCCGGCCATCTGCATGTCACCGGGGAGATCCCCAAGGAGCTCTGCGGCACGCTCTACCGCAACGGCCCCAACCCGCAGTTCGCGCCGCGCGGCCCGTACCACTGGTTCGGCGGCGACGGCATGATCCATGCCTTCCATCTCGAGAACGGCAACGTGTCCTACCGCAATCGCTGGGTGCGCACGCCGAAGTGGGAGATCGAGAACAAGGAAGGCGAGGCGCTGTTCGGCATCTTCGGCCATCCGATGTTCACCGATCCCAAGGTGCAGGGGGTCAACTCGACGATCGCCAACACCAACATCGTGTGGCACGGCGGCAAGCTGCTGGCGCTCGAGGAGGCGCACGCGCCGTTCGCGCTCGATCCGGCGAGCCTGGCGCCCCGGGGCTACGAGACCTTCGGCGACAAGCTGTGCGGGCCGTTCACCGCCCATCCCAAGCTCGACCCCAAGACCGGCGAGATGGTGTTCTTTGGCTACTCGGCGACCGGCCGGTTCACCAGGGACATGAGCGTCCAGAGCGTCACCGAGGACGGGAAGGTCACGCGGGCGGAAATCCTCGAGGCGCCCTACTCCAGCATGATCCACGACTTCGCCGTGACGCGTAACTGGATCGTGCTGCCGGTCTTCCCCCTCACCTCCTCGCTCGAGCGCGTCATGAAGGGCGGCCCGGCCTTCGCCTGGGAGCCCGACAAGGGCAGCCACATCGCCTTCGTGCCGCGCGGCGGCACGGTCGCCGAGACGCGCTGGGTGACGGCGCCGGCCTGCTACGTGTTCCATCCCATGAACCACTTCGAGACGGCCGACGGCAAGGTCGTGATCGACGTCATGAAGTACGACGTGGCGCCGCTCTTCCCGTTGCCCGACGGCTCGCGCGCGACCTCCGACATGCCGGGCGCGCGGCTGTTCCGCTGGACCTTCGATCCGGCCGGCACCGCCAACACCTTCCGCGAGGAGCAGCTCGACGACCGGCCGGGCGAGTTCCCGCGCTTCGACGAGCGCTTCTGCATGGCCGACTACCGGCACGGCTGGACGGTGTCGGCCTCGCCGGGCGAGGCCAGCGACGAGCCGCGGCTCGATTCGATTACCCACTACGACCTCGCCCGCGGCCGCAACGCGACCTGGAGCGCCGACAAGGCCGACCGCGTCGGCGAGCCGGTGTTCGTGCCGCGGAGCGCCGACGCCGCCGAGGGCGACGGCTGGCTGCTGGCGGTGGTCTGGCGCGGCCGCGAGAACCGCAGCGACCTCGCGGTGTTCGAGGCGACCGATGTGGCGCGCGGCCCGATCGCGCTCGCCCATCTCAGCAGCCGCGTGCCGGCCGGCTTCCACGGCAACTGGCGGCCCGGCCCGCTCTGACACAGGAGTCCGCATGATCGTCGTCCATCATCTCGAGAACTCGCGCTCGCAGCGCGTGCTGTGGATGCTCGAGGAGCTCGGCGTGCCCTACGAGATCCGGCTGTACAAGCGCCAGCCGAGCCTGCAGGCGCCCCACGAGCTGCGCGCCGTGCATCCGCTCGGCAAGTCGCCGGTGATCACCGACGGCGACCTGGTGATCGCCGAATCGGGCGCCATCCTCGAGTACCTGGTCGAGCGCTACGGCGAGGGCCGCTTCGTGCCGCCGCCCGGCTCGCCCGACAAGCTGCGCTATCGCTACTTCCTGCACTATGCGGAAGGCTCGCTGATGCCGCTGCTGTTCCTCAAGATCGTATTCATGAAGCTGCCCGAGCGGGTGCCGTTCCTGATGCGGCCGGTGGCCAGCGCGATCTCGGCCGGCGCCGACAAGGCGCTGCTCGGGCCGCAGCTCGCCAGCCACTTCGCCTTCCTCGAGGGCGAGCTGAAGGGCCGCGAATGGTTCGCCGGCGAGTTCTCCGCCGCCGACGTGCAGATGAGCTTCCCGCTCGAGGCGGCCGGTGCCCGCGGCGGCCTCGACCGGGCGCGCCTGCCCAACCTCGGGGCCCTGCTTGACCGCATCCACGCGCGGCCGGCATACAAGCGGGCGATCGAGAAGGGCGGCCCTTACGTCCAGCTCAAATAGACCGAAAAAGAGGTTCTTCTCCCATGGCCCTGCCCGCCCTGCTGCGCGACTCGCTGTCGATCCCCGTGGTCGGCGCGCCGCTGTTCATCGTCTCCGGTCCCGACCTGGTGATCGAGCAGTGCAAGGCCGGCGTCGTGGGCTCGTTCCCGGCGCTCAACGCGCGGCCCAAGGAGATGCTCGAGACCTGGCTGCAGCGCATCACCACCGAGCTCGCCGAGTACAAAAAGCAGAACCCGACCGCCAAGGTGGCGCCGTTCGCGGTCAACCAGATCGTGCACAGCTCGAACGACCGGCTGCAGCACGACATCAACCTCTGCGAAAAGTACAAGGTGCCGATCCAGATCACCTCGCTGCGCGCGCCCGACGACGTCGTGAAGTCGGCGCATCGCTACGGCGGCCTGGTGTTCCACGACGTCACCAACATCCAGCACGCCAAGCGGGCGCTGCAGGCCGGCGTCGACGGGCTGATCCTGGTCTGCGCCGGCGCCGGCGGCCATGCCGGGCGACTGTCGCCGTTCGCCCTGGTCGCCGAGGTGCGGCAGTTCTACGACGGCTGCCTGCTGCTCTCCGGCTCGATCGCCAACGGCGCCTCGGTGCTGGCCGCCCAGGCGGTCGGCGCCGACCTCGCCTACATCGGCACCCGCTTCATCGCCGCCCAGGAGGCCAACGCCACCGACGCGAACAAGCAGTGCATCATCGACTCCTCGGGCGAGGAGATCGTCTACACCAACCTGTTCACCGGCGTGCCGGGCAACTACCTGAAGCGCAGCATCGCCGCCTCCGGCCTCGATCCCGACGACCTGCCGACCGCCGACAAGAGCAAGATGAACTTCGGCTCGGGCGGCAACATGAAGACCAAGGCGTGGCGCGACATCTGGGGCGCCGGCCAGGGCGTCGGCCAGATCCACGACGCGCCGCCGGCCGGCGAGATCGTCGCCCGGCTCAAGGCCGAGTACGAGGCGGCGCGCGCCGCCCTGTTCGCCGGCGAGACCGTGCCGACGCAGATGAAGCAGGCCGCCGAATAGACGCAGGCGCCGCGCATGCTGCGCGCCCTCTACGACTGGGTGATCCGGCTGGCGGCGCATCCGCGCGCCGTGCCGGCGCTCGGGCTGATCGCCTTCCTGGAAAGCTCGGTCTTCCCGATCCCGCCCGACGTCATGCTGGTGCCGATGGTGCTGGCCGACCGGACCAAGGCGTGGCGCATCGCGGCCGTGGCGACGGTCTGCTCGGTGCTGGGCGGCATGCTGGGCTACGCCATCGGCTACTACTTCTTCGAGACGTTGGGCGAATGGGTGGTGCGCGCCTACCACCTCGAGAACAGCCTGGCGGCCTTCCGCCAGGGCTTCGCCGAATACGGGCTGTGGATCATCCTGATCAAGGGCCTGACGCCGATTCCATACAAGCTGGTGACCATCGCCTCGGGCGCGGCCCACTTCGACCTGTTCACGTTCGTGTGGGCGTCGATCGTGACGCGTGGCGTGCGCTTCTTCGCCGTGGCAGCCTTGCTCTGGAAATTCGGCCCGCCGATCCGCACCTTCATCGAGCAACGGCTGGGCCTCGTCACCTGGCTGTTCCTGATCGCGCTGGTCGGCGGCTTCGTCGCCTTCCGCTACATCTTCTGAGGCCCGTCATGGTCCTGTCGGAAAGACTGCCGCAGTCCCCCGCCGCGCCGTCGCTCGGCCTGCCGGCCGGGCTGGCGGTGCTGGGCAGCGGCGCCCTGCTGGGCGGTGCCTACTGGTTCCAGGTCGTCGTCGGGCTGCGGCCCTGCGAGATGTGCTACTGGCAGCGCTGGCCGCACATGGTGGCGATCGCCGCCGGGCTGGCCGCCCTGGCGCTGCGCGGCCGCCCCAAGGTGGCGACGGCGCTGGTCGTGCTGGCGATCGCCGCCCTGATCGCCACCGCCGGCATCGGCGTCTTCCATGCCGGGGTCGAGTATCATTGGTGGCAGGGGCCGCAGGCCTGCTCCGGCGCCATCCCGACCGGCCTGTCGGCCGACGAGCTGAAGAAGGCCCTGTTCGGCGCCAAGATGGTGCGCTGCGACGAGCCGGCCTGGACGCTGTTCGGCATCTCGATGGCCGGCTGGAACGCGCTGGCCTCGGGCGGGCTGGCCGCCCTGGTCGCCGCCGCCCTGGCGCGCATCCTGAGGAGAGACGCATGATCACCGGAGAAGGCCGCAACCCCGGCGACCTCGAGCCGCGCCAGCGGGTCGAGCGCATCGTGCGGGTCGACCAGGCCGGCGAGTTCGGCGCCGTGCGCATCTACGAGGGCCAGCTGGCGGCGCTGCGCTGGACCGGCCGCGCCAACAGCGAGGCCGGGCGCAAGATCGCCCACATGGCCAAGGCCGAGCGCGAGCACAACCGGGAGTTCGACCGCCTGCTGGTCGAGCGCCGCATCCGGCCGACCGCGCTGTCGCCGCTGTGGGGAGCCGCGGGCTTCGCCCTGGGCGCCGTCACCGCCCTGATGGGCGAGAAGGCGGCGATGGCCTGCACCGTCGCGGTCGAGGAGACGATCGACGAGCACTATGCCGAGCAGGCCGCCCAGCTCGGCGACGACGAGGCCGAGCTGCGCGCCACGGTCGAGAAGTTCCGCGGCGAGGAGATCGAGCACAAGGACACCGCGCTCGCCGCCGGCGCCGAGCAGGCGATCGCCTACGGCCCGCTGACCGCGGCGATCAAGGCCGGCTCCAAGCTCGCGATCTGGCTGTCGAGCCGGATCTGAGTCCTCAGTCGGACTGCTCGAGCTCGCTGTCCCAATAGAGGAAGTCGCGCCAGCTCTCGTGCAGATGGCCGGGCGGGAAGCCGCGGCCGTTCTCCTGCAGCTCCTGGGTCGTCGGCTCCATCGGCGCGCGCTGCAGGCGCATGCCGATCTCGCGCAGCAGGCGGTTGCCCTTCAGCAGGTTGCACGGGCTGCAGGCGGTGACGACGTTGGCCCACGAGGTGCGGCCGCCGCGCGACTTGGGCACGACATGGTCGAAGGTCAGCTCGTTGGCCGAGAAGTCCCCGCCGCAATACTGGCAGACGAAGCGGTCGCGCAGGAACACGTTGAAGCGCGTGAAGGCCGGCCGGCGCGCCGCCGGCACGTACTCCTTGAGCGCGATCACCGAGGGCAGGCGCATCTCGAAGGTCGGGCTGTGGATGATCCGGTCGTACTCGGAGATCACCGAGACGCGGTCGAGGAACACCGCCTTGACGGCATCCTGCCAGGACCAGATCGACAGCGGGAAGTAGGACAGCGGCCGGAAATCGGCGTTGAGCACCAGCGCGTGGCAGGACTCAAGGCCGGGCGCCATCCTCAGCCCCCTACCCTCGAAGGGTTGGGACTACTCGGAAAGTCGCGGCGATCGGCGCTGCGGTCCACCATGAGCGCCATAGTGCCAAGCCGCGTCGTGGAACACAACATGCTGAAAAGTCGCGTCATCGACACTTCGTCGCAATGACATATGATGGTCACCGACCTTGGGAGGACGGGGAGAGTCACGACCATGACGCAGGATACCGCGAGCTTTCCATCGCCCGCCGCCGGTCTCGACGAGCTCGGCTTGCGCCGCGAGCCGCTCGACCGCCTGGCCGAGCTGATCGAGCAGCACATCGCCGACGGCCGCTATCCCGGCGCCCAGATCGCGCTGGCGCGTCACGGCAAGCTGGCCCTCTACCGGAGCTTCGGCGACGCCGGCACGACCAAGGGCGCGCAGCCGGCCGGCGACGACACCTTGTGGCTGCTCTACTCCAACACCAAGGTCGTGTGCGCGGTGGCGCTGTGGGTGCTGGCCGAGCGCGGCCTGTTCTCGTTCACCGACCGCATCGCCGACCATGTCCCGGAGTTCCGCCGCCGCGGCAAGGGCGACATCACCGTGCTGCAGGTGATCACCCACCAGGCCGGCTATCCCAGCGCCGTGGTCGGGCCCGACGGCTGGGCCGACCACAAGCGGATGCGCGAGCTGGTCTGCAACTTCACCCTGGAATGGACGCCCGGCAGCAAGGTCCACTATCACGGGCTGAGTGCCCACTGGACCCTCGGCGTGCTGATCGAGGCGCTGACCGGCCGCGACTACCGCGAGGTCATCCGCGACGTCGTGATCGAGCCGCTGGGCCTCGGCCGCGAGCTCTATCTCGGCCTGCCGGAGAGCGAGTTCGCGCGCACCTCGACCATGCACGAGCCGCCGGCCGGCGCCGAGCCCAAGGGCTGGAAGCCGCTCGACGAATCGAACACGCCGGAGTGGCGCAAGGCCGGCGCGCCGGGCGGCGGCGGCTACGGCACGGCGCGCGCCATGGCGGCGCTCTATCAGATGATGCTGCAGGACGGCCGCCTGAACGGCGTGCGCCTGGTCTCGCCGCGCACCCTGCAATACGCCATCCGCAACCATACCGGCGACCGGGTCGACCAGTTCATGGGCATGCCGATGCATCGCGGCCTCGGCCCGCATCTGCGCGGCACCACCGACAGCATCCGCGGCCTGGGATCGCTCGCCCATCCGCAGGTCTTCGGCCATGGCGGCGTCGGCACCTCGTACTGCTGGGGCGATCCCGAATCGGGCGTGTCGTTCGCCTACATCACCAACAGCCGCATCCCCGATCCCTGGCACAGCCGCCGGCTCGACCGGGTGGCCAACCTGGTGCATGCCGCCATCCTCTAGCGCCTCGGGTCCTAGCGCGAGAGCCGCTCGCGGGCGCCGGCCTCGGCGCCCAGCGTGGTGCAGGCGACGGCCAGCGAGCAGGCCGCGAAGACCATCACCCAGGCATAGCCGTCGGTGAGGTCGTGCAGCAGCCCGCCGATCCAGGCGCCAAGGAAGCCGCCGACCCCGGTGCCGATGCTGATCAGGCCGTAGATGCGGCCGAACTGGGCGCCGCGATAGCGCATCGTCGCGAGCGCCGAGATCATCGGCCCGCGCGAGCCCATGCTGCCGCCGAACAGCAGCACGTAGAGCCACAGGAACACGGTGTCCTCGGGCCCGCGCACCAGCGCCAGCGCGCCGACCCCGCCGATCGAGCAGAGATAGGCCATGATCGCCGCCAGCTTGCGGCCGCCGCGATCGGCCAGCCACGAGAAGCCGACCATCCCGAGGGGCGTCAGCACGCCGGCCACGGCCAGCGCCCGCGCCGCGTAGCCGCCGTCGAGGCCGCGCTCGAGCAGGTAGACCATCGACTGCGGAAAGATCGCGAAGATGCCCAGCGAGGTCAGCGCGAAGGAGGCGGCGAGCGCCCAGAACGGCCAGTCGCGCAGGGCTTGCGCGACGGTCGGCCCGGCGCCGCCGCTGGTCCGCGCGCGCGCCGCGCCCGTGATGCCCGCCTCGATCCGGCGCCACGGCAGCACCAGCAGCAGCGGCAGGAATGCCGCCGAGAAGACCGCCGCCACCCGGTAGGCATGCCGCCAGCCGTCGTCGGCGATCAGCCGCTGGGCGATCGGCAGCAGCAGCATGACGCCGACTCCCGCCGACGACCAGGCGACCGCCATCGGCACGCCCATGCGCTGGGCCGGGAACCAGCGGCTGACGATGATCGAGCTGGGCACCGCGCCGACCGCGACGCCGCCGAAGCCGAGCAGCAGGCCGATCCCGAGATAGAGCTGCCAGATCTCGGTCGCGAACGAGGCCGCCGCCGTGCCCGCCGCCGCTGCGCCGATGCCGATCAGGGACAGGGTCCGCAGGCCGAGACGGTCGGCGATCAGGCCGGCCAGCGGCGCCGCCATGCTGCTCATCAGGCCGAAGCTGTAGACCAGGGTGATGGCGCTGCGGCTGGCCGAGAATTCGTGCTCGAGCGCCGGCACGAACACCGTGAAGCAGTCGAGCACGGCACGGCTGGCCACCCCCAGCGCGAAGCACAGCGCCACGAGCGCCCAGGGCACGAACCGATGCATCACCGTGCCACCCTTGCATCGCCTTCGAGCGCCCGGCAAGGTCGCCGCGCGAGGAGCATGCATGCAGGATCGGGTGGTCATCGCGCCGGGCTTCAACGGGCCGCGGCTCTCGGGCAACGGCGGCTATGTCGGCGGCGTGATGGCCAATGAATGGCACGCACGATTCGGCGCCGACTCCCCCGTCGAGGTCACCCTGCGCGCCCCGGTACCGATCGCGCGCGAACTGGCGATCGTGCCGGACGGCGACGCGACCTTGCTGCTGCGCGACGGCGACACGCTGATCTGCGAGGCGCGCGCCGGAACGCTCGACCATCTCGTGCCGCCGCCGCCGCCCGCCGACTGGGATGCGGTGATGCGCATGGACCGCGAGGGCGGCTCGCCCGAGGACAGCGACTTCCACTGGTGCATCGTGTGCGGCCGCGGCCGCGCTGTCGGCGACGGGCTGCGGGTGCTGGGCGGCCCAGGCGCGACGCCGGGCAGCTCGCTGTCCTGCTATCTGCCGCACGCGCAGCATGCCGACGAGGACGGCCGCATCCGGCCGGAGTTCGTGTGGGGCGCGCTCGACTGTCCCGGCGCCTGGGCGGCGCAGGATCCCGACGACTGGCGGCCGGCGCTCACCGGGCGCATGACGGCGCGGGTGATCGATCCGCCGCGGGTCGGCGAGCGCTGTGCCGTGGTCGGCTGGCGGACCGGCGCCGAGGGCCGCAAGCTCTACTCCGGCACGGCGCTCTACACCGAGAGTGGCCGGCTGTGCGCGCTCGGCGCTTGCACCTGGATCGTGCTGAAGGGCTGATCCGAAGCGATGCAGTCCGCGCCGCTGCTCAAGGACGTGGTGCTGCTGGGCGGCGGCCACGCCCACGTCCACGTCGTCGCGAGCTTCGGCATGAAGCCGATGCCCGGTGTGCGCCTGACGGTGATCGGCCGCGACGTCGAGACGCCCTACTCCGGCATGATCCCGGGCTTCGTCGCCGGCACCTATACTTTCGAGCAGTGCCACATCGATCTCGCCCGGGTCTGCGCCTGGAACAGCGCGCGGCTGATCCATGCCGAGGCGACCGGGCTCGATCGGGACAACCGCCTGGTGCTGCTCAAGGACCGGCCGCCGCTGTCGTACGACCTGCTGTCGATCGACGTCGGCTCGTCGCCGACCCTCGACACGATCCCCGGCGCCGCCGACTGGGCGGTGCCGGTCAAGCCGATCGCCGAGCTGGGCCGCCGCTGGCTCGACTTCGTCGAGCGGGTGAAGTCGTGGCTGGGACCGCTCAAGGTGGTGGTGATCGGCGGCGGCGCCGGCGGCGTCGAGCTGGCGATGGCGATCGACCATCGCCTGCGGAAAGAAGCCAAGGGCGCGCAGCCCAAGGTCACGGTGATCGCCAAGGGCGAGATCCTGGCCGGCCAGGCGCCGGCCGCGGCGCGCCACGTGCGCGCGATCTTCAAGCGGCGCGGCATCGCCCTGCGCGAAAGCACGCCGGTCAAGCAGGTGGTGCGCGGCGCGGTCAAGCTCGCGGGCCAGGCCGCCGGCAGCGAGTGGCTGGAGGCCGACGCGGTGTTCGTCGTCACCGAGGCGAGCCCGCCGGCCTGGCTGGCCGAGATCGGCCTGCCACTCGATGCTCGCGGCTTTCTCGCGCTCGACGACACCTTGCGCTCGCCCGGCGATGCGGCGGTGTTCGCGGCCGGCGACTGCGCCACGATCGAGAAGCATCCGCGGCCCAAGGCCGGCGTGTTCGCGGTGCGCCAGGGCCCGCCGCTGGCCGAGAACCTGCGCCGCGCCCTGCTCGGCAAGCCGCTGCAGCCCTTCGTGCCGCAGCGTCGCTACCTGTCGATCCTCGGCACCGGCGACGGCGACGGCGTGGCGACGCGCGGCGGCTGGGCGCTCGAGGGCGGCTGGGTGTGGCGCTGGAAGGACCGGATCGATCGCAAGTGGATGCGCATGTACCAGGAGCCGCCAAAGCGGCCGATGGCGATGGGCGTAGGCGGTGGCGGCGCGGCCGCGGTGCCCGATCCGGCGCTGGCCGACGCCGAGGCGCGCCGCCTGCTCGCCGACATCGGCATGCGCTGCGGCGGCTGCGGCGCCAAGGTCGGCGCAGACTCCCTCACGCGCGTCCTCACCCGGCTCGGCCTGTTCGGGTTCGAGACCCCGGACGACGCGGCGCTGGTCGAGGTGCCGCCGGGCCAGCTGCTGGTCCAGTCGGTCGACTTCTTTCGCACCTTCCTCGACGATCCCTATCGCTTCGGCGAGGTCGCGGCGGTGCATGCGCTGGGCGACGTCTGGGCGATGGGGGCCGAGCCCCACTCTGCGCTCGCGCTGGCGATCGTGCCGGCCGCCGTCGAGCGGATCGTCGAGGACGACCTGTTCCAGATGCTGGCCGGCGCGCGCAGCGTTCTCGAGGCGGCGGGCTGCCGGCTGGTCGGCGGCCATTCCGGCGAGGGGCCGGAGATGGCGCTGGGCTTCTCGGTCAACGGACTGGTCGCGCCCGACAAGGTGCTGCGCAAGGGTGGCCTGCAACCCGGCGACCGAATCGTGCTCGGCAAGCCAGTCGGCACCGGCGTGATCTTCGCCGCCGCCATGCGCGGCGCGGCGCGCGCGCCGTGGATCGACGCCGCGCTGCAGTCGATGCGGCGGCCCTCGACCGAGGCGGCCCAGGCGCTGCGCGCCGCCGGCGCGCATGCCTGCACCGATCTCACCGGTTTCGGGCTGGCCGGCCATCTGGTCGAGATGGTGCGCGCCAGTCCCGGCGTCGCCGTGACGCTCGACCTCGATGCGGTGCCGGCCCTGCCCGGCGCCGTCGAGCTGTTCCAAAATGGCTATGCCAGCTCGCTGGCCCCCGAGAACCTGCGGGCGCGCCATCTGATCGACGGCATGGCCGAGCGCGCCGACCATCCCAAGCTGCCGCTGCTGTTCGACCCGCAGACCGCCGGCGGGCTGCTGGCCGCGGTGCCGGCGGGCGCCGAACTGCCGGCGGACATCGTGACGATCGGCGTGGTACGGACACGCGGCGACGGCGAGGGGCTGCTGCGGCTGGCGTGATTGTTGCTGTGGACTATCGTCAGTTCTGCTGGACTCCGACGTCCGACTCATTTTTCGAATTGTCGGAATTATCGGAAGCCCTTCCCGGGCGCACCGAGGACATTCTTTCGTGCCGTAGCAGGCAAAAATTCGACTCTGGCAAGAGGAACGGACATTGGTCATCGCCAGAACCTCCAAAGGCTCTTCAGCTCCCTGCAGATAGGAAGTGAAACTTAGTATTGCTACGGTTCATTCAATTTTTCTTCGGTGAGCCGAGGCCGGGCTCCGGCGCAGGCGCGGGACGTCGTCCGACTTGAGGATCAGGGCCTCGTCGTCCTCGACCGGGTCGTTCAGAAACTTCGCGCGCAGCAGGCGCTCGATCTCGCGCCGATTGTCGCGCACCTTGGTGGTTCGATCCTCCGGGCGCAGGCCCGCAGCCCCGAAATGCTCGTCCAGCACCGCCCGGCTCACCAGGCAGGCCAGGCGCCGGCCATCGACTCGGGCCCACAGCCGGACCGACTCGCGCTCGAGGTCGTTGCGCGGCGCGACCTGCTCGAAGGCCAGGTCGAGATCCGGAAGCACGGCGCGTGGCCGGCCGACCGTCGCCAGGGTTCGGTCCCGGGTTCGCGGATCGAGCTCGCGCAGGCTGGCCAGCATCAGCTCGGGCCACTTGCCGCCGCGGCCTTCGGCCTCTCGCCAGGCTGCCCGCAGCGCAGCCGGACGCAGCGCCGCCAGCGCCCCCAGCAGCCCCTCGGCCTGCAGCAGGTCCTTCGACCGCTTGGCGAGGCCGGTCCCGATGCGCCGGCGCGCCACGATCAGCTTGTGCAGGGCGTAGCGCTGGGCCGCCGGCACCATGACCGGCACGCCGACGTCGTGCAAAAGCACGGCCGGCTCGGGATCGTGGATCAGGAAGTCGAGAAAGCGCAGCGGCTCGGCATCGGTGCCCAGCGCCGCCAGCCGCTTCGGGGCGTCGGTCGCTCGGCCCTCGTTGGGCGTCAGGAAGTCGACGCGCAACCCGTCCTGGGCGCGGTAGGCGACGCTGCGCCGGTGATCGTGCAGATGCGGCACGGCACGGAAGGTCGAGTCGACGGTTCGCAGCACGTCGAGCATCGGCGGCGTCGCCTCGCCGACGGCGTGCGAAACGTTGGCGAACTGCGCGATGTCGACGTCGGCCGTCGTATAGGCGGTCGCCGGCAGGCGTGCGCCGAGCAGCGCGCCATAGGTCTGATAGGCGATCGTTCCGACGAGGACCCCGCGCAGCCGGAACACGCCGGCGCGCGCCAGCGCCTCGACCACGCGGCCGAGTCGGTCGGGCGCCCGCGGCAGGCCGGCCGAGCGCACGAGGCTCGACACCAGCGCCTGGCGCGACCGCGCCGCCTGTCGCAGTCCCCGATGGCGCTCGATGCGCTGCAGCAGCTCGGGCGTCTCGGGTCCGACGTAGCGCTGCTTCGGGCCGGCCCCGGCGGGCATCTGGAAATACCAGTAGCGCCGGCCCTTGATCGTCTTGGCGATGAAACCGCCGGCGCCGGGAAACGCCTCGTCGAAGGCCTCGGCCATGCACTGCTCCAGCAGCTCGGCATAGAGCGTCTGGAAGGAGAGCGGGATGGGCTTGGCATCGGAGGGCACGGCGTCTGTCCTCGCTGTTCCGTCGACGCGGAACGATCGGCTGCAACCCAGGGAAAGTTATACTACTTCTGCAAAAAAAGTATAATTTCTAGCGCAACGGCCTGCTGCTCGCGCCCGACGCTCAGCCGACCAGCGCCCAGAACGACGTCTTGAGCCGGTGCTCCCGCCGCAAGCGCTCGAGCCACGCGGCGTGCGGCTCGAAGCGGCCGAAGTCGGCGACCGCGGCGGCGACGCTGGCGCAGTCCAGCACGTGGCGGGCGGCGTGGCGGTAGCGGCTGGAGCGTGAGGCCTTGAGCGCGAACTCGACCATGGCGCGCCACAGCAGGGTGGCGGCCAGGGGATGGCGGCCGGCCAGCTTCTCGGCGGCCGGCACCAGATATTCGTGGGTCGCCGTCGAGCTCGGCGGCGCGGCGCACCAGGGTCGCCTCGGCCTGCTCGTGCGCCGGCCAGCCGACCAGGAAGAGCGTCGCGCCCAGGAGATCGGGGAAGCGCGCGGCATGGGCCAGCGCCCGCGCCTCGGCCTCGACGTCGTCGAACTCGGGCAGGCGCTGCAGGTGGTCGCGCAGATGGTGCGGGGACAGCGAGCGCTCGAACACCGACCAGCGCGCCGCCTGGGCCTCGGCGGCGCGGCCCAGCGCCTCGAGGACGGCGATGCGGACATCCTCCCACTCGAACAAGGGCCAGCGCCCGCTCGGCCGGTCGGCCTGCTCCAGTGCCGCGAGCGCCTCGGCGGCGCGACCGGCGGCGAGCAGGCGCTCGGCGAGGCCGGCGGCGACCTTGGGATGGCGGCGGGCCTCGGGGTCGACCTGGGCGACGAAGGTGTCGACGTCACCCTGCAAGTCGGCGACCTGCTGCAGGATATCCCGGGCAAGGCGTTGCCGCAGCAGCGCCGGCAGGTTTCGTAACAAGCGACCCTCGCGGCCCGTGAGCTCGACGCGCAGGCCGGCTTCCGCCACCGGCGACACGGGCGGCGACGCAAGCTCGGCCGCGCGTTGCCGCAGCAGCGCCAGCCCGTCGGCGCCGAGGCTCGGTGCCAACGCCGACAGCAGGCGATCGTATTGGCCGTAGTCATTGTCCTGCAGCGCCTCCCAGACGCGCTCGGCGAGGTCCTGCGGCGCAGGCCGGGCGGCGGCGGCGAAGGTGGCGAGATCGGCGACGGCGGCGTGGAAGACGGGCTGCACGACGCCGCTGCTGTCGTTGCAGCGGTCGTGGACAGAGTCGGCCAGGGCAAGGAAGCGCCACATCAGGGCCAGGCCTTCGGCCGGATCCGCCGGCGCGACCGTCTCGACGATGGCTCGGCGCTGCTCGTCGAGCTCGGCGGCGAGCCCGCGCGTCCGCCGGCGGTCGACGAAGCCGCGGGCCCGCGCCAAGGCCGCCAGCCGCTGGCCGATCGCGTGTGCCGCGGCGGCCGGGCCGCGCCGCGCCGCCAGCACGAGCTGCAGGCGGCGCTTCAACGCCGGATCGGCCTGCGCCCCTTCGAGCAGCAGCGCGGCGAGGCGCTCGACACCAAGATCGGACAGGCTCGCGAGGTCGAGCGCGTCGCGGCGGCCGGGCCTGGATTTCGGCTTGGGATCGGGCTTGGGCCCGGCGGCCTTGGCGGAGGACGAAGATTTCTTGCGCGAAGCCATAGGGGGCGGTGTAGCCGAGGCCGGCGGCGGTCGCATCCCGGGGCGATGGCGCATGGGGATGAGCCGGCGGCGGTCGAGAGCCGGGGCGAACGTCGGCAGGATCCGATGGGCAGGGGCGGGAGCGGGCATGGCCGGGGGCCTCGCAGCAGATCGTTGCAGTATGCTTCTCATTGCAGGCACCGTCAAGAACATTGAGAGAACAAAAAGGGATAAAATTAGCGCCAATTTATGCGCTCCGGTGCCCGGAATAGCCTTTCCCGGCCAGTCTCCAAGCCCTTGATCCGCAACGAAATCCAGCCTCCTAAATTCCGATATACGAAATATTCCCGGCGTTAATCCCACCGACCGTGAACCATGGTATGGAAGGCGGGACGGTCGACGCGACGTCCGCCGGGGCCCTCCCGGCGAACGATCCGACGGCCGGATAGGGAGAAACCGAATGTTCACGCATGTGTTCGTCGGCGCCGACGACGTCGCCGCCTCGAAGAAGTTCTACGACGCCTGCCTGGGCGCGCTGGGCGTGGCCGAAGGCAAGGCCGATCCCAAGGGCCGCGTCTTCTACCGCACCTCGGCCGGCATGTTCGGCCTGACCAAGCCGATCGACGGCAAGGCCGCGACCCACGCCAACGGCGGCACGATCGGCTTCGCCGCCGACAGCCCCGAGAAGGTCAAGGCGTTCCACGACGCCGGCGTCGCGGCCGGCGGCAAGAGCATCGAGGATCCGCCGGGCTGGCGCGAGGGCGGCGCGGGCCGCCTCTACCTCGCCTACCTGCGCGATCCGGCCGGCAACAAGATCTGCGCCCTGCATCGCGGCTGATCCGGCCCGCGACAGGACGAGAGACCGTCGCCCCCGTCCGCTCCGCCGCCTGCGTTTCGACGCGGGCGGCGGCCGCGGGCGGGGGCTTTTCTTTGAACTGTCGTCGCCTCGCAACGGAGGCTGGTCGTCTCTTCCGAAGCCTGTACGATGCAGCGGTCATGCACGCGACCAAGCGCAAGCCGGCGACCGTCGGCGAGATCCTGAGCGAGGAGTTCCTGCAGCCGCTCGGCCTGACCCAGGGCGCGCTGGCGGCGGCGATGGCCGTGCCGCGCAAGCACGTCAACGAGCTGTGCAACGATCGCCGGCGCGTGACGGCGGCAACCGCGCTGATCCTGGCGCGCGTGTTCGGCAACGGCCCCGACTTCTGGCTGAACGTGCAGCGCCGCAGCGATCTCTGGGAGGCGATGCATGATCCTCGCGAGCAGGGGCGGATCGCGCGGGCGCGGTCGCTGGCGAGGGCGGCCTGAGGCGCGCGGGGCTACGACGCTGCCACGGTCACCTCTCCTCCGCTCTGGCCCGGCTGGAGAGAATGATATGAGCGCGCGTGGACGCGCGCGGCCCGCCGAGCTCCCGAAAGAAGTGACATGGGCAATCGACTGCTGAAGCTTTTCCTGGCCGGCCTGCTCGGGCTGGTCCTCGGCTACGCCGCGGCGCTCGGCATCGGCCTGCTCGCCTTCGAGGTCTTCGCGGTCTCGCAGCGCGAGGGCGCCAACGCCATGGGCCTCGCCTTCTTCATCGCGCCGACGGCCGGCCTGGTGACGGCGGCGATCGCGGCCGCGTGGTCGTGGCGCCGCTCCGGCGCAGCGGCCGTTCGCGGCGCGCATCCGGCCGAGGCGACGCCGGCGCGCGGCCCCGGGCGGCGGCTGATGGCGGCGGCCGGCGGCGCGATCGCCGGCTGGCTCGCCGGCACCCTGCTGCAATGGGTGCTGGCCGGGCAGTCGTACGAGACCTTCGTGGTCGCCCTGGCGGTGGCGTGGGCGCCGTGGCTCGGCGCACTGGCGCTGGGCGGCGCGACGTGGGGGGCAAGCGGCGCGAAGCGCTGAGCGGGATACACTGATAGGTAGCGACGCTCCGGGAGTGGTATGCTGCGCGCCGGCCCGGCGGCCAGGGAGACGCGTCGCAATGCCCGAGCTGGACAAGGAAACGCTGGAGTATTTCCGCAGCAACCTCGAGCGCGACGTGCGCGAGAGCGTCGAGCGCAAGCTGTTCCGCACCTGGACGGCGCTGGCGACGGCCTTCCTGGCCGGCGTCGGGCTGGTCGGCGCGCCGTGGCTGATGGGCTATCTCGACCGCCAGATCGCCGAAGCCGTCCACGACCGGGTGGGCAAGGCGGTCAACGAGCCGACCGAGAAGGCGCGCAAGCAAGCCGAGGAAGCCGAGACCGTGGCGCGCACCAGCCTCAGCGAGCTGCAGGTGCGCAAGCGGGTGCTCGACGAGAGCCTGGAGGACATGCGGCGCAAGTCGGCCGAGGCCGATACCGACATGGCCAAGCTGCGCCGCGACGTCGCCTCGGGCGTGCGCGAGATCAACGACGCGCTGAAGGCCTCGCAGGAGCGACTGGGCGAAATCGACGACCGGGCGCGCCAGCTCTCCGACCGGCTGCGCAACGCCGTGCCCGACGCCGCCGTGCTGGCCTCGCTCACCGAGGACGTCAAGGCGCTGGTCGGCGAGGTGGCGCGTCTGGGCGGCGAGCTCAAGCGGGTCGCCGACAAGGCCGGCGCGCCGGTCGCGGCCGACCTCGACAAGGTGCAACAGCAGCAGATGGCCAGCCTGCAGCAGACGGCGGTGCAGCGCACCCAGCAGGTGGCGCAGATGCCGACGAGCGGCCTCACCGTCTACCTGCAGTTCGCCGGCTTCGACCGCGACACCGTCAAGGGCCTGTCGAAGCGCCTGGCGGCGGCCGGCTTCCACGTGCCCGGCGAGGAACGCATCGGCGCCGCCCAGGGCCTGCGCGAGATCCGCTGCTTCTACGTCGCCGACTGCGAGCAGGCGGCGCGGCTCAAGGAGGTGATCGACGGCTATCTGCGCACCGTCGAGAAGGAGCCAGTGCGGACGGTGACCGTGAAGTCGCTGCCGGACTACACGCCGAAGCCGCGGCCGGGGATCGTCGAGGTGTGGGTGGGGCTCTGAGCCGGGGCCGGCTCAGGCGAAGGCCCGCGCCAGCGCCCGCATCGACTCGGGCGGCGCGCCGAAGCTCACCAGCCGCACGTCGAGATCGACGTCGCGCACCAGATCGAGCGCGCGCCGCATCGCACGATCGATCCAGGCATCGTCGTTGCCGAAGGCGCCGCCGCCCACCCGGGTGAGCAGCACGACGTTGGAGTCGCCGTCGCGCGCGGCCAACACGGAAGCCCACAGCGTCGCCTCGTAGGCCGCCTCGAGCACCAGGGTCGCGAACGGCGCCCAGGCACGCGCCGGCAGCCTCGTGTAGGCGACCGGCAGGGCCGAGCAGAAGGCCTGCGACGCCAGCGGACCCGGTAACGGTGCCGGGGCCCCCGCCCCAGCGGCGGCGCCGTCCGTCACCTCGACGTCGCGATGCAGGCCGATGCGCAGCAGGCCGCGCAACGCGTCGCGCTCGCTCTCCGAACATTGGGCGAGGTGACGGCCGATCGCCGCCAGCCCGTCGGCGGTGCACAGCGCGTAGCCGTTCTGCATCCGCCACAGACGCTCGACGGGCTGGCCCAGACGCTGGCCGAGCGCGACGCCGAGATCGGCGAGGCCGTCGAGCTGGCGATCGGCGGTCTGGCCGACTTGCTCACCGACCGGGGCGAAGTAGTTGCGAAAGATCGTGGCGGCGCCGGCCGCGATGGCGCAGGCCGGGCCCTGGGTCCGGTCGCGCTCGTAGCGGCCGACGCCATCCTCGGCCGACCATCTCCAGCATGTTGAACTGCGAGGCCACCTGGAACAGCGCGCCGGCGAACTCCGGCGCGCGATGCAGGGCGCGCGCATCGCCGCTCAGGGTGCGCACCTGCAGCCGGCCCGCCGGCCCCTGCCCGGCGCGCACGCGCTCGCGCAGGTTGGCGAGCGACGGCAGCTCGAGCGTGCCGATCATCCAGGCGCGGCCGTTGACGCGCGAGCGCAGGCGGTGGCCGTCGATCTCGAGCTGGCGGCGGGTGTCGGCGTAGTCGCGTTCGGGGAAGCCGGTGAGGTGTTCGAACCAGTCCATACGGTACCCGTTCTTCGGCAAGGTCGCCGAGATCGTCGGCAGGCTGACCGCCCTGCAGGGGGACTGTTCGGCGGCAGAAGTACATCGCCGGATGGCCGAGATCTTCGGCGAGCGCGAAGGCACGCGGCGCATGACCAACATGATCCTCCAGTCGCAGGCGGACTGGGGTGCTATCCTTCGGACGAGCGGGGGTCGCCAGATACACCGCAACAAGCTGACGCGACTTGAACAGGCGCACCTGCCCGCATGGCTTGCCGAGGCCTGCCTGCGGTACGCCGGCAGGACTCTGTCGATCGGTGGGTTGGAGAAGAACCCGGTCCTTTTCCCGTTCGATCTGGGCGACTCCCTGGCCTTCGTGCTGTCGCGCTCGGACAACATCGAGATGGCGGCGGACGGCTCGGGGCATCAGGTCGTCCGGTTGGCGGCGTAGGACGGTTGCGCCTCGGGAGGCAGCCGTAAGCGACGAGGCTGATACTCACGTGACGGGCGCGGCAGGGGCATCGCCGGCCGAGAGCAAGTACCAATCCAAATCCCTGACCGTGGGATCGAGACCTTCGGACCTTGCCCGTTGGTTGAGCCGCCGCAGCCTGAGCACGAACCAGCGATACTCGTCGTCTCCCTCTGGAGCGGAGGCATCGCATTCCAGATCTGGCGTCCACCTGACCAGCTTCCGCAGGTTGGACAGCGCAACGCTGTCATAGATGGGCACGGCAGGCCGATGAAAGTGGAGATACTTGCTGGCGAAGGAGCGAACGTTGCTGCCGCCCGTAATCGGCTTCAGCAACTGCACGAGTGCGCCGTGGACTCTGAAGATGCTTGGGAGCAGATCGTCGCACAGTCGCTCGGCGTTTGCCGATACATGGTTCAAGAGCTCGTCAATCTCTTCACCGTGCTTCAGGAGGGTCTCTGCAATAGTGGCCAGGGAGGATCCTTGAGAGCCATCGGAACTGACTTTTCGCTCGATCTGAGTCGCGTAAGTCCGGGCGATTATCCAGAGCTTGGCCGAGACCTCGTTGTAATGTTTGTGCTCGGGATGCTCGCGGCATAGCCGACGGAGGGTTTCATACACGAGACTCCACCGCTCCGCGTAGTCTTGTACGGCCTCGCGATAAGCATCCGACGAAAACGTCAGTCTTTGTCGAGGAATCATCCCCCTCCTACACGGGGCTTACCACCCCTCCCGCCGCCCCACAAACACCTGCGCACACGCCTCCCCGTGCGAGAACGCCAGCCCGTGCTTCGTCCCGGCGAACACCTGCAGCGCGCTGTTCGGCAGAAGTCCGTGCAGCTCCGACACGAGCTGCGCCTCGACGAACGGACTCGAGTCGGGAGCGAGCAGCAGCACCGGCAGGTCGAGACCGGCGAGCCGCGGGCCGAGGTCGAGCGGCCGCACCAGCGCCGCGAGGCCGCGCACGAAGGCGGGATCGGTCTCGTCCTGGACGGCGCGGAACCAGTCCCAGGCGGCCGGTGGCACGGCGTCGTCGCGGAAGCGCCAGCCCATCATGCGCTGCGACCAGGCGCGCAGGCTCTCGGGCGCGTCGCTCAGCTCCTGCCAGCCGTCCAGGATGCGCATGGTGGCGCCGCGATGCGGCGAGGCGATGGTGGTGACCGAGAGCAGGCGCTCGCGCGCCGTCGCCGCAGTGAAGAGCGCGACGGTGCCGCCGAACGATTCGCCGATCAGGTGGAAGCGGTTTGCGCCGGCGGCGTCGGCGACGGCCAGCAGGTCGTCGCGGAAGCGCTCGAGCGACAGCGGCTCACCGGCCGGCAGGCGGCTCGAGCGGCCGGCGCCGCGCATGTCGAAGCGCACGACCCGGTGGCGCGTCGCCAGCACCGGCAGCCAGCTTGCCCACATCTCGGCGTTGGTGCCGAGCCCGTGGTGCAGGATCACCGTCGAGGGCTCGGCGAGCCAGGGCGGCGTGAGGTCGATCGCGTCCCAGACCAGGGTGCCGCCGGGGACGGGCAAGGTGTGGAATCTCGCGCGCCTCCTCGGCAACCGACCGGCCATGAGCCTCGGCGCGCCGGCGCAGGCGCCGCTCGAGATCGTCGTCGAGATCGCGGATGGTGAGGCCCACCATGATCGGCTCCTTGGGGAACGGACAGAGAGTAGGCAACGGCGGCGGGAGGATCAACGAGGCCCCGAGCGCGCCTGGAGGCGCGCGGTCCGCACCCGGTCAGACCTCGATCCCCTGGGCCGCCAGGTCGAGGCCGTAGATGCGGCAGGCATTGCCGCCGAACAGCGCCCGCTTCTCGTCGGCCGAGGCGCCGGCGGCGAGGCGCTTGAAGGCGTTCCACAGGACGCGCCAACTGCAGGTGCCCTTATCGACCGGGAAGTTGCTCTCGAACATCGCTCGGTTGATGCCGAAGGCCTCGAGGCAGAGCTCGACGTAAGGGCGCCAGGCGTCGGCGAGCTGCTGCGAGGTCGGCGGCACGGGCTTGGTCGGAAAGTCGAAGCCCAGCACGTGCATGCCCATGCCGCCCAGCTTGACCTGGACGTTGGGACAACGCGCCAGCGCGCGCATCGAGCGGCTCCAGTCGGCGAAGACCGCGTCGCGCTTGCCGGCATAGGGGCCGAAGGTCGCGGGGCCGCCGATATGGTCGCAGACGATCGTCGTGTCCGGGAAGGCGCGCGCGAGGTCGATCAGGTCGTCGAGTTGGGTGTGCAGCACCCAGGCGTCGAAGCTGAGGCCGAGCGGCGCCAGCGCCGCGAAGCCTCGGCGGAAGGTCGGGTCGCGCAGCAGGCCGGGCGGCGGGTTGGCGCTGGTCGCGCGCAAGCCGTCCTTGTGCCAGGCGGCGACGTTGCGGATGCCGCGGAAGCGGCCGCCGGCGGCGGCGACGTGGGCCTCGAGCGCCCCCTTGGCGCGGTCGCCGAAGCGCAGGTCGACGTTGCCGATGATGCCGGCGCAGATCCGCGCCGGGCCGTAGCGGCCGCTCGCCGCCATGGCAGCGATGCCGTTGACGAACTCGGTCTCGCCCAGCGAGCGGCGGTCGTCGGGCCCGTACGGGCGATAGAAGACGCGGCACTCGACGAACAGCGAGGCGACCAGGCGGTGGCCGGTCGCGAGATCGTCGAGGAAGGCGGGCAGCATGTACTCGTGGCCCGGCATGTCCATCAGGTGATGGTGCGGGTCGACGATCGGCAGGTCGGGCTCAAGCACCGGCTCGGGCTCGCCCAGGGCCAGCCAGTCGGGGCGGACGGTGAGGAAGGCGTCGGGGATCTTGTCGGTCATGGGATTTCCAACGGACTCATGAGGCGCGCCTGGAGGCGCGCGGTCCACGAGAGGTCGGACTTGGGACCGCGCGCATCCTGCGCGCTCATGATCTTGAGGCGCGCCTGGAGGCGCGCGGTCCGCGAGGCGGCGGTCATGGAACCCGAGGGCCGAAGGCGCCTTGGGCGGCGAGCTCGGCGCGACGAGTGTCGTCGTAGCCCAGCAGGTCGCGCAGGACCGGGTCGGCGTGCTGGCCGAGGCCGGGGGCCGGCACGGGGTCGGCGAGCGGCGTGGCGGAGAAGCGGAACGGCGGGGCGATGTCGGGCACCGTGCCGCCGAGCGGATGCGGCACCGACCGGGCGAGGCCGCGCGCCTGCATCTCGGGGCTGGCATAGGCCTCGGCCAGGCTGCGCACCGGCCCGGCCGGCACGTTGGCGGCCAGCAGGCGCGCCATCCAGGCGTCGCGCGAGCGCGTGGCGAAGATCGCGCCGAGCGCGGCGAACAGCGCGGCGCGGTTGTCGGCGCGGTCGCGGTTGGTCGCGAAGCGCGGATCGTCGGCGAGGTCGGGCCGCTCCAGCACCTCGGTGGCCAGGCGGCGCCACAGCCGGTCGTTGACGATGCAGAGATAGAACGGCCCGTCGCCGGCCTCGAACAGGCCGACCGGCGCGGCGCCCGGCGGCGCCTGGCCGAAGCGGCCCGGCACGCTGCCGTCGATCAGGTGGCTCATGCCGTAGAGCGCGCCCAGGTTGGCGGCGGTGTCGAACAGCGCCACCTCGACATGCTGGCCGCGCCCGGTATGGCTGCGCGCCAGCAGGCCGGCCAGCACGGCGTTGCACGCCATCATGCCGGTCGAGACGTCGACCACCGGCGGGCCGATGCGCACCGGCGGGCCCTCGGCGAAGCCGTTCAGCGACATCAGCCCGCTCTCGGCCTGGATCACCGGATCGTAACCCGAGCGCCGCGACGCCGCGCCGCTCTGGCCGTAGGCCGAGACCGAGCAGTAGACGAGGCGCGGGTTGAGCGCGGCCAGCGCCTCGTAGCCCAGTCCCAGCCGCTGCATGACGCCGGGCGTGAAGTTCTCGACCAGCACGTCGGCGCGGCGCACCAGGTCGAGCGCCACGGCATGGCCGGCCGGCGTCGCGAGATCGAGCACCAGGCTCTGCTTGCCGCGGTTCAGCGCCAGGAAGGCCGCGGTCAGGCCGTTGGCCGCGGCCTGCCGGGCGTGGCGCATGTCGTCGCCGTCGGGATGCTCGACCTTGACGACCCGCGCCCCGAGATCGGCCAGCAGCTGGGTGCAGACCGGGCCGGCCAGCACGCGGCTGAAGTCGGCGACCAGCACGTCCTGCAAGGGCGTCGGCGCGCCGGCCGGACGCGGCGTCGCAGTCGGAAGGTCGGGCGCCGTGGGCGCCGGCGACTCGCCGTCCACGATTAGGCCTGAGCGCCGCGGACCAAGCGCCCGGGCAGCGCGCCGGTCGCCTGGTCGTCGCGGCGCGTGACGACGCCGGAGACCAGGGTGGCGCGATAGCCGGTGGCGTCCTGCAGCAGGCGGCGGCCACCGGCCGGCAGGTCGTAGCTGACCCGCGACGCCTGCAGCGCCAGCCGGTCGTAGTCGATGACGTTGAGATCGGCCTTGGCGCCCAGCGCCACCAGGCCGCGATCGGCCAGGCCGACCGCCAGCGCGTTGCGCCGTGACAGGGCGTGCACCATCTCGGGCAGGCCGAAGCGCCGGCCGTGCCGACGGTCGCGCGTCCAGTGCGCCAGCATGAAGGTCGGCAGGCTGGCGTCGCAGATGAAGCCGTAGTGCGCGCCGCCGTCGCCCAGGCTGACCAGGCTGTCGCGATGGCCGAGCATCTCGGCGCAGGCGTCGAGGTTGCCGGCGGCGTAGTTGAGCAGCGGCCGGTAGAAGGTCGCGTGGCCGTCCTGCTCGACCAGCAGGTCGAGCGCCAGCTCGGCCGGGTCGCGGCCCAGCGCCCGGGCGCGGCCGGCGATGCTGGCCTCGACCGGCGGCTCGTAGTCGGGCCGCTCGGCGAACGGGAACAGGCGCTCGAAGTTGAACAGCCGCTCCTTCATGGCGCGGTCGGACGGCTGCTCGGCCAGCAGGCGGGCACGGAAGGCGGGATCCTTGAGCGCCGCGACCTTGTCTGCGAGCGGCTTGTCGGCGATCGCCGCCCAGCTCGGATGGCTCGAGAACGGGTTGAGCGACAGCTCGAGGCCGAACACCAGGCCGACGGCGCGGCCGCAGACCTGCGCCTTGATCGGCAGCCCGGAGTCGACGGCGCCGGCGATCAGGTCGAGGGCGTGGCGCCACTTGTCGGGGGCGCGATCGGCCTGACCCAGGGAGATCGACAGCGGCCGGCCGGAGCGGCGGGCGAGCCCGCTCAGCATCGCGAACTCGCCGTCGTCGGCGGGATGGTCGGTGACGATCTGCAGCACGCCGCGGCCGGTCCTGCCGATCGCCTCGGCGATCGCCATCAGCTCGGGCTCGTAGGCGTTGAGGGTCGGCGTCGGCACGCCGTCGCTGCTCTTGTGCGCGAGCGTCCGCGAGGTCGAGAAGCCGAGCGCGCCGGCCGCGATCCCCTCGGCGGCGAGCCGCGCCATCGCCGCGGCATCGGCCTCGGTGGCCGGCTCGCGCAGCGCGGCGCGCCGGCCCATGACGTAGATGCGCAGCGCGGCATGCGGCACCTGGCTGCCGAGATCGATGTCGAAGCGGCGACGCGACAGCGAATCGAGATACTCGGGGAAGGATTCCCAGCCCCAGGGCAGGCCCTCCTCCAGCACGACGCCGGGAATGTCCTCGACGCCCTCCATCAGGCGCACCAGCATGTCGCGCTCGTCGGGCCGGCAGGGCGCGAAGCCGACGCCGCAATTGCCCATGATCGCCGTCGTCACGCCGTGCGAGGAGGACGGCGCCAGCCGCTCGCTCCAGGTCGCCTGGCCGTCATAGTGGGTGTGGATGTCGACGAAGCCCGGCGTGACCAGCAGGCCGCGCGCGTCGATCTCCTGGTCGCCGCGCGGCAGGGCGCGCTCGACGGCGACGATGCGGTCGCCGGAGATGGCGACGTCGGCCTCGCGCGGCGGCGCGCCGGTGCCGTCGACGACGGTGCCGCCGCGGATGACGGTGGTGGTCATGGGAGTCCTCCTCGATCAGGGTCTTGGCGGCGGCGGTCTTCGGACCGCGCGCATTCTGTGCGTTCTTGAGCCCGAGCGCGCCTGGAGGCGCGCGGTCCCAAAAGAGTCAGGGTGGACAGCGCGCATTCTGCGCGCTCAGACTCATGAGGCGCGCCTGGAGGCGCGCGGTCCGGAAGACGGCTCAGCGCTGCTTCTTCTTCCACTCCTCGAAGTCCTTCTTGGCCTCCTCGCCGGCCACCGGGAACAGGCCCTTGAGCGGCCGGCCGCGCGCCACCTCGGCCTCGCAGAACTCCTCGTAGTGGTAGGTGTTGAGCGCCTCCTCGGCGACCGCCACGACGATGTCGGGCGGGATCACCAGGATGGCGTCCTTGTCGCCGACCACGATGTCGCCGGGATAGACGGCGACGCCGCCGCAGGCGATCGGCAGCTGCAGGTCGACCGGGCGATGCGCCACCGGGCTGGGCGGCGAGCTCGGCCGGCGGTGGTAGGCCGGCAGGCCGGTGCGCGCCACGCCGTCGGTGTCGCGGAAGCCGCCGTCGGTGACGATGCCGGCGGCGCCGCGCGCCCGCAGCCGGCCGACGTAGAGATCGCCGGCCGATGCGGCCCGCGAGTCGCCGCGGCTATCGATCATCAGCACGTGGCCGGGCGGGCACTCCTCCATGGCGCGCGGCTGGATCTGGCTGCGGTTCTTCGACTGCGGCCCGTCCATGTCCTCGCGCGACGGGATGAAGCGCATGGTGAAGGCGATGCCGACGAGGCGCGGCTGCTCGGGACGCAGCGGCCAGACGTCGAACAAGGTCATGCTCTTCAAGCCGCGGCGGTTCAGCACCCCGGTCAGGGTCGAGGTCCCGACCTTCGCCAGCGCCTCGCTGAGGTCTTTCGACAAACCTTCCATGTCTCTCTCCCGTATCGCCCGTCGAACTTGCGTTTCGCCGCCGGGACTCTCCTTGCCCGGCGCCGCCGCCACTCTAGCATCATCGCATGGCGTCGATCTCGGTCCGTCAGTGGCTGATCCTGCTGGCGGTGCAGCTGACCACCGTGCTGTTCGGCCTGACGGCGACCTCGGTCACCGTGATCCTGCCGCAGCTCAAGGGCGCCCTGTCGGCGACCCAGGAGCAGATCTCCTGGGTGCTGACCTTCAACCTGGTGGCGACGGCGATCGCCACGCCGGCGACCGGCTGGCTGGCCGCCCGACTGGGCTGGCGCGGCCTGATGGGCCTGTCGGTGACCGGCTTCACGGCGGCGTCGATGCTGTGCGGCCTGGTCGATTCGCTGGAAGCGCTGCTGGCGCTGCGGGTCGCCCAGGGCGCCTTCGGGGCGCCGATCTTCCCGATGGGCCAGACCATCCTGCTGGCCTCGTTCAGCCGCGCCCAGCATCCCTTCATCCTGATGATGTGGGGGGTCGGCGGCGTCATGGGGCCGATCCTCGGGCCGACCTTCGGCGGCGAGATCAGCGAGCTGCTGGGCTGGCGCTGGAGCTTCTTCCTGATCCTGCCGCTGGGGCTGGCGGCCGGCGGGCTGGCCTGGCTGGCGCTCGACGACCGCGAGAAGGGATTGAAGCGGCCGTTCGACCGGATCGGCTTCCTGTTCGTCGCCATCGCCATCGCGGCGGCACAGCTGATGTTCGACCGCGGCCAGCGCAACGACTGGTTCGAGTCGCGCGAGACCATCGCCGAGGCCGGCATCGCGGCGCTGTTCTTCACGATGTTCGCGATCCACAGCCTGACTACGACGCATCCGCTATTCGACCCGGCGGCGTTCCGCGACCGCAACTTCGCGGTCGGCCTGGTCGTCGCGGCGGTGATGGGCATGCTGCAGTACGGGCCGATGGTGCTGTTCCCGCCGCTGCTGCAGGAGCTGCAGGGCTATCCCGAGGCGCTGATCGGCAGCCTGGTGGCGACGCGCGGGCTGGGCAACTTCGCCTCGTTCTTCGTGGTGGCACAGCTGACCCGCCGGAGCCCGCGGCTGTGCCTGTTCCTCGGGCTCGGCCTGCAGGCGCTGGCCGGGGTGTGGATGGGCTCGTTCGACATCAACCTGACGTCCGAGGTCGTGCTGTGGAGCAACGTGCTGCACGGGTTCGGCTTCGGGCTCAGCTACACGCCGATGGCGGTGCTGGCCTTCTCGACCCTCGAGCCGCGGCTGCTGACCCAGGCCAACGCGCTGTTCTCGCTGGTCCGCATGCTCGGTTCGAGCCTGTTCGTGTCCCTGGTGCTGGTCGTCCTGGTGCACTCGACGGCCGAGGCGAGCGTCAACCTGGCGAGCTCGATCACCGCCTTCACGCGCGACCTCACCCTGCCCTGGACCCTCGCTTTCGGGTCGCTGGGCGAAAGCCAGGTGCTGGCCCGGCTGGCTGCCGAGGTGCAGCGCCAAGCCAGCATGGTGGGCTACGTCAACGCCTTCCACCTGCTGACCCTGGTGCCGCTGCTGGCGGCGCCGGTCGCCTTCCTGTTCGCACGGCGCGCGCCGATGGGCTAAGGAAACGCCATGCGCGTGGAAATCCTCTGCACCGGCGACGAGATCCTCACCGGCAAGACCATCAACACCAACTACAGCCACATGGCACGGCGGCTCGGCGAGGCCGGCCTCACCGTGCACTGGGGCACCACGGTCGGCGACGACCGCGCCGCCCTGCTGCAGGCCTTCCGCCAGGCCGGCGAGCGGGCCGACGCGGTGATCGTCAACGGCGGCCTGGGGCCGACCGTCGACGACCTGTCGCAGGAAGTCGCGGCCGAGGCCTGCGGCGTGCCGCTGGAGCTCAGCGACTACTGGATGACGCGCATGGAGGAATCCTACGCGCGGCGCGGCCGGGTGATGCCGCCCAACAACCGCAAGCAAGCGATGCTGCCGCAGGGCGCGGAGTTCATCGACAATCCGATCGGCACGGCCTGCGGCTTCGCCGTGACGATCGGCCGGGCGCGTTTCTTCTTCACGCCTGGTGTGCCGCGCGAGATGCGTCGCATGGTCGACGAGCAGGTGATCCCGCGGATCTCCAAGATGGCCGGCATCACCGGCGTGGCGCGGCTCAAGCGCTTCCATTCCTTCGGGATCGGCGAATCGCGCGCCGACGGCATGCTGAGCGACATCCCGGCCTTCGCCGACGGCACGATCAAGCTGGGCTTCCAGGCACACTACCCGCAGCTCGAGACCAAGCTGGCGGCGCGCGGCGACAGCGCCGAGGCGCTGGCCGCGCTGCTGGCGCCGGTCGAGGCCGAGGTGCGCAAGCGGCTCGGCAATTTCATCATCGCCGAGGACGAACAAACCCTGGAGGGCGTGGTGCTGGCGGCGCTGAGCGCCAAGGGCCACAGCCTGGCGACGGCCGAGATGGTGACCGGCGGCACCCTGGCGGCGCGGCTGGCGCCGCTGCCCGGCTCCGAGACGGTGTTCCGCCGCGGCGCGGTGGTGCGCGACGCCAAGGCTCTGGGACTCGACGGCGTGACGGCCGAGGCGGCGATGGCCGCTGCCAAGGCGCTGGCGCGCGACAGCGGCGCCAGCCATGCGCTCGCCCTGCTGGTCGACCTCGACGAAGGCACCGACCGGCCCGATCTCGGCGGCACGATCTGCGTCGGCATCGCCGCGCCGGACGGCACGGTCAGCCGCCAGGCCCGCCTGATCGGCGGCCGCGACTGGGTGCGCGCCGGCGCCGTCGAGCTGGGCCTCGACTGCCTGCGCCGCCATCTGCTCGGCCTGCCGGTCGACGAGCGGATCGACTTCGAGCGGCGCTGAGCGCGGGCCGCCCTACGCGGCCGGCTCGTCGAGCGACAGGCGGTAGAACGACGCCGCGTTGCGCCAGAAGAAGCGCTCGCGATCGGCCGGCGAACGGTCGGCCAGCATGCGGTCGACGGCGCGCACCAGCGCGTCGTAGCCGACGCGAAGGCCGGCGACCGGGAAGTTGCTGGCGAACAGGCAGCGCTCGATCCCGAAGATCGCGATCGCCTCGCCCACGATGCGGCGGTTGGACTCGTAGTCCCAGGGCGCGTCCTTGAGGCCGAACTCCGAGACCTTGACGTGCACGTTGGGCTGGGCCGCCACGGCTTCCATGCCGCGGCGCCAGGCGGCCAGCCCCTCCTCGCTGCGGTCCCAGGGAAAGCCGGTGTGGTTGACCACGATCGGCGTGCGCGGGAACTGGCGCGCGACCGCGGCGGCCTCCTCGAGATGCCAGGACGGCACCCGCAGGTCCCAGGACAGGCCATACTTGTCGAGCAGCGCGAAGCCGCGCAGCCAGCTTTCGTCCTGCATCGTGCCCGGCGCGCCGGGGGTCATGTCCTGCGGCCGCGCCGCTGTCACCGGCTTGGAGCGGATGCCGCGGACCAGCGGGAAGGCCGCCTGGGCGGCGAGGATCTCCTCGGCGTCGTCGGTGTGGAACCAGGCATGGGCGACGATGGCAGCGGGGAAGCCATGGCGGGCGGCGACGTCGCTGAGCCAGGCCGTCTCGGCGACCTGCCGGCTGCGATCCATCTCGGCCTCGCAGTGCACGGTGGCCAGCACGTTGTGGCCCTGCGAATCGCGCAGATAGTCCGCCGGCAGGTAGTCGCGCCGGATCGCCGCATAGTCGCCGAGGAAGAAGTGCGGCTCGGGCTGGTCGCTGAGGAACGGGTAGCGGTTGGCCGCGAGGTCCCACAGGTGATGATGGGCATCGATCAGGGTGACCGCGCCGGGGGCGTCGTTCCACGTTCCTGAGATCGTCTTGCTCATCGCTTCCGGACCTTCCCGAGGGCGTGGCGGCGACCGACAAGGTCGCCTACATTGAGTTTATGGCCAACGATCCGGAAAACCTCGTGCTGGTCTTCTTGCGGCGCCTCGACGGCAAGCTCGATCGCATCGCCGCCGACATGCGCGAGGTGCAGCGGCTCCTGACCGCCGTGGAAGACCGGCTGACGTCGATCGAACGGACGCTCGCCCGCCCCTACAGCAGCTGAAGCGCGATCAGCAGCATGCCGACGATCGAGACCGCCCACACCGCGGTGCGCAGCCACGGCACGCCGACGACGTAGACGATCGCGTAGGCGAGCCGCGCCCAGAAGAACAGGGCGGCGCCCATCGCCGTCGTGGCGTTGGTCTTCTGCGCCACCACCGCGATCAGCACGAGCGCGGCGAACAGCGGCAGGCTCTCCAGCATGTTGGCATGGGCGCGCTTGGCGCGGCCGGCCCAGCCGCCGATCGGCGGCACCGCGTCGCGATTGCCGGCCAGCGCCGGCAGGCCGACCTGGGTGTTGGCGCCGATCGCGGCGACGACGACCTGGCCGAAGCACAGGATCACCGACCACAGGAGGTATTGAAGGTCCGCGGACATCGTTTCTCTTCCCCGTGATTGTTGTTGTCGTTCACTTGGTCCCGAAGAGACGGTCCCCCGCATCACCGAGGCCGGGAACTATATACCCGTGATCGTTGAGCTTGCCATCGATGGCGGCGGCATAGACCGGCACGTCGGGATGGGCCTCGGCGAAGGCGCGCGCGCCGGGCTCGGCGCCCAGCACGCAGATGAAGCGGATGCGCCGCGCGCCGGATTCCTTCAGCCGGTCGACGGCGGCGATCGCCGAATGCGCGGTCGCCAGCATCGGGTCGCAGACGATGACGTCGCGGTCGGCGATGTCCTGCGGCATCTTGAAGTAGTACTCGACGGCCTGCAGGGTGCGCGGGTCGCGGTACAGGCCGACATGGCCGACCCTGGCCAACGGCACGAGGTCGAGCACGCCCTCGGCCAGCCCCAGCCCGGCGCGCAGGATCGGCACCACGACCAGCTTCTTGCCCTCGAGCAGCGGCGCCTTCATCGATTCGAGAGGCGTGCTGATGTCGCGCTCGACCAGCGGCAGGTCGCGCGTCGCGTCGTAGCCCAGCAGCAGGCCCATCTCGCGCAGCAGGCGGCGGAAGTTGGTGGTCGAGGTCTCCTTGTCGCGCATCTTGGTCAGCTTGTGCTGGACCAGCGGATGGCTAACGACGTGGATCGAGTGCGGCAAGGACATGGTTTCTCTCCCCCAAAGCAGGCCGGGATCCGGTCCCGGCTAGAACACGGTGCCGTCGCTGGCGACGGCGATCGGCGGGCCGCCGCCCGGCCGCCGCTCGGCGGCCAGGGCGCGGCCGGCGAACCAGGTGCCGGCCTCCAGCACCTTGACCAGCGGCAGCGCCGTCGCATCGAGGCCGAGATGCAGGCGGACATGGCCGGCGATGCGGTCGAGCAGCGCCACGGTCAGCGCCCGCCATTCGACGATCGCCTCGTCGCCGGTCTGGAAGGTGTCGGCGAGCAGGCGGCGCTGTTTGACCCGGAGCGTGCCGGAATCGACCAGCAGTCCGCCGTTGCGATACTCGGGCAGGCCGGTCAGCCGGTCGAGGCCGACGACCGCGAGGCCGGCGCCTTCCAGCGGCTCGACCAGCGAGTAGGAGAGCCACTGCGACAGCTTGTGGAACGGCACCAGGCCGATCGCCGGATGGCGCCAGACGTCGCCCATCGGCAGCGGCCAGATCGGCGACAGATGCTTTAGCACGGTGGCCAGGATGGCGGCGGCCTCGACGGTGCGGTTGCCGCCGGTCGCCAGCTTGTCGAACAGGTCGCCGGGCCGGGCCAGCCCGATCGACCCCAGCCGCTGCAGCAGCCCGGCGCGGCCCTCCAGCCCGAGCAGCGGATTGTGCGCCCTGACCTGGAAGCCCATGGCGATGTCGGCCGGCGTCAAGGCCGCGAGGCGCTCGGCGTCGACCCGCAGCGGATCGCCCTTGGGATCGCGGCTGAAGGCGCCGTGGGCGAACATGTGGAAGCTCGCGACACCCAGGCCCTCGGAGCGGGCATAGGTCTCGCCGGTGCCGGGCTCGCGATAGGACCAGTCCGGCCCCGCCCCGGCGTCGAGCAGCACCGAGACCACCGCGAGGTCGATGCGGCGGCGCGCCACCTCGTCGGGCGGCAGGCCGGCCAAACGTTCCGCCAGCGCCGACCAGCGATCGCGGCCGCCGGCCTCGAAGTGCCGCCAGCGCGAATGGAACGGGATGCGCGCCGGATCGGGGAAGCGCCGGCGCGTCACCGCCAGGGTCGCCTGGACGGCGGCCTCGAGCCCGGCCGGGTCGACGGCGAACCACTGCGACTGGCCGTCCTCGACCCATTTCAGCATCGCCTCCGCGCGCGCCCGGATGGTCGCCGGGTCGCGGAGGAATTCAAGCGTCTCAATCACTCGGGCATCTCGATCACTCGGGCGTCTCACTCACTCGTCGAGGCCCCGGCCCTTGGCCCGCGCCAGCTCGGCGCCGGCCGGCTTGCTGGCGCTGAAGTAGCCCGCCGCCTTCTTGGCATCCATCTCGACCTGGGCATCGGCCGGGATCAGATCGTCGGGGATCGGCACCTGCTCGACGACCTCGATTCCCTGCTCGCGCAAAGCGTCGGACTTCATGTTGCTCATCGAGGCGAAGCGGTCGATGCGGCCGATGCCGAGCCAGTGGAAGACGTCGGGCATCAGCTCCTGGAAGCGCATGTCCTGGACGCCGGCGACGCATTCGGTGCGGTTGAAGTACTGCGCCGCCGAATCGCCGCCGGGCTGGCGCTTGCGCGCGTTGTAGACCAGGAACTTGGTGACCTCGCCGAGTGCGCGGCCTTCCTTGCGATTGTAGACCACGACGCCGACGCCGCCCTGCTGGGCCATCTCGATGCAGATCTCGATTCCGTGCGCCAGGTAGGGCCGGCAGGTGCAGATGTCGGAGCCGAACACGTCGGAGCCGTTGCACTCGTCGTGGAGGCGGCAGGCGATGCGGGTCTCCGGCTTGCCGAGCTTGGCGACGTCGCCGAAGAAGTAGACCGTCGAGCCGCCGATCGGCGGCAGGAAGAGCTCGAGATCGGGCCGGGTGACCAGCTCGGTGTACATGCCGCCGGTATGCTCGAAGAGAGTGCGGCGCAGATCGGTCTCCTTGACCCCGAAGCGCTCGGCGATGCCGGGCAGCCACCACACCGGCTCGATCGCCGCCTTGGTCACCTTGACGTCGCCGTTGGGCGTCAGCAGCGCGTTGTCCGGCTTCAGCCGGCCGGCGGCGATGGCGTCGCGGATCTCCGGCATCTGGACGTGCGCCTTGGTGACGGCGATGGTCGGGCGGATGTCCCAGCCGGCCGCCAGCTGCTCGGCGAAGACCTCGGCCACGAGATGGCCCCACGGGTCGAGCGAGACGATCTTGTGCGGGTCGAACCAGGTCTCGAACGGCCCGATCGGCTCGGCCGGGGCGGTGTTGGTGAAGTCGGGGCGATGGTCGGCCTTGAGCTCGTGAGCGGCGATCGCCAGCGCCCGGTAGACGCCGTAGCTGCCGGAATGCACGCCGATCGCATTGCGCCGCGCGGCGTCGGCGACGGTGCCGACGACCGGCCCGCGGATCTTCGGGTCGCGCGCCCCCCATATCACCGGCGGGGCGGCGCGGCCGCCCTGGCTGGGATGGGTGTTCAGTCTGATATGCGCCATGGCTTTCCTGTGCCGTGCAGCGGGAAAGCGACGAAGTCTACAGCCTGTGGATGAAGAAAGAAAGGCAACGCAAGCCCTCACGATTCCTGCAGAAAACGCACCGACTTGCCATGGCATGGCAACACCGGCCGATTGAGCCCGTTCATGGCGGGACATTTCCTTTCAGAGAGGCCGCCATGCCCCCGACGACCCAGCCCAGACAGCAGCAAGCGATGCCGGGCAGCACCGACAAGATGACGCCCAGGCCGGACCATGGCGAGCAGGCCTACAAGGGATCGGGCAGGCTCGAGGGCAGGAAGGTGCTGATCACCGGCGGCGACAGCGGCATCGGCCGCGCCGTGGCCATCGCCTTCGCGCGCGAGGGGGCCGACCTCGCCATCGCCTATCTGAACGAGCACGACGACGCCCGGGAGACGGCGCGATGGGTCGAGCAGGCCGGCGCCAGGGCGGTGCTGCTGCCCGGGGACCTGCAGGCGGCGGACCATTGCCGCGCCGTGGTCGACCAGGCGGTGACTGGATTGGGCGGGCTCGACATCCTGGTCAACAACGCCGCGCATCAGGCGACCTTCCACGCGGTCGAGGAGATCAGCGACGAGGAGTGGGAGCTCACCTTCAGGGTCAACATCCACGCCATGTTCCATCTTACCAAGGCGGCGCTGCCTCACCTCAGGCCGGGCAGCGCGATCATCAACACGGCCTCGGTCAACGCCGACAAGCCGAACCCGACCCTGCTCGCCTACGCCACCACCAAGGGTGCCATCCAGAACTTCACCGGCGGTCTCGCCCAGATGCTGGCCGGCAAGGGGATCCGGGTGAACTGCGTGGCGCCGGGGCCGATCTGGACGCCGCTGATCCCCTCGACGATGCCGCCCGAGACCGTCGAGAAATTCGGCAGCAACGTGCCCATGAAGCGGGCCGGCCAGCCGGCCGAGCTGGCGACCGCCTACGTCATGCTGGCCGATCCGCTGTCGAGCTACACCTCGGGGGCCACCATCGCCGTCACCGGCGGGCACCCGATCCTGTGAGCGGCGAGCCGGCGCTCGACCGGCTCGACCGCGGCGGCGAAACGGCTATGCTCACGGCCGTGCGACGCCGCGATCCGGCGGCGCCCCAGCGACGCGAGGTCCGACCGAAGGCATGAGCCGCCGCGCCATTGGAGCCAGCCTTCCCCGCCTCGAGGATGCGCGCCTGCTGACCGGCGGCGGCCGCTTCGCCGACGACGTCGCCCTGCCCGGCCAGGCTTTCGGCACGGTGGTGCGTTCGCCGCATGCCCATGCCCGTCTCGTGGCCATCGACCTCTCGGCAGCGCTTCGATTGCCCGGCGTGCTGGCGATTCTGACGGCCGACGATGCGGCGGCCGACGGCCTGCAGCCGATCCCGCATACGCCGTCGGCGCAGAGCCCGCCCGACCTGCTGCTGGTCAACCGCGACGGCTCGCCGCCGAGGATCGTGCGGCCCGACGTGCTGGCGGTCGAGCGGGTGCGCCATGTCGGCGAGCCGGTGGCTTTCGTCGTCGCCGAGACCATGGCGGCGGCGCAGGACGCCGCCGAGGCGGTCGTCGTCGCCTACGACATTCTGGCGGCCGATGACGGCGAGGTCGCGCTCGACGCCGAGGTTGGCCAAAGGCAGGCCGTGGCCGAGGGCCTGGCGCGCGCCGCCCATGTCGTGCGCCTGGACACCCATGTGCAGCGGGTCACCGGCGTGCCGATGGAGCCGCGCGCCGTGCTGGCCGAGTGGGACGCGGCGAGCGGCCGGCTCACCCTGCACGGCTGCGCCGGCGGCGTCGGCCGGCTGAAGCGCGATCTCGCCACGGTGCTCGGCCTGCCACCCCAGCAGGTGCGGGTGCTGGCCGGCGACGTCGGCGGCAACTTCGGCACGCGCAACGGCTTCTTCCCCGAATGCGCCCTGGTCGCCTGGGCGGCGCGGCGGCTCGGCCGGCCGGTCAAGTGGACCGGCGAACGCCACGAAATGTTCGCCACCGACTACCAGGGCCGCGACATGCGATTCGCGGCGGCGCTGGCGCTCGACGCCGACGGCCGCTTCCTGGCGCTGCAGTCCGAAAACCTCTCGGACGTCGGCGCCTACACCGCCTCGTTCATCCCGCTGACCAAGGGCACGCAGCTGATGACCAGCCTGTACGACGTGCCGGCGGCGGCGCGGGCGCGCGCGGTGCTGAGCCACACCGTCTCGACGGCACCCTATCGCAGCGCCGGCCGGCCCGAGGTGATGTTCCTGATCGAGCGGCTGATCGACCTCGCGGCGCGCGAAAGCGGTCTCGACCGGATCGAGCTGCGCCGGCGCAACCTCGTGCCGGCGGCGGCGATGCCCTACACCAACGCCTTCGGCATCACCTACGACACGGGCACCTATGCCGAGGCGCTCGAGGCGGTGCTGACGCTGGCCGACCACGCCGGCTTCGCGGCGCGCCAGGCGCAGTCGCAGGCGCGCGGCCTGCTGCGCGGGCTGGGACTCGGCGCCTACATCGAATCGCAGAGCGGCGCGCCGCAGGAGCGCGCCGAGCTGACGGTGCGGGCCGACCGCACGCTCGAGATCGTCATCGGCACCCTGTCGGCCGGCCAGGGCCACGCCACCAGCTTCGCCCAGCTCGCCGGCGAGTGGCTGGGCGTGCCGCCCGCATCGGTTCGGCTGCTGACCGGCGACAGCGACCGGGTCGCGGCGGGCGCCGGCTCGCACTCGGGGCGCTCGCTGCGGCTGGCCGCGCTCACGTTGCGCGGAGCCGCCGACGAGATCATCGCCCAGGGCACGGCGCGCGCCGCCGACCGGCTCGAGGTGGCCGAGGCCGACATCGACTTCGCCGACGGCGTCTTCACGGTGCGCGGCACCGACCGGCGGATCGGGCTGTTCGATCTCGTCTCGGGCGGCGAGCCGCCGCTCGCGGGCGCCGGCGACGTCGACAGCCGGGTCGGCTCCTATCCCTATGGCTGGCACGTCTGCGAGGTCGAGGTCGATCCCGAGACCGGGGTCGTGCGGCTCGACCGCTACACGGCGCTCGACGATGTCGGGCGCGCCGTCAATCCACTGATCCTGCACGGCCAGACGCATGGCGGCATCGCCCAGGGTGCCGGCCAGGCGCTGATGGAGCACTGCGTCTACGACGCCACCGGCCAGCTCTTGACCGGCACGTTCATGGACTATGCCGTGCCGCGCGCCGGCGACCTGCCGTCGTTCGTCTCGGCGCTGAGCGAGGTGCCGTCGACCAACAACCGGCTGGGCTTCCGCGGCGGCGGCGAGGGCGGCATCACGCCGGCGCTCGGCGTGATCATGAACGCGGTGGTCGACGCGCTGGCGCCGCTCGGCGTGCGCCACGTCGAGATGCCGGCGACGCCCGAGCGCGTGTGGCGCGCCCTTCGATCCTCGTCCCCAGTGGAGTGAGCGATGTCCGAGTTCGGTCCCCTGTCCTTCCACGTGCCCGAGCCGGCGGTGCGGCCGGGCGGCACGCCGGACTTCAGCGACGTGCCGATCAGCCGCGCCGGCGCCGTCGAGCGGCCGCCGGTCGACGTGGCGCCGGAGAAGATTCGCCGGCTTGCCTTCCAGATCATCCGCGTGCTCGACCGCGACAGCCGGGCGGTCGGCCCGTGGGCCGGCAGCCTGAGCGACGCCGAGTTGCTCGACGGCCTGCGCCACATGATGACCCTGCGCGCCTTCGACGCGCGCATGCTGATGGCGCAGCGCCAGGGCAAGACCTCGTTCTACATGCAGCACATGGGCGAGGAGGCGGTGAGCTGCGCCTTCCGCAAGGCGCTCGAGCCGGGCGACATGAACTTCCCGACCTATCGCCAGGCCGGGCTGCTGATCGCCGGCGGCTATCCGATGCGCGACATGATGAACCAGATCTACTCCAACGAGCTCGACCCGCTGCGCGGCCGCCAGCTGCCGGTGCTCTACTCGGCGCGCGAGGCCGGCTTCTTCTCGGTGTCGGGCAACCTCGCGACCCAGTACATCCAGGCGGTCGGCTGGGCGATGGCCTCGGCGATGAAGCGCGACACGAAGATCGCGGCGGCGTGGATCGGCGACGGCTCGACGGCCGAGAGCGACTTCCACGCCGCTTTGGTCTTCGCCTCGACCTACAAGGCGCCGGTGATCCTGAACATCGTCAACAACCAGTGGGCGATCTCGACCTTCCAGGGCATCGCGCGCGGCGGCGCCGGCACCTTCGCGGCGCGCGGCCTGGGCTTCGGCATCCCCTCGCTCAGGGTCGACGGCAACGACTATCCGGCGGTGCATGCGGTGGCCAAGTGGGCGGCCGAGCGGGCGCGGCGCAACCTCGGCCCGACCGTGGTCGAGTACGTCACCTACCGCGCCGGCGCGCATTCGACCTCGGACGATCCCTCGGCCTACCGGCCGAAGACCGAGTCGGACGCCTGGCCGCTCGGCGACCCGGTGCTGCGCCTGAAGAACCACCTGATCGCGCGCGGCGTCTGGTCGGAGGAGCGCCATGCCCAGGCCGAGGCCGAGATCGTGGCCGAGGTCATCGCCGTCCAGAAGGAGGCCGAGAGCCACGGCACCCTGCACACCGGCCCGCATCCCTCGGCGCGCGACATGTTCGAGGGCGTGTTCGAGACCATGCCGCCGCATCTGCGCCGGCAGCGCCAGCAGGGAGGGGTGTGATGGCATCCCTGGACCGCGCGCATTCTGCGCGCCTCATGACCTCGAGCGCGCGTGGACGCGCGCGGTCCGGCCGGGCGGGAGGCGCCTGAGATGCCGCGGCGGACCATGGTCGAGGCGATCCGCGACGCGCTCGACGTCTGCATGACGCGGGACGACGATGTCGTGGTGTTCGGCGAGGATGTCGGCTACTTCGGCGGCGTCTTCCGCTGCACCCAGGGGCTGCAGCAGAAGTTCGGCTCGAGCCGCTGCTTCGATGCGCCGATCAGCGAGTCGGGCATCGTCGGCGCCGCGATCGGCATGGCGGCCTACGGGCTGCGGCCGTGCATCGAGATCCAGTTCGCCGACTACGTGTACCCGGCCTACGACCAGATCGTGTCGGAGGCGGCCCGGCTGCGCTATCGCTCGAACGGCCAGTTCACGGCGCCGATGGTGATTCGCATGCCGACCGGCGGCGGCATCTTCGGCGGCCAGACGCACAGCCAGAGCCCGGAGGCGCTGTTCACCCACGTCGCCGGGCTGAAGACCGTGGTGCCGTCCAACCCGTACGACGCCAAGGGCCTGCTGATCGCCGCCATCGAGGACAACGACCCGGTGATCTTCCTCGAGCCCAAGCGGCTCTACAACGGGCCGTTCGACGGCCATCACGACCGGCCGGTGACGCCATGGTCGCGCCACGCGCTGGGCGAGGTGCCGGACGGCCACTACACCGTGCCGCTCGGCAAGGCGGCGGTGCGCCGCGCCGGCAGCGCGGTCACCGTGCTGGCCTACGGCACCATGGTCTACGTCGCCGAGGCGGCGGCCGAGGAGACCGGCATCGACGCCGAGATCGTCGACCTGCGCAGCCTGCTGCCCTACGACCTCGAGACGATCATGGCCTCGGTGAACAAGACCGGGCGCTGCGTCATCGTGCACGAGGCGACCCTGACCTCGGGCTTCGGCGCCGAGCTCAGCGCGCTCGTGCAGGAGAACTGCTTCTGGAAGCTCGAGGCGCCGATCGCACGGGTCGCCGGCTGGGACACGCCCTACCCGCACGCCCAGGAATGGGACTACTTCCCCGGCCCGGCGCGGGTCGGCCGCGCCCTCAAGGCCGTGATGGAGGCCTGACATGGCGATCCGCATCGTCAAGCTGCCCGACGTCGGCGAAGGCGTGGCCGAGGCCGAGCTGGTCGAGTGGCACGTCGCGGTCGGCGATTCGGTGCTTGAGGACCAGCTGCTGGCCGCCGTGATGACCGACAAGGCGACGGTCGAGATCCCCTCGCCGGCCGCCGGCACGGTGGTGGCGCTGGGCGGCGAGGTCGGTGCGACGTTGGCGGTCGGCGCCGAGCTGGTGCGGCTGGAGGTGGCGGGCGACGTGGCGGCGACTCCGGGACCGCGGACCTCCAGGTCCGCTCCGACTCAGGACGCGGACCTGGAGGTCCGCGGTCCCATGAGGTCGGCTCGGGCTCATGAGGCGGACCTGGAGGTCCGCGGTCCCGTGAGGTCTCCAGCTCCCACGACCGCCCGCCTCACCCTCGGCCCGCCGCGCCCCGCGGGCGAGAAGCCGGTCGCCTCGCCGGCGGTGCGTCGCCGGGCGCGCGAGGCCGGCGTCGACCTGCGCCAGGTGCGCGGCAGCGGCCCGGCAGGCCGCATCGATCACGACGATCTCGACACGTTCCTGCGCGGCGCCGCGGCGCCCGCCGCCGGCGGGCCGGGCCGGGTCACCAACACCGCGGTCGAGACGGTCAAGGTGGTCGGCCTGCGCCGGCGCATCGCCCAGCGCATGGCCGAGGCGACGCGCCGCGCCGCCCACTTCGCCTATGTCGAGGAGATCGACGTCACGGCGCTCGAGGCGCTGCGCGCCGCGCTCAATGCCGACAAGACGAAGGAGCGGCCGCGGCTCACCGTGCTGCCGTTCCTGATGCAGGCGGTGGTGCGCGCGGTCGCCGACTTCCCGCAGATGAACGCGCTGTACGACGACGAGGCCGAAGTGATCGAGCGCCACGGCGGCGTCCATATCGGCGTCGCGACGCAGACCGGCGCCGGGCTGATGGTGCCGGTGGTGCGCCACTCCGAGGCGCTGTCGCTGTGGGAGATGGCGGCCGAGGTGACGCGGCTGTCGCAGGCGGCGCGCGACGGCCACGCCCAGCGCGGCGAGCTCGCCGGTTCGACCATCACGATCACCAGCCTGGGCGCGCTCGGCGGCATCGTCAGCACGCCGGTGCTGAACCTGCCCGAGGTGGCGATCATCGGCGTCAACAAGCAGGTGGTGCGACCGGTCTGGCAGGACGGCGGTTTCGTGCCGCGCACGATGATGAACCTCTCCTCCTCGTTCGATCACCGGGTGGTCGACGGCCACGACGCGGCGCGCTTCATCCAGCGACTCAAGGCGCTGATCGAGACGCCCGCCACCCTGTTCCTCGAAGCCTGAGGGAGCCCGAGATGCCCGAGATCGCCACCAAGGTGCTGGTCGTCGGCGGCGGCCCGGGCGGCTACGTCGCCGCCCTGCGCGCCGGCCAGCTCGGCCTCGACGTGGTGCTGGCCGAGCAGGGCGGCGAGAGCGGCGGGCTGGGCGGCACCTGCCTGAACGTCGGCTGCATTCCGTCCAAGGCGCTGATCCACGCCGCCGAGGCGTTCCACCAGGCCGTGCAGCAGGCGAGCGCCGGCGGCCGCTTCGGCATCCGGGTCGAAAAGCCGGCGATCGACTTCGCGCGCACGATCGAGTGGAAGGACGGGATCGTCGGCCGTTTGACGAGCGGCGTCGGCGCGCTGCTGAAGCGCCAGCGGGTCAAGATCCTGGAAGGCCGCGCCGAGATGCTCGACGGCAAGACCTGCCGGGTCGAGACCGACACCGGGCCGCAAATCGTGCGCGCCGAGCACGTCGTGCTGGCGACCGGCTCGGTGGCGGCGGCGCTGCCCGGCCTGCCGTTCGGCGGCCCTGTGATCTCCTCGACCGAGGCGCTGGCGCTCGAGTCGGTACCGGCGGCGCTGGCCGTGGTCGGCGGCGGCTATATCGGGGTCGAGCTGGGTACCGCCTACGCCAAGCTGGGCAGCAGGGTGACGATCGTCGAGGCCGAGGAGCGGCTGCTGCCGGCCTACGATCCCGAGCTGGTGCGGCCGGTGCTGCGCCGCCTGCAGGTACTCGGGGTCGAGGTGCTGACGGGCGCGCGCGCCGCCGGGCTGGGCGCGGAGGGCGCCTCGCTGCGGGTCGAGCGCGCGGGACAGGCCGAGATCAAGGTCGCGGCCGACAAGGTGCTGGTCGCCACGGGGCGGCGGCCGCGCACCGAGGGATTCGGGCTGGAGCGCCTGGACCTCACGATGGCCGGCCGCTGCGTGCAGGTCGACGAGCACTGCGCCACCTCGATGCGCAACGTCTGGGCGGTCGGCGACCTCACCGGCGAGCCGATGCTGGCGCATCGCGCCATGGCGCAGGGCGTCGTCGTAGCCGAGCAGATCGCCGGCCGCCGTCGCGCCTTCGACCCGGTCGCGATCCCGGCCGTGTGCTTCAGCGATCCGGAGATCGTCACCGCCGGCCTGTCGCCCGAGGCGGCGCGGCAGGGCGGCCGCGAGATCGTGACGGCGCAGTTCCCCTTCCCGGCCAACGGCCGCGCGCTGACCCTGGGCGACGAGGACGGCTTCGTGCGCGTGACGGCGCGCGCCGACAATCACCTCGTGCTGGGCATCGCCGCCGTCGGCCCCGGCGTTTCGGAACTCTCGGCGGCGTTCGGCCTGGCGCTCGAGATGGGCGCGCGGCTGGAGGACGTCGCCGGCACTATCCACGCCCATCCGACCCTGGGCGAGGCCTTCCACGAGGCGAGCTTGCGGGCGCTGGGCGAGGCGCTGCACATCTGAGCGTTCAGGCGGGCGAGATCAGCTCGAGCCTGGGGAAGTAGCTCCGGTAGCGTCCGACGTCTCGGGTCAGCAGCCGCCAGCCGGCCGCCGAGGCGTGCGCGCCGATGAAGAAGTCGGGCAGCACGCCGCTGCGTCGTCCACCACGACGGCGATACTGATGGAACACCTTGCCGGCGAGAAACAGCGCGGCGCGGGGAATGACCGCCAGATCGATACCCGCCTGCGCCAGCATGTCATCGACGTCCTCGATGCGCTGGTAGCGGATCGAGATTTCGGCGTAGACGACGTCGTTGATCAGCACCGGGCCGCTCAGCGCCGCTGCCTCGAGTTGCGCGATCGACCATTCGGACCAGTCGGGATCGTCGGTTACGAGATCGAGCAGCACGTTGCTGTCGACCAGGATCATGTCACGGCTCGCCCCGCGTCAGGGCCATGATCTCGTCGGTCGACAGGCCCTTGCCCGCATGGCCGCGCAATCGCGCGAAGCGGGATCGGGCCGCCTTGCGGCCGACCTTGACCAGGACGACGCCACCGCCTTCGGCGCGCCGGAAGTCGACGACACTGCCGGGCTCGAGGCCCAGCAGATCGCGCACCGGTTTGGGGATCGTGATCTGGCCTTTGCTGGTTACTGTCGCGGCCATCGTTCTCTCGGTAAGGAGCATTTCTACTAGCGCCTTACCTACCATAGGCACGGCTCCCCTGCCATTCGTCCGGAAGCTGCAACTCCCGCCGGCGTTGCTACCGCGGCTTCGTGCTGGGAGCGGCCGGCGCGGCCGGCTATCTCGCGCTGCTGCTGGGGTGCCTGGCGCTGGCCTTTCCGGGCGGCGCGCCAGGCGTGGCCATCGGCCTGTTCCTGCTCGGCACGCTGGCGCTCGCGACCGCGCTGGCCCGCCGGGCCGCGCGCACGCGTCCGCGACCGATGCTGACGGTGGTGCCGCGCGGCGCGCCGCCGCCTCAGGCGCCGGCGGGCGCGACCCGCTCGATCTCGACCCGGTTGGTGTTGTAGGTCGTGGCACCGCAGGGCGCGGCGCGGTCGTCGGTCAGGGCGTTGGCGCAGCCCGTGGTGTCGGCGCCCTCGGCGTCCGGCGTGAACCAGGCGCCTTCCTTGATCGAGACGACACCCGCAGCGATGCGGTCGGTCACCTTGACCGGCAGCACGGTGGCGCCGCGGTCGTTGTGGATGCGGACCGTGTCGCCGTCGACGATGCCGCGCATCGCGGCATCGTCGGGGTGCATCCAGACGTCGTCGGGATCGATGCGCGCCAGCAGCGGCTGGTTGCCGTGGATCGAATGGGTGCGGGCGCGCGACTTGGGGCTGCACAGGCGCAACGGGAAGCGCGCCACGGTCGCGGCCGGCTCCTGCTCGATCCAGGTCGGAACCGCCGGCATGGCGCCCAGCCCGTAATAGTCGGGCTTGGCGGCGAGCGGCATCGAATAGATCTCGATCTTGCCCGACGGCGTCGAGAACGGATGGGAGTCGGGATCGCGGATGTTGCGCGCGAAGGCCACGGCGTCCTGGGGCGGCGCGAAGCGCGCGACGCCGCCTTCGGCGAAGGCCTCGAAGTCGTCGACCGCCTTGGCCGTCAGGTCGCGCAGCCACTGCTCTTCCGACTTCTCGTTGTAGTCGTTGATGCCGACCCGCTGGGCGAGCTCGGCGAAGATGTCGAGGTCGTTGCGGCACTCGTACATCGGCTGGATCGCCTGCTTCATGTAGATCGCGTAGTGGCCGGCGCCGGCCCACGGCGTGTGGACGTCGTTGCGCTCCCAGAAGGTGGTGGCCGGCAGCACGATGTCGGCGTGCCGCGCCGTCGGCGTCAGGAAGTGGTCCTGGGCCACGATCAGCTCGACGCCGTCGAGCGAGGCGGCGATCTTGCCGGCGTTGGGGCACTGGTTGAAGAGATCGCCGCCCGCCGAATAGATCATCTTGATGTCGGCCGGGTAGCCGCCGGCCTTGCCGCGCGCCAGCAGGTCGGCGAGCAGCGGCGTCGCGACCCGCGCGTCGATCGGGTTGCTGCCGGCCGGGAAGCTGTCGATGCCGGCGCGGCCGGTGGCGCCGTTGCTCGAGCCCGAGCTGCCGCCGACGATCCCGACATTGCCGGTGATGGCGGCCAGCCCGTAGGCGGCGCGATGGAACTGCTCGCCGTAGGCGGTGCGGCCGGGCGCATAGCCGCACTGCAGCGCCGCCGGCTTGGTCGTCGCGAACTCGCGCGCCAGCCGGCGCAAGGTGTCGGCCGGGATGCCGCAGCGCGCCTCGGCCCATTCCGGCGTCTTGGGCACGCCGTCGCTGTCGCCCAGCAGGTAGGACTTCCACGAGCTGCCCGCCGGCGCGCCGGGCGGCAGATGCGCCTCGTCGAAGCCGAGCACGTGGCGGTCGCAATAGGCCTGGTCGTGCAAGCCTTCGCTGACGATGACGTAGGCCATGGCGAGCAGCGCCGCGGTGTCGGTCGAGGGCCTGATGAAGATGTGCTCGTCGGCCAGCTTCTGGCTGGTGCGGGTGCGCCGCGGATCGACGCAGACGATGCGCACGCCGGCCTTCTTGGCCTCCTGCAGGTACTGCATGGTGCCGGTGCCGAAGGTGCCGTCGCCGGGGCTCCAGCCCCACATGACGATCAGCTTGGAATTGACGTAGTCGGTCGGCTCGCGGCCGGCGACCTTGTAGTCGGCCTTGGCGCCGAAGGTCATGCGCACCGCGAAGACCTCGGCCTCGGCCGACATGTTCGACCACAGCACGGTGCAGCCGCCGAACTTGTTGAAGAACCGCTTGGGAACGCCGCCGCCGTGCAGCATCGACAGGCTGCCCGAGCGCGAGCAGTCGAGGAAAGCCGCATTGCCGTAGCGAGCCCGCAGCCGCAGCATCTCGCGCGCCACGTGGTCGAGCGCCTCGTCCCACGAGATGCGCTCGAACTGGCCGGAGCCGCGCGGCCCGGTGCGGCGCAGCGGCCAGCGCAGGCGGTCGGGATGGTAGACCCGCTCGATCTGGCCGACGCCGCGGCCGCAGGCGTGCAGCGGCGGCAGTTCGGGCTGCCAGCGCGCCGGATCGGTCGAGATATGGACGATTCGGTCGTCGACGACGTGGGCGTTGACGACGCAGCGGCCGCCGCAATTGTGGCCGCAGGTGCTGGTGACGACGGTCTCGCCAGGCCGGGGGGCCGGGCGCGGCGACTGGTAGATCGTGTGGTCCGGCATGCGATCAGGTTAACGGCTCGGCTGGCCGTCCTCCAGTATCAGATGGGAACAATAGACCTGAACTTGGGCGGATGATCGTTCGGCCGGCGCGGAAGCGACCCGTCGAGCAGGTCGACCAGGCGGCGGCGGGTGTCGCGCGGGTCGATGACGTCGTCGACGCCGAAGCCCTCCGCGGCGCGCAGGGCGCCGATGCGGCGGCGGGTCTCGGCGATCATCTCGGCGCGCCGCGCCATCGGGTCGGGCGCCGACTGGTAGTCCTTGCGGAAGGCGACGTCGATCGCGCCCTCGATCGACATGGCGCAGATCTCGGCCGACGGCCAGGCGAAGCAGGCGTCGGCCGCGAAGCTTCGGCCGCCGGCCATTGCCAGGTAGCCGAGCCCGTAGCCCTTGCGCAGCACCACCGAGATGCGCGGCACCGTGGTATGGCCCCATTCGAACACCAGCTTGGCGCTGCGCCGGCCGAGGCTGGTGCGCTCGGCGCTGGAGCCGATCGAGAAGCCGGGCACGTCGATGAACGACACCAGCGGCAGGCCGAAAGCGTCGCACAGGGCGATGAAGTGGGCGCCCTTCTCGCAGGCGTCGGCGTTGATCATGCCGCCCAGCCGCAAGGCCTGGTTGGCGATCAGGCCCACGGGACGGCCGCCCAGGCGGGCCAGCGCCGTCACCATGTTGCCGGCGAAGGTCGGCTTGAGCTCGAAGTAGGAGTCGGGATCGGCGACCAGGCGCAGCACCTTGCGCACGTCGTAGGCCTTGCGCGTCGACACCGGCACGAGGTCGAGCAGCGCATCGTCGATGCGCCCCACCGGGCGCGGATGCTCGACGATCTGCGGCTCGGCGCGCGCATTGCCCGGCAGGTAGGACAGGAAGCGGCGGGTGGCGGCGAAGGCCTCGTCCTCGCTCTCGACCCCGAGATCGGCGAGGCCCTGGCGGTCGACCTGGACGTCGGCGCCGCCCAGCTCCAGGCCGTCGATGTCCTCGCCGGTCGCCGCCTTGACCAGGGCCGGGCCGGCGATGCCCATGGTCGACAGGCCGCGCACCATGACCACGAGGTCGGCCATGCCGGCATAGTTGGTCGGGCCGGCGAAGCCGGCGCCCAGCATCAGCGCAACCATCGGGATCCAGCCCGAGGCGCGCGCGAAATGGTGGAAGGTGGCGTTGGCGTTGGCGAAGTGGCGGGCGTCCTGGCCGTCCTGGATGCGATGGCCGCCGCCGTCGAGGATCATGACCAGCGGCGTGCCGCGGGTGATCGCGAGCTGCAGGGCGCGCTGGATCTTGCCGCTGCCGAGCTTGCCGATGCTGCCGCCGAACACCGAGAAGTCCTGCGAGAAGACCATCACCGGCCTGCCGTCGATGCGCGCCGTGCCGGCGACCACGCCGTCGGCCGGCGAGGCCGTGCGCTGCGGCCCTTCGCCGATGCCGTCGACCTCGGCCGCGACCAGGCCGCCGATCTCCTCGAAGGATCCGGCATCGACCAGGCGCACGATGCGCTCGCGGGCGCTGAGCTTGCCGCGTGCGGCGAGCTTGGCGACGGCGGCGGCGCGCGCCTCGTCCCCCAAAGTGTGGCGCACGGCTTCGATGCCGGCGATCAGGTCGCGCATGGTGGCGGGGTCGGCGGACATGGCTCGGGCCTCTAGCTCGGGATCGACAGGCGTTCGCGCCGGATGCGGATGCCGGCCGCTTCGCGGTCCCAGGTGTCCGCAGTGACGCCCTCGGCGCGCAGCAGGTGCTTCTGCACCTTCTGGGTCGGCGTCTTGGGCAGCTCGGGCAACACGCGCACGTAGCGCGGCACCATGAAGTGGGCCATGCGCGGCGCCAGGAAGCCGATCAGCTCGGCCGGATCGACCGTGCGGCCGGCGACCGGCGCCACCACGGCCAGCACGTCGTCCTCGCCGAACTCCGAGGGCACGCCGACCACGGCGGCCTCGCGCACCGCAGGATGGGCGCCGACCTCGGCCTCGACCTCGAACGACGAGATGTTCTCGCCGCGCCGGCGGATCGCGTCCTTCAGCCGGTCGACGAAGAAGAAGTTGCCCTGCTCGTCGCGGCGGAAAGCGTCGCCGGTGTGGAACCAGCCGTTGCGCCAGGCCCGCGCCGTGGCCTCGGGATTGTTGTGATAACCATGGTTCAGGGTCCACGGCACGTCGCTGCGCAGGATCAGCTCGCCGATCGCCCCGGGCGGCACCTCGCAGTCGTTGTCGTCGACCAGCCGCGCCTCGACGCCGGCGCGCGGCCGGCCGCAGGTGCCGCGCACCACGGGATTGCGCTCCGAGACCAGCGGCCACGACGTCTCGGTCATGTTGAAGGTGGTGTAGACGTCGACGCCGAAGCGCTCGGCGAAGGCCTGCGAATCGTCGCTGAGCGGCACCAGCACGACCTTGGTCAAGGTGTGGTCGCGGTCGCGCGGCGAGGCCGGCGCCTTCATCAGGAACGGCACCATGGCACCGAGCAGGGTGAGGCAGGTCGAGCGGGTGGCCCGCACCGTGTCCCAGAAGGTGTCGGTCTGGAACGATTCGACCAGCGCCACCGAACCGCCCTTGGCCAGCATGCGATAGATCGCGCCGGTGCCGCCGGCATGGAACAGCGGCAGGTTGACGAGATTGCGGTCGTCTTCCGTCGCGGCATAGAAGGCCTCGGCCGCGGCCGCTGCCTGCAGGTAGGAGCACAGCACGCCCTTGGACGGGCCGGTGGTGCCCGAGGTGTAGATGATCGACTGGGTGTCCCACGGCCGGATCGGCCGCGCCGGCGGCGCCGGCTCGGCGCCGGCAACGCGCAGCGACGGACGGTCCGTCACCGCGATCCTTTGCGCCAGGCCCGGCGCGTCGATCGCGTCCAGCCGCGGCAGCAGGTCGGGATGGCCGGCGATCAGGCGGGCGCCCGACACGCGCACCGCGTGCTCGAGGATGTGGCCGCGATAGGCGAGGTTCAGCGGCACGTAGAGCGCGCCGAGATAGTTGATCGCGAACCAGATGCGCAGCGCTTCCGGCCCGTTGGGCAGCCAGGTCAGCACCGGATCGTCCTGCGCCAAGCCGAGCCGCTGCAGGGCCGCCGCCGTCTCGACGACCTCGCGGCGCAGCTCGGCATAGCTCCACTCCTCGCCGCTCGCGCCGAAGCGCACGAACACCTTGCCGGGAGTCTCGGCGGCCCGCCGGTCGACGAGGTCGCGCAGCACGCAGGCGGCGGCGGCCGGAACCCGCGGATCGTGCCAGGACCGGCTCACTTGCGCCTCCGCGACGGCACCGTCGCGACCCGGTTGCGCAGATGCGCCAGCAGCAGGCGGCGCGAGCGCGCAAGGTCGGCGGTCGAGCGGTCGATCAGGAACTGGACCATCAGGCCGCGCATGGCGGCCAGCAGGAAGGTCGCCTCGGCCGCGGCATCGACGGTGCGGGCGATCTCGCCGCGGCGCTGGGCGGCGCGCAGGTCGGCGGCGATGCCGTCGCGCCAGCGCTGCGTGAAGCGGCCGATGTCCTCTTGCAGCTCGGGCATGGCGTAGAGCGATTCGACGTAGATCGAGTAGAGCGCCGCCGTCGCCGTGGCGCTGCGGTCGGCGCTGCCCAGATGGGCGGAAACGCGCAGCTCGAGCGCCGCCAGCCCCTCATGACCCTCGAGCAGTCGCGCGAGATGCGCCTGGAACCAGCCGTCCATGGCGGCGAGCACGGCGCGTACCAGGCCGAGCTTGCTGCCGAAGCGCTCGACCGGCAGGCCGCGGCTGTAGCCGGCCGCGAGCCCGACATCGGCCAAGCTGGTGCCGGCCAGCCCGCGCCGCGCGATCAGCTTTTCGGCGGCGCGCAGCATGCGCCGGTCGGATTCGCCGCGGCGCTCGGCCTGCGAGCGGCGGGCGGGGATTTCGTGGATCGATAGGCTCAGGAGATCGTCCTCGACACTTGCTTGCTGATTAGCAAGTTTGTCGGCCATGGCAAGGACAATGCGGAGCATGGCAGATGCGTGATCACGGCGGGACGGGACGGCGCGGCTTCCTGGCGGGCACGACGGCCGCGGCGCTGCTGCCCTGTGGCGTGGCGCGGGCCCAGAGCGCCGCGCCGGCCGGAAGCGGCGCCGGCGACTGGCCGGCCAAGCCGGTGCGCTTCGTCTGCGGCTATGCCGCGGGCGGCCTCACCGACCTGTTCGCCCGGCTGGCCGCCGAATACCTGTCGGCCAAGTACAAGCAGTCGTTCGTGGTCGAGAACAAGACCGGCGCCGGCTCGATCATCGCCGCGGAGGCGGTCGCGCGCGCCGCCCCCGACGGCTACACGATCCTGTTCACCAACTCGACGGCGGTGTTCCAGAACCAGGTGATCTTCAAGAGCATTCCCTACGACTCGGCAAAGGACTTCGTGCCGGTCGCCATGCTGTCGGCCGGCAAGGTGCCGCTGTGCCTGCACAAGTCGGTGCCGGGCAACGACCTCGCCGCCCTGGTCGCCTACGCGAAGACCAACAAGACAAGCTTCGGCACGACCGGCATCGGCTCGCTGGCCCACGTCTTCTGCATGAAGCTGAACGACACGTTCGGGATCGCCATGGAGCCGGTGCACTATCGCGGCGAGGCGCCGATGTGGGCCGACCTGTCGGCCGGCGTCACCCAAGCCGCCTGCTCGACCCTGCAGGGCGCGACACCCGCCATCCAGGCCGGCAACGCCGCGCCGGTCGCGGTGCCGACGCGCACGCGCTCGCGCCGCCTGCCGGCGGTCGCCACTTTCTACGAGCAGGGCGCCACGCATCCCTACTTCCAGCTCGAGAGCATGGTCTGCTGCATGGCGCCGACCGGCACGCCGCCCGCCGTCGTCGACCTGCTGTCGGACGGCATGGTCGAGATGAACCGCACGCCCAAGCTCGAGCAGTTCGTCGACCAGTTCGGCCTCGACCAGGGCGCCCAGGGCCGCGCCGACTTCGAGGTCTTCATCCGCGACGTCGGACCGCTGCTGACCCAGGCGGTGCGCGACCTCGACATCACGCCGCAATAGGCAAGGCAGCCGCTTCATGCCCGTCATCCACAGGCTGTGGACGACCGTGCCATGCATCCGACACACGCGAGGCGTGTTGTACGAGCAGGTTAGGATGATCGAGACCCGATGATTCGCGCGCCCGCCGCCCGGCCCCTCGGCCTCCGCGCCTTGGAAATTCCCGCACGGCCGCCGCGACTCGCCATCGAGCATCGCCGGCCGGGCAGCCGTGTGACCTGGCCTGAACGCGAGAAGCGTCTGCCCTCCGCAGGCAGCACGACAGGCAGCCGGGAACGGCGGCACGGAGACCTCTGACACGCGCTCCTGCGCGAATGCAGGTCTCCCTACGACAGCAGACCGGCCGGCAACTTGAAGAGAAAGCGCAGGACGATCCGGACGTCCTCGAACAGCACCATGCATTCGAAGGTGACGGCCACGGCGAGGCAATAGAACGCCGCCGGATGCCGGCGCTGCCAGTCGAGCAGCCCGTCGAACCAGCGGTGCGCCGCCGCCGGCAGGGGCACGGCATCGAGTGCGCGCATGTAGACGATTCCGATGACGACGCCGGCCACCACGTCGCCCGGATAGTGCAGCCCGCCATAGACGCGCGACAGCGACGCGAACACCAGCGTCCAGGCGAAGCACAAGGCGCCGGCCGCGCGATAGCGGGCCCAGATCGCGGTCGCCAGCGCGGCATAGACGATCGCATGATCGCTCGGGAACGAGCTGTAATGCTCGGCGACGCCGGGCTGGCCGCCGTACGGCAGAACGAATCCGAGACCAGGGTCGTTGAGCGGACGCAGACGGGGCGGCAGGCCGATCTGCAGGGCGCGGGCGACCAGCACGCTACCCCATACGATCGCCAGGAGGCGCACGGCGTCAAAGCGGTCGAGCGTAGGGTCGGCCTTGGGGTCGGCTGCGCGTCGAAACCACAGCCACCAGACGAAGATGAACCAGAACCCGCCCTGCAGGAAGTCGAGCGACAGCCATGCCTCGATGAAGCGATCGACGGCCGGGTCGCGGCGCGCGAAGCCGTTGATCCACTGCAGCGCCGCGACATCGAGATCGACGAGGAAGCGCAGCATGTCCGACCGCCCTGTGACCAGAGGCGAGATCTAGCATCGACCCGGCGGCCGGCCGCGCAGCAAGCGCATGATCGCCCTGTGACGCGATCGGCGGGACGTGAAAGGTCGGCACGCTCAGGCCACGACCTTCGCGAGCGCCTGCTGATAGACGTACCGCAGGCCGCAAGGCGCGTAGTCGATGACGACCCGCGCACCGCCCACCTCGGGGGCCTGGCGGAGGATGACCTGCCCGAACCCTTGGCGTGCCGGCGGCCCGACCGCAGGCCCGCCGGACTCCTGCCAGGTGAAGGTGAATGTCGGCGCGGCGGCGTCGGCGGTCACGACGCCGGAGATGGCGACCCTGCCCGTATCGACCGACAGCGCGCCGTACTTCATGGCGTTGGTGTGCAGCTCGTGGACGATGAGCGTGAGCTGCTGCAGGCTGCGCGGTCCGAGCACCAGGTCACAGCCCTCGACGTCGATCCTGCCGGCCTGCAGGCGCAGGAGCCGGTCGAGCACGTCCCGCAATGTGACCCGATCGGCGTCGGTGTCCAGCTCGTAGGCCGTCGAGAGCGCGTCGAGGCGGGCGAGAAAGACCTGCCGCGCGGCCGCCGGCACCTCCTTGAGCGAATGCGTGGCGAGCATCCGGACCAGCCCCAGGATGTTGCGCGTGCGATGCTCCAGCTCGCGGATCACCAGAAGGTGCTGCCCGGCTTCGCGGCGCTCCGCCGCCAAGGCTCGGCGGCTGCGGGCCAGCATCAGCTCGGCGCCGGCATTGACCAGCGCGACCAGCAGAACGGTGACACCGGTGATGGCGAGGAACAACAGCACCAGCGCGGCCGAGCCGGCAAACGAAAGGCCGTTGCGGTCCAGCACCAGCCACCAGGCCGACAGGCCCGACAGGCCCGACAGCATGGTCGCAGCCAAAGCTGGCCGGAAGCCGGCAAAAAAGGCCGTGAACAGCACGGCGGGGAAGTACGTGATGAAAGGGACGCTGCCGCCGATCAGCGGCGCCAAGACGGCGCGGATCCCCGTCGCAGCCAGCACGGCAAAAACGGCGAACGACCAAGCAATGACCGGGCTTCGACGCCAGCGTTCCAGCCTCTCCGCCCAGTCGTCCCACCTTTCGGCCCGCGCGTCCCGTCGTTCCGGATCGCCGGCGCCTTCATCTCCCGCGACACCCACGGGGCGCCAACGCCAACCGCCGGGTGCAGTTTCCACGAGTCGGCCCGGCGTACGCATTCCGACGGTCGCGAAACGTCCCAGTCCCCTGCTTCGCTGCGCAGGATCAATGCGCCCGCCGGCCGGCGGCGCCAACGTGCTCCAACGGACAGACCGGCAACGGAGGGCAACATGGACAAGCGTCGGCCACGGATACTGATCGTCGAGGACGACGTCTTGCTGGCCTGGGTCGCCTGGACGGGCCTGGAACGGGCGGCGTTCGAGGTCATCGGCGTCGCCGACGGGTCGGGCGCCGTGGCCGCGGCAGTGGCCGGGCGGCCCGACCTCGTCATCATGGACATCGACGTCATCGAGCGCGCCACAGGCCGCCCGGGAGGTGGCGTCGCCGCCGCCGCGGCGATCCACGACCGGGCCGGGATCCGATGCCTCCTGACGGGCTGTTCCCGCGGCCAGCCACCCGCCTGGCGCGCCGTCGCAGATCCCGCGGGATGGCTGTCCAAGCCGTACGGGGACAGCGACCTGGTGGCCGCCGTGCGGACGGCCCTCGAGGGTCGGGAACGCCAAGCGCACCCGCTGCCGTAGCGCCGCCCCGTTCGCTGCTCGACCGGACCGGTTGACCGCCCGCAGGCGGGGGAATTCGGCGACGGTGCCCTGGCGGCAACGGAGCGCTCACCGAAAGTTTTCCGTACGTCGGCTGACTGCGCTTGCAACTGCGTTGCACTTCCGGCCCGCCTCTTGCAGGGTTCCGACACCGGCCGTGGGACGCTGGGCGAACGGGTGGGGTGAACGTGGAATCGACCTGGGCAGGCGTCGTAACCGCGGCGTTGGACGAGGTGCGGTATGGGATCGTGCTCCTCGATCGCGACTTCCGCGCCCTCTTCATCAACCGCGCCTTTCACGAAATGTGGGCGCTGCCGCCGGCACGTCCCGGCACCGCCTACAGCTTTCGCGATCTCATGGTGCACGGCCACCGGACCGGCGCTTACCAGGTCTCCGCCGAGGACATGCACCGCTATGTCGAGCAGCGCATCGCCCTGGTCGAAGCCGGCAGCCAGCCGCCCATGCAGCTGCCGCTGGCCGACGGCCGCACGCTCACCATCGAGTGCATCGCCTTGCCTGACGGCGGGCGCATGCTGACCTACACGGACGTCACAGACCAGGTCGAGGCGATCGCCCGTCTGCGCGAGCTGGCGACGGTCGACGACCTGACCCGCCTGCTCAACCGACGCCAGTTCCTCGCTTCGCTCGAGGCCGAGTACCGGCGTGCCGAGCGTACCGACTCGGCGTTGGCGGTGCTGATGATCGATGCCGACCACTTCAAGCGGATCAACGACCGCCACGGCCACTCGGCCGGCGACGCCGTATTGCGGGCGCTCGCCGAACGTTGCCGCAGCGTGCTGCGCGGCTCCGACATCGACGGCCGGGTCGGCGGCGAGGAGTTCGCCGCGGCGCTGGCCGAAACCGACCTGCAGGTCGGCCTGCAGACGGCGGAGCGCCTCCGCCGCACGGTCGAGCGCCATCCGGTCGAACTCGACGGGGAGACGGTAACGGTCACGGTCAGCCTGGGCATCGCGGCGCGCGACGGCGACCTCCGCCAGCCGCACGCGTTGCTGCAGCGGGCCGACCGCGCCCTTTACGAAGCCAAGGCCGGGGGCCGCAACAAGGTCGTCGCCTATCGCCGGCGCTGACGCCGCCGTGGTAAAGGAGCCCGACAAGATCGGGGGGCGACGCCGTGGCATTGGTTACCTTCAGCGGCATCGGCCCGTGGCAGAATTCGCGGGCCGGCCGCCTGATGATCGGGGTCGGCTGCGTCGCCCTGGTCATCCTCATCCAGTTCGAGCGCTACCCGCGCGGCGACAACGAGCTGCTGTTCTCGTGGTTCTACCCGGCCGTGTTCGCGGCCACCGCGCTCGGCAGGCTGGAAGGCGGCATCGCGGCCTGCGCCTTGACCGTCGCCTTCGTGCTCGGCTTCCACGCTTTCGCCCAGCGCGCGCTGCCACTCGATGGAATCGACCTGGTGAAGGCCGTCGTGTTCGTCCTGGGCAGCATGGTGGTGATCGCCATCACGGCGACCTTGGGCAGCGCCGCCGAGTGGCGGCGGCGCAACCGATCGGTTCACGAGGCCGAAGCCCAGGTCGAGTCGGCGCGGCACAACCTCGTGCTCGCCGAACTGCACCATCGCAGCCGGCTGGCCGCGGCCTTCGCCCATGTCGGGACGCTGACCGGCCCGACGGCGACGCTTCCCGTGCGGCTCCTGGATCTGCTCGAGCAGGCGCTGGCGAGTCACCGCGCGCGGATCGACGTGTCCGGCTGCGATCTGATGCTCAATCCTCAGGCCGGCCGGCAATTCAGGATGCTGGTCAACGAGCTGCTGGCGCAGTCGACCTGGATCGGCGCTCTTTCGGTGCCGGCCGGGCGGGTGTCGATCAGCGGCTCGAGCGCGGTGCATGACGGCCGCCGGATGTACACCTTCCGCTGGGCCGAGCACGGCGGCGATCCGGTCGGCCTCGCGGTTCGCTCCAGCCTCGGCCCGTTCGCCTTCGGCATGGGCCAGGATCTCACCGCCGCCAGCTTCGCCGCAGCCATCGTCGGCGACGGCAAGGCCTACACCTACGTCGACACGCAGACGCGAATCGAGGCGCAGGGCCTCGGCTGACTCCGCCGCTTGGTCGGCGACCCGACGGTCAGCGTAGCAGCCAAAGGCCGCGCGCGCCGGCCGATCCGAACACCACGAGGCCTGACTCCCGGGCGACGATCCCGGCCGGCACGAGCGACACGCCGGCCGCCACCCGGTCGCGCCCGCGCTCGGCAGCGGTCGCGTCGAGCCGCACGGCGAAGAGCTCGCCGGAGCCGCCCTCGCCCGGACCCGGCCGGCTGAGCCCAATGATCTCCAGACCGCCGTCGGCGATCGCCCGCACGCCGCGGGCGACGCTGTCCAACGGTCCGTGGTCGCGCCACAGGCGCACCAGCGTTCCGTCGTCGCCCAGCCGCACGGCGGCGGCCTGCCTCTGCGTGCGGCACGCCAGTCGCTCGCTGCCGGCCACGATCCAGGCATCGCCGACACGCACCGCATCCCGGGCCTCGAAGCGCTCGATGCGCCGACGGTGACGGATGGCCAGCGACCCCGGCTCGCGAAGCTGCAGCTCGGCGTCGTCCCCGGCCAGGCAGTCGATCGGCCGGCCCAGCCAGTCGAATCCCTCGGCGATGCCGCTCGACCGCAGCGTCCCGTTGAGCCCCGCCAGGAGCGTCTTGCCGGACATCCGCAGCAGCGCCGAGACCGTCGGCGCCGCAGCCTCTCCGTGCGCCAGCCTCACTGGCGGGGCCGGGCGGCCCTCGCGGTCGAACCGTACGAGTGCCGGCTCGGGGCCCGTCAGCACCAACACTCCGTCCGGCGCGGTGGCCAGGGCTCGAATCTCGAACCCGCCGGGCACGTCCTGGCGCCACAGCAGGCGGCCTCCCGCGTCGAAGGCCTGCAGCACCGGCCCGGTGGCCACGAAGAAGGTATCGCCGGCGCTGGCGAGGAGCCCGGCTGAACCTGCCCCGCCGGGGACCTGCCAACGTATCGCGCCGTCCGCAGCCCGGCGGCGGAACCACCCGCCACGCTCCGCACCGCGCGCCGGATCTTCCACCGTCGCGAGGTCGCCGGCGAGCGCCGCCGCGGCGACGATCGGACCGCTGTCCGCAGCCGGCGGCGCGAAGGGCCCGAGCAGGCGCGGCCCTGCGGCAACCGCGTCGTCGAGGACCAGGGCGCCATCGCCCAGCACCACCAAAGCCGCCCAGAAGCGCGGATGAGCGAACGGCCGCGCGGCCGGCCCGTCGAGATGGCGGCGCACCGCCTGCGCCAGGGCGTCGGCCAGGGCGAGACCGTCGCGGCGGGCAGCCCGCACCGTGCCGACCACCAAATCGCGCGCCAGCACGCTGTCGACCGGCCACAGCGCCGCCAGCGCCGTCGGCACGCCGGCCAGGGCGAAACCGGTCACCAGGCCTTGCACGCCGTCATCGACGATCGACGGTGCGTCGCGCGCCGAGCCGCAGGCCGACAGGATCACCAGGCGGGCGCCGAGCGGCAGCCGAGCGATGCGCGACGCCGCGAGCAGCCCGCCCGCCGCACCGCCGGGCTCCGGCGACAGCACCAGCGACGGCTCGCGCAGACCCGGCGCCTCCTCGCGACTGAGCGCGTGGGTCGCGAAATGCAGGACGTCGATCTCGGTCAGCGGCTGGCGATCGAGGGCGCCGACGCTGGCCTCGGCGCCGGTCAGCACGCGCGCGCCCGCGGCCGCGAACAGGGCGGCGGCCCCGGCAATCTCCTCGGCGGTCTCGGGCAGCGGCGGCAGGCCGGACTGCCGCGCCTCGTCGGACAACCGCGGATCGCCGAGGCCAAGATAGTCCAAGGCGGCCGAGCGCGCCGGTCGGGTCGCCTTCGCCGCGACGAAGGCCGCCAGGGAGGTGGTGCGGACGAAGGCATGGCTACGCCCGCGCCACGCCGCCGTCCGCAGGTCGTACCCGCCGCCCAAGGGCATCGGCGGCGCCGCGAGCAGGGCCGCCGGCGGCACTTCCGACAGCAGGCCCGGTCCCTGCACCAGATAGAGACGGCGACTGCGCGCCAGGCACTCCTGCAGGCCGCCGAACAAGGCGTCGTCGAGCCGCCGCGCCGCCGCCACCGGGTACTGGCTGTCGGCCTCGCGCGACGGCGGCGCTGTCGATATGAGCGCCTGCCGCAGCATTCGCACATCGTCGGTCAAGGCCGCGCCATCGACTTCGGCGCGGGCCAGCCACCCGCCATCGTGACGCAGGCAGACCTTGACCAAGGTGCCGAGCGCCGCGACGTGCAGGACCAGCGCCTCCTCCGGGGCCAGGAGGCGTTGCAGCACGGCAAGGCCGATGTCGCCGGCCGGCCGGTGTTCCAGGGACTCCTGGAGACGCTTCTTGGCGTCGACGAGCCGGTCGGCCGACTCGAGCAGGCCCCTCGCCGGCCGCGCGCCGGACGACGCCGGGCCGGTGAGCCGCGCCGCCAGCCGGGCGGCGGCCGCGCGCTCCCGATCGTGCTGCTCGAGGTGCAGGCCGGCCAGCCGGCGAGCGGCCTGGCGCGCGGCTCCCGCGGCCTGGCCCGACACCCACAGCAGCGCCTCGTCGGGCATCGTCTCGACCGCCTGGGCGAGCGCCCGCTGGGCGCGCACGATCAGGTCGAGGTCGGGCGGCACCGTTTCGGCGGCCGCGACGACCGCGAACTCGAGCAGCAGGCGGTCGGGCGCGGCCAGCACCGCGACGGCGAAGGGCCCGCGCCGGCCGTCCCGATCCTCGTCTCGGCGCGCCTCGAGACGGCGCCGACCGGCCTCGAGCAAAGCGGCCCGTCCCTGTGGCACCGCCCCGGCGCGCCGCTGCGCGAGGCCGAACGCGCCCAACGCGTAGGCACGGGCGATCGCCGACCCCGTCGCATCCTCGGCGGCCTGGCGCAGCAGCGGCGACCAGCCGGGGTCCGTGGCCCCGGCGCTCAAGGTCGCCGCCAGCTCCGCCGCCACCGCAAGATCGAGTTCGGCCGGCTCGGCGAAGCGGCCGCGGGCCAGGATGTCGGCGCGCTGCGCCGTCACCGGATGCGCCTGGATCAGAGCGGCCGCCCGCGCCGTCTCGCCGCGCATCAGGGCGATGGAAAGTCGGTCGTTGGCCAGCGTGACCTGCCGGCGCCTCCGTGTCGCCGGGCGCAGCTCGAGGCGGGTGAGCAGCCGCTCGCCGTGATCAACCAGGGTGGCCACCAGATCGAGGGCGCGGCGCTGGCTGGCCAGCGTCGCCTGGACCTCCAGCAGCTCGAGGAGCAGGGCACTGTCGGGAGGAATCGTGTCCAGCAGCGGCGTCGCCGCGGTGACCAGCCGAACCGCCCGCAGGGACTCGTCGGCGGCGAGCAGCTCGGCGGCAATCCGCACGATCAGCCGCGCCGCGGTGAAGCGGCCGGTGGTCAGGGACAGGGCGATGGCCAGCGACTGGTCGAGATGCTCGGCCGCCGCCGGCCGGTCGCCGCGGCGACGGGCCTGCTCGGCGGCCAGCAGGTGAAGGTCGGCGAACAGCACCGGCTGGCGGTGCGGATTGACCGAAGCGTCGGCGATCGCCGGTCCCAGCGACGGCGCGTTGGAGCGATCGCCGCTGCGGACCTGCAGGAACGATTGCAGCAGAACCAGCGTCGCGACCGTCGCCGGCTCGAGCTCGGCCGGCAAGCCGGCTCGAGTGCGCCGCACCAGCTCGGCGGCGCACTCGATGTCGTCGAGCGCAACGCAAAGGTCGGCGCCCTCGCGCAGCCGTTGCTGTCGTTCGGCGGCCGGCGCCGCCGCGGCTGCCCCGACCGCCATCGTCGCGGCGCTGACGTTCCGGCCGGCGTAGGCCAGGCGCCAGGCGGTCGCCAGCGATTCGTCCTGCGCCCGCGCGGCCATCGTGCCGGGAAGCAGAAGCCCGACCAGGAGCACGGCGGACAGCACGCCCTGCAACCCGGCCGCCGCCAGACGCCGGCGCATCATGGCTGGCCGGTCAACAGCCAGGCCGCCTGCCCGGCCGGCGCGTCGACCAGTTGGCGCAGCTCCGCCAACCGTGGATCGGCGAGATCATAGAGCCGTACGATCACCGTGCCGGTCGGCGACGCGGCGAGCCGCGCGGCGAGCGCCGAATCGACATAGAGGACGGGCCGCGGCCCGGCGCCTTGGGCAAACCTCGGCACCGCCGCCTCGAGCCGACGCACCGCCGCCTCCTGGGCGACCCCGCCGCCCGCCGCCAGCAGGGCCCGCAACAGGTCGCCCGGCAGCTCGGCCTCGACGAAGCGAGAGGCGCCGGCGGCCGGCGGCGCAGGCGCCGCGCCGCGCCGGCGGCTATCGGACGGCTCGAGCAGGGGCGTGCGATCGGCGACGACCACCACGGCCACCTGCGGGCCGGCCTGGTCGACCCAGAGGGGCCGCAGCAGCGGCGCGACGGCGACTACGATCGCGGCCGCGACGGCCACGGCCAGCGCACCGCCGAGAGACCAGCGCAGCGACAGCGGCCGACGCAGAGCCGCCGGCAGCACATCAGCGGGAGACCATGCCGCGGGCACTGCCCACAGCAAGCGGACCCTCGGCGCGGGCGGACCCTGCCGCGCCGCGTCGACAAGGCGCCGTTCGAGCACGCGCTCGGCGGCCAGGGCGTTGTCGCGGACCAGCGCCAGGGCCTGCGCCGCGACGTCGCCCGCGAGGCGGCCATCGACGAGCCCGTCGAGCAGCCTTTCGTCGTCCGGCGTCAGGGGGCGGCCGACTCTTCCACCGTTGGCAAGCGCCGCCAGCAGCGCCTGGTCGTTCGGTGTGGGCGGCGGCGGGTCGGCCGCGGTCGGGGCGGTCATGCGGGCCTCTCCTGCCTTCGGGGGACGGCGCCGGCGGTCACGGCGTTACGCGCCCTCGGCGAAGAATTCCGGCGCCGTCTCGCGCAACCGAGCCAGGAATCGCGCCTGGGCGCGCGACAGCGCGGTACGCAGGGCGCCGGCCGACAGCGCCAGCCGATCCGCCAGGACCGGGTTGTCGAGGTCCCGGTGCAGCTTGCCGCAGACCAGTTCCCGGTCGCGCGGCTCGAGGCCCGCCCAGGCCCGGATGCCGAGACGCCGCAACTCGCGCTGCTGGGCTCCGGCCGAAGCCGGCGCCGCGGCGCCGTCGAGCAGCGGTTCGAGGTCGGCCGCCATGCCGGCGGGCCGCTCGCGGTGATGGCGGGCGCGATGGAAGTCGGTCACGAAGTTGCGCACCACGGCGGCGAGATAGACCGGCAGGGAGCTGCCACGCCGCCACAGGCGCAGGGCGTGCCATTCCTGGCGCAGCAAGCGCTCGAAGAAGCTTTGGAACAGGTCATCGGCGTCCTGCGCCGGCGCGCGGGCGCGGATGCAGTGGTAGATCAGTCGGCCATGGCGCTGGTGGAACAGCTCATGCGCCCGCCGGTCACCTGCCACCAGCCGGTCGACCAGCTCTCCGTCCGTCCAGTCAGTTTCCGTCGCGCGCATGCCGGCTCGCCCGCATCTCCGGTCACAACCATCTTAGCGCAGCATCGTGACGAATAAAACTCACGGTGGCAAATTCGCGGGGCCCTGTAACGTCCGCGGTGATCGCCTCGTCTCCTGGGCAGACCGACCGGGAGAGCCGACATGAAAGGACTGATCACGCTGCTGGCCGTGCTGACGGCCCTGTCCGGGAGTGGGGCGCTGCTGGCCAGCGGGGCCAGCCCGCCGGGCTGCGTCGCCGGCGCCGGCGGACGCGACGCCACGGTGCACTGGCCGGCCGACGACGTCGGCCGACCCGAGGCCCTGGCCCGTGCCCTGTGGCGCCAGCGCCTGGCCGATGGGGCCTGCCGCTAGGATGCGGTCAGGGCCGCAGGGTCAGAAAGTAGCTCCGCTCGTCGCCGAATCGGTCGGGCAACTGCTGGCGCAAGCGATCGGCCTGGCTGTCGCCGAGGTCGTAGAGCCGCACGGCCAGCCGGTCGCGGTTGCGCTGGTCGTCCAGGGCGATCGCCACCTGGGGGTCGAAGAGGATGCCGATCGGCCCCGTCACGGGCCCGTTGCGCGGTGCCGGGAGGTAGCCGACGAGTTCGCGAATCGGCACGCGGGTCGTGGGGTCCTGAGCGGCCTTGAGCAGGCTGCGCACGAGCGCCGCCGGCATCTCGACATCGCGCGAGACCACCGCCCCCACCGACTGCAGCGCCATCGGGTCGCGCAGGCTGGCGAAGCCGACCACGGCGTCGGGCGATACGGGCTTGGTGCCGAACGGCCACTTGGCCAGCGGCACGATGGCCAAGACCACCAGCAGCGCCGCGGCCAGGAAGCCCAGCACGCTCAGGGCACGGCGCAGCCCGCCCCGCCTGCCGTCGTCGGTTCCTGTCACCGTCGCGATTCCCCTCGTCGAGGGTCAGTTGGCCGGGGTCGGCGGAAGCATGTTGTCGATGGCCTGGCGCCAGACCTCGCAGGCGTCGTCGACCGAAAGCCCGTTGCTCTCGCGCAGGCGTCCCCAGACGGAGAAGTCGGTCAGCGCCTCGAGGGCGATCAGCAGCGATTCGCGCACCCGGTCGGGGACACTGCCCAGCTCGGGCGCATACATCAGCTCGAGGCGCGCGCGCGTCAGGGCCCGCACCTTCTCGAGGCGCTCGTCGACCTGCGGCGCCGCGCCTTCGTGACGAACGATCAGGCGCCACAGCGGCAGGAAAGTCTCGCAGGTGTTGGCCCGCACCGAGACCTGGAAGCGGATGCGGCTCGCGCGGTCGGCGCCGAGGAAGGCCTCGGCCGAGGTCGGGGCTCGTGCCTCGAGGATGGCGTCAAAGGCCGCCATGCCGAGGTTGGCCAGGGTACCGAACCGCTCGAAGATGGTGCGCATCGAACAGCGGGCGCGCTGCGCCACCTCGGCCGTGGTCGGCACGCGCCGGGTCTCGAGAAGCACCGCGAGGTAGGCGTCGACCAGTGCCTTGCGGGTCCGCACGGAGCGCTCGACACGGCCATCGGCCACCCGAGCGACAACCTTGTTGTTCATCATCGAAGCAAGCTTACCTCAGCCGTGGACGCCGTCCATAAGTACCGCCTGTCACCGCGAATCGCTTGCAACCGGGTTAGGAACGCTGCCGGTGAGCCGTCGTTCACTCCTTGCAGCGACACTTTTCCTGCACGGGCGCACACCTGCACGGGAGCTGGACGATGAGCCAAGTCGGGCGCGTGCTGATCGTGGAGGACGACAGGCTGCTCGCCTTGGTGCTGCACGACGCCTTGAGCTTTGCCGGCTATGCCGTGGTCGGCGCGGCCCGGCGCGGCGACGAGGCGGTCGGGCTGGCCCTGGCCGAGCGGCCCGACCTGATCGTCATGGACGTCAATCTCGCGGACGGCACGGACGGGATCAGCGCCGCCGCGACGATCCTGGAACGTACGGGAATCCGCTGCCTGCTGGCGACGGCCCGCACCGATGCCGCGACCCGGCGGCGCGCCACCGCCAGCCAGCCGCTGGGATGGCTGGCCAAGCCCTACGACGAGACCCGGCTCCTGGACGCGGTGGCCGACGCCCTGGACCGCTGCCGGCGGCCGGCCTGACGCCTCCGGCCGGGCACGAAAAAGGGCGCCCGAAGGCGCCCTTTCCCCGTGCCGGCACCGGTCGGCGCGATCACTCACTTGATGAAGGGGCACTTGCCGTCGGCCATCGGGCGGTAGGCCTTGTCGCCGGGAACGGTGGCGACCAGCGTGTAGATGTCGTCCTTGCCCTTGGACTCGGCCGGCGTCTTGACCTGGAACAGGTACATGTCGCGCACCAGGCGGCCATCCTCGCGCAGCTTGCCGTTCTTGGTCATGACGTCGTTGACCGGCATCTCGCGCATCTTGGCCATCACCGCCTTGGGGTCGTCGGTGCCGGCGGCCTGGACGGCCTTCAGATAGTGCAGGGTCGAACTGTAGACGCCGGCCGTCAGCATCGACGGCAGCTTGTCCTTCTTGGCGCGGTAGCGCTTGGTCCAGGCGCGGGTCTCGTCGTTGAGATCCCAGTAGAAGGCCTCGGTCAGCACCAGGCCCTGGGCGACCGGCAGGGTCAGCGACTGCACGTCGGTGGCGAACACCAGCAGGCCGGCCAGACGCTGGCCGCCCTTGGTGATGCCGAACTCGCCGGCCTGCTTGATGGAGTTGATCGTGTCCTGGCCGGCATTGGCGAGGCCGATGACCTTGGCCTTGGAGCCCTGGGCCTGCAGCAGGAAGGACGAGAAATCCTGGGTGCTGAGCGGATGCTTGACCGAGCCCAGCACCTTGCCGCCGGCGTCCTTGACGACCGCCGTGACGTCGCGCTCGAGGGCGTGGCCGAAGGCATAGTCGGCGGTCAGGAAGAACCAGCTGTCGCCGCCGGACTTGACCAGCGCCTCGCCGGTGACGTGGGCCAGGGCGTAGGTGTCGTAGACCCAATGGGCGCCGGTCGGCGAGCAGGCCGGACCGGTCAGGTCGGCCGAGGCGGCGCCGGTGTTGATGTCGATCTGGCCCTTTTCCTGCGCCACCTTGCGGACCGCCAGCGCCACCGACGAGGTGCCGATGCCGGTGATCATCTTGACACCGTCGACGTCGTACCAGCGCCGCGCGATCGAGGCCCCGACGTCGGGCTTGGTCTGATGGTCGGCCGACAGGATCTCGACCGTGCGGCCCAGGATCTTGCCGCCGGTGTCCTTGGTCGCGTCCTCGATGGCCAGCTGCATGGCCTCGACCTCGCCCTGCGTCAGGTCACCGTAGACGCCGGAGAAGCCGTCCATGACGCCGATCTTGAGCGGTGGCGGCGTCTGCGCCTGGGCGATGGCGACCAGGCCGACCAGGGCGGCGCCGACCAATGCGGTGGTGGCCGCGATGGCGCGCCCGTATTCCTTCAACTTCATACTCATGCCTCCCAGAAGCGGTTCCCCCCGCAAGAGGCCGGAATTTAGCGACGAGACCCCAGCTGCGCCAGTGTCGCGCATGTCGCGTGCGGCTGGACAGGAACACCCGGCATCGCTTAAGTCGCGCGGCAGGGAGCGCATGGCAGAAGACGATACAATCCTGGAGGCAGCGGGCCTCACCAAGGAGTTCAAGGGCTTCGTGGCGGTGAAAAACGTCGACCTCAAGGTCCGGCGCCACACCATCCATGCGCTGATCGGGCCGAACGGCGCCGGCAAGACGACCTGCTTCAACCTGCTGACCCACTTCCTGGTGCCGACCGCCGGCCGCATCCGCTTCAACGGGCGCGACATCACCGGCAGCTCGCCGGCCGCCATCGCCCGGATGGGATTGGCCCGGTCGTTCCAGATCTCGGCCGTCTTCCCCCATCTCACGGTGCGCGAGAACGTGCGCGTCGCCCTGCAGCGCGAGCTGCGCAACTCCTTCCAGTTCTGGCGCTCGGAGCGGGTGCTCGACCGACTGAACGGCCGCGCCCTGGAGCTGGTCGACGCGGTCGGCCTGTCCGACTATGCCGAGTTGCCGGCGGTCGAGCTGCCCTACGGCCGCAAGCGCGCCCTGGAGATCGCCACCACCCTGGCGCTCGAGCCCGAGATGATGCTGCTCGACGAGCCGATGGCCGGCCTCGGCCAGGAGGACATCAAGCGCATCGCCGAGCTGATCAAGTCGGTGGCCAAGAACCGCACGGTGCTGATGGTCGAGCACAACATGTCGGTGGTCGCCAACCTGTCCGATCGCATCACCGTGCTGGCGCGCGGCGAGGTCCTGGCCGAGGGGCCGTACGAAACCGTGTCCAAGAACCCGGCCGTGGTCGAGGCCTATGTGGGGACCGGGCATGGCTGAGACCCTGCTCAAGATCGCCGGCCTGCATGCCTGGTACGGCGAGTCGCACATTCTCCACGGCGTCGACTTCGAGGTCGGGCGCGGCGAGCTGGTGACCCTGCTGGGGCGCAACGGCGTCGGCAAGACGACGACCCTGCGCTCGATCATGGGCATCGTCGGCAAGCGCTCCGGCTCGATCGCCTTCGAGGGCCGCGAGACGGTCGGCCAGCCGTCCGACCACATCGCCCGCGCTGGCATCGCCTACTGCCCCGAGGAACGCGGCATCTTCTCCAGCCTCAACGTCGAGGAGAACCTGCTGCTGCCGCCGGTGGTCAAGCCGGGCGGCATGACGGTCGCCGAGATCTACCAGCTGTTCCCCAACCTGCAGGAGCGGCGGCGGAGCCAGGGCACCAAGCTGTCGGGCGGCGAGCAGCAGATGCTGGCGATCGGGCGCATCCTGCGCACCGGCGCCACCCTGCTGCTGCTCGACGAGCCGACCGAGGGGCTGGCCCCGGTGATCGTCCAGCGCATCGGCGAGATCATCCGCCAGCTCAAGGCGCGCGGCTTCACCATCCTGCTGGTCGAGCAGAACTTCCACTTCGCCGCCACCGTGGCCGACCGCCACTACGTGATGGAAGACGGCAAGGTGGTCGACATGATCGCGGCCGCCGACGTGCAGAAGAGCGTCGGCAAGCTGCAGGCCTATCTCGGCGTATGAGGCGGGACGACCGATGAAGGAGATCCGCTAATGGCGCAGGTCGCGCTCGGACTGGTCAACGGCGCCTTCTATGCGATGCTGAGCCTCGGGCTGGCCGTCATCTTCGGCATGCTGAACGTGATCAACTTCACGCACGGCGCGCAGTTCATGATGGGCGCCTTCGCGGCCTGGCTGCTGCTCGGCCTCTTCGACGTGCCGTTCTGGGCCTCGCTGGTGCTGGCACCGCTGCTGGTCGGCCTGTTCGGCGTCGTGCTCGAGCGCCTGCTGCTCAAGCGCATCTACCATCTCGACCATCTCTACGGCTTCCTGCTGACCTTCGGCCTGGCGCTGATCATCGAGGGGCTGGCGCAGTGGAAATGGGGCTCGTCGGGCGCGCCCTACCCGGCGCCGATCACCGGCGGCACCGACCTCGGATTCATGATCATGCCGACCTACCGGCTGTTCGTGGTGGTCGCCGCCCTCGTCGTTTGCCTGGCCACCTGGTACGGGATCGAGCGCACCAAGCTCGGCGCCTACCTGCGCGCCGCCACCGAGAATCCGACCCTGGTGCGCGCCTTCGGCATCAACGTGCCGCGGCTGATCACGCTCACCTACGGGCTGGGCGTCGGGCTGGCCGCCCTGGCCGGCGTGCTGGCGGCGCCGGTCCAGCAGGTCTCGGCGCTGATGGGCACCAACCTCGTGCTGGTGGTGTTCGCGGTCGTGGTGATCGGCGGCATGGGCTCGATCATGGGCTCGATCGTCACCGGCTTCGGCCTCGGCCTGGTCGAGGGCCTGACCAAGGTCTACTACCCGCCGGCCTCCAACACGGTGATCTTCGTGGTCATGGCGCTGGTCCTGCTGGTCAAGCCGGCCGGCCTGTTCGGGCAGACCAAGTGAGCGGCCGGGCGATGAGCACCCAGAGCAAGGTCTTCGCCGCGCTGGTCGCCGTGCTGGCGCTGGCGGCGCCGTGGGTCGCCTACCCGGTGTTCCTGATGACGGCGCTGTGCTTCGCGCTGTTCGCCTGCGCCTTCAACCTGCTGCTCGGCTATGTCGGCCTGATGAGCTTCGGCCATGCCATGTTCTTCGGCATGGCCGGCTACTTCTACGGCCACGTCGTCAAGGCCTGGGACCTGCCGCCGGAGATCGGCCTGGTTGCCGGCGTCGCCGGCGCCGCCGCGATCGGTTTGCTGACCGGCGCGCTGGCGATCCGCCGCCAGGGCATCTACTTCGCGATGATCACCTTGGCCTTCGCGCAGATGATCTACTTCTTCTGCGTCCAGGCGCCGTTCACCGGCGGCGAGGACGGGCTGCAGGGCATTCCGCGCAAGACCCTGCTCGGCTTCATCCCGACCAAGGACGACCGCGTCCTCTACTACGTCGTGCTGGCGATCTTCCTGTTCGGCTTCGGCGCCGTGCACCGCATCATCCATTCGCCGTTCGGCCAGGTCATGAAGGCGATCCGCGACAACGAGCAGCGCGCCCAGTCGCTGGGCTACGAGGCCGACCGCTACAAGCTGCTGGCCTTCGTGCTGTCGGCCGCGCTGGCCGGCCTGGCCGGCGCCACCAAGGCCATGGTCCTGCAGTTCGCCACCCTGACCGACGTCAGCGCCGCCATGTCCGGCGAGGTCGTGCTTATGGCCCTGGTCGGCGGCCTCGGCACCACGATCGGACCGGTGATCGGCGCCTTCATCATCATCACCATGCAGAACTACCTGGCGTCGTTCGGCGAGTTCGTGCTGGTCATCCAGGGCGTCATCTTCGTGGTCATCGTGATGGCCTTCCGGCGCGGCCTGGTCGGCGAGGTCAGCGCGTGGTGGAAGGCGCGGACGGCGCCGCCGCCCCAGCCGGGCGCGGCCGACTGAACTCACGGCCCATCGGCTCAGCCAGCAGGGGCGGCGCAGAACTCGCTTTGCCAGCCCACCTTCTCTAAGGTGCGGCCCGGTCAGGCGGTGAGGGATGACGACGCGCGTTCGGTACTTCTGGCGAGCCATGCCGATCATCGGGCTCGTGGCGGCGTTCGGCCTGCCGCTCCTCGGCAAGGCGTTCCCGCTTCTGGGCTACGTGGTGCCCCTGGTCGGGCTGGCGGTGCTGATGAGCGTCGTCTTCGCGGCGGTCTACCATGCCGACGTGATCGCCCACCGCACCGGCGAGCCTTACGGCACCCTGGTCCTCACCGTGGCGGTCACGGTGATCGAGGTGGCCCTGATCCTGTCGATCATGCTGGGCGGCGAGGGCCGGCCGGGGCTGGCCCGCGAGACCGTGTTCTCGGTGATCATGGTGGTGTGCAACGGCGTCGTCGGCCTGTGCGTCGTGCTGGGCGGCCTGCGCTACGGCGAGCAGGGCTTCCGCTTGCCCGGCGCCAGCGCCTACCTGGTGGTGCTGATGCCGCTCGCCACCCTGACCTTGATCCTGCCGACCTACACCACCAGCGCGCCCGGTCCCTACTACAGCAACACCCATCTGGTGTTCGTCAGCCTGGTCACCCTGGCCCTCTATGCCGTGTTCCTCTACGTCCAGACCGTCCGGCACCGCGACTACTTCCTGTCCGATCTCGGCGGCTCGTCCGACGATCACGGCGGCACGCCGACGCCGGCGCAGTTCTGGGAGAGCGTCGGCCTGCTGGTGGTCGGGCTGACCGCCGTCGTGCTGCTGGCCAAGGGCGTCTCAGGCTCGTTCGAGAAGGTGGTCGCCGCGATCGGCGCGCCGGCCGACGCGGTCGGGCTGCTGGTCGCGCTGCTGGTGCTGCTGCCCGAGACCGTCTCGGCGCTGCGCGCCGCGGCGCGCAACGAGCTGCAGAAGAGCCTCAACCTGGCGCTGGGATCGTCGCTCGCCACCATCGGCCTCACCATTCCCGCCGTCAGTCTCCTGGCGATCGTGCTGCAGCAGCCGCTGGCTCTCGGTATCGAGATGCGCGACACGGTGATCCTGGTGCTGACCTTCGGCGTCAGCCTGGTGACCTTCGGCGGCGGGCGGACCAACATCCTGCCCGGTTTCGTGCACCTGATGCTGTTCGCGATCTTCGTGTTCCTGATTTTCGTGCCATAGAGAGATAGAGAAAGAGACGAGGGAGAGACGCCATGACCGACGCGACCGAAGACCAGCTGTTCGCCGAGCTGCGCAAGATCGACACGCCGACCATCACCAACGTCGTGGCGACCTACCCCAAGAACCCGCTGTGCCTCGGCCTCTACAACCCGTGGACCGAGAACTGGTACACCGACAGCTCGATCCGCTGCCTCTATCCCGAGATGGGGCCGATCGTCGGCTACGCCGTGACCTGCGTCTACGGCCTGCCCGACCCCAACTTCGCCGGCCGCCTGTCGTTCATGGACGTGATCGACGCGCTCGACGCCATGAAGAAGCCGACCGTCCTGGTGATCCAGCAGAAGTGGCCGCCCGAACTGATGAGCAAGGCCGGCCTGGCCGGCGAGATGATGATCAGCTCGATGATGGCGGTGGGCTGCGTCGGGCTGCTGTCGAACGGCCCGTCGCGCGACATCGACGCCATCCGCAAGCTTCGCTTCCAGCTGCTGCTGGGCGGCGTCACCGCCGGCCACGGCGAGATGGCGGTGCAGGCGGTCAACGTCCCGGTCTCGGTCGGCGGCATGGACGTGGCGCCCGGCGACCTCATCCACATGGACGAGAACGGCGCCGTGAAGTTTCCGGCGGTGCACGCCGCGGCGGTCGTCAAGAATGCTCAGGCGATGCTCGACGACGAGGCCCGCCGCCTGGTGCTGCTGCGCAAGGCGCGCACGGCGGCCGAGGTCCGGGCGGCCTCGTCGGGCGGCGCCTACACCGACAAGAAGAAGGGCTAGTAGGGCAGGCCGAAGCTCATCTTGACCGCCGCGATCATGTTGGTGACCGCGATGCTGGCCAGGATGAGCCCGAACACGCGGCTGACGATCTCGATGCCGGGCCGGCCGAGCACCCGCGAGATCAGCCCGGCGGCGGCGAACACGCCGAACAGCAGGACCAGGCAGAGCAGGAGGATACCGGTCGTCACCGCCTGCTCGGCGATCGAGCGCGTCTTGTTGTCGGTCAGCAGCATGACCGTGAGGATGGCGCCGGCGCCGGCAATGCCCGGCAAGGCGAGCGGGAAGACCGCGCGATGGAACGTCGTCGTCTCGGGCGGCAGCGACTCGGCGTCCTCGATCACCTTGCCCAGCACCATGCGCAGGCCGAACATCAGCAGCACGATCGACCCGGCGAGCTGGAACGAGGCCATCGGGATGTGCAGGGCGTTGAGCAGGATCTGCCCGACGCAGATGAAGAACAGCAGCACCAGGAAGGCGACCAGCAGGGCGTAGAAAGCGACCTGCAGCTGGCGCCGGCGCTCGAGACCGCCGGTGACGCTGAGGAACACCGGGACGGTAGCGACGGGATCGAGGATCACGAACAGGGTCACGGCTTCGAAAAAGAAGTCGTTGGCGAACAAGGACGAACCCAAACGCGATCTCCGGACGGTGGCGGGCCACTCTCGGGAGGGCCCGCAGGGCTGTCAACGTCCGCGGGTGCGCGCCGCGCTCACGGCCGCCTTACCGGAGCGCGCCGCGCCGCCGATCCGGCCGCCACCGCCCGCCCGCGCCGAACGCTTGCCGGGCGGCGCGATAGCGCTCGACCTGGCGCAGGAAGCCCGACCAGAGGATTCGCCGCCGCTCCCGCCAGGCGCGCCGCCGCGCCGCCGGCCACGCCTCCCAGCGGCCGCCGCACCACGGGCCGGCGCGCTCCGTCTCGTGCGCCTGCAGATGCGCCAGCCAAACGAGGGCGGCGCAGGCATGCGCCTCGTGCGACAGGCGGAACGGCACGTCGTGGCCGCCGAACCCGTCGTCGCGGTCGAACAGGCGGGTGAAGCCCAGGCGATGGACGCAAGCCCAGAAATCCTCGGTGGCGTGCCGGGCCTCGGCGGCGCAGGCATCGGCCGCCCAGGCGCGAAACGACCGGCCGGACTCGGGGCCGACGGCCGGCAACGCCCGGCGGGCGTGGTGGATCGCGGTCTGGATTCTGTCCGGCAGCAGGCTGGCCATGCGGGGTCTCCGGCGAGAGACCCGCATTTTATGATATCTTAGTCTTTAGTCAAGTATTACTGAATAATAACTTATGTCGATCAGCCGCGATTGTACTTGCCGATGACCAGGAACGCCCGCTGCCAGTCCCGGCGCAGCAAGGTGAAGGTCTTGTCCGGGTTCCACTGCTTGACCGTCCAGGCACTGGCGTTGAAGCGCACCAGGCGCTTGATCAACGCGTGGCGCGACCCGTCGGGCGCCTCCATGACGAACAGGCAATCGTCGCCCTGACCGGGCGGCACCGCCGGATTGACCAGCAGCAGGTTGCCCGGCTCGTAGGCCGGCACCATCGAATCGCCGACGACGTAGCAGGCGAAGGCGTCGCGCACGCCGACCAGACGCTGGTCGCGCTGGATCCAGGCAATGGCGTCGTGCGACAGCACCCAGGCGCCCTCGTCGCCGCCGGCCGCCGAGGCGTAGACGGCGAGGTCCGGGCGGTCGAGCGCGCCGCGCGGCGGCAGCACCGGCGGCGGCGGTGCCTGACCGCCGCCAGGCTCGGTGATCAGATACTCCACCGTCGTGTTGAGAAAGGCCGCCAGGTCGGCCAGGCGCACGGACTTGGGGCCCGTGTCCTTGGAAAACCACTGCGAGACGGCCGATTCGCTGATCTTGAGGTAGCGCGCGATCTCGACCGGCTTGCGGCCGGCCTTGATCATGGCGCTCTCGATTCGTCTTCCGATTCCCATGCTTAAGCCTTGCTATTCTGAAGCAAATTTGGCTACTACAGTTTTCCTTGAATTTTGCAGCCCGCTTCTTGCATCGAAACTTAACCGACCGGGGAGCCGCCGAATGAGGTTCTACCCGCTGTGGGACGACCGCTGCAGCGCGATCCTGCACCGCCTCGCCGCCGAGGCGACCAACCGCGAGATCGCCGACGCCATCGCCGCCGCGACCGGCCAGCGCTTCACGATCTTCGCGATCAGCCGACGGCGCGCCCGGCTCGGCATCCGCCGGCGCGGCGCGCTGGCGGGCCGACCGCTCGACGGAGCCGTGACCCGCCGGCCGCAGCCCTTGCCGCGCCTGCTGCCTGCATTATATGCAACGCCGTTCCAGCCCCTGACAGCCAACGAGAACGAGGAGCGAGATGGACGGCACCGCTGCCACCGCCGAAGCCCATGCCTTCCAGGCCGAGGTCGCAGAGCTTCTGAACCTGATGGTCCATTCGGTCTATTCCGAGACCGACATCTTCCTGCGCGAGCTGATCTCGAATGCCTCCGACGCCTGCGACAAGCTGCGCTACGAGGCGATCGCGCGGCCCGAGCTGATGGCCGGCGACGAGCGCCTGGCGATCCGCATCCGCCCCGACAAGGCCGCCCGCACCCTGGTGATCGCCGACAACGGAATCGGCATGGACCGCCAGGAACTGATCGACAATCTCGGCACCGTGGCGCGCTCGGGCACCAAGGCCTTCCTCAAGGGCCTTGCCGAGGCCAAGGAGGGCAGCGGCCTGATCGGCCAGTTCGGCGTCGGCTTCTACTCGGCCTTCATGGTCGCCGACCGGATCGAGGTGACGAGCCGGCGCGCCGGCAGCGCCGAGTGCTGGGTGTGGACCTCGACCGGCGGCGCCGGCTTCGAGATCGCCGCGGCGAGCGACGAGCAGGCCGCCCGGGTGGCGCGCGGCAGCGAGATCGTGCTTCACCTCAAGGAGGACACCGTCCGCTTTCTCGAGCCCTACGAGCTCGAGCGCCTGGTCCGCACCTATTCCGACCACATCCTGTTCCCGATCGAGCTGATCGACGACAAGGGCGAGGCACGCCAGGTCAACACGGCGAGCGCGCTGTGGCAGCGGTCGAAGTCGGAGCTGAAGCCGGAAGACTACACCCAGGCCTACCGCTCGATCGCCATGGCGTTCGACGAGCCGGCGCTCACCTTGCACTACAAGGTCGAGGGCCGGCAGGCCTATGCCGTGCTGCTGTTCGTGCCGACCTCGCCGCCCTTCGACCTCGGCGATTCCGGCCGCAAGGGCCGCGTCAAGCTCTATGTGCGCCGTGTGTTCATCACCGACGACGCCGACCTGCTGCCGCCATGGCTGCGCTTCGTGCGCGGCGTCGTCGACAGCGAGGACCTGCCGCTCAACATCTCGCGCGAGATGCTGCAGAACAATCCGCAGGTGGCGCAGATCCGCAGCAACCTGATCGGCCGCGTGCTGGGCGAGCTGGAGAGCACGGCCGGCAAGGACGAGGCGGCCTACGAGAAGATCTGGAAGGCGTTCGGCGCCGTGATCAAGGAGGGCCTCTACGAGGACCAGGAGCGCCGCGCCGCACTGCTCGGCCTCGCGCGCTTCACCACGACGGCCGGCGAGTCCCTGCGTTCGCTGAAGCAGTACGTGGCCGATCTCAAGCCCAACCAGACCGAGATCTACTACCTGGCCGGCGAGGGGCTCGAGCGGCTGCGCGCCAACCCCAAGCTCGAGGCGGCGCGGGCGCGCGGCATCGAGGTGCTCCTGCTGGCCGATCCGGTCGACGCCTTCTGGACCATGATGCCGATGGATTTCGACGGCAAGCCGCTGAAGTCGCTGAGCCAGGGCGACGTCGATTTCGGCCTGGTACCGCTGCTCGAGGCCAAGGACGAGAGCCGGCCGGACGGCCAGGACGACGAGGCCGTGCTGAAGGCGATCAAAGACTCGCTGGGCGACAAGGTGTCCGACGTGCACGCCTCGAAGCGCCTGACCGAGAGCGCCGCCTGCCTGGTGGCCGGCGCCGGCGGCCGCGATCGCGAGCTCGAGCGCCTGCTGGCCCGCCAGAACCGAGGCAGCGGCGCCAAGCCGATCCTCGAGGTCAACCTCGGCCATCCGCTGGTGCGGGCCCTGGCGCAGGCCAGCGCCGCGAGCAATGGCGGCGAGGTCGCCGACCTCGCCGCCCTGCTGCTCGACCAGGCGCACATCCTCGATGGCGAGGTCCCGGAGGATCCGGCCGCTTTCGCCCGTCGCCTCAACGCCCTGGTGGTCCGCGGCCTGCAGGCGCCGGCGGCCTGAGGCAGCTCGGTCAGAAGGTGATCTCGACCCGGCGAGCCGTCGGGTCCTCGACCCCGCCCAGGGCCGGCGCCATCGCGCGCGCCGCCCTGGGCACGACGACGATGGATCGGGCCGGCACGCCGTCGCGCACCAGCCTGTCCTTGACCACGTCGGCATAGTCCTGGCGGCCGATCAGCTGCACGCTGCGCGCCGAGCGCGCGGCCTCGGCCGCCATCCTCACGGTGTCGCCGGCGACCGCCGAGAGGCGGGCGTCCTGCTCCAGGAACACGACATAGTCGGCGCGCGGTGCCATGCCGTAGGCGACTTCGGTCGACTGGGCCGACGCCGAAGTCGCCGAACCGATCAAAAGGCCGGCCATCATAAGGCCGGCAAGGGACGTGCTGCGCACGGTTGCCTCCTTCCTCGTTGGTCCGGAAACAACGCCGAGGCCGACCTTGCGGTTTCCCACGCGGCGGGGGATATTCCCCTTTCGTTCCCGACGAGGTGCGCCGTGGCCCAACGTGCCGGAACCGCCAATCTGCCCCTGCATGGCGGTCGCGTGCCGGCTTGGCTGGCCGACCGGATGACCCGCCTCGGCGCCGTGATCTCGCAGGCGATCATCCATCACTACGGTCGCGACGAGCTGCTGTCCCGCCTCGCCAGTCCCTTCTGGTTCCAGTCGTTCGGCGCCGTGATGGGCATGGACTGGCATTCCTCCGGCATCACCACCTCGGTGCTCGGGGCGCTGAAGCGCGGGCTCGCGCCCCTGGCGGGCGAGCTCGGCCTGCACGTCTGCGGCGGTCGCGGCCGCCACTCGCGGCAGACGCCGGCCGAGCTGCTGGCGATCGGCGCGCGGGTCGGCCTCGACGGCGAGGGGCTGGCGCGCACCAGCCGGCTGGTCGCCAAGGTCGACAGCGCCGCCGTCCAGGACGGCTACGATCTCTACCTGCACGGATTCATCGTCGCCGACGACGGCAAGTGGGTGGTGGTGCAGCAGGGCATGAACGGCGGCAACCGCCAGGCCCGCCGCTATCACTGGCTGTCGGAAGGACTCACGAGCTTCGTCGACCAGCCGCACAGTGCCATCGAGGGCCGTGGCCAGGGCACCATCGTCAACCTGACCGACGCGCGCGCCGCGGCCTCGCGCCAGGCGCAGCTGCGGTTGCTGGCCGAGGACGGCCCCGACGGCATCGCCCGCCATCTCGCGGCGCTCGAATCGCGCCCGCCTGCCCCGCCGTCGGCGCCCGCCCAGCCGGTGCTGCCGCATCTCGTGATGCCCGACCATCACGACGTGCGGCCACAGGACGTGATCGAGCGGCGGCTGCACGGCGCGCTGGCCGCCGCCGCCGAGCGCGGCCCGGCGGACTTCGCGGAGCTGCTGCTGGTGCCCGGCGTCGGCGCGCGCACGGTGCGCTCGCTGGCCCTGGTCGCCGAGGTCGTGCACGGCACGCCGTGCCGCTTCAGCGACCCGGCGCGCTTCTCCCTCGCCCACGGCGGCAAGGATCGCCATCCCTTCCCGGTACCGACCCGGGTCTACGACGAGACGATCGCGGTGCTGAAGAGCGCGGTGCAGCAGGCGAGACTCGGCCGCGACGAGAAGCTGGAGGCGGTGCGCCGCCTCGACGAGCAGGCGCGACGCCTCGAAGCGACGGCGCGCGGCCCCTCGGTCGCCGAGGTGATCGCGGCGGAACGCCGGCACTCCTCGGCGTATGGCGGCCGCAGCGTGTTCGGCTGGGAACCGCCGGTCGCGCCGCCGGCGTTGCGCGCGGAGGGCCAGCCATGACGAAACCGACCCAGGACTCCGACGCCTCGCGTCTGATCGACGCGCGCATCCGCGAGCTCGGCGACTGGCGCGGCGCCCTGCTCGCTCGCCTGCGCGCGGTGGTCAAGGCGGCCGATCCGGCGATCGTCGAGGAATGGAAGTGGCGTGGCGTCCCGGTATGGTCGCACGCCGGCATCCTGTGCACCGGCGAGACCTACAAGCAGGTCGTGAAGATGACCTTCGCCAAGGGCGCCTCGCTGCCCGACCCGTCGGGCCTGTTCAATGCCAGCCTCGAGGGCGGCACGCGCCGCGCCATCGACTTCCGCGAAACCGACACCGTCGACGAGGCGGCGTTGACGGCCCTGGTGCGGGCGGCGGTGGCGCTGAACGTGTCGAAGAAGAAGACGAAGAAGCGATGACCCCTCCGGCCCTGCGGGCCACCTCCCCGCGCTGACGCGCAGGGAGGATCAGAGTCCTCCCCGAGCAAAGCTCGGGGAGGCGTCCGCGCAGCGGACGGAGGGGTCATGAATCTTGGAATCAGTCGTAAGCTGCGCCGCCTTTCCGGAGTTCCCGCCTTGCCCAAGCCGATGATGCACCTCGCCCAGTTCCTGGTGCACGGTCCGACCTATCACAGCCTCGCCATGTGGCGGCATCCGCGCACCGCGGCGGCCGGCTACGACTGGAGCCGGCCCGAGCTCTACCAGCACATCGCGAAGGTCTGCGAGCGCGCCCTGTTCGACATGGTGTTCTTCGCCGACCTCAACTACATCTCGGACACCTACACCGGCTCGCTGGCGCCGGCGCTGCGCAACGCCACCCAGGCGCCCGAGCACGATCCCATCCCGCTGCTGTCGTTCATGGCCGCCGTCACGGAGCGGATCGGGCTCGCCGCCACCTACTCGGTCAGCCATCAGCATCCGTTCCATGCCGCGCGCCTGTGGGCGACGCTCGACCACCTGACGCGCGGCCGCGCCGGCTGGAACGTCGTGACCACGCTCAACCACAACCAGTCGAGCAATTTCGGCGAGATCCTGCAGCCGACCGACGATCGCTACGACCGGGCGCACGAGTTCATCGAGGTCTGCCGCAAGCTGTGGAACAGCTGGGAGCCCGACGCCGTGGTGATGAACCGCGCGGCGGGCGTGTTCGCCGATCCCGCCAAGGTCCACCGCGTCGAGCACGAAGGCCGCTTCTTCCGCTCGCGCGGGCCGCTCAACGTCGTGCCCTCGCCGCAGCACGGTCCGGCCATCCTTCAGGCCGGCACGTCGGACAAGGGCCGCGCCTTCGCCGCCCGCTACGCCGACGCGGTGTTCGCCATCCAGCCGCATCTGGCGAGCGCCAAGGCGCTGCACGACGACATCAAGCAGGCGGTGGTCGCGGCCGGCCGACCGCCCGAGGCCTGCGCGATCCTGTTCGGCGTTCAGCCGATCCTCGGCCGCACGCGCAGCGAGGCGCTCGACCGGCAGGCCGAGCACAATGCCCTGGTGCCGCTCGAGGGCGGGCTGGCGATCCTGTCCGGCCATCTCGACTTCGATCTCGCGACCCTGCCGCTCGACACCGTGATGGCGCATCGCAGCGAGCCCAAGCTGCAGCGCATGCAGACGCGCTATCGCTCGCCGACCGGCGAGCTGCTGACCCTGGAACAGGTGGCGCGCAACCACGGCCAGTCGGTCGGCCTGCCGCAGCTCGTCGGCACGCCGGCCGACGTCGCCGACCAGCTCGAGGCCTATCTCGACGTCGTGGGCGGCGACGGCTTCATGCTGTCGCCGATCGATTCGCCGGGCGCCATCGAGGAGTTCGCCGAGCACGTGGTCCCGGAACTGCAGCGCCGCGGCCGCTTCCGCCGCGCCTACAGCGGCGCCACGCAGCGCGACCATCTGCGCCAGACCTCGCCGGCGTAATGCCGGCGTCCGCAGCCCCTGGTTCAGCGTCGGCCCCGAAATGCGCTAGCTTCCGCCGACAGTGCATTGGGGAGACTTCGGGGTGACGACACAGGAACGGCCGCTGCCGGGCGCATGGGGCGTCACGGCGCTGATCTTCCTCTTCATGGTCATCAACTTCGCCGACAAGGCGGTGCTCGGCCTGGCCGCCAAGCCGATCATGGACGAGCTCAAGCTCACGCCGGAGCAGTTCGGCCTGCTCGGCTCGGTGTTCTTCCTGCTGTTCCCCGTGTCGGCCGTGCTGGTCGGCTTCGCGAGCAACAATCGTCCCGCCAGGCGCATGCTGCTGGGCATGGCGGTCCTGTGGTCGGTGGTGCAGTTCCCGCTGCTCGGGCCGGCGACCTTCGGCCTGCTGATCGCCAACCGCGTCCTGCTGGGGGTCGCCGAAGGGCCGGCCTATCCGGTCGCCATGCACGGCGTCTACAAGTGGTTCCCCGACTCGCTGCGCGCCTTGCCGACGGCGGTGATCGCCCAGGGCTCGTCGTTCGGCGTGATCGCCGCCGTGCCGCTGCTCAACGTGATCATCATCCATCTGTCCTGGCACTGGGCATTTGCGGCGCTGGGGGTGGCCGGCGTCGCCTGGGCGATCGCCTGGGCGATCCTCGGCCGCGAAGGCACGCTGGTCGACGGGCCGGCCACGCAGGAGCAGCGCGTGCCCTACCGCCATCTGCTGCTCCTGCCGACTCTAATGGCGACCTGCATCGTCGGCTTCGCCGCCTTCTGGGGACTGGCGCTGGTGATGACCTGGCTGACCGCCTACCTGGTCGAGGGCCTGAAGTTCAGCCAGGCGCTGGGCGGCGATCTCAGCGTGCTGCCCTGGCTGTCGGGCGCCGTGGTCGTGCTGGCCGGCGGCGCGATCTCGCAGGCGCTGAAGACCCGCGGTTACTCGAGCCGGGTGAGCCGCGGGCTCTTCCCGTGCGCCACCATCGTGCTGGGCGGGGTCGTCCTGCTGTTCCTCGGCGCCACCGACCAGTCCTGGCTGAAGGTCGCCGTGGTGGTCGCCGGCACGGCGCTGGGCGGCACGATCTTCGTCGTCGTGCCGATGATCGTGAGCGAGCTGTCGCCGCAGCCGCAGCGCGCCGCCATGCTGGCGATCGTCAACTCGGTCATGACCCTGGGCGGCATCGCCGCGCCGCTGATCATGGGCGGTGTCCTGCAGCACGCGGCCTCGCCGCTGGCCGGCTACGAGCGCGGCTTCCTGATCCTCGGCCTGCTGCAGATCGCCGGCGGCCTGGTCGGCCTCCTGTTCATCCGGCCGGAAGCCGACCGGCCGAGGCTGCAGCGCCACAGGGTCAGTGCACGCGCGGTGTAACCCGGACGGCCGCACATCGGCTTGATCGGTCCCCGGCGATCCTGTCTCATGCGCGTCGGTCCGGATCCCGGGCCCAAAGGGAGTGACGTCCAAGTGAGTGCGCGAGACAAGGCCCTGCCGGGCGCGTGGTGGATCACCACGCTGCTGTTCCTGTTCATGCTCATCAATTTCGCCGACAAGGTCGTGGTCGGCCTCGCCGCCCAGCCGCTGATGAAGGATCTCGGCATCTCGCCCGAGCAATTCGGGTTGATCGGCTCGTCGTTCTTCTTCCTGTTCGCCGTCTCGGCGATCGTCGTCGGCTTCATCACCAACCGGGTGCAGACCCGCCATACCCTGCTGATCATGGCGATCATCTGGTCGCTGGTGCAGTTCCCGATGCTGGGCACGGTGAGCCTCGAGGTGCTGATCGTCTGCCGCGTCATCCTCGGCGCGGGAGAGGGTCCGGCCGGTCCGGTCGCCACCCATGCCGTCTACAAGTGGTTTCCCGATTCGCTACGCGCCATGCCGACGGCGATCATCGCCCAGGGCTCGGCGCTCGGCGTCATCGTCGCCGTGCCGGCGCTCAACTGGATCATCGTCAACTACTCCTGGCACTGGGCGTTCGGCGCGCTGGGCATCGCCGGCCTGGTCTGGGTCGCGCTGTGGCTGCTGTTCGGCAAGGAAGGCACCCTGGTCGACAAGCCGGCCCACGCCGACGGCAGCGAGGAGCGCGTGCCCTATATCCACCTGCTGACCTGCCCCAGCATCCTGGCCTGCTGCGCCGCCGGCTTCGTCGCCTACTGGGGCCTGGCACTCGGCCTGACCTGGTTCACTTCCTACCTGGTGAACGGGCTCGGATTCACCCAGCAGGTCGGCGGCAACCTCACCATCCTGCCCTGGATCGTCGGCATGCTGGTGGTGCTGAGCGGCGGCTGGATCTCGCAACGCCTGAAGAAAAAGGGTGCCAGCAGCCGGATCAGCCGCGGCCTGTTCCCGGCCGCGACAGTGCTGCTGGGCGGCCTCCTCCTTCTGTGCGTCTCGAGCCTGCCCGGGCGCGACCTCAAGCTCGCCTTCGTGGTGCTCGGCGGCGCCGTCGGCAGCACGATCTACGTCGTGATCCCGATGATCGTGAGCGAGCTCACGCCGCAGTCGCAACGCGCCGGCATGCTGGCGATCACCACCTCGGTCGTCACCGCCGCCGGCGTCATCGCGCCGCTGGCCATGGGCGCGGTGGTCCAGAAGGCGGCGACGCCGCTGGCCGGCTACGAGAAGGGCTACGCCATCCTCGGCGTCCTGATGGTGGTGGGCAGCGTGATCGGCATGCTGTTCATCCGTCCCGACGCCGATCGCCAGCGCCTGGCGGCCCGCGCCGTACGCGTCCCGCCGCTGCAGGCGGCCCGCGCCTGAGCCCCAGGAGGTCACGATGTCCCAAGGCCTGACCCGGCGGCCGCTGCTCGCCGCCCTGCCGCTCGCTTTCCTCGCCGTGCCGGACGGCGCGCGCGCCGAGAGCGACCCGCTCAACGTGCAACGGCGCATCTTCAAGGCGACGGGCTTCCGCCTGCAGTCGGACATCGTGATGCCCGAGATCGCCATCGCCTACGAGACCTACGGCACCCTGGCGCCCGACGGCCGCAACGCCGTGCTGCTGACCCACGGCTACACGTCGAGCCAGCACATGGCCGGCCGCGCCGGCGCCAACGGCGCCGAAGGCTCGTGGGACGGGCTGGTCGGGCCCGGCAAGGCGATCGACACCGACAAGCTGTTCGTCGTCTCGTCCAACATGCTGGGCTCGTCCTACGGCTCGACCAACCCGGCGGCGATCAACCCGGCGACCGGCAAGCCGTACGGGCCCGACTTCCCGGACATCACCCTGGTCGACATCGTCAATGCCCAGAAGGCGCTGCTCGATTCGCTGGGGGTCAAACATCTGGTGGCGGTGGCAGGCCCGTCCTACGGCGGCTATCAGACTTTCCAATGGGGCGTCAGCTATCCCGACTTCATGGACGGGCTGGTACCGGTGGTCAGCGCCCCCAAGGGCTCGGGCGGCGATGCCTCGGTCAAGACATTGGTCGACACCCTGGCGCGCGATCCCAACTGGAACGGCGGCTGGTATTACGACAAGGGCGGCATCGTGACGGTGCTCACCGACATGCGGGTGGCGACCCTGAAGCGCTACGGGATCGACGAGCAGCTGGCGGCCCGCTTCCCCGAGCCGGCGGCGCGCGAGGCCGAGATCCGCCGCCGTGCCGAAGGCTGGGCCAAGGCGTTCGACGGCAATTCGCTGGTCGTGCTGCGCAAGGCCGCGGTGCGCTTCGACGCCGAGAAGGACTTCGGCCGCCTCAAGGCGCGGGTGCTCTACGTGCTGTCGCGCACCGACAAGGTGTTCCCGCCGTCGCTGGCGCCCGGCGTGATGGCCAGCCTGAAGGCGGCCGGCGCCAGCGCCGACTATTTCGAGATCGACAGCGACTTCGGGCACTCGGCCTCCGGGCTCGATGCCGCGAAGTGGGCGCCGCGGCTCAAGGCTTTCATGGCCGACCTGCAGCGCCGCAGCTGACCCGGCCGGCGCCGCACGCGCCGCCATGCGCCCTCGGACCCTCCTCCGGCGTCGCCGCCTGCTGCTCGGCGGCGCGCTCGCCGTAGCGGCGCCCGCCGTGCAGGCTCGCGCCACGCCGTTCGTCTTCACGGAGGATCCCTTCAGCCTCGGCGTCGCCTCGGGCGCGCCGCGACCGGACGGCGTCGTGCTGTGGACCCGCCTCGCGCCGCAGCCGCTCGACGGCGGCGGCATGCCCGACGAGACCGTGACGGTCGACTGGCAGATCGCCGAGGACGACTCCTTTTCCCGCGTCGCGGCGCGCGGCGAGGCCCAGGCCGAGCCCGCTCTCGGCCACTCGGTCCACGTCGAGGTGCGCGGCCTCGCGCCCGGCCGGCCGTACTGGTACCGCTTCCGCGCCGGCAATGCGGCGAGCCCGATCGGCCGCACGCGCACCGCGCCGGCGGCCGACGCCCGGCCCGACCGCCTGCGCTTCGCCTTCGCCTCCTGCCAGCAATACGAGCAGGGCTACTACGGCGCCTGGCGCGACATGGCACGGCGCGACCTCGACCTCGTGGTGCATCTCGGCGACTACATCTACGAGAGTTCGTGGGGCTCGCCGCTGGTGCGCCGGCACGGCGCCGGCATCCCGACCACGCTTGCCGAGTTCCGCACCCGCTACGCGCTCTACAAGTCGGACCGCGACCTCCAGGCGGCGCATGCCGCCTTCCCGTTCCTGGCGATCTGGGACGATCACGAGGTCGCCGACGACTATGCCGACGATCGCACGTACACGGTGCGCGACCCGGGCCGCTTCCTGGCGATTCGCGCCGCCGCCTACCAGGCCTGGTGGGAGCATCTGCCGCTGCCCCTGTCGATGCGTCCGCGTGGCCCGTCGGCGACCATCTACGACGCCTGGCGGTTCGGCGACCTGCTCGAGCTGCTGCTGCTCGACGACCGCCAGTACCGCTCCCAGCCGGCCTGCGTGAACGGCGGCCGCCCCGGAATCGTGCGCGACTGCGCCGAGCGCTCGCTAGAAGAGCGCACCATGCTGGGCGCCGCTCAGGAAGCCTGGCTGGACGAGCGCCTGCGCCGGGCAAGCGGCCGCTGGACGTTGGTCGGACAGCAGACCCTGATGGCCGAGCTGCAGCGCGCCGGCAGCGACGGGCCGCGCTACTGGATGGACGGCTGGGACGGCTATCCCAATGCGCGCCGGCGCCTGCTCGAGGCCATCGAGCGCCATCGTCCGGCCAACCCGGTGGTGATCGGCGGCGACCGCCATGCCTACTTCGTCGCCGATCTCGCCCTGGCCGACGGCCGGCCGCTGGCCAGCGAGTTCGTCGGCACCTCGATCACCTCGCAGGGGCCCACCGAGAAGGCACTGCAGGAGGCCGTCCGCGCCAATCCGCACATCAAGTACGCACGCGGCGACCGCCGGGGCTTCGCCACCGTCGAGCTGACTCGCGCCCAGTGCAGCGTCGGCTTCGAGGCGGTCGACGACGTTAAGGTCGAGACCAGCCCAGTGCACCGGCTCGCCTCCTTCGTCGTCGAGAACGGACGACCGGGCGCCCACACCGCCTGAAGTCTCCCGTCCCGGAGTGGCACGTGGTTTGCTGCATCTTCCGCAGAGGGTTGCGGGACGCCGCCCCTCGCCACACGGGGGAGCCGCGGTGCAGGCAGCAATCGTTTCCGTTCCGGCCGAGCCCTATCCCTTCGTCCTGAAGCCGGCCCAGTGCGGCCTGCTGATCATCGACATGCAGCGCGACTTCCTCGAGCCCGGCGGCTTCGGCGAGATGCTGGGCAACGACGTGTCGCAGCTGCGCCGCACCGTCGAGCCCAACCGCCGCCTGCTGGCTGCCTGGCGCGCCGCCGGCCTGCTGGTCATGCACACGCGCGAGGGTCACCGCCCCGACCTGTCCGACCTGCCGCCGGCCAAGAAGGTGCGCGGCGGCGGCGCCACGACGATCGGCGACCCCGGCCCCATGGGCCGCATCCTGGTGCGTGGCGAGGTCGGCCACGACATCATTCCCGAGCTCTCTCCGATCGCCGGCGAGCCGGTGATCGACAAGCCCGGCAAGGGCGCCTTCTGGGCCACCGACCTGCACGCGATCCTGCAGCATCGCGGCATCGGCCAACTCGTCGTCACCGGCGTCACCACCGAGGTCTGCGTCAACACCACGGTGCGCGAGGCCAACGACCGCGGCTACGACTGCCTGGTGCTCGAGGACTGCGTCGGCTCGTACTTCCCGGAGTTCCAGGAGATGGGCCTGCGCATGATCAAGGCCCAGGGCGGCATCTTCGGCTGGGTCGGCCAGTCGGCCGACGTGATCGCGGCGATCGGCGGAGGCTGAGCCGCGGGGGGACGTAACTCGAGTAGCGTGAGGGGGCTGACATGGCAGTGACGAGCAGCGAGGCCAAGCCAAAGCTCTGGGTCCCCGGCGATTGGAACGCCTTCTTCGGCTTCGGGACCAACATCCTGGTCAACATGCTGGTGCTCACCGGCCTGCTGCGCTTCGTGCTCAAGATGCCCGACGAGCTGGTGTTCGGCCGCATCCTGCCGGCGACCGGCCTGATGCTCTGCCTCAGCACGGGCTATTACGCCTGGCTCGCCTACCGGCTGGCCAAGGAGACCGGTCGCAGCGACGTCTGCGCCCTGCCCTCGGGCATCAGCGTGCCGCACATGTTCGTGGTCGTGTTCGTGATCATGCTGCCGATCCAGATCGCGACCAAGGACCCCGTGATGGCCTGGGAAGCCGGCCTGACCTGGGTGTTCGTGCAGAGCTTCGTGCTGATGGCCGGCGGCTTCGTCGCGCCGTGGATCCGCAAGATCACGCCGCGCGCTGCCCTGCTCGGCTCGCTGGCCGGCATCTCGATCACCTTCATCTCGATGCGGCCGGGCGCCCAGATGGCGATGACCCCGGTGATCGGCTTGGTCTGCTTCGCCGTCATCCTGGCCGACTGGTTCGGCGGCGTGCGCTACTTCAAGGGCGTGCCGGGTGGCCTGGTCGCGATCGTCGTCGGCGCGGCGATCGCCTGGGGCTCGACCCTGTTCGGCGTCGACTATGGCGGCATGAGCGTGGCCGGGGTCAGCGCCGCCCTCTCGAGCTTCGGCTTCTCCTACCCGATGCCGGCGGTCGGCCACGTCTTCGGCGGCTTCCAGTTCATCGGCGTGATCCTGGTGACCGCCATCCCGTTCGGCATCTACGATCTCGTCGAGGCGATGGACAACGTCGAGAGCGCCGCCGCTGCCGGCGATTCGTTTCCGACCACGCGGGTGCTGACCGCCGACGGAATGGTCAGCCTGGTCGGCTGCCTGATGGGCAACCCGTTCATCAATGCGGTGTACATCGGCCATCCCGGCTGGAAGGCGATGGGCGGCCGCATCGGCTACTCGGCGGCCACCGGCGCGCTGGTCATCGTGCTGGCCTGGTTCGGCGTCATCGCCCTGATGATGGCGGTGATCCCGGTCGTCGCGATCCTGCCGATCCTGCTCTACATCGGCATGCTGATCGGCTCGCAGGCCTTCCAGGAAACGCCGATGCGGCACGCGCCGGCGATCGTGCTGGCGCTGGTGCCGCAGATCGCCGCCTGGGGCAAGACGCAGATCGACGGCGCGCTGAACGCCGCCGGCACCTCCGCGAGCGCCGTCGGCCTCGACAAGCTCGACCAGACCGGCGTGCTGTATCATGGGCTGGAAATCCTGGGCGGCGGCGCCACCCTGGCCGGCATCGTGCTGGCTTCCATCACCGTGTTCATCATCGAGCGCGACTTCATGAAGGCCGCGGCCTTCGCCCTAGCCGGCGCGGTCTTCACCTTCTTCGGCCTGATCCATGCCGAGGCCCTGGGCGTCGGCCGCACACCCTCGATGGTGATCAGCTACCTCGGCGTGGCGGCCATCCTGCTGGCCTGCGCCAAGTATGCCGGCCTCGCGCCGCTGCCCGACGAGTCCGCCCGCATGCACGGCACGGGCGCGCCGAAGCCGGCGGAGTGATCAGCCCTTGACCGCGCCGGCGGTCAGGCCGGACGACATGTACTTGCGGAAGGCGTAGTAGATCGCCGCCGGCGGCAGGGCGTAGATGAAGCCGGCGGTCATCAGCAGCTCCCACGGCGAATCGTCGGCCGACAGGAAGTTGCCCAGCGCCACCGGCAGGGTGATCGCGGTCTCGCGCGACAGCAGCAGGAAGGCGTAGAGGTACTCGTTCCAGGCCAGCAGCAGGGCGTAGGTGCCGACCGCGATCAGGGACGGCACCATCAGCGGGATGTAGATCAGGCGAAACATCTGGAACGGCGAGGCGCCGTCGATCAGCGCCGCCTCGTCGAGCTCGACCGGCAGCTTGTCGGAGGCCTGGCGCAGGATCCAGATGGCATAGGGCGAGGCCACCGTGACCATGGCCAGGACCAGCGCCCAGTCGTTGTTCAGCAGACCGTACAGGCCCATCGTCTTGTACATCGGCACCGCCAGGAAGGCGGCCGGGATGAAGTAGGTGAGCAGCGCCAGGTTCATGACCAGCCGGCCGCCCTTCATGCGCAGCCGGCTGATGGCGAAGGCGGCGGCGCTGGCGATCAGCAGGGTGAGCAGGGCCGTGCCGGCCGAGATCACCAGCGAGTTCAGCATCTGCTGCCAGAAGTGATAGAGAAAATGGTGCTTCTGGCCGAACACGATGCCGAAGTTGCGCAGGGTCGGCTCGGTCGGCCACAGCTGACCGGAGAAAGCCGCGTCCTTGGGCGAGATCGCGAACAGAAACATGTGGTAGATCGGAATCAGGGTCCACAGCAGGACCGGGATGCCGACCAGCAGCAGCGCCGACTCGGTCGACACGCCGCGCATCAGGCGACGCCAGGTGAGCGGGCGGCTCATCGCGACAGCCGCCGCATCATGAAGTAGACCAGCGGCAGGATCAGCGGCAGGGCGCAGACGATCGACGCCATGGCCAGGCCGAGCTGGTCGAGCCGCAGGTAACGGATGCCCAAGGTCGCCAGCACGTGCGTGAGGTCGGCCGGGCCGCCGCCGGTCAGCAGGTAGACGCTGTTGAAGTCGCCGACCGTGAAGATCATCGAGAGCAGGGTACAGGTCACGTACAGCGTGCTGATCGACGGCCAGGTGATGAAGCGGAAGCGATGCCATGCCCCCGCCCCGTCGACCGACGCCGCCTCGTAGAGCTCGCCGGGGATGCCGAGCCGGCCGGCCAGCAGGATCAGGGTCCAGAACGGCAGCGACTTCCAGATATGCACGACCATCGACAGGCTGAGCGCCAGGGTCGGGTCGTTCAGCCAGTTCGGCCCGTCGTCGCCGGTCAGCCGGAAGATCAGCGTGTTGATCACGCCCCATTCCGGATTGAGCATGAAGCGGACCGACAGGATGGTCGGGATCGAGGGCACCGCCCAGGGCAGCACGAACAGCACCGCCAGCACCTTCACCCACCAGCGCTTCTGGGCGAAGAAGCCGGACAGGAACAGCGCGATCACCATCTTCACGTTGATGGCGACGATCAGGAACACCAGGGTGTTGACCACGGTGCGCAGGAAGATCGGGTCCTGCGCCAGCTCGACGTAGAGATGCGGGCTGCGCGCCAGCCAGAAGGCGTAGCCGACCGGGAAGACGACGAAGCCCAGGAACACCGCGATGTACGGCGCGGTGAACAGCAGGCCCCAGACCTGCTTCTCGGACAGGGCGAAACCAAAGACCCGCCGGGGTTGCCGGCGGGCCGCGGAGTCGATCGTCGTCGTGGCCGTCATTGGTACGCGAACGCGGTCTGCAGGTCGCTCAGCCGGCGACCTGCTTGATGCGGACGATCATCTCGTCGACCGCCTTGTCGACCGGCACCTTCTCGTTGACGACGCGGTTCATCGCCTTGGCCCAGACGTTCTCGTTGTTCAGGATCGTGAACCGCCAGTTCTTGGTGAACTCGAACGGCAGGGTGCCGGCCTTGAACTGGTCGTAGACCGCCTTGCGATGGCGGTCGGCCTGCCAGAACGGGCTTTCCTGGCTCGCCTTGGTCACCGGGAACCAGCGGCCCAGGGCGCCCTCGACGTAAGGACGCAGGTTCTCTTCCTCGAGCATGAACTTGAGGAAGTCCTTGGCGCGCGCCTTGTTCTTGGAGTCCTGGAAGATCACGCCGACCTTGACCGCGGTCCGGTAGACCATCGGCGAGCCGTCGGGCTTCTTGGGAAAGCCCGCCGTCGCGATCAGCTCGTCGTAGGCCTTGCGGCCGGCGGCGCGCTGCTCGGGGGTCAGGGTCTCGTTGTTGGCGTCGTCGAGCCACTTGGCGGCGATCGAGATCGTGTAGTTGTGCGTCATCACGATCGTGCGGTTGTGGAAGGCGACGTTGTTGTCGGGATCCTTCCAGGTCGTCGACGACGGCGGCGTGCAGCCGCGCGTGTAGACGTCGGTATAGTCCTTGAGCGCCTTGATCAGGCCCTCGCGCACCTTTGGGTCGTCGACCAGCACCTTGCCGTTGTCGTCGACCAGCTTGACGTTGTAGGCGTCGACCCAGCTCAGGAACGACTGGAACGAATCGGTCGATTCGACGCCCATCGGGCTGCCGATTCCGTAAACGCGCTGGCCGGTCGCCTTGCGGATCGCCGGCTGGACCTTGTCGCACCAGAACGACCAGTACTCGTTCCACGTGCCCGGCAGGTCGTTTTCCTTGAAGCCGGCCTGGCCCAGCATGTCCTTCCAGTACTGGATGTGCAGGGTCTGCTGCTTCAGCGCGAAGCCGTAATAGGCCTTCTTCTTGGCCTTGTCGTTGAACAGGTAGGCGGTCTCGATGGTGACCGGCGCGAAGCGGTCCTTCATCGGCTCGATGACGTCGCTGAGGTCCTCGAGCTTGCCGTCGAACGCCCACTTGCCGGCGGTCTGCACGTCGTAGGTGTCGGAATAGGCGATGTCGGGCGGCGTGCCGGCATCGAGCGCCGCCACCGACTTGGCGTTCATGTCCTGCACCGCGTACTGCGACAGCTCGACCTTGACGCCGCTCTTCGCCTCGTACTTCTTGATCGCGGCGTAGAGCGCCTCGTCCTCGGACTTGTAGAAGCCCTTGACCCACCACACGGTGAGCTTTTCCTGGGCGAATCCGGGCGCCGCACTCAGGGTGATCGCCAGGGCGGCGACGCCAGCCAACACGCGTCTCATCGTTCCCTCTTGGGTTACTTGCCGTCCTCCCCGGGACGTAGGCGCGAACGGATATCAGTCCGCCTTGCGGGTGTCGAGAAAGGATCGCAACAGCGCCACACACTGCGCGGCATGTGAGAAAGGCAACCCGTGGCGTGCCGGCCCGATCACGTTCAGCCGAGAATCGGGCAGCCGTCGGGCCAGTTCGGCCATCACCGCGACCGGAATGAACGGGCTGCCGTCGGGATGCAGCAGCAGCACAGGGCAGCGCACCTCGGCAAGCCGCGCCGTCAGGTCGGTGTCGACCAGCACGGCCAGCGCGTTGAGGATCGAGTCCCGCGTCCAGCGGGCCTGCTGGGCGGCGAACCAGGCGCGGTCGCGCGCCGGCACGGCACCGTCGTGGAAGCGGCCGGGCATGAAGGCGTCCGACCAGCCCTGCGAGCCACCCTCGTCGAGCTGCCGCCGCCATGCCGCGACGCCGGCGATCGAGCCGCCGACATGGGCGCCGTTGCTGATCGTCAACGAGGCGATGCGGTCGGGCCGGGCGATCGCCGCCGCCAGCGCCACCGTGCCACCCATCGATTCACCGACCAGGTGGAACCGCTGGAGGCCGGCCGCGTCGGCGACCGCGAACACGTCCTCGACCAGCAGGTCGAGCGACCAGGCGAAGTCGCTCGGCGGCACCACCGAGCGGCCGCTGCCGCGCATGTCGAAGCTGACCAGCCGGTAGGCATCGATCAGCGCCGGCCACCAGCCGCGCCAGATCTCGGCGCAGCTGCCGATTCCGTGGTGGAACAGGATCGCCTCGCCGGTGTCGCGCCACGGCGCGGTCTGGTCGACGGACTCGTAGTGGAGCGCGCCGGTATCGGTGCTCGCCAGGGGCATTTGTCTCTTCCTCGCGGCTCAGTCGACGCGGATGCCGGCGTCCTGGATCACCGCCGCCCACTTCTTGCGGTCGGCGGCGATCGTCGCCTTGAGCTCGGCGGGCGAACCGATCACCGTGTCCATGCCGTTGTCGAGGAAGCGCTTCTGTACGTCCGGCTTGGCGACCGCGGCGCGCAGCGCCTTGTTCCAGGTCGTGGTCAGGTCGTCCGGCAGGCCGCGCGAGCCGAAGATCGCGAACCAGTTGACCACCTCGTAGCCGGGCAGGGTCTGCGAGATCAGCGGCAGCTTGGGGAACAGCGGCGACACCCGCGGCGAGCCGAAGGCGATCGGGATCAGTCCGCCGCCACCGATCTGGCCGAGGAACTCCGGCATGTTGCCGAACATCATGTCGCAATTGCCGGCCACCATGTCCTGGATCGCCGGCGCGCCGCCGCGATAGGGCACGTGCAGCAGGTTGACCCCGGCCATCTTCTTGAACAGCTCGCCGGCGAGATGCTGCGACGTGCCGTTGCCGGCCGAGGCGTAGCTCAGCTTGCCGGGATTCTTCTTCGCGTGCTCGATCAGCTCCGGGACGGTGCGGAACGGCACGTGCTTGCCGAACACCAGCATGTTGTAGACGCCGGCGATGTTGGCGATCGGCGTCAGGTCGCGATCGACGTCGATCGGCAGCTTCTGGCCCGGCATCACCGGCGACACGCACAGCGCCGCCATCGCCGCCAGCCCGATCGTGCGCCCGTCCGGCGCGCCGTTGGCCACCGCCTCGTTGGCGATGAAGCCGGAGGCGCCGGTCTTGTTGTCGACCACGATCTTCTGGCCGACCTCGGGCATCGCGGCGTCGGCCAGGATGCGGCACAGCAGGTCGGCGGTGCCGCCGGGCGCGAAGCCGCAGAACAGGCGCACGTCGCCGGCGATCTTCGCTTGCGCCCAAGCCTCCGACGCGAGGCTCGCGCTCACGGCGGCCGCACCCACGGCCAGCATTTTGCGACGCTTCATTGTGTTTCCTCCCGTGTGAAGAGAGCCTAGCATGTTTCGCCATGCACATGCTCACGCGCCGCGCCGCCCTGGCGGCCTCTCTCGCCGTGCCGCTGGTCCTGCCGGATCGCGGCGCCCGCGCCCAGGATGCGGAGTTTCCCGATCGGCCGCTGCGCTTCGTCGTCGGCTTCCCGCCGGGCGGTCCCAACGATCTGCTGGCGCGGGTCATCGCGCCGGGCATCGGCGAGCGACTGAAGCGATCGGTGGTGGTCGAGAACCGGCCGGGCGCCAACGGCGAGATCGCCGCCCAGTCGGTCGCCAAGTCGGTGCCCGACGGCGGCGTCTTCATGCTCGCTTCGAACGGCTCGACGACGGTGGCGCCGGCCTTCAACCCCAACCTGCCCTACGACGTGCGCATCGACTTCACCGCGGTGGCGCCGGTCGGCATCAACCCGATGCTGCTGGTGGTGCGCAACGACCTCGCGGCGCGCAGCGTGCGCGAACTGCTGACGCTGGCGCGCGAGCAGCCGGGTAAGCTGAACGGCGCTTCGGCCGGCGCCGGCGGGGCGACGCATCTGGCGCTGGAGCTGTTCAAGGCGATGGGCAAGGTCGACATCGTCCACGTGCCCTACAAGGGCGGCGGGCCGGCGCTCGCCGACCTGATGGCCGGCCTGGTCGACGTCTATTTCGGCGGCCTGTCGACGGCGCTGCCGCACGTCAAGGCCGGCAAGATGCGGGCGCTGGCGCAGACCACGTTGAAGCGCTCGGCGGCGGCGCCCGACATCCCGACGATTTCCGAGTCGGGCCTGCCGGGATACGAGGCGGCGATCTCCTACGGCATCTTCCTGCCGGCCGGCGCTGCGCCCGGGCTGACCGACCGGCTGCACGCCGCGGTCGACGCCACCATCCGCTCGCGCGAGGTGGCGCAGAAGTTCCTCGAGCTGGGCGCCGACCCGCAGTTCGGCACGCCCGCCGAGTTCGCCGCCTACGTCGCCGCCGACCTCGCCAAGTGGACCCGCCTCGCCAAGGAGATGGGCCTCAAGGCCGAGTGATCGCGCCCCCCTGAGCGCGCGCGGTCCCTTGATCTCGGCCTTGGGACCGCGCGCCTCCAGGCGCGCTCGTGCACTTTCATGTATAGTCGATGCACGACACAACCCATGGTTACTCCATAACCCCCAAGGGCTGGCATTCGCGAGGCTACCTGCCGCACTTCGACTCGCCGGAAACGATCCAGTTCGTCACCTTCCGGCTGGTCGACAGCCTGCCGGACGCGGCCATCCATGGCCTGGCGGTGCGGCCGGACTGGCTTGTCGAGACGGACCGCCGCCTCGATGCCGGACTCGGCGACTGCTGGCTGCGCCATCCCGAGATCGCGCGCCTCGTCGAGGACGCCCTGCTGCACTTCGACGGCGCGCGCTATCGGCTGCTCGCCTGGTGCGTCATGCCCAACCACGTGCACGCCGTGCGGGAGCCGACAGAGCGCGACGGGCTGGGCGGCATCGTGGCGTCCTGGAATTCGTTCACGGCCCGCCGGGCGAACCTCCAACTCGGCCGTCGCGGGCCGTTCTGGCACAAGGACTATTTCGATCGCTACATGCGCACCGAAGAGCACTTGGCGCGAACGATCGCCTACGTCGAGGACAACCCGGTGAGGGCCGGGCTCGTGGAGACGGCTGGCGCTTGGCAGTGGTCCTCCGCTCGGCCGGGCTGTGCAGCCCGGAGTCCATGAGCGCGCGTGGACGCGCGCGGTCCCAGGGGGTCCAGGTCAAAAGGGACCGCGCGTCTCTAGGCGCGCTCAAGCTCATGAGCGCGCCTGGAGGCGCGCGGTCCCGGAGACGCGCGGTCCGGAAGACTACTTGACCGACGAGAAGGCGGTCGGCGCCAGGAACTGGTTCGAGACGTTGGCGACGATGGCGCCGTCCTTCTCGGTCTCGGCGCGCTTGGCCAGCCACTCGGGATCGGCCGCGAAGGCGTTCCACTTCTTCTCGCGGTCGGCCAGCGAGTCCCAGGCCAGCAGGTAGTAGAGTTCCTGGTTCGATTCGCCGACCAGGGTGGTCCAGAAGCCGGCCTGCTTGATTCCGTGCTTGTCCCACAGCTTCAAGGTGATGTTGGCGAAGCGGTTGAGCAGGGCCGGCAAGCGGCCCGGCACGCACTTGTAGACTCGCAGCTCGTAGATCATCACGTCCTCCCCTTGGGTTGCTGACAGTCGGAAACGGAACTCAGAACGCGCCGTCGAAGCGCGGCACGAAGCCGGCGCCCTTGTGGTCGATGTGGCAGGTGAACGGCGCGCCGAAGTGGCACGGCATCAGGCGCGCGCCGGAACCGGCGCAATCCTCGAGCACGGCGCGGCGGCTCTTGCGCGCCCCTTCGGCGTCGGCGCAGGCGAAGCTGTTCCACTCCGGATGATAGACCTGCACGGCGTGGTGCAGGATGTCGCCGCAGAACACGCCCTTCTCGCCGCGCGAGTCGAGCTTGATGGCGATGGTGCCCGGCGTGTGCCCGGGCGCCGGCTCGACCGCGAGATGTTCGTCGAGGCGGGCGGCGCCGTCGATCATGTGAGTCAGCCCGGCCTCGACCACCGGCAGCACCGAATCGCGGAACGAACCGCCGTTGACCGGGCCGGTCGCGGGATCGCTGTCGAGCTTGAGGTAATGGTCGTAGTCGGCCTTGCTGAACACGTACTGGGCGTTCCTGAACGTCGGCACCCAGCGTCCATTGTCGAGCCGCGTGTTCCAGCCGACGTGATCGACGTGCAGATGGGTGCACATCACCATGTCGATCTGGTCGGGCTCGACGCCGGCTTCCTTCAGCCGCCCGAGGTACTTCGTCTCCATCAGATGCCACTTCGGACGATGCGGCCGCGACTTGTGATTGCCGACGCAGGTGTCGATGAGGATTCGCTTGCCGCCCACCGTCAGCAGCCAGCTGTGCACGCTGAGCTTCAGCATGCCCGAGGCCTCGTCGTAGTGGTGGGGCACCAGCCAGCCGCGATGCTCGCGCACCACCGACTCGTTCCAGTCGGGGAAGAAGGTCTTGGCGTCGAAGTTGGGCTCGTAGGATTCCTCGATGCGCCGCACCGTCGCCGCGCCGAGCTTCACTTCCGTCATCGCTTCCTCCCGAAGGCGCGGAGCTTAGCGTTGCCGGGCCGGCGGACGAAAGGGCGATGTTTCCCGTTGTCGTCGCCGCGGCGTTGGTCTTTGGTGCGCCGATGTCCGATCGCGATCTCGCCTGGCTCGGCGCCCAAGAGCTTTCCATCCTCTACCGTCGCCGCGAGATTTCGCCTGTCGAGGTGACGGACAGGATGCTGGCGCGCGCCGAAGCGGTGCAGCCGCATCTCAACGCCTTCGTGCTGATCGACGCCGACGGCGCCCGCGCCGCCGCCCGGGCGTCGGAGGCGCGCTGGCAGGCCGGCGCACCGCTGTCGCCGCTCGACGGCGTGCCGACCACGATCAAGGACACCACGCCGGTCAAGGGCTGGCCGACCCGCTACGGCTCGCACGCGACGGACGACGCCGCTTCGGTCGAGAACGCGCCGATCGTCGATCGCTTCCTGGCCGCCGGCATGGTGCTGCTCGGCAAGAGCACGACGCCGGAGTTCGGCTGGAAGGCACTGACCGATTCGCCCTTGCAGGGCACGACGCGCAGCCCGTGGAACCTCGCGCACTCGCCGGGCGGCTCGTCGGGCGGCGCCTCGGCGCTGACCGCGGCCGGCGTCAACCCGTTCAATCACGGCAACGACGGCGGCGGCTCGATCCGCATCCCGGCCGGCCATACCGGGCTGGTCGGGCTGAAGCCGAGCTATGGCCGCATCGCGCAGCATCCCGCCGATTCGCCGTTCTCCGATACGATCAGCCAGGGCGTGCTGGCGCGCAGCGTGCTCGACACGGCGCTGGCGCTCAATGCCAGCGCCGGCCCCGATCCGCGCGACTGGCGCTCGCTGCCGGCCGAGCCGCGCGACTGGACGGTCGGCCTCGAGCAGGGCGTGCGCGGCCTGCGGATCGGCCTCAGCCTCGACTTCGGCCACATCGCGGCCGATCCGGAGGTGCGCGCGCTGGTCGCCGCCGCCGCCCGCCGCTTCGAGGACCTCGGTGCCGTCGTCGAGGAGGTCGGGCCGCTGATCGAGCCGCTGCAGAATTCGTTCGAGCCCTTGTGGATCGGCGCCTTCGCCACGCGGCTGCGCCTGATCCCGACCCAGCTGCACGGCAAGCTCGATCCCGGCTTCCGCGCCACCGCGGAGAAGGGACTGTCGATCACCCTGGCCGACTATGCCCGCGCCTTCGAGGCGCGCAGCAAGCTGGCGCGCGACCTCGCGCTCTGGCACCAGCGCCACGACCTCCTGCTGGCGCCGGTCGCGCCGACCGCCGGCCCACCGGTCGAGACCCTGTACAATACGGAGGCCTTCCCGCGCTGGACCAAGGGCGCGCCCTACACCCTGCCCTGCAACCTGACCGGCCAGCCGGCCGCCTCGATGCCGGCCGGCCTCACCGCCGCCGGCCTGCCGGTCGGCCTGCAGATCATCGGCCCGCCGCGCGCCGACGCGCTGGTGCTGCGCGCCATGCGCGCCTACGAGGACGCGAGCGGCTGGACCTGGCCGCAGGCCGGCGTGCTGAAGACGCTCGCCGCGATCGTGCGATGAAGCGCTTCGTCGCCGCGCTGCTGGTTCTGACAGCGGTCGGCGGGGCGGCGTTCCCCGCCGCCACCCAGAGCCAGCGGGAGCTGAACGCCGCGGCGGCCGCCGACTTCGACAAGGCCGATCGCCGGCTGAACGACGTCTACAAGGCGCTGATGGCCAAGATCTCGAGCAACGGCCAGGGGCGGCTGCGGGAGGCCCAGGTGACCTGGCTGCGCTTCCGCGAGCAGGAATGCATCTTCGAAACCATGGGCACCGAGGGCGGCTCGATCCACGGCATGATGGTCACGATGTGCCGGACGCGCCTGACGGCGCAACGGGTCAAGGACCTCGAGCACCAGCTCGACTGCCGCGAAGGCGACGTTTCCTGCGGCGGACAGTAGGGCCGCCGACACCGTCGGTGGCACCGCGCTTGCATCGTCCCCTCGACCAAAGCGGAGGGCTGCATGGCGCATCACCACATCCATGTCGATGCGGCAGTGCCGCTCGGCCATCAGGCCGACAAGGGGCACAATCGCTGGCATCCCGACATCGAGCCGAAGATCCGCATCGCCTCCGGCTCGACCGTCGAGATGGGCACGATCGACGGCTGCGACGACCAGATCACGCCCAGGACCACCGCCGCCGACCTCGCCGCCATGGACATGGGCCGCGTCCATCCGATGACCGGGCCGGTGCATGTCGAGGGCGCCGAACCGGGCGACCTGCTGGCGGTCAGGATCGAGGACATCGTCACCGCCGATCGCGGCTTCACGGCGATCATGCCCGGTTTCGGCTTCCTGCGTGACCTGTTCACCACGCCGTTCCTGGTGCACTGGGAAATGGCCGGCGGCTTCGCCGTGTCGCCGCAGCTGCCCGGCGTGCGCATCCCCGGCGCGCCGTTCATGGGCGTCATGGGCGTGGCGCCGTCGCACGAGCTGCTGCAGCGCATCGTGGCGCGCGAGGCCGAGCTGCTCGGCCGCGGCGGCATGGTGATGCCGCCCGACCCGGCGGGCGCCGTGCCGACGACCCCGGACATCGCGCGCACGGCGCTGCGCACCATCTCGCCGCACGAGACCGGCGGCAACTTCGACATCAAGGCGCTGACCGCCGGGGCGACCCTGTACCTGCCGGTGCAGGTGCCGGGCGCCTTGTTCTCCGTCGGCGACGCGCACTTCGCCCAGGGCGACGGCGAATCCTGCGGCACGGCGGTCGAGACCTCGGCCAAGTTCGTCGCCCGCTTCGAGTTGCTCAAGGGCGAGGCGCGGCGGCGCAATCAGCGCGACCCGTCCTATGCCCTGCCCGGCCATGCCCATCACGGCGCGGCGGGCGTTCACGGCGCGCACGGCATCACCCCGAGCAAGGGCTTCTACGCCACCACCGGCCAGTCGCTGCACGCCGACGGCCGCGCCGAGTCGGAGAACCTCACGCTCGCGGCGCGCAACGCCCTGATCAACATGATCGACTATATCGCCCAAGCCTACAGCTACAGCCGCGAACAGGCCTACTGCCTGGCCAGCGTCGCCGTCGACCTGCGGGTCAGCCAAGTGGTCGACGTGCCCAACATGACCGTCTCGGCGGTGCTGCCGCTCGACATCTTCGAGCGTCCGCGGTGAACCGCGCTTCTGTGGCAAATGCCACAGAGGCCAGAGTCCGGCGCCGCCAGCCTGCCGACCGATGATCACGGGAAGCTGCGCCTGCGGGGGCGTTCGGTTCGAGGTCGACGCCGTGCGGTCGATGACCCATTGCCACTGCGCCAACTGCCGCAAGCTCACCGGCGCCAGCTTCGCCACCTACGCCCATGTCGAGAAGAGCAAGTTCCGCTGGCGTAGCGGCGAGGACATGATCAACCGCTATGAATCGGCCCCCGGTAGCTTCCGGGCCTTCTGCCGCATATGCAGTTCGCTCGTTCCCGGGCAGGCGCCCTACCTCGAGACGGTGAGTGTGCCGGCCGGGCTGCTGGACGGCGATCCCGGCGTGCTACCGCGGCTGCACGTGTTCACCGCGTCCAAGGCGCCATGGTGGGAGATCCGGGACGATCTCCCGCAGTTCGAGCGCTGGGTCCCGGGCTACGAGCCCAAGTGAATATCAGCCCTCGGCCTTGACCCCGGCCGTGGTGATCACCTTCTCCCACTTGTCGATCTCGTCCTGCAGGAACTTGCCCGTGTCGGCCGGCGTCGCGCCGACCGGGATCACCGCCTGCTCGGCCAGCCGCTTGCGCAGGGACTCGTCCTTCACCGCCTTGGCGACCTCGGCCTGAAGCTTGCCGACGATCTCAGCCGGCGTGCCGGCCGGCGCCAGGAACATTACCCAGCTCGAGGATTCGATCGGCGGGCCGCCGGCCTCGACGATTGTCGGGATCTCCTCGACCCCCGGCACGCGGCCCTTGGACAGCATGCACAGCGCCCGGACCTTGCCGGTGCGGACCTGCGGCATGACGCCGATCGGCACGTCGAGCAGCATCTGGATATTGCCGGAGACAAGATCGGCCAGCGCCGGCGCCGTTCCCTTGTACGGCACGTGCACCATGTCGATCCCGGCGACCTGTTTCATCAGCTCGCTCGTGAGATGAGCAGCGGCGCCTACACCCGAGGATCCGAACGAGATCTTGCCCGGGTTCTTCTTGGCGTAGGCGATGAACTCGGCGACGTTCTTCACCGGCAGGTCGTTGGTCACCAGCATGATCAGCGGGGCGACGCCGACCAGCGACACCGGCGTGAAGCTTTTCACCGGGTCGAACTTCAGCTTGCCGGCGTAAAGCGTCTTGTTGGCGGCGTGCGCGGCGATGACGGTCAGGAAGGTGTAGCCGTCGGGGGCAGCGTTGGCGACGATCTCGGCGCCGATCTGCGAGTTGGCACCCGGCTTGTTGTCGACCACGAAGGTCTGGCCGACATTCATCTTTTCCAGGGTCAGCCGGGTCACGACGTCGGTCAGGCCGCCGGCCGTGTACGGCACCACCCAGCGGATCGGCTTGCTCGGCCAGGTGTCGGCGCGCGACAGGCCCGGCGCGAGCGCGATCGCGGGGGCGGCCCCCAGCAGGGTCCGTCTATTCAGTCTCGCCATGTCAGGTCCTCCCGCCGCAGTGCATAGGAGCTGCAGCGGGAGGCGTCAACGCGACCTCAGTCGAGGTCCATGCCGTCCATGCCGGCGTTCTTGCGCGCCTTGCGGGCGAGTTCGGTCAGCACCTTGCCGGCCTGGTAGGGATCCATGATCTGCTCGGCCATCGGACCCTTGTGCCAGCCCTCGGCGACGGCGAACTGGCCGTTGCCGGCCTGGAAGACGCGGCCGGTGATCTCGCGGCTCTCCTCGCTGACCAGCCAGGTCGCCACCGGGGCGATCCACTTGGGATCGCGCCGCTTCTTGTCCTCCTCGCTGTACGAGCGCAGGTCCTCGGTCATGCGGGTGAAGGCCGAGGGCGAGATCGAGTTGACGGTGATGCCGTAGCGACCGAGCTCGCGGGCGGCGATCACCGTGAAGGCGGCAATGCCGGCCTTGGCCGCCCCGTAGTTGGTCTGGCCGATATTACCGTAGATGCCCGAGACCGAGGTCGTGGTGACGATGCGGGCGTCGACCGGCCCGCCCTTGGCCTTGGCCTGGTCGCGCCAATAGGCGGCGGCATGGCGAGCCGGCGCGAAGGTGCCCTTGAGATGCACCTTGATCACCGCGTCCCACTCGTCCTCGCTCATGTTGACGAGCATGCGGTCGCGCAGAATGCCGGCGTTCAGCACCACGGCGTCGAGCTTGCCGAAGGCCGAGACCGCCTGGTCGATCATGCGCTTGGCGCCGTTCCAGTCGGAGACGTCGTCGCCGTTGGCCACCGCCTCGCCGCCCATCGCCTTGATCTCGTTGACCACGGCCTGGGCCGGGCCGACGTCGTTGCCCTGGCCGGCGCGGTCGCCGCCGAGGTCGTTGACCACGACCTTGGCGCCGTGCTCGGCCAGCATGAGGCAATGCTCGCGGCCGACGCCGCGCGCTCCTCCGGTGACGATCGCGACCCGTCCTTCACACAATCTCGCCATGGCGCCCTCCCGTTTCTGGCGTGTCTGCCCGCTTTGTCCTGGGCTAGTGTAACGGCACACTGAGGAGGATCGCCATGGACACCCTGCCGCTCGTTTCGCCCGAACAGGTCGGCCTTTCCGCTCCGCGGCTCGACCGCGTGCGCCAGTGGATGCACCGCTGGGTCGACAGCGGCAAGCTGGCCGGCATGGTCACCGTGGTGATGCGCCGCGGCGAGCTGGCCTTCGCCGAGGTCGCCGGCAAGGCCGACCTCGAGCGCAACCGGCCGATGCGGCCCGACACGATCTTCCGCATCTACTCGATGACCAAGCCGCTGACCTCGACGGCGATCATGATGCTGTACGAGGAGGGCCGCTTCCAGCTCGACGACCCGATCTCGAAGTTCATCCCGGCCTTCGCCAATCCGCGGGTCTACTCGGGCGGCAGCCGCGGCAAGCTCGAGACCGTGCCGGCCGAGCGCGAGATCACCTTCCGCGACCTGCTGACCCACACGTCGGGCCTGACCTACGGCTTCATGGAAGCGAACCCCGTCGACAGCCTGTATCGCGGCAAGGATGGCGTCGACTTCCAGATGGCCAAGACCAGCCTCAAGCAGCAGGTCGAGAAGCTCGCTACCTTCCCGCTGATCGCCCAGCCGGGCAAGGCGTGGAACTACAGCGTCGCCACCGACGTGCTGGGCTATCTGGTCGAGGTCATCTCGGGCCAGCCTTTCGAGGTCTATCTGAAGGAGAAGGTGATCGACCCGCTCGGCATGGTCGACACCGACTTCCACGTCCCGGCCGCCAAGCACGAGCGCTTCGCCGCCAATTATTCCGCCGGTCCGGGCGGCAAGCTCGAGCTGCTCGACGATCCCGGCAAGAGCCGCTACCTCGCGCCGCGCCCGGTCAACTCGGGCGGCGGCGGCCTGGTCGCGACGGCGTCGGACTACATGCGCTTCTGCAAGTTCATGCTGAACAAGGGCCAGCTCGACGGCGTCCGCCTGCTCGGCCGCAAGACGGTCGAGCTGATGACGATGAACCATTTGAACGGCGACATGGCCGACATGGGCTCGCCGCGCTTCTCCGAATCGACCTACACCGGCATCGGCTTCGGGCTGGGCTTCTCGGTGACGATCGACCCGGCCAAGGCTCATATCGTCGGGACGCCCGGCGAATATGCCTGGGGCGGCGCCGCCTCGACCGCCTTCTGGTGCGATCCCAAGGAAGACATGGCGGTGGTGCTGCTGACCCAGCTGATGCCGTCCTCGACCTATCCGATCCGCCGCGAGCTGCGCGTGCTCACCTACCAGGCGATCGTCGACTGAGCGGAGACGGCCGAGGAGGACAAGGCCATGCGCAACACCGGCCCGATCAAGGTCACCAGGCTGCATCCGCTGTTCGGCGCGGAGGTCAGCGGCATCGACATCACGCAGCCGCTGTCGGCCCGCGAGTTCGGGCCGATCCGCGCCGCCTTCGAGGAGCACTCGGTGCTGGTCTTCCGAGACCAGCCGATGGACGACGACAAGCAGGTGCGGTTCAGCGAGCTGTTCGGCCCGCTCGAGACCACGCTCAGCGCCAATCCCGCGGCCGGCTCCAAGTTCCAGCGCCAGTCGAACCTCGACATCGAGACCGGCGAGCCGATCCCGCCCGGCGACATGCGCATGATCTACCAGAAGGCCAACTACCTCTGGCATTCCGATTCGTCGTTCAAGCGCATCCCGTCGCTGTGCTCGGTGCTGACGGCGCGGATCTGCCCGCCGGAGGGCGGCAACACCGAGTTCCTGTGCATGCGCGCCGCCTGGGACGCCCTGCCGCCGGCGCTGCAGGCGACGGTCCATCCGCTGGTCGCCGAGCATTCGCTGCAATACTCGCGCGACCGAATCCAGAAAGGCATCCTGAGCGCCAAGGCGCTGGCCGAGCTGCCGCCGGTCAAGCAGCGGCTGTTCCAGGACAATCCGATCAACGGCCGCCGCGCCCTGTTCATCGGCGCCCATGCCGGCCACATCGTCGGCTGGCCGCGCGCCACCGGCGAGGCGCTGCTGTGGGAGCTGTCGCAGCGCGCCGACCGGCCCGAGTTCCGGCTGTCGCATGCCTGGCGCGAGGGCGACGTGGTCGTGTGGGACAATCGTGCGGTGCTTCACCGCGCCACCTACTACGATCCGGTGAAGTACAAGCGCCTGATGCAGCGTACCACCATCGGCGGCGACACGCCGACGGTCCTCCAGTAGAGATGGCGGCAGAGACCGAGACCGCCGCCGCACCCGTCGACGGGATGCAAGCGGGATGGCCCCGCATCCTGGCGGTGGCCACCATCACCATCGGCCTGTCGATGTCGGTGCTCAGCAACTCGATGACCAACCTGGCGCTGCCCTACATCGCCCAGGATCTCAAGATCACCGCCGAGAGCTCGATCTGGATCGTCAACGCCAGCCAGATCGCACTGATGGTCTGCCTGCTGCCGGTAGCGGCGCTGGCCGACATCGTCGGCTACCGCCACGTCTACCGGGTCGGGCTGGCGCTGTTCTCGGTCGCCTCGGTGGCCTGCGCGCTGGCGCCGTCGCTGCCCTGGCTGATCGCCGCGCGCGGCCTGCAGGGGCTGGGCGGCGCCGCCATCATGTCGGTGCAGCCGGCCCTGGTGCGCGCCATCTACCCGCGCGCCATGCTGGGCCGCGGGCTGGGCTTCAACACCACGGTGGTCGCGACCTCGCTGGCCGCCGGTCCGTCGATCGGCGCCGTGCTGCTGACCATGGCGTCGTGGCCGCTGCTGTTCGCGGTCTACGTTCCGCTCGGCATCGTCTCGTTCGTCCTGGCGCAGCGCTTCCTGCCGCACACCGAGCACGTCCACCGGCCGTTCGACGTGCTGTCGGCGGCGCTGTCGGGCGGCACCTTCGGGCTGCTGATCTTCGGCATCGACGGCATGGCGCACGGCCACGGCGCCGGCGTGATCGTCGCCGAGCTGGTCGCCGCGGCGCTGCTGGGCACCCTCTTCATCTGGCGCCAGCGCGGCCTCAGCCATCCCATGGTGCCGATCGACGTCTTCCGCCGGCCGATCTTCTCGCTGTCGATCAGCGCCGCCTCGTGCACCTTCACGGCGCAGGGCCTGGCCTTCGTCAGCCTGCCGTTCTTCTTCCACACCGTGCTGGGGCGCAGCACCACCGACACCGGCCTGCTGCTGACCGCCTGGCCGCTGGCTCTGGCGGCGATTGCGCCGATCGCCGGCCGCTTGGCCGACCGCCATCATCCCGGCCTGCTGGGTGCCATCGGGCTGACCAGCATGACCAGCGGCCTGCTGCTGCTCGCCCTGCTGCCGCAGGATCCGTCGGCGCCCAACGTGATGTGGCGGCTGGTCCTGTGCGGCGTCGGCTTCGGCGTCTTCTCCGGCCCCAACAACCGCCTGATGATGAGCGCCGTGCCGCGCGAGCGCAGCGGCAGCGCCGGCGGCACCATCGCCACCGCGCGCACCCTGGGCCAGACCATGGGCGCCGCCCTGGTCGCGCTGATGTTCGGCCTGTTCGACTTCTCGGCCGGCCCCGAGGCGGCCAATGCCGCCGCCCGCGCCGCCCTGTGGCTGGCCGCCGGCTTCGCCGGCACGGCGCTGGTGGTGGGGAGCCTCAGGCTACGGCATTGAGCTCGAGCCGAGCCTTCTTGCCCCGACCCAAGGCTGTTCTCAACATGGGGGTCGACCGAGACGTCCTCGACTTTTCCGGGCCCACGGACGCGGCTACCAGACCCGCATCAACGCCGTCCTGCACTCCTACGTCGATCAGGTGTCCAATCGTCGCCGGCGCACGGGCAAACCGGATCAGTCCTGCCGCACGACCGGCGGCGGGACCCAGTCGCCGTACAGGATCTCCGGCCGCGGATCGTAGAGCCGCATCGTCAGGGTGAACGGCGCCGCCGGCGCCGGCAGCCAGTTGGCCTCGCGGTCGGGGCCCGGGCTGTCGCCCTGCAGGAAGAGGTCGAGCGAGCCGTCGGGATTGCGGCGCAACGGCATCCAGCTACTGAGAGCGTAGCGGTCGAGCGGGTTGGCGGTCGGAAAGCCCTCCAGGTCGTAGAGCGTGATCGACCAGAAGGCGGCGACCGGCGGCTCGGCGCCGGCCGCGACATGCAGGCGGTAGCGAAACCGGCCGTCGAGCGGCCGGCCTTCCGAGTCGACCGACGCCGAGGGATAGACCGCATCCTCCGGCGGATTGGCGCCGAGGCCGCGCTGGGCGATGACCGCGCGCCGCAGGTAGGCGTTGCCGTAGACGCCGATCGTGTCGGTGATCAGCGACCAGCCGTTGACCAGGCGCCCCAAGGTCCCGGCGGCGCGCCGCATCAGCGCCTGCGCCGCCGCCGGCGCGTCGTGCAGCGCCGCGCGCACGGCCGGCGGCTGCGCTTCGAGGTCGAGGCCGCAGCCCGGCACGATGCCGAGCTTGCGCAGCTGGTCGAGCATCGGCTGGTCGGTGGCGTGCGCCGGCGTCGTCTTCAGGAGCTCGGCGGCGTAGGCGAAGAACGGCTCCGCCGCCATGCCGTCGACCTGCCGTTTGGGCGGCGTCGCGCGGTCGAGCCCGGGATCGGGCTGCGGGTCGGCCGCCGGCGGCGGCCCGCCCCAGTGCGACAGCGGCGTCAAGGTCAGGCCGGCCTGCAGGGCGCGCACCGCCGCATAGTCTGGCGGCCCGTCGGTCTTGAGGCGGCCGAGCAGCCAGGCGCACGGCGTCGTCGCCACGATCAGCCGCGTCTCGGGCGGCAGGCCGAGCGCTTGCGAGATGCGCGGCGGCCAGCCCGGCGCGACGATCAGGAAGGTCCCGGCTCCGGTGCCGGTGCTGCGCGAACCGGGAGCCGCGACCGTGTCGGTCCACAGGTCGAGCAGCTGAAGGAGATAGTAACGGCCGGCCGTGTCGGGCACCGACAGGACCATCGGCTCGCGCGCCAGGTCGAGCCACGCCACCGAATAGAGCGTATCGAAGTTGGGCCGCACGACGCCGCGGAAGCCGACCGGCGGATAGACCGGCACGTGCGTGAAGACGTTGCTGCCGCCCCTGCCGAGCAGCCGCTGCCCGCCCGCCGCGATCGCCTGGCGACGGGTCAGGTCCATCGTCACCAGGGGGTAGAAGAAGAGATAGGCGTCGACGGCGATGGTCCGCGCCGCCGAGGAATCGACCGTCGGCTCTTGATGCATGGGCCACTCTATCGGCGGTGTCTCCTCGGGGGGAACGGCGACGATGCCGCGGCTCCTCACGCCGTTGGCCGAAAACCGCGCGTCTTTGTCATTCCTGCCAACTGCCGAAGCCGCTACGGTGACGCTCGACACATCCTCCGGAGCCCCCCATGTCCGCCCCCGCCCCCCTCCAGATCGGCATCCTGCTCTATCCCAACGTCACCCAGCTCGACGCCACCGGCCCGGCCCAGTTCCTGAGCGGCATCCCCGGCGCCCGCCTCCACATGATCTGGAAGACCCGGGAGCCGGTGCCGACCGACGCCCGCTTCGCCATCGTGCCGACCACGACCTTCGCCGACTGCCCGCCGCTCGACGTGATCTGCGTGCCCGGCGGCCGCGGCCAGGTCGAGGTCATGACCGACGAAGAGACCCTGGCCTTCCTGCGCCGCCAGGGCGAGGCCGCCCGCTACGTCACCTCGGTGTGCACCGGCTCGCTGATCCTCGGCGCCGCCGGCCTGCTCAAGGGCTATCGCTCGGCCTGCCACTGGGCGTGGCGCGACATGCTGAAGGATTTCGGCGCCATCCCGGTGGCCGAGCGGGTGGTCCGCGACCGCAACCGCATCTCCGGCGGCGGCGTCACCGCCGGCATCGACTTCGGCCTGACCATGGTCGCCGAGCTGGCCGGAGAGGAGACCGCCAAGGCGCTGCAGCTCGGCTACGAGTACGACCCGCAGCCGCCGTTCGATTCGGGCTCGCCCGAGAAGGCCGAGCCGGCGCTGCTGGCGCGCACCCGCGAGCGCCTGGCGCCGCTACTCGAGGTGCGCGGCAAGGCCAACAGGGAAGCGGCGGCGCGGCTCGCCTGACGGCGGCCGCGCGGCGCCGCGCGCCTCAGGCGGCGCCGGCGGTGGCGCTCTCGATGGTGATCGCCTTGCCGGCGGCGGTGTCGAATTTCAGCCGCTGCACGTAGTCGAGGTCGCGGCCGGTGACGCGCACGAAGCGGCTGCCCTCGGGATAGTCGATGGCGTGGATGGCTCCGACGTCGTAGACGCCGGCGTGGCCGGGATCGAGGCGGTAGGTCCTGATCTTCTCGAGTTGCGCCTGACCGGCGCCGGCGCCGCCGTCGAGGCGGCGGAACTCGCTCATGTCGGTGTGCTTGATCGCCTGGCCGTAGACCGCCCACGAGCTGCCATGGTCGTGCGGCGGGCTCTTGTGCGGCTTGGCGTTGCAATGCGCCAGCACGACGAAGCCCAGCTCCTTGTCCTCGTAGAGCTTGCGCGTGCCCATCGGCGCTGCGGGACCGACCGCCTCGTCGACGAAAGCCGGGTTGGCCAGCAGCTTCTCGAGCAGGCCGCGCACCGTTTCGCGGCCGGCCGGGCCGGGCTGGCGCAGCGCCGCCTGCGCATCCTTGACGAAGAGGTCGAGTGTGTAGGCCATGGCGCGCTCCCTGGAAATTGGGCGGGAATGATCCGGCCGCACCCGCGGCACTGTCAATGCGGGTTGTCAGGCCCGGGCCGCCGGGCCGATGGTGTCGCCATGAATCGTCGAACGACCCTGGCGCGTGCCGCGGCGCTGCTCGTCTCCCTGCCGGTCGGCCTCGCGGCCCGAGCCCAGCCGGCCGGCACGCCGCGCCTGGCCAGCAGCCGCGGCGGCACGGCGCTGTCGGCGCAGGGCCGCTTTATCGACCAGATGATCGCCGACTACATGGAGCGCCACGGCGTGCCCGGCCTCGCCATGGCGATCGTCCAGGCACCCTACATCCCGCGCTCGGCCGGCTACGGCCGCGCCAGCCTCGAGCACGACGAGCTCGCCGCGACGCGCACCCTGTGGAACATCGGGCCGATCACCCAGGGCTTCACCGCCGTCGCCATCTTCCAGCTCGTCGAGGCCGGCAAGCTCGCGCTCGACGATCCGATCGGCAAATACCTGAGCGCGCTGCCCGCCGCGTGGTCCGGCATCGCCCTGCTGCAGCTGCTGCAGCACGCGTCCGGCCTGCCCGACTTCCGTGCCGCGCCGGGCTACGAGCCGGGCCGGGCCCGATCGCCGGCCGAGCTGCTGGCGCTGGTCGCCGACCGGCCGCTGACCTTCGCGCCCGGCGAGCGCGTGCAGCGCAGCGCCACCGGCTTCCTGCTGCTCGGCCTCGTCATCGAGCGCGTGAGCGGCGTCTCCTATCGCGACTTCGTCACGCGCCACCAGATCGAGCCGCTCGGCCTGCGCGCCACGATGTTCGCCTCGGACTTCGCGGCACGCGCCGCGCCCGATCGTCCGGCGACGCCGGCCGGCAAGCAGCACAGCCGCTTCAAGACCGAGCTCGCCTTCATCAATCCGGTCGAGCCGGCGACCGGCTACGGCGTCGCCGACGGCCGGCCGGTCGCGCGCGATGCCGCGGGCTCTACGGGCCTGGGAGCCTTCGGCGCGCTGTGGGCGTCGGCCGAGGACATCAGCGTCTGGGACATCGCGCTGGCCAGCGGCCTGCTGGTCCGGCGCGAGGACAACCGCGCCCGCCTGTACGGTCCGACCCGCTTGGCCAACGGCACGGTCGTGCCGGCGATGGCCGGCTGGGAGTTCACGCGCCATCCCGGCTTCATGGAGATCAAGGGCAGCGCGCCCGGCTTCAGCGCCTATCTCAGTCGCTTCACGGCGCCCGACGATCTCGTCTGCGTCACCCTGCTCGCCAACAAGGAAGGGCTCGACCTCACCGACCTCGCGCGCGACATCGCCACCGCCTACAAGACCGATCTCGGCCCGCCGAGCGGCGCGCCCGGCGTGCTGTCGCGCGAGAGCAAGTTCACGGTCGACGAGACGGTGAGCCGTCTGGAGACGGCGTTGAAGGCGCAGAACGTGCCGGTGTTCGCGTCTTTCGACCACGCCGAAAACGCCAAGGCGGCCGACCTCACCCTGCGGCCGACCAAAGTGCTGGTGTTCGGCACCCCCCGGGTCGGCACCAAACTGATGCAGGACAGCCAAGCGATCGGCCTCGACCTGCCGCTGAGAGTCGCGGTGTGGCAGGACGAGCGCGGCCGGGTCTGGATCAGCCATCACGATCTCGATGGCCTCGCCAACCGCTACGGCGTCACCGACGAGGCGACGGTGCAGGCGATGGTGCAGGGCGTCGCCCGGCTGGTCGCCCGCGCCGCCGACGTCTACGCCGACTGAAGGATCGGCGGCCGCCTCTCAGCGGCCACCGAGCACGCGGCGCGCGATCACCATGCGATGGACCTCGGTCGGGCCCTCGTAGACCCGCATGGTGCGCACCTTCTGCGCCAGCCACGACAGCGGCAGCTCCTGGGTCACGCCCATGGCGCCGAACGCCTGCTGGGCGTGGTCGATGATCTCGGTCGCCATCTCGGTGGCGAACACCTTGATCATCGAGGCCTCCATGCGCACGTCGCGGCCCTCGTCCTGCTTGACGGCGGCATCCATCACCATCAGGCGGCAGGCGTGCAGCTTGGTGGCGGCGTCGGCCACCCACCACTGGATGGCCTGACGGTCGGCCAGCTTCTCGCCGAAGGTCACGCGCTGGTTGGCGTGCTCGACCAGCATGTCGAGCGCCCGCTGGGCCATGCCGACGCACCACGAGCCCATCTGCAGGCGGCGCACGGTGAGGCGCAGCTGCATCGGCGCGAAGCCCTGGCCGATGCGGCCCAGCACCTGGGTGTCGGGCACGCGGCAGTCCTCGAACACGACCTCGTAGGTGCGCTGACCGGCCAGCATCGGGATGGCGCGCGCCACGACCAGACCGGGCGTGCCCTTGTCGACCAGGAAGGCGGTGATGCCGCCGCGCGAGCCCTTCTCGGGATCGGTGACCGCCATGACGATGGTGAAGTCGGCCTTGGCGATGCGGCTGATCCAGATCTTGCGGCCGTTGATCACCCAGTCGTTGCCGTCCTTGACGGCGCGGGTCTTCATGCCGGCCGGGTCGCCGCCGGCGCCGGGCTCGGAGATGGCGATCGCCGACACCGTCTCGCCGGCGGCGTAGGGCTCGAGATACTTCTTGCGCTGCTCGGGGCTCACGGTCGCCAGCATCATGTGCAGGTTGGGCGAGTCGGGCGGGAAGGTGAAGGGCACGGCGGTGTAGCCGAGCTCCTCGTTGACGCCGACCAGCGCCACCGCCGGCAGGTTGGCGCCGCCCGCCTCCTCCGGCACGTCGAGCGCCCACAGGCCGAGATCCTTGCACTGCTTCTGGAGGCGGGCATTCTCCTCGTCGCTGAGCGCCGCCGGCTGGCCCGAGGCGAAGCGGTCGAGGATGTTCTTTTCGAGCGGCATCAGCTCGTTGCGCACGAACTTGCGCACCAGCTCGCGCAGCATGTCGTGCTCTTCGCTCACCTTGAACATCCCCGCCCTCCTATGGCTTGCCGATACCCTTGTTGACGAAGTCGAGCGTGTAGGCCTGGCGCGCGTCGAGCCCGCCCGGCAGCACGCCGACCTCGGCCATCGTGTCGTAGAACGACTGCCAGCGCCGGTCGGTCATGGCGCCGATCCCGTCCGTCAGCGCCTCGCCCGACAGCACGATGCCGCGCTGGTTCAGGACCCTGACGGCATACGCGATACGCTCGTCGGTCTGCTCCGGATTGGCCTGCTTGATCATGGCGTTCGCCGCGTCGGTCGCCGGCCCGCCCTTGAGATACTGCGCCCAGCCTTCGAGCGTGGCGTCGACGAAGCGCTGGATCAGCTCGCGCTTGTCGGTCGCCAGCTTGCGCGCGATGGCGATCGTCGTCTGGTAGTTGTCGAAGCCGGCGTCGGCGATCAGCAGCACGGACGGCGGCCGGCCCAGCGCCTGCTCGATGGCGAACGGCTCGGCCGACAGGAAGCCCTGTTGCACCAGCATGCGGTCGGACAGGAACGGCGCCAGGCTGAAATTGTACGGCCTGAGCTGGCTGTCGGAGAGACCGTACTTGCGGCGCAGGAACGGCCAGTAGGTCACCCGGCCGCCACTGCCCACCAGGATGGTGCGGCCCCTGAGCTTGTCGAAACCGTCGAAGCCGGTGTCGGGATGGGCGATCAGGACCTGCGGGTCCTTCTGGAAGATCGCCGCGATGGTGAAGAACGGCGCGCCGACGCGCACGAAGCTCAGCGCCTCGAAACTGGTCGACATGATCATGTCGACGCGGCCGGCGAGCAGCAGCTGGCTGATGTTGAGACTCGGGCCGCCCATGCGCAGGTCGCAGTCGATTCCGGCCTTGCGGTAGAGGCCGGCGGCCAGCGCCTGGTAGTAGCCGCCGTGCTCCGCCTGGGCCCGCCAGTCGGTCTGGATGCTGAGCTTGTCGAGCGTCTGGGCCCGCGCCGGCCGGACCAGTTCCCGCAGGAACGGGCCGGCGAGGCCGAGTCCCGCAGCGCCGCGCAGGGCGGCGCGTCGGCTCAGGCGGTAGGCGGTACGAAGCGAGTTCATGGCGATCAGCGGGCTATACAAGCCGGCATCGCGGCGAGCAAAGAGTTCCGGCACTGGAGCCGGCCGCGACGGTCCCCGTCTGCCGCTCTGCGAGAGCGCTCAGGCCCGGCTCAAAAGAAAGGGCGGGCCGGCTCGCGCCGTCACCCGCCCGTTCTCTCGAGTCGGAAACGACGTCGGTCAGATCGCGTCCTTGAGATCCTTGGCGACGCGGAAGGCGACCTTCTTCGACGCCTTGATCTTGATCTGCTCGCCGGTCGCCGGGTTGCGGCCCATGCGCGCCGGACGGCTGCGGACCTGCAGGATGCCGAGGCCGGTGATGCGAACCTTGTTGCCCTTCTTGAGGTGACGGACGACCAGCCCGATGAACTCGTCGAGCGTGCCGGCGGCATCCTTCTTGGTCATGCCGGTCTTCTCGGCCAGCTCGGCTGCAACCTTCGAGAGCGGCACGGTGACGGCAGTGGTAGTCTTCGCGGTAGCCATGATGGAGGGGTCCCTTTGCGTTTTTGTTTCGCCAACCTGTACCTGACGCCCCAGGGGCAGCGTTGACGCGCCCAAGGTTATCCACGAATCGACGCTTCGCAAGCCCTCAAAACACGAAAAAGGTCGATTTTTGGGGCTTTTTCGGCCATTTGGGACCAGCCATCCACAGATTGCAGAGAGAGCGTACGTGTCGAGTCCCGGCCTGATCCCGACCTACAGCACCGCCGTGAACACGTGGCAGTGCGACGAGAACGACCACCTGAACGTTCGGTTCTACACCAAGTTCGGGCACGAGGCGTCGGCCCATCTGCTGGCTGCGCTGGGTCTCGGACCGCGGGCCCGGCGCACCCTGGGGTGCAACCTCCGCGTCGTATCGGATCACGTGCGCTACCTGCGCGAGTTTCGCGTCATCGACGCCGTGTCGGTGTTCTCGGCGCCGGTCGAGGTCGGCGAGCGCGACCTCGTCCTCTATCACGAGATCCGCAACGCCGACGACGGCCGGGTCGCCGCGACGGTGACGCGCCGTATGGCCGCCGACGCGCCGTGGCCCGCCGAGTTCCGCCGGCGCGTCGAGGCGGCGCGCGTGGCGTTGCCCGAGGAGGCGCGGCCGCGCAGCGTCGGTCGCGCGGAGCTGCGCGACCTGCCGCTGGCCGCAGCCGAGCGCAACGGTCTGATCGAGATCAGCCGCACGCTGGCCCTGCCGGCCGAATGCGACGAGCAGGGCGAGCTGCTGCCGCACGTGCAGTTCGGCCGCTACTCCGATGGCGCGGCGTTCCTGTGGAACCACCTCGGCTTCGATCGCCCGGCGATGCAGGAGCGCGGCGAAGGCACGATCGTCGTCGAGATGCTGAACCACTATCGCCGGCCGCTGCGGGCCGGCGACCTGATGGTCGCCATGAGCGGGCTCGCGGGGTTCACCGCCAAGACCCTGACCTTCACCCATTTCCTGTTCGAGGCCGAGACCGGCACGCTTGCTGCTTGCGCCGAGGCGATCGCCATGAAGTTCGACCAGAAGGCCCGGCGCATCATGGCGTTCGGCGCCGACGACCTGGCCCGGCTGGCCGAGCGCCGGCTCGAGCTGGCCGCCTGAGGAGGAGACATCGCATGGACGACAGGACGAGACTCGCCGCCGCCATCGCCGGCGAGCTGCAGGGCATGCGCTGGGACGAGGCGCGGCTGGCCGAGTTGGCCGCCGAGCTCGCGGTGCTGAACGACGCGGTGCGCAAGGCTGCCGAGCGCCTGGCCTTCGACGACGAACCGGCGACCTTCGCTAGCGTGCTGGAGCGCCACGCCAAATGAGTGGGCCCGATCTCGCCCTGCAGGACCTCTGCACGGTCGCCGACGCCATCGCCGCCGGCCGCATCACCTCGGTGCAGGCGACCGAGGCCTGCCTCGCCCGCATCGCTGCGTGGCAGCCGCGGGTCAACGCCTTCCTGCGCCTGCATGCCGACAAGGCGCTGGCAAGGGCCCATGCGATGGACAAGGAACTGGCGTCCGGCCAGCGCCGCAGCCGGCTGCACGGCGTGCCGGTGGCGCACAAGGACATGTACTACCGCAAGGGCGAGATCTCGACCGGCGGCAGCGAGATCCGCCGCGACTGGCGGGCGCCGGTCACCGCCACGGTGCTGCACAAGCTCGACGCCGCCGGCGCCGTCGAGCTCGGCTTCCTCAACATGGCCGAGTTCGCCGCCGGTCCGACCGGGCACAACGTGCATCATGGCCATTGCCGCAACCCGTGGGACCAGGACCGCGTCACCGGCGGCAGCTCGAGCGGCTCGGGCGCCTCGGTCGGCGCCCGCATGGTCTACGGCGCGCTGGGCTCCGACACCGGCGGCTCGATCCGCCTGCCGGCCTCGGCCTGCGGCGTCGTCGGCATGAAGGCGACCTACGGACGGGTCAGCCGGGCCGGCGCCGTGGCGCGCTCGTGGACGCTCGACCATGTCGGGCCACTGACCCGCACGGTGCGCGACAATGCCCGCTTCCTCGGCGTCGTCGCCGGCCCCGACGTCGACGATTCGACGACCAGCGAGCGGCCGGTGCCGGACTACGAGGCGGCCCTGGTCGGCGGCATCGCCGGCCTGCGCATCGGCCTCGCGCTGCCCGACGCGCTGGTGCCGGTCGACCCACAGATCGCCGCCGCCGTGCAGGCCGCGGCCGACGCGCTGGGCCGGCTCGGCGCCCGCATCGTGCCGGCGACGATGCCCGACTTCACCGACCTCTATCGCTGCGCCGAGGTGATCGTGAAGTGCGAGGCGGCCTCCATGCACCGGGCGTGGATGGCGAGCGACGCGCCGTTCGCCAACCAGGTGCGCTCGCGCCAGGAGGCCGGTTATTTCATCCCGGCGACGCAGTACATCGACGCGCTGCGTCTGCGCGCCCACTTCGTGCGCGAGTTCCTGGCCGGGGCGATGGAAGAGGTCGACGCCGTGCTGCTGCCGGCCATCCCCTTCCCGGTGCCGACGATCGCCGAGACCGACGTCGAGCAATCGGGCGGACCGGCCACGTTGCGCATGGTGGCGCGCTTCACCGGCCTGACCCGGCCGTTCAACACGCTCGGCCTGCCAACCCTGTCGGTACCGGGCGGCTTCGACACGAACGGCATGCCGATCGGCCTGCAACTGGTCGGCCGGCCGTTCGACGAGACGCTGCTCTACCGGGTCGGCCACGCCTACCAGGGCGTGACCGACCATCATCTCAAGGTGCCCGTCTAAGGTAACGGCCTAACGCGGCCGGCGCGCCGCGCGCTCGAGAAAGTCTTCGAGCGCGGCGATCGCCGTGCGGTCGCGATAGACGCGATGCTTGTGCGTCGCCACGGCGGCGCGCTGCTCGGCCCGCCAGGCCGGATCGCGGGCCAGCGGGGCGGCGATCGCGACATAGTCGTCGAGCGAGCCCGCGATGGTGTCGGTCGCGCCCATCATGCGCAGGATCGCCGCGCTGTGGCGGCCGCGCATGAAGGTTCCCGGCAGGGTGACCACCGGCAGGTCGTGCGCCAGGGTCTCCAAGGTGGTGTTGCCGCCCGACCATTCCAGGCTGTCGAGGAAGACGTCGCACAGGCCATTGGCGGCGCTGTAGCGGTCGAGATCGAGGCGCGGCAGGATCACGCAGTGCCGCTCGGCGTCGAGCCCGTGCGCGGCGAAGGCGCGGACCAGGCGGCGACGGAACAGGTCGGTGAGCTGCGGGCTGCCGTCGTACTCGATGAAGGCGAACTGGCAGTCGACGCCGGCTGCCCGCACGATGCGCGGAAAGATCGAATCGAACTGCGGCAGGTACTTGTACAGCGACTGGCCGCACCAGAAGGCGACGGCGCCGTCGCGCAGGCCGAGCTCGCCGCGCGTCACGGCCACCGGGCGCACCGCGATCGGCTCGTAGTGGATCGACAGATTGGGCAACCGCACCAGGCTCTCGGTGTAGTGCGCCTGCCCGTCGGGCGGCTCCATCAGGTCGCTCGTCAGGAAATGATCGAGGGTCGGGAAGCCGCTGGTGTCGGGATGGCCCCACGCATTGCACTGCACCGGCGCCAGGCGCTGCGCCGCCAGCGCCGCCGCCACCGGGTCCATGCCGACCTCGGGATAGAGCAGCACGTGCGGAGCGTCGGCGGCGATCTCGGCGCGCCAGCCGTCGACCGGCAGCGGCCCCCGCACGAAGCGGGTGCACAGTGCCGCGGCATGCTCGGTCTCGGCGTCCTGTCGGCTGCCGGTATGATAGCCGAAGAGGCGGAAGCGCCGGCGGTCGAGCGCCGCCAGCCAGCCGCGGATCATCAGCTTCCAAACCGTGTGCTGGCAGAAGAAGCCGCTGACGATTCCGACCCGCACCGGCTCGTCCGGTGCCGGCGGCGGCGGCAGCGCGACGGCAGGATGGCGGGCAGCCATGACGCGACAGACCATGCCGCCGTACAGCGCCTGCAGCTCGCGGTCGTTGCCGCCCTGATAGGCCAGATAGAAGGGCTGGCTGGTGCCGACGGCGCGCGCCAGGCCGGGATTGTGCTCGGCCGTCGCGCACAGGGCGCGCAGGCGCGTCTCGTAGGCGGCACGCCGGGTCGCAATCTCGGCCTCGTCCTCGTAGAGGATCGGCAGCTCGGCCATGCACAGGCCGAGCTGCGCCTCGCCCAGGCCGGGCGACAGCGCCAGCGCCCGCTCGAAGCTCGAGCGCGCCTCGGCAAAGCGATTGAGCTGCTTCAGCGCGATACCGCGATTGCACCAGGCCTCGCCATGGCCAGGCCGCAGCTCGATCGCCCGCTCGTAGCTCGCCACCGCCTCGGCATGCCATTTCAGGCGGCGCAGCGCGTTGCCGCGGTTGTACCAGGCGTCGCCATAGTCGGGCTTCAGCGCGATGGCGCGATCGCAGCTGGCGACGGAGTCGGCCCAGCGCATCAGCTCGTGCAGCACGACGGCGCGGTTGCTGTGGGCGAAGGCATTGGCTCCGTTCAGCGCCAGCGCCGCGTCGATCCGCTTGAGGCCGGCCGCGTGCTGCCCCTGTTGGTGCAGCACGACGCCCAGCAGGTGCAGGGCGTCGGCGTGCCGCGGCTGGCGCTTCAGCAGGCGCTCGTAGGCCTGCCGGGCCTCGGGCAGGCGGCCGGCCTGGTGCAGCGCGATCGCCGCCTGCAACGACTGCGCCATGGCCGGGGCGGCTAGGAGCCCGTCCGGATAGTTCCGGCGGGCTTAGTTGATGTGGTGTCGCTCTCGGTCTGGGTCATGCTCGCGCCGCGAGCTTGGCGATGTTGTGGGCCGTGCAGATCATTGCCCATTCAGCCCTGACCCTGTCGATGCCTCGGAGGAGGAACTGCCGGAAGCCCCGTGCTTGCTTGATCTGTCCGAACACCGGCTCGACGATCTGCTTTCGTAGCCTGTAGCGACTGCGCCATCCGGCTCGCCGGAGCCTTGTGCGCATGGCCCGCGTCAGCGGTCCGGAGAGGTTGGGCCTGCCTCGGCCGGGGCGCTTGGCGGGGCCGATCGCCACGTAGCCTCTGATGCCGCGCTGGTGCAGGGCTTCGAGGTTGGCCTCTCTGCAGTAGCCGGCATCTGCCGAGACCTCTTTGGGCTGGCGACCCAGGTTTGCCTGGATGCTGTCGAGCAACGGCACCAACTGGTCCTGATCGCTCGTCTGGGCCACCAGGCCGTGGGCGACGATGATCTGGGCCTCGCCATCGACGGCGGCCTGGGCGTTGTATCCCTGAATGAAGCCGTCCTTGGTCTTCAGGATACGGCTCTCGGGGTCGGTGAAGTTGCGCTGCGCCTTGGGTGACGGTTCAGCCTTCGGTGCAGGCTCCTCGGCTTTCTGACCGTGCCGCCTTTCTTCTTCGGCAGCCGCCTGCGCCTCCGCCTCGAGTTCCGCCTTTGCCTGGCGGATCTTCTCCAGCCGCTTCTGCTTGTCGGCCAGCCATGCCGGCAGCTCGTCGCCGCGACGGCCGTCCTCCTCGCGGTCCGCCGCGTCGGCCGCCTTCAGCCAGCGATCGACCTCCGTCGCAAGCTCCGCTTCCCGCTTCTTCATCCGCTCGTAGCTCATCGCCTTGTGCTTGGAGGCGTTCGCCCGGATCTTCGTGCCGTCCAGCGCCACGTGACCCAGCTTCACCAGACCCGCCTTCTCCGCCACCTTCAGCACCTGCACGAACAGGCCCGACAGCGCCTTCTCGTGGCGCCGACGGAACTCCCAGATCGTACGGAAGTCCGGAGGGTCTCCCGCAACAAGCATCATGAAGTCGGCCCGCTCCACGCAGGCTCGGGCTATCCGACGCGACGAGTACAGCCCGCTGACAAAGCCCTGCAACAACAACGCCGTCATCATCCTGGGATCGAACGGCGGCTGACCCAACTCGCCCCGATAGCTCCCGATGATCGCGCCCAGGTCCAACGTCTCCTGAACCAACGTCACGATGAACCGGCTGACATGACCGGACGGCACGTAGTCCTGCACGCTCGGCGGCAGAAGCTGAACTTCGTCGATCTTCCAGGGGCGAAACTGCTTGCTCATCCCTAATACACAGCCAGACTTACGGTCGCTTCGAAACCCAATTCTCAGACAGGCTCCTAGCGCCGGATCTGCATCGCCAGGATCTTCGCGATGCCGCCGCGGAACGGCGGCCGCAGCATGCGCAACGGCGCGATGTCGCGTTTCATCTGGTGGTAGACGGCCTTGCGATGGCTGAACTCGCGGAAGCCGTCGTGGCCGTGATAGGCGCCCATGCCGGCCGGCCCGATGCCGCCGAACGGCAGCTCTTCCTGGGCCACGTGCATCACCACGTCGTTGACCGTGACGCCGCCCGAGGTCGTGCCGTTGACCACCTTGTCGCGCTCGCCGTCGTCGCTGCCGAAGTAGTAGAGGCCGAGCGGCCGCGGCCGCGCGTTGACGTAGTCGATCGCCTCGTCGATCGACTGGTAGGCACGCACCGGCAGCAGCGGCCCGAAGATCTCCTCCTGCATGATCTTCATGTCGTCGGTCGGGTTGAGCACCAGGGTCGGCGGCAGGCGGCGATGCGGCTGCTGGCGCAGGTCCTCGTTGGCCGGATTGATCTCGACGATCTCCGCGCCCTTGGCGCGGGCATCGTCGATCAGGCCGGTCAGCCGCGCATAATGACGGTCCGAGACGATCGCCGTGTAGTCGGGATTGTCTCGGAGGGTCGGGAACATCCGGCCGACCGCCGACTTCGCCTCGCCGACGAAGCCGGCGATCTGGTCGGCCGGCGCCAGCACATAGTCGGGCGCCAGGCAGATCTGGCCGGCGTTGAAGGTCTTGCCGTTCAGGATGCGCGCCGCCGCCACCGGCAGGTCGGCCGAGCGGCCGAGCAGCACCGGGCTCTTGCCGCCCAGCTCGAGGGTCACCGGCACCAGGTTCTCGGCCGCCGCCCGCATGACGTGACGGCCGATGCCGGTGCCGCCGGTGAACAGCAGATGGTCGAAGGCGAGCCGCGCGAAGGCCTGGCCGACCGCCGGCCCGCCGGTCACCACCGCGATCTCGTCCTCGGTGAAGGCCTTGGCGAACATCGCCTTCAGCAGCTCGGAGGTGACCGGGGTCGCCTCCGACGGCTTGATCATGGCGCGGTTGCCGGCCGCCAGCACGCCGGCCAGCGGCGCGAAGGTGAGGTTGACCGGGAAGTTCCACGGGCTGATCACGCCGACCACGCCCTTGGGCTGCCAGCGGATCTCGGCCTTGCCGCCGAGGAAGCCCAGGAGGCGCGGCGTCGTCGCGCGGCGCTCGGTGCGCATCCAGCGCGCCACGTTCTGGCGGGCATGCTTGAGCGGTCCCAGCGACGCGGCGATGTCGCCGAACGCCGTGGCGTGGCGCGACCGTGCTCCGAAGTCGGCGTCGAGCGCGTCCTCGATGGCCCGGCGATGGTCGACCAGCAGGCCGATGCAGCGGTCCAGCCACTCGACCCGCTGCGCCGCCGACAGCGCGCCGTGCCGCAGATGGGCGGCGCGCTGACGCGCCAGGATGGCGTTCAGCGCCGCCTCGATAGCCGCCTCGGGGGCCGTGTCGGAAAAGGTCATGGGCGGGACTCCAGGGGACGTCCCGGACTTCATAGGCCGAGTCGGTAGAATCGCGAAGCGCTGCGATGGAACAGGTCGGCCTTCTCGTCGACACCGGCGCCGGCGGCCAGCCGCTTGCAGGCATTCCAGAACACGCCGTAGCCGTACGAGCCCTTGTCGACCGGAAAGTTGCTCTCGAACATCGCGCGGCCGGTGCCGAAGGCCTCGATGCAGGTCTCGACGTAGGGCCGCCACAGCCCCGCCAGGATTTCCGACGAGGGCGGCAGCGCGCCTTCGTGGACGTCGAAGCCGAACACCTTCATGCCCAGCCCGCCCAGCTTGACGTGCACGTTGGGGCAGGCCGCCAGCTCGGCGATGCGGGCCCGCCAGTCGGCGAACACCTCGTCGCGCCGGCCCTTGTAACGGCCGAGCCCGATCGGCGCGCCGACATGGTCGAGCACGATCGATGTCTGCGGGAAGGCTCGCGCCAGGTCGACGAGATCGCCGAGCTGGGGATGGAACATGAAGGCGTCGAAGCTGAGCCCGAGCGGCGCCAGCTCGGCGAAACCCTCGTGCACCCTGGGGTCGCGCAGCAGGCCCTGCGGGCGGCCGATCACGGCGCCCCATTCGGCCTGGTCGGGGTCGCTGGCCGAGATGAATCGGATGCCGCGCAGCCGGCCGTTGCCGGCCGCCACCATCGCCTCGAGCACCGGTCGCACCCGGCCACCGAGGCCGAGATCGGCATGGCCGACGATGCCGGCGCAGACCAGCGGCCGGCCATAGCCACCGCTGGCGCTCATCGCCGCGATGCCGTTGGCGAACTCGATCTCGCCGACCGGCCGCATCTCGACCGGCCCGGCGGCGCGGTACATCGACAGCCACTCGATGTACACGGTGGCGACGACGGCGTGGCCGCTGGCGATGTCGTCGAGCAGCTGCGGCAGCAGGTAGTGGCCGCTCTCCGGCCGGTCGATCAGGTGATGATGCGGATCGACGATCGGCAGCTCGGGCTCGAGCACCGGCTCGGGCCGCAGCGCCAGCCAGTCGGGGCGCACCGCGAAATGGCTGCTGATCGAGGTCGGGGACGTCGTCGACGGCATCGCTGCCTCCCGCGGATGGATGGTCTCAGAGCAGGAACACGCCCTTGCCGTCGGCCTGGTGGTCGAACAGGCGATAGGCCTCTTCCGCCTGGCCGAGCTGCCAGCGATGCGTGAACAGCCGGTCGACGTCGACCGCGCGGTCGATGCAGAACTGCGCGCACTCGGCCTGGATCACGGTCGAGAAGGTCCAGGAGGCCAGCAGGGTGAGCTGGCGTCGCAGCAGATGCGGGCTGACCTCGATCGAGACGTCGCTGCCCTCGCCGACGAAGCACATGGTGCCCCAGACCTTGGTGCTGCGGATCGCCTGCAGCCGCGCCTCGCGGTTGCCCGAGGTGTCGAGCGTCAGGTCGGCGTGCACGCCGTGGGTAAGCTCCTTGATCGCAGCCACCGGATCGTCGGCCGTCGGATCGACCACCGCGTCGGCGCCGAACTCGCGCGCCCGCTGCAGGCGCGGCGCGCTGGGATCGAGCGCGATCACCCGCGCGCCCATCGCCTTGGCGAACTGCGTCGCGGCCAGTCCGACCGGGCCTTGGCCGAAGATCGCGATCGTGTCGCGGCCCGACAGGTTCATGCGGCGCAGCGCGCCGTAGGCGGTGCCCGAGCCGCACGAGATCGCCGCGCCGGCGCTGAAGCTCAGCGCCTCGGGCAGGGTCACCAGGGTGTTGGCCGGCACCTTAAGGTAGCGCGCGTGACCGCCATGGGCGTTGTTGCCATAGACCTTGACCGGCACGTCCTGACAGAGCTGCTGCCAGCCCGAGCGGCAGTGGCTGCATTGGCTGCAGCCCTGGTAGTGATGCACCATCACCCGCTCGCCGACCCGCGCCTGGCTCGCCGGCACGCCGGGGCCGATCGCGACCACGACGCCGCACGGTTCGTGCCCGGCGATCACCGGACCGCTGGCGGCGACGACGCCGCTGCCGGTCCCGGCGGCAGTCTTCGGCCGGCGATACTGGTGCAGGTCGGAGCCGCACATGCCCGACGCCTTCATCTCCAGCACGACCTCGCCGTCGCCCGGCGTCGGATCGTCGAAGGTCAGGATCTCGAGCTCGCGCCCGCCCGTGAAGACGACACCCTGCATGGCCTGCTCCTCCCGCGGCGGCCGGTTGTCGTCAGGTCGCCTTCCAGTATTTGTACAGCGCCACCTCGTTGCCGGCGAACAGATTGCGATCGCAATGCGTGAGCCCGTGCACGATGCGCGACGGCGTGCCGTAGGCGGCGTCGGCCGCGCTGTGGTCGCCGGCGTACTGCCACAGCCGCCAGCCGCGCCCGGCCCAGGCCGACGGCAGGCTCGGCTCGTCGCGATAGTCGGCCAGCCACAGGTCGCATTTCGACAGCGGCGAGCCCGAGGTGATCGGCTGACCGAGCGAGATGTTGCGCCGGCCGTAGCGCTGGCCATCGGCGTACGAGGCGTGCGTGTAGAGCAGCGGCCAGCGCCCGGTGGCGCGCTGCACGGCCACGACGAAGGCCTCGGCCTGCGCCATGGTCATGCTGTTCTTGGGCTTGGGGTCGTTGGGCTCGAGGTCGAGCGCCATCAGGGTGCCCGGTCCGGGCTGGCAGGTCGACAGGAAGGCCGCCGCCTGGTCGGCCCCGGAATACTGCCGAGTGCCGAAATGATAGGCGCCCCACAGCAGGCCGGCCGACAGGGCCTGGCTGCGCCGCTGGGCATAGGCCGGATCGACCCAGTCGCCGCCCTCGGTCGCCTTGTGGATCACCGCCAGGATGTTGCTCTTGCGCACCGCCCGGAAATCGCTGACCTGCACGTTGTTGCTGATGTCGATGACGGCATCGAGGCCCTGCGAATTGTGCGCCGCCGACTGCTCGGCCGGCCGCGCCGCACAGGCGGCCAGCGCCGGCGCCGCCAGGCCGGCCAGCATCAGCCGGCGCGACAGCTTGGCGCCGGACTCCTGCCAGTTTGACTCCATCCTCATCCCCGCTCTCAGGAAATCAGGGCCAGAGCCCTGATCCAGCATAGCATTTTGCAGACGGGATGGCACGGAATCATGCCGTGACCGAGGCCCTCCAGGCGTCGACGATCTGCGACCCGGTGGCCGGCCAGATGCCGGCATGGGCCAGGATGTGGTCGAGCAGCGGCCCGAGCGCCCGGATGCGATGCGGCTGGCCCATCACCCAGGGAGTCAGGGTCACGGTCAGGACGCGACCGCTGCCGGTCCGCCGCGCCTCGGCGTAGAGGGTGGCGAAGGCACGCCGCAGCTGGTCGACGAACTCGGCGGTGTCCATGTGCTGCCCGAACAGCAGGCGCTGGTCGGAGAGGTCCCAGGCCAGCGGCATGGCGGTCAGCGGTCCGCCCGACGTCGTAACCTCGTAGGGCATGTCGTCGTTGATCCAGTCGGCGATCCAGTCGAGCCCGGCGCCGGCCACCAGGTCTAGGGTGCGCATCGATTCGGAATGCGCCGGCGAATGCCAGCCGCGGATCTTCGAGGCGAAGGCGCCGCGCAGGTTCTCCACGGCCTGGGTCACCAGCCCGCGCTCGGCCGCCTCGGCCAGGCCGCCATGGTGCAGCTTGCCCATGTCGACGCCGGCCGCCGCGACCTCCCAGCCGGCCGCAGCGACCTCGGCCGCCAGCGCCGGATAGCGGGTCGCCACGGCGCTGTTCATCAGCGCCGTCGCCGGCACGCCACGCGCCGCCAGGGTCCGCATCAGGCGAAAGATGCCGATGCGGTTGCCGTAGTCGCGCTGGGTGTAGTCCCAGTAGCTGGGATAGGGCCGCTCGATGGCGCCCGGCGCGGCGAACGGCGTGCGCGGGATGTCCATCGGGAAGTGGGTGACGTGCACCGCCACCCACAGCGCCACGTGGGCGCCGCCCGGCCAGGCGACCGGCCTGGCCTGCGGCAGGTTGCGATGCGGGAAACGGTCGTGGTCGAGACCGCGCCGACGCCACGGATAGTCGAGGTAGCCGGGGATGCCGGGGCCGCTCATCGCCGGCCCCCCGGCGTGCCTGCCGCCAGCCATTGCGAGACCGGCCCGTAGTAGCGCTCGTAGTACCAGTTGGCGATCTCGCGGCCGGTCGCCAGCCAGACGCCGTCGTGGCCGGTGATGTACGCCAGCGCCTCGTCGAGCGCCGACAGGCGCTGCGGCTGACCGATCAGGAAGGGATGCAGTGGCATGCACATCACCGTGCCGTTCTCCGCCCCCTCCTCGTAGAGCTGGTCGAACTGCGCCTTGATGATCGACACGTAGCGTTCGACCGGCGTGTTGCGCATCTGGAACAGCGGCACGTCGTTGACCTCGAGCGAGTAGGGAATGCTGATCAGCCGGCCGTTGCGCACCTTGACCGGCATCGGCTGGTCGTCGTGCACCATGTCGAGCGTGTACTTGATGCCCTCCTCGGCCAGAACGTGCTGCGTCGTCTCGTCGTTGGTGATCGCCGGGGTCAGCCAGCCGTCGAGCGTCTGGCCGCTGTACTTGCGGATCGTGTCGCGGCTGTCGGCGATCACCGCGCGCTGCTGGTCCTCGGTCAGGTCGTAGAAGTAGCGCGTGTTGTAGGTGCCGTGGCTGAACAGCTCCCAGCCCAGCTCGCAGCAGCGCTCGATGATCTCGGGATAGTGGTCGCACACCGCGACGTTCAGCGACACGCTGCCGCGCACGCCATGGCGGGCCATGACCTCGGCCATGCGCCAGAAGCCGACCCGGTTGCCGTAGTCGCGATACGAGTAGTTCAGAATGTCGGGAACCGGCCGCGGCCACGGCGTCTTGCGCGGATTGTCGGGCGGCTCGAGCTCGTAATGCTCGATGTTCGGGGCCAGCCACAGCGCGACGCGCGCGCCGTTGGGCCATTCGATGCGCGGCCGCCCGCTATAGGGCGCGTAGTCGTAGTGTCCAGGTTCGGAAAGCATGCCGTCTCCCCCTCTTGCTCGTCCTCGATCACGCAAGCTTCACGCCAGCGCTGCCAGCGCCTGGCGAACTTCGGAACCGGTCGCAGGTTCGCCGCCGGCGGCACGCACCCGGCGCACGGCGTCCTCGACCCAGGCGAGGTTGCCGATTTCGGTGCCGAGCGGCGCGTCCTCCAGCCCGACCCGGACATGGCCGCCCTGCTCGACCGCCGGCCCGATCAGGGGCCGGATGTCGACGGCGAGGCCGGCGACCATCCAGGGCGCGTCCGGCGCCGCCTCCTGCAGCAGCGCGACGTGGGCCGCGAGCGCGTAGGGCTTCGCCGGGAAGCCGAAGGCGAAGCCGTCGCTGAACATGAATCGATAGACCGGTGCCGGCACCGCCAGCGCCTTGGCCAGCGCCGCGCCGGCCCGCGTGAAGCCGGGCTCGTAGATCGCGAAGGCCGGGTGCAGCCGCTTCTCGGCCGCGAAGGCCAGCGCGCCGCGGATCTGCGCCTCGGTGTTGAGATAGGTCTCGGCCGGCCGGCGGGTCGCCGAGGTCGTCGTCAACGTGAAATTGACGCTGCCTGGGTCGACCACGGCGAACTCGAGCAGGCCGCGCGCCGCCAGCGCCTCGACATGCGCGAAGCGGCCAGCGCCGTCCGGCGGCTCGGTCGGATAGGACGGATAGACCAACACGTCGGCGTGGGCGCGGATGCCCTCGATGATGCGGGCATAGACCTGCCAGTCGAAAGTCTGGCGGCCGCCGCCGTCGTAGGCATGCACGTGGACGATCGAGGCGCCGGCCTGGGCGCAGGCGATGCCCTCGGCGACGATCGCCTCGACGGTGTCGGGAATGCCCGGCTGCAGCCGGCGGCTCCAGGCGCCGTTCAGCGCCACCTCGATCCAAACCTTGCGCATTTCGTCCTCCCCGCCGTCTTGCCGTTCGCGGTCATGGCGCCGTCGCCGTCCTTTGATTAAGACTCCTTCCCCGCGTCTTCGGAAGAGCCCAGAGGATCCGTCCATGCCGAACAGAATCGTCATCCGCGGCGCCGAGGTCGTGACCATGGACGCCGCCCTGGGCGACCTGCCGGCAGCCGACATTCTGATCGAGGACGGACGCATCGCCGCGGTCGGGCCGAGCCTCGTGGCCGACGGCGCCGAGGTGATCGACGGCGGCGGCCGCATCGCCCTGCCCGGCATCATCGACGCCCATACCTGCCTGTGGCAAACCGTGCTGCGCGGCTTCGTGCCCGACCTGTGGCCGGGCACCTACTACTCGAAGTTCCTGCCGCTGCGCCGCCGCTTCACGGCCGACGACAACTACGCCGCGGCCTGGGTCGGCGCCTGGGAGATGCTGTCCTACGGCACCACGACGGTGGTCGACTACTGCCACGACATCCGCGCCCCCGGCTACGCCGACGCCTCGATCCGGGCGCTGCGCGAGACCGGCATCCGCCACCTCTTCACCTATTCCTTCATGGCGGTCGACGATGCCGACTTCCCGGCTTCCGGCGCACGCTATGCCGACGGCCAGCGGATCTACGACGCCTTCCACGATCCGGCGCAGCTCACCGACATCGGCTTCGGCGTCGATTCGATCGGCGCCCCGGGGCTCGCCGAGCAGGTCGCCTTCGCCCGCCGCCTGGCGGCGCCGAGCTGCATCCACGTCAACGAGACGGGCACCATCGAGCGGCTGCACGCGATGGGCCTGCTCGGCCCCGACCTGCTGGTGATCCACGGCAACCTGATCAGCAACGGCGAGCTCGAGCTGATGGCCGCGGCGCGCATGCCGCTGTGCTTCACGCCGACCGCCGACACCCAGGGCACGCCGGCCGACGTCGTGCGCCGCGCCAGCGAGCGCGGCGTGGAGGTGGTTTTCGGCTGCGACATCCCCTGCACCGTCGCCTCCGACACCTTGGGTCAGCTCCGCGTCATGTACAATGTCCAAGGCTTCCTCGACGGCGCCATCGAGCGCAGCTTCGCCACCGTGCTGGGTCGCCGCCCAGTGCCGCGGCCCGGCCTGCCGCTGCTCACGCCGCGCAAGCTGATCGAGAGCGCGACGATCGGCGCCGCCCGGGTGCTCGGCCTGGCCGACCGGATCGGCTCGCTGACGCCGGGCAAACGCGGCGACGTCTTGCTGGTGCGCAAGGGACCGTTCGGCGACTCGGTGGTGCCCGACCCGTGCGCCCATCTGCTGCTGCAGACCAGCCCGCGGGAGATCGACACGGTGCTCGTCGACGGCCGGGTGCGGGTGCGCGACGGCAACCTGCTCGGCTACGACCCGGCGCGCGCCGCCGGCTTGCTGCGCCAGTCGCGCCAGCGCCTCCTGGGCTGAGCGGCGCACGACTTGGCCAGGAAGCAGACCCGGTCGCCGGAGCGCCCGAAGGCCGAGACGGGCGCCGCCGCAACAGGCAGCGCGCCACGGCGCCGCGCGCCGAAGAAGAGCGTCAAGGCGGCCGCCGACGGCCCCGCCCTGCCGCTGCCCAAGCCGGTTCCGAAAGCAAAACCGAAGCCGGCGACGGCGAAGGCGCCGCGCCCGCCGGCGCCGGCATCCCGGCGGCAAGTCAAGCCGCCGCCGCCGCCGACCGCCGCGGCGCTGGAGCGCGAGCTGGTGCAGATGGCGCACGGCGCCGCCGGCACCCTGCGCCGCACCGTGGTCGCCCTGCTGGTGCTCGGCACCTTCGTCGGCCTCGGCACCGGCCTGTGGTCGCTGCGTCCCTCGCCCAGCTTCTCGTCCGAGGAGATCGCCTCGGGCTCGCCGTTCGACGTCACCTTTCGCGTCGCCAACGACAATGCCTGGCTGCCGGTCGCGCATCTCGAGATCAGCTGCGTGATCGATCAGGTGCGCGCCGTCAGCGATCAGCGGATCACCGTCGCCGCCACCAACCTGCGCTTCGACGGGCCGCAAGCAGGGCCGCAATCCGGGACCTTGCCCCCGGGCGGCACCGCCAGCTTCACCTGCCCGCTGCGCGCCGCCCTGCCGCCGACCATGCGCGACGATGCCGGCATCGCGCCGCGCGCCGAGATCTATTTCCGCAGCCGCTACGACCTGCCGCTGCTCGGCGGCTGGCGGATCAGCGACACCAGCCCCCTGTTCGTGCTCAACACCCGCCTGCTGCCGCCGCGCTGGACGGTCAAGCCGGGCGGCTGAGCCGCTTGATTCATCTCAATTCGCCCCGCCGCCTGGCTTGATCAACTGCAAGAGGGACCGCGACGGGACTTGGTGTGCAAGGGACTGTGTTCTTCCTCGCCATTGCAAAGTCGAAGCGCGAGACGGCGGCGTCGCTCCGGCAGACCGCGGCCGGCGCTGCGAAAGCCGCCGATCGCCACAAGCTGCTCAAGCGGGCAGAGAAGCTCGAACGAGAGGCCGAGCGCCTCGAGCAGGAGGTCTTTTCAAGGCCGTAGCGGCGGCGCAGCCACCGAATGGTTACCGGCCGAGCAGTTCCTTGGCCAGCGCCGTCCATTCGTCCTGCAGGGTGCCCTCGGCGACCGGCCGGCCGGCCCGCAGGTACCAGTAGCCGGCGTTCGACAGGTCGCCTTCCTGGCGATGCAGATGGGCATGCACGCTGTCGCAGGCCTTGTCGCCCTCGTTCTGCTGCACGCACTTGTGCGCCCGATCCCAATCGCCGCGCTTCAGCCACCACAGCGCCTGCAGGGCGAGATCGAGCCCGGCCGGCGGCTCGGCCGCGGCGGCGCTGCTGCGAAACGCCTCGAGAGTCATCATGGACGCCGCTCCTCCGGTCCGGGACGATGGGAGCCGACTATAGAAGGCGCGGGTCACCCGGAAGGAGAGCGGTATGGGCATAGCCGATTGGCGTCAGCGCGCGGGCACGACCTTCGCCTGCGAGAAGCAGCCGGCGCACGGCCGCACCGGGATGGTGGTGACCAACCATCCGCTGGCGTCGGCGGCCGGCATGGAGATGCTGGCGGCCGGCGGCAACGCCGTCGACGCCGCGGTGGCGGCGCAGTTCGCGCTGACCGTCGTCGAGCCGATGATGGTCGGGCTGATCGGCGGCACGACCTGCCACATCCGCACGCCCGACGGCCGGCACGTGGTGATCGACGGCATGAGCGCCGTGCCGCAGGCCGGCCATCCGACGATGTACCGTCCCGTCGCCGGCGCGCCGCCCGAGGTCTTCGACGTCGAGGGCCGGCTCAACACGGTCGGTCCGGGCGCCGTCGCGACGCCGGGCTCGCTGCTCGCCTGGTGCCATGCGCTGCGCACCTACGGCACGCTGTCCCTGGCCGATGTCATGGAGCCGGCGATCCGTCACGCGACGCGCGGCTTTCGCGTCACGCCATATCTCTCCGACTGCATCGAGAGCGCCGCGGCCGACCTGGCGAAGGACAGGCTGGCGCGCGCCCGTCTGCTGCCCGACGGCACGCCGCTCAAGCCGGGCAGTCGCCTGGTTCAGGTCGACTATGCCGAGGCGCTGGCGCTGATCGCACGCGACGGCGAGGGCGCATTGCACGGCGGGCCATTGGGTGACCTGCTGGTCGAATGCATGGAGAAGAGCGGCGGCCATGTGCGGCGCGAGGATCTCACGGGCTATCGCCCGGTCGAGCGTGCGCCGATCCGCGGCCGCTATCGCGACTGGGAGATCGTGGCGCCGCCGCCGCCCGCCGCCTCCGGCGTGCACATGACCCAGATGCTGAACATCCTGGAAGGCTACGACATCGCCGCCCTCGGCTTCGGCACGGCCGACGGCGTGCACGTGCTGGCGGAAGCGCTGAAGATAGCTTTCGCCGACCGCGCCGCGGCGACCGGCGATCCCGCCTTCGTCGACGTGCCGGTCGAGCGCCTGACCTCGAAGGCCTATGCCGACGAACGCCGGGCCAAGCTCGATCCCGGCCGAGCCCAGGCCTGGGGCAGCGGCCTGACCGGCCGCGAGGGCGCCGACACCACGCATCTCACCGTCGCGGACGGCAAGGGCACGGTGGTCACCACGACGCAGACCATCAACAGCCTGTTCGGCGCCCGCTTCGTGGTGCCCGGCCTCGGCATGATTCCCAACGACTACATGGCAAACTTCGATCCGCGGCCGGGCAAGGCGCTGTCGATCGCGCCGGGCAAGCGGGTGACGACGTCGATGGCGCCGACCATGGCCCTGCGCGGCGGCAGGGTCGTCTATGCGCTCGGCCTGCCCGGCGGCAAGAAGATCTTCCCGTCGGTTTTTCAGGCCCTGGTCAACCTGATCGACCACGGCATGTCGCTGCAGGAGGCGGTCGAGGCGCCGCGCGTCTGGACCGAGGGGCCGGCGCTCGAGGTCGAGCACGGAATCGCATCGGAGACCCGCCAGGCGCTCGAGGCGCGCGGCCACAAGGTGCAGGTCGTGCCGACTGTGGCCGGCGGCATGAACGCCATCCAGTTCCACGCCGATGGCACGATGACCGGCGCCGCCTGCTGGCGAGCCGACGGCGTCGCGCTGGCGCAAGGCGGCGGCCTGGCGCGGCCCGGCGTGCGTTTCGTGCTGCCGCGCTGACCCGGGCGGCGCGGCCTCAGTCGAGCGACGGCCGGCGGTCGGCCCACGGCCGCACCGCCTCGAACGCCGCCGCCATCTGCAGCACGCCGAGATCGTCGAAGCGCCGGCCGACGATCTGCAGCCCGACCGGCAGCCCGTCCTTGGTGAAGCCGCAGGGAATCGAGGCCGCCGGATTGCCCGACAGGTTGAACGGGTAGGAGAACTCCGCCCAGCTCAGCCAGTCCCAGGGATGCTGCGGCCAATGCTCGGGCTGCAGCAGATGCGCCGGGAAGGCCGCCACCGACACGGCGGGCGTCAGCAGGAAGTCCCAGTCCTCGAAGAAGTGATGGATCTCGGCGCAATAGGCTTGCTTGGCCAGCCGCATCCACTGATAGTCGGCCACCGTATAGCCGCCGCCGGCTTCGATGCAGGCGATGAAGCCGGGATCCATGCGATCGCGGAACTCGGGAACGTATTCGGCGTAGCGGCTGTAGTGCGCCGGCCAGAAGAAGCGCGCCAGTTTCGGGCCCTTCGGCCCCCACGGCGTCGCGCCCGGCTGCACCGGCCAGCCGAGATCCTGCTCGAATGCCGCGACCGCCGCGGCAACCAGATCGGCGACCTCGGGATCGACGCGCGCGTGCCCGAGATCGGCGCTGAAGGCTAGCCGCGGCGCGGTCGGCCGGCGCTGGAGATGGCGCGGATAGTCGGCCGGCTGCGCCTCGAGGCTGGTGTGATCGTCGGGATGCGGCCCGGCCATGGTGCGCAGCATCAGCGCGGCGTCGGCCACCGTGCGGGTCAGCGGGCCGAGATGCACCGTGGCATCGCTCGGCGACACCGGCGACTGCGGCACCCGCCCGTAGGTCGGCTTGAGGCCGAACACGCCGCTGAAATGCGCCGGCATGCGGATCGAGCCGGCGCCGTCGCTGCCCTGGTGCAGCGGTCCGTAGCCGGCCGCCGCGCCGACGCCGGCGCCCGACGACGAGGCGCCGGCGTTATAGCCGTGCTTCCAGGGATTGTGCGTGATGCCGGTCAGGGGGCTCTGGCTGACGCCCTTCCAGCCGAACTCGGGCGAGGTCGTCTTGCCCAGGATCACGGCACCGGCGGCGCGCAGGCGTGCCACCATCGCGTTGTCGGCGGCGGCGACCTCGCCCTTGCGCAGATGGGTGCCGTACTCGAGCTGCAGGCCGGCCACCGCCTCGTGATCCTTGATGGTCACCGGCACGCCGTGCAGCGGCCCCAGCAGGGTGCCGGCGTCGCGCGCCCGGTCGGCCTTCTCGGCCGCCGCCAGCGCCTGCTCGGGGGCGAGCTGCGCGAAGGCGTTGAGCCGCGGCTCCAGTCGCTGAATGCGATCGAGCACCGCGGTCGCGATCTCGACCGCCGACACCGACTTGCTGCGCTGCAGGCCGAGCAGCTCGGTGGCGGGGGCGAAGCAGAGATCGGTGTCGCTCATCGTTCGATCCTCGGTATCGATCTTCAGTACCGCGCGATCACCTGCTCGGCGAAGTCCTTCAGCGTGTCGCGCGCATGGTCCATGGCCGGCATCAGGGTGATCTCGCTCAGGCCCATCGCCTCGCGCTCGCGCAGCATGGCGATGATCTCGTCGGGCGTGCCGACCAGGCCGCCGGTGGCGCGAATCAGGTCCTCGGTGATGAAGCGACGCTCCTCGGGCGGCAGGAAGGCGCAATGGCCGTAGTGGACCTGCTGGTAGCGCTTGGCGTGCGGCGTCTCCATGCGCTGAGTGAAGGCGAGGTATTCGTCCCACAGATTGCGGCAGCGCTGCGCCACCGTGCTGGTGTCGCCGTCCTTCTCGTAGAGCTCCCACCAGTAGTGCAGGGTCGCCGCCGCCATCGGCCCGATCGTGTCGATCACTCGGTCCGACGTCATGCTCTCGCCCGGCCGCAGCACGCAGGCATAGCTCAGCGCCGCGGTGTGGAAGTCCTTCGGGAAGGCGCGGCCGACCGCGGCGGCGCCCTGCTGCATGGTCTCCAAGCTCTTCTGCAGGCGCGCCCGCGTCTGGTTGTGCGAACAGACGCGGCCGTCGCCGTAGGCCCCGGCCGACTTCAGCGCCAGCGGCCCGTCGGCCGCCACGTAGATCGGCACCGGATGCTCGACGTCGATGAAGCCCATGTCGGGATGCAGGAAGCGGATGTCGGTGCGCTCGCCGCCCAGCTCGTAGTCGACCTCCTGGCCGTGCAGCAGGGCGCGCAGCACGCGCAGGTATTCGCGGAAGGCGCCGGCCTTCACCGGGTCCTTGCCCATCACGCGCATCGCGGTGTGCCCGGTGCCGATGCCCAGGAACACGCGCCCCGGCGCCATCCGGTTGATCGTGGCGATCGAATGCGCGGTGACCGGCGCCAGGCGGACGCCGGCGACCGACACGCCGGTGCCGAGACGGATGCGCGAAGTGTTGGCCGCGGCCAGCGCCAGCACGGCATAGGCATCCGAGTAGAGCATCTGGGAGTCGGCGGCCCAGGCGCAGTCGTAGCCCATCCGCTCGAGGTCGACGAACAGCTGCCAGTCCGAGACGCGCGGCACGACGGTGACACCGAATTGCATGATGGCTTGTTCCTCCCAGGGGCCGGCAGTGTGCCATGCTGGCCGGTCGCGGGCGACGCCGGGTGCGCCTCGATGTTCCATCGTGCGAGCCCGGGAGGCTGGCAAGCCCTGCCCGGACCACTAGGATGACGGCGGCAGCGGGAGGATCACCATGAAGCGCGCGACGAAGGCAATGACGACGGCCCTGGCGCTGATGCTCGCCGCGACCTCCACGGCCCGTGCCGAGGTCACCCGTCTCGAGATCACCAGCAAGGCAGCCTACGGCAACTTCCGCGCCGGCGACTACGTGATCTGGAAGGGCCGCCTGCACGGCGAGCTGTCGCCGCGCGAGGCGATTCCCGATCTCGACAAGGCCAAGCGCAACACAAGCGGCAAGGTCGAATACGCCACCGATCTCGTGCTGGTCATGCCGGCCGATCCCAAGCGCGGCAACGGCGCGCTGCTGGTCGACGTGCCCAACCGCGGCCGCGTCTACGGCATGGCGCTGTACAACAGCCCGCGCGACGAGCCCTTCGAGTCCGGCACCCTGGCCCAGGGCACCGGCTTCCTGCAGGACCAGGGCTTCGCCCTGGCCGAGGTGTCGTGGGAACTCGGCAAGGGCGCCGACCTGCCGTCGTTCGTCGACGGCGCCGGCAAGACGCAGTACGTCGAGGGCGCGGGCTTCGCGATCTTCCGCGACGCCGCCGACTTCCTGGCGCACGGCTGGGCCGACCGAGACGGCACGCCCAACCCGTTGCGCGGCACGATCAACCGCACCCTGGCCAGCGGCAAGTCGCAGAGCGGCCGCTTCCTCAAGACCCTGCTGCTGCACGGCTTCAACCGGCTCGATGGCAGGCGGGTGATCGACGGCATGCACGTCTTCGTCTCGGGCGCCGGCCTGCTGCCGATCCTGCGCTCCTCGCCCGGTCCGGAGTCGGGCGGCAACGGCGCGCCGACCTTCGCCGAACCCGAGTTCCGCGGCGTCCACGAAGGCCCGCTCACGATCGGCGAGATCGTGCAGACCGTCGAGGCGCGCGGCGAGCTGCCGCCGCGCCTGGTCCTGCTCAGCACCACCACCGACTTCCTGTCCCTGCGCGCCTCGCTCGGCCGCACCGGCGCCACGGGCAGCGCCGACCGGGCGATCCCCGACACGGCGCGGATGTACGACCTCGCCGGCGCCTCGCACGCCGTGCTGCTGGGCGCCGACTGCAAGCGGCCGCGCGAATGGCTCGACTGGAGCCCGGTGTCGCGCGCCACCCTGCTCGCCCTCGACGGCTGGGTGGCGTCGAACAAGCCGCCGCCGGCCAACCGCCTGATGCCGCTCGAGCCGGCGGCCGGCGATCCCGACGTGCTGGCCGCCCCCAAGCACCTGCCCGGCGCCACCATCCTCCGGCCCAAGCGCGACGCCGACGGCAACCCCGACGGCGGCGTGCGCCTGCCCGACGTCGCCGTGCCCGTGGGCACGCACGCCGCGCAGCAGGATCCCAAGTCGTTCGCCTGCGCGCTCGCCGGCGCCTACCTTCCGTTCGCGCGTACAAAGGCCGAGCGCGATGCGGCCCAGGACCCGCGCCTGTCGATCGCCGAGCGCTACGCCGGCCGCGACGACTACGTGAACCGGGTGCGCATCGCCGCCCGCGGCCTCGAGGCCGAGGGTTTCCTGCTGCCCGACGACGCCGCGGTGATCATCGCGGCGGCAGCGGCCAGTCCGCTGTTCAGGGCGGCGGACAAGCGATGATGTGAAGACGCGTCGCGTGCGCCATGGCCAAGGGCAGCAGTCGGCCGCAGGATCACAGAGCCCGTGTCCGCCGGGTCCTGCTTCACGACTGGGATCCGATCGGCATCGCGGACGTCCCTGAGGCAAGGGCTGAGTACGACAGCTATGCCAACAAGGCCTACAGTCTTCTGATGAACGATCGGGCCACGGCAGACGTCATCGCAGAGTATCTGTACCGAGTGGCTGCCGGGTACATGGGCTTGGGCAGGAAGCCGGGACTGCTCGAAACAGCTCAGCGCGTGGCCTATCAAGCGACATCCGGAACTGACCCCGCCTATTGCCTCACTTGACGATGTTACCAAGCGCCGGAAGCAGCGTGTCGTCCACGGAGTCCATAGAGGGGACCCGCGCATCGCGGAGTGACCGCCACGAGTCTGACGGAGCGATGCGCGGGGGGGCGCTGTGGACCCCCGTGGGCGACACGCGGGGGTGGGGGTCTCGGGGCGGGGGGACGAGGAGGTCGGTCGGCTGCGTCGCGTGCGCGGCGCTGCCGATGACGGTCGAGCTCTCGAGGATGATGCGGCGCGCTTGCTGACCGCGCCACACCTTCACTGCCCGCTGTAGGGTTCGCAGATGATTGTCGGTGAACCGTTCCGGATAGGCTACCTTGAGGCGCGCCAGGATCGACGCCGCTGAGGTCGCCGGCTCACGGTTGAGCCAAGCGAGGATCTGGTCATGCACATCATCGAGCATCGAGGGCCGCCTGGGGACCGGCTTGCGACGACGGTAGGGGCGTCGATGCGTCGGGCGGCGCTCGCCGTCTTGCCATGCCGTCTTGAGGCTGGCAGCGAAGCGGCCGAGATCGACCGTGATCGGCTGCGCCGGGTTCACCCCTCGACGATCGACGCGCTCTCCCAGCTCGGCCTGGGCGGCGCGAATCTCAGCCAGCAGGATCACCGGATCGGCCCGGGCATAGAGGCATCGCAGATCCAGCTTGACCTCCTTTGAGACTGCTGGATGGGCCAGGACGCGGTTCATCGGCGTTGCCGGCGGGTGGTAGCGCTTGATGACGCGAGCGCCGATGCGCGTCTTCTGCTTGAGCTTGAAGGATGGCTGGAACAGGTTGGTGTGCAGCCGCGCGGCAGCGTACAGACGTGCCAAGGTTTGTCCCGCCGGCAAGCCTTCAAAGCGACCATAGCCGACCAGGCGCCGCACGATCGCCCCGTTTTTCTGTTCCACCCAGGCCTGATCGTTCTTTCGGTAGGCGCGCGATCGCGTCACTTCCAGCTGGTGTGCCTGACACCACCCGACCACCGACTCGTTCATGAACAGACCGTCGTTGTCGAAGTCCACGCCACGCAGCGAGAACGGGAATAGCCGCAGTGCAACGGCCAGCGCTTCGATGACGAAGGCGCTGTTGCGGACCACCACAGGCACGCACTCCGTCCAGCCGGTCGCGATGTCGGTGAGCACCAACGTCTGCACGAAACTGCCGCTTGCCGACGCACCGCCATGGGCGACGAAGTCGACCTCGACGAAGCCGGGGGGCGGATCGTTCCAGTCGCCGAACGTACGGACCGGGACCGCACGCCGCACCGCCGAGCTCGAGCCGGCGCGACGCCGACGACCACCGCTCGCGATGAGCCGCACCTCGCTCAGCAGTCGGTCCATAGTTGCCGGGCTGACCGCCCTCAGCAAGGCGCCCACCTTGGGGCACACCCCAAGCTGACCGTGCCGCTCGAGCGCCGGGAGCAACACCGGAACGAGGGGCTTGAGTCTCTTCGAGCAGATCCGGTCCGACGCTTCCCACAGGACAATCAGCGCTTCACGGACCTGACCGTCGTATCGCCGAGTGGTACGGCGTGGCTGCTCTGACGGCCGCTTGGCCACCGCCGTCAACAGGCGGATCGCATGCTTGCGGTGGTAGCCGGTGACCGCAACGAACTCGTTCAGGATCACCGACCGCTCAGCCTTGCTGCTTGCCTCGTATCTTTCCTTTAGCGCCGCCACCAACTCCGTTCGCGTCGACATGCTCACCCGCCTCGCCATCCCACGCCCCAACGATGCCACCTGCTCGGTAGCATCCTCGTTGAGGCAACGGATTCAGCCGGTAACATTCAGGCTGAGGCAATGCGCCCCGTGGCGACAGCTAAAACTGACCCCCAGTGATCGAAGGGAAGCGGTTCATCCGCGGAGTCCACAGGAGGGGCCCACGCGCCGCGAAGCGCGTCCACGCGGCTGGCGTAGCGGCGCGTGGGAGGTACCTGTGGGCCCCCGCGGGTGAAGCGCGGGTGTGGGGGCATTGGTCACGATGCGATCTCCTGGCGCGAGTTGAGGATGGCGGGCTTGACGAGACCGGAGCGACGCTTCTCGCGCAGTCGATAGCTGTCGCCGCGGATGGTCACGACCTGGCTGTGGTGGAGCAGCCGGTCGAGGATGGCGGTGGCGACGACGGGGTCGCCGAAGACGGTGCCCCATTCGCCGACCGAACGGTTGGAAGTGATCAGCAGGCTGCCGCGTTCGTAGCGCCGCGACACGAGCTGGAAGAACAGATGCGCAGCGCGGGGCTCGAACGGCAGGTAACCGAGCTCGTCGACGATCAGGAGCTTGGGCTTGGCGTAGAAGGCCAGCCGCTCGTCGAGCCGCCCCTCGGCGTGCGCCTTGACCAGCCCGGCCAGCAGCGCCTGTGCGGTGACGAACAGCACCGAGTAGCCCTGCCGGATGGCTTCGCGGCCGAGCGCGATCGCCAGGTGCGTCTTGCCGACGCCGGGCGGGCCGAGCAGCAGCAAGGCGTCACCGTGCGCCACCCAGCGGCAGGCCGCCAAGTCGCGGATCTGGCCGCGATCGAGCGAGGGCTGGGCCGCGAAGTCGAAGGCGTCGAGATCGCGCAACGTCGGGAAGTGGGCAATCTTGGTCGCCATGTCGATCCGACGCTCGTCCTTGCGCCCGACCTCGCGCTGGCACAGGAACGCCAGCGCCTCGCGCAAGGTCAGCTCGCGGCGTGCCGCCTCGTCGAGCAGCGTGTCGAGCTGGTCCCGGATCGCCGTCAGCTTGAGCCGGCTGAGCATGCCCAGCAGCGTGTCATGGTCGACGGTCGGCTCGGGGGTCTGTCGGCGGGCCATCACCAGCCTCCCCCGACCAGGCGCTCGTAGTCGTCCAGGGGACGCAGCAGCTCGGCGCTCGGCAACGCGGCCACAGGCGGCACGGCAGGCCGCGACGGCGCGATGCCGGCGAAGTGCGCCGGCTCGATCAGGCGCTGACGGCGGCCGGCCGTCTCGGCATGAAGCGCGACCTCCCGGCCGGCGTGCACAATGCTGACCCGGCCGCCGGCGAGCACCACGCGTACCGTCTCGCCGATCAGCCGCCAGGGCACGCTGTAGGCGTTGGTGTCGACCTCCACGCAGCAATCCGACTGCACCCGCCGGATCAGGTCGCGCATCTGGCGGAACGGCGGCCGCCCCTCGAGCGGCCGCAGTGCTGCCGCCTCGGCCCGTCGGAAGCGCTCGAGCGGCGCCTCGCCGGTCGTGCCATGCTCGCGCACGTCGGCGATCTCGCGCGTCCACCACGCCAGATGCGCCTCCAGCGCCGCCCAGCTCGCGAACCCGTGCCCCGCGATGGCGTTGCGCTTGACGTAGCCCACGCCGCGCTCGTCCTTGCCCTTGGTCCGAGCCCGGTACGGCGCGCAGGCGCGCGGCGCGAGCCCCCAGTAGCGTGCGAACGCCGCCAGCCGGGCGTTGAAGCGCACCTCGCGCGTCGCCGCGTCGTGGTGCTCCACCAGCGCCCGGGCATTGTCCAGCAGCACCTCCTGCGGCACTCCGCCGAAGCCTGCGAACGCCGCCTCCATCCCGTCGAACCAGGCCGATTGCCGTTCATGCCGGAAGGCCTGCACATGGCAGCGCCGCGAGTAGCCCAACGTCGCCACGAACAGATGAACACGCACCGGCTCGCCGCCGATCGCGACCCTCACCTCACCGAAGTCGATCTGCAGCTGACGGCCAGGCGGCGTCTCGAAGCGCACCGTCGCCCGGGCCTGGGCCCGCTGCGCCTGGCGCAACCGTGCCACCGCTCGCTCCACCGTCCGCAGGCTGACCACGACCCCGTGCTCTCGCTCCAGGTCCTGCCGAACGACGTCGGCATTGCCGCGGTGCCGCCAGAACCGCTCCTCCAGCCAAGGGGCCACCCCCCTCGCAGTACGCGCAACTGCTGCCAGCGCCGCTTCTGCCGCTCGAGCCAGACGTCTGTGCCGTCGCGAGATCCGTCGTCGACCACCAGGATTTCGATTTCGCGAATCTTCTGCTGGCGCACCGAGCCCAGCGCCCGTCGCAGATACGGCAGGCAATTACGACTCAGGACAATCACGGAACAGGGTAGACGAAGGGTCATGGTTTGCGATCCGCAATGAAGGGATGACGGCGTGCCCTCCTGCTGCAAGTTCGATACCCCGACGCCGTCCGGCGGCGCCCTTGCAAGGGGGCGGCGGCACGCGCATAGCGAAGGGCAGCTCGACACGGAGACCCTCGATGCGAAACGGCCTCGCCCTGTTCCAGCTGTGGTTCGTCGGCACCGCCGTGTGGATGATCGGCTGGGTGATCCTGATCAACAGCAGCTGCGCGCCCGGTGCCGGCGACCTGCTGGTCTGCAGCCCGGCCTTCCTGCAGCGCCTGGCCAGCGTCGTGTCGGGCGTGTCGGTGACCTTCGCCCAGCTCATGCTGTGCGGCTTCGCCGTGCCGGTTGCAGTGCTGCTGGCCGGCGCGCTTCTCTATCGCCTGACGGGCGCCGGCCGGCCGCGCTGATCCCCCATCTCGTGCAGGAGATCGCCGATCCCACCGCCTTCGCGCGCGACCAGGCGCGCCTGGCGCGGGTCTGGACCTTCCTCGGCCCGACCCACGACCCGGCAGGCGACGGCGACTAGGAGCCTGTCTGAGAATTGGGTTTCGAAGCGACCGTAAGTCTGGCTGTGAATTTGAGATGAGCAAGCAGTTTCGCGCCTGGAAGATCGACGAAGTCCAGCTTCTGCCGCCGAGCGTGCAGGACTACGTGCCGTCCGGTCACGTGAGCCGGTTCATCGTGACGTTGGTTCAGGAGACGTTGGACCTGGGCGCGATCATCGGGAGCTATCGGGGCGAGTTGGGGCAGCCGCCGTTCGATCCGAGGATGATGACGGCGTTGTTGCTGCAGGGCTTTGTCAGCGGGCTGTACTCGTCGCGGCGGATAGCCCGAGCCTGCGTGGAGCGTGCCGACTTCATGATGCTTGTTGCGGGAGACCCTCCGGACTTCCGCACGATCTGGGAGTTCCGTCGGCGCCACGAGAAGGCGCTGTCGGGTCTGTTCGTGCAGGTGCTGAAGGTGGCGGAAAAGGCGGGTCTGGTGAAGCTGGGTCACGTGGCGCTGGACGGCACGAAGATCCGGGCGAACGCCTCCCGGCACAAGGCGATGAGCTACGAGCGGATGAAGAAGCGGGAAGCGGAGCTTACGGCGGAGGTCGATCGCTGGCTGAAGGCGGCCGACGCGGCGGACCGCGAGGAGGACGGCCAGCACGGCGGCCGTCGCGGCGACGAGCTGCCGGCATGGCTGGCCGACAAGCAGAAGCGGCTGGAGAAGATCCGCCAGGCAAAGGCGGAACTCGAGGCGGAGGCGCAGGCGGCTGCCGAAGAAGAAGGGCGGCACGGTCAGAGAGCCGAGGAGCCTGCACCGAAGGCGGAACCGTCACCCAAGGCGCAACGCAACTTCACCGACCCCGAGAGCCGCATCCTGAAGAGCAAGGACGGCTTCATCCAGGGATACAACGCCCAGGCCACCGTCGATGGCGAGGCCCAGATCATCGTCGCCCACGGCCTGGTGGCCCAGACGAGCGATCAGGACCAGTTGGTGCCGTTGCTCGACAGCATCCAGGCAAACCTGGGTCGCCAGCCAAAGGAGGTCTCGGCAGATGCCGGCTACTGCAGAGAGGCCAACCTCGAAGCCCTGCACCAGCGCCATATCAGAGGCTACGTCGCAATCGGCCCTGCCAAGCATCCCGGACGAGGCAGGCCAAACCTCTCCGGACCGCTGACGAGGGCCATGCGCACAAGGCTCAGGCGAGCTGGTTGGCGTAGTCGCTACAGGCTACGAAAGCAGATCGTCGAGCCGGTGTTCGGACAGATCAAGCAAGCACCAGGCTTCCGCCAGTTCCTCCTCCGAGGTATCGACCGGGTCAGGGCTGAATGGGCAATGATCTGCACGGCCCACAACATCGCAAAGCTCGCGGCGCGAGCATGACCCAGACCGACAGCGAGACCACATCAACCAAGCCCGCCGGAACTATCCGGACGGGCTCCTAGATCACGGCCTCGATCGGCAAGCGGCCGGTGTTCGTGGAGCGCGTCGCCCGGAGGGCCGGAGCAACTGTCTTTGTTTATGCGGCAGTTGCCGTCCAAGGATTGTTGTCTCGGACCATGGCGTTGAGACAGACGATGAGCTTTCGCATGGCCGCGACGATCGCGACCTCGGCTTCTTACCGGCTGCGGTGAGGCGTTCCTTGAAGGTCTTCAAGGTGGGATTGAAGCGGATGGCGACCTGGGTTGCCATGAAGAGGACGCGTCGCACAGCCGCTCTGCCGCCAAATATGTGGCGTCGGCCTTTCATCCTGCCGCTGTCGAAGTCGTATGGGACGACGCCGACCAGGGCGGCGATCGATCGGTTGGGCAAGGTGCCCAGTTCCGGCAGGAAGGCCAGCAGGGTGGCGGCCAGGACCGGGCCGACGCCTGGCACGGAACACACAAGGTCGTGGCGAGTACTCAAGGCAGGACAGGCGGCGATGGCTTCGGCAATCAGCTTGTCGAGTTGCGCGACGTCGCGCTCGAGCTGGCGGACCCTGCGTGCCTGCAGGCGCAGCAGGACGCTATCGCGCATCTGCTCCATCTGGTTGCCAGTCTGCTGGAGGGCATCGACCAGTTGGCGTCGCGCCGTGACCAGCTCGGCCAGGTGCTCGACATCGGCTCCCGGCGCACTTCCCGGGTGGGCATCGAGGCGACGAAGCGGGCGATGACGCCAGCATCGAGCCGGTCATTCTTGGCCAGCACGCCGGCGGCCTTGGCGAACATGCGCAGCTTCCAGGGATTGACCTGGCGGACTGGCAGAGCGGCTTCCAGCAAGGTACCAATGGCGCCTCGCTCGTATCGACCGCTGGCCTCCAGGCTGATCCCGCTCGCCGCCAACGGCTTGAGACGCCGGATCAACTGGCGCCAGCCCCCGGTGTCGTTGGACACGCTGAACTCCTCGCCGGTGGGATGTATCGCGACATCCAAGCGATCCTCGGAGACATCGATGCCCACCGTCGGTACCATCTGCGCCATCTTCCAGCCCTTCCTTGTGGTGTGGCGTCGACCCTCGCAACTGTTCGGGTTTGCGAAGACATCGGACTTGGCACTAGCTCCGGCACAGCCATGCGGCTCTGGGGTCTACGGGCTCAGGTCCAGCGACGGGCGGCTGTTGCTGCAGCCGCCCGTCAACTCCCATTCTGCACCATCGGAAAGACACAAGGGGTCGGACGTTCATGACCCATGACCCCTCTGCCTCGCTGCGCTCGGCACCTCCCGGGCTCCTGTATGGACCGGGGACATAGTGAACAGGTGTTCGGAGACATGGTGTACACTCCAATGGAGAAGATGGAAGCGGCGGTGATCGCGGTGGGTCGGGCGAACCCGGTGTGGGGTGGGCGCAAAATCGCGGGCAGCCTGAAGCGGCAGGGGGTGAACCCGCCGCCGCCATCGACGATCACCACGATCCTGCGGCGTCATGGCGCGCCGATGGTGGCGCCGGGTCAGAAGGCGTGGAAGCGCTTCGAGCAAGTCGAGCCAAACGTATTGTGGCAAATGGACTTCAAGGGCGATGTCGCGTTGGGCCATGGCCGGCTCCACTGACCATGGTCGATGACCATTCGCGCTATGCCGTGGGGCTGCATGCGGCGGACAACCAGCGCCATCAGACGGTGCAGGATGCGGTGCGGGCAGCATTCGAGCGCTATGGCCAGCCCAAGATTATGTTCCTCGACAACGGCAGCCCGTGGGGCGACAGCGGGGAACACGGGCTTGCCAGGTTCGAAGTGTGGCTGATCGAGCTCGGCGTGGCACCGTGGCACAGCGCGCCGTACCATCCACAAAGCCGGGGCAAGAACGAGCGCTTCCACCGCACCCTCAACGCCGAGCTGCTGGCAGGCCGCACGTTCAGCAATCTCATCGAAGCTCAGCGCGACTTCGACGCTTGGCGCCACCACTACAATCACCATCGCCCGCACGATGCCCTGGACCTCGCCGTACCGGCCGATCGCTACCGACCCAGAGCACGCCGCTTTAACGCTAGAGCATGATTTTTTCTGTCTGAATCGAATAACGGTTCCCAAGCCATTGGAATCGTGATTCAAACTGCTGGCTGGACTGGAGGCCAGCAGGAATGGCCAAAGCGTACTCGTTGGATCTGCGCGAGCGAGTGGTTGCAGCTGCCGCGTCGGGGCTGAGTTGCCGGAAGGTGGCAGCGATGTTCCGGGTCAGCGTCTTGAGTGTCGTGAAGTGGTGCCAGCGTGCGCGGGCAGAGGGCAGTCCCGCGGCCCGTCCGATGGGCGGCCGCCGGCCTTACGCTCTTGCTGGCGAGAAAGACTGATGGCGCGCCTGGACGAGCGACCGGACGTAACGCTTCGGGCGTTGGTGGCCGAACTTGCGGAGCGGGGCATCCAGGTCAGCTACTACGCGGTGTGGGACTTCTTCGATCACGAGGGGATCAGCTTTAAAAAAGGCCGTGCACGCCAGCGAGCAGGATCGGCCGGACGTCGCACGGCGACGAAGCCAGTGGCGCAAGTATCAGGGAAGGATTGATCCCAAGCGCCTGGTCTTCATCGATGAGACCTGGGCCAAGATCAACATGACCAGAACGCACGGGCGATCGCCGCGCGGCACCAGGCTGGTCGGCAAAGTGACTCACGGTCCTTGGCGGACCCTGACCTTCATCGCCGCTCTGCGTCACGACCTGTTCTTTCTGCCGCCCTACAGTCCGGACCTCAATCCCATCGAGCAGGTATTCGCCAAGCTCAAGACCATGCTCCGCAAAGCCGGCGAACGGACGGTGGAAGCGACTTGGCGGCGCATCGGCAGCCTCCTCTCCGAGTCCACCCCCAAGGAGTGCGCCAACTACATCGCAAATGCCGGATACGCTTCAGCCTAAACAGATCGTGCTATAAGGTTGAGCCGTTCGAGTCCGGCCCCGACGACCTGGTGCGCAGGGTCGATGGCGCCGCCAACATCAGCTTCCGTCGCAAACGCCTCAAGGCTTCCAAGGCACTGATCGACAAGTCAGTCGCCCTGCTGCCAACCTCGGCTGACGGCGTGTTCCGTTTGGTGTTCCGCCATGTCACCTGGACGTCGATCGACTTCCATAAACTGGGCTAATCTGAAATGTGTTCACCATGTCTCCGAACACCCGTTCACTATGTCTTCGACCTAAACAGCTCCGCGAAGGGAGGGATCACGACACCAGGTTGCGCGGCACGTCCCTGAACGGCTTGTCGGTGTCCTCGCGCGGCTCCTTGGGCATGCGCAGCACGCGCTCGGAAATGATGTTGCGCTGGATCTCGTCGGTGCCGCCGGCGATCGAGCCGGCCGGCACCGAGATCAGGATCTCGGCGATCAGGCCGCCCAGCGCCCCGTCCTCGCCCGACAAGAGCGAGTTGGCGCCGGTCATCTGGGTGTGCACCCGCGCCGCGGCGCGCGCCACGTGGCTGGCCACCAGCTTGCCGAGCGATCCCTCGGGGCCCTGCGGCTTGCCGGCCTGCTGCGCCGCGCGCGACCGCCGCGCCGTCCACTCGGCAGCCTTCGACAGGCAGAGCAGCCGGGCGATCTCCTGGCGCACCACCGGATCGTTGATTGCGCCGGTCTCCTTGGCGCGCGGCATGACGAGGTCGACGCGACCGGCGCGCTGCGGATACCACTTGTAGGGTTCCAGCACGGTGGCGTTCTCGGCCCGCTCCTCGTCGTAGATGCGGCCCTTGCGGTCGGAGCCCATGGCCCACGAGCGCAGCCCGTCGGCGCCGCGCCGCTCGTGCATCAACGTGGTGGTGGTGACCGACCAGCCGTCGCCGACGCTCTCGACCAGGAACTCCGGCTGGACCTCGGCGTCGGTGAAGAACACCTGGTTGAACGAGGCGTGGCCGTTCATCTGGCGCAGCGGCTGCACCTTCACCGCCGGCTGATGCATGTCGATGATGAAGTACGACAGGCCCTTGTGCTTGACCTTGTCCCAGTCGGTGCGCGCCAGCAGCAGGCCCCAGTCGGCGTGATGGGCGCTGGTCGTCCAGACTTTCTGGCCGTTGATCACCCACTTGTTGCCGCGCATCTCGGCCCGCGTCACGGCGCCGGCCACGTCGGAGCCGCTGCCCGGCTCGGAGAACAGCTGGCACCAGGTGTCCTCGCCGGTCAGGATGCGGCGCAGGAACTTCTCCTTGTGGAGGTCGGTGCCGTGCTCGAGGATCGTCGCGGCGGCCAGGGTGCGGATGCCGGCCTTGGCGACGCCGACCGCGCCGATGCGCTGCATCTCCTCCTCGACGACCGGCAGCAGCGCCGGCGGCAGCTCGCGGCCGTACCAGCGCTTCGGCCAGCCCGGCATGCCCCAGCCCGAGTCGATCAGCTTGTTGCGCCACTCGACCAGGCCGAGGGACGGATCCCAGTTCGCTTCCAGCCAGGCACGGACCTCGGCGCGGACGCTCTGCTCGTTCAGCTCGCTCATGCTCGTTCCCTTCCCGCTCAGGCGGCCCAGCGCTGCATCATGCGCTCGCGGTGATGATGGGCGTCGCCCAGCAGCACCTCCGAGCTCTTGGCGCGCTTGAACCAGAGGTGGGTGTCGTTGTCCCAGGTGAAGCCGATGCCGCCGTGGATCTGGATGGCGTGGATGGCGGTCTGCAGGCACGATTCGCTGGCCAGCGCCTTGGCCAGCGAGGCCACGGCGTCGGCGTCGTTGTCGCCGTCGTCGAGCGCGGCGGCGGCGTAGTAGGCCGCCGACTTGGCCAGCTCGACGTCGACCAGCATGTCGGCCGCCTTGTGCTTCATCGACTGGAACGAGGCGATGGCGCGGCCGAACTGCACGCGCAGCTTGGAGTAGGCCAGCGCATCCTCGCGCAGCCGCTCGGCGACGCCGGCCATCTCGTTGGCCAGGCAGGCCGCCGCCTCGACCAGGGTGCGCTCGAGCGGCGCCGCGGCGCCGCCCTCGGCGCCCAGCAGCTTCGCCTCCACGCCCTTGAACTCGAGCCGCGCCAGCTTGCGCGTCCAGTCCATGGTCTTGAGCGACCGCCGCGTCAGGCCGGCGGCCGTACCGTCGACCGTGAACAGCGACAGGCCCTTGGCGGTGCGGCCGAGCACGACGATCAGGTCGGCGGTGTGGCCGTCGAGCACGTAGCTCTTGTGGCCGTCGAGCTTGAAGCCGCCGCCCGACGCGGTGGCGGCGAGCGTGCAGCTGCTGCCGTCCCACTTTCCGTCATCCTCGACCCAGGCCAGGGTCGCGACCGTGTCGCCGGCCGCGATGCCGGGCAGCAGCGCCTGCTTGTCGGCCTCGCTGCCGGCATTGAGGATCGCCCCGGTGGCCAGCACGGCGGTCGAGAAGTACGGCGCGCAGACCAGCGCCCGGCCCATCTCCTCGAGCACGATGCCGAGCTCGCCGAAGCCGAAGCCCTGGCCGCCATAGGCCTCGGGGATGCGCAGCGCCGTCAGCCCCTGCTCGCTGTTGAGCTTGTGCCAGGCGGCGCGCTCGTAGCCGGCCTCGGTCTCCATCAGGCGGCGCACCTCCTTGGAGGGCGAGCGCTCGGCGAACAGCCGGCGCAGGTTGCCGCGGAATTCTTCCTGCTCGGTCGAGAACGAAAATTTCATGGAGCTACCTATAGGAGATCGGCGACGGCGGCACGATAGCGCGTGATCGCCGTCAGGTGGTCGTCGTAGGTGCGGCCGGCGATGCGGCGATGATGCGCACTGACGAAGCTCGTGTGGACGTTGGCGTGGGTGATGCCGGCCGCCTTCCAGAAGCCCATCTCGCGCCGCCAGTCGTCCTCGTTGCCGACGCCGGGCGAGACCCAGACTTCCATGCCGACCTCGGCCGGGTCGCGGCCCTCGGCGCGGATCAGGGCGCGCAGCTTGTCGAACGCCTTCAGCGCCTCGTCGCCGGCCGGCCAGGCCAAGGGCATGAATCCGTCGCCGTACTTGGCGGTGCGCCGGAACGTCGCCTCGGCATGGCCGCCGAACCAGATCGGCACCTTGCCCGACTTGGGCCGCGGGTTGATGCCGCCGTCGTCGAGCTGGTGGTACTTGCCCTTGAAGGTGACGTGCTGGTCCTTCCACAGCGCCTGCATGAAGCGGACCTGTTCTTCCGACCGGACGCCGCGGGTGTGGAAGTCCATGCCGAGCCCCTGGAACTCGATCTCGTTCCAGCCGACCCCGACGCCGAGCCGGAAGCGGCCCTCGCACAGCGCGTCGAGCGAGGCCGCCTGCTTGGCGACCAGGGCGGCCTGGCGCTGCGCCAGGATCAGCACGCCGGCCGCGAAGCCGACCTTGCGCGTGACGCCGGCCAGGAAGGCGAACAGCACGAAGGGATCGTGGTAGGCGGTCTCGGTGGTGCCGATGCGCCGTCCGTCGCCGGGGCTGTTGGGATTGCCGCCGATCACGTGGTCGGGCGCAACGAGATAGTCGTAGCCCAGCCCTTCAGCCGCCTGGGCGTAGTCGCGGATCACCGCCGGGCCGGTGCCGATGTCGCCGACCGGCAGCGACGCGCCGAGCTGGATCATCTCCGTTCCTCCCCAACGAAGTTGGGGAGGTGTCGGCGCCCCGCGCCGACGGAGGGGTCATGACTCATGCTTGATGTCCTCCGATTCATGACCCCTCCGTCCGCTGCGCGGACACCTCCCCGCGCTGCGCGCAGGGAGGACTCGAATTCCTCCCCAGCGAAGCTGGGGAGGTGGCCCGGAGGGCCGGAGGGGTCATGGCTTTCATGACTCTCCGACCCCTCCGTCGCCGTAAGACGGCGACACCTCCCCACGCGAAGCGTGGGGAGGAGAAGACAAGAGCGGCGTCACTCCGCCGCCGCGGCCTTGGCCGGCTTGAGGTCGGTCGAGTAGCGCAGATGGACCGGCGCGTTGGCCTCGAACGGGCTCTTGAGGTCGAGCTCCTTGGCGATCTCGCGCAGCGCCGGGAAGACCTCCTGGCCCATCAGGCGGATGCAGGTCAGCGAATCGGCCTGGCTGACCTTTCCGTCGTTGCCCCACAGCGCCAGGATGCCGGGCCGCGTCGCCTCGAGGATGCGGCGCAGCTTCTTCACCACCTGGTCGGGCGTGCCGTAGATGATGCGCAGGTCGTCGACCTGCTGCTCGAAGGTCGTGTTGCCGCGCGGGTTGTTGGCGCGGCCCGAGGCGAACTCGACGAAGGCGCGGCGGTTCGACGGCGAGCCGTAGCCCGACGGCGTGCTCCACACCGGATGCGCCAGCCCGGTGAACTCGCCCTGCATCCAGCGGAACTGCTTGGCGTTCTCGCGCGCCTTGTCCTCGCTGTCGGAGATGTGCACCTGGATCAGGTAGCCGCGATTCTCCGGGCCGCCGACATAGCCCATCTGCGCCGCCACCGAATCGTACAGCTCCCAGATCTTCTTGGTCTGCTCGATCGAGGTGTTGAGCGCGATGTAGGGATAGCGCTGCTGGGCCGCCCAGACGATCGTCTCGCGGCTGATCACGCCGGGCACCCAGACCCGCGGATAGGGCTTCTGCAGCGGCACCGCCCACGGGTTTACGACCCGGTGCTGGTAATGCGTGCCCTCGAAGCGGAACGGCCCGGGCTGCGTCCAGGCGCGCACCACGAGATCGTGCGCCTCCTCGAAGCGCTCGCGGTTGAAGGCGGGATTGACGCCGGTCGCGAGCTGCTCCTGGCCGCCGCCGCGCACGAAGCCCGAGACCAGCCGGCCTTTGGAAATCATGTCGATCATGGCCAGCTCTTCGGCCAGCCGGACCGGGTTCTCCGCCAGCGGCAGCGGATTGCCCAGCATCACGATCTTGGCCTTCTTGGTCATGCCGGCCAGGATCGCGGCGAAGATATTGGCTTTGGCCTGCATGCAGAACGGCGCGTTGTGATGCTCGTTGAGCATAATGCCATCGATGCCGACTTCCTCGGCCAGCATGTACTGTTCGATGTACTCGTTGTAGAGCCGCGAGCCCTCGGCCGGATCGAAGTTCGAGTTCGGGAACATCAGCGCCGTGGCGCCGAAGTCGCGGCCCGCCTGCTCGGGGTAGGCCGACATCGGCTGCTCGGTGAAATACATCAGGTGCATGTCCGTCACTCCCGCCCGATGAAAGGATTGACCAGGCCGGCGAGCGCCGCCGGCTGCTCCATGTCGACGCAATGGCCGCAGCCCTTGACCGTCTCGAGCCGCGCCTTGGGCAGCGCCTCGAGCCAGCGCGCGGCGGCGCTCTGCGGCACCACCCTGTCGTCGTCGCCCCACACGACCAGCGCCGGCGCGCGCACCGAGCGCAGCAGATGCGGCAGGGTCTGGCTGTACATGTAGGGCTTCCAGGCGATGCGGAAGCTCATCTCGCGGCAAATGTCCCACATCTCGAGCTGGTCGACCGAGGGCTCGGCGCCGTACAGGCGGTCGAACGCCGCCTGGTCGTGGAAGCCGGCGCGGGCATAGTCGACGTAGCCGGTGATCGCCGAATCGAGGATGTCGCCGGCCGGCGGCTTGATTCCCATCGGCCCGACCAGCACGAGATGCGACAGGTCGGCCGGCGCCATGCTCGCCATCTCGGCGGCGATCCAGCCGCCGAAGCCCAGCCCGACCAGCGCCGGCTTCGCCAGACCCAGCTCGGCGAGCAGGCCGCGATAGACCACGGCGACGTCGCGCGCGCTGCGCATCCACTCGGGCCGCGGCGAGCGGCTGTAGCCGGGATGGTGCGGCACCAGCACCTCGTGATGCTGCGCCAGCGCGTCGTAGAAGGGCAGCCGGTCGAGCGTGCCGGTCTCGTGGTGCAGCACCAGCACCGGCCGGCCGCGCCCGGCGCGCGACAGATGCAAGGTGACTCCCGCCGCCTCGACGGTGGAGTCCGTCCATTCGACACCGGCCATGCGCGCTCCTTCTCCCTGAGGCCAAGAGTTGCAACCGGGCCGGAGCGAGTCAAACACCGGCCCGCCGGGCTTTCGACTGGCGAAGGCAGGGTCCGGCGAGCGGAGCGATTCGCGCGACGGCGCTTTGTGCCTCGGCCCGGCTGGCCCATGATCGGCGGATCATGACGACTGCACGCGGCCCGCTCGAGGGCATCAGGGTCCTCGACCTCACCGCCATCCTGTTCGGCCCCTACGGCTCGCAGACCCTGGGCGACTGGGGCGCCGAGGTGATCAAGGTCGAATCGCTGACCGGCGACGGCTGGCGCTACACCGGCCAGTCGCGCCATCGCGGCATGAGCGGCCAGTTCATGGCCGCCAACCGCAACAAGCGCAGCCTGGCGCTCGACCTCAAGCATCCCGACGGCAAGGCGATCCTGCGCAAGCTGATCCCGACGGTCGACGTGTTGGTGAGCAACATCCGGCCAGCGGCGATGGCGCGCCTGGGCTTCGGCTGGGAGGATTGCCGCGCCCTCAACCCGCGCCTCGTCTATGCCGCGGCGACCGGCTTCGGCCAGGACGGGCCATGGGCGGCGCGGCCGGCCTTCGACGAGGTGGTGCAGGCGGCCTCGGGTCTGGCCTCGGCGATCGGCACCGACGAGGAGCCGGCCTTCGTGCCCAGCCTGATCGGCGACAAGCTCTGCGGCATGGCGCTGGCCGGCGCGATCGCCGCGGCGCTGGTGCATCGCGAGCGCAGCGGCCGGGGCCAGCTCGTCGAGGTGCCGATGCTCGAGACGGTGGCGGCCTTCAACTCGATCGAGATGCTGGGCGGCGAGGCCTTCGTGCCGTCGATCGGCCCGACGGGGTACAAGCGCATGAAGGAGCGCCGGCCGGTCAAGACCAAGGACGGCTGGCTCACCATGCTGCCCTACTCGGCCGACAACTGGTGCACCTTCTTCGAGACGGTCGGCCATCCCGAATGGATCGACGAGCTGGGGGTGCGCGACCCGTCGAGCCGGGCGTCGAACATCGACAAGATTTACGATCGCATGCGCGAAATCGCCGTGACCCGCACCACGCAGGAGTGGGAGGCGCTGCTGCTCGCCATCGACGTGCCGCACACCAGCTTCGCCAAGCTGACCGAGGTCGCCGAGCAGCCGCATCTCAAGGCGGTCGGCCTGTTCGTCGAGCTCGAGCATCCGACCGAGGGCACGATCCGCCAGGCCCGCCCGCCGGCCCGCTTCTCCGAGACCCCGGCCGCCATCCGCCGCCTGCCGCCGAAGCTCGGCCAGCACACGCGCGAGATCCTGCGCGAGGCGGGCTACGACGAGGCGGCGATCGAGCGCTTGGCGGCGGGCAAGGCGGTCGGGCTGGAGGGCTGATCGCTCTATCGAGGCTTCATCTTGCGACGCTTACACTGCGCAGTGCATCCTCAGGATACAGCCGAACGTCCCGACAAATAAATAGGTAATTTCCTGTCCAGTTCTTGAGCTCTTGATAGAGCCACACAAGAAAGATCCCAAACGCTTCTATGCTGGCAAGGAAGCCGCCCTTTCTTCAAATGGCTGCCGTTACTACCTCACCGAAAAACTCAAATATGTTTGCGCCAAGAACCGGCCGTACTCGGTCGTTAAATGCATTCAATTGCGCAACCACGGCATTCCGCGGACGATGAAGGGCAACTGCAACGGCGTCAATTTCAGCACCTCTCCCGGAAAAGTGCATATCCCTACCACCGTAGTGAGTGCAGCCACCCCGAAACAATACTCGTGACGCCTTTTAAAAAGGCAAGAAATGCTTCAAGAAATCAGATCTGGTCGGTTCGAATGGCGATCCGGCCAACTGAATCGGCTGCCATTTCCTTGACGTTCTCGACCTGTCGATGTTTGGCGTCTCTTCAAAGAGGCCAACTTTGTCGCTTAGCAGGCGTAGGATTCCCGGTGGGAGGTCACTCACGGCCGACAGCTGCAAGGCAACCGCGTCCAGGGCTTCTGCTCAGCGATTCATAAAGTTTGACCGCAGTCTCGGATGTCACGTATAGCCACTCCCATTTCTCACAGTTGAGATTAAGAAACAGAAAGCAAGCAGCAAATCAGTCAGCCTATGTGACAAGATCTGCCTCGCTACAAATAATCCGACCACATTCCTTGCGCCACTTGACTTGGACGCACGCACTATAATTACCACCTTCGCGTGTAGCGATCAATGCGCTTTAGTATACTTAACGTAGACTGCTTCTCGTGCTCAGCTTGAAAATCAACCCAGCCGGCAGTTCTCTTTTGGAATCAACGATGCTGAGCGTGGTCGTACCATGACCTGGAACACCTCCCTCCTCGAGCCACCGGATCCGCTCGTCGCGCAACAGCGTGCGGCGGACCTTGCCGGCATCGTCGCGCACCGTGTCGCGCACGATCTCGTAGCTCTCGGCTGCTTGGGCCGCGCCAGCAGGTCGGCCAGGAAGGCCGGCAGGCCGGCGACCAGCGCCTCGCCGTCGGCGCCCTCGCGCGGCTGCACGACGGCGTGGATCGCCGCGCCGAGATCGGGATGCGGCAGGCCGACGACGGCGCACGACACGATCTCGGGATGGCGCAACAGCGCCGCCTCGACCTCGGCCGGATAGACGTTGGCGCCGCCGCGCAGGATCAGGTCGCTGCGCCGGTCGGCCAGCCAGATGTAGCCGTCGGCGTCGACGTGGCCGATGTCGCCCAGCGACTCCCAGCCGTCGGTCGTACGCCTGGGCTCGGCGCCGAGATAGTGATAGGTCGTGCCCGGCCCTTCCGCCGCCTTGAGATAAATCTCGCCGACCTCGCCGGGTGGCAGCTCGCGCCCGTCCTCGCCCAGCACCTTGGCAGCGCCGATCTCGACCCGTCCGACCGAGCCCTTGCGTTTCAGCCATTCGGTGCCGAGGGATCACCGTGGCGGCCTGCCGCTCGGTGCCGCCGTACAGCTCGTAGATCCGCTCGGCGCCCAACCACTCGATCCACGCCTCCTTGAGCCACGGCGGCATGGGCGCCGCCATGTGGAAGACCATCCTTGAGACTCGACAGGTCGAAGCCCTGTCGCTCGGCCGGCGGCAGCGCCCAGATGCGGCTCATCATCGTCGGCACGAATTCACCCACTCGAGCTTCCACTGCTCGATCAGGCGCAGCGCCTCGAGCGCGTCGAAGCGCGGCATGCCGACCAGCAGGCCGCCGGCGAACAGGCCGGCGTGGCTCACCGAGAACGGCGCGTTGTGATAGACCGGCCCGGGATTGAGCACCCGTACGCCCTCGTGCATGACCAGCGGCGGCAGCTTGGGATCGGTCACCGCCGGCTGGTGGTCGACGATCACCTTGCAGGCCGCCCGGTCGAGCCGCCCGAGGTCATCGCCTTCCAGTAGCGCGCGACCGGGCCGTCGATGGGATCGTCGCCGTGGCCCTCGGGCCGGAAGTCGGCCGGCAGGCGGCGCGGCGCGTCTCCAGTCGGCCTCGCCGCCGACCACCAGCGACGGCCGCAGCAGCTCGAGGATCGCCGCCGCCTCGCCGCGCGGCAGCCGGTAGGACAGCGAGCACGGCGTGGCGCCGCACTTCCAGATCGCGAAGGTGGTCTCGTAGAACAGGTTCGAATTGGGCAGCCCGACCGCCACGAAGTCGCCCGGCCGCACGCCAAGCGCCTGGAAGGCGCGCGCCCTCCGGTTGGCGCCGCGCTCCAGGTCGCGCCAGGTCAGGCGCTCCGCGCCGTGCACCACGGCGATCGCGTCGGGAGATTTGCGCTCGCCATGCCAGCGCGGGACGTCGGCCATCGGAATCAGCATGTCGGCGCGGAGTGTAGAGCAGGCGGAGAGTCCGGCAAGCGCGGCGCGCTTTCGTCACAAGCGAATGCCGTCCCGCAGGATGGCTTCGACGAGACGCGGATTCGAGAAGGCCTCGGGACGATCCAGCTCGTCGGCCCAGAAGGGCATCGGATCAATGAGTATCCGGGTTTCCAGGAGCACGTCGAAGGCAATGCGCGCCATCTCGCCCGCGACCCAGGCGCGCCTTCCGGGTTCGCCATCGAGCACGACCGCGAGATCGGCATCGCTTTCGGTCCGGTGATCGCCGCGGGCACGGCTGCGGAACGAACCGGCTTCTACATGAACCACTCGAGAGAGACGCGCATGGCCGTCACCATGGCCCGCGCCGCGGCGGGCACCGTGTCGCCAGACACCGTGCCCGTCGGAGACCGGCCGACCGAACTACCCCCGCGCCACCGCGATCGCCTGCCACACCCGCTCGGGCGTCGCCGGCATCTCGAGCTCGGTGACGCCGAGCGGCGCGAGCGCGTTCAGGATGGCGATCATCACCGCCGGCATGGCGCCGACCGTGCCGGCCTCGCCGGCGCCCTTGACGCCCAGCGGGTTGGTCTTGGTCGGCACCGGGTTGCTGCGGATCGAGATGCCGCACATCGTGTCGGCGCGCGGCATGGCGTAGTCCATGAAACTCGCGCTGAGCAGCTGGCCCGATTCGGGATCGTAGGCCACCTGCTCCATCAGGATCTGACCGACGCCCTGGGCGACGCCGCCGTGGATCTGGCCGCCCAGGGTCAGCGGGTTGATCACCGTGCCGACGTCGTCGACGACATGGTAGCGCTCGAGCTGCACCGTGCCGGTCTCGGGATCGACCTCGACCTCGCAGACGTGGCAGCCGTTGGGATAGGTCGCCTTCTCGGGCGCGTAGGTCGCCGCCTCGATCAGGCCGGGGGCCACGTCCTTGGGCATGCGCGCCGGCTGGAACGAGGCGATCGCCACCTGCTTCAGCGGCACGCTGCGGTCGGTGCCGACGACGCTGAACTTGCCGTCGACGAAGGCGATGTCGGCGGCCGAGGCCTCGAGCAGATGGGCGGCGATCTTCTTGCCCTTCTCGATCACCTTGTCGGCCGCCAGCACCAGCGCCGCGCCGCCCGCCACCATCGAGCGCGAGCCGTTCGAGCCCATGCCGAAGGCGACCCGGTCGGTGTCGCCGTCGATGAAGCGCACGTCGGTCGGCGGCACCGCGAGCTTGTCGTGCAGTATCTGCTTGAAAACCGTCTCGTGGCCCTGGCCGTGCGTCTTGGTGCCGAGCAGCAGCATGGCGCTGCCGCTGGGCTGGAAGCGGATCTCGGCATATTCCGGCACCGGCCCGGCCGCCTGCTCGATGGCGTTGACCAGGGCGAGCCCGCGCAGCCGGCCGCGCGCCTGGGACGCCGCCTGACGCGCCGCGAAGCCCGCGACGTCGGCCGAGTCGAGCGCCAGCTCCATGTTCTTGGCGAACTCGCCGCAGTCGTAGACCGGCCCGAGCGGCGTGCGATAGGGCATCGAAGGCGGCTGGATGACGTTGCGCCGGCGCAGCTCGAGCGCCTCGACGCCGAGTGCGCGCGCCGCCACCTCGATGATGTTCTCGATCAGGTACGAGGCTTCCGGCCGGCCGGCGCCGCGATAGGGCGCCGTCGGGTTGGTGTTGGACAGCACCGCGTCGATCGTGACGTGCGCCGCCTTGATGTCGTAGACGCTGGTCAGGGTGTGGATCTGGCCGAACGGCGTCAGCAGCTGGCGGTCGGAGCCGACATAGGCGCCGATGTTGGCCAGCATGTGCAGGCGCACGCCGAGGAACTTGCCGTCCTTGTCGAGCGCCAGCTCGATGTCGCCGACATTGTCGCGGCCATGCTCGTCGGCCAGGATGACCTCGGAGCGCTCGCACTTCCACTTGACCGGCCGGCCGAGCTTCTTCGCCGCCCACAGGGTCAGGCGATGGTCGACGTACTGCCAGCCCTTGGCGCCGAAGCCGCCGCCGACGTCGTTGCAGATCACCCGGACGCTGCTCTCGGGCACCTTGAACACCGAGTTGGCGAGCATGTTCCGCACGCGATGCGGATAGTTCACGTCGGCATGCAGGGTGTAGCGGTTCTCGTACTCGTCGTAGACGCCGGTCGAGCCGCGCGGCTCCATGTACTGGGCGTGCACGCGGGTGATCACGAAGCGCTGGCGCACGACGTGCGCGGCGGCGGCGAAGGCGGCGTCGGTCGCCGCCTTGTCGCCGCGCTCCATCGTGTGCGAGATGTTGTCGGGATTCTCGTCCCACAGGCGCGGCGCGTCGGGCTGCGCGGCGTGGATCGTCGAGGTCGCCGAGGGCAGCGGCTCCCAGTCGACCTCGACCAGCTCGGCGGCGTCCTTGGCCTGGTCGAGCGTCTCGGCGATCACCATCGCCACCGCGTCGCCGACGTAGCGCGCCCGGTCGATCGGCAGGGCCGGCCGCTGCGGTGCGAACATCGGCGAGCCGTCGCGCTTCTTGCGCGGCATGTTGGCCTTGGGCATCGACAGCCCGTCGGCCACGTAGTCGGCGCCGGTGTAGACCGCCAGCACGCCGGGCGCGGCCTTGGCCGCCGCCGTGTCGATGGAACGGATGCGAGCATGGGCGTGCGGCGAGCGCACGAACACCGCGTGGCTCTGCCGCGGCAGCTCGATGTCGTCCTGGTAGCGGCCGCGGCCGGTCAGCAGCCGCAGGTCTTCCCAGCGGCGCACCGGCTGGCCGACGCCGAACTTGGTCGGCTTGCTCGCATCGTCCATCGTCGTCTGCTCCCTCAGTCGGCGCTGCCGAAGGTCGGCACGCCCTCGACCCGGTCGGCCAGGGCTTCCTTGCCCTCGGTCGGCAGCGAGATCGACCAGTTCAGGGCGGCGTCGATGTCGCCTTCCCAGACGTCGCGCGGCAGCTCGTAGAGCAGCTCGACGCCGTAGCCGTTGGGATCGTGGATGTAGACGCTGTGCGTCATGCCATGCTCGACCCGGCGGTCGAAGTGCACGCCCTTCTTCTGCAGGTAGGCGACGTGGCGCAGCCAGGTCTCGCGGTCGGGCATGGTGATGGCCATGTGGTTGACCGCCAGCGGCATGCCGAACATCGACCATTCCTTGGGCGGCGCCGGCAGGTTGGGATTCTCGACCAGGGCGAGGTCGTGATGCGTGAGCTTGCCGGCGCGCTGGCCGCTGTAGAAGCGCATCTTGGGCGGATTCGGACGGTCGGCCCGCGGCTTCAGCTCGCCGACCTGGCGGAAGCCGACGATCTCGGTCCAGAACTGGTGCGACTCTTCCATGTTGCGCACGTTCAGGACCATGTGGTTGATGCCGACCGGCGTCGCCGGTCCTTCATCGTCGCGGATCTCGCTGCTCATCGTCTGCTCCCTCCTCGTTGATCAATTGTCGCCGGAAATCAGCTCGCCGAACAGCCGCCAGGTCTCGCCGTCGAACCGCGCGAGCCGCGCCGACTGGATCGGGAAATAGTCGGTCGGGCTGGTGTTCAGGGTGATGCCCGGCAGCAGCAGGGGAATCGTAACCTTCTTCAGGCTGGTCGCCTGGCGCATCAGGTTGTCGCGCGTCAGCTCGTCGCCGCAGCGCTCGAGCACCAGGCGCATCGCCGAGCCCATGGCGTAGGCCGTGACGTTCAGCACGTCGGCCTGGTTGCCCTTGGGCAGGTAGCGCTCCATCCACGCCTTCCACGCCACCATGTCGGGCGCGGCGTCCCATTGCTTGTCGGTCGGGTCCTTGAGGTAGGACGCCGTCAGGATGCCCGTGCTGTTGTCGAGCCCGGCCGGCTTCAGCACGCCGCCGACCGACGACGAGGCGGTCGCCAGGTAGATGGTCGGCTTCCAGCCGAGGTCGGCGATCTTGCGGATCGCCTGGGCGGCGTACTTGGCGCCGGCCGCCAGGAAGATCGCCGTGGCGCCCGAGCCCTTGAGCTGGATCACCTGGGTGTCGAGCGTCGGGTCGGTGACCTCGTAGCTGATCGCCGCCACCAGCTGGCGGGCCTCGTCGCCCTTCAGCGCGCGCTTGAAGCCGGCGAGGTTGTCCTTACCGGCATCGTCGTTCTGGTAGAGGATGCCGAGCTTGGCCGCCTTGTCGGTCGTGAGCGCATGGCGGGCGTAGATCTCGCCCTCGGTGGCGTAGTCGGGCTGGAAGCCCATGGTCCACGGATAGTTGGCCGGATCGCCGAAGCGCGACGCGCCGGAGCTCGAGAAGAGCTGCGGCACCTTCTTCTGGTTGAGGTACTTCTGGACCACGGCGTTGGTCGCCGAGCCGAGGATGCTGAACATCGCGAAGACGTTTTCGTCCTCGACCATCTTGCGCACCAGCTCGACCGTCTTGGGCGGCACGTAGCCGTCGTCGTAGGAAATGAACTTGATCTTGCGGCCGTTGATGCCGCCCTGGTCGTTGACCATCTGCCAGTAGGCGGTCTCGGCGATGCCCATGGTGCCGTAGACCGACACCGGGCCGCTGTACGGCGAGGTGTTGCCGAGCTTGATCTCGGTGTCGGTGACGCCGGGGTCGTACTTCTTCTCCGCCCGCGCCGCGACCGGCGCGAGCAGCAGCAGGGCGCCGCCGGCCTGGGCGGCGCGGCGGCGGGTGAGCGTCTTCATGGCGTTTCTCCCGAGTTTCTTCTTGTTCGTCCTTGTCGGCGCCGCCTCGTTCAGACGAAGCGGCAGGTGATGCTGCCGAAGCTGCCGTAGTCGACGTGGAAGGTGTCGCCGGCATGCGCCTCGACGGTGGCGGTGAACGAGCCACCGAGCACGAACTCGCCGGGCTCCAGCGCCACGTCGAAGGCCGCCAGCTTGTTGGCCAGCCAGGCGACGCCGTTGGCCGGATGGTTGAGCACCGCCGCGGCGACGCCCGACTCTTCGATCACGTTGTTGCGGTAGCAGAGGGCGGCAACCCAGCGCAGGTCGAGGTCCATCGGCCGCATCGGGCGGCCGCCGACGATCAGCGCGGCGTTGCCGGCATTGTCGGCGATGCTGTCGAGCACGCTGCGCGCCTGCTGCGTCTCGGGATCGACGCGGAAGGTGCGGCCGTCGACGATCTCGGCGCAGGGCACGACGTAGTCGGTGGCGCTGAGCACGTCGAAGATCGTGCAGTTCGGGCCCTTCAGCCGGCGGCCGATGGCGAAGCCGACCTCGCACTCGAGGCGCGGCTGCAGGAAGCGGCTCATCGGGATCTCGGCGCCGCTCTCGTAGAACATGTCCTCGAGCAGCACCCCGTAGTCCGGCTCGGTGATGTTGGCGGCGCGCTGCATGGCGCGCGAGGTCAGGCCGATCTTGTGGCCGCGCGGCACGCCGCCGGCCGCCACCTTGATCTCGATCAGGCGGCGCTGCACGGCGTAGGCATCCTCCGTGGTGAAGCCCGGGTAGAGCACGGTGCCGGCCCGAGTCCGCTGCCGCGTCACCGCCGCCTTCTGATAGGCATGGGCCAGGCTGTCGATCTGCTTCTCGTTCAGGATCAAGGTTTCCCCCCTTCGTTGAAAGACGTCGCCGCCGATTCCAGCACATGCGCCAGCAGGTCGGCAAACCGCGGATAGTCCCAGTCGCGGTCGATCTGGGCCGAGACGAACAGCCCGTCGGCCGTCGCCATGGTGAGGCGGGCCAGCAGCTCGGCGAGGTCGGGTGCCCGCCTCTGCCGCTCGGCCGGCAGCGCCTCGCGCCAGAAGGCCACCATGTTGGCGATCACCCGCTGGCGGATGCGGCGGAACAGCGCCCGCGCCTGCGGCTCGACCGGCTGGCGGTGCAAGGACAGCAGCAGGCCGAGACGCCAGAAGGCCGGATTGCTGGCGATGGTCGCGAAGGCCGAGCGGATGCGGATGCGCAGCGCGTCGCGCCGCGAGGCGCCGGGCGGCGGCGGCGTCCACTTGGGCAGCGCCGCGCCCCATTGCCGGAAGCTGTGCTCGATCATTGCCGCGAACAGCGCGTCCTTGTCGGCGAAGTGCCAGTAGACCGAGCTGGCCGGCAGGCCGGAGCGCTCGACCACCTTGGAGATCGAGGTGCCCTGGTAGCCCAGCTCGTGCGCCAGCTCGAACGTCGCCTCGAGAATGCGCAGCCGCGATTCCTCGCCGTTCTGGCGGCGCCGGCGGACGGGCGCCGGGCCGCGCGAGGCTTTGGACGCAGTCGGCACTTTTCTTCGGTTCCCGTTTCCTGTAATGACCGTTCCATTATGGAGTGATCGTTACAGAAAGCAAGACGATCGTTCCGCCGCCTGACCGGAGATGGGGAGGACAAAATGGGCGCACGGACAGGGTCGCAGTTTCTCGAGGGGCTGCGCAAGACGAACCGGGAGATCTGGGTCGACGGCGAGCGCATCGCCGACGTCACGAGCCATCCCAAGCTGAGCGGCGCGGCGCATAGCCTGGCCGGCATCTTCGACCGCCAGCACGCCTACGCCAAGGAGTGCCTGTTCACGCACCCCGGGAGCGGCCAGCCGACCAACATCAGCCACATGATCCCGCGCTCGAAGGACGAGCTCTACCACCGCCATGCCGGGCTGGTGCGCCTGTCCGAGGGCTCGATGGGAATCATGGGCCGCACGCCCGACTACATGAACATGAAATTCTCGGCCTTCGCCGCCTCGCCCGGCGTGTGGGCCGGGGCCGACGGCCGCAACAAGCGCGGGTCCGAGAACCTGGTGAATTTCCAGCGCTTCCTGGCCGACAAGGACATCTCGCTCACCCACACGATCATCCAGCCGACCACCGACAAGCGCACCGACGCCAAGATCCTCGGCAACAAGGTCACGGTGCGCAAGGTCGGCGAAACCAAGGACGGAATCATCGTGCGCGGCGCCCGCGTGCTGGCGACCCTCGCCCCCTTCGCCGACGAGCAGACGGTCTATCCCGGCCAGCCGATCCCGCCCGGCGCCACCGAGTACGCGATCTCCTTCGCCATCCCGCTCGACACGCCCGGGCTGAAGTTCCTCTGCCGCGATTCGGCGGCGGCGCCGGGCGCCGACCCGTTCGACAAGCCGCTGTCGAGCCGTTTCGACGAGCAGGACGCCTTCTGCATCTTCGACGACGTGCTGGTGCCGTGGGACCGGGTGTTCATCGACGGCGACGTCGAGATCTACAACTCGATGCGGCTGACCGGCTACGCCATCAACATGACGACTCAGTCGACCGTGCGAGCGCTGACCAAGCTCGAGTTCGCCTACGGCCTGGCGACCCGCATGGCCGAGATGATCGGCGACGTCTCGCCGGCCACCACCGAGATGCTGGGCGAGATGGCCTGCTACGTGCGCCTGACCGCCAACGCGCTGGAGCTGTCGCTGGCCCAGGCCAAGGAGCGCGAGGACGGCGTGTGGTTCCCCAACGGCGCCTGCCTCGAGCCGATGCGCGCCATGCTGGCGGTGTGGATGCCGCGGGTCGCCGAGATCATCACCCTGATCGGCAGCCACAACCTCCTGACCACGCCGACCCGCGCCCAGCTCGACGATCCCAAGCTGCGGCCGCTGATCGACGAGATGCTGGGCGGCGCCGACGGCGTGCCGGCCGACGAGCGGGCGGCGGTGTTCCGCCTGGCCTGGGACTTCGTCGGCTCCGGCCTGGCCGGCCGCAGCTTCCTCTACGAGCGCTTCTATCTGACCTCGGCGGCGCGCAACAAGCAGATGATGCACATGCGCTTCTTCGACCGCAGCCGCTCGCAGGCGCTGCTGGCCGACATGCTGTCGCGCGGCCGCGCCGCCGCCTGATCCGGCGGGGCGGTCGCGCAAGAGCGGCCGCCCCTCCCGGCGCAGGGGGCGCTCGAGCAACCGACGAAACCTTTGTCCGGCCTGACGAAATCGTTGGGCAGCAGACCCCCGCTACCGTCGTGTCGCTGCAAGTCCCTGGCGACACCTGCCCTCGTTGTCGGCAGACCGCCCCGACAGGAGTGCCGGATGCTCGACATCGTCGCCCCCCCGCAAGAAGCCACCGTCCTTGCCGGCCCGAAGCGTCCCCGCCCGGCGCCCCGGTGGCCTCTGAGGCGGGTAGCAAAGGTGGTGGCGGCGCTCTCGCTCCTGGCCGTCGCGGGGCACGCTCTGCTGGGCCAGATCGTCGACGTCACCGCGGACCAGGCCGTGGTCTCGGCCTACACGGCCGCGCTGCGCAGCCCGATTGCCGGCGAGGTTGCCGGCCTCGACAGCCGCCCGGGCGACCGCGTGGTGCTCGGCGACGGGCTCGCCTCGGTGCGTGATCCCCGCGCCGAACGCCGCGAGCTGGTCGATCTGCTCGCCCGCCGGTCCCGGCTCGACGCCGAGATCGCGGCGACCGAGGCCACCCTCGCCGACTTCGAGGCGATGCGGCGCGAGCTGGCGGCGCGGGGCGCCCACCATGCCGCGATCGCCAAGGCCTGGTACGCGGCGCAGATCGCCGAAGCAGAGCGCCTGCTCGAGGCCGTCAACGCCCGCATCACGCGCGCGGCGCGCGATCTCGACCGCAAGGAACGGCTCATCGCCGCCGGCGCGACCACCGCCGCCGAGCTCGACGCCGCCCGCCTGAACCACACGGTGGCCCGGCAGGAGGCCGCCGCGCACCAGGCGCGCATCGCCGCCCTGGTCACCCAGCACGACGGCATCGATCGGGGCTTCTTCGTCGAAGCCGGCCACAACGGCTCGAGCTATGCCCAGCAGCGGATCGACGAGATAGCGCTGCGCCTCACCGAGCTGCGCCGGGTCGCCGCAAGCTTGCGCGCCGAGCACGCGGCCCTGGCCGGCCCGATCGCCGAAGCCGAGCGGTCCGCCCGGCAGCAGCAGACGGTCCTCCTCACCGCCCCGATCACGGGTCAGTTCTGGCGGCGCCTCGCCACACCCGGCGAGCGCGTGACCGCCGGGCAGCCGGTGGTCGAGGTGGTGGACTGCGCCGGCGCCTTCCTGCTTGCCGTGGTGTCGCAGTCCGAAGGCGCCGGAATTCGCCCGGGCGACCGGGCCCGCTACCGCATGAGCGGCGACACGGCGGACCATGTCGGACGGGTCGAGGCGCTGCTCGGCGATGCGACGTCGACCGAGCGCGGCAACCTCGCCGCGGTTCCCGGCGCGCCGCGCGGCGGCGTGCTGCTGCGGATCGCCCTCGACGGCTCGGAGACCGCCGCGTCCGGGAGCGTCTGTCCGGTCGGCCGGACGGCGCGCGTCGTCCTCGACGGGCGAGGCTCCGGCTTGCTCGGCCGCGCCTGGGCCGCGACCCGCGGCTGACCGGCGGAGGGTTCCGTGACGTCGATGATCGCCCCCCTCTGCCTGTCGATCGGATTGCCGCTTCTCGCCTTCTCCCTGCTCGGCCGCGACAATCCGCTGGCGCGGGGACTGACCATCGCCATGGCGGTGGCCCTGCTGCTGCGATACCTCGCCTGGCGCTGGTCGCAGCCGCTGCCCGACGACGGCGCGGCGGAACACCTCTGGTCGGCGCTGTTTCTCGGCGTCGAATCGCTGGCGGCGCTCGGCACGTTGCTCACCCTGTTCTTCCTGTCGCGCCATCGCGATCGATCCGGCGCGGCCGATGCCGGCGAGGCGGCGGGATGGTTCCGGGACGCGCCGGTCGACGTGTTCATCTGCACCTACAACGAGAGCTACGAGATCCTCGAGCGCACGATCCTCGGGGCGACGCGCATCGCGCACGACGACCTGCGGGTCTGGGTGCTCGACGACGGCGCACGACCCTGGGTCCGCGCCCTCGCCGAGGAGCTCGGCGCGCTCTACGTCTGCCGCGTCAAGGGCCGGCACGCCAAGGCCGGCAACGTGAACAACGGCCTGCGCCACGCGCTGGCGACCGGACGCCGGCCCGAGTTCGTGCTGTTGCTGGATGCCGACTTCGTCCCGGCGCGCCGCATCATCGCGCGCGCCCTGCCGCTTTTCGCCGAGCCCGACGTCGGCATCGTCCAGACCCCGCAGCACTTCTTCAATCACGACCCGGTGCAGCGGAACCTGCTCTGCGCCCGGGTCTGGCCCGACGAGCAGCGCTTGTTCTTCGACGTGCTGCTGCCGGCCAAGGACGCCTGGGGCGCGGCGTTCTGCTGCGGCACCTCGGCGATCTTCCGCGTCGACGCGCTGATCGGCGCCGGCGGCATGGCGACCGAGACCGTCACGGAGGACATGCTGACCACCTTCCGGCTCGCCGAGCACGGCTGGCGAACGGTCTACCTGAACGAGCGCCTGTCGATGGGATTGGCGCCGGAAGGTCTGGCGGAGTACGTGACGCAGCGCGCCCGGTGGTGTCTCGGCGCCCTGCAGCAGATCTGGACCCGCTGGTCGTTCCTGGGGTCGGCGCGGCTCGGGGTCATGCACCGGCTGTCGTTCCTCGACACGGTGCTCTACTGGTGCGCCTCGTTCGCCTTGCGCCTCATGATCTTCATGGCACCGCTGCTGTTCTGGTGGTGCGGCGTGGTCACCTATCGGGCGACCCCGGACGAGCTGGTGTCCTACGTCGCGCCGGCCCTGGCCGGGACGCTGATCACCGTCGGCACCGTCTCCGGACGCCGGATCCATCCGGTGCTGTCGGAAGTCTACCAGCTGCTCTGCACCGCCGTGGTGTTGCGCAGCGTCGGCCAGGCGCTGACCCGGCCGTTCGGGCGTCCCTTCAAGGTCACCGACAAGGGCCGGGCCACGGACGCGATCGTCGTCCAATGGGGCCTGCTGGCGCCCTTCGCCGTCCTGGCCGCGCTGCTGACGGCCGGCATGCTGCTCGGCGTCGCCGGCTGGAGCGAGGTGCAAGACCGGGATTGCTTCGCGCTCGTCCTCGCCTGGAGCCTGTTCAATCTGCTGACCCTGGCCGTCGCCATGACCGCCTGCGTCGAGCTGCCCCGACCACGGCGCGACGAGCGCTTCGCGATGAACATCGAGGCGACGTTGCTGGGCTGCGACGGCAAGCAATACCCCTGCATCGTCGAGGATCTCTCGCCACGCGGCGCGAAGCTGCGGATCGGCGGCCAGTCGCCGCTCCCCCTGAACCTCGTGCTGCAGATCGGCGACTCCGAAGTGCCGCCGCTGCCGTTCGAGCCGGTGCGCAGCGGCACGGGCTTCCTCGCCGGCCGGCTGCACGCCACGACCGCCGTCCGCCGCGCGCTGATCGCCTGGCTCTACGCCGGCCGCTTCGGCCAGGAGGTGCGGCAGGCGAATCCGACGCACGCCTTCGTCCTGTCGCTGCGCCGGGTCTTCGGCTGAGGGCACGGCGGCCGGCGAAGCGGCATTGCAGACCTGGACCGCCCGCCTGCCCGCGCCTCACGCCGGCCACGCCCTACCCGTTCGGCCACCGAGTTCGCGCATCTCCAGGGCGCTGCGGCGCCGCCGCACGAACTCCACCAGCCGCCCCATGCGCCGGCAGCGCGCGCAGGTGACCTTGTCCTCGTCGTCCGTCACCGCCACGCCGCGCCGGCCGATCGCGAGCATGCCGCAAACCGGATGCCCGCCATCCGTCGCGCGATGCACCCGGATCTGACTGCCGCCGCCCTGCTTGTCCGCCATGACCGAACCCTCCGTGAACGGCGCGGAGGATCGCGGTCGGCGGCCGCGGCTTCTGTGCGATTGCCCACCTTCGAGCGCGGGCAATGCGACCGGCGCTCGGCGGCTAGGAGCCTGTCTGAGAATTGGGTTTCGAAGCGACCGTAAGTCTGGCTGTGTATTAGGGATGAGCAAGCAGTTTCGCCCCTGGAAGATCGACGAAGTTCAGCTTCTGCCGCCGAGCGTGCAGGACTACGTGCCGTCCGGTCATGTCAGCCGGTTCATCGTGACGTTGGTTCAGGAGACGTTGGACCTGGGCGCGATCATCGGGAGCTATCGGGGCGAGTTGGGGCAGCCGCCGTTCGATCCGAGGATGATGACGGCGTTGTTGTTGCAGGGCTTTGTCAGCGGGCTGTACTCGTCGCGTCGGATAGCCCGAGCCTGCGTGGAGCGGGCCGACTTCATGATGCTTGTTGCGGGAGACCCTCCGGACTTCCGTACGATCTGGGAGTTCCGTCGGCGCCACGAGAAGGCGCTGTCGGGCCTGTTCGTGCAGGTGCTGAAGGTGGCGGAGAAGGCGGGTCTGGTGAAGCTGGGTCACGTGGCGCTGGACGGCACGAAGATCCGGGCGAACGCCTCCAAGCACAAGGCGATGAGCTACGAGCGGATGAAGAAGCGGGAAGCGGAGCTTGCGACGGAGGTCGATCGCTGGCTGAAGGCGGCCGACGCGGCGGACCGCGAGGAGGACGGCCGTCGCGGCGACGATCTGCCGGCATGGCTGGCCGACAAGCAGAAGCGGCTGGAGAAGATCCGCCAGGCAAAGGCGGAACTCGAGGCGGAGGCGCAGGCGGCTGCCGAAGAAGAAAGGCGGCACGGTCAGAGAGCCGAGGAGCCTGCACCGAAGGCTGAACCGTCACCCAAGGCGCAGCGCAACTTCACCGACCCCGAGAGCCGTATCCTGAAGACCAAGGACGGCTTCATTCAGGGATACAACGCCCAGGCCGCCGTCGATGGCGAGGCCCAGATCATCGTCGCCCACGGCCTGGTGGCCCAGACGAGCGATCAGGACCAGTTGGTGCCGTTGCTCGACAGCATCCAGGCAAACCTGGGTCGCCAGCCAAAGGAGGTCTCGGCAGATGCCGGCTACTGCAGAGAGGCCAACCTCGAAGCCCTGCACCAGCGCCATATCAGAGGCTACGTCGCAATCGGCCCTGCCAAGCATCCCGAACGAGGCAGGCCAAACCTCTCCGGACCGCTGACGAGGGCCATGCGCACAAGGCTCAAGCGAGCTGGTTGGCGTAGTCGCTACAGGCTACGAAAGCAGATCGTCGAGCCGGTGTTCGGACAGATCAAGCAAGCACGAGGCTTCCGCCAGTTCCTCCTCCGAGGTATCGACCGGGTCAGGGCTGAATGGGCAATGATCTGCACGGCCCACAACATCGCAAAGCTCGCGGCGCGAGCATGACCCAGACCGAGAGCGACAACACATCAACTAAGCCCGCCGGAACTATCCGGACGGGCTCCTAGCGGATCACCACCGGCTGCAGCTTGGTGATGTCGACGCCGCGGAAGGCATAGGCCTCGTTGAGCGCGTTCTGCACGAAGCCCGAGTTCGCGAGATAGGCGAACGAGGTCGTGAGGAAGTTGCGCCAGCGCGGGTCGAGCTCCTGGCGGATCGCCGCCGTCGCCGGGAACAGGGCCGGCGGATTGGGCATGGCGACGATCGAGTTGGCGATGCGCGCGCTGGCCAAGGTCATGCCGGTCAGCGACGAGGAGATGGCGATCACCCGGCCGGCCTGGAAGGCGGCGATCATCTCGGGGATGTTCTGGAAGCGCTCGAGCTTGGCGTTGGGCGCCCGCCGCATCAGCTCGGTCTCCATCGTCGTGCCGACCGGCACGCCGATCTGCAGCTTGGCGTCGTCGATCGCCTTCCAGGTGTCGATCGCCGTGCCCGCCTTGGCGAGGATCGCCGTGCCGTAGAGCAGCAGCGCCTGCGGCACGAAGTCGACCGCGGCGGCGCGCTTGGGCGTGCCGTCGAGCGCGAACATCAGGTCGAACTGGTTGGCCTGCAGGCCGGCGACGCCGTTGCCGTAGGTCGTCTCGACCATCTCGAGCTTGACGTCGAGCGCGTCGGCCATCTGCTTGCAGACGTTGACCGCCAGCCCGCGCCACAGCACGTCGCCGATCTTCACGCCGCCCGGCTTGTCGCTGTTGGTCAGGTCCTTCCACAGGAAGGGCTCGGAGATCGGCGCCGCCATGCGGATCGCCTTGTTGGCCTGGATCTGCTCCCAGGTCGACTTCGCGGCCTGCGCCTGCGCGCCGCGGCTCGCCATCAGCACGCCGGCGCCCAGCGCCGCCAGCGCCGTCCCGGCGGCAATTCCCCGTCTCGTCGTCTCGCTCATGGTCACACTCCCTGTCTTGCGGCTTCGACACTCACAGTTTCGGCTCGGGCATGCGGAACGTCGTGTGGCCGCGCAGGAACTCGCGGGTGCGCGGCTTCTGCGGCTCGACCAGCACTTCCTCGGGCGGTCCCTCCTCGTGGATCTGGCCCTCGTGCAGGAAGGCGACGCGATGGGCGACGTTGTAGGCGAAGCCCAGCTCGTGGGTGACCACCAGCATGGTGGTGCCGTCCTGGGCGAGCTGGCGCATCGCCAGCAGCACCTCGCCGACCAGCTCGGGATCGAGCGCCGAGGTTGCCTCGTCGAACAGCATGATCGCCGGCTCCATGGCCAGCGCGCGGGCGATCGCCACCCGCTGCTGCTGGCCGCCCGACAGCTGGCCGGGATAGCTGCCGGCCTTGTCGAGGATGCCGACCTTGCCGAGATGCAGGCGGGCGCGCTCGCGCGCCTCGGCGCGGCCGAGGCCGCGGATCTTGATCGGCGCGATCATGACGTTCTCCTCGGCCGTCATGTGCGGAAACAGGTTGAACTGCTGGAAGACCATGCCGACATGGGCGCGCACCGCGCACAGCTCGGACTCGCGGTAGCTCATCACCGGATTGCCGGCGCGGTCGCGGCCCTCGCGGCCGACCAGCTTGCCCTCCAGGAAGACGCGGCCGCTGGTCGGATAGCCGAGGAAGTTGACGCAGCGCAGCAGGGTGCTCTTGCCCGAGCCCGAGGCGCCGATCAGGCACACCGTCTCGCCGCGCCGCACCGTGAGGTCGATGCCGCGCAGCACCGGCGTCGCGCCGTACGACTTGGTCAGCTTTTCGAGCCGCAGGACCTCGGCGGCGCTCACGGATGATGCCCCGCGCGCCGCGCCAGCCGGCGTTCCAGCCAGACGAAGAAGTAGCTCACCGGCAAGAGGATGGCGGTGAAGATCACGGTCACGGCCGTGTAGGTCTCGAGCGGCCGCATCTGGTCCTCGGCGATCGTCTTGGCGGTGTAGAGCAGCTCGCCGAAGGCGATGGTCGAGGCAAGCGTCGTCGCCTTGGCCAGCTCGATGGCCCGGTTGCCGAAGGCGGGAATCATGCGGATCAGCGCCTGCGGCAGCACGACGTAGCGCATCTGGTCGCGCCAGCCGAAGCCCAGCGCCCGCGCCGCCTCCCACTGGCCGGCCTCCACCGAGACGATGCCGGCGCGGTAGATCTCGGCCGAGTAGGCGCCGGTGTAGATCGACAGCGAGACGCTGGCCGCCACCCAGGCCGAGCTCTGCATGCCGGTCAGGATCGGCAGGGCGAAGTAGAACCAGATCAGCTGCACCAGGCCCGGCGTGTTGCGGATCGTCTCGACGTAGACGGTCCCGAAGCCGCGCAGCAGGCGCGACGGCGAGGTCCGGCACAGCCCGACCACCAGCCCGATCGCCAGCCCGCAGACCAGCGCCACCGCCCACAGCTTGGCGGTGTTCTCCAGGCCCTTGAACAGCAGCGGGCCGAGCTGCACCAGGAAGCCGAAGTCCCAGACGTACGGCATGCCCCTAGCGCTCCACGATCGCGAAGCGCCGTTCCAGCCACATCGCGATGCGACCGGCCGCGAACAGGAACAGGAAGCAGATCACGCCGACCAGGGTGAAGGTCTCGATCGGCCGGTAGATCTCGGTGGCGACGCGATAGGCCTCGTAGACGATCTCGGGATAGGTGACGACGCCGGCCAGGGTCGTCGTCTTCACGATCTCGATCATCAGCAGGAAGAACAGCGGGATCATGCGCCGCGCCGCCTGCGGCAGGATCACGTACTGCAGGCGCACCCGGCCCGGCATGCCGAGCGCCCGCGCCGCCTCCCACTGGCCGCTCGGGATCGAGCCGAGGCCGGCGCGCACCAGCTCGGCCATGTAGGCCGAGGCCTGCAGCGCGATCGCCACGGTGACGGCGGTGAAGGTGTCGAGGTTGATCCCGAGCACCACCGGCAGCGCGTAGTAGCACCAGCAGATCAGCACCAGGGCCACCGAGGTACGGAAGAAGTCGATGTAGATCACGGCGAGCGGCAGCAGCAGCGGGATGCGCTGGTGGCGCACGATGCCCAGCAGCACGCCGATCGGCGCCGCCACCGCGATCGAGGCGGCGGCCAGCGCCAGGGTGTGCAGCCCGCCGTCGAGGATCTTCGGCAGGTACTTCAAGAGGATGAGGAACTTCCAGTCGTACGGCATCGCCTCACCCGCGCGCCGCGCGCGGCGGCATCGAGCGGCGGTCCTTCACGGTGTGCCAGACGACGGCGCCGTCGATCAGCGGCCCGCGCAGCGCGTAGTACGGCAGGGTGCGGAAGGTCGAGGCCGGCAGCGCCAGCTCGTCGATGCCCGCCTCGCCGGCCGCCCAGCGCGCCAGCTCGCGGCCCATGATGGTCGCCGTGCAGATGCCGCGGCCGCTGTAGCCCAGCGCCGCCGCGACCCCGGGCGCCAGCTCGAACAGCCGCGGATAGCGATCCGGCGTCATCGCCATGAACCCGGTCCAGCGATACTCCCAGGCGACCTCGCCGAGCTGCGGGAACAGCAGCTGGGCCTGGCGGGCCAGCGGCTCGTAGAGCGCCGGCACGTCGGCGCCCGAGGTGCCGTTGCCGCCGCCGAGATGCAATCGGCCGTCGGCATGCATGCGGACGCCGACCGTGAGGTAGCGCGTGTCCGACATGATCTGGCCGTCGGGCAGGATGGTCTTGGCGACGTTGTCGCGCAGCGGCCGGCTGACGAGTTGCGGCGTGCGGCCCGGCAGGAAGGTCTTCTTCAGGCCGGGCCACAGATCGTCGGTGTAGGCGTTGGTGCCGAGGATCACCTTGCCGGCGCGCACCTTTCCCTGGGCCAGCTCGAGCCGCCAGCCGTCGCCGTCGCGTACGATGCGTTGCACGTGCGCGCCGCGCCGGATCCGGCCGCCGTTCTTCATCACCGCGGCCGCCAGTCCGCGCGCATAGCCCAGCGGGTTGATCGCGCCGCCGCGCGGATCGAGGCAGCCGCCGGCGTAGAAGTCCGTGCCGCTGCGGCTTTCCAGCTCGGCGCGCGACAGGATCTGCAGCGGCGCGCCGCGGCCGACCCAGACCTCGACCCGGCGCTTGAGGTCGGACAGGCTGGCCGCGGAATGGGCCGCCGTCAGGATTCCGGAACGGCGCGCGTCGCAGTCCATGCCGTAGCGCTCGACCAGGCCGAACACCAAGTCGGGCCCCTGCCCGACCACCCGGATCAGTTCGGAGCCGCGCTGCTTGCCGAACCGTTCCTCGATCTCGTGCGGCTCGTGCTTCAGCGCCGCGACGACCTGGCCGTTGTTGCGCCCCGAGGCGCCCCAGCCCGGCTCGTTGGCGTCGAGCACCAGCACGTCGAGGCCGCGCTCGGCGAGATGCAGCGCCGCCGACAGGCCGGTGTAGCCGGCCCCGACCACGACGAAGTCGGCGCGCTCGTCGCCGGCGAAGACCGGCACATCCGGACCGGCCGCGGCGGTCGCCGCCCAATAGGACGGCGGGGTCGCGGCGGGATCGTCGAGCGGCGGCCGGGGCATCGCGCGGCGTCCGTCAGATCGGCGCCGGCCGGCTGCGCTCGAGCCGTCGGATCTCGAGCGCGTCGCGGAACGAATAGTACTGGATCAGCGCGGTCACCGCCGGCGCCACGAACAGGCCATGGCCGAAGATGCGGCGCGGCGGCGTCGGCGGCAGCACGAAGTCGCTGGCCGGCGCGCCGTGCGCGTGGCGCGCCAACTCGCGGCCGTAGATCGTCGCCAGCGCCACGCCGCGGCCGTTGCAACCCAGCATCGCCACCAGGCCCGGCCCCAGCTCGTGGATGTGCCAGGAGTTGTCGCCGTTGTAGGCCATGATGCCGGACCACCAGAACTCGGTGTCGATGTCGCCGAGCTGCGGGAAGATGCGCTGCAGGCGATCGAGGGTCGACGGCCAGGAGGGCTCGGCCTGCGGCCCGAAGGCCGGTCCCTGGCCGCCGAAGTGCAGCCGGCCGTCGGTATGCAGGCGGATGCCCGAGAGCAGGCGGCGCGAATCGGTCATCGGCTGGCCGCCCGGCAGGATCGTCTTGCGCACGTTGTCGCGCAGCGGCTTGCTGGCGAACTGGTAGGCGCGGATCGGCACGAAGGTCTGGCGCAGGCCGGGCCACAGATCGTCGGTGTAGCCGTTGGTGCACAGGAACACCCGCTCGGCCCGCACGATGCCCTGCGGCGTCGTCACGATCCACTGCCGGCCCTGGCGCTCCAGGCGGGTCGCCCGCGAGTTCTCGTGCAGCGCCGCGCCGGCCTTGATCGCGGCGCGCGCCAGGCCGCGCACGTAGGCTAGCGGATTGATCTTGGCGCCGCGGCGGTCGATCCAGGCGCCGAGATAGTAGTCGCTGCCGATCATCTCGGCCGCCTTGCCGCGATCGAGCAGCTCGACCGGCCGGCCGCGCGCGCTCCAGTAGTCGACCCGCTTGGCGAGGGTCTTCATCGCCGCCGGCGTGTGCGCCGCCGAGATGATGCCGGGCACCGAATACTCGCAGTCGATGGCGTGCCGCCGCACCAGTTCGCCGACCAGCGCCGGCCCCTGCTCGGCCGCATCGATCAGCCGCTGCCCCGCGGCCTGGCCGTAACGCGCGATGATCTCGTCGGGATCGTGCTTGGTCGCCGGCGCGATGTGGCCGCCGTTGCGGCCCGAGCCGCCCCAGCCGATCCTGTTGGCCTCGAGCAGCACGACCTTGGAGCCGCCCTCGGCGGCGTGCAGCGCCGCCGAGCAGCCGCCGATGCCGCCGCCGACGATGGCGATGTCGGCGACGTGGCTGCCCTGCAGCGCCGGCAGCGCGAGATCGGCGCCCGCGCCGGCGCTGTAGGTGGTCCGCGGCAGGCGGCCGTCGTCCCGCATCGTCACGTACATGACTGCTCCTTCGCCCCCGCGACTACAGCCCCCATGACTACAGCCCAAGCCAAGCCGGCCGGCAACGGAAAAGCGAACGCCGTTCTATTTCCATGGACACCGCGAAGCGCCGCAAGGATCATGCCGCCCGCGCCGGACCGCGCGCATTCTGCGCGCTCACACTCATGAGCGCGCCTGGAGGCGCGCGGTCCTTCGAACGGTCCTGGGGGGAGACACGACATGGCGACGACACGAGCGGAAGACGGCATGCCCTTGCGCACCGGCGCCGACGATCTCGTCGCCACCCTGGTCGGCGGCGGGGTGCGGCTCTGCCTCGCCAATCCCGGCACCTCGGAGATGCACTTCGTCGCCGCGCTCGACCGCTCCGACGGCATGCGCTGCGTACTGGCGCTGTTCGAAGGTGTCGCGACCGGCGCGGCCGACGGCTACTACCGCATGGCGCGCCAGCCGGCGGCGACCCTGCTGCATCTCGGCCCGGGCTTCGCCAACGGCGCCGCCAACCTGCACAACGCCAAGAAGGCCGGCTCCGGCGTCGTCAACGTGGTCGGCGAGCACGCCACCTTCCACATCGCCTACAACGCGCCGCTGACCGCCGACATCGAGGGGTTGGCGCGGCCGGTGTCGCACTGGGTGAGGACCAACGACAGCGTCGCCAGCCTGGGCAGCGATGGCGCCGAGGCGGTGCGCGAGGCGCGCTCCGGCGCCGGCAGGATCGCCAGCCTGATCGTGCCCGCCGACATCGCCTGGTCGGCCGGCACCGGGATCGCCGCGCCGGTGCCGGCCCCCGAGCCGTTGCGCCCGGCCTCGGCCGAGGCGATCGCCGCCGCCGCCGAGACCCTGCGCGCCGGCCCCTCCAGCCTGCTGCTGGTCGGCGGCACGGCGATGACGGCGCGCGGCAAGCAGCTCGCCGCGGCCATCGCGGCGAAGACCGGCTGCAGCCTGCGCTCGCCGATCTCCAGCCCGCGCACCGAGCGCGGCGCCGGCCGGGTCGAGATCGCGCGCGTGCCCTATGCCGGCGACCAGGCGATCGAGGCGCTGAAGGACATCGGCCAGGTCGTGCTCTGCGGCACCCGCCAGCCGGTCTCCAACTTCGCCTTCCCCGACCGCTCCAACGTGCTGACCCGGCCCGACTGCCGCTTCGTGCCGCTAGCCGCCCCCGACGACGACCTTGTGGCCACGCTCGAGGCGCTGGCCGAGGCGGTGGGTGCCACGGCCCGCGACGTCGCGGTGCCGGAGCGGCCCAAGCCGGAGCGGCCGAGCGGCCCGCTGACCCCCGAGGGCATCGCCCGCGCGATCACCGCGCTGCTGCCCGAAGGCACCATCGTCGCCGACGAGGCAGTCACCACTGGCCGCGGCTGGGCCGCGCTCACCGCCGCGGCGGCGCCGCACGACTGGCTGCAGAACACCGGCGGCTCGATCGGCTACGGCATGCCGGTGGCGATCGGCGCGGCGCTCGCCTGCCCCGACCGGCCGGTGCTCTGCCTCGAGGGCGACGGCAGCGCGATGTACACCAGCCAGTCGCTGTGGACGATGGCGCGCGAGGGACTCGACGTCACCGTGGTGATCCTGGCCAACCGCGCCTACCAGATCCTCAAGGCGCAGCTGCCGCGCGTCGGCATCGCCAATCCCGGCCGCCGCTCGCTCGACATGCTGACCCTCGACCGGCCGGCCATCGACTGGGTGGCGATGGCCCGCGCCCACGGCGTCGAGGCCGGCCAGGCCACCGACCTCGACTCGCTGGTGCGCCAGCTCAACCGCGGTTTCGCGGTGCGCGGTCCGTACCTGATCGAGGTCGTTCTGTAGGCGTGTTAGGGTCGTGCGCGGGAGGAAGCCATGACCACAAGCATCAAGCCGCTGCATCCGGTGTTCGCCGGCGAGGTCTCCGGCATAGACCTGCGCCGGCCGATCAGCCCGGCCGAGGCCGAGGCCATCCACGCCGGCATGGACCGCTACGGCGTGCTGGTGTTCCACGACCAGGACATCGATGACGCGCAGCAGATCGCCTTCTCGACGGCGCTCGGGCCGCTCGAGGTCAAGAAGCGGCCGGGCAACATCCGCAAGGCCTCGGAGAACCGCCTCGGCCCGGGCATCGGCGACCTCTCCAACCTCGACAAGGACGGCCGCATCATTTCGGGCGACGACCGCCAGTGGTTCTTCAAGCTGGGCGACCGGCTGTGGCACTCCGACAGCTCGTACGGCGAGGTGCCGGCCAAGTATTCGCTGCTGTCGGCGCGCATCGTGCCGTCGTGGGGCGGCAACACCGAGTTCGCCGACATGCGCGCCGCCTACGACGCGCTCGATGCGCGCACGAAGGCGGAGGTCGAGGACCTGATCTGCGAGCACTCGCTGATGCATTCGCGCGGCTCGATCGGCTTCAGCGAATTCACGCCCGAGGAGATCGAGGGCTTCCGGCCGGTGCGCCAGCGCCTCGTGCGGCGCCATGCCAACGGGCGCAAATCGCTGTTCCTGTCGTCGCACGCCGGCGCCATCGTCGGCTGGAACGTCCCCGAGGCGCGCTCGTTCCTGCGCGACCTCACCGAGCACGCCACGCAGCGCGAGTTCGTCTACTCGCACGCCTGGCGGCGGCACGACCTGGTGATGTGGGACAACCGCACCACCATGCATCGCGCCCGCCGCTTCGACCGCAACGAGGTGCGCGACGTGCGCCGCACCACCCTGGCCGGCGACGGGCCCACGGTCGAGCAGGTCGCGGCCTGACCGTGCGCCGCCGCGCGCTGCTGGGCGCCGCCCTGGTCCTGCCATCGCTGGCCCTGCCGGCGATCCGGTCGGCCCGGGCCGACGACTATCCGACCCGCGCCGTGCGCCTGGTGGTCGGCTTCCCGCCCGGCGGCGGCACCGACCTGGTGGCGCGGCCGGTGGCGCAGCGGGCGCAGGAGGCGCTCGGCCAGACCCTCGTGGTCGACAATCGCGGCGGCGCCAACGGCAGCGTCGGACTGGAGGTCGTGGCGCGCAGCGCGCCCGACGGCTACACGCTCGGCCACGTCAACAGCAGCGTCGTCGTCACCAACCCGCTGCTCTACCGCACCCATCCGGTCGACGTGGCGCGCGACCTCGCGCCGGTCTGCACCGTCGCCGATTCGGCGGTCGTGCTGGCGGTGCCGGCCGACCTGCCGGCGCGCGACCTCAACGGGCTCGTCGCCCTGGCCAAGAGCCAGCCCGGCGCGCTGCATTTCGGCTCGGGCGGGCTGGGCAGCGTCGATCATCTCAGCTTCGAGGTGCTGCGCCGCCAGACCGGCATCGACCTGCTGCACGTGCCCTATCGCGGCGGCGGCCCGGCGCTGAACGACATGCTGGGCGGCCGCGTGCAGCTCATGATCTCGAGCTTCGGCATGTACAAGGGCCAGGTCGACGCCGGCCGGCTGCGCATCCTCGCCATCCTCGGCCGCACCCGCCATCCCGCCCTGCCCGACGTGCCGACCGCGATCGAGCAGGGCTGGCCCGACCTCGTGGTGATGTCCTGGCAGGGCGTCATGGCGCCGGCCGGCACGCCCGATCCGGTGCTCGACAAGGTCGAGGCGGCCTATCGCACGGCCTCCGCCGATCGCGCGCTGGCCGCCCAGCTCGAGAGCCTGGGCTACTTCCCGGGCTTCCGCGGCCGCGCCGAGACGGCGGCGCTGATCCGCGACGAAACGAAACGCTGGGGCGCCGTGATCGGCGAGCTCGGCCTCAAGCTCGATTGACCGCCTTCAGGCGGCGCATCTCGCGCGCGTCCTGGACCCGCCACCACTTGGCGATGGCGGCGGCGCCGATCCCGGAGAAGGCATGCAGCCCGACCGGGTCGAGCGGCGTCATCGGCAGGGTGAGCTGGTCGGCCGGCACGCCGCCGGCATGGCGCGCCAGGTCGCGACCGTAGATCGTCGCCAGCGCCACGCCGCGGCCGTTGCAGCCCAGGGTCGCGAACAGGCCGGACGCCAGGGTGTGCATCTGCCACGAGTCGGCCTTGTTGAAGGCCATCCAGCCCGGCCACCAGTCGTCGATCTCGATGTCGCCGATCTGCGGATAGATCTCGTTGAGCCGGGCCAGCGCCTGCTGCCAGGTCGGCGCGCTGCCGGCGCGCATCGACGGGCCGCTGCCGAAGTGCAGCCTGCCGTCCTGGTGGATGCGCACCGAGATCAGCACGCGGCGCGTGTCGACCATCGGCTGGCGGCCGGGCAGGATCGTCTTCAGGAGATTGTCGGACAGCGGCCGGGTCGTGAACTGCACCGTCCGCACCGGGATCACGGTGCGGCGCAGGCCCGGCCACAGATCGTCGGTATAGGCGTTGGTGCACAGGAACACCGTCCTGGCGCGAATGCGGCCGCCCGCGATATCGAGCACCCAGTCCTTGCCGTCGCGCCGCAGCGCGGTGGCGCGCGTGCGCTCGAACAGCTGCGCTCCGGCCTTCAGCGCGGCGCGCGCCAGGCCGCGCACATAGGCCAGCGGGTTGATGCTGCCGCCGCGCCGGTCGATCACGCCGCCGAGATAGAAGCGGCTGCCCAGCATGGCGGCGAGCCTGTCGCGATCCAGCGCCTCGAGCGGCCGGCCGCGCTTCTGCCAGTAGTCGGCGCGATGCTCGAGGCCCTTCAACGCCTCCTCGGTGTGGGCCGCCGTGATGATGCCGGGAAAGGCCAGCTCGCAGTCGATGCCGTGCCGCTCGGCCAGCGCCGCGACGGTGCGCGGGCCGGTCTCGCTGGCCTCGATGATGCGCTCGCCGAACGCCTTGCCGTAGAGCTCGACGATCTCCTCCGGCTCGTGCTTGGTCGCCGCCGGCAGATGGCCGGCGTTGCGCCCCGAGGCGCCCCAGCCGATCGTCTGGCCCTCGATCAGCACGACCCGGGCGCCGGCCTCGGCGGCATGCAGCGCCGCCGAGCAGCCGGCGATGCCGCCGCCGACGATGGCGATGTCGGCCTCGAGGTCGGCGGCCAGCGCCGGCAGGTCGAGCGGCACGCCGCCGCGCACCCGATAAGGCGTGCGGGGCAGGTCCTGGCTGTCCCAGCGCGGCGTGAACATCGCGTGCCTCAGCGCAGCCCGGCGCAGAACGCCTTCAGGCGGGCGCAGGCCTCGCGCAGGCTGTCCATGTCGGTGGCATAGGACAGGCGGATATAGCCCGGCAGGCCGAAGGCGGTGCCGTGCACCGTCGAGACATGCTGCTCGGCCAGCAGCGCCAGGCTCATGTCGCCGTCGCTGCGCAGCCGCGTGCCGCCGGCGGTGGTCTTGCCGAGGCAGCCGGCGACCGAGGGGAAGGCGTAGAACGCGCCCTCCGGCCGATGGCACGACAGCTCGGGCACCTCGGCCAGCAGGCCGAGCACCAGGTCGCGCCGCGTGCGGTAGACCTCGCGCCATTCCTCGACCTTGTCCTGCGGCCCGTCGAGGGCGGCGACGGCGGCGGCCTGGCTGATCGTGCAGATGCCCGAGCAGATCTGGCTCTGCACCTTCAGCATGGCGTCGATCAGCGGCTTGGGCCCGCCGCAGAAGCCGACCCGCCAGCCGGTCATGGCATAGGCCTTGGAGCAGCCGTTGACCGTCAGTACGCGGTCCTTCAGCCACGGCTCGACCTCGGCCATGGTCGAGAACGGAACGTCGGCGTAGGTCAGGTGCTCGTAGACGTCGTCCGACAGCACCCAGACCTGCGGATGGCGCAGCACCACCGCGGCGATCTCCTTGAGCTGCGCCGCCGTGTAGACCGCGCCGGTCGGATTGTTGGGCGCGTTCAGGATCAGCCAGCGCGTGCGCGGCGTGATCGCCGCCTCGAGATCCTCGGGGCGCAGGCGGAAGCCGTTGTTCTGGCCGCAGGTCACCGGCACCGGCACGCCGCCCACCGAGCGCGCCATGTCGCCGTAGGCAGCATAGGCCGGCGCGGCGATGATCACCTCGTCGCCCGGCTCGAGCGTCGCCATGAAGGCGTCGAAGATGATCTGCTTGGCGCCGTTGGCGACCATGATCTCGCCCAGCGCGTAGTCGAGCCGGTTGTCGCGCGCGAACTTGCGCTGGATCGCCGCCTTGAGCGCCCGCGTGCCGTCGAGCGGCGGATAGTGCGTGTCGCCGGCCCGCATGGCGCGCATCGCCGCGTCGAGGATGTGGTCCGGCGTCGCGAAGTCGGGCTCGCCGGTCGACAGGCTGACCACCTTGACGCCGCTGGCGGCGAGCTCGCGCGCCTTGGCCGACATCATCGAGGAGGGCGAGATGGCGATGCCGGCGATGCGCGCGTTGACGTGCAGCATGGGACTCCGTCAGGTCTTGGCCGGCGCGCCGCGCGCCGCCTGGATGGCCTGCCACACGAGATGCGGCGTGGCCGGCATGTCGAGGGCCGCGACGCCGAGCGGCGCGAGGGCATCGAGCACGGCGTTCATCACGGTCTGCGGCGAGGCCATGCAGCCGGCCTGGCCCGAGCCCTTGACGCCGAGCCGGTTGGACTTCGTCGGCGCGTCCTCGCTCAGCCAGCCGGCGAAGCTCGGCAGGTCGTCGGCGCGCGGCAGGGCATAGTCCATCAGCGAGCCGCTGAGCTGCTGGCCGCCCTCGGGATCGAACACCACCCGCTCGAGCAGCGCCTGGCCGATCCCCTGCACGACCCCGCCATGCACCTGGCCCAGGGTGATCGCCGGATTGATCAGGATGCCGTAGTCGTCGACCAGCAGGTAGCGGTCGAGCCGCACCGCGCCGGTCTCCGGATCGACCTCGACCTCGGCGACGTGGCAGCCGTTGGGGAAGGTGTAGAGGTCGCTGACGTTGGTCTCGAGCGCCTCGAGGCCGGGGCTCACGCCCTCGGGCAGGTTGGCCGAGTCGCGCGCCGCCGCCGCGACCGCTTCGATCGTCATCGAGCGGTCTTCGGCGGCGATGCGATAGGCGCCATCGCGGAACGTCACCTGCTCGGCCGGCGCCTGCCACAGATGGGCGGCGATGCGCCGGCCCTTGTCGATCACCGCCTCGAGCGCCAGCACCAGCGCGGTGCCGCCGAGATGCATCGAGCGCGCCCCGCCATGGCCGCCGCCGTTGGGCAGCAGGCCGGTGTCGCCCTGCTCGAAGCGGAAGGCCTCGACCGGCAGACCGAGCAGGTCGGACGCGATCTGCGGATAGGCGGTCTCGTGGCCCTGGCCGTTCGACTGCGTGCCGACCGCCAGGCCGACCGTGCCGTCGGGCCGGAAGGCGACCCGCGCCACCTCGTTGGGCGCGCCGCGCGCCGTCTCGAGGAAGCACGCGACGCCGCGGCCGCGCAGCCGCCCGCGCGCCAGCGACTCGCGCCGCCGCTCAGCGTAGCCGGCCGCATCGGCGGCGCGCACCGCGTCCTCGAGGTTGGCGGCGAAGCGGCCGTCGAGGATCTTCATGCCGAGCGGCGTGGTGTGCGGGAAGGCGGCGATGACGTTGCGTCGGCGCAACTCGACCGGGTCGATGCCGGTCTGGCGCGCCGCCCCGTCGATCAGCCGCTCGATCAGATAGTTGGCTTCCGGCTTGCCGGCGCCGCGATAGGCGTCGAGCGGCGGCGTGCTGGTGAAGGCGCCGCGCACCTCGTAGAGGATCGCCGGCAGGGCGTAGACGCCGCCCATGGCGCTGGCCGCCGCCGAGGTCGGGCTGAGCGGCCCGTTGGTCGACAGGTAGGCGCCCATCTCGGCGACCGCGCGGACCTCGAGCGCCAGGAACTTGCCGTCGCCGTCGAGCGCCAGCCGCGCCGTGGCGCTGAGCCCGCGGCCGTGCGTCGAGGTCACGAAATCCTCGGTGCGCTCGCCGACCCAGCGTACCGGCCGGCCGAGCCGGCGGGCCAGCCACAGCACCAGCACCCATTCCGGGTAGACGAAGTTCTTCATGCCGAAGCCGCCGCCGACGTCGGGCACGGTCAGGCGCAGCCGGTCGACCGGCCGCTTGAAGACGTTTTCGGCGAGCTGCTTGCGCGTGCCGTGCACGGCCTGGCCGGTGAAGGTGAGATGCAGGCTGTCGGTCGCCGGGTCGTGGACGCCGAGCGCCGCCCGCGTCTCGAGCGGCGCCACGACGACCCGGTTGTTGACCAGCGCGGCCGACACGACGTGCGCCGCCCGCGCCATCGCGGCGGCGACCGCGGCGGCATCGCCCTTGCGGAACAGGAAGGCCGAGTTGCCCGGCGCCTGCGGCCACAAGAGCGGCGCCTCGGCGGCCAGCGCCGCCGGCGCGCCGATCGCGGGCGGCAGCGGCTCGTAGTCGATCTCGACCGCCTCGGCGGCATCGAGCGCCGCGGTCATGCTCTCGGCGACGATGCAGACCACCGGATCGCCGACATGGCGCACGACGCCGCGGGCCAGCGCCGGCCGCGGCGGCACGACGATCGGCTCGACCGCGTCGAGCACGGTGATGCAGGGAATATCGCCGATTCCATCGCTGGCCAGGTCGGCCTCGGTGACGACGGCAAGAATGCCCGGCATCGCCGCCGCCGCGCGCGTGTCGATGCGCAGGATGCGGGCATGGCCGTGCGGCGAGCGCACGACGTGGGCGTGCAGGCAGCCGGCCGGCAAATGGTTGGCGACGAAGCTCCCCCGGCCGGTCAGGAAGCGTTCGTCCTCGAGGCGCTTCAGCGACTTTCCGCGACTGCCGTCCGGCACCGGACACCCTCCTCCAGAGACTGCGCCCCGCAAAAGATTTACACAGGCCCCCCGACCTGTCTAGAAAAGAACGGCGTTCTATTTTCGCGTGGACGATCTCATGGCTGCCAGGCCCCGCTCCTCTTCCGTCTCCCGGCCGACCGCGCGGCGCAAGGCCGCCGCGGGTGCCGCCAAACCGGCCGGGCCCGAGTCGGCCGGCGGCAAGCCGATCGCCGCGGTCGAGCGGGCCTTGGCCGTGCTGGGTGCTTTCCGCAGCGCGCCGCGCCAGACGTTGAGCGAGCTGTCGCAGCGCACCGGCCTGTTCAAGAGCACCCTGCTGCGCATCCTGTCCACCCTGGAGCGGCACGGCTACGTGATCCGGCTGGCCGACGGCCGCTACCGGCTGGGCGGGCTGCTGCTCGAGCTGGGCTCGGGCTACCTCGCCTCGTTCGACCTCGCCGAGGTCGTGCGCCCGGCGCTGGCGGCGCTGGCCCAGCAGACCGGCGAGAGCGCCTCGTTCTACGTCCGCGCCGGCAGCCGCCGGCAGTGCCTGTTCCGGGTCGATTCGGCGCAGGCCGTGCGCCACGTCGTCAATGCCGGCCAGATCGTCGACCTCGACGGCGCCGCGACCAGCCAGCTGCTGCGCCGCCACGACGGCGAGACCGCCCGGCCGTCCGCCAAGGTCGACTATGCCGGCCTGTGCCTCGCCACGGCGGGGATCGGCGACACCCAAACCGCCTCGGTCGCGGCGCCGGTGTTCAACACCGAGGGCTTCGTCGGCGTGATCAACGTCTCCGGCCCGGTCGGCCGCTTCACGCCCAAGAGCACCGCCGCCTTCCGCGCCGCGCTGGCCGAAGCGACGCGCCGGGTCACCGCCAGCCTGGGCGGTTTCGAGGGCTGATCAGGCGTCGAGCAGCGCCGCCCGCGCCGCCTGCCAGCTCGCTTCGTCGGGCGCGCAGATCAGGCCGCCGGTGGTATGCGTCGGCAGGTAGGGCGTGCCGTCGAAATGCGCGCTGTAGCCGCCGGCCTCGCGGTGCAGCAGCCAGCCGGCGGCGTGATCCCACGGCATCAGCTTGTTGTAGAACAGCAGATGGCAATGGCCGGCGGCGGCCAGCCGGTACTCGTGCGCCGCGCAGCGCAGCCACGCCGTGTTGCCGAGCCGCGCCAGGTTGCCGTTGACCCGGGCGCGCAGCGGCGGCGGCAGGTAGTTGGTGCCGACGATGCCTTGCATCTGGGCCGGTGGCACAGAAGGCGCGACCTTCAGCGGCTGGCGCTCGCCGGTGGCGCTTTCCAGCCACGCGCCGCCGCCGGCCAGCGCATAGGCCCAGTCGTGGCTCACCGGATCGTGGATGACGCCGCCGACGATCCGGCCTCTTGCGATCGCCGCGGCCATGACGCCGAACAGCGGCAGGTGCGAGCGGAAGTTCATCGTGCCGTCGATCGGATCGACGACGAAGGCGAGCGGCGCATCTGCCAACGCCGACAGCAGGCCGGGCTCCTTCTCGGTCGCCTCCTCGCCGACGATCGACGCGCCGGGAAAGGCGGCGCGCAGGTCGCGGCTGATCGCGGCTTCGGCGGCCTCGTCGGCGTCGGTGACGACGTCGAAGGCCGAGGACTTCTGGCGGATCTGGTCGGCGCCGAGGCGGCCGAAGCGCGGCATGATCTCGCGCGCCGCGGCGTCGGCCAGGATGGCGCCGACCCGGCGCAGCTCGTCGATCGAGAAGGTCATCTCATCCTCCTCCCCACGCCCTGCGTGGGGAGGTGTCGCCGTCTCACGGCGACGGAGGGGTCATGATTCATAGGCCTCATGATTCTCGACCCCTCCGGGGCTTCGCCCCACCTCCCCAGCTTTGCTGGGGAGGACCAGGAACGCTCAGGCCCGCGGCGGCGCCCGGCCGCCGGCGGTCATGCCGCCGTCGATCACCAGCTCCTGGCCGGTCATGTAGCTGGCCAGGTCGGTGCACAGGAACAGCACGCCGTCGGCGATGTCCTGCGCCTCGCCCACCCGGGTCAGCGGCACCACGGCGGCTGCGCGCTCGCGCGGATCGATCGGCGCGTTGCGCCGGTTGCCCTCGGCGCCGGTCGGGATCTTTTCCCAGATCGGCGTCGCGATGATGCCGGGATGCACCGAGTTGCAGCGGATCTTGTCGGCCGCGTACTCGAGCGCCACGGACTTGGCGAACAGCCGCACGCCTCCCTTGGTCGCCGAATAGGCGCCGAGGCCGGGCGCGCCGCGCAGGCCGGCGATCGACGACATCAGCACGATCGAGCCGCCGCCCGCCCGGCGCAGCGCCGGGATGGCGTGCTTGACCGACAGGAAGACGCCGTCGAGGTTGATCGCCTGCTGACGCTGCCAGTCGGCGAGCGTCATGCTCTCGATCGGCGCCATGATGCCGATGCCGGCATTGGCCACCATGATGTCGAGACGCCCGAAGGCTTTCTCGGCGTCGGCGACGACACCCGGCCAGGCCGCCTCGTCGCGCACGTCGTGGTGGAGGTAGCGGGCCTTGCCGCCCGCCTTGACGATGCGCTCGACGACCGCCTTGCCGAGCAGATCGTCGACGTCGGTGATCAGCACCGCAGCGCCTTCGCGCGCCAGGGTCTCGGCGCAGGCGGCGCCGATGCCCGAGGCGCCGCCGGTGACGATGGCGGCCTTGCCCGCGACGAGAGCCCCCGTGGACGAAGCCATGGGATCAGCGGCCCTTGAAGTTGCCGGAGCGCTTCTCGGCGTAGGACTTGACGCCCTCCTTGAAGTCCTCGGTCTTGCGCGTCCAGTCCTGCTCGACCAGCTCGCGCTCGGTCGCCGCCTCGGCGCCGTCGGCGAAGCCGCGGCGCATGGTCTCGCGGGTCGACAGCAGGGCGAGCGGCGCCGACTCGGCGATCTCCTTGGCCAGATCCAGGGCGGCCTTGCGCACGTCGGCCAGCGGCACCAGCACGTCGGCGAGGCCCCAGGCCACTGCCTCCTCGCCGCCGATCCGGCGGCCCGTGTAGAAGAGCAGGTTGGCGCGCTGCTGGCCGACCAGGCGCGGCAGGGTGTAGGTCAGCGAGAAGCCGGGATGGAAGCCGAGCCGCGTGAAGTTGGCGGCATAGCGCGCCTCGGCGCAGGTGACGCGGAAGTCGGCCATGACCGCGAGGCCGAGGCCGCCGCCGATCGCCGGCCCCTGGACCGCCGCCACGCTGGGCTTCTTGGCGCGGAACAGGCGGGTCGCCTCCTTGTAGAGGTGCTTGCCGGTCTCGGCCGAGCCGGTCTGCGGCCGGTTCTGGAAGTCGGCGCCGGCGCAGAACGACTTGCCCTGGGCGCACAGCACGTAGGCGCGGATCTCGTTGTCGCGGTCGAACGCCTCGAAGGCATCGGCGATCTGGTTGATCAGCGAATTGTCGAAGAAGTTGTGCGGCGGCCGCTGGATCTCGACGATCCCGACATGACCTTCGCTGCTGACGCCGATGTCCTTGTAGCTGGCGCTCATCTTTCTCTCCCGCGGGCTGTATAGAATGGGCCGGATATTGCCCCGCCGCGGGGCCGTCCGTCGAGTTGGGAGGTCCGACAATGCCGCAAAGCGAACGCCCCGTCCCCGCCAATCCCGCACCGGGCCACGCTCTGGTGATCGGGGGCGGCACCATGGGGGTGGGCATCATCGCCATGTTCCTGGGCGGCGGCTGGACCGTCGACGTGGTGTCGCGCTCGGCGTCGACCCGCGAGGCCCTGCCCGGGGCCTGCCGCAAGGCGCTGGCGGCGATGGGCAAGCCGGCCGACGTCGCGGGCCTGCGCTGCTTCGCCACCCTGCCCGAGGCCGACTGGAAGCGGGTCGAGATCGCCGTCGAGACGGTGACCGAGGATCTCGCCCTGAAACGCGCGCTGTTCGCCGAGATGGAGCGGCTGGCGACCCCGGCCTGCGCGCTGACCTCGAACTCGTCGAGCTTCCCGATCAGCGAGATCGGCCAGGGCCTGGCGACCCAGGCGCGCATGATGGGCCTGCACTTCTTCATGCCAGCCAACCTGATCCCGCTGGTCGAGGTGGTGCGCTCGGTGCACACCGACGTCGCCCTGGCCGAGAAGGTCGGCGCCGTCATGGCCTCGCTCGGCAAGCGCCCGGTGCAGGTGAAGAAGGACGTGATCGGCTTCCTGGGCAACCGCATCCAGGGCGCGCTGATGCGCGAGGCGCTGTGGCTGATCGAGCAAGGCGTCGCCTCGCCCGAGGACGTCGACGCGACGGTGCGGCTGTCGTTCGGCTTCCGCTACGCCGCCGCCGGCCCGATCGTGCAGAAGGAGCAATCCGGCTGGGACACGACCTGCGCCGTCGCCAAGATCATCTGGCCCGACCTCAGCAACGCCGACGGCCCGCCGCCGGTCCTGCAGCGCAACGTCGACCGCGGCCGCATCGGCTTCAAGACCAAGGGCGGCTTCTTCGACTGGGACGACGACACGATCGCCCAGGAGCGCGCCCGCTACGAGCGGGCGCTGCGCAAGTGCCTGGAGATCTTCAAGGAGGAAGGGATCCTCTGACCTTCGCCTGCCGGTCGACAGACGCCGGGCAAGAAAAAAGGGCGCGCTCTTGCGAGCGCGCCCGTTGGCTTTGATCGCCTGCGCTCAGGCGCGGCCACGACCGCGGTTGCCGCCGCCGCCACCACCGCCACCGCCGAAGCGGCGGCCGGCGTTGTTGCCGCGGGCCGGGCCGCCGAACGGGCGGTCGCCCTGCGGGCGCGGCGCCCAGGGGGTCTTGGCGCGCGGCCGGGCGGAGTAGCCCTGCTCGGCCGGCGCGCGGTCGCCCTGCGGCGCGTCGCGATAGTCGCCGCGCGCCCACTGATGCTCGGCCGGCGCCGGGCCACGGTCGCCCTGCGTGCGCTGGCCGAACGGCCGATGGCCGCCGCGGCCGCGACCCTGGCCCTGGCCGCCGGGACCGCCATGTCCTTGGCCGCCATGACCCTGGCCGCCGTAGCCACCCCGTCCGTGTCCGCCGCCGTGACCGCGGCCGCCATGGCCGCGATGCTCGGCCGGACGCTCGTCGCGGTCGTCATGCTCGGCGCGCTCGCGGGCCGGCGGCGCCGCCGGCAGGTCCTCGTTGGCCGGGGTCGGCACGACCGCGATGCGCTGGTTGGTCAGCCGCTCGATACCCTTGAGCTGGCCGCGCTCGCTGCCGTCGCAGAACGAGATGGCGATGCCCGAGGCGCCGGCGCGCGCGGTGCGGCCGATGCGATGGACGTAGCTCTCGGCGTCGACCGGCAGCTCGAAGTTGATGACGTGCGTCACGCCGCTGACATCGATGCCGCGCGAGGCGAGATCGGTCGCGACCAGCACGCGGGCCTTGCCGCGGCTGAAGTTATCGAGCGCCTTCTGGCGGGCGTTCTGCGACTTGTTGCCGTGGATCGCCTCGGAGCGCACGCCGCGATCCTCGAGCGCCTCGGCGACCCGGTTGGCGCCGCGCTTGGTGCGCGTGAAGACGATCACCCGCTCGAGCGCCTCGTCGGCCAGCAGGTGGCTGAGCAGGGCGCGTTTGTTGCCGGCGTTCACGAAGTAGACGCGCTGGTCGATCTTGTCGACCGTGCGGCCCTGCGGCGCGATCTCGACCCGCTCGGGATTGCGCAGGATCTCGGCCGCCAGCTTGGCGACGTCGGGCGGCATGGTCGCCGAGAACAGCAGCGTCTGGCGCTGCTTGGAGACGGAGCCGACGATGCGGCGCACGTCGCGGATGAAGCCCATGTCGAACATGCGGTCGGCCTCGTCGAGGACGAGGAAGGTCACCTGCCCGAGCTTGACGTTGCCGCGCTCGACGAGGTCGAGCAGGCGGCCCGGCGTGGCGACCAGGATGTCGACGCCGCGATTCAGGGTCTCGATCTGGCGGCCGAAGCCCAGCCCGCCGATCACCATGCCGAGCCGCAGGCCGAGCCCGCGGCCGTAGGTGTCGAAGCTGCGGGCGATCTGCACCGCGAGCTCGCGGGTCGGCGCCAGCACGAGGGCGCGCGGGCTCTTGGGCTGCGCCCGCTCGCGCGAGGCCGACAGGTGCTGCAGCACGGGCAGCGCGAAGGCGGCGGTCTTGCCGGTGCCGGTCTGGGCGATGCCCAGCACGTCGCGGCCTTCGAGCAGCGCCGGGATGGTCCGCGCCTGGATCGGCGTCGGCACCGTGTACTCGGCGGCGGAAAGGGCACGCAGCAGCGGCTCGGCCAGGCCGAGATCCGCAAACGAAACATTACTCACTGGAAATACAGTCCTTTTGCCGCCGACGTGCCTTGTGCGCACGGGAATGGCGGCTGCTGGTCTTTCCCCGCGCGCGGCTGGGGCGACCTCTTGTCGGGGGATTGTCTCGGGATGAAGCGCCGTAGAATGGAGTGGCGCGTCGCGCGATCGCGAGAAATCTCTGTGGGCCCGCAACGGTGCGGGCTGGCGCGTATATGATGCTGCGACGCAGCAAAGTCAAGGTAATCCGGCAAGGGAGGCCGGGCGTAGGCCCTATCAATGAAGATCGCGACGAATTGCTGGTGGCCGGTGGTCGAGAGCCGCGAGCTGGCGCACAGGCCGTTGCCGGTGCGGCGCTTCGGCCGGAACCTCGTGCTGTGGCGCGACTCGGCGGGCATGCCGCACGCCCTGCCCGACCGCTGCCCGCATCTCGGCGCGGCGCTCAGCGCCGGCCGGGTCAGCGGCGATCGCCTGGTCTGCCCGTTCCACGGCTTCGAGTTCGACGGCGACGGCCAGTGCCGGCACATTCCCGCGGTCGGCCGCGACGGCCGCATTCCCAAGGGCATGGCGGTTGCCGGCCTGGCGGTGCGCGAGGCGCACGGCTTGCTGTATCTCTGGCAGGGCGCGCCGCGCGAGACTTACCCGCCGCTGCCCTTCTTCGCGCCGCTCGACGAGAGCTGGCGCTGGGGCAGCGTGCGGGTCGACTGGCCGGTGCACTACACGCGGGCGATCGAGAACCAGCTCGACGTCGCGCATCTGCCGTTCGTGCATCGCACGACGATCGGCGCCGCCGGCCTGACCCGGGTCGAGGGCCCGCACGTCGAGAGCGAGGGCGACGAGCTTCGGGTGTGGACCACCAACGCGCGCGACGACGGCGGACCGCGTCGCGACGCCGAGGCGCTGGCCGCCGCGGCGCGCACGCGACCGCCGACCCTGCGCTTCCTGTTCCCCAACCTGTGGCTGCTCGACCTGTCGCCGCGGCTGAAGAACGTCATCGCCTTCGCGCCGATCGACGAGCGCACGACGCGCTACTACCTGCGCGTCTACCATCGCCATCGCAGCCCGCTGATCGCCCGCCCCTTCGAGTTCGTGATGGGGCTCTCCAACCGCTACATCCTGAACCAGGACCGCCGGGTCGTGATCACCCAGACGCCGGCCGAGAGCGGCGAGGCGGACGACCGGCTGATCGGCGCCGACCGTGCCATCGCGCTGTTCCGCCGGGAGTTGCGGCGGCGGCTGGCGGAGGCCGAGGCGCCGGTGTCCGACTAGCTCGTGGATAGTCTACGTGCGAAGCGATCCAGGAGCAGGAGACTCTAGCTGTTCCACGGTGGCTTCGCCACCGTGGGCTCGAGTCGATAGTGGCAGGAGTTGATCGAGTCGCTGAGCTCGTACTCACCGTTGGCGTGACCGGTGAAAATCATGATCGCCCCCGAGGGGTCCTTGTAGCGCGCGGCAATCTTGCCGTCGCTCTTGACGGGCTCGGAAAACAGCCTTCGGGCATAGTTGACGCCAAGGGTCAGCACGCCGTTGGAAATGTCCACCGTGTAGGTTTGGCCCCATCCGGAGCAGGCCTGAATCGACTTCTCCGGGATGAGTCGCGTGCGGTATGTCGTGCTCTCTGCCTGAGCGTGGGTGGCAAGCACCCCCAGCACTCCGGCAATCGTCACGCAGCGCATCGAACCTCCTCGCGCGCCACGTCGAGCTCTCGAGTGCACGCCCTACCCCCGCCTGCGCCGCAACAGCTTGCCCGGCAGCTTCCCGGTCGGCTCGTTGTCGCGCAGCATCACCTGGCCGTTGACGATCGTCGCCAGCATGCCGTCGCACTTCTGGCGCAGCCGCTTGGCGCCGGCCGGCAGGTCGCAGACCACCTCGGGCATGCGCGGGCCGACCGTGTCGGGATCGAACACCACGATGTCGGCCGCCATGCCCTCGCGCAGCAGGCCGCGATCGTGGAAGCCGAACTGGGTGGCGGTGTCGCAGGTGATCAGCTTGACCGCCTCCTCGACCGTGAAGGCGCCCTTCTCGCGCACCCAGTGGCTGAACAGATGGGTCTGCAGCGAGCTGTCCATGATCTGCGAGACGTGCGCGCCGGAATCCGAGAACGTGACCACCGAGCGCGGATGCTTCATCAGCTCGAGCGCCTCGGCCTGGTTCTCGTTGGCGACGGGCTGCATCATGAAGAACTTCATGTCGCGCTCGAGCGCCATGTCGATCATCAGCTCGACCGGATGGGTGTTGCGCTGGCGCGCCAGCTCGGCCATCGACTTGTGCGGCCCCTGCATGTCGGTCAGGGCGAAGATCCAGTCCCATTCCGGCGGCCGCGCCTCGGTGCCGCGCACCACCGGCCCCTCGTAGGGCCGCGCCGCGATCTCGACCAGGCGGCGGCGCATCTCGGGATCGAGCAGCATCTGCTTCTGCTCGGCGAGCGGCTTGGCGCGCATCTCGCGCCACAGCTCCCACTTGTCGAACGGCAGCTGCGTCTCGAAGCTCAGCAGCACGTTGAGCGCCCGGCTGTGCACCTGGGCGAACATGCGGCCGCCCTGGCGGGCCGTGCGCTCGATGATGTCGAAGGTCGAGCGCCAGCCGCCCGGCGCGCTGCGCCGGTTGAACAGGCCGAAGGTGATCGGCCGGCCGCTCTCGATGGCGAGCTTCGACAGGCCCTCGTAGTAGCGCCTGGCCTTCTCGCTCTGCGCCCCGGTCGGCTCGCCGGCGACCTCGACCATGCCGCCGCCCATCGCCTTCACCAGGGTCTCGAATTCGTGCCAGCTGGCCAGCCGGCTGGCCACCGGCTTGTCGTCCGAGGTCTGGTGGTTGACCGAGCGCGTGGTCGAGAAGCCGTGCGCGCCGGCCGCCACCGCCTCGCGCACCAGATGCGCCATGTGCTTGACCTCGTCCTCGCTCGCCTCCTCGGCGAAGGCGCGCTGGCCCATGACGTAGGTGCGCAGCGCGCAGTGGCCCATGTAGCCGGCGTAGTTGATGCCCTTGGGCAGCGAGTCGAGCACGTCGAGGAACTCGGGGAAGCTCTCCCAGCGCCACTTGATGCCGGCCAGCATGGCGGCGCGGCTGATGTCCTCGGCGCGCTCGAGGTTGCGGAACACCAGGTCGGCCTCGCTCTCGCGGCACGGCGCCAGGGTGAAGCCGCAATTGCCCATCACCACCGAGGTGACGCCCTGGAAGCACGAGCTGGTGCCGATCGGGTCCCAGAAGATCTGCGCGTCCATGTGGGTGTGGCCGTCGACGAAGCCGGGCGCCACGACCCGGCCCTCGGCGTCGAGCGTCTCGTGCGCCGCCGCGCCGTCGAGCCGGCCGATCTCGGCGATGCGCCCGTCCTTGACGCCGACGTCTCCCCGGAACCTCGGCAGGCCCGAACCGTCGACGATCATGCCGTTCCTGACGACGAGGTCGAATGTCATTCTTGCTTCCTCCACCGGATCGGCGAGCCTACGCCGCGGAACCCGCCGCCTTCAACGGCTGGCCGGCGCATGGCTGGCCCCGTAGGATCGCGCAACAAGACCGGGAGGAACCATGGAATTCGGCATCCTGTTCACGTCGCATCCCAACCCGCAGGAGGAGCCCTATCCGCATCGCGCGGTGCACGCCCGCACCACCGACGAGGTCATCGAGGCCGAGCGGCTCGGCTACGACACGGCGTGGATCGCCGAGCACCATTTCGCCACCAGCTACGGAATCATGCCCGACTGCTTCGCCTACATGGCCTACCTGGCCGGGCGGACCAGCCGAATCCGGCTGGGCGCCGCGGTCATCACCCTGCCGCTCTACGATCCGATTCGGGTGGTCGAGAACACCGCCTTCGTCGACATCCTGTCGAACGGTCGGGTCCGCCTGGGCATCGGCTCGGGCTACCGGCCCTACGAGTTCGAGGGCCTGGGCAAGGATTTCGAGAGCCGCCGCGACACGGTCGAGGAATCGGTCGGGCTGATGTTCGAGGCCTTTCACCGCCATCGCTGGACGCATCACGGCAAGGCCTATCGCGGCACCGTGCAGGCGCCCTACGAGCTGCTGCCGCATCCCGTGCAGATGCCGCATCCGCCGCTCTACATGGCCGGCGGCACCGACCGCTCGATCGCCTATGCCGGGCGCAACGGCTTCGGCCTGATGCTGTCGACCCTGCCGGGTCTCGACACCCTGGCGGCGCAGACCGCGCTCTACAAGCGGTCGCTCGCAGAGGCCAGCGCCGAGCGGCGGCAGAACCCGGCGGCCGGTGAGATCGACATCGCGCGCTGGGTCTACGTCGCCGACAGCGACGCCGAGGCGCGCGCCGACACCGAGGCGGCGATCGTGCGCCACATCGCGCATTTCGGCGGCAGCGGCACCAGCGGCTATCTCGGCTCGGTGTCGGAGAAGGGCAGCGAGATCACCTACGACGACCTGTCGGCGACCCTGCTGCACGGCTCGGCCGAGACCGTGATCGCCCGCCTGCGCGAGATGCAGGCGCGCACCGGCATGACCTCGCTGCTGGTCCACTACCCGCCCTACTATGGGCGCGAGAAGGCGATGCGCAGCCTGCGCCTGTTCGCCGAGCGCGTGATTCCGGCCTTCCGGCCGCCGGCCGCCCGCGCGGCCGCGGAGTGAGCGCGGCGCCGGCGCACGACCGCCGCCGCAGCCGCACCGCGCTGGGCGCGCTCCTGACCATGCTGGCGATGCTGAGCTTCGCCGTCATGGACACGATCAGCAAATGGCTGGTGGCCGACTACCCGGTCGGCCAGATGATGTGGATCCGCTACGTCCTGGTCACCCTGTTCGCGCTGTTCGTGGTGCGCCGCCAGGGGCCGCGGGCCGCCCTGCGCACCCGCCGGCCGTTACTGCAGCTGGTGCGCTGCCTGATCGTGGTCACCGAGAGCGCGATGTTCGTGCTCGCCTTCCGCTACCTGCCGCTGGCCGACGCGCACGCCATCGCCGCGACCTCGCCGCTGATCGTCATCGCGCTCGGCGTGCTGTTCCTCGGCGAACGCGCCGGCGCCGCCCGCTGGCTGGCCGTCGCGGCGGGCTTCGCCGGCGTTCTGATGATCGTGCGGCCGGGCTTCCGCGACCATGACTGGCCGCTGCTGCTGCCGCTGGTCGGCGCGGTGCTGTGGGCGGCCTACCAGATCCTGACCCGGCTGACGGCGCGCGAGGATGCGCCGGGTACCCAGATGCTGTGGTCGGCGCTGGTGGCGCTGGGCGCCACCAGCTGCGTCGGCTGGATCGACTGGACCTGGCCGACGCCGGCTGCCTGGGGCCTGATGATCGCCATCGCGCTGATCGGCGCAGGCGCCCACTACGCGCTGATCAAGGCGCTCGACTATGCCGAGGCCGGCGCCGTGCAGCCCTACAGCTACACCCTGCTGGTCTGGGTGGCGGTGCTCGGCGCCCTCGTCTTCGGCGACATTCCCGACGGCTGGACCCTGGCCGGCGCGGCGGTGATCGTGGCCAGCGGCCTGTTCACCTGGCAGCACGACCGCCGCGCCGCGCGGCGGGACAAGGCGGTCAGCGCGGCCACTGCCTGAGGGCGACCAGGCCGCCGTCGATCGGCAGCTGGATGCCGGTCACCCAGCGCGATTCGTCGGAGGCGAGATAGACCGCGCCGTGCGCCACGTCCCAGGCCGTGCCCTCGGTCTGCATCGGCACCATCTTGCGCCGCCGCTCGCGCGCCTCGGTGCCCATGTGCGCCACCATCGGCGTGTGCACCGAGCCGACGATGATGCAGTTGGCGCGGATGTTCTGGGTCGCGTAGTCGGCCGCCACCGAATGCGTGAAGCCGTGCAGGCCGGCCTTGGCCGTCGAGTAGGCGACGGCGCCGGGACTGCCCATCAGGCCCATGGCGCCGGCGATCGACGAGACCATGATGATCGAGCCGCCGCCGCCCTGCTTCATGCGCGGCAGGCAGGCCCGCGTGCACAGCATGGTCGTGGTCAGGTTGGCCTCGATCACTCGGTGCCAGTCCTCGAGCTTGACCGTCTCGGGCGTGCCCGGGGCGCCGATGCCGACATTGTTGTGCAGCACGTCGAGCCGGCCGTAGCGTTCGACGGCGAAGGCGGCCATCGCCTCGGCGACCTCGAGCTTGGCGACGTCGCCGGCGAACACCGCGGCCTCGCCGCCCTCCTGGCGGATCGTCGCCGCCAGCTTCTCGGCGCGCTCGGCGCTGCGGTTGACCAGCACCACCTTGGCGCCTTCGCGGGCGAACAGGATCGCCGTCGCCATGCCGTTGCCCACGCCCTCGCCGCGCGGCGCCGCGCCGGTGACCACCGCCACCTTGCCTGCCAATCGTCCGGCCATCTCTCTCCCCTTCGTGCGATGATCGTTGGCGCGACCTTATCCGGGAGGTATGCGCGATGGAAAGCACGACGACGCTCGACGGCGGCTGCCCCTGCCGCAAGGTCCGCTACCGCCTGCAATCGCGGCCGCTGTTCGTGCATTGCTGCCACTGCCGCTGGTGCCAGCGCGAGACAGGCACCGCCTTCGCGCTGAACGCCATGATCGAGGCCGACCGGGTCGAGCTGCTGGCCGGCGCGCCGGAGATGGTCGCGACGCCGTCGCTGAGCGGCAAGGGCCAGAAGATCTGGCGCTGCCCGGCCTGCCGCATCGCGCTGTGGAGCAACTATGCCGGCGCCGGCGACCGCGTGCGCTTCGTGCGGGTCGGCACGCTCGACGATCCCGACTCTCTGCCGCCCGACATCCACATCTTCACGCAGTCGAAGCAGCCCTGGGTCGTGCTGCCACCCGGCACGTCGGCGGTACCGCGATTCTACGACCGGCGCACGACCTGGCCGCAGGACAGCCTCGACCGGCTGGCGGCGTTGCGCGCGGCGCGCACGACCTAACTACAGGCGTGCGAGATCGGCCAGCGCGCCGACGATCAGGCGGGTCCCGACCGCCATCAGCAGCACGTCGTTGGCGACGCGCACGTAGTCGTAGCCGTAGGGCGGCGGCGTCAACTGGCCGAGCAAGACCGCCGGCAGGGGCGACCAGGCGACGCCGGCCGGCAGCGGCTGGTTCAGCGCCCAGACCTTCTTCGCTTGGCCGGGCGGCAGGCAGCCATTGTTCTTCTTGGCCAGGCCGGGCGGGCAGTTGCCCTGCGCTATCTGGCCTCGATAGTAGGCCAGCACCGCGTTGCGATCGCGGTCGGCGATCACGATCGTGCCTTGCGGGCCCCCCGCGGCGCCCGGCGCCGGACCTTGGCCCTGGCCTTGCCCTTGCCCCTGGCCTTGCCCTTGCCCCTGTCCCTGGCCGTTGCCTCGGCCCTGAGCCAGGGCCGCTTGCCCGAGCGCCAGCGACAGGACGAGACCCAGCGCCATGCCGATCCGAGCGATCATCCACGCCTCCTCACCTGCGGCGTCATCAAGCACGCTATTATGGCCGGCTAGAGACGGCTGAGATCGGCCACCCAGGCGGTGACGATGCGCGTGCCGACCCCGACCAGCAGCACGTCGTGGCCCCAGCACAGGTACTGGTAGCCGGCCGGCGAGGCCGACAACTTGAGGATCAGCGGCCCGGGCAGCGGCTCGAGCTTGACGTCGTCGGCGATCGCCTGGTCGAGCCGCCACGGCTTCTTGTCGGCCGCCGCGCACTCGCCGCCGCGCCGCACCATCGGCACCGGGCAGCGCCCGGCGGCGATCTCCTCGCGATAGAAGGCCAGCACGGCGCTGCGGTCGCGGTCGCTGACCACGATATTGAGGGTCGGCAGGGGGCGCTGCGGCTGCGGCGGCGGCAGGGTACCGGGCACCGAGGGCGGCGCCTGTTTCGCGGCCGGCGGAGTCTGCGCCTGCGCCGGCAAGGCCAGGGCAACGGCGAGCGCCAGCGCGATCGCCGACGGAACGGCCATCCGCATGCTCAGCCCTGCCAATAGTCGGGCAGCTTGGCCGCCAGCCAGCGCACCAGCGCGGCGTTGACCGCCACCGGCTGCTCCTGGGCCATCCAGTGGCCCGATTTCACCACACCCTCGGTGAGGTCGGCACAGTCGCGCCGCATCGGCTCGGCCAGGCGCGAGGTCATGGTCTCGCAGGTCGTGTCGTAGGCGCCGTGCAGGAACAGCACCGGCATGCCGAGCTTGCCGCCGTTCACCGCCCGCCGCGCATACGCGCCGTTGGCGCGATGGTTCATGTACCAGGAGTCCGGGCCGAAGAAGCCGTTGCGCGTCAGCGCCGCGACATAGGCCTCGAGATCCTGCTCGGTCAGCACGTCGGCGTCGCGCGGGACGTCGGGGCAGGCGCCGCCGCCGAACCAGCCACCGGCGGCGCGCACGAACGCGGTCGGCGACGGCTTGCCGACGCGATCAGGATCGCCCTTGCGGAACAGCGCCTTCACGACGTTGCGGATGTTGGCCTCGAAGCCGGCGCAGGCCTTGTCGAAGCTCTCCTCGTAGAAGACCTGGTAGTCCCACTGGCCGGCCGGGCACTGCGCCTCGGGATAGAGCGCGCGGTCGACCAGCGGCACCACAGTCTCGAGGGTGAAACCCTGCGACAGGTAGGGTACGCACAGGCTGGCGACGCCGACCGTGCGCTCGGGATGATGGGCGGCCATGTTCCACACCACCGGGCTGCCCCAGTCGTGGCCGATCCACACGGCGCGCTCCTGGCCATTGGCGCGCCCCGTCGACGCCAGCAGCTCGAGCATGTCCTGGACGATCAGCTCCTGCGCGAAGTCCTCGTGCCTTGCATAGGTGCTCGAGCGGCCGTAGCCGCGCATGTCGGGCGCGATGCAGCGGAAGCCCAGCGCGGCGAACACCGGCAGCTGATGCCGCCACGACAGCGACAGCTCCGGCCAGCCATGGCAGAAGATCAGCAGCGGTGCGGACTCCGCGCCGCAGGCGAGATAGCCGGTCGTGTGGCGCGGCGTCTTCAAGGTGTGCTCGGTGACGACGAAGTTCATGGCGTGCTCCAGTAGGAGGGCAGCTTGGCCGCCAGCCAGCGCGCCAGCGCGGCGTTGACCGCGACCGGCTGCTCCTGCGCCATCCAGTGCCCGGACTTCACCACGACCTCGACGAGGTCGGCGCAGTCGCGCCGCATCGGCTCGGGGAAGCGCGAGGTCATGGTCTCGCAGGTCGTGTCGTAGGCGCCGTGCAGGAACAGCACCGGCATCGCGAGCTTGCCGCCGTTCGGCGCGCGCTTGGCATAGGCGGCATTGGCCTTGCGGTTCATGTACCAGGAATTCGGCCCGAAGAAGCCGTTGCGCGTCAGCGCCGCGGTGTAGGCGGCGAGATCCTGCTCGGTCAGCACGTCGGCATCGCGCGGCACGTCGGGGCAGGCGCCGCCGCCGAACCAGCCGCCGGCCTTGCGCACCGAGGCGGTCGCCGACGGCTTGCCGACCGAAGCCGGGTTGCCCTTGCGGAACAGCGCCTTGACGACGTTGCGCACGTTGGCCTCGAAGCTTGCCTGGGCCGCCGCGAAGTTCTCTTCATAGTACAGGTGATAGTCCCACTGGCCGACCGGATACTGGTCCTCGGGATAGATCGTGCGGTCGATCAGCGGCAGCCGCTGGTCGATGCTGTTGCCGCCGGCGATGTAGGGCACGCACAGGCTGGCGACGCCGACCGTGCGCTCGGGATGCTGGGCGGCGACGTTCCACACCACCGAGCTGCCCCAGTCGTGGCCGATCCACACCGCGCGCTCGCGGCCCAGCGAAGCCAGCAGCTCGAGCATGTCCTGCACGATCAGCTCCTGCGCGAAATCCTCGTGCCGCCCATAGGTGCTCGAGCGGCCGTAGCCGCGCATGTCGGGCGCGACGCAGCGGAAGCCCAGCGCCGCGAAGGCCGGCAGCTGATGCCGCCACGACAGCGACAGTTCCGGCCAGCCATGGCAGAAGATCAGCAGGGGTGCTGCTTCCGCACCGCAGGCCAGGTAGCCGGTGGTGTGGCGCGCCGTCTTGACGGTGTGTTCGGTGACCGTGACTGTCATGGCGAAGGAGACTGCAATGGAAATCGACACCGGCACAACCGAACTCTTGTGCAGCGTGCGCGACGGGGTGGCGCTGATCACCTTGAACCGCCCCGAGGCGCGCAACGCCATGTCCGACAAGCTGACGCCGGCGCTGCGCACCCAGATCAAGGAGCGCGGCGACGATCCCGAGGTCGGCGCCATCCTGATCACCGGCGCCGGCACCGCCTTCTGCAGCGGCGGCGACGTCAAGGGCATGGGCGGCCGCGGGCCGCGCGGCCAGCTCTCCTTCGAGGAACGCCTGGCCGACCTGCGCTGGCGCCAGGCGGCGCTGACCGGCGCGCTGGTGGCGCTGCGCAAGCCGACCATCGCCGCCCTGCCCGGGGCCGCGGCCGGCGCCGGCCTCGCCATCGCGCTGGCCTGCGACATGCGCATCGCCGCCCGCTCGGCCTTCGCCAGCACCGGCTATGCCCGGGTCGGCCTGTCGGGCGACTACGGAATCGCCTGGCTGATGACCCGCACCGTCGGCTCGGCGCGGGCGCGCGAGCTGATGTTCACCGGCGAGCGGGTCGACGCCGAGCGCGGCGAGCGGATCGGCCTGTTCAATCGCGTCGTCGCCGACGACAAGCTGCAGGAGGAGTCCTTCGCGCTCGCCCGCTCGCTGGCCGAGGGACCGCGGGTGGCGCTGCGCAACATGAAGGACAATCTCGACGACGCGCTGCACGTCGACTACCCGACGGCGCTCTATCGCGAGGCCGAGCGGCTGGTCGGCGCGTCGCGCACCGAGGACCACAAGGAGGCGGTGCGCGCCTTCGTCGAGAAGCGCAAGCCGGTGTTCAAGGGCCGCTGAGCGGCGCCGATGCCCTGGTTCGCCGCCCTCGCCGTCCTGGCGATCGCCTATCTGCTGGGATCGATTCCGACCGGCTATCTCGCCGGGCGGCTGGTGGCGGGCATCGACGTCCGCGAGCACGGCTCGCGCTCGACCGGCGCGACCAACGTGCTGCGCCTGCTGGGCAAGGGGCCGGCGCTGGCGGTCTTCGTCGTCGACGTCGCCAAGGGCGCCGCCGCCATCCTCGTCGCCCGCGAACTCCTGGAGCGGCTGGCGATGCCCGAGCCGCAGGCCTGGGCCTCCTGGATCGTCTGCCTGGCCGGGATGGCGGCGCTGCTCGGCCACGCCCGCTCGGTCTGGCTGGGCTTCACCGGCGGCAAGTCGGCGGCGACCGGGCTGGGCGTGCTGCTGGCGCTGTCCTGGCCGGTCGGGCTCGGCGCGGCGGCGGCCTTCGCCGTCGTGCTGGCGGCACTGCGCATCGTGTCGCTGGCCTCGATGCTGGGCGCGCTGACGGCCATCATCCTGGTCTGCAGCCTGCAGCAGCCGCTGGCCTACCGCGTGCTGGTGATCGCCGGCGCCGCCTACGTCGTCGCGCGCCACCGCGCCAACATCCAGCGTCTGGTCGCCGGCACGGAGCCGCGCTTGGGCCAGGCCTCGCGCTAGAAGCATGAACCTGCCCGATGGAGATGCCCGATGCGCTCCATGACGATTGCCGGCGTGCTGGCGATGCTCGTCGCCCAGGCCCAGGCAGAGAGCAGGACCTACCGCCTGGACGTCATCCCGGAGAAGTCGCTGTCCAACTGCTCCAGGGCCGGCCAGGCCTACACCGTCGAGCTTTCCAACGGCGTCCTGACGCTTGGCACCTCCTATGCCCGGAGGTTGTTTTCCGCGCCGGTCGAGAGCGACGGCAAGATGGCGACGAGCTTCACCGACCCCGCCTCCGGGCTCATGAGGTTCATCGCTCTCGGCAATGGCGAGTACGAGCTCATCAGCCCTCTCCTTCCCTGCCACTATCGACTTGCGAGCACCGGCTGATCGCCCGCTTCGCGCTCCGACGGATCGTGCGCTAGTCGCGGTCGGGCGCGCCCAGCGGGAAGAAGGCGCGGAACGGCCGCGCTTCGTCGACGGCGCGGGCAAAGGACGGGCGCTGCAGCAGTCGCGCCCGGTAGGCCCGCAGGGTCGTCAGCGCCTCGCCGATCGGATGCGCCCAGTCGGCATAGAACAGCGCCGGCGCCGCGGCACAGTCGGCCAGGCCGAACGTTCCGCTGGCCGCCCAGGTTCGCCTCGCCAGCTCGGATTCCAGCCAGCCATAGGCCTTGTCGAGTCGCGCCCGCGCTTCGGCGACGCCGCGCGCATCGCGCTCGGCCTCGGGGCGCAGCCGGTCACCGACCAGCTTCTGCATCGGCGCCATGACGTAGAGGTCGAAGAAGCGGTCGAGGAAGCGGACCTGCAGCGCCGCGCGCGGATCGGCCGGCAGCAGCCGCGCGCCGCGTCCGTGATGAAGGTCGAGATGCTCGACGATGATGCTCGATTCGACGATCGTGCGGTCGCCGTCGCGCAGCGCCGGCATCAGGCCGATCGGCCACAGGCCGGCCAGCTCGGCGAAGGCTTCGGGCCCGTCGAGCACGCGCCAGCCGAACGCCAGGTCGTGCTCGTAGAGCGCAACCAGGACCTTCTGCGTGTAGGAGGAGAAAGGATGGCCGTACAGCACCAGCGCCATGACGCCCCTCCGCTCGCTCGGTCGTCGTTCAGCTCACCCGCACCGCGCACTTGCCGCGATTGCGGCCCGCGAACAGGCCGATCAGCGCCTCGGGCGCCTTCTCCAGCCCGTCGACGATGTCGACCACCGCCTTGAGCCGGCCCTCGTCGACCCACTGCTTCAAGCGGCGCTCGGCCTCGGCGCGGCGGTCGTAGAAGTCCATCACGATGAAGCCTTCGAGGCGCAGCCGCTTGGTCACCACCAGGCCGGGCACCGCCATCGGCCCGGGCGCCGGCTTGTCGACGTCGTATTGCGAGACGTTGCCGCAGCAGGCGATGCGGCCGCGCAGGTTCATCAGCGACAGCGCCGCCTCGAGCACCGGCCCGCCGGTATTGTCGAAGTAGACGTCGATTCCGTTCGGGCAGGCCGCCGCCAGCGCACGCCGCAGGCCGCCGGCCTTGTAGTCGACCGCCGCATCGAAGCCGAGCTCGCGCACGATCCAGTCGCCCTTGTCGGCGCCGCCGGCGGTGCCGACGACGCGGCAACCCGCCAGCTTGGCGATCTGGCCGACCATGCTGCCGACCGCGCCCGCCGCCGCCGACACCAGCACGGTGTCGCCGGGCTTGGGCTGGCCGACCTCGAGCAGGCCGAAATAGGCGGTGAGCCCGGTGACGCTGAGCGGCCCGATCAGCATCTCGAGCGGCGCCTCGAGGGTACGCCGGGTCAGCCGGCGGGCCGGCACCGCGGCATAGTCCTGCCAGCCCCAGTCGCCCTCGACGATGGCGCCAGCGGCGAAGCCGGGCACCGTCGACTCGACGACCTCGCCGATCGCGAAGCCGCTCATCACCTGGCCGGGCTCGAGCGCGTCGCGATAGGTCTTGCCCATCATCCAGGCGCGGTTGGCGGGATCGAGCGACAGCAGGCGGGTGCGCACCAGCACCTCGCCGGCGCCCGGCCGCGGGATCGCCGACTCGCGCCAGGCGAAGGTCTCGGCGGTGATCTTGCCGGTCGGCGGCTGGGCGTAGAGCCACTGGCGGTTCATGGCCTCAATCCCGGAAGTTGGCGGCGCGCTTCTGCAGGTTGGCGGCGATCGCCTCGAGCTGGTTGGCCGAGCCGATCAGCTTCTGCTGCTCCTGCGATTCGGCCATCAGGCCGGTGCGCGCGTCGGTCGCCACCGCGAGATTGAGCAGGCGCTTGGCGGCGCGGATCGCGTCCGGGCTCTTGGCGGCGATCTCGCGCGCCGTCTCCAGCGCGGCGGCGCGCGGGTCGTCGACCACCCGCGTGACCAGGCCCATCGAAAGCGCCTCGCGCCCGTCGAAGACGCGGCCGGTGTAGGTCAGCTCGCGCACCACGTCCTCGCGCGCCAGATGGCGCATCAGCTGCGTGCCGGCGACGTCGGGCACGAGGCCCCACTTGATCTCCATCACCGAGAAGCGCGCGTCCGCGGTGGCGTAGCGCAGGTCGGCGCCCAGCGCGAGCTGGAAGCCGCCGCCGAAGGCGACGCCGTGCACCGCGGCGATCACCGGCACCGGCAGCTCGCGCCACAGCCAGGCGGCCCATTGCGGCCGGTTGGCCGGGCCGTGCGTGCGGCTCACCAGGTCGCGCACGCCGGGCACCGCGTCGCCATCCTTCTTCATGGCCGCGAAGCTCGCCATGTCGAGGCCGGCGCAGAAGGCGCGGCCCTCGCCCGACAGCACGACGGCGCGCAGGCCCTTCATCTCGGCCAGCTGGGCGCCGGCCTGGATGATTCCGTCGAACATCGCCGGGTCGAGCGCGTTCATCTTGTCGGCGCGGATCAGCCGCACGTCGGCGACGCCGTCCTTGAGGTCGATCGAGATCCTGTCCTTCATGACTCGTTCTCCGATTTGAGCCAGGCGCGCAGGCGCCGCTTCACTTCGTCGGGGCCCACCGGCCCCTGCGGCTTGGGCCACATCAGCACCGCGATGCCGCGCTGTACGTCGGCATAGGTGCAGTCGTCGGGCAGCCGGTCGAGCAGCGCCCGCACCTCTGCCTTGACGTCGATCGTCTCGGACTTCTTCTTTCCGCTCATCGGCTCGCCATCAGCCAGATCCCCTGTCCCACATACACCGTCCCGAGCGCCAGGATCACCCATCGCGTCCAGCGATAGAACTGCCGATCCGACATGCGGTCGAGGAAGCTGCGCGACAAGGTGGTGCCGAGCACCGCGAAGCCGCAGGCGAAGGCCATGACGACGATCTGCTCGAGGTCGCGGCCGGCCGGGCCGCCGATCAGGGCGCCGAAATACACCACCTTGGTGAGATGGCCCAGCACCTGCGCCGCCGCCTTGGTGGCGACGTTGACCTGCCGCGTCATGCCGGTGCGGACGTAGAAGATGTCGAGCAGCGGCCCGGTGACGCCCGAGACGAGCTGGATGGCGCCGCCGATCGCCCCGGCCAGAAAGGCCTGGCCGCCGCGCTCGATGTTGGGCGCCAGGCTCTGCGGCACCGCCAGGGCGACGAACGGCGTCAGGCCGACCGCCATCAGCACCAGCGCCTTGTCGGGCACGAAGTCGAGGAACGAGAAGAGGAGCAGCGAGGTGCCGGCGCCGGCGCCGAACTGCACCACGACGCTCCACTTGACGTGCTGGCGCCACAGCCAGGCGCGCCAGCCGTTGGCGGCGATCTGGATGACGCCGTGGAACACCATGGCGACCGCCACCGGCAGCAAGGCCAGCAGGAAGCCGATCAGCAGCATGCCGCCCGCCATGCCGAAGATGCCGGAGATGAACGAGGTCACCACGGCGACCGCCGCCAGGGCCGCCAGGACGGGAAGCGAGAACATGCCGGCGGCGGGCGTAGCGCACGTGGATCGGCCTGTCGAGGATGGCCTATGGTGCCGCCCATGATCGACCCTTCCGACGACGACCTGCTGTTCCTGCCGGCGGCCCGCGCCGCCGCCCTGATCCGCGACCGCAAGCTCGGCTGCGTCGAGTATCTCGACACCGTGCTGCGGGCGATCGAGCGCCAACAACCGCGGCTCAACTGCTTTCGCGAGGTCATGGCCGAGACGGCGCGGCGCGACGCCGAGCGGGCCGACACGGCCGTGGCGCGCGGCGAGCCGCTCGGCCCGCTGCACGGCGTGCCGGTCAGCATCAAGGACCTGGTCGACGTCGAAGGCGTGCCGACCCGACACGGCTCGGCGATCTTCGAGGACAATCCGCCGGCCGCCGCCGACGACGTGCTGGTCCAGCGCTTGCGCGCCGCCGGCGCCGTCATCCTTGGCAAGACCACGACGCCGGAGTTCGGCGTCAAGGGCCTGACCGACGGGCCCGCCTTCGGCGTCACGCGCAACCCGTGGAACCTCGAGCGCACGCCGGGCGGCTCGAGCGGCGGCGGCGCGGCGGCGGTGGCGGCCGGGCTGGGGCCGCTGGCGCTCGGCACCGACGGCGCCGGCTCGATCCGCGGCCCGGCGGCATGCGCCGGCCTGGTCGGCCTCAAGCCGACCCTGGGCGCCGTGCCGGCCGACACGACCCGCGACGCCTTCGGCAACAACGTCTATGCCGGCCCGCTCGCCCGCACGGTGACCGATGCGGCGATCATGCACGCCGTCCTGGTCGGCCCCAGCGAGCGCGATCCGTGGTCGCTGGCCGGCGGCGCGCAGAAGCCGCTGTCGCCCAAGCTGGCCGGCGACGACCTGTCGGCCGTGCGTATCGGCTATGTCGAGCGCGCCGCCAATCCGCGACTGGCCGCCGACGTGCGGCGCAACACCCTGGCGGCGCTGGCCGCCTGGCAGGAGCGCGGCGCCGTCGTCGAGGAACCGCAGGGCGCGATCGACTGGATCGAGTACGAGGGCCGCGTGCTCTACCAGGCCAACTTCGCGGTGTTCTGCGCCCAGTACCTGCCGCGCTGGCAGAACCGCATGGACCCGGTGACCCTGGCCTTCATGGAGCGCGGCGCGACCTTCGGCCTGGCCGACTTCCGCAACGCCCAGTTCGCCCGCACCGCCCTGTTCCGCCGTATCCAGGCGCTGTTCGAGCGCTATGATTTCCTGGTCATGCCGACCATGGCGCGCACCGCGCTCGAGGTCGGCCACGATGCCGCCAACGACGAGGTCGTGATCGACGGCGTCAAGTGCGGCATCACCCGCCAGGGCTGGACCTCGTACCAGTACCCGTTCAACCTCACCGGCCACCCCGCCCTCGCCCTGCCCTCGGGCTTCGGGGACGACGGCCTGCCGACCTCGGTCCAGGTTGTCGGCCGCTGGGGCGCCGAGGCCAACGTGCTGCGGCTGGGCGCGGTGCTCGAGCGGGCGCTGCCGTGGGCGGACAAGCGGCCGCCGGCGTGGGCGTGACTCGCCGCGCTCAGGTCTTCGTGCAAGGTCCCGCCTCGGGGGTCACGCCATCGCCTCCTGTCACCAGGAGCGTATTGTCGTCTTTCCAGGCGAACGTCATCAGTTGCGACGTCCGCGGATCGATGGCCGTGAAACTGAGGGGACTGCGGTTCGACACGGTCGCGACAGCGCCGTCGTAGGTTCGGACGACGACGCTGCCATCGCCGGCAATCGCCAGCCGTAGCGGACGCGGCACGTCTACGGCGGGCGGCAGTGCCCTCATGACGCAGAGCCAGAGCCCCGGGGCCAGCCTGCCGTCCACGGCGTTCGAGGCGGTCGCCGATACGAAGGCACGGTCGGCGTCCGACAGTGGCTCGAGCCGAGCGTGAACCGCCGGCGGATAGGTGTTCTCGGCGCCACTTGCCTTGTCGATCAGGTAGCCCGCGGCAAGAATCACGGTTGGCCCGGGCACCGAAAGCGACAGCGCCTGGGACGGCAGGGTCGTGCGCGTTGCCTCGTATCCGGGCTTGCGGCAAACGACGTTGATGGGGTGACTGGCCCGCGGCACCGTGATTTGCGAGGGCGTCGTCACCGTACCGAGCATCGTCCCGGCTGCCTCGAAGCTGCATTGCGCTTCGCCGGGTGTCGAACCGACCTTGATGGTCTGGCTGGTGCCATTGACCGCCGTCGTGCACCCGGCGATCACCACAGACGTTGCGCCGAGCAACGCCGCGGATAGCAGTCGGGAGATCGGAACGACCATCAGTGTCCTCCATCGGCAAAGGCGGTGGGCGGTCTCGACGGCTGAGACGAGAGCGCGCCGATATCCTGCTGGACGCAGTGCTCGAGAAAGCCGGCGGGCGGCAGCAGTGACGCGAGGACCAGCATTCGCGGTCAGGACCTGCTGCAAGGTCCGGCCTCGGCAACCGCGCCGTCGCTGCTCGTCAAGGCCAGCGAGTTGTCGCCTTTCCAGGCAAAGGTCATCTCCCGCGACGTCTGCGGATCGATGGCCCTGAACGTCAGCGGATTTCGGTTTGCCACCTGGGCGACTGCACCGCCGTAGCTGCCGACGACGATCGTGCCATCGTCGGCGATGGTAATCTGCAGCACATGGGTCGGAGCCGACGCCGGGGCCACCCCGGTCAGGTGGCAGTTCCAGGCGCCCGGCGTCGCCGTGCCCGCCGCGAGCTTCGCGGCCGCCGTCGAGGCAAGGGCACGATCGGCTTCGGATAGCGGATCGAGCCGGAGATGGACCGGTGATGGGTACGAGTTGCGGGCGCCACTTGCCGTATCGGCCAACGCGCCTGCGAGAAGAATCAGGTTTCGCGCAGGAAGCGATGGCGTCAGCGCCGTGGAATGCAGCGTCGTGCGTGCTTCCTCGTAGCCGGGCTGGCGGCAAACGACACTGATGGGGTGCGTTGCGCGCGGAACCTTGACTTGCCCTGGTGTCGTCGCCGTGCCCAACAGTTGCCCGGCTGCCTCGAAGTGACACTGCGCCCCGTCCGGGGTCGACCTCACCAGGATGGCTTGGCTGGTACCGTTTATTGCCGTCGCGCAGCCGTTGCTCAGCAACGAGGCCGCAATCACAAGGGCGGTCGACGATAGGCGGGACAAGGGCACCTTCATTGGCTGCTTCTTTGCCTGGAAGCGGCCGTCTGCGCCGACAGCAAGACTTTGTGCAATGCCCTGTCTTCGGCAACCTGCCGAACCGCGCCCTGCAGAGCCAGTTCGAGAGCCGACCTCTGATCCTTGTCACGATCGAAGCTGAACAGGCCGCCGGCGCCGGCGAAATCTTCGTAGTGGTGCGAGTACAGCGTCACACCCGCCAGCGTGCGAACCCGCAACGTGAAACCGGCGGAAGCGTGCGCGCGGTATCGTGAGCAATCGCAGTAGAGGTCTTGCAGGTCGACCGAGGCGACGAGACCGCCTGCTCCGAGACTGAATCCCTCCTGCTTGAACATCTCTTGAATGCCAGTTCGCACCAGTCCCACGACGTCGCTCGTGGTGGTCAGGCTGGCGGCGCCACTCACACCCAGGCGATCGGACGTCCGCTTGTCGATCGCCACGACATCCAGGACGACGCGATCCGCCCCGGCAACGGGAGCGAGCTTATTCGGGGGCTGATACGAAAGCGGGCCGATGTCATGTTGGAAACAGCCTGCGAGGAGGCCGATTGCCAGGAGCAGCGCGGCAACGGCCGACACTCGATTTGCAGCTGGCATCTTGCGGGAAGCCTTCACCGAACGTTGCAAGGTATTTGCGCAATCTACTGCAACAAGATGCGCTCTGCAATCTTCGGTCATGTCCTTCACTGGTCCTACAACCATTGTACACCGATGGTGCACAGAGCATGGGAGCGCCGGCCGCCGTCGTGCGTTGTCGACGGTCGATGAGGTAAGGTGGCGCCCTCTCGAGGAGGAAACGATGCCGATCCTGCGCCGCTCCGCCGGCCTGATGTTCATGCTGGCGCTCGCCGCGCCGGCGCGGGCCGAGTACCCCGACAAGCCGATCCGCCTCATGGCGCCCTATGCGCCGGGCGGCAACATCGACGTCACGGCGCGCATCGTCGCCGACAGGCTTCGCGAGGTGCTGGGCATCGGGGTCGTAGTCGAGAACCGCGCCGGCGCCAGCGGCATGATCGGCAGCGACGTCGTCGCCCGCTCGACGCCCGACGGCTACACCCTGCTGGTCTCGGCCAACTCGATGGTCGACATCCCGGCGATCTACGGCAACGCGCCGTACGACTGGAAGACGGCGTTCCAGCCGATCAGCCACATCCAGGCGGTGCCCGGCGTCGTCGCCGTGCACCCCGACTCGCCGATCCGCAGCCTGGCCGACTTCATCCGCATCGGCCGCGAGACGCCGGGCAAGCTGTCGGTCGCCGATTCCGGCATCGGCACGACCAACCACATCATCATCGAGCTGCTGAGCGACGCCACCGGCGCCAAGTACACCCTGGTCCACTACAAGGGCAGCGGCGCGGCGGCGATCGACGTCATCGCCGGCCAGGTGCCGGTCCAGGTCGACCAGGTCAACAGCGCGATCGGCCACATCAAGGCCGGCAAGCTGCGGGCGCTGGCGATCTCCTCGGAGAAGCGGCTGCCCGAGCTGCCCGATGTGCCGACGATCCGCGAGTCCGGCGTCAAGGAGCTCGCCGACTTCACCTACAGCACCTACACCGGGCTGTTCGGGCCGGCCAACATGCCGCCCGAGGTGCTGGCCCGCCTCAACGCCGCCATGGTCAAGGTGCTGACCGATCCGGCCACGGTGCGGCGCTTCGCCGAGCTCAGCGCCACCGCCTTCCCGAGCACGCCGCAGGAGCTGGCGGCGATGCTCGACAAGGAGGACCGCACCGTCGTGCCGTTGCTCAAGAAGCTCGGAGTCAAAGCAGAGTAGAGTAGAGGAGGAAAGGATCTCGATGTCCTGGCTGCCCCCCGCCGTCGCGCCCGTCGCCCTGTTGCTGGTCTCGAACGTCTTCATGACCTTCGCCTGGTACGGCCATCTCAAGTTCACCGACCGGCCGCTGTGGCTGGTCGTGGTGGCGAGCTGGGGCATCGCCTTCATCGAGTACTGCTTCGCCGTGCCGGCCAACCGCTGGGGCCACGCGGTCTACTCGGCGGCCGAGCTCAAGACCATGCAGGAGGTGATCACCTTGTCGGTGTTCGCCGCCTTCTCGGTGCTCTATCTCGGCGAGCGGATCACCCTGAACCATTTGGTCGGCTTCGGCTTCATCTGCGCCGGCGCCTTCTTCGTCTTCAAGGGACCGCTGCCGTCCTGATGGAGGCCGAGACCGGACGGCGCTGGCGCGAGCCGGCCCTCGTCGCGACCATTCTGCTGGTCGCCGCCTTGCTGCGCCTGGTGCGGCTCGAGGACAACGGCGTCGGCACCGCCTACTACGCCGCCGGCGTGCGCAGCATGCTGCAGGGCGCCGGGCTGTTCTTCTACAACGCCTTCGATCCGGCCGGCTTCGTCTCGCTCGACAAGCCGCCGGTCGCCTTCTGGATCCAGACCGCCTTCGCCGGGCTGCTCGGCTTCAGCGGCTGGACGATCCATCTGCCGCAGGCCCTGGCCGGCATCGTCTCGGTGGCCCTGCTCTACCGGCTGGTGCGGCGGCCGTTCGGCGTGCCGGCCGCGGCCGCGGCGGCGCTGCTGCTCGCCGTGACGCCGATCGAGGTCGCGGTCGACCGCTCCAACAACACCGATTCCTGGCTGGTCCTGGCGCTGCTGCTGGCCGCCACGGCGGCGCTGCGCGGCCGCGGCCTGTCGCTGGTCATCGCCATGGCGCTGCTCGGGCTCGCCTTCAACGTGAAGATGCTGGCCGCCCTGGTCTGCGGCCCGGCCCTGCTGCTCGGCTGGCTGCTCGCCAGCCCGCCGGCGCGCGGCTGGTTCGAGTGGCGCCGCCGACTGGGCTGGATGGCCGCCGCGGCCGCCACCCTGGTCGTGGTGTCGCTGGCCTGGCCCGTCGCCTACGACCTCACGCCCAAGGACCGGCGCCCCTACGCCGGCAGCAGCAAGAGCAACTCGATGCTCGAGTTGATCGTCGTGCACAACGGGCTGGAGCGCTTCGTGAAGCCGGAGCGGCCGGCCGGCGCGCCGGCGCCGGCGGCCCTGCCGTTCGAACTGCACGACGCCGTGCCGACCGGCCCGCTGCGCCTGGCCACGCCGACCCTGGCCGCGCAGGTCGGCTGGTTCGCGCCGCTCGCCCTGCTCGGCGCCCTCTACGGCTGGCGGCGACGGCCGGCCGCGATCGCCCTGTGGTCGGCCTGGGCGGTGGCCTACGGAATCGTCTTCAGCGCCGCCGGCGGCATCTTCCACGCCTACTACCTGTCCGCCCTGGCGCCGCCGCTGGCCGCCCTGGCCGGCATCGGCGGCTTCGAGCTGTGGCGCCGCGGCCCGGCGCACCTTGCGGCGGGCCTGGTGGTCGCGGCGCTGGGACAGGCCTGGATCGGCGGTGCGTCCCTGGGCTGGACCGAGCCCTGGCTGGCGGCGCCCGGCTTTGCGCTGCTGGTCGCGGCCGCCTTGCTGTGGCGCGCGCGGCGGCCCTGGGCGGTGCTGGGCGGCGCGGCGCTGCTGGTGCTGCCGACGGCGTGGGCGCTGAGTGCGATCTTCTCGCCCGGCAACCTCACCCTGCCCTCGGCCAGCCTGCCGCGCTGGCTGGGCCGCGACGACGGCCGCGGCCCGATCCTGAGCCGCGAGTTCCGCGCGCTGACCGACGATCCCAAGCTGCACGCCTTCCTGCTCGAGCGGCGCGGCGGCGCGCGCTTCCTGCTGGCGACGCCGAACGCGCTGCTCGCCGCGCCGGTGATCGTCGCCACCGGCCAGCCGGCGATGGCCTTCGGCGGCTATTTCGGCACCGACCCGGTGATCAGCGTCGAGGACTTCGCCAAGGCGGTGGCGCGCGGCGAGGTGCGCTACGCTGCCCTGCCGACCAACCGCCGGGCCCGCGCCTTCGACCGCTGGGTGCAGCAGAACGGCAAGCCGGTCGATCCCGCCCTGTGGCGCTCCTTGCCGGTCGAGCCGCGGCGCGGCCTCGTGCTCTACGAGCTGGCGTCGCGCTGAACGGTCAGTCCGCCTGGCCGGCGGCCCCCAGCATCGCCTGGCGCGCCCGCGCCCCGGCCCGCCGGTTGCGCCGCTTCAGCCACCACATCAGGAAGCCGGTCACGGCGAACAGCGGGATGATCAGGCCGCTGGCGAAGACCAGAGCCTTGTAGAGGCCGCCGAGCCCCTGGCCGTAATGCAGCGCCCGCTGCCAGGACAGCAAACTCTCGCCGAAGCTCATGCTGCGCGGATCGAACACCTCGACGACCTGGCGACGATAGGGGTCGACCAGCACCGTGGCGGTCGGCGCGCCCTCGGACTCGCCGGCACGCACCAGGCCGATCCGCAGCGGCTGTTCCGGCCGGACCGGCAGGAAGGCATTGAGGAAGCGCGCCTCCGGCACCTTCGCCAGGGCCAGCGCCACGGCCTCGTCGAGCGCCATCGGCACCGCGCCGCGCACCGGCTCGAGCCGCGCCTGCATCATCGCCGCGCGCAGGTCGCGGCCCGGCCACACCGTGCCGACCGCGGCCGCCACGGTCTGCGGGAAGGCGAGGTAGACGCCGCTGGCGTTGACCACCAGGAACAGCAGCAGGCTCCAGATTCCGACCGCGCCGTGCAGCTCGCGATTGAGGCGCACGCCGCGCGCGCCGCGCCGCACCCCGAACGCCGCCTTCCACTGGCCGGCCCGCGGCCACCAGAGAAAAAGGCCCGACAGGCCGAGCCCGAGCAGCGCCACGCCGAACCAGCCGACGATCGCTCGGCCGGTGCCGCCGGGCACGAAGAGGTGTCCGTGCAGGTCGTGGAAGAACCGTACCCAGCCCGACATCGCCTCCTCGCGGCCGAGCACCTGCAAGGACACCGGATCGATCAGCAGTTGAACGCTGCCGGCGAACGGGCTCTGCATCAGAGCGCCCGCGGCGCTGCCGCGCCCGGCGCCACGCTCGCCGGCCAGGCCGGGTCGCGACAGGCGCACCGCGGCGGGCTCGCCGGCATTGGCCGGCCAGCGCACCGCGATCGGCACGCGGCCGGGATCGGGCGACGCCTGCCGAGCCGCCGCGACGATGTCGCCCGGCGATCGCCAGTCGCCGACCGCGGCGGCCTTCGGCTCGTCGCCGAAGAGATGCTCGAGATCGTGCGCATAGACCAGCACCGCGCCGGTGAGGCCCATCATCACCAGCGGCAGCATCAGGATCAGTCCGACATACAGATGCAGCTGCTGCAGCCACCAGCGCGCGCCGCGCCCGCCCATTGTCCCTCGCGACATCGATGACCTCCGCCTTGTGGCGACGACGAAGGGCTGGCGGCGGCTGGCCCGGAAGTGAAAGCTCAGCCGGCGCCCAGCGCGCGCGCGACTTGGTTGGTGATCAGCGCTGCGACGTAGGCCAGTCCCAGCATGTAGGCGAAGGTCACCCACATCCAGCGCCAGCCTCCGGTCTCGCGGCGGATCACCGCCAGGGTCGAGGCGCATTGCGGCGCGAAGACGTACCAGGCGAGCAGCGCCAGCGCCGTCGCCAGGCTCCACTGGCCGGCGATCGTCTGGCCGATCTTGTCGGCCGCGCCCTCGCCGCCGTCGATCGCGTAGATCGTGCCCAGCGCGCCGACCGCGACCTCGCGCGCCGCCAGGCCGGGCACCAGGGCAACGTTGATCTGCCAGTTGAAGCCGAGCGGCGCCGTGATGCTCTGCAGGGCCGAGCCGATCATCGCCGCCAGGCTGTAGGTGATCGCCGGCTCGCTGGCGCCCTCGGGCGGCCGCGGGAAGCTGGCCAGGGCCCAGATCAGGATCATCATCGAGGCGATGGTCGTGCCGGCGCGCTTGAGGAACGCCGTGGCCCGCGTCCACAGGCCGATTGCCAGGCTGCGCGGCTGCGGCAGCTTGTAGTCCGGCAGCTCGAGCATGAACGGCTCGCCCGGCGCGCCGCGCCAGATCAGCCGCTTGACCACGAACGACACCGCCAGCGCGCCCGCGATGCCGGTCGCGTACAGGCCGAACATCACCAGCCCTTGCAGGCCGACGAAGCCCCAGACGTCGCGATCCGGGATGAAGGCGCCGATGATCAAGGTGTAGACCGGGATGCGCGCCGAGCAGGTCATCAGCGGCGCCACCAGGATGGTGGTCAGCCGGTCACGCCGGTTGTCGATCACCCGCGTCGACATGATGCCGGGGATGGCGCAGGCGAACGACGACAGCAGCGGGATGAAGGCGCGCCCGTGCAGCCCGGCGCCGCCCATGATGCGGTCCATCAGGAACGCCGCCCGCGCCATGTAGCCGAGATCCTCGAGCACCAGGATGAAGAAGAACAGGATGACGATCTGCGGCAGGAAGACGATGACGCTGCCGACGCCGGCGATCAGCCCGTCCTTGAGGAAGCTCTTGGCGAGATCGGGCAGCGGCGTCGACTGCACGACGGCGCCGAGCCCGGTGACGCCGTCCTGGATCGCGTCCATCAGCGGCCGCGCCCAGGCGAACACCGCCTGGAACATCACGAACAGGATCGCGAGCAGGATGACCAGCCCGGCCACCGGATGCAGCAGCACGGCGTCGGCGGCGGCGGTGCCGGGGTCGCGCTGGCCGCTGCCCTTGACCACCGCCTTGAGGATCCGGTCGGCCTCGCGCTGGCCGGAGCGCAGGGCGGCGGCATCGGGCGTCCGCCAGGCGACCGCGCCGGCGCCGGTCAGCCCGGCCAGGGCGCGGTCGATCTCGGCCAGCAGCCCCTCGGTGCCGCCGCGCCGCACCGCCACCGATTCGACCACCGGCACGCCGAGCTCGCGGGCGAGGCGCGCGGTGTCGATCGCGATGCCGCGGCGGCGCGCGATGTCCATCATGTTGAGCGACAGGACCAGCGGCCGGCCGACCTGCTTCAGCTCGAGCACCAGGCGCAGCGCCAGCCGCAGGTTCGAGGCATCGCCGACGCAGACGATCAGGTCGGGCGCCGCCTCGCCGGCCAGCTTGCCGAGCACGGCGTCGCGCGTAATCTCCTCGTCGGGCGAGCGGGCCCGCAGCGAATAGGTGCCCGGCAGGTCGACGATGCGGATGGCGCGGCCGGACGGCGTCATCAGGCGGCCGACCTTCTTCTCGACCGTGACGCCGGGATAGTTGGCGACCTTCTGGCGGCTGCCGGTCAGGGCGTTGAACAGCGCCGTCTTGCCGCAGTTGGGATTGCCGACCAGGGCGACGACCGGGGCCAGCGCGGTGGCGACGTTCATGACGTCCCGCCCGCCTCGACCAGCACCGCCATCGCCTCGCGACGGCGCAGCGCCACCGTCGTGTCGGCGACCCGCACGGCGATCGGGTCGCGCCCGAACAGGCCCTGGTGCAGCAACTCGACGTCGGCGCCCTCGACGAAGCCGAGCTCGATCAGCCGCCGCTCCAGCTCGAGGTCGGACAGGCCGGTGCCGGTGCCCTGGGCGCGCAGCGCCTGGATGCGGCCGCGAAAACCGACACGCGCGTCGCCCAATGCTATGGTGGTCTGGCTTATCATTGCGAGTAATTCGTAGTAGCACCCTGACCGTCAATTAGCCAGTGGGGATGGACCGAGACATGGCGACAATCGTGCTGGCGCATGGCGCCTGGTCGGCGGCGTGGGCGTGGAAGAAGATGCGGCCGCTGCTGCGGGCCGCCGGCCACGACTTCTTCTCGCCGACCTACACCGGGCTGGGCGAGCGCGCCCATCTCGCCCATCCCGACATCGACCTGTCGACCCACGTCCAGGACGTCGCCGCGGTGATCGAGATCGAGGACCTGCGCGACGTCGTGCTGCTCGGCCATTCCTACGGCGGCATGGTGGCGACCGGGGTCGCCGACCGCCTGGCCGACCGCATCCGCCGGGTCGTCTACATCGACGCCTTCGCGCCGCGCGACGGCCAGAGCCTGTTCGACCTGGTCGGCCCCAAGGCCGAGGGCAACATGCGCGCCGGCGCCGCCAAGGCCGGCGACGGCTGGAAGCTGCCGATCAATCCGATGCCGGCCGACACCGCGCCCGCCGACCTCGCCTGGGCAAGTCCGCGCCGCCGCCCGCAACCGCTCAAGACCTTCGAACAGAAGCTCCGACTCCAATCGACGGCCCCCGTGCCGCCGCGCCACTATATCTACGCCACGCGCAGCGGCCCCGGCGATGTGTTCCGCCAGTTCGCAGAGCGGGCACGGACCGAAGCCGGCTGGTCCTGCCACGAGATCGATGCCAGCCATAATCCGCACATAACCTGCCCGGACACGCTGATGGCGCTGTTGACCCAGATCATGGCGCTGCCGTGAGCCGCGACCTCGCCTACTCGGTCCTCGGCCAGCTCGGCCGGGCGCCGCGCGCCGACGACGCGCTGGGCTTCACCGGCGCCGACGACCCGGTGTTCGTCACGCCGTGGCGCATCGCCGCCACCGGCGCCGCGGCGCTGGGCGCTGTCGGCCTGGCCTTGAGCGACCTGTGGCGCCTGCGCACCGGGCGGCCGCAGGCGGTGACGATCGACCGCCCGGCCGCCGCCGCCTCGCTGCGCTCCAACACCTACGTGACCCGCGACGGCGTCAAGCCGGTGTCGTGGGACCCGCTGGCCGGCCACTACCCGACGCGCGACGGCCGGACCATGTTCCTGCACACCAACCATCCGCATCACCGCGCCGGGGCGCTGCGCATCGCCGGCGCCGCCGAGGAGACGCGCGAGTCGTTGGCCGCCGCCGTGGCGAAATGGGACGGGCTGGCCATCGAGGAGGCGATCGCCGCCGGTGGCTGCGTCGGCGGCCTGACGCGCAGCCGCGAGGAATGGATCGCCCATCCGCACGGCATCGCCGTCGCCGCCCTGCCGCTGATCGACATCGTCAAGCTGGGCGAGGCGCCGGCCGAGCCGCTGCCGCCGGGCGACCGGCCGCTGGCCGGCGTGCGCGTGCTCGACCTGACCCGCGTGCTGGCCGGCCCGACCAGCGGCCGCGTGCTGGCCGAGAATGGCGCCGAGGTGCTGCACGTCGCCGCGCCGCACCTGCCCTACCAGGCCGAGCTGCTGATGGACACCGGCCACGGCAAGCGCTGTACCTGGATCGACCTGCGCGAGCCGGCCGGGATCGACACACTGACCGGGCTGGTACGCCACGCCGACGTGTTCGTGCAGGGCTACCGGCCGGGCACCCTGGCGGCGCGCGGCCTCTCGCCCGAGCGGCTGGCCGAGCTGCGGCCCGGCATCGTCTGCGTCGACGTCTGCGCCTACGGCCATGCCGGCCCTTGGGCGGCGCGTCGCGGCTTCGATTCGATCGTGCAGAACGTCACCGGCCTCGCCGCCACGCAGGCCTCGCTCGCCAAGCCGCGCAACCTGCCGGTCCAGGCCAACGACTATATCGCGGGCTATCTGGCGGCGCTGGGCGCGCTGGTCGGCCTGGCGCGGCGGGTCGAGCAGGGCGGCTCGTGGAAGGTGCGCGTTTCCTTGGTCCAGGTGGCGCACTGGATCGCCACCCAGGGCACCGTCGAGGCGAGCGGCGGCAGTGCCGAGCTGCCCGACGCGGTGCTGCAGTCGCTCATGATGGAGAGCGTCGGCCCGTTCGGCCGCCTGCGCCATCTCAAGCCGGCGGTGCAGCTCGACGAGACGCCGGCCTTCTACGCCCGGCCCGCCGAGCCGCTGGGCAGCTCGCCGCCGCGCTGGTCATGAGCGACGCCCATTACGTCGCCACGATCGAGCAGCTCGAGGCGATCTACGGCCGGCCGATCGAGGCCGCGACGGTCAAGGAGGTCGACCGGCTGACACCGCACTACCGCGCCTACATCGAGGCGGCGCCGTTCGCGGCGCTGGCGACCTCGGGGCCGGAAGGGCTCGACTGCTCGCCGCGCGGCGACAGGCCGGGCTTCGTGCGCATCGTCGACGACAAGACGCTGATGCTGCCCGACCGGCGAGGCAACAACCGCATCGATTCGCTGCGCAACGTCGTGCGCGATCCGCGGATCGCGCTGCTGTTCCTGATCCCCGGGGTCGGCAACACGCTCCGGGTCAACGGCCGGGCGCGGCTCAGCATCGATCCGGCGCTGCTCGGCTCGTTCGCGGTCGAGGACAAGGCGCCGCGCTCGGTGATGGTGATCACCGTCGACGCCGTCTACTTCCAGTGCGCCCGCGCCCTGGTGCGCTCGGGCCTGTGGGATCCGGCGCGCCACGTCGATCCCAAGAGCCTGCCCAGCGCCGGCCAGATCCTCGCCGCGCTCAGCGACGACCGCGTCGGCGGCGAGCCCTACGACCGCGAATGGCCGGGCCGCGCGGCTAAGACGATGTGGTGATCGACGAAGAGCCATGACCCCTCCGCCCCGCTTCCGCGGGGCACCTCCCCGCGCTCACGCGCAGGGAGGATCAGAGTCCTCCCCACCGCAGGTGGGGAGGTGGCGCCGTCTTACGGCGTCGGAGGGGTCGAGACTCATGACTCATGACCCCTCCGTCGGCTTCGCCGACACCGCCCCGCGCTGCGCGCAGGGAGGAGTTTACGCTGCAGCGCGGGTCGGCACTCGCGCCGTCAGCGCGTCGATGAAGCGACGGCAGAACAGGTCGGCCGTGGTGCGGAAGACCTTGGCCTTGAGCGCCGCCTGACGCTCGCGGCGCTCACCGAGCGGCATGGTCAGGCCGACATGCATGGCCTCGGCGATGGCGTCGGGATCGAACGGATTGACGATCAGCGCCTCGCTGAGCTCGTGCGCCGCGCCGGCGAACTGCGACAGGACCAGCACGCCGGGATCGTCGTCGGGCTGCGCGGCGACGAACTCCTTGGCGACCAGGTTCATGCCGTCGCGCAGCGGCGTGACGACACCGAGCTTACCGATCCGGTAGAGCCCGGCCAGGGTGCTGCGCGGCGCCGGCCGCGTCGAGTAGCGCAACGGCGTCCAGTCGAGCTCGGAGAAGCGGCCGTTGATGCGCCCGGTCAGCCGGTCGAGCTCGATGCGCAGCTTGCGGTACTCGTCGACCTCCTCGCGCGAGCGCGGGCAGATCTGCAGGAAGTGGATGCGGCGGCGATGCTCGGGATGGCGCTCGAGCAGCCGGCCGTAGGCCTCGAAGCGGTTGGGCAGGCCCTTGGAGTAGTCCATGCGGTCGACGCCGATCGCCAGCGCCCGGCCGACCAGGCTGCCCGCCACGCGCTGCACCACCTTGTCGTTGGCCGCGCGCGCCGCCTCGTCGGCGAAGACCTGAGCGTCGATGCCGATCGGATTGGCGAAGGCGCGCAGCCGACGGCCGTTCAGACGCAGCCAGTCGCCCTCGACCGTGGCGCCCAGCATGCGATGGGCGCAGTCGCGGAAGTCGCGCGCATGCTCCTCGGTCTGGAAGCCGACCAGATCGTAGGCGCAGAGATCGGCCACCAGCTCGCGCGCCACCGGCATGGCCTCGAGCATCGACGGCGGCACGAAGGGGACGTGCAGGAAGAACCCGAGCGGCCCGTTGAAGCCCTGCCGGCGCAGCAGGCGGCCGAACGGCAGCAGGTGGTAGTCCTGCGCCCACACCGTGTCGTCGGCCTGAAGCAGGGGACCGATCGCCGTGGCGAAGGACTGGTTGACCTCGAGGTAGCCGAGATAGTCCTCGCGCCGGAAATGCATCAGGCCGAGCCGGAAATGCAGCAGCGGCCACAGCGCGCCGTTGGCGAAGCCGACGTAGAAGGCGCGATGCGCCTCGCGCGTCAGGTCGACCATGGCATAGGTGACGCCGCGCGCCTCGACCACCGAGGGCAGCAGCGACGGCTCGGCGGCGAGCCGCCCGCTCCAGCCGAACCACATGGCGCCGGGCACCAGCAGGTCGCGCAGGGCGACCGCCAGTCCGCCCGCCGCCGTGGTCCGCGCCTTGGGCACCGGCACGCGGTTGGAGACGATCACGAGGCGTGCCATAGGCCCTCCTCCCAACTGCGCGACAGCCGCATCGCCGACAGGATCAGACCGACCTGCGAATAGGTCTGCGGGAAGTTGCCCCACAGCTCGCCGGTCAGCGGATCGATGTCCTCCGACAGGAGGCCGAGATGGTTGCGCCGGCCCAACAGGTTGTTGAACAGCTCAAGCGCCTCGGCGCGCCGGCCGACGCTGGCCAGCGCGTCGATGTACCAGAAGGTGCAGAGCAGGAAGGCGTTCGACGGCTTGCCGAAATCGTCGGCCTCGCGGTAGCGCATCAGGAAGCCGTTCTGCATCAGCCGCTTGGCGGCGATGTCGATGGTCGCATGGAAGCGCGGATCGTCGGAGCGCAGCAGGCCGATCTCGGGCAGCACCAGCGACGAGGCGTCGAGCATGTCGCGATCGAGCACGCCGGAGATCCAGCCTTCCGCCGTGGTGCCGCGATGCAGCACCTCCTGGCGCAGCACGCCGGCCCGCCCCAGCCACTCGCGCGATTCGCCGTCGACGCCGACCCGCTTGGCGATCATGCCGAGGCGATGCTGCGCGGCCCAGCACATCGCCGCCGAGAAGGTGTGCACCTCCTCGCGCTCGCGATACTCCCACAGGCCCGCGTCCGGCGTCAGCGCGGTGCGATGCGCTTCCTGGCCGACGACGCAGAGCTGACGGTACAGCTCGCGGTCGCCCTGGCGCGGCAGTCGCTCGTCCCAGAACATCTGCGCCGCGGTCAGCACCATCGAGCCGTAGGTGTCGTTCTGGCGCTGGATCACCGCGGCGTTGCCGATGCGCACCGGTCCGAAGCCGCGATAGCCCGGCAGCGAGTCGAGCAGGCGCTCCGCCGTGTCGGTGCCCGGCGCGATCGGGAACAGCGGCGCGATGGCGGCGACCTCGCCGCGCGAGCTGCCGGCCTCGACGACGTCGACGATGAAGCGGACATAGCCTTCCATGGTGCGCGTCGCCGACAGGCGGTTGAGTGCCGTCACGGTGAAGAAGGCATCGCGCAGCCAGGTGAAGCGGTAGTCCCAGGTACGCGGCGTGCCGGCCGCCTCGGGCACCGAGGTGGTGAGCGCGGCCAGCACCGCGCCGGTGTCCTCGTAGCTGCACAGCTTCAGGGTGATGGCGGCGCGGATGACGGCCTGCTGCCAGTCGAACGGGATGTTCAGGTCGCGCACCCAGCCGTGCCAGTAGGCCTGCGTCTCCGCCAGGAAGCTGCGGGTGAGCGCGTCGGGATTCTCGGGCACGCTCTCGTCGGCGCCGACGATCAGCGACACCGGTCGGTCGAGCGAGAACTCGGTCTCGTGCACGATCTTGGCGATCGAGGCGTCGGTCGTCAGCCGGATCACCGAGGTGTCGCCGACATAGCGCACGTGGTTGCTGCCCGACGTCGTGTGCGGCCGGCGCGCGCCGTAGTCGAAGGTCGGGCGCAGGCGAACGGTGATCCGCGGCCGGCCGTCCAGCGGCTCGATGCGGCGCATCAGCATCGGCGGCCGGAACATGCGGCCGAAGCGGCGGAAGCGCGGCGCGAAGTCGAGCAGCCGCACCTTGCCCTGCTCGCTCTCCAGGATCGTCTCGAGGACGGCGGTGTTGTGCAGGTACTTCTGGCGGCCGCCGTCCTTGGCGCCGGCGATCACGACGTCCATGAACCCGGCCTGCGGGTCGTTGCCGCCGAGCAGCGCGTTGAACACCGGGTCGCCGTCGAGGCGCTGCAGGCCGTGCCAGACATGGCGCCCCTGGCGGTCGACCAGGCTGGCAATCGAGCAGTTGCCGACGACGCCGAGATCGAGGCTGCTCATGACGGGGCTCCCACCGGCGTGGAGCTCGCGGGCGGCACGCTGGGCGCCGCCCGGCCGCCGAGCAGCTCGGCGCCGCGCCGCAGCCAGGCGCGCACCGCGGCCGGATCGCCGCCGAACACCTCGGCGACCCGCAGGCCCTGGCCGCCGAAGCGGCGCGCCGCGTCCATGCCGGCCTCGTCGGTGAAGTCGTCGCCGACGAAGATCGGCCGCCGCCCGCGGAACGGCGGCCGCGCCATCAGACGTTCCACGGCATAGCCCTTCGAGACGGCGCGCGGACCGATCTCGACGGCCTCGCGGGCCGGGATCAGCCGGAACGCCGGATGATCGGACGGCACGATGCCGCGCACGAGGCGCCACACCTCGGTGCCGCGATCGGGCGCCAGGCGGTAGTGCACGGCGACGCCATGCGGCTTGGGCTCGACCAGCACGCCGGGCCAGCGCTCGGCGGCGGCGATCAGCGCCGCCCGCCAGCTGTCGGGCACGGCGACGCCGGGCGGCAGGTCCTCCCGCGCGCCGTCCTCGTAGCGCAACGACACGCCATGCTCGCCGGCGGCGCTGCCGCCGAACGGCGCCAGCAGGCTGTCGATCACCGACATCGAGCGTCCGGTGACGATCGCCACGGCCCCGCCGAGCAGCGCGTGCAGGCAGCACAACAGCTCCGGCAGGCCGGGCGGCACCACGACCAGCTCCGGAGTCGGTGCGATCTCGAGCAACGTGCCGTCGAGATCGAGAAACAATGCAGTGGACCGGTCGAACTCCGGCGGTGCCATCCTTCCCCCTCGAACGCCGAGGAACAACGCGGCAGCGGCGAACGGGGTTCCACGAAGCGCCATGACCCCTCCGCCCGCGATGACGCGGGCACCTCCCCGCGCTGCGCGCAGGGAGGACTCAATTCCTCCCCGACGCAGTCGGGGAGGGGTCGGAGACTCATGACCCCTCCGGCCCTCCGGGCCACCTCCCCGCGCTCACGCGCAGGGAGGACTCAAATTCCTCCCCAACGAAGTTGGGGAGGTGCCGAGCGCAGCGAGGCGGAGGGGTCGGAGAGTCGCCTACGGCCGACCTCGTCGCGCTGCGCGCAGGGAGGAGCATGAAGGCCAAGCTGGGTTCATGGCCGACCTGTCCGCAAATCCGTCGTCGCTCGCCGGGCGGTGCGCTAGGGTCGCGGGGACGTGCCAACTCCGGAGCGAGCGCCGATGCTGCCCTGCCAACGCGACCTGTTCGACATCCCGCGCGAGGTCTGCTTCCTCAACGCCGCGGCGTGGAGCCCGCTGCCCAAGGCGGTGCAGGAGGCCGGGCATGTCGGCGTGGCGCGCAAGGGCCAGCCGTGGAAGCTCGACGCCGCCTTCATGACCGCGCAATACGAACGCGCGCGCAAGGCGGCGGCGGCGCTGATCGGCGCGTCGCCCGACGACGTCGCGCTGATCTCCTCGGTCGGCTACGGCGTGTCGACGGCCGGCAAGCTGCTCGACCTGGCGCGCGGCAGCAGGGTGCTGGTGCTGCAGAACGACCACACCTCGCCGGTGCTGGAATGGATGAGCCGCGCCGACGCCAACGGCACCACCGTCGAACCGGTGGCGCAGCCCGACGACGGCGACTGGACCTCGGCCGTGCTCACGGCGATCGGGCGGCCGGGCGCGGCGCCGCTGTCCCTGGTCTCGATCTCCTCGGTGCATTGGTCGGACGGCGGCGCCATCGACCTCGCGCAGGTCGCGGCCGCGGCGAAGCGGGCCGGCGCCTACTTCCTGGTCGACGCCACCCACGATGCCGGCGTACGGCACATCGACGTCAAGGCGCTCGATCCCGACTTCCTGATCTTCCCGACCTACAAGTGGGTGCTCGGGCCCTACGGCCGCGCCTTCCTTTACGTCGCCAAGCGCCATCAGCAGGGCGTGCCGCTGGAGCAGACCGCGCCGGCCCGCAAGGGCGTGTCGGCCGAGGCCAAGGTGTACTTCCGCGACCTCGCCTACCTCGACGGCGCGCGCCGCTTCGACATGGGCGAGCGCGACCACTTCATCTCGCTCGAGATGGCGGCAGTCGGCATGGAGATGATGGCCGGCTGGGGCAACGACGCCATCGTGGGACGGCTCGGCATGCTGACCGACCGCCTGGCGGACGGCCTCGCCAACACCGGCGTGCAAGTACTCGACCGCGCCTTGCGGGCACCGCAGCTGCTCTGCCTCGCCTTCCCGCGCGGCATGCACGACGACCTCGCGCAGCGCCTCGCGGCCGAGAAGGTCTATGCCGCGCCGCGGCTCGGCCGCCTTCGCATCAGCCCGCACGTCTACAACGACGAGGAGGACGTCGACCGCTTCGTCGAGGTGTTCAAGCGCGTTGCCCTCTGATTTGCCGGCGCTGTACTGTCCGGGCCGAAAAGACTTCGAGGAGACGACAGATGTGGCAGGCCAACGACCGCTATCCCGATCCCGCCGTCCGGGTGCTCGACCCGTCGTTCGCCCAGTACCGGCTGCCGCTGGCCTCGGTCGAGCGCCTGTACACCGGCTGCCGCTGGTCGGAGGGCCCGGTCTATTTCGGCGACGGCCGCTACCTGCTGTGGAGCGACATCCCCAACAACCGCGTGCTGCGCTGGGACGAGGAGACCGGCGCGGTGTCGGTGTGGCGCAAGCCGTCGAACAACGCCAACGGCCACACCCGCGACCGCCGCGGCCGGCTGATCGCCTGCGAGCACGACGCCCGCCGCGTCGTGCGCTTCGAGTATGACGGGGCCATCACCGTGCTGGCGGATTCCTACAACGGCAAGCCGCTCAACTCGCCCAACGACGTCGTCGTGAAGTCGGACGGCTCGATCTGGTTCACCGATCCGGTGTTCGGCATCCTGGGCTACTACGAGGGCCACAAGGCCGAGAGCGAGAACAAGCCGGCCGTCTACCGGCTCGACCCGACGACCGGCAAGCTCACCATGATGGCCGACGACATCCCGGGCCCCAACGGGCTGGCCTTCTCGCCCGACGAGAAGAAGCTCTACGTCGTCGCCTCGCGCGCCGAGCCACACCGCACCATCCTGAGCTACGACGTGTCGGCCGACGGGACGCACCTCAGCGGCGGCACCGTGCTGATCGACGCCGGCCCGGGCGGCTCGCCGGACGGTTTCCGCGTCGACGTGCACGGCAACCTGTGGTGCGGCTGGGGCATGGGCTCGGCCGATCTCGACGGCGTGCGGGTGTTCAACGCCGGCGGCCAGCCGATCGGCCACATCGACCTGCCCGAGCGCTGCGCCAACCTGTGCTTCGGCGGCCGCTGGCGCAACCGGCTGTTCATGGCGGCCAGCCATTCGCTGTACGCGCTCTACGTCAACACGCAGGGCGTGGCCGGCGGCTGAGCCCGATGTTCTCGAGCGCGCGCGACCTCGATTCGCCCTATGCCTGGTGGCGCCTGGCCGCCAGCGTGGCGCTCAGCACCGTCGGCGGAATCGGCATGTGGTGCCTGGCGGTGGCCTTGCCCGCCGTGCAGGCCGATCTCGGCATCAGCCGCGGCGACATCTCGTTCGCCTATTCGCTGAACATGCTGGGCTTCTTCGTCGGCGGCGTCGCGGCCGGCCGCATGGTCGACCGGCGCGGCATCGTGCCGACGGCGATCCTGAGCGCGCTCGGCCTCACCGCCGGCTTCGGCCTGGCGCCGCTCGCGACGTCGCTGCCCTACTTCGCCGCCGCCCAGGTGCTGATCGGCTTCAGCGCCGCCGCCACCTTCGCGCCCCTGGTCGCCGACATCTCGCACTGGTTCGTGAAGCGCCGCGGCGTCGCCGTCGCCATCGCCGCCTCGGGCAACTACATCGCCGGCGCGATCTGGCCGCCGGTCGTCGAGCTGGTGATCCGCGAGCACGGCTGGCGCACCGCCTACGCCGCGGCCGGCGCCCTCTGCCTGCTGACCATGATCCCGCTGGCGCTGACCCTGCGCCGCCGCCCGCCCGACCATGCCGAAAGCGCGATCGCCAACGTCGCGCGGCGCTCGCAGGCCGCGCTCGGGCTTACGCCGACCGCGCTGCAGGCGCTGCTGGCGGTCGCCGGCATCGCCTGCTGCGTCGCCATGTCGATGCCGCAGGTCCACATCGTCGCCTACTGTGCCGACCTCGGCTACGGCGTGGCGCGCGGCGCCGAGATGCTGTCGCTGATGCTGGGCTTCGGCATCGTCAGCCGGGTCGCCACCGGCTGGATCGCCGACAAGGTCGGCGGCGTCATGACCCTGTTGCTCGGCTCGACCCTGCAGGGCGTGGCGCTGGTCTTCTACCTGATGGCCGATGGGCTCACCTCGCTCTACCTCGCCTCGATCCTGTTCGGCCTGTTCCAGGGCGGCATCGTGCCGTCCTACGCCATCATCGTGCGCGAGTTCTTCCCGCCGAAGGAAGCCGCGACCCGCGTCGGCTTCACCGTGTCGGTCACCGTGCTCGGCATGGCGCTGGGCGGCTGGATGGGCGGCGAGTTCTTCGACATCACCGGCTCGTACCGCGCCGCCTGGATCAACGGCATCGCCTGGAACCTGCTGAACGGCGCCATCGCGCTGTGGCTGCTGGTGCGCCAGACCCGGCGCACCGCCACCGCCTGACGACCCCTCTCCGGAGACCCCGCATGCGCATCGTCGCCATCCGCGACATCGTCTCGCCGATCCGCTCGAGCATCGCCAACGCCTACATCGACTTCAGCCAGATGACGGCGAGCGTCGTGGCGATCGAGACCGACCTCATGGTCGAGGGCAAGCCGGTGATCGGCTACGGCTTCAACTCGAACGGCCGCTACGCCCAGCACGGGCTCCTGAACGAGCGCTTCATCCCGCGCCTGCGTAACGCGCCTCCGATTCACTGCTCGACGGCGAGGGCCTGCTCGATCCGGCGAAATGCTGGGCGGCGATGATGGCCAACGAGAAGCCGGGCGGCCACGGCGAGCGCTCGGTCTCGGTCGGCGTGCTCGACATGGCGCTGTGGGACGCCGTCGCCAAGGCGCAGCGCGTGCCGCTGTGGAAGCTGCTCAGCGACCGCTACAACGGCGGTCGCCACGACGACCGGGCCTGGGTCTACGCCGCCGGCGGCTACTACTATCCGGGCAAGGACCTCGCCGCCCTGCAGGACGAGATGAAGCACTATCTCGGGCTGGGCTATAGCTGCGTGAAGATGAAGGTCGGCGGCGTGCCGCTGGCCGAGGACCTCAAGCGCATCGAGGCGGTGCTGAAGATCGTCGGCGCCGGCGACCGCCTGGCGGTCGACGTCAACGGCAAGTTCGACCTGCCGACGGCCATAGAGTTCGGCCGCGCCATCGAGGGCTACGGCCTGCGCTGGTACGAGGAGCCGCTCGATCCGCTCGACTATCTCGCCCATGCCGCGCTGGCGACGCAGTACGCGCCGCCACTGGCGACCGGCGAGAACCTGTTCTCGATGCAGGACGCCCGCAACCTGATCCGCCATGGCGGGCTCCGGCCCGACCGCGACATCCTGCAGTACGATCCGGCGCTGTCCTACGGCCTGGTCGAGTACCTGCGCACCCTCGACATGCTGAAGGCCAACGGCTGGTCGCCGCGGCGCTGCGTGCCGCACGGCGGCCACCAGTTCGCGCTCAACATCGCGGTCGGCCTGCAGTGCGGCGGCAACGAATCCTATCCGCAGGTCTTTGCGCCGTTCGGCGGCTTCGCCGATGACTGCCCGGTGGTCGACGGAACGGTCGCCCTGCCCGACGCGCCCGGCATCGGCTTCGAGCGCAAGGCCGACCTGTGGGCGGTCATGAAGGACGTGTGACGGCGTCCCGGGGCGCCTCGGCGCGGAAGTTCTCCCAGCCGCCGCCGCGCCCCTTGTTGGGCTGGTAGGTGCCGTCCTGGGGGATGCCGCTGCATCCCTGCAGCAGCACCAGGAGCGCCGCGATCAGGGCGGCGGCCATCGACGGCGGGGCGAGAGCGTTCATGGCGCCGGCATGACACCGGCTCACTCGGGCTTCAACAGACCCGACTTCACAAGTTCGCTAACCCCAGCTTCCTGGTCCTTCAGGTAGGCGGCGAACTCCGCTCGCGTCGAGGGTCGCACCACGGCGCCCAGCTCGGCGAGCTTGCGCGACACCTCGGGATCCTTCAGCGCCGCGACGCAAGCGCCGTTCAGGGTGTCGAGGATCGCCGGCGGCGTCTCGGCGCGGGCGAACAGGCCGGCGGTGGTGCCGCCGTCGAATGGCGGCGAGCCGATGTCGGTGAGCGACGGCACTTCGGGCAGCTGCGCGATGCGCTCCGGCGCGACCACCAGCAGGGCACGCAGCTTGCCCGCCTTGATCTGCGGCAGCGAGGTGCTGAGCTGGTCGGTGTAGAGGTCGATCTGGCCGGCCAGCAGGTCGGCGAGGCCGGGGCCCGAGCCCTTGTAGGGAATGACGTTGAGCTGGACCTTCTCGGTCACCTGCAGGCGCAGGATGGCGATGTGGTTGGTCGTGCCGTTGCCGGCATGGCCGATGCTCACCGTGCCCGGCTTGGCGCGCGCCGCGGCGAGCGCCGCCTTGAAGTCGGCGAAGCCGCCGTCGGCGCGCGTCACGATGACCATCGGCACCGTGGTCAGCAGGCTGATCGGCGCGAACAGCGGCAGCAGCGACGGCTTGCCGGCGAGATAGGGCGAGACGAACTGCACCGTGAAGCTGCCCATCACCACCGTGTAGCCGTCGGCCGGCGCGTTGGCCGCCGCTTCCGTGCCGACCAGGCCGCCGGCGCCGGGCCGGTTGTCGGGCACCACCGTCTGGCCGAGCAGCCGGCCCATGGCCTCGCCGACCAGCCGCGAGGTGATGTCGTAGTTGCCGGCGGCGGCGAACGGAACGATCCAGCGGATCGGCTTGCTGGGATAGGCCTGGGCGCGGACCGCCGCCGGCAGCATGCCGAGGGCGGCCCCCGCGATAACGCGGCGGCGATCGATGAGGGTCATGGTGCGGGATGGTACCGCAAAGCCCTTGCCGTTGAACGTCTGTTTACACGTCGCCGCCATCCGGCCCCAATGTGCGCCCACATCGCGAAGGCCGGCACAACGTCTCGCGCCGGCACCAGCATGGAGAGTTCGCCATGTCCACGCGTCGCGGCTTTTTGTTCTGTCTCGCCATTGCCGGCGCCGGCGCGGCCGCCGGCTCGATGGCGGCCCTCGCCGAAGTGAGGACGGTGGCGCAAGCGACAGGCACGACCGTCCCTGAACGCCTCGCCCTGAAGGGCTACGACCCGGTCGCCTACTTCACCCTGGCGACGCCGACAGCCGGCTCGAGCCAGTACGAATACGTCCACGACGGCGTACGCTATCGCTTCGCCAACCCGCAGCACATGGCCATGTTCAAGGCCGACCCCGACAAGTACGCGCCGCAGTTCGGCGGCATGTGCACCATGAACATGGCGGCGGGCGTGCGCCGCGAAGCCGATCCCACCGTGTGGGTCATCTCCAACGGCAGCCTCTACGTGTTCGCCGGCAGCGGCGGCGCCGACCGGTTCCGCCAGCATCCGCAGGAAGCGCTTGCCCGGGCCAGCGTGAACTGGCAGACACTGCGGCCGCAATGAACGTCGGGCTCGCCTGACTAGTCCAGGCCCGCCTTGCGCAGGCTGTCCTGCAGCCGACGCTGCAGGGCGGGATCCTCGAAGCGCGAGCCGAAGGCCGCCAGATCGAAGTGCGGGTTCTTGCGCCGCCCCACGTCGGCGGCGGCCTTCGCCTCGGCGTCGCGCCCGAGCTCGGCGTAGGCGGCGGCGAGCGGAAAGTCGATCAGGGGATGCTGCGGGTAGCGCGCCCGCATCGCTTCGAGCAGCCGCACCGCGTCGGCGTAGCGCCGAGCCAGCAGGTCGGCGATCCCGAGATTGAGCGCCGCCTCGGGCCCGATGTTGACGTTGAGCCGCATCGCCGCCTCGCCGCTGGCGATCGCGGCATCGAGCTGGCCAGTCCACAGCATCACCGCGCCGTGGGTCAGCAGCACGTCGACGTCGCTCGGGTTGATGGCCAGCGCGCGCTGCGCCTCGGCGACGCCGAGATCGTATTTCCGCAGCGCCGTATAGGCGCGGGCGAGCAGGCTGTGGCCGGCGAAATTCTCCTCGTCGAGGTCGATCGCCTTCTGTGCGAAGCCGACGGCGGTATCGATGTCGGACTGCGCGAACTCCGACCAGCCGAAGGTGGCGCGCTGGAAATAGGTCTCGGCGAGCTCGGCATAGGCGTCGGCATAGCCTGGCGCCATCTGCAGCGCCCGCTCCAGCAGCTGGCGGGCCGAGCGGTTCGACGCGCGGGTGGCCTCGGCGGTGAGCGCACGGGCGCGCAGCAGCAGGTCGTAGGCGTCGAGATTGGCCGTCGGCTTGCGCAGCGCGCGCTGCAGCGCGATCTGCTGCAGGTTGGTCGCCAGGGTGCCGGCCACGCGGCGCGCAATCCGGTCCTGGACCGCGAAGATGTCGCTGAGATCATCGTCGTACTGCTCGGACCACAGCTGCTTGCCGGTCGTCGCATCGCTCAGCTGGACCGTGACCCGCACCCGCTGCGCCGAGCGTCGCACCGTGCCGCTGACGAGATAGCGAGCGCGCAGCAGGCTGGCGATCTCGGGCAGCGGCAGTTCCTTGCCGCGCAACGGCAGCACGGCGCCGTAGGCGATCACCGTGAGCTCCTTGAAGCGGCCCAGCGCGCTCGTGATGTCCTCGGTCAGCCCGTCCGAGAAGTAGTCCTGGGCGGCGTCGCCGCTCTGATTGGCGAGCACCAGGACGGCGACCGACAGGGCGCCGTCGCCGGCCTGGCCCGCGACCGCGGCGCCTTCCAGAGCGCGCCGCCCGATCAGGAGGGCGCCGCCGCCGCCGATCGCCAGCGCGGCCGCACCTGCCGCCCCGGCGAGCAGCAGGCGCCGGCGCCGCGGCGGTCGCGGCCGTCCCGCCTCCGGCGTGTCGACCAGCGCCCGCTCGGCAAGCTCGTAGGCCTGGATGGGCCGATCGATGTTCTTGAGGCGGCGCGCGCCGATCGAGCGGAACGGCAGCGCGAGGCGGTCCCGCACCTGCTCGTGCACCATGGCGGACAGCACGATGGCCCCCGGCTCGGCCAGCGCCTGCAGGCGGGCCGCGACGTTGACGGTATCGCCGAACACGTCGCCGTCGGAGGCGATGACGTCGCCGAGATGCAGGCCGATCCGGAACGACTGGCGCCGCGCCTCGGGCAGCCCGCGGTTGCGCTCGACCATGCCGCGCTGCAGCTCGATCGCCGAGCGCACCGCCTCGACGGCACTGCCGAACTCGACCAGGACGCCGTCGCCGACCGTCTTGACGATGCGCCCGTGGAACCGCTCGACGACCGGCGACACCAGCTCGGCGAGATGGGCGCGCAGGTCGGCGAAGGTGCGCTCCTCGTCGGCGCGCATCATGCGGGTGTAGCCGTCGATGTCGGCGAACAGGATGGTCGCCAGGCGGCGCTCGTGCGCCTCGTCGTTCATGGTCGGACCGTGTGGTCAGCTGCCCCGGGGGGACGAACGCGGTCTGCTTACACCGCGAGCACCGCCGTGTCAGGCCGGCGGAAGGACGACGCGGCCTTGCGAGGGCCCTATTTGCCTGAGCGCTGTGACTTGGCGATCTCGCCGCCGGGCGCGTCGCGGGTCAGCAGCTCGAGGCTGCGCTTGAACAGCTCACGGTCGCCGCTCAGCTTGAACTCGCCGATCAGCGCCACGTTGGCCGACAGCAGCAGATGGGCGCGCAGCGCCGCGTCGTCGCACGCGAAGCCGAGCTCCTCGAAAGCGGCGACCAGGAAGGCCAGCACCAGCTTCTCGGCGGCGCTGACGCTCGCCGCCGCGCGCTCGTCCGACGTCGCCCAGACCCGCATCGCGCGATCGAGCCGGAAGATCGGGCTGTCGAGCGAGATCGCCGCCAGACGCCGAATGCGCGACAGCGGGCCCGACGCGCCGGCGCTGGCGCGGGCCAGGATCGAGCGCACGTCGGCCTCGTCGTAGTGCCGGGCCAGCGCCGCCAGGAACTCGTCCATGTCGGCGAAGTGATGGTAGAAGCTGCCGGTCGAGACCTCGAGCCGCCGGGTCAGCGCCGACAGCCGCAGGCCGGCGATGCCGACCTCGCACAGCACCTCCTGCCCCGCCGCGATCCAGTCGTCGCGGCTCAGCCGCGCCTTGGGCGCGCCGTCGTTCGCTGCCGCCGCCGCTTTCACAGCTCGCCGGCGATCAGCGCCGTGTGATGCGCGGCATTGCCGAGCAGCATGTCGAAGGTGCACAGGCGCTTGAAGTAGTGGCCGACGGCATAGGCCTCGGTCATGCCGATGCCGCCGTGCAGCTGGATCGCCTGGCTGCCGACGAAGAAGCCGCTGCGGCCGATCTGCGCCTTGGCGGCGGAAACCGCGCGACGGCGCGCCGCCGGATCGCTCGAGGCCAGCGCCCGCACGCCCTGGCGCAGGCTCGAGCGCGCCTTCTCGAGCTCGACGTACATCTCGGCGAGGCGATGCTGCAGCACCTGGAAGTCGGCCAGCAGGGTGCCGAACTGCTTGCGCACCTTGAGGTAGTCGCAGGTGATCCACAGCGCCTGGTCCATCGCGCCGACGGCGTCGGCGCAGGCCAGCATGGTCGCCTCGTCGAGCGCCGGGCCGAGCGCGGCAAGGCCCTCGCCCGGCGCGCCGAGAATCGCATCGGCCCCGACCTCGACGCCGCGCAGGTCGAGCTCCGCCGCGCCGCGCCCGTCGATCAGGCGGCACGGCGTGGCGACGAGACCGGGAGCGTCGCGCTCGACGACGAACAGGCTGATGCCCGCGGGATCGAGCGGACCGCCGGCGGTGCGGGCCGAGACGACGAAGCGCTGCGCCTGGTCGCCGCCCAGCACGACGCACTTGCGACCGTGCAGGCGATAGCCGCCGTCGGTCGGCGTCGCCGTCGTGGCGACGGCCGACAGCCGGCCGCGCGCGCCCGGCTCGTCGTGCGCCAGCACGGTCAGCGTCTCGCCGGAGACCAGCGGCGCGAGCAGCGCCGGCCGCTGCGGCGGCGGCACTGCGCGCTCGAGCAGGCGGCCGGCCAGGGTCGCCGGTCCGAACGGCTCGAGCACCAGCGCGCGGCCGAACTCCTCGGCCAGCACTGCCGTGTCGCTCAGGCTGCCGCCAAGGCCGCCATGCTCCTCGGCCAGCGCCGTGCCCAGCCAGCCCATCTCGGCGAACGCCTTCCAGTTGGCCGCGAACGCCGTCGCGCGATCGGCCAGCATCATTTTGCGCGCGTCGAATCCGTAGGTACGGCCGAGCCAGCCGGCGGCGCTGTCGCGCAGCATCTGCTGCTCCTCGCTCAGCAGGCTGCGGGCGCGGTGCTGGGTGCGCAGCAGAGTGCGGGCGACGATGTTCTTCTGCACCTCGTTGGAGCCGCCGTAGATGGTGGCGGCGCGACGGAACAGGAACTCGGCCGTGACGTCGACCGCCTCGGCCGGGCCGACCCCTGCCGCCGTGGCGGAGACGCCGGCCGGGCCGTCCTCGGCCTGCACGTTGTAGACGGCGCCGTACACGCCCAAGGACTCGACCTGCAGCTGCAGGATCGACTGCAGCAGGGCGCAGCCGGCGAGCTTCAGCACCGAGGGCAGCAGCGCATCGTCGTCGCCGTCGAGCGCCCGCTCGACACCGGCCTCCAAGGTCGCCAGCTCGATCTCGAGCTCGGCGATGCGGCGGCGGAAGTCCGGATTGTCGATCAGCTTGCCGGCGCCGTCGGGCGCCGCAGCGGCCATCTCCTTCAGCACCGCGAGGTTGCGCTTGTTGCGCGGCACCTCGGCGGTCGCGATGCGCTCGTTGCCGAGCAGGAACTTGGCATAGTCCCAGCCGCGTCCCGGCTCGCCGACCAGCGCGTCGGCCGGCACCCGCACGTCGTCGAAGAACACCTCGCACAGGCTCTCGCCCTCGTCGATCGATGGGATCGGCCGCACCGTGATGCCTTTGCTGTCGAGCGGCACCAGCAGGAACGAGATGCCGAGCTGCGGCTTGGCCTCGGGTTCGGTGCGCACCAGGCAGAAGATCATGTCGGCGAGCATCGCCTGCGACGTCCAGATCTTCTGGCCGTTGATCACCCAGTGGCCGCCGTCGCGCACCGCACGGGTGCGCAGGGAGGCGAGGTCGGAGCCCGAGTTCGGCTCGGAGAAGCCCTGCGCCCAGAACGAGCGGCCCTCGCGGATGCCGGGCAGGTAGCGCCGCTGCTGCTCGGCTGTGCCGAAGGCGCAGATCACCGGGCCGACCAGGGAGACGCCCTGGATGTTGGTGATCGGCGCTCCGGCGCGCAGCAATTCCTCCTCGAGGACCAGGCGCTGGCGCGCCGACCAGCCGGTGCCGCCATGCTCGACCGGCCAGCCCGGCACCGACCAGCCGCGCTTCGCCAGGATCGCCGTCCAGGCCAAGGTGTCGTCGCGCGAGGGATGGACGGCGCTGCGGTTGCGCCGCGCCATCTCGGGCGACAGGTTGTCCTTCAGGAAGGTGCGGACCTCGGCACGGAAGGCCGCGAAGGAGGACGCCGGCGCGTCCTCCCCGGTTCCCAGCGGCACGTCCCTACTCGGCGGCCTTGGCGTGCGCCGCGGCGCCGCTCCGCGCGCCCGCCGCCCGCAGCGCCCGCTCCTTGGCCTGGGCGATGTCGTAGGTGCGATGCATCATGATGCGCTGCGCCGTCAGGCCGCCGCCGGCCTGCAGCGCCACCACGAACTGCCAGCCGCCATAGGCGTCGGCCGTCAGGTCGCGGATCATGTTGTAGACGCGCATGCGGTTCTCGACGTCGACGTCGGGCTTGGTGTGCAGGTACTTGCGGATGTAGCGGCCCGACTCCTCGTTGCGCAGGTCGGCCTCGAGCGGCAGGGTCAGCACCAGGCCGCCGCCGAGATCGTGCAGGTAGCGCACGGTCTGGTGGAAGTTGGCGGCGTAGTAGTACTTGGCGGCGTTGATCGCCAGCACGTTGGGGAAGATCATGCCGGACGGCGTCTTCTCGTAGTGCCGGCAGGCGAAGTCGAGGCTCATGCGCAGCATCTCGGCGTAGGTGATCAGCTCGGCGATCGAGTTCATCGCCGTCGGATCCTTGTCCTTGCCCTGATACTCGCTGACCAGCTGGCCGAGCCCGACGAACAGCTCCGACATGCGCACCGCCTCGACGACGCCGCCGGTGCGCTCCCACAGGCCGAGCGACTGGGCGAGCCGGCTCGCGAGCTGGACCTCGCCGGCCAGGAACACGCGGTCCCACGGCACGAACACGTCGTCGAACACCACGAAGCCCTCGGGCATGCTGTGGTGCGAGCTGGCCGGATAGTCGAAGGCGTTGAGCTCGGGTGGCGCGAAGGAGCGGTTGATGATCTTCACGCCCGGCGCGTTGACCGGGATCGAGAACGACACGGCGTAGTCCTTCTCGTCCTGGCGCATGCCCTTGGTCGGCATGACCACCAGCTCGTGGACCAGCGAGGCCGCCGTGATGTGCAGCTTGGCGCCGCGCACGACGATACCGTCCTTGTTGCGGTCGACGATGCGCACGTAGAGATCGGGATCGTCCTGCTCGTGGGCGCGCCGCTTGCGGTCGCCCTTGGGATCGGTGATCACCTCGGCAGCACGCAGATCGTTGTCGCGGCAGTAGCGGTACATGCGCTCGATGTTGGCGGCGTACTGCGGATTGACCTGCGCCACGTCGTCCTTGACGCTCATCAGCGCCATGTAGACGCCCGACACCAGGGTGCCGATCGAGCTGTGCTTCATCAGCTCGATGCGCGTCCCCAGCTCGTCCTCGGTGCGCGGCACCTGGTAAATGCGATGCGCCTCGCCGCCCTCCTCGGTGCGGTACTTGCGCAGGGCGCCGAACTCCGGCGAGGCGTAGTCGTAGTCGGCCGCCGTCAGGTCGATCGGCACCTTGAAGCGCGGGTTCTTGGTGATGTCCGGGATGTTCTCGCCACCCCAGTAGGTAACGCGTCCGTCGTTCAGGCTGTCGATGTACTGCTGGGGAGTCTTGAGTCCCATGGCTTCCTCCTTGCCGATTCTGGGGTGACCATAACTTTTGTTATGGTGCGGTCGCAACCGCCCCCTTCCGTCTCTCGGAAGGCTCGGGTCAGCGGTTGGCGTAGACCGGCTTGCGCTTCTCCAGGAAGGCCTTCACGCCCTCGCGGAAGTCGGTGGTCTGGGCGCACAGGATCTGGTTGCGGTCCTCCATGGCGATCGCCGCCTCGAGGCTGCCGGCGTCGACGCTCATGTTGAGGCACTCCTTGGTCAGGCGCAGGCCGAGCGGCGAGGCCGCCAGCATCGCCTCGACGATCGGCCGCGCCCGCTCGACCAGCTGGTCGTCGGGCACGACGTCGGACACCAAGTTGACCCTGAGCGCCCGCGCCGCGTCGATGAAGCCGCCGGTCAGCAGCAGCTCGGAGGCCACCGAGACGCCGACCAGGCGCGGCAGGAAGTAGCTCACGCCGATGTCGCAGGCCGACAGGCCGAGGCGGATGAAGGCGGCGTTCATCCGCGCGCTCTCGCCGGCCAGGCGCACGTCGGAGGCGAGCGCCAGCGCGAAGCCGCCGCCGCTCGCCGCGCCGTGCACCAGCGAGACGATCGGCTGCGGCGCGCGACGCATGCGCATGACGATCTCGGCGATGCGGCGCTGGGCGCGCAGCCCCTCGGCCGGGCCGCCGACCGACGGGGTCGGCGAATCGGGACGGTTGGCCACCTCCTTGAGGTCGAGGCCGGCGCAGAAGGCGCGGCCGGCGCCCTTCAGCACGACGAGCCGCACCGAGTGGTCGAAGTACAGGCCGTGGAAATAGTCGAGCAGCGCGTCGACCATCGCGGGGTTCAGCGCGTTCAGCCGCTCCGGCCGGTTGAGCGTCACCCAGTCGACGCCGTCGGCCTTCTCGATCTGCAGGATCTCGGTCATCGCCGCCTCACCGCCCCTTGGTCGGAATCTTGTTGAAGGGAACGTCCTTGTCGACCCGGATGTCGGCCGGCAGGCCGAGCACCCGCTCGGCGATGATGTTGCGCAGGATCTCGTCGGTGCCGCCCTCGATGCGGGTCGCCGGCGAGCGCAGCAGCATGGCCTGGAAGCGCGTCGCGGCGGCATCGTCGGGATCGAGCTGCACGCCCATCTGGCCCTGCAGGTCGAGCGCGAAGGTGGCGATCTCCTGCATGGTCGAGCCGGCGACCAGCTTGCCGATCGAGTTCTCGGGACCCGGCGTCTCACCCTTCGACAGCGCCGAGATGGTGCGGAAGGCAGTGTAGCGCAGGCCGCTCGAGCGCACCGCCCAGGTGGCGAGCTTGGCGCGCACGGCACGGTCCTCGACCAGCGGCCCGTCCGGCGTCGCGGTGCGGCAGCAGAAGTCGAACAGCTCGGGGAAGCCGGTCGGCATGTTGGCGCCGATCGACAGGCGCTCGTTCATGAGCGTGGTCAGCGACACCCGCCAGCCGTCGCCGACCTTGCCCAGGCGCTGGCTGTCGGGCAGGCGCACGTCGGTGAAGTAGACCTCGTTGAAGCCCGACTGGCCGTTGACCTGCTTGATCGGCCGGATCTCGACGCCCGGCGTGCGCATGTCGAGGAAGAACATGGTCAGGCCCTGATGCTTGGGCACCGTCGGATCGGTGCGCGTGATCAGGATGCCGTAGTCGGAGATGTGGGCGCCGCTGGTCCAGATCTTCTGGCCGTTGATCACCCATCCGTCGCCGTCACGCTCGGCGCGGGTGCGCAGGCCGGCGAGATCGGAGCCGGCGCCCGGCTCGGAGAACAGCTGGCACCAGATCTCCTCGCCCGCGGCGAGCGGCGGCAGCAGGCGGCGCTTCTGATCCTCGCTGGCGTAGGCCATCACGGTCGGGCCGCACATGCCGTGGCCGATCGTGAACGGGAAGGACAGCTGGGCGTAGGATCCTTCCTCCTGCTGCCAGATCACGCGCTCGATCGCCGAGGCGCCGCGGCCGCCATACTCCTTGGGCCAGTGCAGGCAGGCCCAGCCGGCCTCGGCCTTCTTCTTCTGCCAGGCCTTGGAGGCGACCAGCGGGTCGACGCTCTTCAGCGCCGTGAAGCCGAAGCCCGAGTTCTTCAGCTCGTCGAGCAGCTCGACCGGCGCGTTGGCGTCGATCCAGGCGCGCACCTCGGCGCGGAAAGCGGCCTCGGCCGGCGTGTCGTCGAAGTTCATGGCGATGCTCCTGAGGAAGCGAAGTCTGAGGGAATTGGATCAGGCGGCGGCGGAATTGCGCGCCTGCAGGCGTTCGATCAGCAGGTCCTCCCACTGACTCTGGCTGCCCAGGGCGAGCGCCAGCTGGTTGGACCGCCGGTAGTGCAGATGGCAATCGAACTGCCAGGTGAAGCCCATGCCGCCATGCACCTGGATGCAGTTCTTGGCGCAGTGCTGGTAGGCCTGGGTGGCGCTGACCCGCGCCGTCGCCGCCGCCTCGGGCAACTGCGCCGCGCCGGTCGACAGCGCCCAGGCGCCGTAATAGGCGTTGGAGCGGCCGAGCGTCAGGCTGACGTACATGTCGGCCAGCATGTGCTTGATCGCCTGGAACGAGCCGATCGGACGGCCGAAGGCGATGCGGTCGAGCGCGTAGTCGCGCGCCATCTCGAGCGCCCGCTCGGCGCCGCCGATCTGCTCGAAGGAGAGCAGGATGGCGGCGCGGTCGAGCACCGAGGAGACCAGCCACCAGCCCTCGCCGGCCGCGCCCAGCGGCTCGGCCGGCGCGTCGGCGAAGTCGAGGCGGGCCTGCGAGCGCGTCGGATCGATCGTGCTGATCGCCGAGCGCGTCACGCCGGGACCGTTGAGGTCGACCAGGAACAGCGAGATCGCGCGCGCGCCGTCGCTGGCCGCGCCGGTGCGGGCCGCCACGATCGCGACGTCGGCGACGTCGCCGTCGAGCACCGGCACCTTGTGGCCGCTCAGTCGGTTGCCCGTGGCGCGCAGCTGAATAGCCGCCGGCGACAGCCGGCCCGGTCCCTCGCCGACCGCCAGGCAGCCGATCTTCTCGCCCGAGGCCAGCAGCGGCAGCCACTTCTTCTCTTGCGCCTCGCTGCCGGCGGCGAGCAGGAACTCGGCGGCCAGGTAGATCGAGGAGGCGACGGGCACCGGCGCGATCGCCCGGCCGAGCTCCTCGGCGATCAGGCAGAGCTCGAGATAGCCCAGCCCCAGCCCGCCATAGGACTCCGGGATGGCGGCGCCCAGCCAGCCCATCTCGCCGATCGCCCGCCACAGGTCGCGGTCGAACGGCGCCGGGCCCTCCAGGATGGTGCGCACGGCGCTGGTCGGGCACTTGTCGGCCAGGAAGCGTCGTGCCTGGTCCTTCAGCTGCTTCTGCTCGTCGGAGAAATCGAAGTTCATGCGGCCCTCTAGGCTGGCAGGGTGGAGGGAAGATCGGCGACGCCGTCCTTGTAGGCGGCGCGGCACCACAGGTCGGTGAGCTGCTGGACGACGGCTTCGGGCTCGAAGCCGCCCGGCCACGGCTCGAAGCCGTTGACCAGCCAGGAGTAGCCGACCGATTCGATCATCAGGCCGAGCGCGTAGCTGGCGGTGCGCGGATCGAGCGGATGGCACAGGCCAGCCGCGACGTTGCGCTCGAGATGGCGGCGGATGCGCTCGATGAAGCGGGCGCGGAACTCGTTGTGCAGGCGGGTCATCGCATCGTCCGCGCTCGAGACCTCGAACAGGCAGCGCAGCACCTGGCGATGGCGCCGGAACGCCTCGAAGTAGTTGCGCGTCGAGGCCGCGACCCGGTTGCGGATGGTCCCCGAGGAGCGCCGCGTCGTGACCTCGAACAGGTCGGCGATGGCCCGCCCGACCAGGGTCTTGAAGACGTCTTCCTTGTTGTCGAAGTACAGGTAAAAGGCGCCGCGGCTGACCTGCGCCCGCTCGACGACGTCGGCGACGGTGGCGTTGGCGTAGCCCTTGTCGCCGAACACTTCCTCCGCCGCCTGCAGAATGCGCGCCTCGGTCAGCTCCGGCGACCGCAGGCGGCGCTTCAAGGTCAGTTCCTTCGCCATCGCCCTCAACCCATCATGGCGGCGGCCAGCGCCCGATGGTCGGCAAGCTCCGCCTTGCCGCCGCGCGCCCTCGCCTCGCCGCCCTGGATCACCATAAACCGGTCGGCGAGCCGCGCGGCAAACGAAACGTTCTGCTCGGCCAGCAGGATGACCAGGCCCTGGCGGCGCAGCCCGTCGATCGCCGTCACCAGCTGGTCGAGCACGACCGGCGCCAGGCCCTGGGACGGCTCGTCGAGCAGCAGCACCGAGGGCCGCCGCGCCACCGCGACGGCGATCGCCAGCATCTGCTGCTCGCCGCCGCTCAGCAGCGAGGCCTGCTGCTGGCGGCGCTCGCTCAGCACCGGAAACAGCCGCAATAGGCTCTCCAGCATGCCGTCGCGCTGCTCGGCCGGCAGCAGGCGCAGCCCGAGTTGCAGGTTCTCGAGCACGGTCATCGGCCCGAACAGGTTGCGCCGGCCCTCGGGGACCAGCGACAGGCCGAGCCGCGCGCGCTGCGCCGCCGGCTTGCCGTGCACCGGGCGGCCACCGACCAGGACCTCGCCGCGCGACGCCACCGAGCCGGCCAGGGCGCCGAGCAGGCTGCTCTTGCCGGCGCCGTTGGGGCCGAGCAGCAGCAGCAGCTCGCCGGCTGCGATGGCGAGGTCGATGCCGCGGCAGACCTCGATGCGGCCGTAGCGGGCGCTCAATCCGGAGACCACGAGGCCGCTCATGACGGCATCGCCCCCGTCGGCGCCGCCAGCGCTGCCGGATCGGAGCCGAGATAGCCCTCGACGACGCGGCGGTCGCGGGCGATCTCGTCGCCGCTGCCGACCGCCAGCACGCGGCCAGCCTCGAGCACGGTGATGGTCTCGCAGAGCGTGCGGACGAAGCTGAAATTGTGCTCGACCAGCAGCACCCCGACTCCGGCGGCGGCGACGTCGCGCAGGGTCGCCGCGAGCGTGTCGCGCTCGTGCTGAGTGAGGCCGGCGGCGGGCTCGTCGAGCAGCAGGTAGCGGGCGCCGGCGGCGATGCCGCGCGCCACCTCGACCAGCCGCACCTGGCCCATCGACAGCTTGCCGATCTGCTGGCCGGCCAGGGCCGCGAGGCCGAGGCGGTCGAGCACCGCGTCGGCCTGCGCCGCCAGCCGCGCCTCCTCGCGCGCCGCCGACGGCAGGCCGAGCACCGACGCCAGGAAGCCAACCCGGCCCAACGCATAGAAGCCGCACAGCACGGCCTCGCGCACCGTGGCCCGCATGTCGACCCGCGGCGTCTGGAAGCTGCGCGCCACGCCGGCGCGCACGACCTGGTGCGGCGGCAGGCCGGTGATCGGCGTGCCCTCCAGCGCGATGCTGCCCTCGGTCGGACGCAGGAATCCGGTGATGCAGTTGAACATCGTGCTCTTGCCCGAGCCGTTGCGGCCGATCAGGCCGACGATGCGGCCGCGAGCGACCTCGACCGCGGCGCCGTCGAGCGCCAGCACGCCGCCGAAGCGCATGACGATGTCGCGGGCGACCAGGGCGTCGGTCACGACGTGCCCTCGCGCCGCACCAGGCCGAGCAGGCCGTTGCGCGCCACCAGCAAGATGACGATCAGCGCGCCGCCGTAGAACAGGCCCTGCACCTCCTGGGCCGGCAGGAGCTGCGCCAGCACGCCCAGGATCACCGCGCCGACCACCGGCCCGAGGATGGTGCGGGCGCCGCCGACCACCATCATCAGGAGGACGGAGATCGACAGCTCGGTGCCCAGCGAGCCCGGGCTCAGGTAGCTGAAATAGTGTGCGTACAGCCAGCCGCCGGCGCCGGCCATCGCGGCCGAGACGGCGAAGGCGGCGCTGAGCAGGCCGGGCACCGCGATCCCGTCGGCGAGGGCGCGGGCGCGATCGCCGCGCACCGTGGTGAGGCCGCGGCCGAAGCGCGAGCCCATCAGGTTCTCGTAGGCCAGCACCGACACGGCCAGGATCGCGACGGCCAGTGCGTAAAAGGCGACCGGCTGGCCGGCGAAGACTGGCGGGATGCCGGCCAGGCCGACATAGCCGCCGGTCAGGTCGTCCCACGAGCGCAGCACGATCTCGACCATGGCGCTCAAGGTCAGGGTCGCCAGCGCGACGGCGAGCGGCGCCAGCCGGGCCACCAGGCGGGCGAGGCCGTAGCCCAGCGCCGCCGGCACCAGCACGGCGAGCGGCAGGGTGATCCACGGCGACCAGCCCAGCTTGGCAGCCAGGATGCCCGAGACGTAGGCGCCGACCGCGGCGAACGACCCCTGGGCCGCCGACAGCAGTCCCGCCTGGCCGAACATCAGCCCGACCGACAGCGCCACGAGGGCGTTGATCACGATGCCGATGGCGATGTCGAGCCACGCCGGATCGCGCGCCGCAACGGCGCCGGCGACCAGCGCGGCGAGCAGCACCAGCGGCGTGTTGGGCCGCGCCCGCCAATAGGCGACCAGTCGGCTGACGGGGCCGCTCACGGCCGGTCGCCCGAGAAGCGCGCGCCGCCGACGGTGCCGAGCGCCAGCACGATCATGATCACGACCAGGGGCGCCATGGCGCTGACCGCGCCCGAGGCGAGGCCGGCGCTCAGCGCCTCCACGACGCCCATCAGGATGCCGCCGAGAAAGGCCCGCACCGGGCCATGGGCACCGAACAGGATGGCGGCGCCGAAACCCGACAGGGTGAGCGACAGGCCGGCCGTGAAGTCGAGGCCGGCGCTGAACAGGATCAGCAGCCCGGCAATGCCGCCCAGCAGGCCGCCGCTGACGAAGGTGCCGGTCTGCAGCGCCGTCACGGGAATGCCCGCCAGTTCGGCGCCGGTCGGGTTGATCGCAGCCGCGCGCATCATGCGGCCGAGGCCGGTGCGGTAGAGCAGCGCCCAGACGATCGCCAGCAGCGCCAGACCGAGCGCGAAGTTGAGCAGGCTTTGCGGGCCGAGGCGGATGCCCAGCACGACCCAGACGTCGTCGAAGGAATGGCGCACGAAGGCCGCCGTGCCCCAGCGCCACAGGATCAGCGAGCCGATCGCCACGGCGAGCCCGAAGCTCGCCAGCGAGATGGTGATCGGTTCGTCGACGCCGGCCCGCTTCAGCCCGGCGAAGATCGCCGCCATCACGCTGGCCGCGGCCAGCGCCGCCGCGAGACCGGCGGCCATGCCGAAGACGCCGCTGACGCTCGCACCGACCGCCGCCGCCAGCACCGCATAGGCGCCGAGCGCGAAGTCGATGCTGCCCACCGTCACGAAGGTGAGGCTCATGGGCAGCGCCAGCAGCCCGTAGACGGCGCCCAGCAGGACGCCACGGACGATCAGCTCAGCGAGATAGCCAAGCACCTGGGGTCAGGGCCGCGTCTTGAAGCGGCCGTTCTCGATCTCGGTGATGACCAGCGAATCGGCGCCCCAGCCGTCATGGACCTCCTTGCTGAAGCAGGCCTTGCCGCGCGAGTAAGTCGGGAAGTCGCAGATCGTTTCCAGGGCGTCGCGCATGCTGGCGCCGTTGAGCTCGCCCTTGACCGTCTTGATCGCCGCGACGATGGCCATCAGGCCGTTGCTGCCGACCAGCTCGCCCCAGCCTTGCGGGGTCCTGCCGCGCGCCTTCAGCAGCTCGACCAGCTTGGTCTCCGGCGGGATCGGCTCGTAGGGCAGGTTGCCGATCGACAGCACCCGCACGCCGTTGCCGCTCTCGCCCATGGCGTCGATGAAGGTCTTCTGCGCCAGCCCGGCATTGCCGTACAGCGGCACCGAGAGGCCGGCCTGGCGGGCGCCCTTGTTGAAGGTGGCGCCGAGCGCCGGGATCGACACCTGCATGAACACCGCGTCGGGCTTGGCCTCGCGCAGCTGCGTGGCCTGCGCCGTCAGGTCGGTCGCCGTGTAGCCGGCGCTCACCGCCGCGACGACCTCGAGGCCGAGCTCCTTGGCGATCTCGCGGCCATAGTCGAGGCCGACCTTGCCGTAGGCGTCCTCCTGATAGAACACGCCGATCCGCTTGCGCCCGTCCTTGGCGATGTCGGTCAGGATCTTGCGGATCTGGGTCTGGTCGGCGGCGGCGGCGCGGAACACCCAGGGATAGAAGCTGTTCTTCTTGTCGGTGATCGACGCCGTGCCGGCCGGGCCGAGCAGCGGCACGCGCAGGCGCTCGGCGACCGGACCGGCGGCCAGGATGCCGCTGCCGGTGCTGGGACCGACGATCGCCACGACGCCGTCGCGCTGGACCTGGGTGACGCCGCGCACCGCCTCGGCCGGATCGGTCTTGTCGTCGTGCAGCACCAGCTGGATCTTGCGGCCGTTGACGCCGCCGGTCTTGTTGATCTCCTCGACCACGGCCTCGATGGCGTCGCGCTCGGGCAGGCCGAACACGGCCGCCGGGCCGCTCAGGCTGAGCACCGCGCCGATCTTGATCGGGGCGTCGGATTGGGCGTGCGCGGCAGACGCGGCGAGCAGGCCCGCGGCGACCGCCAGTGCGATTGTCCTCTTCATGTCTTTCCTCCCTGACATTGTTCAGTTGACCGCCCGGATGCGACCCTTCCACAGACCGGCGCGCAGCTCGGACTTCATGATCTTGCCCAGCGCGTTCTTCGGCAGATCGGGCAGGATCTCGACGCTGCTCGGACACTTGTAGTGGGCCAGCCGCTCGCGGCAGAAGGCGACCAGCTCGGCCGGCGCCAGCCCCTTGCCGTCATGCAGCGACACGAAGGCGTGCACCCGCTCGCCCCATTCGTCGTCGGGCTTGCCGACCACCGCCGCCTCGCGCACCGACTCGTGCCAGTAGATGACGTTCTCGACCTCGCTCGAGGCGATGTTGGCGCCGCCGCTGATGATCAGGTCCTTCTTGCGGTCGACGATGTAGATGAAGCCGTCGGCGTCGACCGTCGCGAGGTCGCCGGAATGCAGCCAGCCGTCCTTGATGGTCTCGGCGGTGCGCTCGGGATCGTTCCAGTAGCCCGACATCAGGATCGGGCCGCGGAACACGATCTCGCCGATCTCGCCCGGCGCCACCTCGCGCCCATCCTCGGTGACCACGCGCAGCTCGGCGCCGAAGGTCGGCCGGCCGCAGGCACGCAGCCGGTCCGGATTGCTCTGCAGCGCCTCGACGTGCTGCTGCTTGGAGAAGATGGTGGTGATCGACGACACCTCGGTCATGCCGTAGGCCTGCATCAGCACGTTGCCGAACACCTCGTGCAGGCGCTCGATGCGTTCCTGCGGCATCGGCGCGGAGCCGTAGCCGATGGTCTGCAGGCTCGACAGGTCGACCTCGCGCAGCCGCGGATTCTCGAGCACGCGGAACAGCATGGTCGGCACGAGATGGCAGTGCGTCACCTTCTCGCGCACCACGAGGTCGAGCCAGCGCTCGGCGTTGAACTGGCGCACGTCGGTCAGGATCACCGTGGCGCCCAGCATCCAGCTCGGGACGTAAACGACGTTCAGCGAGGCGATCGAGTTGTGCGGATAGACCAGCAGCAGGCGGCTGTCGGGTCGGATGTCGTAGCCCAGCACCGGCACCGGCGCGTGGATCGGCGGCTGGCGGTGCTGGTAGTAGGCGCCCTTGGCGGCACCGGTCGTGCCGCTGGTGTAGACGATGAAGAAGTTGTCGTCGGCCACGACGTCGACCGCCGGCTCGTCGGGTGACTGCGCCGCCAGCCAGGTCTCGTAGGCCGACTCGGGCGCGCCCTCGTCGACGACGATGACCTCGGCGAGCTCGGGGCAGTCGTCGGCGAGGTCGAGCAGGCTCGCGAACTCGCGATGCACGATGAAGGCGCGGCTGCCGCTGTGGCGCAGGATGTCGCCCACCTCGCGGTGCGACAGGCGGAAGTTGATCGGCACGTGGACGAAGCCGCCCTTGGCCGCCGCGGCGAAGGACTCCATCGCCTCGACCGAGTTGCGCAGCACCACCGCCACCCGGTCGCCCTTGGAAAGGCCCCGCGCGGCCAATCCGTTGGCCTGGCGGTTGGCCCGCGCGTTGAACCGGGCATAGGTGAAGCGGCGCTCGCCGTCGATCACCGCTTCCTTGTCGGCGAACCAGCGCGCCGCGCGGCGCAGCCACTCGGGCACGCTCATGGCAGATCCCTGTTCATGGACGTTTCGCTCCCTGATCAGCCGGCGCGGAATGTCCCGAGACGCCAGCTGACACTCGTGTCAGTATATCGGCCCAAGAGCCTGGGGCAATGCGGACGAGGAAGCGACCATGCACGACGTGGCTATCACCGGACTGGGCGTCATCTCGGCGATCGGCCTGAGCGCCGACGATTACCATCGCGGTATCATGGAGGGCGCCTGCGGCATCAAGCCGGCGCCGTGGCCCTCGGCGATCCCCGGCCAGGTGCCGTGGTGGGGCACGGTCGGCGGCTTCGTGCCGCGCGACTGGATGGACGAGAAGATCGAGGACGGCACCGACCTGTTCGCCCAGTTCACCCTGGCGGCGACCGAGCAGGCGGTGCGCCAGTCGGGTCTCGGCACGCTCGATCCGCTGCGCACCGGCATCGTGTTCGGCTCCAGCATCGGCGGCGCGCGGGCGCTGATGAAGGCGCAGCACAATCTCGACAAGCACGGGCCCAAGGCGATTCCGCGCAAGACCGAGATCCAGATCTATCCCAACATGGCGGCGTCGCAGATCGCCATGCGCTACCAGCTGCACGGGCCCAGCCTGACCCTGACGACGGCCTGCGCCGCCTCGCTCGACGCGCTGGGCAACGCCGCGATGCTGATCGGCAGCGGCAAGGCCGACGTGGTGATCGCCGGCGGCACCGATGGCGGGCTGAGCCAGGCCGGCGGCGGCGCCGACGGCGACTTCGTGCCGGCGACGTTCTACACCAGCACCTTGTACGGCATGATCGCGCCGGCGACCGACCCGCGCCGCGCCATGCTGCCGTTCGACGTCAAGCGCTCGGGCATCGTGGTCGGCGAGGGCTCGGCGATGATGGTGCTGGAACGCGGCGACCTGGCGCGGGCGCGCGGCGCCAAGATCTTCGGCTACCTGCGCGGCTACGGCAATCTCGCCGACGGCCATCACCCGTCGGCGCCCGAGCCGTCGGGCAAGTGGGAGGCGCGCGCCATGGCGCTGGCGCTCGAGGATGCCGGGCTGGCGGCGAGCGAGGTCGATGCGCTGATCGCGCACGCCACCGGCACGCCCAAGGGCGACACCGCCGAGATCCGCGCCATCAACCAGGTGCATGCCAGCGGCCGCCGCAAGGCGCCGCTGCCGGTCGCCGGCATGAAGGGCCATGTCGGCCACAGCGGCGCCTCGTCGGGCGGCATGGCGCTGGTCACCGGCCTGCTCGGCATGCACGAGGGCCGCTTTCTGAACTTCGCCAACACCGACCAGCCCGATCCCGAGGCCGACTTCGAGATCGTGATCGGCAAGCCCAAGGCGATGGACGTGCGCACCCTGCAGATCAACGCCTTCGGCTTCGGTGGCCAGAACGCCTCGATCGTGGTGACGCGCGACTGATCCCGCCCTGGGCATCAGTCAGACGCCGAGATAGGCGCGGCGCATGTCGTCGCGCGCGCTGAGTTCCTGCGGCGCGCCGGCCAGGGCGACGCGGCCGTTCTCCAGCACGACGATGCGCTCGGCCAGACTGCAGGCGAAGGCGGCGTTCTGCTCGGCGATCAGGATCGACAGGCCGTCGCGATGCAGGTCGCGGATCACCGCGGCGATGCTCTTGACCACCAGCGGCGCCAGGCCGAGCGTCGGCTCGTCGAGCAGCAACAGGCGCGGCGCGCCCATCAGGGCGCGGGCGATGGCGACCAGCTGCTGCTCGCCGCCGCTCAGGGTGCCGCAGCGCTGGCCGGCGCGCTCGCGGAGGAACGGGAAGCGCTGCATCAGCCGCTCGAGCTCGGCCCGGCGCGCCGCCGGCGGGCGCAGGAAGGCGCCCAGCTCGAGGTTCTCGCGCACCGACATCTCGGGAAAGAGCTGGCGGCCCTGCGCCACCTGCACGACCCCGCGGCGCACGATGGCGTCGGTCTCCAGGGTCGAGAGATCGGCGCCGTCGAAGCTCACGGTGCCGCGACGCGCCACCAGGCCGGTCAGCGCGTTCAGCGTGCTGCTCTTGCCCGCGCCGTTGGCGCCGATCAGCGCCACGATCGACGAGTCGGGCACCGTGAACGAGGCCTCGCGCACCGCCTCGACCCGGCCATAGGCGACCGACAGGGCCTCAACCGTCAGCAAGCGCGTCTCCCAGATAGGCTTCGATGACCCGCTGGTCGCGGGTCACCGTCTCGGGCGGGCCGTCGGCGATCAGGCTGCCGGCGTGCAGCACGCAGGCGCGCTGCACCAGGCCCATCAGGAATCTGAGATTGTGCTCGATGACGCACAGCGTCGTGCCGCGCCCGTGCGCCTGCAGGATCACCGTGCGCAGATGTGCGATCTCCTCGGCGCTCAATCCCGCCGCCGGCTCGTCGAGCATCAGCAGCTTCGCCCCCGTTGCCAGCGCCATCGCGATGCCCAAGGTGCGCATCATGCCGGTCGGCAGCGCGCCGGCCATCTCGTCGGCGTGGCGGTCGAGGCCGAAGGTCGCGAGCGCCTCGTCGGCCAGCGCCGCCGCCTGCTTCCTGGCGCCGGTGAGATGATGGGCGACCGCCAGGCACTCGCGCACCGTGAGCTTGGGAAACACGCGCGCCCCCTGGAAGGTGCGCACCAGGCCGCGTTCGGCCAGGCGATGCGGCGCCATGCCGGTCACCGTGACGCCCTGCCAGGCGACGCGGCCGGCGGTCGGGCGCTGGTAGCCGCTGATGATGTTGAAAAGCGTCGTCTTGCCGGCGCCGTTCGGCCCGACCAGGCCGACCAGCTCGCCCTCGGCGATGGCGAACGACACGTCGCGCAGCACGACGAGGCCGCCGAAGTTCATGCCGATCGAGTCGACCGCGAGCACCGCTCAGTCCCGGCCGCGCCGGCGGCCGGCGAGCAGGCCGACCACGCCCTGCGGCATGTACAAGACCATGACCACGATGACCGCGCCCAGGATGACCAGGCGATAGAACTTAGCGATGCGCAGGAACTCCGGCACCGCGAAGAACACCAGGGTGCCGACGATCGGCCCCGACAGGGTGCCGATGCCGCCGACGATCAGCATGCCGACCATGGCGACCGATTCGCCGGTGCTCATCATCTCGGGCGAGATGAACCCGGCGAACGGCGCGTAGACCGCGCCGGCCAGCGCCGCCAGCACCGAGCTGGCGACGAAGGCCAGCACCTTGTGGCGGGTCACCGCGATGCCCAGCGATGCGGCCAGCACCTCGTCCTCGCGGATCGCCAGCAGGGCGCGGCCGAAGCGCGAGAAGCGCATCGCCGCCACCGCGCCCAGGGTCAGCAGCAGCAGCGCGGCCGCCAGCAGGTACATGCCGCGCCCGGACGAGAAGTCGATGCCGAGCAGCGGCTCGGGCGAATAGGGCAGCCGCTTGCCCTGGGCGCCGCCGGTCAGCTCGTCCCAGTTGGCGCACAGCAGGCGCAGGAGCTCGCCGCAGGCGAAGGTGATCAGCGCGAAGTGGATGCCGCCGGTGTAGCGCAGCGCCGGCCAGCCGATCGCCGCCGCCATGACGCCGGCGATCGCCAGCGCCGGCGGCAGCGAAGCCCAGAACGACAGCTCGCCATGCTCGATCAGCAGCGCCGAGGCGTAGGCGCCGATTCCATAGAAGGCGGCGTGCGACAGCGCGAACTGGCCGGCGATGCCGACGATGAGGTTGAGCGAGGTGGCGAGCGACGCCTGCACCGCGAGCAAGGTGCCGAGATAGACGACGTAGCGCGACGGCACGGCCAGCGGCACGGTAAGCAGCAGCGCCAGACCGAGGCCGGCCAGCCACGGCCACCAGCCGCCGGGCAGGCCTCCGCCCCGCGCCGGCAGCGCCGCGCTGGACCTCGCGCTCAAACTCGGGCCTTGCGATTGCCGAACAGGCCGTTGGGCATGAGCAGCAGGGTCAGGATCAGCACGACGAAGCCGTAGCCGTCGCGGAACGAGGCCGACAGGTAGCGCGAGCCGAAGCTCTCGGCGAGGCCGAGCAGGCAGCCGGCGACGATCGCGCCGGGCACGCTGCCCAGCCCGCCGAAGGCAGCCAGAATGAAGCCCTTCATCAGCGGCGCGTTGCCCATGAAGGGCGAGATCGCGAACAGGCTGCCGTAGAGCGCGCCGGCGGCGCCCGCGAGGCCGCTGCCGATGGCGAAGATGACGGCGCTGACCCGGGTCACCTTGACCCCGACCAGGGCCGCGCCGGTGCGGTTCTGCGCCATGGCGCGGATCGCCTTGCCGAGCGTCGTGACGCGCAGAAAGGCGTAGAAGCCGGCGATCAGCACCGTCGTCAGCGCCATCACCAGCACACGCTGCGACGACAGGACCAGCGGCCCCAGCCTGAGCTCGCCCGACACCGGCGGCTCCATGAAGCGCGGATCGGGCGTGAACCACGCCGCGGCCAGGTTCTCGATGATCATGATCAGGCCGAGCGACACAGTGAGCCCCATCATCGGGTCGCTGAGCGTACGGCGAAACACCGTGCGCTCGAGCAGCGCGCCGAACAGCGCCATCGACAGCAGGGCGAACAGCAGGCCGAGCCAGAAGCCGAAGCCGGCCAGGGTCGAGAAGAAGGCGACATAGGCTCCCAGCATGACCATCTGGCCATGCGCGAAGTTCAGCATGCCGACCAGCCCGAACACCAGGGTGATGCCGAGCGCCACGCTGGCGTACAGGCCACCGACCATCAGCCCGTCGGTGGCGGTCTGGACGACGTCCAGCCACATCGCGGCGGTTCCCCGTGCCTACTGCAGATGGGCCGGCACGGAGAAGGTCTTGCCGCCCTTGATGAAGCCGATGTCGATGTCGGTGCGCGCGAAGCCCTGCGGGTCGAACTGCATCTGGCGCACGCCGTCGTACTTCATGCCCTTGAGCTTGGCGGCGATCGCCTTGACGTCGGTCGTGCTGCCGGCCGCCTGCATGGCCTGCACCAGCATCGACAGCGAGTCGTAGAAGGTCAGCGCCCAGTAGGTCGTCGCCGTCACGTCCTTCTTGGCGAACGCCTTGTAGCGCTCGATCCACGCCTTGACCTTGGCATCGTTCGCCGTCTCGAGGTCGCGGGTCAGGATCTGCCAGGCGAAGCCGTCGATGCGGCCGGCATACTTGGCGGCCGGCGCGCCCGAGCCGCCGCGATAGATGAACTTGGTCGGCAGGTCGCCGACCTCGAGGCTCTGGCGCACGATCGCCTCGGCGTCGGGATCGGAGTAGCCGATGAACAGCCCGTCGAGCCCCTGGCGCTGGAACTTGCGCAGCACGGGGGCGAAGTCGCTGGTGCCGGGCTGGAAGTACTCGACGATCGGCACCTGCACGCCGGCCTTCTCGAACAGCGGCTGGTAGGCCTTGACGATGCTCTTGGAGACGTCCTCGTTGGGGAACAGCATGCCGATCTTCTTGACGCCGAGCTCCTTCACCGTCTCCTGCACGAACGGCGCGGCGGCGATGCCGTCGGAGTCGAGCGCGCGGAAGAACAGCTCGTTGCCCGGCTTGCCGATCAGGGTGTCGAGCGAGGTGAAGCCACCGATGTAGAGCACCTTGGCCTTGCCGATCGGCACCGCCGCGGCCATGCCCGGCGTGCTGGTCAGGATGCCGAAGACGACCTTGATGTCGTCGTCGCTCAGGAGCTTCTGCGCGCCGGCGGCGGCGACGTCGGGCTTGGACTGTGCGTCCTCCTCGCTGACCGCGAAGGTGTAGGTCTTGCCGCCGACGGTGAAGCCGCCCTTGGCGTTGATCTCGCCCACCGCCATGCGCAGGCCTTCGCTGGCCGGCACGTCCCAGCCGGCGTGCGGACCGGTCAGGCTGCCGATCAGGCCGAGCTTCACCGTCTCGGCCGAGGCCGCGAGCGGTGCACCGAGTCCCACGGTGGCGGTCAGCAGCGCCGCCAGGCCGCGCACGGCCAGCGGCCGGCGCATCGTCGTCTTGGTCATGTCGTTTCCTCCCACACTTCGTCGACTTGGATCAGCGCACGCGCACCGGCTGGCCGTCCCAGTAGCGGTCACGCAACTCGCGGCGCAGCACCTTGCCCATTGCGTTGCGCGGCAGGATCTCGAGGAATTCGACCGAGCGCGGCCGCTTGTAACGGGCCAGCCGGCCGTCGCAGAATTCGATGATCTCGTCGGCCGAGGCGGTCTCGCCGGGATGCAGCACGATGCAGGCGCGCGGCGACTCGCCCCATTTGTCGTCCGGCACGCCGACCACCGTGACCTCGAAGATCTTCGGATGCTGCACCAGCACGCGCTCGATCTCGGCCGGGTAGATGTTTTCGCCGCCGCTGATGATCATGTCGTTCTTGCGATCGACGAGCTGCAGATAGCCGTCGGCATCGAGCGTGCCCATGTCGCCGCCGGTCTCCCACTTGCCCTTGCGGATGCGGGCGCTGGCCTCGGCATTGCCGTAGTAGCCGAGGAAGCTGAGCGGCGGCGCGGCGTAGATCTCGCCGACCTCGCCGGCCGGCAGCTCGCGGCCGTCGCGGTCGAGCACCGCCAGCTCGCAGCCGAAGGCGGCGCGGCCGACCGAGCGGCGCCCGGCCACCAGCTCCTCGTGCGGGCACAGGCTGACCCAGCCGGTTTCGGTCCAGCCATAGGCGTCGGTGATTCGCGTCGCCGGAAACTCGCGCAGCAGCGAATCGAGCACCGGCTGCGGAAGCGGCGAACCCGAGCTCAGCAGGCCGCGCAGCGCCCGTCCGGCTTGGCGGTTGCCGCCCTCGGCCAGCGACTCGAGAAGCAGGGAGATCATCTTGGGCACCAGGAACGACCAGGTGACGCCGAAGCGGGCCATCAGGTCGAGCGCGTCGCGCGCCTCGAAGTCGCGCGTCAGCACGACCTTGCCGCCGGCCGCCAGGGCGATCAGGGCGATCGACGAGAACGACATGTGGAACACCGGCCCCGGCACCAGCACGACGTCGCCGGCGTTCAGCCCGAACTCCCAGCCCCACGACGACAGCCGCGCGAGCACGTTGAGGTGGCTCATCATGGCGCCCTTGGGAAAGCCCGTGGTGCCCGACGTGTAGAAGATGCAGGCGGGCGCGGTCGGCGCCACCGGCGCGATCTCGTCGGCCGGGCTTTGCGTCGCGAGCCGCTGCCACTCGTCACCGCCGATCGCGAGCACGGCCGGCGCATGCAGGGCCGGCAGCCGGCCGCGCGCCGCCGCGACGATCGCGGCGTACTCCGGGCCGTGCAGCAGGCCGCGCGCCGCGCAGTTGCCCAGCACGAACACGACGTCGTCGGCGACCGCGCGATAGTTCAGCGGCACCGCCACCAGGCCGGCGAGCTGGCAGGCGAGGTAGAGCGCGAGAAAGTCCGGGCTGTTGCCGGCCAAGATGCCGACGGCATCGCCCGGCGCCAGGCCACGGGCACGCAAGCCGTTGGCCAGCCGCAGCGCCCGCTCGTAGAGCGCCCCGTAGGTCACGGTCTCGCCCTCGAACTCGATGGCGGCGGCGGTGGGCTGGCGGCGCGTCGCGACGCGGATCAGGTCGACCAGCCGCGTGACGTTGGCGGCGAGCGTGATGGCTTCCTCCCGGGTCTGCGCCGCATTCTACTGACGGCCGTGTCAGTTACGGTGAAGGCAGAGACCTTTACCGTCAAGCGCCGGACACGCTCCGGCTCCGCGACGCGGTTCGAGCGAGCAGCGACGCGCGGGCGCGTCGCCTACAGGTAGACGGCCTTCAGCGCCGCCTCGGGATAGCGCGTGCCGGCGGCGGCGCCGGGCGGCAGGGCGGTCGACAGCCGCGCCAGCTCCTCGGCGCTCAGCGCGACGCCGAGCGCGGCGAGGTTCTCGTCGACCCGCTCGGCCCGCTTGGTGCCGGGGATCGGCACGATGTCCGGCCCCTGGGCCAGCAGCCACGCCAGCGCCACCTGTCCCGGCGTGGCGCCCCGGCCGCGCGCCACCGCCTCGATCGCCGCGACCCGCTCGAGATTGCGCGCCAGGTTGTCGCCGGCGAAGCGCGGATGGCGGCCGCGGCCGTCGCCCTGCGGGATGTCGGAGGCCTGACGTACCTGGCCGGTCAGCAGGCTGCGGCCGAGCGGCGCGTAGGCGACGAACGAGATGCCGAGCGCCCGCGTGGTCGCCAGGGTCTCCTCGGCCTCGACGCGGTAGAGCAGCGAGTACTCGCTTTGCACCGCCGCGATGGGATGTACGGCGTGCGCCCGCCGGATCGTCTCCGGCTTGGCCTCGCTCAGCCCCAGCGCCCGCACCTTGCCGGCGCGCACCAGTTCGGCCATGGCGCCGACCGTGTCCTCGATCGGCACCGTCGGATCGACGCGGTGCTGGTAGTAGAGGTCGATCACGTCGACACCCAGCCGCTTCAGGCTGGCCTCGCAGGCCTCGCGCACGTAGGCCGGCCGGCCGTCGACGCCGTTGGCGCCGCCCGGCCGCTGCGTCTGGCCGAACTTGGTGGCCAGCACCACCTTGTCGCGTCGCCCGCCCGCCAGCGCCCGGCCGAGCAGGCTCTCGTTGTGGCCCCAGCCGTACATGTCGGAACTGTCGAGAAAGTCGACGCCGCGATCGAGGGCGTGATGGACGACCCGGATTCCCTCCTCGTCGCTCAGCCCGCCATAGGCGCCGGACAGCGACATGCAGCCCAGCCCGATCGGAAAGACCGACAAGGCGCTGCCGCCCAGGGTACGTCGTGCCGCCATGCTGGCCTCCTGCCTGATCAGTGGAACGTGCGTCCGGAATCGATGACGAGGGTCTGGCCGGTCATCGTCGACGTCCGGCACATGGTGACCACCTGGTCGGCGACGTCGTCCTTGTCGGCCGCCTTGCCGAGCAGCGACTGCCGGCGGCCGTTCTCGACCTGCTCGGGCCGCAGGTTGGCGGTCGCCCGCGTGCCCTCCAGCAGACCCGGGGCGACACAATTGACCAGCACCTCGGGCGCCAGCGCCACCGCCATGCACTTGGTGAGATGGATCAGCCCGGCCTTCGACACCGCGTAGGCGATCGACGAGCCGGTCGGCCCTAGCCCGGCGACCGAGGAGATGTTGACGATGCGGCCGAAGCCCTGCCGCTTCATGACCGGCCCCACCGCCCGGGTGAGCAGCATCGGGCCGGTCAGGTTGACGTCGAGGATCTTGTCCCATTCCGCGTCGGTCAGGCCGTCGAGGTCGGTGAACGGGATCGCCTTGTTGTAGGCGGCGTCGTTGATCAGGATGTCGAGCCGACCGAAGCGCGCCAGCACGTCGTCGACCAGCTGCTGCACCTGCGGGCGTTGCGTCACGTCGCAGGCGAAGGCTTGCGCCGCCACCTGCTGGCGCTCCAGGTCCCGGGCCACCTGCTCGGCCGGGTCGCGGCTGCGCGCGTAGACGACGGCGATGTGGCAGCCCTCGGCCGCCAGCGCGTGGCAGATTCGCTGCCCCAGCCCGCCGTTGCCGCCGGTCACGACGGCGACCTTGCCCTTGAGATCCATGGCGTTCTCCTCTTCCCCTGCCCGCCGATGACGGCGGAATTTCCGGGCACCATACGACCCGAAAATCTCGAGGGCGACACCGGTTTCGCGAGTCTTCGCAACAAGCGCCAAGTCCGGAGATGGAGTCGACCGGCGCAGAAGTCAAGCAATACTTAACCTCAATATTTTCGGTCCATCTCCGAAAATATTCGGTGCGTCCATCGCGGAGGGCAGGCGCCTGGGGATGCCGCCCCGGGGCCGCGCGTATCGGGCACATGACCATGACGACAGGAACGCGGCGCCGCGCCGTCCTGCGCCTCGCGGCCCTCGCCGCCGGCGCCTCTTCCCTCCCCGGCCTGGCGATGGCCCAGTTCGGCTCTTCCTCCTCGGGCAATCTGGAAGGCGGCTCCGGCGGTCCGCCGGGCGGTGGTCGTCCCGGTGGAGGCCAGCAGGGCGGTCCTCCGGGTGGCGGCCCGCCGTTCGAGCAGATCGCCCGCGATCTCGGCCTGTCGACCGACAAGGTGCGCGCCGCCTTCCGCCAGGTCGGGCCGCCCTCGTCGGACGGCCCGCCGACCGATCAGCAGATGGCGGCGCATGCCCAGAAGCTGGCGAGCGCGCTCGGCGTCTCGGTCGACAAGCTGCGCCCGGTCCTCGACAAGTACCGGCCGCCGATGCCGCCGCGCTCCTGAGCCGTCTTTCCGGAAAGCCGGAATCGCCCTAACGTCCCCGCCGCAACGAGAACGGCGGCGGGAGAGGACGCGGGGCATGAACGACAAGGTGGACGTCCTGATCATCGGATCGGGAGCGTCGGGGGCGGCCGTGGCCTGGAGCCTCGCCGACACCCGCATGCGCATCCTCTGCCTCGAGCAGGGCGACTGGGTGAAGCCGACCGACTATCCGAGCAACGGCCGCGACTGGGAGGCGCGCTTCTTCTCGGACTTCGCCACCAACCCCAACCGGCGCAAGCGCGACACCGACTATCCGATCAACGACGCCAACTCGCCGATCAAGGTGGTGAACTTCAACGGCGTCGGCGGCAGCACGATCATGTACACGGCGCACTATCCGCGCCTGAAGCCGTCCGACTTCCGGGTGCGCAGCCTCGACGGCGTCGCCGACGACTGGCCCGTCGACTACGCCACCCTGGAGCCGTTCTTCGCCGAGAACGATCGCATGACCGGCGTCTCGGGACTGGCCGGCGACCCCGCCTATCCGCCCAAGCAGCCGCCGATGCCGCCGCTGCCGCTCGGCAAGTCGGGCGAGCGCTTCGGCCGGGCGATGAACCGGCTGGGCTGGCACTGGTGGCCGTCCGACAGCTCGATCGCCACGGTCGACTACGAGGGCCGCGGCCGCTGCCTCAACCTCGGCCACTGCACGCCGGGCTGCGCCCAGGGCGCCAAGGCCAGCACCGACATCACCTACTGGCCGGCGGCGCTCCGCGCCGGCGTCGAGTTGCGCACCCGCGCCCGGGTGCGCGAGATCACCTTGGGTCCCGACGGGATGGCCAACGGCGTGATCTACTACGATGCCGAGGGCCGCGAGCAGGTCCAGCCGGCCGAGCTGGTGATCGTGGCCTGCAACGGCGTCGGCACGCCGCGGCTGATGCTGAACTCGCAGTCCGGCCGCTTCCCCAACGGCATCGCCAACTCGAGCGGCCTGGTCGGCCGCAACCTGATGTTCCATCCCTACGCCCACATCTACGGCTATGCCGACGAGCCGCTCGACGGCAACCACGGCCCGCCGCTCTGCCTGTGGAGCCAGGAATTCTACGAGACCGATCCCAATCGCGGCTTCGTGCGCGGCTACACCTACCAGTTCGGCCGCGGCACACCGTCGATCCTCGAGGCGATCAGCAGCACCGCGGCCGGCCGCCTGCCGTTCGGCGAGGATCATCACCGAGTCTATCGCGAGCTGCTCAACCACCGCATCGGCCTGTCGGCGATCTGCGAGGACCTGCCCGAGCCGCACAACCGGGTCACTCTCGATCCGGTGCTCAAGGACAGCAACGGAATCCCGGCGCCGCGCATCGACTACACGATCTCGGAGAACAGCCGAAAGATGATGCTGCACGGAATCGGCAACGCCCGCCGCATCCTCGCGGAAGTCGGCTGCCGCGACATCACGGTCGAGGCGCCGATCCTCAACGGCGGCTGGCATCTGCTGGGCACGGCGCGCATGGGCGACGATCCCGAGCGCTCGGTGGTCAACGGCTGGGGGCGCTGCCACGACGTGCGCAACCTGTTCATCGTCGACGGCAGCATCTGGGTGACCTCGGGCGGCGTCAACCCGACCTCGACCATCCAGGCCCTGGCGCTCTACATCGCCGACCAGATCAAGCGCCGCGCCGCCGAAGGGACCCTGTTCGATGCCTGAGACCCTGACCGCGGCGCAACGCGCCGGCCTCGCCGCCTTCGCCGCCACCATGATCCCGGCCAGCACGCGCTACGGCGTGCCGGGCGCCGACGATCCGGCCATCCTCGACGACATCGCGCGCAGCCTCGAGCGCGACCACGCCGACGTCTGTACCGCTCTGGCGCGGCTCGATGCGCTGGTCGAGGGCAGCTTCGCCGCGCTCGCGCCGGCCCGCCGGCTGGAGGTCGCCGAGCGCTGGCGCAGCGAGGGCGGCCTGCCGGTTGCCGCGCTCTGCCGCGTCGTGGTGCTCTGCTACTACCGCGACGACCGGGTCATGCGGGCGCTCGGCCAGGAGCCGCGGCCGCCCTTCCCCAAGGGCCACACGGTCGAGCCGGGCGACTGGTCGCTGCTCGACCCGGTGCGGGCGCGGCCGCCGATCTGGCGCAACCCGGGCTGAGGATGACCGAGAGCGCCTCGCCGCAGTCGCCGCGCAACCCGCTCCGGCGCTTCTGGCAAGGCGGCTATTCGCTGCCGCTGTCCTACTGGCTGGTCTACGTGCTGGGCGGCCTGCTGGTGGTTCCCCTGATCGCCGCCTTGGGCACTGCGGCGCGCCATCTCGAATACACGCCCGTCACCGCGGCGGTCGTCGTGACCCTGGGATGGGGCCTGGCGATCGGCGTCACGGTCTTCCAGGTCGTCGGCACCTGGCGCTCGGCAGGCCGCTACCGGACCGAGCGGCGGCGCGATGGACGGTCGGGCCTGTGGGGCGTCGCCGCGCAGGGCATGCTTCTGGTCACCGCCGCCAGCCTGGTCTGGCAAGTGGCGCGCTACGGCCTGCCGCAGGTCCGCGAGGCCGCGGCGATCGCCTTCGCCGGCGATCCGACGATTCCCGACTACATCGTTCGCCGCATCCGCGACGGCCGCGAGATCGAGGTCGCCGGCGGCCTGAAGTACGGGGTGACACGCGACCTCGAGCGCGTCCTGGCCGAGTCGCCGCAAGCCGCCATCGTGCACCTCAACAGCATCGGCGGGCGGCTCGGCGAGGCCCGCAAGCTGGCCGATCTGATTCGCGCCCGCGGACTCGCGGTCTACACCGCGACACAGTGCGACTCGGCCTGCACGATCGCCTTCCGCGCCGGCCGCGAACGCTGGCTGGGGCCGAGCGGACGCCTGGGTTTCCACCGCAGCGCCTTCGGCGGCGTCGACAGCGCCGACACGATGCGGCGCGACATGCTCGACGCCGGCTATCCCAAGCCCTTCGTCGACAAGGCGGTGTCGTGGCCGTCGGACAAGATGTGGTTTCCCACGACCGAGGAGCTGGCGGCGGCGCAGGTCATCACCGGTGTCGTCGACAGCCACCGCTTCGCGCTCTCCGGCTATGGAGCGGCTCCCGACCGCGCGACCTTCAGGACCGCACTCGGCCATATCGCGCTGTTCGCGGCGGCCGAGCAGGCGGCGCCGGGCACGCTCGACACGCTGGCCGGGCAGGCGCTGGAGGCCTATCGAAGCGGCGCCAGCGAAGGCGCGCTGACCGACACGTTCCGCGAGCAAACGGTGATGCCGCTGATTCGCGCGCGCCTGCCGCTGGCCGCCACGCCGGTGCTCGCGGACTATGCCCGGCTGCTCGCCGACCAGTACGAGTTCCTGGCCAAGGCCGACCCTGCCGCCTGCTTCGCCTATGCCGTCGGCAGTGCCGGGAGCGGCCGCGCGGTCGCGCTTCTGGGGCCCGCGTTGCGCCAGCGCGAGGCGGCCTTGTCGGAGCGCGTCCTGGCCTCGCCCGCCGCCAAGCGCGACCAGAGGCCCGACGCGCTCGACACCGCCTACGCCAAGGTTTTCCGCAGCCTCGCCGCCCAATACGGCGAGGCCGAAGCACGGCTGCTGCTCGAGGCGAACCGCGTCAAGCCCGACCAATACGCCGCCTATTGCCGGCTCGGCGCGGCGATGTTCCGGGCCTTCGCCGATCTGCCTCCGGACGATGCCGGGCGCGTCCTCGATGCGGTGTTCCGCAACATCGCCGCCGCGCCCGCCAAGTAGCGCGATCGCAGTCGGATGCCCAAGGACCCGAAGACGATGCTATGACGGTCGGCGACAAGAACCGGGGGAAACCACCATGGCGCGACCGCGTCGACCGATCCGCTCCGACATCGCTTGGAGCAACCGCAAGCGCATCGTGGTGCGCGGCAAGGACCTGCCGAGCGAGGTGATCGGTCGGCTCGATCTCGGGGACTTCTCGTTCCTGCAGCTCACCGGCCGCCTGCCGACCCGCGAGGAGAGCCGGGTCTACAACGCCATCCTGGTCACCCTGGTCGAGCACGGCCTGACGCCGAGCGCGCTCGCGGCGCGGCTGACCTATGCCGGGGCGCCCGAATCCATGCAGGCCGCCGTCGCGGCCGGCCTGTGCGGGCTGGGCACGGTGTTCGTCGGCAGCATGGAGAATGCGGCGCGGCTGCTGTCGGAGACGCTGGTCGCGGGGTCCGGCGAGGTCGATCTCGAGGCCAAGGCGCGCGCCATCGCCGCCGAGTACAAGGCGGCCGGCCGCATCCTGCCCGGGCTCGGCCATCCCATCCACAAGCCGGTCGATCCGCGCGCCCCGCGGCTGTTCGCGGTCGCCGCCGAATGCGGCCTGTCGGGCCGCTACGTGGCGTTGATGCAGGCGATCGCCCGCGAGGCCGAGCGTCTGTCGGGCAAGGAACTGCCGGTCAACGCCACCGGCGCGATCGGCGCGCTGTGCTGCGAGCTGGGCTTCTCGTGGAAAGTGGTGCGCGGCTTCGGCGTCATGGCCCGCGCCGTCGGCCTGGTCGGGCACATCCTCGAGGAAGCGGAGAGCCCGATCGCGACCGAGCTGTGGCTGCGCACCGAGGAGGAAGCCAGCGCCCATCTGCGGCAGCCCGACGATTAGGCCGGCCGATGGCCCGCAGCCTCGCGCAGAAGAAGCCGGCGGCGCGCAAGCCGGCCCCCACGGCGACGGTCGAACGGCGCGGCCGCCGCGCCAGCCGCGCCTCGATCCCCGACCGAATCCTCGACGTCGCCGAGGAGCTGTTCGGCCTGAACGGCTACGGCGGCGCCACGACCCGCGCCATCGCCCGCCGCGCCAAGGTCAATCTCGGCCAGCTGCACTACTACTTCGAGTCCAAGCGGGCGATCTTCGAGGCGGTGGTGGCGCGCCATGGCCGCGCCGTGACCGAGCGGCGGCGCCAGCTGCTGCACGAGGCCGAGGCGCGGCACAGAGGCGGCGTCGTGCCGTTGCCCGAGCTGGTCGACCACCTGGTTCGCTCTCTGCTGTCGGCCGAGACGCGGCCGGGCGGCGGTCGTGCCGGGCAGCAGATGCACGCCCGCCTGTTCACCGACCCCGACGAGACGGCGAGCCGGGTGCGCGCCGACATCTACGACGAGACCAACGCGCTGTACGTCGCCGCCCTGCGCCGCGCCCTGCCGAAGCTGCCGGCCGACGTGCTGTACTGGCGCTACTACTTCATGATGGGCGCCTATGTCTGGACCTTGCTGCAGCCCGGCCGGCTCGAGGCGATCTCCGGCGGCGCCTGCGACCCGGCCGACATGGAGACGGCGATCCGCCAGATCGTGCCGTTCCTGTGCGCCGGGCTCTCGGCTCCGGCCTGAGCCTTCATCGGGACCGCGCGCATCCTGCGCGCTCGGAATCATGAGCGCGCCTGGAGGCGCGCGGTCCCGGAAGCCGTCGTCCCCTGGACCGCGCGCATTCTGCGCGCTCAAGCTCATGAGCGCGCCTGGAGGCGCGCGGTCCCGAAGCCGTCGTCCCCCGGACCGCGCGCATCCTGCGCGCTCGGAATCATGAGCGCGCCTGGAGGCGCGCGGTCCCGGAAGCCGTCGTCCCCTGGACCGCGCGCATTCTGCGCGCTCAGACCCATGAGCGCGCCTGGAGGCGCGCGGTCGGGCGGGCTTGCTACTTCACGCGGCTGCGCAGGGCGCAGCGGCACTTGTCGAACTGGTGCAGCTCGATGACGTTGCCGCAGGGATCCTTGAGGAACAGCTGCTCGGCATCCGGGCTGGTGGCGCCCTTCAGCGACCAGTAGTCGGCGCCCAGCCGGTCGAGCTCGGCGCGCGTCGCGGCGATGTCCTCGACGCCCAGCGCGACGTGCGGCAGGGTCGGATCCTTGTCGGGCGACTGGGCCAGACGCGACGGCAGAGGTCCGCCGATCAGGTGCAGCTGGCCGACCTCGCCGACGTTGATCCACATGCCCGGGATGCCGGCAATCTCCGGCTTGCCGGTGTCGCGCTTGAGGCCCAGCGTCTCGTCGTAGAATCGCTCGAGCGACTCGAGAGTGGCGGCGTCCGAGCCGATGCGCACCGCGTGATGATGGATCTCGACGACCTTCACGGCCATGGCGTTTTCCTTCCCGTTTCGTTGACGTTCCAGTATCCCGCCGCTCCCGGCTGCGGGTCAATCGACCAGCGAGTCAGGTCGCTTGACCTAGGCTTGACCGCGGGCGGCGCGCCGCGCATCGTGGCGACGGGAAGAAACGTCCTTCGGACGGGAGGCAGAAGCATGCCAGACACCACCACACCCGGCTGGGAGCGCATGGCGACCCTGCCGGCAGAGACCGTGTCCTTCGCCGGCGTCGCCTACGACGAGATGGTGCGCCGCGCCCACGACCTGCGGCCGACCCTGGCGGCGCGCGCCGCCGAGTGCGAGCGGCTGCGCCGCATGCCGGAGGCGACCGAGCGCGACCTGCATCGCACCGGCCTGTTCCGCATCACCCAGCCGGCGCGGGTCGGCGGCGCCGAGCTCGACGTCGGCATCTTCGTCGATGCCTGCGCCCAGGTGGCGCGCGTCTGCCCCTCGACCGCCTGGAACCTCGGCAACCTGTCGAGCCATCACTGGATGCTCGGCTTCTTCGATCCGCGCGCCCAGCAGGAGCTGTGGGAGGTGTCGCGCGACGTGCTGATCGCCACCTCGCTGATCTTTCCCAACGGCCGCGGCCGCAAGGTCGAGGGCGGCTGGGAGGTCAGCGGCCGCTGGCCGCTCAGCTCCGGCGTCGACAATTGCGACTGGAACATGCTCGGCTACCAGGTGCGCGAGCACGAGGGCGGCCCGGTGGTCGACACCCGCTTCGCCCTGGTCCACCGATCACAATACCAGGTCTACGACACCTGGAAGGCGGTCGGCCTGTGCGGCACCGGGTCGAACGACGTCGAGGTGCGCAACCTGTTCGTGCCCGAGCACCGCACCCTGTCGGTCTGGCAGCTGACCGGCGGGCCGCATCCCGGCTCGGCGGTCAACACCGGTCCGCTGTTCCGGCTGCCGATGCTGGCGCTCGGCCCCTACGTGCTGAGCGGCGTCATGCTGGGTTGCGCCCAGGGCGCCTACGACTCGGTCGTCATGGCGGCCCGCAAGCGCAACGCCACCAACACCGGCGCGCCGCTGGCCGCCAGCCAGCCGCTGCAGATCAAGGTCGCCGAGGCCGGCGCCCGCATCGACGCGGCCGAGATGCTGATGCGACAGGCCTGCGCGCACGCCATGCAGCAGGCCCGCGCCGGACGCACCGCCGAGCTTGCCGACAAGGTGCGCTATCGCCGCGATGCCGCGTTCTCGGTCCGCCTGTGCCGCGAGGCGATCGACCTGCTGATGGGCATCGCCGGCTCGGGCGGCCTGTACGAGGGCCACATCATGCACCGGCTGTTCCGCGATGCGGCGGCCGCGCATGCCCACGTCATGTTCTCGCCCGAGGTCCAGGGTACCTTGTTCGGACAGCACGAGCTCGGCTTCGCCGGGCCGCCGCCCCTGGTGTGACCGGAGCGGACGCAAGCGATCGTGAAACGGGAGGAATGAGAAGCATGAAGTCCGTACGCATCTCGCGCCGGCTGGCCGGCGCGGTGGTCCTGTTCGGCCTGTCGGCTACCGCGGCCTGGGCGCAAGGCGCCGCCACGCCGGCGGGCGACCCGGTCAAGGTCGGCGTCATCGTCTCGACCACCGGGGCCGGTGCCGGCCTCGGCATCCCCGAGCGCAACGGCCTGCTGCTGGCCGAGAAGGACATCAACGCCAAGGGCGGCATCAACGGCCGGCCGCTCAAGCTAATCGTCGAGGACGATGCCTCGAATCCCGACACCGCGCTCAGCAAGGCCAACGATCTGGTGTTCGGCCAGAAGGTGGTGGCGCTGATCGGCCCGTCGATGACCGCCAGCACCGTCGCCGTGGGCGGCGTCACGCACGCCAACAAGATCCCGCAGATCGCCTTCACCGGCCTCGGCCCGGCGATCGAGCGCGACCGCAAGTGCCTCGCCCACATCCTGCCGCCCCAGAAGCTCAACGCCCAGGCGCTGCTCGAGTACGCCAAGGAGATCAAGGCGACCAAGCTCGGCGTGCTGCACGACGCCGGCTACGGCGCCGTGGTGCTGGCCGAACTGAAGCCCATGCTCGACAAGTACGGGGTCAAGCTGGTCGCCGTCGAGAAGTTCGAGATCGGCGCCACCGACACCACCACCCAGGCCGCCAAGGTCAAGGCGGCGCAGCCCGACGCGGTGCTGATCATCGCCACCTCGGCGACGCCGTTCCGCAACGTGCGCCAGATCCAGATGACCCAGCCGGTGATCGCCGCGATCGGCTCGTCGTCCTACGAGTACGTCAACGCCATGGGCGTCGGCGCCAACAACGTGGTGATCCCCGAGTTCCTGGTCGGCGAGGATCCGCTGCCCAGCCAGAAGGACTTCGTCGAGACCTACAAGAAGGCCTACAACGCCACGCCCAAGAACTTCGAGGCGGCCGCCTGGGATGCGGCGCACCTGCTCGCCGCGGCGATCGCCAAGGCCGGCCCGGATGCCGGAGGCGAGAAGATCTGCGAGGCGATGCGCCAGCCCTATACCGGCGTGATGGCGAGCTACAATTTCGGCGCCGACGACCTCACCGGCATCCCGATGTCGAGCTACGTCTACTCCAAGCTGGTCGACGGCAAGTACACGCGCACGCCGTTCCGCGTCGCGCCCTGAGCAATCGCGCGCACCGCCGGCGCCGGGAGCCGCTGTCCCCGGCGCCGCTCGGTGCCTGCCTCCCGCCATGACCTTCAGCCTCGTCCTGCAGGCCGTCTTCGCCGGCGTCACCAACGGCATCGTCTATGCCCTGGTCGGCATGGGCCTCTCCGCCATCTTCAAGGGCAGCCGCGTGATCAACGCCATGCAGGGCGAGTTCAGCGTCGTCGGCGCCATGACGACGGTGCTGCTGCTCACCAAGCTGGGCTGGCCCTACGCCGCGCGATCGCCGGCGGGGCGCTGTCGGGCGCCCTGATCGGCGCGGCGATCGAGCTCGCCTTCGTCCGCCACATGGCGCGCAAGGGCGCCAGCGAGGACAGCTTCCTGCTGCTCACCATCGGCCTGGCGCTGACCGCCTCGGCCGGCGTGCTGTTCTTCGTCGGCCGCGACGGCCATCTGCTGCCGCCGATCGGCGGCGAGGGTGTGCTGCTGATCGGCGACGCGGTGATCCAGACGCACGCGCTGTGGCTGGTCGCGATCGGCGTCGTCGCCACCCTGGGACTGCGCGCCTTCTATCATCGCACCCATCTCGGCCTGTCGATGATGGCCGCCTCGATCGATCCCGACGGCGCCGCGACCAACGGAATCGACGTCGGCCGCATGCGCACCTTCACCTTCGTGCTGGGCGGGCTGCTGGGCGCGCTGGGCGGCATCCTGGTGACGCCGCTGGTCGGCGTCGACTACACGCTGGGGCTCAGCCTGACCCTGAAGGGCTTCGCCGCCGCCGTGCTGGGCGGCCTCACCAACCCGCTGGGCGCCGCGGTCGGCGGCCTGACCCTGGGGCTGGTCGAATCGCTGGCCATCATCGGCATCTCGTCGTCCTACAAGGACGTGGTCGCCTTCAGCGCCCTGATCGCCATCATGATCCTGATGCCGCAGGGCATGCTGGGCCGCGCCGGCCGACGGGGCGGCTGAGCGTGCGCGGCAAGCTCATCTGGCTCGCCCTGGCGCTGGTCGTGTGGGCCGTCCTGCCGCTGGTCGTGCCGCGCAACATCGCCGACCTGCTGGTGTTCACCGGCATCTACTCGATCGCCGGCCTGGGCATCGGCCTGCTGCTCGGCCATTGCGGCATCGTCAACCTGGCGCAGGCGACTTTCTACGGAATCGGTGCCTATGCCAGCGCGTACTGCACGGTGACCTTGGGCCTGCCGGCGATCGTCGGCTTCGCGGTCGGCGCCGGGCTCAGCATGGCCATCGCCTACGCCATCGGCCGGCCGATCCTGCGGCTGACCGGCTACTTCCTGGCGCTCGGGACGCTCGCCTTCAGCGCCATCGCCAGCGCGCTGTTTTTCGAATGGGACTGGCTGACCGGCGGCACGCTCGGCATCGGCGGCATCCCCAAGCTCAACCTGTTCGGCTTCGCCCTCGACCGGCCGTCGCGCTACTATTACCTGGTCTGGCTGGTCGCCTTCGCCTGCCTATGGGCGGCCCGCAACCTGGTCGACAGCCGCAGCGGCCTGATGCTGCGCGCCATGCGCGACGCGCCGACCGCGGCGGCGGCCCTGTCGATCGACCTGCAGCGGCTGCGCACGCACGTCTTCGTGGTCTGCGCCCTGTTCGGCAGCCTGGCCGGCAGCCTGTTCGCGCACCACGCCTCGTTCGTCAGCACGCAGAGCTTCACCGTCGACCGCTCGATCAACTTCCTGCTGATCCCGGTGATCGGCGGCACGACCTCGATCCCCGGCATCCTGGCCGGCGCCGCCTTCGTGACCTTCCTGCCCGAGTTCCTGAGCAAGCTCGGCGACATCCACCAGATCCTGTTCGGGCTCGCCCTGGTCGCCATCGTCGTGCTGATGCCGGAAGGCCTGCTCGGCACCGCGGCGCGGCTGTGGCAGCGGCGGAGGGCCGGCCATGGCGGCTGAGCCGATGCTCGCCCTGCAGGGAATCGGCCATGCCTTCGGCGGCCTGGCGGTGCTGCGCTCGGTCAGCTTCGAGGTGCCCGATGGCGCCATCGTCGGCCTGATCGGGCCGAACGGCTCGGGCAAGACGACCCTGTTCAACATCGTCAGCGGCTACATCACGCCGCAGCTCGGCACCCTGGTCTATCGCGGCCGGCCGCTCGGCCGCGACAGCATCCAGGCGCGCGGCCGCGCCGGCCTGGTGCGCACCTTCCAGACGCCGCAGGTCTTCGAGCGCATGACCGTGCTCGAGAACGTCATGGCCGGCTGCGCCAAGCTCACGCACACCTCGATGCTGCAGGACCTGCTGCGCACGCCGGCGGCGCGCGGCCAGATGCGCGCCATCCAGGAGCGCGCCGAGGCCGCCTGCGAGCGCTTCGGGCTGGCGCGCCTGCGCGACCTGCCGGCCGCCAGCCTGACCGCCGGCCAGCGCCGCATCCTCGAGATCGCCCGCGCCGTGGTCGGCGAGCCCCGCCTGCTGCTGCTCGACGAGCCGTCATCGGGGCTCAACGCCCAGGAGATCGACGAGCTGCGGTCCTGGATCGTCACCCTGAATGGCGCCGGCATGACCGTGCTGCTGGTGTCGCACGACATGGGGCTGATGACCGTGGCGCCGACCGTGCACGTGCTCTATTTCGGCGAGATCGTCGCCAGCGGCAGCATGGACGAGATCCAGCAGAACGCGCGCGTGCGCGAAGTCTATCTCGGAGTCTGACCGTGCTGGAGGTCTCCGCACTCACCGCCGGCTATGGCGCCCTCACCGTGCTGCACGAGGTGTCGCTCCGGGTCGGCGACGGCGAGGCGGTCTCGCTGGTCGGCGCCAACGGCGCCGGCAAGACCACCCTGGTGCGCGCGATCTGCGGCCTGCTGCGGCCGCGCGCCGGCCGGGTCGTCAAGAGCGGCGCCGACGTCACGGCCGTGCCGCCACACCACTTCGTGCGCCATGGTCTGGCCGTCGTGCTGGAGAATCGCCGCCTGTTCGGCGAGCTGTCGGTGCGCGAGAACCTGGCGCTGGCCGAGACCGCCGGGCGCCGGGCGCGCGGCACGGCGCTGCGCTTCGGACGCGACGAGGTCTACGACCTGTTCCCGGTGATCCGCGAGCGCCTCGACTCAGCGGTCGAGCTGCTGAGCGGCGGCCAGCAGCAGATGGTCGCGATCGCCCGCGCGCTCCTGTTGCAGCCCGACCTGCTGATCATGGACGAGCCGTCGACCGGGCTGGCCCCCAAGGTGGTCAAGGACATCCTGATGGTGATCAAGGACCTGCGGGCGCGCGGCATGGCGCTGCTGCTGGTCGAGCAGAGCGTCGGCATCGCCGCCGAGGTCACCGACCGCGCCTACGTCATGGCGCTGGGCCGCATCGTGCACGAGATCGCGCCCGGCGAGTGGCAGTCCTTCCTGCAGGACGAACGACTGGTGAAGGCCTATCTCGGATGACACAAGCACCCCCCCCGCTCCCTGCCGTAGGCATCCTCGGTCTCGGCCGCATCGGCCGCGCCGTCGCCGCCAACCTGATCGCCGACGGTTTTCCCGTCGCCGCGGTCGACCGCCCGTCGGCCCGCGATGTCGCCGCGACGGGCGTGCGGCTGGTCGCCGACGCGCGCACCCTCGCGGCCGAGAGCCGGGTGGTGGTCTCCGCCCTCGCCAGCGAGGCGCAGATGGAAGAAGCCTTCCTGGGCGCCGGCGGCCTGGTCGCCGGCGCCCATGCCGGGCTCGACGTGATCGAGATGGGCACCTTCCCCGTCGCCCTCAAGCAGCGCCTGGCCGATGCCCTGGCGGCCCGCGGCGCGGCGATGATCGACTGTCCGGTGAGCGGCACGCCGCCGGTGGTGGCGCAGCGCCAGGCCATGCTGTTCGTCAGCGGCGACGATGCCGCGATCGCGCGCTGCGCGCCGGTGCTCGACGCGATCTCGCGCAAGCAGTCGCGGGTCGGGACATTCGGCGCCGGCATGGCGACCAAGCTCACCACCAACCTGCTGGTGATCCTGAACACGCTGGCGGTCGCCGAGGCCTTCGTGATGGGCACGCGGTCGGGGCTCGATCCCAAGCTGATGGTCGGGGCGATCGGCAACAGCTTCGCCGGCTCGACGGTGTTCGATTTCCGCGCCCCCCTGATGGCCGAGCGACGCTACCAGCCGGCGCCCGGCCCGGCCCGCATCATCTGGAAGGACCTGCACTACCTTCGCGACCACGCTCGGCAGCTCGGCCTCGCCGCGCCGCTGCTCGACACCGCCTTCACCTGGTTCGGCCGCCTGATCGAGGCCGGCCGCGGCGAGGACGAATCGGCGTCCGTGTTCGAGATCCTCGACGCCGCGACCCGGCCGCCCGGCGACACGACCGCGGGCTGACCGGCCGCCGCGAAACGCGGGAAACCAAACGACGGCTTCGCGCAGTTCGCCGGCAACCGGCCGAATGCATTCTCCTCCCATCGACGGACGGCACCCCGCCGCTCGCAAAACCGAGGAGAGACGCCATGCACCGCATCGCCACCCTGAACCCAGCCGACATCGAGACCGTCGTCGGCGGCATCGGCTCCAGCCTGATGGCGGACGCCATCTCGGTCCCCAAGTTGCCGCGGGAGACGCCGCCGCAGATGCCCCCGACCCAAACCCAGATGCAACCGCATACGCCCAGGCCCAGGCCTTCCATCCCTCACGCCTGAGCAGGCCATCCTTCCCTGCGACGACGACGCTGCTTCGGCAGCGTCGTTTTCTTTTGGGCGATCGGCATCGTCGCGGCGACGCAACCCACGAAACCAACCGCCCGCTTCGCGCAGTTCTCTGGAAACCGGGTGGGTACATCCTCCTCTCATCGACGGACGGCACCCCGCCGCCGCCAGACACCGAGGAGAGACATCATGAACCGCATCGCCACCCTGAACCTCGCCGAGATCGAGACTGTCGTCGGCGGCGTCGACACCAGCCTGCTGACCAGCGCCAGCCTGCTCGCCCGCAAGGTGCCGAGCAACGGCGGCACCGGCTACCCGACGCCTCCCCAGCTCCCCTCCATGCCGATCCCCACCGGCACGATGAACCTCCCGCGCTGAGCAAGAAGCTCTTCCAAGGAACGACGCCGCTCCTTCGGAGCCGGCGTCGTTTCGTTTGTATCTAGAGCATGATTTTCGCCTTCAGAATCGAAGCAGGATTCCCAAGGCATTGAAATCGTGATTCAAACTGCTGGCTGGACTGGAGGCCAGCAGGAATGGCCAAAGCGTACTCGTTGGATCTGCGCGAACGTGTTGTTGCCGCTGCCGCGTCGGGGCTGAGCTGCCGCAAGGTCGCGGCGATGTTCCGGGTCAGCGTCTCGAGCGTCGTGAAGTGGGGCCAGCGAGCACGGGCAGAGGGCAGCCCGGCGGCCCGACCGATGGGTGGCCGTCGGCCCTACGCTCTTGAGGGCGAGCGAGATTGGCTGATGGCGCGCCTGGACGAGCGACCGGACGTGACGCTGCGGGCGTTGGTGGCCGAACTTGCGGAGCGCGGCATCAAGGTCAGCTACTACGCGGTGTGGCACTTCTTCGACCACGAAGGGATCAGCTTCAAAAAAAAGCCTGCACGCCAGCGAGCAGGATCGGCCGGACGTCGCACGGCGACGAAGCCAGTGGCGCAAGTACCAGGGAAGGATTGATCCCAAGCGCCTGGTCTTCATCGACGAGACTTGGGCCAAGACCAACATGACCAGAACGCACGGGCGGTCGCCGCGTGGCACCAGGCTGGTCGGCAAGGTGCCTCACGGCCATTGGCGGACCCTGACCTTCATCGCCGCTCTGCGTCACGATCGCATCGATGCCCCTCTCGTGCTCGACGGACCGGTCAACGGCGAAAGCTTCCTCGCCTATGTCGAACAAGCGCTCGTGCCTACGCTGGCCCCAGGCGACATCGTCGTCTTCGACAATCTCGGCAGCCACAAAAGCAGTGCCGTCCGCAGAGCCATCCGAGCTGCTGGCGCCAAGCTGTTCTTCCTGCCGCCTTACAGCCCGGACCTCAACCCCATCGAGCAGGTCTTCGCAAAGCTGAAGACCATGCTCCGCAAGGCCGGCGAACGCACGGTTGAAGCAACCTGGCGACGCATCGGCAGCCTCCTCTCGGAGTTCTCTCCCAGCGAGTGCGCCAACTACATCGCAAATGCCGGATACGCTTCAGCCTAAACAGATCGTGCTCTAGGCCGCGACCCGACAGCGCAACTCACGAAACCAATCGTCCGCTTCGCGCAATCGGCCGGCAACCGGCCGGCGCCATTCTGCCACCACAGGCGAACGGCATTCCGCCGCCGCCCGGCCACTCGAGGAGCGACACCATGAAGTCCATTGCCACCCTGAACACCGCCGAGATCGAGACCGTCGTCGGAGGTATCGGCATATCCCTGCCCAGCAATCCCACCGAGCCGTCCCAAGGCATCCCGCGCCCCGGCACCGGCGGCACGCCGCAGCGTCCGGGCAAGCAGAACTCCAGCGGCACGATGGATATTCCCCGCTGAGCACCCCCCTTTGGCGGAAGGCGACACCGCTCCCTCGCGACCGGCGTCGTTTTCGTTTGGGGCGCCAATCTGGATATCCACGGGTCGTGTCCCTGAGCGTGGTGTAGGAGCTGGGGGTAAGTAGCCCGCCGAAGCGACCGCCCACGAGTCTGGCGGAGGCGGGCTACTTATCCCCAGCGGGGGCCATCGGCGATTTCCGGTCTAGGGTCGGGTTGCGAAGACCAACCTGAACCGAGAGACCACCGATGACCGATGAGATGATGAACCTGCGCTCGCTGGTAGAGAAGGCCCCGGACGCGGACCTGTTGCGCGATATGATCTCGTTCGCCGCCCAGCGGCTGATGGAGGTCGAGGTAGGCGCCCTGACCGGGGCGGCCCCTGGAGAGAAGAGCGCGGACCGGCTGGTACAGCGCAACGGCTATCGCGACCGCGACTGGGAAACGCGGGCGGGGACGGTCGAGCTGCGCATCCCGAAGCTGCGCAAGGGCAGCTACTTCCCGGGCTTCCTCGAGCCCCGGCGCCTGGCCGAGAAAGCGCTGACGGCCGTGATCCAGGAAGCCTACATCCAGGGGATCTCGACGCGTTCCGTCGACGATCTGGTCAAGGCCATGGGCATGAGCGGCATCTCCAAGAGCCAGGTCAGCCGGCTGTGCGAATTGGCGCTTGCTTTACAAGCGCCGGATCGACGGGCGCGTGAAGGCCTTCCTCGATCGGCCGATCGAGGGCGATTGGCCATACCTCTGGATCGACGCCACCTACGTGAAGGTCCGTCAGGCTGGTCGCGTCGTGTCGGTCGCTGTGATCGTTGCAGTCAGCGCCAACACAGATGGCCGTCGCGAGGTGCTGGGCATGGATATCGGCCCCTCCGAGGCCGAGACGTTCTGGACGACCTTCCTGCGCAAGCTGACGTGCCGCGGCCTGCGTGGCGTCAAGCTGGTCATCTCGGACGCCCATGAAGGCATCAAGGCCGCCATCTCCAAGCTGCTCAGCGCCACCTGGCAGCGTTGTCGCGTCCAATTGGCTACGCTGCGCTTCGCCGCGCCTTCGGCGTCATGCGCAACGCCCTGGCCCACGCCGGTCGTAGCGGGCGGCGGGTCGTCTCGGCCTTCATCGCCACGGCCTTCGCCCAGGACACTGCCAAGCAGGCCAAGGCACAATGGCGCCGCGTCACCGACCAGCTCAGGCCCACAGTGCCGAAGCTCGCCAAGCTGATGGTCGAGGCCGAGACCGACGTGCTGGCTTACATGACCTACCCTTCAGCACATCGCACGAAGCTCCACTCCACCAACCCGATCGAACGGCTCAACGGCGAGATCAAGCGGCGCACCGAGGTCGTCGGCATCTTCCCCAACGAGGACGCCATAACCCGCCTCGTCGGCGTGATTCTCCTCGAGCAGAATGACGAATGGGCCGTTCAGCGCGCCCGCTACATCACGCTGGAAAGCATCGCCCCTGTCGGCGATGATCCCATCATCGAGTTGCCCACCGTGGCTGCCTGATCAATCCGGCCTTGGCCCGGAAACGCGTGCTTCCCCGCGAGCACCTACACCACGTTACAGGACACGATCTATCTACGCCGGGACGGTTGCGGCGAATTGCCCCCCGGCGGCGTCCGTACGACGCCTTCTTCGGTCAAGGCGCAAGTATAGGACTTCGCAAAGAAACTCAGGATTTCCCGTGACTCATTCTCTGATTCGGACGCTCCGCAGGTTTGCCCTCGTCCTGGCGCTCGGCCTGCCGGGCTCGGCCGTCATCGCCCAGGCGCAGAAGCCGGCCGCCCAGACTCCACCCGCGGCGCAAGCCCGCACGGAGATCCTGACCTACGAAAACTGGACGGTGACCTGCCGCGATGCCACCGATCCCAAGGAGAAGCGGATCTGCTCGGCCGAGCTGGTGATCTCGCAGGAGGCGAACAACCAGCGCCGTCCGGTCTTCGTCTGGATCCTGGGTCTCAACAAGGACAACCAGCCGGCCAACCTGTGGCGCTTCATCACCGGCATCTCGGTTCAGCCCGGCCTCGAGCTGAAGTTCGCCGACAAGTCGCGCAAGGTGCCGATCTCCACCTGCGAGCCCAGCTTCTGCGACGCCACCCTGCCGGTCGACGACGCCTTCGCCAAGGAAGCCTCGGCGCTGGTGCAGGCCGAGGCCGTAATCCAGACCAACGACGGCCGTCAGATCACGTTCACGATCAACATGAAGGGCTTCGCGCAGGCTCTGGCCGCGATCCGCCGCTGACCCGGTGCGGGGCTGGCGCCGCCAGCCCCGCCGGGATCGACGCTGCCCTATTTCGGCAGAAGCTTGCCGACGTCCACCGCCATGGCGGCGAGCGCCGCGTCGGGCGCTGCCGACTTGTCGACCACGGTCTGCAGGCGGTCCTTGATCGCCTGGATGATCTTCAGGTTGTTGTCGCCCGGGAAGGCGTACCAGGCCGTCATCAGCGGCTGCTGGCTGAGCGACGTCAGGTGGTTCGGCTTCTCGGCGTAGAAGTCCTTCAGCATCTTGGGATCGTTGGCCGGCAGGGAATTGGGCGGCATGTAGCCGGTGCCCTTGACCATGATCGTGGCGCCCTCGGCACCGGTGATGAACTTCATGAACTTCCAGGCCGCCGCCTGGCGCGCCGGCTCGGTGGCGAACATCAGCGCCGAGGCGCCGCCGGTCGGCAGCTTCGCATCGGGGACGGGCACCGGGAAGCGCGCCGTGCGCCACTTGAACTTGCCGGCCACGCCCTCGTCGGCGACGCGCAGCAGCGAGGTCGATTCCGTCCAGATGCCGAGCTTGCCGCCGAAGAAGGCGGCGCGGCTGGCCTCCGGCGTCAGGTCGGGCATGCCGGCGTCGCGCACCATGCGGCCGAGCAGCTCGATCGACTTCTTGCCCGGCTCCTTGTCGAAGGCGATCGACTTCTCGTCCTCGCTCATCATGCGGCCGCCGTGGCTGAACACCAGGGCCTGCCACATCCAGTTGCCGGTGATCGCCCAGGAGTGGAACAGGCCGACATTGTCGTTGCCCAGCGCGTTGATCTTCTTGGCCAGGTCGAAGATGCCGTCCCAGGTGGTCGGGAAGCTGGCGGGATCGCCGCCCGCCTTCCGCACCAGGTCGTCGTTGACGTAGACGATCGGCGTCGAGACCGCGAAAGCCAGCCCGTACGGTTTGCCGCCGTAGGTGCCGAGCGCCATCATCGACGAAGAGAAGCCCTGGCCCTGCCAGTCCTTCTCCTGGGCAATGAAGGGCGTGAGGTCGACGGCGATCTTGCGGTCGACGAACAGGCGCTGGAGGTTGATCGCCTGCAGGGCGACGTCGGGCAGCTGCTTGGTGATGGCCTGGCGCAGCGCCGTCTGGGCGGCGTCCTCGTACTCCTTGTAGGCCGGCAGGTAGTTCACCGTGATGTCCGGGTTCGCCTTCTCGAACTCGGTCTTCAGGGTCGCGAAGACCTTGTCGAAGATGAAACCCAGCGGGTACTGGACGTTGAGCGTCAGCTTGCCCTGGGCAAGCGTCGGCGTCCCGAGCGAGGCCAGTGCGGCGCCGCCGGCGAGAGTCGTGAACTGTCTTCTCTTCATGGCTTCCTCCCTAGTCGATCAACCTTTCAGTCCGGTGAAGGTGATGCCTTCGACGAAGCGCCGCTGGGCCAGCAGGAAGGCCAGGACCAGCGGCGCGATGACCACGGTGGCGGCGGCCATCAGCGGCCCGTAGGCCGTGCCCTCGCCGTTCAGCTTGAGATGGGCGATGCCGAGCGGCGGCGTGTAGAGCCCCTGCTCGCCGACGGCGATCAGCGGCCAGAAATAGTCGTTCCAGTGCGCCACCACCGAGAAGATGCCGAAGGCGATCAGCGCCGGGAGGGCCGACGGCGCCATCACCGACCAGACGATTCCGTACTCGCCGATCCCGTCGATTCGGGCGGCGTCGATCAGGTCGTCGGGAATGCCGAGGAAGAACTGGCGCATCAGGAAGATGCCGAACACCGAGATGGTGAAGGGCAGGACCAGCGCGGCGTAGCTGTTCAGAAGACCGAGCGCGTAGAACAGGATGTAGATCGGCAGCGCGATCGCCTGGTAGGGAATCAGCAGGCAGACGAGCACGGCGCCGAACAGGGTGGCGCGGCCGCGGAAGCGCAGCTTGGCCAGCGCATAGGCGGCCGGCACGTTGACCAGCACCTGCAGGGCGAAGATCGCCGCCGTCACCACCACGCCGTTGAGCAGGAAGTGCGCCAGCGGCACCTGCGCGAAGGCCTCGCGGTAGTTCTCCAGCCCGGCCCAGCGCTGCGGCAGGAAGTGGAACTCGGGCGCGAAGATCTCCTCCTTGGGCTTGAAGGAGGTGGCGAGCATCAAGGCGAACGGCGCCAGCATGATCGCGCTGCCGGCCAGCAGCACGAGATGGCGCAGCGCCCGCCCCGGCAGGGACAGGCGCCTCATGCCGCCCGCCGCCGGTCGAGCACGAACACCCGGATCGCCGACAGGACCAGGATGAAGGCGAGGAAGACCACGACCAGCGCCGCCGCATAGCCGACCCGGAAGTAGCCGAAGGCCTCGGCGTAGATCGTGTGCAGCAGCACCTCGGACGCCTTGTTGGGGCCGCCGTCGGTCAGCACCTGCACGGTGTCGAACACCTGGAAGGCGCGGATCGCGGTAATCACCACCGTGAACAGGGTGACCGGCCCCAGCATCGGCCAGGTCACCAGGGCGAAGCGGGCGCCGCCGCCGCGCGCCCCGTCGACCGCCGCCGCCTCGTAGAGCTCGCGCGGGATGGCGGTCAGGCCGGCCATGAACAGCACCATGTTGAAGCCGACGCTCTGCCAGACGCCGATGCCGCACAGGGTGAACAGCACCAGCTTGCGGTCGTGCAGGAAGTCCTGCGCCTTGAGGCCGAGCGCCTTGAGCGCGAAGTTCACGGCGCCGATCCGCGGATCGAGCATGAAGCCCCAGACGATCGCCATGGCGATCAGGGTGGCCATCACCGGCAGGAAGTAGGCGGCGCGGTAGAAGCCGCGCAGGCTGCCCTCGGCCTCGATCAGCAGCGCCGCGCCAAGCCCCAGGGCGACCGAGGCCGGCACCACGACGGCGACGTAGACCAGGGTGTTGACGATCGACACCCGCACCGTCTCGTCCTCGGCCATCTCGGCATAGTTGGCGAGGCCGCTGAAGGCGATGGTCGGAGCGCCGAGCTGGTAGTCGGTGACGCTCAGCACCACGACGCAGGCCAGCGGCAGGACCAGGAAGACCAGCATCAGCAGGATCGCCGGCAGGGTGAGCAGCGCCACGTCGCCGCGTCGGCGCGGAAGCCCCTGCGGCTCAGCCACGGCATCCTCCCGCCAGCCGCCGGCCGTCGCCGTCGAACAGCAGCAGATGCGCCGGCGCGAGCGTCACGGCGACCGCCGTGTCGAGGGCCAGGCCGTCGGCCGCGGCGGCGTCGCGGCGCACGATCAGCGGCTGCGCCAGGCCGTCGATGCCGACATGCACCATCAGGTCGGAGCCGAGATTCTCGCGGAACACGACGCGGCCGGCGAGGCCTTCGGCCGGGCTGCCGAGCGCCAGCCGCTCGGCGCGGATCGCCACCTGCAGCTTGCTGCCGGCCGGCAGGCCGGTGGCGCGCGCCACCGGCCGCCCCAGCACCTCGAGACCGGCCGCGGTCGCGACCGCGGGCAGGACGTTGATGCGCGGCGTGCCGACGAACTGCGCAACCCGCAGACTGGCCGGCGAGCCGTAGAGCGCCGCCGGCGTGCCGACCTGGCGCAACTCGCCCTCGAGCACGACGGCGACCCGGTCGGACATCGTCATCGCCTCGGCCTGGTCGTGCGTGACGTAGACGAAGGTCGTGCCCAGCGCGCGATGCAGCTGGGCGATCTCGGCGCGCATGTGAACGCGCAGCTCGGCGTCGAGGTTGGACAGCGGCTCGTCCATCAGGAAGACGCGCGGCTGGCGCACCATGGCGCGGGCCAGCGCGACGCGCTGCTTCTGGCCGCCCGACAGCTGGGCCGGCCGGCGCCCGAGCAGGCTTTCCAGGCGCAGGGTGGCGGCGACCTCGCGCACCGACTGGGCGATCGCCGCCCGTTGGCGTCGCACCGCAGGCACCAGGCCCGCACCGGGCAGCCGCTGCCAGCGCGACAGGCGACGCATGCGCAACGGCACGGCGATGTTCTCGGCCACCGTCAGGTGCGGATAGAGGGCGTAGGACTGGAACACCATGGCGATGTCGCGCCGGTCGGGCGGCAAGCCGTCGACCGCGACGCCGTCGATCAGCACGCTGCCGGCGCTCTGCGTCTCGAGCCCGGCGATGATGCGCAGCAGGGTCGACTTGCCGCAGCCGGACGGGCCGAGAACGGTGACGAACTCGCCGGCGCCGATGTCGAGGTCGACGCCGCGCAGCACCGAGGTCGCGCCGAAGCGCTTGTCGACCCCGCGCAGCGCGATGGCGCCGCTTCGTTGCACCGTGGCTCCTCCCCTTTGCCCGGAACGTTAGCGCAGCGACCGCCGCATTGAAAGGAGTTCATTTTTCCGTCATTTAAGGTATGAGCTTTCCTCAATGAGCGACGCGATGGGATCGAGGGCGGGGGTGCAGCATGTCGGGTAAGCAGCGGCTGGCCGCCGCGCGGCCGACCGAAACGGCCGACGATCGCGCGTCGATCCTGACCCTGATCCGCCATTCGAGCGCCGGCCTGCCGCCGACCGCGCGGCGCATCGCCGAGTACATCGGGGCGCACGCCCAGGACGTCATCCGCATGTCGATCACCGAGCTCGCCGAGCAGGCCGAGGCCAGCGAGGGCAGCGTCGTCGGCCTGTGCCGGCGGCTCGGCGTCGACGGCTTCCAGGAGCTCAAGATCCTGCTGTCGCGCGACCTCGTCGAGCCGGTGCGGATGATCCAGGAGGATCTGCGCGAGAGCGATTCGGTGTCGGACGTCGCCGACCATGTCTTCGCCGCCCACGTCGCCTCGCTGCAGGAAACCCGCCAGCTTCTCACCCTGCCGGCCCTGACCCGCGCGGTCGAGTGCCTGCGCGCCGCCCGGCGCATCGAGGTCTACGGCATCGGCAGCTCGGCGCCGATCGCCCAGGATCTCGCCTACCGGCTGCTGCAGCTTGGCCGCGACGCCAAGGCGGTCAGCGATTCGCACATCCAGGCGGTCAGCGCGGCGATGACCGACGCCGCGACCGCCGTGATCACCATCTCGCATTCCGGCAGCACGCGCGAGACGGTGCTGGCCACCCGCCTGGCGCGCCAGGCCGGCGCCCGCACGATCGGCATCACCCGGCTCGGTACCTCGCCGCTCGCCCGCTACTGCGACATCGTCCTGCACACCGTGGCCAACGAGACGCGCTACCGGCCCGAGGCGATGAGCAGCCGCGTCGCCCAGCTGGCGATCGTCGACACTCTGGTCTCGTGCTGCGCCCTGGCCGACGCCAAGCGCTCGATCGCCCGGCTCGAGCTCAGCGCCCGCATCCTCGCGGGCAAGCGCTTCTGATGCGCGCCATCATCATCGGCGCCGGCCGCGGCAGCCGGCTGATGCCGACCACCGAGGACGCGCCCAAGTGCTTCGCCGAGATCCGCGGCAAGCGCATCCTCGACTGGACGCTCGAGGCGCTGCGCGGCGGCGGCTGCACCGAGGTCTGCTTCATCGGCGGCTATCGCATCGACTCGGTGCGACGCGACTATCCCGAGTTCACGTTCCGCGAGAACGCGGCCTGGCCGGACAACAACATCCTGGTCTCGCTGATGTGCGCCGCCGACCTGATGGACGAGCCGTTCGTCTGCAGCTACTCCGACATCCTGTACCCGCCCGAGCTGGTGCGCGGCCTCGTCGCCGCGCCGGAGGAGATGGCGCTCGGCATCGACACCGACTGGCGCGAGCACTACCGGCCGCGCAGCCAGCATCCACCGCACGACGCCGAGAAGGTGATCACGCGCGGCGGCCGGGTCGAGCGCGTGCATCGCGGCATCCCCTACGACGACGCCACCGGCGAGTTCGTCGGCGTCGCCAAGTTCGGCCGCGACGGCGCCCGCGCCTTGCGGTCGTTCTACGAGAAGCGCAAGGCGGAGTTCTGGGACCGGCCGTACCGCGAGGCCACAATCTTCCAGAAGGCCTACCTGATCCACATGCTCCAGGACATGATCGAGCAGGGCCACGTCTTCGGCCATGCCGACACGCCAGGCAACTATCGCGAGATCGACACCCAGCAGGACATGGACCTCGCCCAGACCCTGTGGAGGCCGTGAGATGGCGAGCGCCGCCCTGCCGCTGTTCCCTGCCTCGATCGTCGGTTCGCTGCCGCGGCCGCTGGCGGTGCGCGAGCTGATCGAAAAGCCCGAGTGGGACGACGGCGACCGCGCGACGATGGACGCGGCGGTGCGCTGGGCGATCGCCCTGCAGGAGCAGGCCGGGCTCGACGTCGTCAACGACGGCGAGTGGCGGCGGCGATCCTACATCGGCGTGATCGCCGAGCTGGCGCACGGCTTCACCCTGGAGACCAACCCGGCCGATGGCAGGCCATGGACCGTGGTGACCGAGCCGCTGACGGCCAAGCCGCCGGGCTTCATCGCCGCCGAGGCGCGCTTCGTGCGGCAGGTCGCGACGCGGGCGACCAAGATCACCCTGCCGGCCCCGGCGCTGCTCGGCGAGAGGCTGTGGGACGCCGGGCGCTCGCGGGCGGCCTATCCGACGCGCGAAGCCTTCGTGCAGGACTGCGTGGCGCCGCTGCGCGCCGAGATCGCGCTGTTGCAGGAAATCGGCGTCGACATCGTGCAGATCGACGATCCGCATCTCTGCCTGTTCGTCGATCCCGACGTGCGGGCGCGCTACGACGATCCCGAGCGCGCCGCCGACTTCGCCGTCGAGATGATCAACCAGACGGTGGCCGGCTTCCCCGGCATCAAGTTCGCGGTCCATCTGTGCCGCCGCGCCGGGGCGCGGGTGCGCGGCGAGAAGCACCATGCCGGCACCTACGGGCCGATCCTGGCGCAGCTCAATCGTTTGGCGGTGCAGCACCTGACGATGGAGTTCACCGCCGCCGGGGCCGACGATCTCGAGAGCCTCGGCCGCCTGCGCGAGGATCTCGAGCTCGGCCTGGGCGTCGTCGACGTGACACCGGGCGCGCCCGAGGCGGCAACCCTGATCGCCAACCGGGTCGAGCGCGCGCTGGCGCGGGTCGACAAGCGGCGCATCACGCTAAACCCGGATTGCGGTTTCGCGCCGGGCTCGGCGGCGCGCGTCGACCTCGACGAGGTCTATCGCAAGCTCAAGGCCGAGGCCGAGGCGGCCCGCCTGCTGCGCGCACGACATTCATGAAGACGGCGACTTGCAATCGCCGGCAAGAGCGCCCATATACGCTCTGTCGATAGACGGACATCTGATTTGGTCCGCGCCCGCCGGCATTTACCGGCAGAACGCCTCCCGACTTTTGCTCCCGAAAACCAATGCGACTTCGACGGCCCGCGGCGTGCGCCTTGCGTACGGTGTCCGGGCAGCATGACTACACAGTGAAGAGAAAGGGTTTCCCATGGCTACGGGAACCGTGAAGTGGTTCAACGCCCAGAAGGGCTTCGGATTCATCCAGCCGGACCAGGGCGGCGCCGACGCGTTCGTCCACATCAGCGCCGTCGAGCGCGCCGGGCTGCGCGGACTGAACGAAGGTCAGAAGATCAGCTTCGACCTGGTCGCCGACCGTCGCAGCGGCAAGATGGCTGCCGACAATCTGCGCGAGATCGAGGGCTAACACCCCCTCGCGCACGGGCCCGCGCCCGACCGACCTTCCCTCGACGGCGACCACGGATGTACTGGCGCCGAAGAGACGAAGGGCGGCGGATCGAGGCCCTGGAGGAGGCTCCGCAGTTTCTGCGGGGCCTTTTTCGTGGCCTTTCGGGGGATTCGCCCGTTTACTGCGGCGACGCTCGGAGGGCACCTTGACCAAGTCGACCGATCTGCTGGCCCGTCGCAACGCCGCGCTGGGCGCCGGCGCGCCGCTGTTCTACGAAGTACCGCTGCACATCGTGCGCGGCGACGGCGTCCACCTCTATGACGCCGAGGGCAAGCGCTACGTCGACATGTACAACAACGTACCGTGCGTCGGGCACGCCAACCCGCGCGTGGTCGAGGCGATGGCGCGCCAGCAGGCGACGCTCAACGTGCACAGCCGCTACCTGCACGAGTCGGTGATCGCGTTCGCCGAGCGGCTGGCCGGACTACACGGATCGCTCGATGGGCCGCCGATCGAGAGCGTGATCCTGAGCTGCAGCGGCACCGAGGCCAACGAGGTGGCGCTGCGCATGGCGCGCTTCGCCACCGGCCGGCGCGGCATCCTGTGCAGCAACGCGACCTACCACGGCAACAGCGAGCTGGTCGGCGGGCTGACCCGGCTAGGCACCCAGCCCTCGCCCGATCCTTCGGTGCGCGCCTTTCCCTTCCCCGAGACCTACCGGCCGATCGCCCCCGGGCTGGACGCGGCCGCCCTGTGCGACGCCTACCTGGCGCGGCTGGCCGCGGCGATCGACAGCCTGCAGGCGAGCGGCGACGGCGTCGCGGCCCTGATCGTCTGCTCGATCTTCGCCAACGAGGGCCTGCCCGACGTTCCGGCCGGCTTCATGGCGCGCGCCGCCGAAATGGTGCGGGCCGTCGGCGGGCTGGTGATCGCCGACGAGGTCCAGGCCGGCTATGCGCGCACCGGCCACTGGTGGGGCTACGAGGTGACCGGCTTCGCGCCCGACATCGTCGTCACCGGCAAGCCGATGGGCGCCGGCCTGCCGCTCGCCGCCACCGCCGCCAGCCGGGCGCTGGTCGAGACCTTCCGCGGCCGCACGCGCTACTTCAACACCTTCGCTTCCTCGCCGCTGCAGGCCGCCGTCGGGCTGGCCGTGCTCGACGAGATCGAGGATCGCCAGCTGCGCGCCAACGTTTCCTCGGTCGGCGCCGCGCTGAAGGCCGCCCTGATCGCCCGCAAGGGCGCCAGCCCGGCGATCGGCGACGTGCGCGGCCACGGCCTGTTCATCGGCGTCGAGATGGTCAAGCCGGCCGACGGCGCCCCCGGCGGTCCTGCGCCCGACATGGAGCTGGCCAAGCGCATGATCAACCGGCTGAAGGACAAGGGTTTCCTGACCAGCAACGCCGGCGCCTTCGCCAATGTCGTGAAAATCCGCCCGCCGCTAGTCTTCTCGCACGACGACGCGGCCCAGTTCCTCACCGCCTGGGACGAAACCGTGGCCGAACTCGCGGCATGACCGTCCTGGTCGGCAGCGAGCCCGGCACCGCGCAAGCAGCGGCGCTGGGCGAGGCCTACGTACCCGCGGCGCGGCAAGCCCTGGCGGCGTTCGGCGTCGAGCCGGCCGAGCTCAGCTTCGTGCATGTCGGCGAGAACGTCACCTACCGGGTCACCGATGCGCGCGACGGCGCACCGCTGGTGCTGCGCCTGCACCGGCCCGGCTACCACGACCATGCCGCGCTGTGCTCCGAGCATCTGTGGACCCGCGCCCTGGTCGCCGCCGGGATCGGCGCGCCCGAGCCGCTGCCGACGCTCGATGGCGAACCCTTCGCGGCGGTCGACGGACCGGCCGCCGGCGAACGGCGCTGGGCCGGCCTGGCGCGCTGGGTCGAGGGCGAGTTGCTGGCCGACGCCATGGCGCGCGAGAGCGATCCCGCCGCGGTCGAAGGGCATCTCGCCCGGCTGGGCGCCATCATGGCCGCCCTGCACGCGCAGGCCACCGCCTGGACGCCGCCGCCCGGCTTCCGGCGCCAGCGGCTCGACGCTGACGGCCTGCTCGGGCCGGCGCCGTTCTGGGGACCGTTCTGGGATCACCCGGCCTTCTCGCCGGCCGAGCGCGCGCTGGTGCTGGCGACCCGCGACCGCCTGCTTGCGGCGCTGCGGCGCTACGGCACGGCGCCGCAGACCTTCAGCCTGATCCATGCCGACCTGCATCCGCGCAACGTGCTGATCACCGGCGACGGCGCCGCGGTGATCGACTTCGACGATGCCGGCTTTGGCTGGCATCTCTACGACCTCGCCGTGGCGCTGGTCTGGTACCAGGACAAGGCGCGCTTCCCGGCGCTGCGCGACGCCGTGGTGCGCGGCTACCGCGCGGTGCGGCCGCTCGCCGACGCCGATCTCGCCCTGCTGCCGATGTTCCTGCTGATCCGCGACATGGCCCAGATCGGCTGGTACCACGAGCGCCCCGAGCTGCCGCGCGAGGCCCAGGCCAAGCCGCTCAAGGCGCGCATCTGCCGGATCGCCGACGGCTTCGTGCCGCCGCTTTGAGCTGTTACAGCAGGAAGGTGTTGGTGCGGTCAAGGAAGTCGTGCATGTGCACGATCATCTGGTCCTCCTCGAGCAGCACCACGCCATAGGCCGGCGGCTCGTGGCTGCCCGCGATGCGGCCCTCGATGACGAAGTCGAGCGCCACCTGGTGGCTGGTGGCCCGCAGGGTCGAGATCGGGATGCCGCGCCAGCTGCCGGCGATCGGCCGGTGGAGATGGCCGAAGAAAAGGTGACGGATGTTGGTCTGCCCGGCGATCGCCTCGACGAACGGCGCCGGCTCGAGCAGCGAGATGTCGTCCATGCGCTTCAGCCGCACCTTGAACGGCGGATGGTGCATGAAGATCACGACCGGACGGTCGCCGGCGGCCGCCAGTGCCTGCCGCAGCCAGGCGGCGCGGGTGGCGCAGAAGCTGCCCCACGGCTTGCCCGGCTCGTTGGTGTCGAGACAGATGCCCAGCACGCCCTCGCCCATCTCGAAGGTGAACTGGATGAAGCCGTCGGCGTCGACCGGCGCCTGCGGGAAGGTGGCGCGGAAGTTGGCGCGGTCGTCATGGTTGCCGACCAGCAGGTGGTATGGGATCACCAGCTTGTCGAGCTCGCCGCGCAGCAACTGATAGGCCTCGGGCTGGCCCTTGTGGGCGAGGTCGCCGGTCAGGATGGCGAAGGCCGCGTCGGCATGGTTGCGGTTGACGTCGGCGACGCACAGCGCCAGCCGGTCGAGCGGGCTCAAGCCGTAGAGCAGTTGGCCCGGCGGCACGAAGTGCGTGTCGGTGATGTGGATGAATTTTTGCATGACCTTCGGCGCGTTTCCCCTCTTGGCCGCGAGTAACACTTGGCCGTACCGCTTTCAACCGCGCTAAGCTACCGGCGATGACCGACGCTCCGCCGCTGGTGCAGCTTTCCCGGGTCGGCAAGACCTATCGCTCGCTGCGCGGCAGCGACTACGTCGCGGTGCGCGACTTCTCGCTCGACATCGCGGCCGGCGAGTTCTTCTGCCTGCTCGGCACCAGCGGCTGCGGCAAGACGACGGTGCTCAACATGGTGGCGGGCTTCGAGCCGGCCAGCGAAGGCAGCCTGACGCTGGCCGGCCAGCCGATCGCCGGCCCGGGCGCCGACCGCGGCGTCGTCTTCCAGGGCGACGATTCGCTGTACGGCTGGCTCACGGCGCTGGGCAACGTCGAGTTCGGCTTGCGCATGCGCGGCCTGGCGCGGCGCGAGCGCGAGGCCAAGGCCCGTCAGTACCTGCAGCTGGTCGGGCTCGGCGGCCAGGACAACAAGCACCCTTCCGAGCTGTCGGGCGGCATGAAGCAGCGCATCCAGATCGCCCGTGTGCTGGCCAACGAGCCGCGCATGCTGCTGATGGACGAGCCGTTCGCCGCCCTCGACGCCCATACGCGGGCCGACATGCAGCGCGAGTTGAAGCGGATCTGCTCGGCGACCGGCAAGACGGTGCTGTTCATCACCCACGACATCGACGAGGCGATCCTGCTGGCCGACCGGATCGGGGTCATGCACGCCGGCCCGGCCTCGCGGCTCAAGGGCACGATCCCGGTGACCCTGTCGGAGGCCGAGCGCGAGCGCACCCACGACGGTTTCCTGGCGGTCTATCGCCAGGTCCACGAGATGATCCGCGACGAGGTCGCGATCTCGCTCCGGCGGGCGCACTGATGGCCGGCATCTTCCAGCGGCTGGGCTTCTACGTCATCGGCTTCGCCAGCCTGTTCCTGCTGTGGCACGCCGCTTCGGCCTGGTGGCTGAACTCGGTGCTGTTCCCGACGCCGTGGAAAGTCGTGCTGAAGGCGGTCGAGCTGGCCGAGGACGGCACGCTGTGGGAACAGGTCTCGGTCAGCCTGGCGCGCATCTTCACCGGCTTCGCTGGCGGCTCGCTGATCGGCATCCCGATCGGCCTGGCGATCGGCTCGTTCCCGATCGTGCGCCGCCTGCTCGAGCCCTACACCGAGTTCCTGCGCTTCATCCCGGCGACGGCGCTGATCACCGTGGCGGTGATCTGGTTCGGCATCGGCGAGGCCTCGAAGATCTTCCTGATCATCTACACCACGGTGTTCATCGTCATCATCAACACCGCGGCCGGGGTCAGCGCGGTGGCGCCCAACAAGATCCGCGCCGCCCGCTCGCTGGGCGCCCGACCGGGCCAAGTGTTCCTGTACGTCGCCCTGCCGGCCACCATGCCCTACATCCTGACCGGCATGCGGCTGGCCATGGCCAACTCGTTCGTCACGATCATCGCGGCCGAGCTCGTTGCCGCCAACAGCGGCCTCGGTAAGATGATCTGGGATTCGCGGATGTACATGCTGGTCGACCAGATCTTCGTCGCCCTGCTCGTGCTCGGCCTGCTGGGTTTTACGGCCGACCGGCTGTTTCGCTGGGGAATTCATGTCTTTGCCGGCCGTTTCTCGCCGGTCACCTGAGGGAGGGGTGCGATGAGAGCTCTGTTCGCGGCGATCGCCGTCTGGCTGGCCACGGTGGTCGCGGCCAGCGCCCAGGCGCCCGTCAAGATGACGATCGCCACCGGCGTCGACCCGGCCTTCTCCCAGTTCTACGTCGCCAAGGAAGCCGGCTTCTTCGAGAAGAACGGGCTCGACGTCACCATCAACACCGGCCCGTCCGGCTCGGCGATGGTGCCGTTCCTGGTCAGCAACCAGGTCCAGGCGGCCTACGGCAGCGACCTCGCCGGCGTGATCAACCACCAGGTCGACCCCAACATCGTCGCGGTGGCCGACGGCACCTACCTGGTGAAGTGGTTGAGCGTGGTCGGCCGCAACGTCGCTGACCTCGACGGGCTGAAGGGCAAGAAGGTCGGCATCGCCAAGGGCACCGGCAGCGAGATCTTCTGGCGCCGCCTGCTCGAGCGCAAGGGACTGAAGGAAGCCGACTTCAAGATCGTCGACGTCGAGGCGCCCGAGATGCTGGCCGCCACCGAGCGCGGCGACATCGACGGCTTCGCGGTCTGGGAGCCGTGGCCGACCCGCACCCTGATGGCGGTCAAGGGCACCAAGATCCTGCAGACCGCCGAGGGCATCTACAACAACATCAACTTCGTCTACATGAACCGCGGCTGGATCGAGCAGAACAAGGACGCCGCGACCCGCTTCATGAAGGCCCTGATCGAGGCCAACGACCTGATCGGCAAGGACCGCCCGGCGGCCGCCAAGATGGTCGCCAAGTTCCTCAAGATGCCGCTCGAACTGGCGACCGAGCTGATGCCCAAGGTCGAGTTCGACATGGACTGGCAGCCGCGGTCGCTGGAGTCGATCCAGGTCGCGGTCAAGCAGCTCGAGGACCAGAAGAAGCTCAAGGGGCCGTTCGACTACTCGAAGTACGTGTACCTCGACTTGGTCAAGGCGGTGCGCCCCGGCAACGTCAAGATCGACGCGCTGCCGAAGTAAGAAGACCTACGCCGCCAGCGCCGCGGCGTGCTGCGCGGCCAGGCGGCAAATCGCGGCGATATCGCCGGCCAGCACGTCGCGCGGCCCGGCGACGCCGGGCACCGCGAGCGACGGGACAGGCGCCACGTCGTAGTCGAGCACCACGTGCCGCGCCCGGCCGAGGCCGCACTTGAGGCGGCGCAGATTGTAGCGCCGCACCGCATCCGAGGGATGCGCAGCGTAGCAGATCAGGTCGATCGGCACGGCCTCCTCGGCGACCGGCGGCGCCACCTTGTCGGCGCGCCGGCGGCTCTCCGCCTGGAAGCCGGCCCGGCGCAGGGCATAGGCGATGACGGCGGCAGCGGCATCGTCGATCTCGCCCCGGCCGCCGACACAGGCGAAGGCCAGATGCTCATGGCCGTCGGGGGCCGCGGGCGCCGAGTCGTGATCCTCGGCCGCCGCTTCGAGGAATTCCAGCACCTCGGCCGTCCCGGCGACGATCGCCTCGACCTGCGCCGCGTCGAGCCGGCCCTGGGCCCGGTCGGTCTCGGCCAGGACGATCATGCGCCCCAGCCCGGCATCAAGCCCGGCCTGCGGTCCCTCGGCCTCGATCTCGGCCAGCGCCACCGCCCCGGCGTCGGGCACCGCGCGGGCGATCAGGCGGCGGTAGATCTGCTGGTACGGCGCCAGCGCCGGCTCGTCGGACAGCACGACCTGCAGGAAGCCGAGATGCGGCACGTGCCGCCCCAGCACCAGCAGGCAGATGGTCAGCGGCGTCGCCAGCAGCAGTCCCACCGGACCCCACAGGCTGCCCCAGAAGATCGCCGACATGATCAGCGCCAGCGGCGTCACGCCAGTCGAATCGCCGAACAGCAGCGGCTCGATGATCTGGCCCAGCACGAGATCGCAGACGACGATCCAGCCCAGAACCAGCAGCGGATCGAGCCAGCCCGGCAGCACGGCGACGGCGATCACGGTCGGCAGCGCCGATCCCAGCACGCCCCCGACGAACGGGATGAAGCGCAGCGCGCCGGCCAGCAGCGCCCACAGGGCGGCGTTGGGCAGGCCGAGCGCGAACAGGCCGCCGCCGACCACCACGGCATAACCGGCGTTGGTCAGCAGCTGCAGCGACAGGGCCCGGGCGACCCGCCGCGCCGCGTCGTTCAGCGCCTCCGAGGTGGCGTGCACATCGCTGGCGCCGAACAGGCGCACGAACTGGTCGCTGAGATGGTCGCGGTCGAGCAGGATGAAGACGACCAGGATCACGGCGATGCCGACCGTCACCAGGGGATGCGCCAGCGGCGCCACGAAGGCCAGCACCGAGGCGAAGGACGAGGCGCCCTGGACCCGCACCACCGGGGCCTCGGCCGGCCCGGGTGCCACCCCCATGTCGCGCGCCAGCGAGGCGACCATCGTCATGAAGCGGCTGGCCGAGCCGCCCTCGCGGGTCAGCGCCCGCACGTCCTCGATCTTGCGATGCAGGTTGTCCTGATAGGTCGTCAGGCTGTCGGCGACGTCGGCCAGCTGCACCGTGACCAGCACGCCGAGCAGGCCCACGACGACGGCGGCGCCGATCACCACGAGGGTGACCGCGAGGGCCGCCGGCAGCACGCGGCGCAGGCGGCTGACCAGCGGCCCCAGGATGAAGGCGAGCAGCACGGCGACGGCGGCCGGGATCAGCACGTCCTGGCCGAAATGCAGGCCGACGATGACGATGGCGCCGATCACCGCCAGCGCCGCGGTGCGGCCGAGCGAGCCGCTGCCGAGGTCGTTCACGGCCCCCGCCTCAGCCCGGCCGCTCGTGCACCAGGCGATGGATGAAGCCCAGCTTGTCCACGGCCGGCGGCGACAGTACGAACGGATAGAGGTCCGGCTGACCCATCGAGCGGTTGAGGCTGTTGATGGCGACGGCCAGCGGCGCCCAGGTCTCGATCAGCCGGGCGACCTCGTCGGCACGGTAGGGCGTGAAGTCGACGGTGGCGTCGAGGGCGTCGCCCTCGGCGAGCCGCGGCCGGGTCGACAGGCCCCAGGCGCCGGCGATCTCGAGAGTGTCGACGATGTGCAGGTAGTGCGCCCAGGTCTCGGCGAAATCCTCCCAGGGATGGGCCGTGGCGTAGGCGCTGACGCAGCTCGCCTGCCAGGCACCCGGTGGCCCCTGGTCGTAGTAGCGCTGCAGGGCGGCGCCGTAGTCCTGGCGGTCGTCGCCGAACAGGGCGCGACAGTCGTCGAGCCGCTCGCCGTCGCGCACCAGCCGATCCCAGTAGTAGTGGCCGATCTCGTGGCGGAAATGACCCAGCAGGGTGCGGTAGGGCTCGTGCATGGCGATCCTGTTGCGCTCGCGCGTCGCGTCGTCGGCTTCGGCCAGGGCGATGGTGATCAGGCCATTGTCGTGGCCGGTCATCACTTTGGGCGCGCCGGGCCGAGGCGCCTCGGCGAGCACGTCGAAGGCCAGCCCGTTCTCCGGATCCTCTGCCCTGGTCGCCAGCGGCAACCGCCAGCGCAGCAGGGAATAGAACAGGCGGTGCTTGGCCAGCTCGATCTTGCGCCACGCCACGAGATTGTCGGGCACGGACAGGTCCGGCACCGTTCGATTGTGCCGGCAGCAAAGGCAATAAGTCTCGGCGCCGGCCGCATCGACCAGCCAGTTGCAGGCGCCATACTGGGCGTTGGCGCAGGCACGGAACGTCCGCCCCTCGACACCGACCGCGCGCCACAGGTCGCCCTCGGGCTCGAGCGCCGACAGCCTCGCGAGGTCCGGAACGTAGCCCAGCGCATGCTGGCACTTCTCGCACAGCGTATTCTCGAAATGGAGAATCTGCTGGCAACACTCGCACTTGAAGAGCTTCACCCGGGTCCCCCGCCAGAGCCGGTACGATCAACGCTCCGGCGGGCGGGATGTTCCCTCCCTGGAAGCCGGCTAGCGGCTGGGCGGGATCAGCGTGTAATTGCGCGCCGCGCGGGCCGGCCAGCGGTCGCGCTCGACGGCGTGGAAGAAATCCTGCACCGCCATGTTGAAGGCGGCCGGCTCCTCGAGGTTGATGGTGTGGCCGCACTTCGGCAGCTCGAGCACGCCGGACCGCGCGACGTGCTGCTTCAGATGGACGGCGAGGCCGTGAGTCGAGTCGTCCTCGTCGCCGATCACCACCAGCATCGGCTCGGCGATCGCCTGCAGCTCCGCGGTGCGCTCGAAGAACGGCACCCGGGCGCCCTGCACGCCGCGCATCGTCATGGCATGGCCGACGGCCGAGCCCTCGGCGAACTGGCGCTTGAATTCCTCCCAGCCGCGCGGGTCCTTCCAGCGATAGGTCGTGCGCGCCGAGCTGGTGCAATAGAGCTCGGCCATGGCCGGCATGCCCTCGGTCTCGATGCGCCGGGCGAAGCCCTCGCACTCGTCGCGGAAGCGCGCCTTGGCCGCCGCGTCGGTGGCGCCGCCGCCGCCGCCCGCGGCGATCACCAGGGCGCTCGCCCGGCCGGGATGGCGAATCGCGAATTCCAGGGCGGCCGTGGCGCCCATCGACAGGCCGACGAGGTGCGCGCGCTTGATGCCCAGCGCATCCATGAGGTCGGCGCAGTCGTCGGCGGCGCGCGCCTGGGAATAGCGCCCGACATCGCCCGGCACGTCCGAGGGCGGCCAGCCGCGCGCGGCATAGGCGATGCAGCGGTAGCGCCGCGAGAAGTAGCGGACCTGCGGCTCCCAGCTGAGATGGTGGCCGCCGAACTCGTGCAGGAAGATCACCGGGTGCCCCTCGCCGGTCGCTTCCCAGTACAGACGGATCCCGTCGGACGTCGTGATGTGCGGCACAGCCCCTCTCCCCCGCGGCCTTGCCTTGGCCGCAACGCTCGGCGCATCTTGTCCGGTATGGCGATCAAGCTCCAGGAATCCCTGCGCGCGGTGTTCTACGCGCCGTTCTACGTCGCGCTGGCGCGCGGCGCCTTCGCCGCCGAAGGCGTCGAGATCGAGTTCGTGAGCTCGCCGCGGCCGCAGGACGCCGCGTTGCGCCTGATGGACGGCGCGGTCGACGTCTGCTGGGGCGGACCGATGCGGGTCATGGAGACCTATCATCGGCTGAAGAGCTGCGACATCGTGTGCTTCGCCGAGGTGGTGACCCGCGATCCCTTCGTGCTGCTGGGCAACCGGCCCAATCCCGATTTTTCGCCGGCCCATCTCGCGTCGCTGCGGCTGGCGACAGTCAGCGAGGTGCCGACGCCGTGGCTCTGCCTGCAGCACGATCTGCGGCTGGCCGGCCTCGATCCCGCCGGGATCGAGCGCGTCGCCGACCGGTCGATGGGGGACAATGTCGGGGCGCTCGAGGCCGGCGACGTCGACGTCGTGCAGGTCTTCGAGCCGTTCGCGAGCCGGCTGGCGTCGGCCGGCAGCGCCCACGTCTGGTACGAGGCGGCGCGCCGCGGCCCGACCTCCTACACGACCTTCTATGCCCGGCGCGGCACGCTCGCCGAGCGCCGCGACGAGCTGACCCGCATGGTGCGGGCCATCGCGCGCACCCAGCAATGGGTCGCCGCGGCGAGCCCGGGCGCGATCGCCGCCGCCATCGCCGGCTACTTCCCCGACCAGCCGCCAGCCCTGCTCGAGGCGGCCTGCGCGCGTTACAAGGCCCTGGGAATCTGGAACGAGACTCCGCTGCTGCCGCGCGCCGGCTACGAGCGGTTGCGCGAGGGCCTGGTGTCGGGCGGCTTCGTGTGGCCGGGCACGCCGTTCGAGGTCGCGGTCGACAATTCCCTGGCCGAGTCCGTGGTCGCCGAGCGGCTGCCGCCGCTGCCCTGACCGCTCAGCCCGGCGGCAGCGGCGGCAGGGCGGTGCGCAACGACTGGTCGGACAGCGAGATCAGGCCGCCGAACGGCGTGCTGAGCTCGACCAGCAGGAACAGCGCCGAGGCGGTCGACAGAGCGAGGATGACCAGCGCCACGATCGCGGTCCGGTTGGCCGGCGAGAACAGGCAGAAGCTCATGAAGAGGGTCGCCAGCCAGCCGATCAGGATGACCAGGAAGGGGGTCGGCAAGGCGGATTCGGAGCCTTCGTAGAGCACATAGCGGGCGCGCGCCGTCGAAATCGCGAGTTCCAGCGCCGCCGCCCGCAGTTCCCGCTGGTGGTCGTCGGTCGGCGCCAGGGCGCGGATCGCCTTGTGCAGCTTGTGCGCCATCTCGTTAGGCATGAAGCCGGCCTCCGCCGGCCCCTGCCGGTCATCCCTGAAGATCGCATCGGCAAAGGCCTTCACCGCCTCGCGCTGCCGCTCGCGGATGGCCCGCGTCTCCGGCCCGTACTCGGCCAGCAGCTTGTCGACCAGCACGATGTCGGCGACGATCTCGCGCAGCTGCTGGCGCTGCATCTGGTAGTCGTTGTTGGCGGTGCTGATAAGCAGGCTGAGCACCAGGGCAGCGATGGTCGCCATCAACCCGGCGCCGAGCCGCACGATGTCCTTCGCCGAGTCGTTGAAATGAGTGTCGGGCAGGCGGCGGCGCAGCTGCACCGCCGCGGCGGCGCCGAGCAGCATCAGGACGAAGGCCGCGAGGGCGATGGCGAGCGAATTCACGACGGCCTCTCCGAATTGACCCGTGGTCGGGACGCGTGGTAGCTCGCCGCGGTCTGGCGGACCGTCGCGACGCGCGGCGACAAATCAGTGCTCCCGAGGCGGCCGGGAAGGGTCGCGGCCAGGAGACTGCGTTCATGACCGACCGGATCATCGACATCGACGTGCGGGCCGGTTACGCCGCCTGGGCCGAGGGCTACGACGCGCAGGACAATCCGATGATCGCCGCCGTCGAGCGCCATCTCGACGCCGAGCCCGTCCCGTTCGCCGGCGCGCGCGTCCTCGATATCGGCTGCGGCACGGGCCGCCTGCTGGGCCGGGCCCTGGCCGGCGGCGCGGCCGCCGTCACCGGCATCGACGGCTCGCCCGAGATGTTGGCCCTCGCCCGCCAGCGCCTCGCGCGCGACGGAACCGACGGTCGCGCGACCTTGGTCGAGTCGGATCTGCTGGCGCCCTGGCCGCTGCCGCCCGCCGCCTTCGATCTCGCCCTGATCTCGCTGGTCCTGGAGCACGTGGCCGAGATCGCGCCGATCCTCGCCACGGCGGCGCACCACCTTGCCCGGGGCGGGCTGCTGGTCATCGCCGAGCTTCATCCCGACATGCTGCGGTCGTCGCTGGGCGGGCACTTCGACCATGGCGGCCGGCGCTACGCCTTGCCCAGCCATCGCCACGACCGCGACGAGTTCGTCGCGGCGCTGGGCGCGGCCGGCTTCGCGCCGCCCGTCGTCACCGAGCTTCGCGCCGACGCGGCGACCATCGCCGCCATTCCCAAGTTCGCCAAGCATGCCGGCCACGGCGTGCTGCTCGCGTTGCGCGCGCGGCGCTCCGGCGCTCACGCCGCGTAGTAGCCGCCGTCGACGATGTGCGAGGCGCCGGTCATGAACGACGCCTTGTCGGAGCACATCCAGACCACCGCCTCGGCGATCTCCTCGGGCAGGCCGAGCCGCTTCATGGGCACGCCGGCCATCAGCAGGTCGTGGCGCTCGGCCATGGTCGGGTCGGTCATCGGCGTCTTGATGTAGCCGGGGTTGACGCAGTTCACGCGGATGTTGTCGCGCGCGTACTCGATCGCCGCCGTCTTGGTCAGGCCGACCACGCCGTGCTTGGCCGCGACATAGCTGCTGGCGGTCGGCAGCCCGACCAGACCGGCGATCGACGCCGTGTTGACGATGGCGCCGCCGCCCTGGGCGAGCATCTGGACGATCTCGTGCTTGAGGCACAGGAAGACGCCGGTCAGGTTGATCTCGACCATGCGGTCGAACGACTCGCGGCTCATCTGATGCGTGCGCTGGCCGCCCGACCCGGCCTGGCGCGGCGCGATGCCGGCGTTGTTGAAGGCGCAGTCGAGACGGCCGAAGGCGGCGACGCTCTTGGCCACCATGGCCTCGATCTGCTTCTCGTCGGCCATGTCGGCGACGATCACCACGGCCTGGCCGCCGGCGGCGTTGACCATCGCCACCGTCTCGGCCGCCCCGGCCTCGCTGCGGTCGGCGACGGCGACGCGGGCGCCCTCGCGCACCATCGCCAGCGTCGTGGCCCGGCCGATGCCCGAGCCGCCGCCGGTCACCAGCGCGCTCTTGCCTTCCAGCAGTCCCGCCATGCTCGTCTCCCCCTCGCGGGGCTCGTCACTTGGCCGATTGGCCGGCCGGATCGAGCCCGGTGCGACGCACGATATCGGCCACGGCGGGCGATGCAAGGAAGCGCACGAGATGGCGGGCCGCTTCCTGCTGACCGGAGCCCTCGACCAGGGCGGCGGAGAAGAAGATCGTCTGCTGGACCTCGGCCGGCAGGGTGCCCACGAAGTCGAGCTCGGTGAAGTAGATCAGCTCGCTGACCTGCTGGAAGCCGAGCTCGGCGTCGCCGCGCGCAACGACGGCGCCGACCCGTTCGCTCATGATCTTGCGCCCGGTCGTCTTGAGATGCTCGGCGACCCCGAGCTTGGGAAACAGCACCTCCGACAAGTAGGTGCCGCTGGCGCTGGCCGACCAGGCCACCGATTTGGCGGCGAGCAGCGTCTTGCGCAGCGCCTCGACCGTGCTGATGTCCGGCTTGGGCGTGCCCTTGCGCACCGCCGCGCCGATCTGCGAGCGGGCGAGGTCGACCCGGCTGCCGGCCACCAGGCGGCCCTCCTTGGCCAACGCCTCGAGCCCGCCTTCCGACAGGATGACGACGTCGAAGCGCTCGCCGCGCGCGAAGCGGCTGGGAATCGAATCGGGCGCATTGCCGATCGACGCCCCGAAGGCGCTCACCACGGTGTTGCCCGAGGCCTGCTCGTAGAGCGGGATCAGCTGCTTGTAGGCCTCGGTGAAGGCGCCCGAGGTGATGACGCGGATCTCGCCGGCCAGCGCCGCCGGCGCCGTCGACAGCATCAGCAATCCCGCGACCAGCAGGAACGAACGGCGCAGCACGTCGAGCGGCAGCATGGCGCCCCCTTTTTGACAGGATCGGGTCAGGTCGCGGGCTTGGACAGGAACTCGTCGAGCGACGAGGGCGACGAAACCGACGGCGTTCCCGGCGAGCCGGAGAGGGCCGCGAAGGCCCCGGCGGCATGGTCGACGAGCAGATCGGTTTCGAGCGGGCTGGTCGGCCGCCCGTAGAGAACGTAGGCCTCGCCACTTTGCGCGCCGCCGTCGCCGGCCTCCGGCGCACCCACGATGATGTCGGCGAGGCCGTCCTGGTTGACATCGCCGGCAGCCGAGACGCTGAAGCCCGCCTGGTCGCCCGATTGCGCGCCCACGACAAGGAAGCCTGTCTGGGCGGTCAAGGCGCCGAGGTCGACGACTGTCCGGCCCTGCGTGTCCAGGGCGCCCGGCGCGCCGCCGCCGAACAGAATATAGCTTCTCCCGGCGGCATCGTCGGCCGAGCGCGCCCCGACCAGCAGGTCATCGTAGCCGTCGCCGTTGAAGTCGCCGACCCGGGAGACCTGCAGCCCGGCCTCGTCGTGCGAGGTGTCGCCGCGGATCACGAAGCCCTGGCTGGCCGTGAAGCCGGCGCCGTCGTTCGAGAGGTCGATCACCGCGCGCCCCTGCCCGTCGAGAGCGCCGAAGCCATGCTCGGAGCCGAACACGACGTAGGCTTGGCCGGTGGGACCATCGCCGCTGCCGGCGATCGGCGCGCCGATCACCAGATCGTCGAAACCGTCGCCGTTGACGTCGCCGGCGGTCGACACGCTCCAGCCGGCAAAGCTCCACTCCGAATCGCCGCGGATCAAGAAGCCACGGTTCGGGCTCAGGTTGGCGGCATCGGCCAGATCGATCACGGCTTGCCCGCTGCCGTCGGTGGCAGCCCGCGGCCCGGCTTGGCCGAACAGGACATAGGCTTGGCCGGCGAACAGCCCTCCGTCGCCGCCGAACGGCGCCCCGATCAAGAGATCGTCGATTCCGTCGCCGTTGACGTCTCCCGCCGTGGCGACGCTCCATCCCGCCTGGTCTCCGCTCGCCGCCCCGCGGACGACGAACCCATCGGCAGCCGACAGGGTGGCGAGATCGAGGGTGGTATGTCCGTGACCGTCGGAAGTGCCGATCCCGCCACTCTTGCCATAGACGACGTAGGACTGGCCCGAGAAGCTGCCGCCGGCACTGCCGAAGGGCGCGCCGACGATCATGTCGGCGATCCCGTCGCCGTTGACGTCGCCAGCCGCTGCGACGCTCCAACCGGCGAGATCGCCGGCGGCGGCGCCCCTGATCGTGAAGCCGTCGGTCGAGGACAAGGCGCCGAGATCGACGACGGCCCGCCCGCGGCCGTCGATCGTGCCGAATCCCGAGTCCCGCCCGTAGAGCACGTAGGCGGCGCCGGCGTAGTCGCTGCCGGCTGCCGGGTTGCCGACGATCAGATCGCCGATCCCGTCGCCGTTGAGGTCGCCCGCTGCGGCGACGCTCCAGCCCGTGAGGTCGCCCGCGGCCGGGCCGCGCAGCACGAAGCCCTGGCTGGGCGCGAGCGCCGCCAGATCGACCACGGCCCTGCCCTGACTGTCGCGGGCGGACGGCGCGGTCGCCCCGCCGAACACCACGTAGGCCTCGCCGGCACGGCTGGACACGTTGACCGGGATCGAGTCTTCGGCCACCGGGGCTCCGACGACGACGTCGTCGTAACCGTCGCCGTTGAGGTCTCCGGCTGACGAGACGCTGCGCCCGGCATGACCGCCCGAAAAGGCGCCCCGAATGCGGAAGCCCATGGTCGGGGCGAAGGCCGACAGGTCGATCCCGGTATCGTCCGCACCGGCTATGGTGATGGTGACGGCCTGCGTCGTGCCGTCTGCCGTCGCAACCTCGAACGTGTCGGTGAGGCTGTCGCCGGCGCCCAGCGCCTCAACGTCGGGATCGTTGTCGTTCAGCGTGTAGGACCAATCGCCGGCGGCGGTGATCGAGAACGTGCCATGGCTGGCGGCGGCCCCCGACCGCGCGACGAAGGTCGGGCTGCCGTCGACGTCGCTGGCATGCAGGCTGCCGGTGGCGATGGCTTGGCCGGCGGTTTCGTTGCTCAGGCCGCCCTGCTCGGTGACGCTGCCCATGGTGGCGCCCGTGATGACTGCCGAATCGTCCGATCCGTGGATCGTCACCGTCACCGTCCGCGTCGTGCCGTCCGCCGTCGTCGCCGTGAAGCTGTCGGTGTAATCCTGGCCGGCCGCGAACTCGTCGTGCGCGGTCATCGTCGCGTAGCTCCACGCCCCGGTCGCGTCGATCGAGAACTTGCCGTAGCCGTTGCTCCCCGCGACGTTGCTCGCGACCTGGAACGTCGCCGCGCTGTCCACGTCGGTCGCCGAAAGCTGGCCGCCCATCGTCAGGATCGCGTTCGTCTCCGTCAGGGTCGCCGTCGACGTCCCGCCGATCACCGCCGGGTCGTTGCTGCCGTGGATCGTGACGGTCACCGTCCGCGTCGTGCCGTCCGCCGTCGTCGCCGTGAAGCTGTCGGTGTAGTCCTGACCGCCCACGAACTCGTCGTGCGCCGTCGTCGTCGCGTAGCTCCACGCCCCGGTCGCGTCGATCGAGAACTTGCCGTAGCCGTTGCTGCCCGCGACGTTGCTCGCGACCTGGAACGTCGCCGCGCTGTCCACGTCCGTCGCCGTCAGCTGACCGTTCGCCGTCAGGATCGCGTTCGTCTCGGTCAGGGTCGCCGTGTTGGTGCCGCCGATCACCGCCGGATCATTGCTGCCATGGATGGTGACCGTCACCGTCCGCGTCGTGCCGTCCGACGTCGCCGCCGTGAAACTGTCGGTGTAGTCCTGGCCGACCGCGAACTCGTCATGCGCCGTGGTGGTCGCGTAGCTCCACGCCCCCGTCGCGTCGATCGAGAACTTGCCGTAGCCGTTGCCGCCCGCGACGTTGCTTGCAACCTGGAACGTCGCCGGGCTGTCGACGTCGCTTACCACCAGCTGCCCGCCGGTCGTCAGGATCGCGTTGGTCTCCGTCAGCGCCGCCATGCTGACTCCGCCGATCACCGCCGGGTCGTTCGACCCGTGGATCGTGACCGTCACGACCTGCGTCGTGCCGTCCGCTGTCGTCGCAGTGACGCTGTCCGTGTAGTCCGTCCCGGCCTGGAACTCGTCGTGTGCCGTGTTGGTCGCGTAGCTCCACGCTCCCGTCATATCGATCGAGAATTTGCCGTAGCCATGGTCCCCCGCGACGTTGCTTGCAACCTGGAACGTCGCCGGGCTGTCGACGTCGCTCACCGTCAGCTGACCGCCGCTCGTCAGGATCGCGTTGGTCTCCGTCAGCGTCGCCGTCGACTGGCCACCGATCACCGCCGTGTCGTTGATGCCGTTGATGACGATTGAGATCTGCTGGGGCGTACCGTCGGTGGTCGCCACCGCGAAGCGGTCGAGCAACGTGCCACCGGCCGGAAGGGCGTCGACTTGGGGGTTACCGTTGCTCAGCCTGTACGTCCAAGCCCCCTGAAAGGTGATCGAGAACCGACCGAATGAAGTGGCGACGTCAGTCGGAGCCTGGAAGGTCGCCGGGCTGTCCACGTCGCTCACCTGCAGCTGCCCTGTGGCGACCGGCGTTCCGGCCAAGCCGTTGGCCACGCCACCCGCCTCCGTCACCGTGCCGGTGGTAGTCCCCGTGACGATCGCCGTGTCGTTGGCGCCGTTTATGGTGATCTGGATCTGCTGGGCCGTGGCGTCCGCGGTAACGGCCGTGAAGCCGTCGCTCAGCACGACACCGAAATTCAGCGCCTCTACCGTTGGATCGGCATTGTTCAATGCGTAGGCCCAACTGCCATCCGCGTCGATCGAGTAGGTGCCGTGCGCCGTGGCGACGTTGCTGCGCACCTGGAAAGTGGAAGAATTGTCGGGATCACTGGCAAAGAGGCGCCCCGTTGCGGTCGGCACGCCCGGCACCGAATTGGCGACACCACCGGCTTCCACCACGGTCCCGGCCGTGTCGCCGAAGATCGCCGCCGCATCATTGGCGCCGTGGATCGTGACGTCGATCTGCGCAGTCGTGCCGCTCAGGGTCGACACGGTCACAAGGTCGTGCAGCGTATCGCCAACGTTCAGCGCCTGGACGCAGGCATTAAAGTCGTTCATGCGATAGGTCCAGGCGCCCGTCGCGTCGATCGAGAAGCTACCGTAATTCTGTGCGGTGCTGCTTTGTGCAAGGAAAGACGCGGCGCCCCCACCGACCGTGGCGCCCAAGGTTCCGGTCGCAACAGCCGTGCCAAGGGTCCCGTTGGCAATGCCGCCGGCTTCGGTCACCGAGCCGGTTGTCGTGCCGGAGATGATCGCCCCGCTGCCAGGCGCGACGACATTGACATCGATGCGCCGCGTCGCCGTGCCGCCATGCTGATCGTCAACCGTGACGTTGAAGCTCTCGACCCGCGGCCCCAGCCCGGCAATGGCCGACGCGGCAACGGTGTAGGTCCAGTTCACCAGCCCGCCAGAGCCGATGCCCGTCGTGTCGTTGGCCTTGATAGCCGTCAGCGTGCCGAAATCCGTCCCGATGGGCGTGACGGTCACCGTGTGCACATCCGAAACGTCCGGATCGACGAACGAGAAGCTACCGGTGCTAGTCAGGGTGCTGCCCTGAACGTCGCCCGACCGCACGTTGAAGACCCAGAGTCCCGCTTGGCCCGTGTTGCCGGTAGCTGTCGGCAGCGATGCCATCGCCGAGGTGCCGGACTGCGGCACCTCGAAGGAATGGACGCCGTCCTGGGCGTTGTATCCGGCCCGAGCCAGGGCGCCGTCACTGGCGCTCCCCAGCAGCCAGTTGACCGCCTCGTAACGATAGACGATGTCGAAGTTACCACTGCCCTCGTTGATTAGCTGCACCTGGAACGCGTTTGGAGTGCTGCCTGTAGGATAGGCAGCGACGTCGTCCCAGGTGACCGTGAAGACGCCGTCGACGGGGTCGAGATCGTAGTAAACGAGGTTGGTGCCCCGCGAGTTGCCGCCCGGGCTTATCGCCGGTGCCGCCCCTCTCGTGTCCACGTCGGCCCAGAACGGCGCGATGATCGGTCCGCCGACCGAGGCCGTGATCGACGTCGGTACGAAGCTGGAATTGGCCCCTGTGAAGGTCAGGTTGCCGTTGTTGTTAACGTAGATCGAGGTGTAGGAGTGGCCGAAGAAGTTGATGCCGGCCGTACCGAAGACGCTGCTGATGTCGATGGCGCCGCTCGAGCCGTCGTCATTGCGGCCGATGTCGTTCTCGCCGAAGCCTGCCGACCCTCCCAGGCCGTTGACCAGCACGTTGCCGATCCGCAGGTCGGCTGCCCCAACGCTGCTGATCTGACTGACCGGCGAAGCCTGGACCGAGCCGACGAAGGATCCGCCCGTGACAACCGGCGCGTCGTTGGCGCCGTTCAGGGTCACCGTCACCCTCTGCGTCGCGGCCGCGCCGTTGTTGTCCATGATCGTGACACCGTAGCTCGCGACCAGAGTCTGCCCTTGCGCCAGGAAGTCGAGCGCGCTGTCGGCGATGAAATAGGTCCAGGCGATCGATCCCGCGCTCGAGCCGCTGCTGTCGGTCTCGTTCAGGCTCAGGCCGCCGGCGACGGCCAGAGCGTGCAGGCGACCCGGCGCAAGGGAGCCGCCGGACCAAGTGAAGGTTGGCGCGTCAGCCTGCACCCGATGGGTATCGGCAAGATCGGGATCGGCGAAGGCGATGGTGGCGCTGGCCTGGTCCCGAACCGACGCCCCCGCAAAGCTCGGCAGTTCGCTGGCCGAACCGGTCGCCGTGGTCGCGCCGTCTACGATTGTTGGCACGTCGTTGGCACCGACGACGGCGATGGTGATGGTGCCCGTCGCCCAGCCGCCGACGGAATCACCGATCGTGTACGTAAAGACGTCGTTGGCCGTGACGCCCTGCACCAAGGCCTGGGTGACAGGAGCAGCGTTGTTCAGCGTGTATAGGTAGTGGCCGTCGGCCGTCAGCTGAATCGAGCCATAGGCACCGGCGATCGGCGCCGAGACGCCCGTCGTCAGCGGGCCGGCCAGCATACCGGCAACGATCCCGATGACGGCGAGCGGATCACCGGGATCGGCGCTGACCAGTACGTCGCCGATGGCCGTCGCAACGCCCGGACCGGCAGCGCCAGCCTCGAGCACGGCATTCTCCTCGTCGACGGCGACCGGCGGCAGGCTGACGCCGCTCTGCACGACCAACTGCTCGAAGTTTAAGACCGTTAGGCCCAGGCTCCTGAAGGTGTACGCCCGTCCCGCGTTGGCCGGCGATGCCAGAAAGGTCTGATAGGCGGCGATCTCGGTCTGCACGGCCGGATCAGCGACCTCGGCAGGCGTCAAGACCAGCTGCAGGGTGTCGGCACCGGTCCCGCCATTGTAGCTGTCGTTGGTGCCGGCATTGATCGAGCCCCGCCAGACGAGGATGTCGTTGCCGCCGCCGCCGTCAACGATGTCGTTCCCGGCACCGCCGAAGAGTACGTCGCCTTGGGCGTTGCCGAAGATCGTGGCATCGGCACCTAACACCGCCGCGGTAAACGCGGCGACGTCGTTGGCGAGAATCCAGGCCGTTACCTGAACAGCCGAGAGGCTGAGACCGGTCACCAGAGCCTGTGGCCGGCCGGAGCCACCGGTAATGTCGAACCCGGTGACGACCCCTCCGGTGACGATGCCGGCCCCATAGGCGAAACCGGTGCCCAAGACGACTATGAAGGAGCCGTCCACCTTGTCGATCTGGAAGGATGAGGCCGAGACGTTGGACACGCCCGTGATGGCGCCGAATGACAGTGCCCGCATGTCGAACGACGACGTCGGATCACGCCAAGTGATGATGGTGCCCAAGCCCTGCCCCCTAAACTGCCACCCGACCGGCAGGTCGGACCTAAGCATTTTTCTGTATAATAGTTGATCATGGAATTAGGGCGGCGTCAGGGCGCAAGAGTCAATGCACGCACGAGAAGATTTGTCCCCCTAGTATTGCCGCGACGTGCGAATCGTCACAGTCAAGCGTCCCACGCGGACCGCTCTTCTACGATCCATTGCAGACTTAGTCGCTCGGCGCGCTCCGACTTGCCGCCGTCAATGCCGAAGACTCCCTGATCCTAAGGTCGACCCTTAGGGATGCTCTGAATAAGTCTCCGGCACTTCTCCGCTCTGGGCTTTTTTGCCGCCGACAGTCTCGCCAGCGGTCGAAAAAGCCAATGAAATCGGGACTCGAATCTCCACCGATGGCGTGCGTTCAGAGGGCCGTCTTACGAACTGGTGACTTGTTCAGAGCATCCTTAGCCGGACCAAGCGCGGAGGAAGACCGCGCACCAGGGGATCCCGCAGGCACTCCAGAAGCAACAGAATGACCTGCCGTCCGATGGCCCGGGTCGGCTGCGCGACAGTCGTGAGACGTGGCTGAGATACCTCGGCGCAGTCGAAGTCGTCGAAGCAGGCCATCGCGATGTCGTCGGGACAGGCCAAGCCTCGCTCGTGCAGCGCCCGCAGGAGCCTGAGCCCGCGCAGGTTGTTGCGCGCGAATATGGCGGTGGGCGGCTGGTCCAGGGACAACAGGCGGCCAGCGGCGCAGTAGCCGCCTTCCTCGCCAAAGTTCGTGCTCACGACCAGTTGCGGCTCGTATGGTAGTTTCGCCTCTGCCAGTGCATCACGGTATCCACGATAACGCTCCTGGCCGGTCGATAGCGATTGGCGGCCGGTGATCAGCCCGACGCGGCGATGTCCTTCGCCAATCAGGCAGCGAACTATATCGCACAATGCCCGCGAATTATCGATCACCACGGCATCCGCAGCGAGATCAGCCATATGCCGGTCGATCAGCACCACCGGCGTGCGGCCGTCCTCGACTAGGAGCCTGTCTGAGAATTGGGTTTCGAAGCGACGGTAAGTCTGGCTGTGAATTTGGGATGAGCAAGCAGTTTCGCGCCTGGAAGATCGACGAAGTCCAGCTTCTGCCGCCGAGCGTGCAGGACTACGTGCCGTCCGGTCATGTCAGCCGGTTCATCGTGACGTTGGTTCAGGAGACGTTGGACCTGGGCGCGATCATCGGGAGCTATCGGGGGGAGTTGGGGCAGCCGCCGTTCGATCCGAGGATGATGACGGCGTTGTTGCTGCAGGGCTTTGTCAGCGGGCTGTACTCGTCGCGTCGGATAGCCCGAGCCTGCGTGGAGCGTGCCGACTTCATGATGCTTGTTGCGGGAGACCCTCCGGACTTCCGCACGATCTGGGAGTTCCGTCGGCGCCACGAGAAGGCGCTGTCGGGTCTGTTCGTGCAGGTGCTGAAGGTGGCGGAAAAGGCGGGTCTGGTGAAGCTGGGTCACGTGGCGCTGGACGGCACGAAGATCCGGGCGAACGCCTCCCGGCACAAGGCGATGAGCTACGAGCGGATGAAGAAGCGGGAAGCGGAGCTTACGGCGGAGGTCGATCGCTGGCTGAAGGCGGCCGACGCGGCGGACCGCGAGGAGGACGGCCAGCACGGCGGCCGTCGCGGCGACGAGCTGCCGGCATGGCTGGCCGACAAGCAGAAGCGGCTGGAGAAGATCCGCCAGGCAAAGGCGGAACTCGAGGCGGAGGCGCAGGCGGCTGCCGAAGAAGAAGGGCGGCACGGTCAGAGAGCCGAGGAGCCTGCACCGAAGGCGGAACCGTCACCCAAGGCGCAACGCAACTTCACCGACCCCGAGAGCCGCATCCTGAAGAGCAAGGACGGCTTCATCCAGGGATACAACGCCCAGGCCGCCGTCGATGGCGAGGCCCAGATCATCGTCGCCCACGGCCTGGTGGCCCAGACGAGCGATCAGGACCAGTTGGTGCCGTTGCTCGACAGCATCCAGGCAAACCTGGGTCGCCAGCCAAAGGAGGTCTCGGCAGATGCCGGCTACTGCAGAGAGGCCAACCTCGAAGCCCTGCACCAGCGCCATATCAGAGGCTACGTCGCAATCGGCCCTGCCAAGCATCCCGGACGAGGCAGGCCAAACCTCTCCGGACCGCTGACGAGGGCCATGCGCACAAGGCTCAGGCGAGCTGGTTGGCGTAGTCGCTACAGGCTACGAAAGCAGATCGTCGAGCCGGTGTTCGGACAGATCAAGCAAGCACGAGGCTTCCGCCAGTTCCTCCTCCGGGGTATCGACCGGGTCAGGGCTGAATGGGCAATGATCTGCACGGCCCACAACATCGCAAAGCTCGCGGCGCGAGCATGACCCAGACCGACAGCGAGACCACATCAACCAAGCCCGCCGGAACTATCCGGACGGGCTCCTAGCTGTGAGCTTTTAATAGGTTGTCCATCCGGATCAGGCCGAGGAAGCTGGCTGACCTGCGACAACCCGGACGCGCACTGGACGGCCGAGTCCGCCGAGGAGGCCGCCAACAAGGTAGCCGCGCAGCTGCAAAAGTACGGCGTGAAGCCGGTCAACGGCGGCGCCCATGCCCTGGGGCCGTGGAAGATCGACATGGTGTTCGGCGAACTCGTCGAATTCCTGCGCTCCAAGGGCGACAACTGCCTCGCCAAGAGTGAATTCAAGGTCCGCTCCTACACCGAGTCGATCACCAGCGACGGGGCGCGTCTGCACTATCGCGGCATCTTCGACAAGCGCACGGGAAACCTCGAACTGGCATCGAGCGAGTCCGATCCCAGCGGCATGCGCGTCGCGGCGATCAAGCAGACCGGGCGCTGCGTCGACGAGGACGGAAAGACGTCGACCGGCGGCTGACGCTCAGCTCGTCGCGAGGTCGGCGCTGGCGACCACGGCCTGGATCAGCGGCAGGGTCAGGAAGGCGAGCAGCGTGTCGGCCATGATCACGAAGGCCAACGTCTCCTCGTCGAGCTTGAAGCGGCCGGCGATGATGAAAGACAGAAGCTGGCTCGGCATGGCGGCCTCGAGGACCGCGGCGTGGCCATAGAGGCCACCGCCCCCCAGCCAGGCCACGACGGTGGCCGCGACCAGCGGCGCCAGCAGCAGCCGGATCGCTGACACCGGCAGGACCAGCGCCATCAGGCGGGTCGGCTTGAACTTCAGCGCCATGCCGAGCGACAGCATCATGATGCCGCTGACCGTGGCGGCCAGGATGGCGGTGGCCTGCAGCAGGAATTCGGGACAGGGAACACCCGAGACCTTCCACAGCACGGCGACCACGAGCGCCCAGATCGGCGGCAGCCTGAAGGCCTCCCCGGCGGTCTTGCGGAAGGTGATCGGCTCATGCGAGCCGTAGGCGATGGCGATCATCGCGCCAAGCGTGAGGTTGAGCGCCGCATTAGTCACCTCGAACAGGACGACGACCTCGGCGACCGCGTCGGCATGGCCGGGGAAGGTGCCCAGCAGCACCGGCAGGCCGAGGTAGGTGACATTGCCGAAGGCGCTGCCCAGCATCAGGGCGCCCTTGGTCGAGCCGGGGATCGGCAGGAAGTGAAAGACGGCGAAGGCGGCGGCGAGGCTGGCCAGCATGCCGCAGGCCGCGATCAGCGGGATCTCGACGAACAGCCTGTCGAGGCGCGCGTCCATCACCGTATGGAAGACCAGCGCCGGCAGGAACACGTACAGCACCAGCAGGTTCATCGCCTGGCGCCGCGGCTCCATGCCCTCGCCGAAGTGCCGCAGCAGGGCGCCGAGGCCGGCGATCAGCGCCAGCGGCAGGAAGACGGCCGTCACGGGTCGAAGATGGCCGCGCGCGCCGTTACTCGAGTCAGGCCTTGACCCGGTTCGCGGCCCGGCAGCGGCAGGTATCGTACTGGTGCAGCTCGACCATGTTGCCGCAAGGATCGTTCATGAAGAGCTGCGTCGAGTCGGGGCTGACCAGCCCCTCGATCACCCAGTACTGGACGCCCATGCGATCGAGCTCGGCCCTCGTCTCGACGATGCTCTCGACGGCGTAGGCGACATGCGGACGGGTCGGGTCCTGCCCCGGTCCCTTCGCCACCGGCGACGGCTGCTTGCCGCCGATCAGGTGGATCTGTCCGACCTCCCCGACGTTGACCCAGGCGCCGGGAATGCCGGGAATCGTCGGCCGGCCGGTGTCGCAGGGCAGGCCGAGCACGTCGGCGTAGAAGTCCTGCGTCGCCTTCAAGAGCTTGGCGTCGTCGTCGACGCGCACGCCCGTGTGGTGGATTTCCAGGATCTTGACCGCCATGGCTTCCTCTCCTTGTTGCTTGGGCCGATGCGACGAGAGGCTCAGGCCGGTGCCGGCAGCATCGTGCCGGCCGGCAGCCCCGCGCAGTGGTCGTAGATGTCGGAGGGCCGGGTGAACCACACCTTGTCCTTCTGCGGGTGATTCGCGATGTGCTGCAGCGCCTCGCGCAGGCAGCGCAGGCGATAGGGCTGACCGACGATCATGGTATGCAGGGCGATGCCGCAGACCAGGGGCTGCTTCGCCGACTGCCTCAGCAGCTCCTCGAATTGGCCGATGATGAAGTTGCGGAACTGCTCCGGCGTGTGATGGTGCACCAGGACCTGCGGGCTGTCGTTGATCTCGATCGGATAGGGCACGCTCATCAGCGGCCCTGAGCGGGTCTTCATCCACAGCGGCTGGTCGTCGGCCGGCCAGTCCATCAGGAAGTCGAAGCCGGTCTCCTTCAGGAGATCGGGCGTGTGATGGCTGGAGCTCATCCACGGCGCCATCCAGCCGCGCGGCCGCTTGCCCGAGGCCTTCTCGATGGCGTCGCGCACCTCCTCGAGGAAGCGTCGCTCGTCGGCCTCCCACATGTGGCCGTGGCGCTCGGCGTTGGTGCGGCCGTGACCGATGAACTCGTCGCCGCGCGCCTTGAGCGCCGCCACGATCTGCGGCGCATAGTCGAACACCGTGGTGTTGATGAGATGCGACGCCGGCAGGTTGAGCTCGTCGAACAGCTCGAGGCAGCGCCAGACGCCGACCCGGTTGCCGTAGTCGCGCCAGGCGAAGGTCCGCGGGTCGGGCGGCGTACCGGCGACGGTCAGCAGATGGCCCTCGCCGGCACCGAAGGCGAAATGCTCGATGTTGAGGCCGAGATAGACCGCCAGGCGCTTGCCGCCGGGCCACGAATAGTCCGGGCGCTCGACGATCGGCGAGTAGGCGTAGCGATTGTGGTGCGGCAGGCGAAGCATCGACGGTCCTCGGGTTTCTGGTCAGCGCTTGACGATGGCGGCGTTGCTGCCTGATTCGAGCACGTTCATGGCGCGGAAGCGGGCGACCGCCTCGGCATGGAAGGCGCGCTCGGCCGGGCCCGCCTCCTCGCGCGGACGCCGCTCGTCGTCGAAGTGGCCGTAGCGGTCCTCGCCGCGCACCAGCATGGCGGTGAGGCGGTTCGGCGAGGTGCAGCGCGCGTAGGTCGGAATGTAGCTGATGCCGAGGCCGATCCGCCGGTCGGTCGAGCGGTTGGGCCGCGAGTTGTGCACGAGATGAGTGTGATGGAGAGAGAACTGCCCGGCGCGCACCGGCATGAAGTCAGTCCGCCGCCGCTCGACCTCCACCGCCAGTGTCTGCCCGCGCGACAGCAGGTTGTCGGGATCCTGCAGCTCGGCGTGCGGCAACTGGCCGAGCCGGTGCGAGCCCGGCACGACCTCCATGCAGCCGGCCTCGATCGGCGCGTCGGTGAGCGCCACCCAGGCGGTGACATGGCACGCCGGCTCGAGTGCGAAGTAGGTGGCATCCTGGTGCCAGCTCACATAGGCGCCGGAGCCCGCATCCTTGGGCCAGACGCTGAGATGGAACAGGCGGATGTCCGGGCCGATCAGATCCTCGACGGCGTCCAGCACCTCCGGCGCATGCACGATCTCGTCGACCCAGGGAAACAGCAGGTGCGGCTTGAAATTGTGGCCGCGCGTGAGCTTGTGGCCCTCGGCACGCTCGAAGGACTCCAGGCGCTCCCGCCAGGCCCGCGCCTGCGCCGTCGAGAAGGCGTCGACCGGGCAGACATAGCCGTCGCGCTCGTACTGTTCGACTTGGGCCTCGGTAAGCTTCTTCGGCATGTCAATGGGCCGTCCAGCCGCCGTCGACGAACAGCAGGGTGCCGGTGACGAACGAGGCATCGTCGCTGGCCAGGAACAGGGCGGCTTTCGCCACCTCCTCGGGCTGACCGATCCGGCCCATCGGATGGCGGTGCTTCCAGAAGGCGCGCATCGCCTCGGGATCGGCGTAGCGCTTCAGCGACCGCGCCGGCATCGGCGTGTCGATGACGCCGGGCATCAGCGCGTTGATGCGGATGCCCTGATGGGCATGGTCGACCGCCATCGTCTTGGTGAACGAGGCGATGGCCCCCTTGGACGCGATATAGGCGGCGTTCTTGCCCGGGCTCGACTGCGCCAGCTGCGAGCCGATGGTGACGATGGCGCCCGAACGCGCCTCGATCATCGACCGGATGGCGTAGTGGATCCAGAGATAGGTGCCCTTGACGTTGATCGCGAAGGTGCGGTCCCAGGCTGCCTCCTCGATCGTGTCGACGGTGCCGCCCGTCGACGCGCCGGCAGCGGTCAGCAGCACGTCGATCCGGCCCCAGCGCTCGAGGATCTGCTCGACCCCGGCGCGCGCGGCGGCGTCGCTGCTGACGTCGGCCGCGATGGTCAGGGCCGAGCCGCCGGCCTGCTCGATCGCGGCCGCGACCTGGCCCAGCCCTTCCTGGTCGAGATCGACCAGGGCGACCCGGGCGCCCTCGGCGGCGAAAAGCTTGGCGGAGGCCGCTCCGATTCCGGAGGCGCCGCCGGTGACGACGGCGACCTTGTCCTTGAGTTTCATGGCGTGAAGCTTAGCGCGGGACGCCAGGCGCCACATCGGTTTCTTGTTCCGAGGCGCGGCCCTACTTCCGCTTCCGGCGGCGCGCCAGCATGTTCAGCCCCTCGACCAAGGCCGAGAAGGCCATGGCGGCGTATATGTACCCCTTGGGCACGTGCAGCCCCAGCCCCTCGGCCAGCAGGGTGGTGCCGATCATCAGCAGGAACCCGAGCGCCAGCATCACGATCGTCGGATTGTTGCCGATGAACCGGGCCAGCGGGTCGGCGGCGAGCAGCATCAGCGCCACGGCGACCAGCACGGCCGCCACCATGATCGGGATCTCGCTGGTCATGCCGACCGCGGTGATGATGCTGTCGAGGGAGAAGACGAGATCGAGCATCAGGATCTGTGCGATCGCCCCCGTCAGCGTGACCCCGGCAACCCCTGCGGCCGTCGGTTCGGGCTCGGCCTCCCCCGCGACATGGTCGTGGATCTCCGACGTCGCCTTCCAGATCAGGAACAGGCCGCCGCCCATCAGGATCAGGTCGCGCCACGACCAGTCGTGGCCGAAGGCGCTGAAGACGGGGGCCGTCAGCTTGACGATCACGGCGACGCTGCCCAGCAGGGCGAGGCGCAGGATCACGGCCAGGCCGATGCCCAGGCGCCGGGCGAACGGCCGCTGCGGCGCCGGGAGCTTGTTGGTCAGGATCGAGATGAAGATCAGGTTGTCGATGCCGAGCACGACTTCCATGACCACCAGGGTGGCCAGCGCCGCCCAGGCGGTTGGACTGGCCAGCAGTGCGAGCAGGTCTTCCATCAGCTGACAACATAGGTCATCGCGGCGGCACGAACAGGCCTTTCCTTTCGCCGGCGCAGCCGCTAATGCGGCGGCGATGTCCGAGTCCGCCGCCGGTTCGCGGCCCGTACCCGCCAGCGCGCCCGAAAGGGCCGCGGCGGCGCCTCCCCTGTCCCCGCCGACCCTGGTGCCCCCGGCCTTGGCGCCCCCGACGTTGGCGCCCCCGACTTTGGCGATCGTCCTGCTGTCCGTGGCTGCCTTCGCCTCGGCGGCCAACATGCGGGTGGTCGATCCGCTGCTGGTCCAGCTGGCGGCGGCGTTCGGCGTCACGGTCGGCCAGGCCTCGATCGCCGCCACCGTCTTCCTTTTCGCGAATGGCGTCTTCGTGCTGGTTCACGGCCCGTTCGGCGACCGCTACGGCAAGATGCCGGTGGTGGCGCTGGCCTGCATCGGGGCCGCCTTGTGCTCGACGCTCAGCGCGCTGTCGGGATCGCTGGCGATGCTCACCCTGTCGCGATTCCTGACCGGCGTGACCAGCTCGGCGATCATACCGCTCGCCATGGCCTGGGTTGGCGACAATGTCGGCTACGAGCGCCGTCAGGCGACCCTGGCCCGCTTTCTGAGCGGCCAGACCTTGGGCCTGATGACCGGGGCGGCGCTGGGCGGGGCGCTCGGCGACTGGCTGGGGTGGCGTGCGGTGTTCTGGGTGCTCGGCGCGATCTACATCGCCGCCGGCGGCGCGCTGGTCGCGGTCATGCGCGCCCGCCCGGCAATCACCAACCGCCAACCGTACGTCGGCGGATCGATGCTGGGCGACATGCTGTCGGTGCTGCGCCGGCGCTGGGCGCGCACGGTGATCCTGATCGTGGCGCTCGAGGGCGCCACCTTCTGGGGTGCCTTCACCTTCGTCGGCGCCGACCTGCATCAGCGCTTCGACCTCGGCTTCGCCGCGGTCGGCCTGGCCGTCGCCGCCTTCGGCGGCGGCGGTTTCCTGTACGTCATGGTCGCTCCCTGGCTGGTGCGCCTGCTCGGCGAGCGCGGCCTGTGCACCTGGGGCGGCAGCGGCCTCGGCCTCGCCTTCGCCCTGATGGCGCTGGCGCCCACCGCCGAGGTCGAGTTCGCGGCCATCGTGCTGTCGGGCGTGTCGTTCTACATGCTGCACAACACCCTGCAGGTGCACGGCACGCAGATGGCGCCGGAAGCCCGCGGCGCCGGCATGGCGCTGTTCGCACTCTGCCTGTTCGTCGGCCAGGCGGTCGGCGTGCCGCTGGCCGCTCCGATCGTCGATCGCTGGGGCGCGCCGCCGGTGTTCTGGTTCGCCGCCGTCGCGCTGCCGGCGCTGGCCTTCGGCTTCGCCTGGAAGCTGCGCCGCCGATCCGTGCCGGAGGCGGTCCGTCAGGCCGCCGGCGGGACGCGGAACCGATAGGGCTCCTCGAGCAACTTCGCTTCCTCGTCGCTGATCGTGAACTCGGTGGCCTGGGCGGCCGAGCTCAGCTGGTCGAGGCTGGTCGCGCCGATGATCGGCGCGGCCATGTAGGGCTTGCTCAGCATCCAGGCCAGCGCCGCCTGGGCCGGCGAGGCATTCTTGCCGGCCGCCACCTTCTTCAGCCGCTCGACGATCTCCCAGTCGCAGTCGCGGTAGGTGCCGGCCGCCACGTTGACGTCGTTGCGCGACCGCTCGGTGTCGCCGCCGCCCTCGCGGCTGCGGTTGCCGGCCAGGAAGCCGCGCCCCAGCGGCGAGTATGGGATCAGCCCGACCCCCTGCTCCTGGCACAGGCGGTTCATCTCGCGCTCTTCCTCGCGCTGCACCAGATTGAAGAGGTTCTGCATGGCGATCGGCCGGGCATAGCCCTTCCAGTCGGCCAGCATGATCATCTGCGCGAACTTGTAGGCCGGCATCGTCGAGCCGCCGATGTAGCGGACCTTGCCCGAGCGCACGAGCTGGTCGAGCGAATACATCGTCTCCTCGAGCGGCGTGTGCGGATCGAGCCGATGCACCTGGTAGACGTCGATATAGTCGGTCTGCAGGCGCCTCAACTGCTCGTCGATCGACGCCATCAGGTGCTTGCGGCCGGTGCCGACGTCGTTGGCCGCCGGGCTCTGGCGGATGCCGACCTTGGTCGAGATCACGATCTCCTCGCGCCGCGCCATCTTGAGCAGCGTCGCGCCCATGATCTCCTCGGAGCGGCCGGCATTGTAGTTGTCTGCCGTGTCGAAGAAGTTGATGCCGACGTCGAGCGCCCGCTTGAAGTAGGCCGGCGCCTCGTCCTCATCGAACTTGCCCCAGCCGCGGCGACCCTTGGCGCCCCACGAGTTGCCGCCCAGGCAGATGCGGCTGACGATCAGGCCGGAGCGGCCCAGCGGTCCGTATTTCATCCTGCTTCCCCCTTGCCGGCGCCGGGCCAAGGTCCCACCTTGGCGGCATGACAGTGCTTATCGAATACTGCGGCGGTTGAGACTACAAGCCCCAGGCCCTCCGGGTGAGGGACCACCTCCAGAAGATGGGAGCCGGCGACGTCGAGCTGCGGCTCGGACGCTCCGGCCAGTTCGACGTCACGGTTGACGGCGCCCTCCGATACACCCGGGCGAAGACGGGACGCTTCCCCACGGACGACGAGGTCGAGGACATGCTGGCGCCGCCCTAGGCGAAGATCTCCTTGTTGACGACGTTGGCCACGTTGGGTCGCCCGTCGAAAACGCTCAGGATGTTCTCGACCGCGGTCACCGCCATGCGGTCGCTCGCTTCCTGGGTGACGCCGGCCATATGCGGGCTGAAGATCACGTTCTCCAGGGTGAACAGCTTGTTCGCCGGATCGGGCGGCTCGCGATCGAGGACGTCGAGCCCGGCGCCGCGCAGGCGCCCGCTGCTCAGCGCCTCGTAGAGCGCCTCCTCGTTGACGATGCCGCCGCGCGCCGTGTTGACCAGGAAGGCCCCGGGCTTCATCAGCGCCAGGGTCCGCGTGTTGAACAGGTCGACCGTCTCCGGCGACTTCGGGCAGTGCACCGACACGAAGTCGACCTTCGGCAGGATGGCGTCCAGGTTCGTCACCTTGGCCGCACCCGCCGCCTTGATGTCGGCCTCGGACAGGTTGGGGTCGAGCACGTAGACCTCCATGTCGAAGGCGACGCAGCGCTTGACGGTGCGCGAGCCGATGCGACCCATGCCGATCACCAGGACCGACTTGCCGGAGAGGTCGGCCGGCAGGTCGCCGAGGCGCTGGCCCCAGCCGCCTTCGCGTACGAACCGGTCGTACTTCTTCACCAGCCGGGCGGAGGCCAGCATCATGTACATGGCATGCTCGGCGACGGACACCGAGTTTGCGGTGCCCGTGGTCATCAGCGGGATCTTGCGCCTGTTGAGCGCCGGGATCTCGACGGCGTCGAAGCCGACGCCGAGCCGCGCCACCACCATCATGCCGGGCGCGGCGTCGAGTTCGGCCTGGCGAAACGGGGTCGCTCCCAAGGTCACTGCGTTGGCGTCCTTCAGCTTGGGATGCAGCGACGGCACGGTGTCGTCGGTCAGGATCTCGTACTCGACGTCGTCGCGCGTCTTCAGCACGTCGATGCCGGCCTGCGGCATCCGTCCCACGATCAGCACCTTCTTGCGGTTCTTGCCTGTCGCCGTCGTCATGGTTTCCCCCGCTGCATGGAAAATGGCGCGCGATCCTAGGGGTGACGCGGGCCGAATTCCAGCCGGGAACATCCGCCGTTCCGCCACCGTTGTGGCGCCATGTCGCTTCGCGAAGCAATCGAACGGGACGTCGAGGATCTGCGGCACCTCGTGGGCAGAATTGTCCAGCGCACGGGCGAAACGGCCGTCGCGCGAGATCTCCTGACCGGCTTGCCGGCGACCCAGGCCCCGCGGGAGCAGGAGCAGTGCCTCGACCGGGCGGCGCTCGAGCTGCGCCGGCGCTGGCTGCGGCTTGCCCATCGACCTGCCGACGTCACGCTGAAGAGCCCGCGCCAAGGAATGGTCGCGGCCGTGCCTTGCGGCGAGACCGTGTCCTTCGGTTACGAACGCGATCTCGATGCCGCGCTGCTCGAGGCGCGTGGACCCGCATACATGCAGGTGCCGCACGGCTGGACCGGCGATCTGGTGCTGTGGCGCAGCGGCCAGGCCGCCCTGGCGGGGCTGCTGCACTGGCTGGTCGGCCGGTACGGTTGCAAGGCGCCGCTTACGGTCGCCCATGCCGGCGCCTACTTCGAGACCGCCGCGCTGATCGACTCCTTCCCGCAGCGCGTCCTCCGCCGGGTCGCGCCCGACCAGCCGGCCGACCTGGTGATCGCCGAGCCGGTATGGTGCGATGGCCAGTTCGGCAGCGTGGCCGTCCCGCCGCCGGCCCGCCATGTCCTCTGCCTCGACACGACGCTGGTCGGACCGGCCTACGATCTGGGTCCTTGCCTCGCCGCCCCGAGCAGTCCCCCCGTGGCCTTCGCCTTCAGCTCCGGCCTCAAGCTCGACCAGGCCGGCCTCGAACTCGCGAATGTCGGCCTGATGCGGGTCCTGGCCGGCGCCGGCGCAGGCGACGCCCAGGCGATCGGCCGCGAGCTGCGCGGATTGCGCTCCCTGATCGGTGGCGGGCTCACCCTCGACGAGATGTCGGCGCTGTCGGCGCCCTGGTTCATGGATCGCGGCTACGTCGACCGCTACGCTGGCGCGATCTTCGCCCACAACCGCGCCCTCGCGCTGGCCATCGGATCAGGCTCGGCGGTATTCCGCCCCGGTTGCCATCCCGTCCTGGCCGACCCGACGAGCTGCGCGCCGTTCTGCGCCCTCGAATTGCACGGCGGCGCGCCGGAGAACACTCGCCGCCTGCTCGCCATCGTGGAGGCCGAGATCCAGCGCCGCGACCTGCTCGCCACGCCGGGCGGCTCGTTCGGCTTCCGCGGGCATCGCTTTGAGCTGATCGAGCCCGAGCCGGGACGGGGCCGGCCGTTCCTGCGGGTGGCGCTGGGTTGGCGCGACGGCCACAGCCGAGTCGGTCTGTGCGAGCTGTTCGGCGAGCTGGCGGGCGCATCGTCGTTCGCCGCTCTGGCACAGACCTACGGCAGGTAGTTGAGCGGCAGCCGCGTCGTCGACTTGATCTCCTCCATGGCGAACATCGACGTCACGTCCGACAGTTCCACGCGGGCGATCAGCCGCTTGTAGAAGGCGTCGTAGGCGTCGATGTCGGGCAGCGCCAGCCGGATCAGGTAGTCGATCTCGCCGCTCATGCGGTAGCAGTCCATGACCTCGGGAAAGGCCGCGATGGCGCGCGCGAAGCGGGCCAGCCACTGCGCATTGTGCTGCGCCGTGCGCACCGCCACGAACACGGTGACGCCGGCGTTGACCGCCTTGCGCTCCAGCAGGGCGACGCGGGCGCGGATGACGCCGGCTTCCTGCAGGCGGTTGATGCGGCGCCAGCAGGGCGTCGTCGACAGGCCGACCCGTCGCGCCACTTCGGCGAGCGGCATGTCGGCGTCGTCCTGGAGGCAATCCAGTATCTTCTTGTCGAACGAATCGAGTGAAAATTTTGCGGCCAAGCGCTCACCTGTGAAACTGGCTTGCGCAGTGTGGCGGTCCAGCCCCGCAGCAAGCAACCGGTTTCCTCCCGGTTGGCCCTATGCTTCCTTTCATGCTCCGCCGCTTCACCGACCATCCCGCCACCGTCAACGAAACCTACTTTCAGCACATGGCAATGGCCTTCGGGTTCGGCGCCAGGATGCTGGTTGGCGCCCTCGGCTGTTTCGTGCATGGTTTCTTGCCATGGCTCTGTCTCACCCGGGGAAGCGACACCGTCCGCCAGCTGCATCACCGCATGGTGACGCACCGGGTCGTGCGTCCGCCTCGTCTCGACATCGAGCCCGCCGCGGCCGACTGACGACGGCGCTCCTGACCGTTGCCGGGCTGCTGGCCGCGACCGGTCCCGCGCCGGCCCAGGAGCGGCGTACCCTGACCGCCGCCATCGATGGCCGGAAGGTCGACGTCGCGGCGCTCGTCCACCGGCCGGCCGGCGACGGCCTCTTTCCCACTCTGGTGTTTCATTACGGGTCGCCCCTGGCGCACAAGTCGGGCACTCCCGTCCCTCGGTCATTCAATCCCAAGCCCCTGGCCGAGTGGTTCGTCGCGCGCGGCTGGGCGGTCGTGCTGCCGCAGCGCCGTGGCCTAGCCTCTCCCCTGGCGACCTACGACGAGGGACTCGACCCCCGCCAGCCGCTGGCCGGCGCCTGCGATCCGGAGGTCGCCCTCGGCGAGGCGGATCGCGTGCTCGGCGACGTCGATTCCGTCACCGCCTCGGTGCTCGCGCTGCCCTTCGTCGACCGCGGCCGCCTCGCCGTCGGCGGGCAGTCGCGCGGCGGCGCGCTGGCGGTGGCCTGGAGCGGCCGCAAGCCGGGCATCGCCAAGGCGGTGGTGAATTTTTCCGGCCTCTGGCTGGGACCGAACTGCTGGTCGGCCGACGAGGTCAACCAGGCGCTGTTCAAGATCGGCGTTGCCGCCAAGCGACCCTCCTTGTGGCTGTACGGCGAGCGCGACCCCTACCTGTCGGTCGAGGACGCCCGCCGCAACTTCGCCGCCTTCCAGAACGACGGCGGCGAGGCCTCGTTCTTCGACTTCACGCCGCCCTACGGCACGAGCGGACACGACATCGTGCTGGAACCGAAGCTGTGGGCCCGCGACGTCGAGCGCTATCTCAAGGCGCAGGGATTGCCGCTGCGCGCCGTGGCTCCCTGAAGGGGAGCGCGCCGATCCAGCGACCGGTTGACGGCCGCCCCGGCGCAGCCGCAATCGCCGCCCTACATTCGGAAGAGAGAAACGGGAGAAGAACATGGAAACCCCGCTCAGGATCACCTTCCAGAACACGCCGTCGAGCGATGCGGTGCGCGCCCTCATCGAGGAGCAGGTTGCGCACCTCGAGCGCATCTTCGATCGGATCACGGCGTGCGAGGTTCATTTCAAGCTGCCCGACGGCAACCACCGCACCAGCGGCCTCTACGAGGTGCGCATCCATCTGCTGCTGCCCGGGGGAGTCAGCATCGACGTCGACCGGACACCGGGACTCGACGAGCGCTTCTCCGACGCGCAGTTCGCGGTGACCGACGCCTTTCGGCGGGCCCGGCGGCGCCTGCAGGACCAGGCCAAGATGCTGCGTCACGAGGTCAAGTCCCTGCACAAGCGGGCCGATCGCGAGCTCGACCGGCCGGACTGACGGCCCGCGGCGTCGCCGCTCAGGGCGAGGCCACCACCGCCGTCGGCAGGACCCGGTCGAGCGCCCGCCGCAGGGCGGTCGGCGTCAGCGTCGTGAGGTCCTTCGCGACCTCGTGGCTCACGAGCTTGCCGACCTGCGGCGAGATCAGCTTGCGCAGCTCGCCCAGGCTGCGTCGCGGCGCCACCAGCACGACCCGGTGCACGTGCTCGCGCTGGCACAGACCGTCGAGCACGTGCGCGACCTGGGCCGAGAAGCTGCGCTTCTCGAGCTTGCGGTAGTCGTGGCGGGATTCATAAGTATGGCGGGCCGCTGAGCCGGCGGCGGCAAAGCCGCGACCGGCCTTGTCGCTGACCAGCGACCGCGTCGGGCGGCCGACCTTCGGCGCCGCCATGTCGGCAGTGCCGGCCGGCACCAGGGCGCGGCCGTCGGGGCCCGGCTGCAGGAAGCGGGCCCGCGCCCCGTCGGTCACCACGATCAGGGTGTGCTTGCTGCGCGGGTCGATCGGCGGCGCCTCCGGCAATCGCGCCGTGCGCCGAGGCTTCGTCACTTGCTTTGCCATGGTCAGCCCTCCTTGCAACGATGGGCCATCACCCCTCGCGATGGCGCAGCCACCAGAAGCCGGCGACCACCGCTACCGCCAGCAACGCCACCACCAGCAGCAACATGGCCGATTCCTGGATCCACGCGACCGCCGGGACGGCCAGCGCGAGGAAGGCGCCGACGATGCAGATGCGCCACACCCGGGCGTGCACGCCTGCCAGGAAGGTGCCGAGACCGAGCAGCACGAGCAGGGACAGGCTGGTCGCGTTGTCGTTCTCGATGCCGCGCACCTGCGGCAGGAACATCAGCCACATCGCCGCCAGCAGAGCGAGCCAGTGCAGGGCCTGGGTCAGGGCCAGCTGCCAGCGCTCGCCGCCGGTCTCGAGTTCCTTCCAGCCCGAGGCGACGCAGATCAGTGCGTAGACCGGCGCCAGCGCCATCCAGTAGTAGTAGGTCGTGGTGCTGCGGAAGCTGGTCAGCACGAGGCCGCCCAAGGCGAAGACCAGCATCGCCGCGTAGGGCAGGTCGCGCAGCAGCCAGCCGCCGAGGCCGCCGCGCTCGGTCTCGCTCACGACGCGTCCCGCGCCAGCCGGCGCTCGACCACCCGCGACCACAGGGTGGCGCCGAGGGTGATGATCTCGTCGTTGAAGTCGTAGCCCGGATTGTGCACCTCGCAGCCGCCCTCGCCGCCGCCGTTGCCGATGTTGATGAAGGCGCCCGGCACCTTCTCGAGCATGTAGGAGAAGTCCTCCGAGGCCATCACGTAGGGGCCCTCGCGGTTCATGTTGTCGTCGCCGACGATCTCGGCGGCGACGTCGGCGATTAAGCGCACGGCGTCGCGGTCGTTGACCAGCGGCGGGAAGACGACGCGCACGTCGGGCTCGGCGCGGCCGCCCAGGGTCTGGGCGATGCCGCGCGAGATCGTCTCGATGCGCTCCTTGACCAGCGCCATTGTCTCCTTGCGGAAGGCGCGGATGGTGCCGCGCAGCACCGCCTCCTGCGGGATGACGTTGTAGGCGTCGCCGGCATGCATCTGGGTCACAGAGATCACCGCCGAATCGAGCGGCGCGACGTTGCGCGACACCACGCTCTGCAGCGCCGAGATGATCTGGGTGGCGATGATCACCGGATCGATGCCGGTCTCGGGCCGCGCACCGTGCGCGCCCTTGCCGGTGATCTTGATGTCGAACAGGCCGCCGCCGGCCATCTGCGGTCCGCTGCGGATGGCGAACTTGCCGACCTCGAGCTTGGGCCGGTTGTGCATGCCGAAGATCACCTCGCAGGGGAACTTCTCGAACAGCCCGTCCTTGACCATCGCTTCGGCGCCGCCGCGGCCCTCCTCGGCCGGCTGGAAGATGAAGTGCACCGTGCCGTCGAAGTTGCGCGTCGCCGAAAGGTACTGCGCCGCGCCCAGCAGCATCGTGGTGTGCCCGTCGTGGCCGCAGGCATGCATGCGGCCCTGGTGCTGGCTGCGATGGTCGAAGGTGTTGTGCTCGTCCATCGGCAGGGCGTCCATGTCGGCGCGCAAGCCGATCGCCCGCGGGTTGTTGCCCACCCGGATGGTGCCGACCACGCCGGTGCGACCGATGCCGGTGGTGACCTCGCAGCCCCACTCCTTGAGCTTGCCGGCCACGATCTTCGCCGTGCGCTCTTCCTCGAAGCCGAGTTCGGGATGGGCGTGGATGTCGCGCCGAATGGCGGTCAGCTCGGCAGCGGCGGCGGCGATCTTGGGCTCGATGTTCATGGACCTGGAAAACTCCTGCGAAAGGACGTCGCATTACACGACGAAACGGGACGGCGCGCATCCTCCGAGATGCGCAAATGCCGCGGCGCGGTGATAGGCTGCGGCCCGATCAACCGGAGACTTTCATGCGTCGTGTCTTGCTCGCCCTCGCCGCAACCGCTTCCCTCGGCTTCGTCGCGGGGACTTTCGCAACGGTCCCCGTCCAGGCCCAGACGGCGAAGTTCGTCCCGGCCCCCGGCGCCGAGGTCGTGGTCTACACCCATCAGTTCAAGCCGGAATTCTTCGACCAGGGCCTGAAGCTGGCGCGCGACGGCTTCACCGCCGCGCAGGCCGCCGCCGGGCAGACCCGCCGCAACGACATCATCGTCGATCCCGGCACCTACCAGGTCGTGCTGATCTCGTACTTTGCCTCGCCGGCCGACGTCGACGCCTGGCACAAGGCGGTCAGCCGCCTCGACGTCCTGAAGCAACTCGAGCCGATGCGCAGCCAGCCGATGAAGGTCCAGCGCTTCAAGTTCGACTCGACGACCTACGCGCCCTGACGGGTCCGTCAGGAACCGCTTTGCCCGCCCCCATCGGGCGACTAGGCTGGACCTGTTGAAAGCCTGGAGGAACGACAATGAAAGCCGCCGTCCTGTACGAGCCGAACAAGCCCCTGGTCATCGAAGAGGTGGGCGTGCGCAAGCCGGGCCCGCGCGAGGTGCTGGTGCGCACGACCTGCGCCGGCCTGTGCCACTCCGACCTGCATTTCATGGAGGGCCTATATCCGCATCCGCTGCCCGCCGTGCTGGGCCACGAATCGGCCGGCGTCGTCGAGGAGGTCGGCAGCGACGTCACCTACGTCAAGAAGGGCGACCACGTCGTCACCTGCCTGTCGGTGTTCTGCGGCACCTGCGAGCAGTGCCTGTCCGGCCGGCCGGCGATCTGCACCAACACCGAGGTCAAGCTGCCGCCCGGCGTGTCCAAGCGCATGACCTGGAACAAGACCGGGCCGATCCACCAGTTCCTCAACATGTCGTCGTTCGCCGAGCAGATGCTGGTGCACGAAAACGCCATCGTGAAGATCCGCGAGGACATGCCGCTCGACCGCGCGGCGCTGATCGGCTGCGGCGTCATCACCGGTGTCGGGGCGGTCTTCAACACCGCCAAGGTGCAGCCCGGCGAGACCGTCGTCGTCCTGGGCTGCGGCGGCATCGGCATGGCGGCGATCAACGGCGCGGCGATCATCGGCGCCGGCCGCATCATCGCCGTCGACACCAACCCGACCAAGCTGCAGCTCGCCACCAAGCTCGGCGCCACCGACATCGTCGACGTGCGCAACGGCGACCCGGTCGAGCAGGTGCGCGAGCTGACCAAGGGCCAGGTGCATCACGCCATCGAGGCGGTCGGGGCCAAGGTCACGGCCGAGCAGGCCTTCCAGATGCTTGGGCCGGGCGGTGTCGCGACCATCATCGGCATGATCCCGTTCGGCACCAAGATCGAACTGCACGGCTTCGAGTTCCTGCGCGGCGAGAAGAAGATCCAGGGCTCGTCGATGGGCTCCAACCGCTTCCGCATCGACATGCCTCGCCTGGTCGAGCACTACCTCAAGGGCCGTCTGCATCTCGACGACTGGATCTCGGCGCGCATCAAGCTCGACGAGATCAACGAGGGCTTCGCCAACATGAAGTCGGGCAAGGTCCTGCGCTCGGTGATCATGTTCGACGCCTGAGCGTCCGGCTCAGGCCTCCGTCAGGAAGGCGGTCAGCACGCGGCCATACTCGGCCGCGTGCACCAGCGGGCAGAAGTGTCCGCCGTCCGGCAGGACATAGGCCCGCGCGTCCGGGATCAGGCGCACCAGCTCCTCGGTGAAGTAGAGCGGCGTCACCATGTCGTCGCGGGCGCAGATCGCCAGGGTGCGCGCCCGCACCGACTGCAGCCCGTCGCGCTGGTCGTGCGCGACGATGGCGGCGATGCGCGACAGGACGATCTCGGGCTCGGGAATAGTCGCCGCGGCAGCGGCTTCGAACGCCGCCAGCGCCGCGTCGTTGTCGCGCACCCAGGCCGGGCTGTTCAGCACCAGCGCGCTCGACTTCAGGTAGGCGGCCGGGCCGAGCCCCTTCAGCATCAGCGCCCGCATCTCGAACAGGCGGCGGAAGAAGGCGTCGGTCCTCGCCCAGGTGGCGCTCAGCACGAGGCGGTCGATGCGCTCGGGATGCTCGATCGCCGCCACCTGGCCCATGGCGCCGCCGGTCGAATGGCCGCACCAGTGGACCTTGTCGTAGCCCAGCGCGTCGATCAGCTGCAGCGCGTCGTCGGTCATCTGGCCGACGCTGTAGTCGATGCGCGACAGGCTGCTGCGCCCGGTGCCGCGATGGTCGTGCAGCACGACGGTGAAGTTTCGCGCGAGATGCGGGACGACGGGCGCCCACCAGCGCGAATCGCCATTGAGCCCGGGGACCAGGAGCAGCGGCGGGCCGCTGCCCTCAGTTTCGTACCAGAGCGACGCGCCGTCCCTCAACGTCAAGTGCGGCATTGCACGATCATCCCTTTTGCCGTAGGTGCCGCCGCGGAGGTAAGCGCACGATGAAGCGTCTGTCGATTGCCGCGTTGTTCTTGCTGCCCGCCGCCTGCACGCCGCAGCAGCCGCCCGTGACCAACGCGGTGCCGCGGCCTGCGCCCGAGAATCCGTCGCCGACCGGCATCGCCTATCTCTGCGAGGGCGCCAAGGAGGTCACGGTGGTCTACGCCAAGAACCGCGCCTCCGTGACCTTCGGCGACAAGACCTGGCGCATGGAGTACACCCCGACCGGCAGCGGCTTCCGCTACGCCGATTCGGCCAATGAATGGACCGGCGACGATCTCGCCTCCCTGCGCCCGCTCGGCGGCAACCGGCCGATCGCCTCGAACTGCCGCTCGATCCGCCGCACCGCCTGAGGCTCAGCCGAAGCCGGCGAACACCTCGGCGATGGTCGCTCGGCTGGCCGCCGCCCGCAGGCAAGTGTCGAGCAGCACCCGCGCCTTCAGCGGATTGAGCCGGCCGCCCCAGATCAGGCCGGCCCGCCGCAGCTCGATCTCCGAACTGGCGCCGCCGTAGGTCTGGCGCAGCAGCGGCCCGCCGCCGGCGCGCGGCGCGATCACCGTCGGCAGCGCCGCGGCGAGACGATGGCAGGCTGCGACGCAGCGCTCCGGGACGTGGCCGCCGCCCATGGCGCCGATCACCACGCCGCGATAGCCCAACCGATCCGGCGCGTCGGCGATCGCCGCCGGCAGCGCTCCCGTCTCGTCGAGCGCCAGCCACAGCAGCGCCACCGGCTGCTCCTCCGTTGCGGCGAAGGTCCCGAGGGCGCGCCGGGCGCCCTCGACGGCGTCGCGCACCGGCAGCGCCATCGGCACCACCCGGTCCTCGACCAGTGCCGCCAGCGGCCCGGTCTGCGGCGCGTGAAAGGCATCGAGCCGTGTCGGATGGCCTTTCAGCACGTCGGCCGCGGCATAGACCTCGTCGAGCATCGCGACCAGGACGCCGAGGCCGCGGGCATGCTCCCTTACCCAGGAGTCGCAAGCGACGCGGACCGCCGCCAGCAGGTTGCCCGGCCCGTCGGCCGAGGTCAGCGCCGGATTACGCATGGCGCCCGTCACGATCACCGGTCTGTCGAGCGCCAGCAGCAGGTCGAGCAGGAAGCTCGTCTCCTCGAGCGTGTCGGTGCCCTGGGTGACGACGAAGCCGTCGGCATCGCTGGCACGGATCCGCGCCGCCAGGGCATGCAGGCCGTCGAACGAAAGCGAATGGCTGCCGACCCGCGACACCGTCTCGGCGGTGATCTCGGCGAGGCCGGCCAGCGCCGGCACCGCGCCGATCAGGTCGTCGGCGCCGAGCCCCATCTGCATGGCGCCCGTGGCGTCGGGCCGCGTGGCGATGGTGCCGCCCAGGGCCAGGATGTGTATGCGCGGCTTGCTCATCAGGGGAACCTCAGGGACGCGAAAAATCGATTGGCCTCGCGGCCACGCACGGCGTCGGCCGGGCCGAGGCAGGCCAGAGTCACCAGGCGGCGGTCGCGCAGCGTCATCAGCTGGCGCAGGGTCTGGCCGGCCGCCAGGATCCCGACGCTCTCCACGGCCGCAGTGCCCTGCACGGATCGCCAGTCGCTCTGGGCCCAGCGGCCGCCCTGCAGCCGCCCGGCCCGCTCGTCGAGCAGACCCTGCAGGACTCGCCGCGGATCGCTTGCATCCGAGCTCGTCGGCGGTGGCGCCGCCTGGGCCACGAACGACAGGGATCCGCTCTCCAGGCTGTAGGAGTGGCTCGCGCCCAGCACCTTGTAGACCGGCTCGCCCGGCATATCGACGATGAACGAGTGGTCGGCGCTGCGCACCGCATACCACACGCTCTGGGCGGCCAGCCGGCTCGCCGCGAGCCACAGCGGCGCGGCCAGCAACAGCCGTCGCGCCGCGATCATTCCGCGGCCGGCCGCTGGCCGAACTTCTCGTGCGCCTCGGCGGCGCCGTAGTAGCCGCGCCGCAGGTCGCGGGCGATCGCCTCGGCGCTGCGCTTCGCCGGGTCGCCGAAGCCGCCGCCGCCCGGTGTCGAGACGCGCACCACGTCGCCGGCGGCGATCTGGATGTCCTGGTCCTTTGACAGGTGCGGCGGCCGGTAGGTCGCGCCGCCCTGCTGGATCGCCACGGTGTTGGGCGCGCCGTCGCGGCCGCCCAGCACGCCCTGCGGGCCGCTGCGGCCGTGGTCCATCACCATCGACACGCGGGCCTCGCCACGGCGCAGCCGGATCGCGTAGTTGATGCCGAAGCCGCCGCGATACTCGCCGGCGCCGCCCGAGCCCTCGCGCAGCGAGAACTCCTCGAACAGCACCGGGAAGAACTGCTCCAGCACCTCGACCGGCGGCATCTTGGAGATGCCGATGGTCGAGCAGCCGTTCGACAGGCCGTCGTCGCCGCGGAAGCCGCCGTAACCGCCGCCGGTGAACAGATACATAATGTAGTTGCGGTTGCGCTCGGGATCGTGGCCGCCGACCCCGAGATTGCCCGAGGTGCCGGCCGGCGCGGCGAACAGCAGGTCCGGGATCGCCTTGGTCAGCGCCACGAACACCGCCTCGGCGATGCGCTGGCTGACCTCGGCGGCGCAGCCCGACACCGGCCGCGGGTAGCGGGCGTACAGGAACGTGCCCTCCGGCTCGACGATGTGCAGCGGCTCGAAGGTCCCGGCATTGATCGGCACCTCGGGGAAGACGTGCTTGACCGCCAGGTAGATCGCCGACTTGGTGGTGGCGATGACGCTGTTCATCGGGCCGCGGCAGGGCGGGCTGGAACCGGTCATGTCGAAGGTCAGGTCGTCGCCCGCTTTGGTGATCTTCATGCGGATGGTGAGCGGCCGGTCGACCACGCCGTCGCTGTCGACCTCGGCGCTGCCTTCGTAGACGCCGTCCGGGATGGCGGCGATCTTGGCCCGCATCTGGCGCTCGGCCCGATGGCGCATCTCGGCGATCGCCTGCCGCACGACGGCCGCGCCGTAGCGGTCGATCAGGGCGGTGAGCCGCGCCTCGCCGATCGACAGCGCCGCGGCCTGGGCCTTGATGTCGCCGATCCGCTGGTCGGGAATGCGGATGTTGCTCAGGATGATCGACAGGATCTCCTGGTCCATCTCGCCCTTCTTCCAGAACTTGACCGGCGGCAGGCGCAAGCCTTCCTGCTCGACCTCCGTCGCGCTGGCCGAGAACCCGCCCGGCACCATGCCGCCGACGTCGGGCCAGTGCCCCGTGTTGGCCAGCCAGGCGAACAATTCGCCCTTGTAGAAGAAGGGCTTCACGAAGCGGACATCCATGAGATGGGTGCCGCCGAGATAGGGGTCGTTGACGATGAACACGTCGCCGGGATCGACCCGGCCGGCGTAATGCGATTTCACGCGGTCGATCACCGCCCGGGTCGAAAATTGCATGGTGCCCACGAACACCGGCAGGCCGAGTTCGCCCTGGGCGATCAGCGACCCGTCGGCGGCGTCATAGATCCCATCGGAGCGGTCCATGCCCTCGGAGATCACCGGCGAGAAGGCGGACCGCACGAACGCCAGGTCCATTTCGTTGCAGACCTGGATCAGGCCGTTCTGGATGACGGTGAGAGTGACGGGATCGAGATTGGACATGGCAGCAATGACTAGCACAGCCCCCGCCCTCCTGCGCTATGATGGCGGGCGAATTCCCAACCCATTTCCGACAGGTTGCCCATGAACGCGCCACTCGCCGCGGACAAGCTCGACGCCCTGAAATTCGGCATCGGCCAGCCCGTGCCGCGCCAGGAGGATCCCACCCTGCTGCGCGGCCAGGGCCGCTACACCGACGATCTCAACTTGCCCGGCCAGGCCCATGCCGTGCTGGTGCGCAGCCAGGTGGCGCACGGCCTGATCAAGGGGATCGACGTCGCCGAGGCCAAGGCCATGCCGGGGGTGCTCGGGATCTGGACTGGCGCCGACCTCAACGAGGCGGGCTACGGCCCGCTCAAGACCCTGATCCCGGTGCCCAACCGCGACGGCACACCGATGAAGATGCCGGAGCGACGGTCGCTCGCCACCGGCAAGGTGCGCTTCGTCGGCGATCCGGTGGCCATCGTCGTCGCCGAGACCCTGGCCCAGGCCAAGGACGCCGCCGAGGCGGTGGTCGTCGACATCGAGTCGCTGCCGGCGGTCACCGACGCCCGCGCCGCCACCCAGCCCGACGCGCCGCTGGTGTTCGACGAGGCGCCGGGCAACGTCTGCGTCGACTATCTCTACGGCGACACCGCCAAGGTGGCCGAGGCCTTCGCCCAAGCCGCCCACGTCACCCGCCTGCGACTGGTCAGCAACCGAATCGTGGTCTGCGCCATGGAGCCGCGCTCGGCGATCGCCGTCTACGATGCCCAGCGCGACCACTACACCTTCCACGCCGGCAATCAGGGCGTGTTCGGGCTGAAGCACCAGATGGCCGACCTGCTGGGCATCAAGCCCAACCAGATGCGCGTGCTGACCGGCAACGTCGGCGGCTCGTTCGGCATGAAGGGCTCGCCCTATCCCGAGTATGCCGGCCTGTTCCACGCCGCCAAGCTGCTCGGCCGCCCGGTCAAGTGGACCGACGAGCGCTCCGGCAGCTTCGTCAGCGACCAGCACGGCCGCGACCACGACTTCGACGCCGAGCTGGCGCTCGACGCCGAGGGCCGCTTCCTCGCCGTGCGCCTGACCGGTTACGCCAATGTCGGCGCCTATCTCGCCAATGTCGGGCCGCTGATGGGCTCGATGGGCGTCACCCGCAACCTCGCCGCCGTCTACCGCACGCCCCTGATCGAGGTCGCGACCAAGGTCGCCTTCACCAACACCTCGCCGGTCGGCGCCTATCGCGGCGCCGGTCGCCCCGAGGCCAACTACTTCATGGAGCGGCTGATCGAGACGGCGGCCCGCGAGATGGGCCTCGACGCCGTCGAGATGCGCAAGCGCAACCACATCAGGCCGGAGGAGATGCCCTACAAAACGGCCTCGAGCACGGTCTACGACAGCGGCGAGTTCAGCCCGCTGCTCGACGAGGCGCTGGCCGCCGCCGACGTCGCGGGCTTCGCCGCCCGCAAGGCCGAGAGCGAAGCGCGCGGTCGGCTGCGCGGGATCGGCATCGGCAACTATCTCGAGGTCACGGCACCGCCGATGAAGGAGATGGGCGGCATCCGCTTCGAGCCCAATGGCGACGTCACGATCATCACCGGCACGCTCGACTACGGCCAGGGCCACTGGTCGCCGTTCGCCCAGGTGCTGTGCGAGAAGCTCGGCGTGCCGTTCGACCGCATCAAGCTGATCCAGGGCGACAGCGACCTGCTGATCGCCGGTGGCGGCACCGGCGGCTCCAAGTCAGCGATGGCCAGCGGCGCGGCGATCGTCGAGGCCTCCGAGAAGGTCATCGACAAAGGCAAGCAGATCGCCGGCGTGGCGCTCGAGGCGGCGACCGCCGACATCGAGTTCAAGGCCGGCCGCTTCGGCATCGTCGGCACCGACCGCGGCATCGGCCTGCTCGAGCTGGCCGGCAAGCTGCGCAACGGCATGACGCTGCCCGAGGGCGTGCCCGACACGCTCGACGTCAGCCACGTCCACGAGGCGGCGCCCTCGGCCTACCCCAACGGCGCGCACGTCGCCGAGGTCGAGATCGACCCCGACACCGGCTGGGTCGAAGTCGTGAAGTACACCATGGTCAACGACTTCGGCACGGTCATCAATCCGCTGCTGGTCGAGGGCCAGAGCCATGGCGGCGTCGTCCAGGGAATCGGCCAGGCGCTTTTCGAGCGCGTCGTCTACAGCGAGGACGGCCAGCTGCTGAGCGGCAGCTTCACCGACTACGCCCTGCCGCGCGCCGCCGACACGCCGTCCTTCGCCATCGGCTACCATTCGGTGCCGGCCAAGACCAACGTGCTGGGCGCCAAAGGCTGCGGCGAAGCCGGCTGCGCCGGCTCGCTCCCGTCGGTGATGAACGCCATCAGCGACGCGCTGGGCGGCAGGCACCTCGACATGCCGGCGACGCCGGAGAAGGTGTGGGCGGCGCTGCACGGCTGAGCGACGCACCATGGCCAAGGACGTCGCTCTCATCGGCTGCGGGCCGGTCGGCGCGCTGCTCGCCAACCTGCTCGGCCAGGAAGGGCTCGCGGTCGACGTTTACGAGCGCGACCGCGAGATTTACGCGCTGCCGCGCGCCGTCGCCTTCGACGGCGAGGTCATGCGCATCTTCCAGGCGGCCGGCCTCGCCGAAGCGATCAAGGCGATCACCCGGCCCGGCACCGAGGGCACGCACTTCGTCAACAGCGAGGGCCGCACCCTGCTGCGGCGCGACCTCAAGCCGGGGCCGGGGCCGCACGGCTGGGCCGACAGCTGGTATTTCCACCAGCCCGACCTCGAGCGCACCCTGCGCGCCGGCCTTGAGCGCTTTCCGAACGTCGCCGTTCATCTCGGGCACGAGGTGGCGTCGCTCGACGCGCTCGACCATCGCTACGTGATCGGCTGCGACGGCGCCCGCTCGCTGGTGCGTCCGGCGATCGGCAGCACGCGCCTCGATCTCGGCCTGCACCAGCCGTGGCTGGTCGTCGACCTGCTGTGCGACGAGCGCTCGCCGCGCTTCCAGGCGTTGGCGACCTACACCATCCAGCTGTGCGACCCGGCGCGGCCGATGACCCTGGTCAATGTCGGGCCGGCCGGTCCCGGCCTGTGGCGGCGGCGCTGGGAGATCATGCTGATGCCGGGCGATCAGCCCGAGCGCCTGACCGATCCCGACATCTTCTGGCCGATGATGGCGCGCTGGCTGGGGCCCGAGGACGCGAAGCTGGAACGCGCCGCCGTGTACACGTTCCACTCGGTCGTGCAGCAGGGCTGGCGCAAGGGCCGGTTGCTGCTGGCCGGCGACTCCTGCCATCAGACGCCGCCGTTCCTCGGCCAGGGCATGTGCTCGGGCCTGCGCGACGCCGCCAATCTGTCGTGGAAGCTCGCCGCCGTGCTGCGCGGCGCCGCGCCCGACTCGCTGCTCGACACGTACGAGAGCGAGCGGCGGCCGCACGTCGCGGCCTTCATCGAGATGGCTGTCGAGCTGGGCGGCGTGCTGCAGGAGACCGACCCGGCGCGCGCCGCGGCGCGCGACAGCCGCTTCGCCGAGAGCCTGCAGACCTACGTCCTGCCGCAGCCCAGCCTGGGGGCGGGCTGCCGGCTCGACGCGCCGCCGCCGGTCGGCCGGCCGTTCCCGCAGCCGCGCCTGGCCGACGGGCGACTGATGGACGAGGCGATCGGCGCACGCTTCGCGGTGGTCGGCGAGGCCGGCTTGCTCGAGGGCCTGCGGACGCACGCCGTAGTTTTGCCCGACGTCGGCACCGAATGGCTGGCCGATCACGGCGCCCACGCCGCCATCCTGCGCCCCGACCGCTACGTCTTCGCCCTGGCCCACGACCGCGCCGAGATCGAGTCGGCCCTCGCCGGCCTACCCTTCTGATCGAGGGACCGCGCGCGTCCACGCGCGCCCTTCGATTCATGAGCGCGCCTGGAGGCGCGCGGTCCGGGTTACTCCGCTTCCGCCAGCTGCGGCCCCGGCAGCCCGGCGATCTCGCGGATCAGCTTCTTGGTCAGCGCCCGGCCGAAAGCCTCGTGGCTCTCGGCCACCACCGTGAAGGCGCCGAAGCCGCCGATCACGTTGTCCTGGAAGTACTTCTCCAGCCCGCCCGGCGGGTTGGTGTGCTCGGGCCGGAACGATTCTGCTATCGGCGTCAGGATCACCAGGGCGTTGATCGTGATGCCGCGCCCCAGCGCATCGTCGCGGGCGTCGACCACCGAGCGGCCGGAGTTGTTGTTGCCGTCGCCCGAGATGTCGATGACCTTGCGCTCGGCCTCGAACGGCGCCCGCGCGAGCTGGGCCACCGAGAAGTCGAGCGCGTTGCTGATCGAGGTGCTGCCGGCGAACGAGCGCGGCTCTTCGACCAGCCGGTCGCCGAAGCGGCGGGCCGCACCGGGATCGCCGATCACCGTCCAATCGATCACCACCGCCTGCTGGCCGACCGTGGCCCATTCCAGGAAGCACACGGCGATGCGGCGATGGGGGCCGGAGGTGATGGCCCGCACCACCTCGGGATGGGTGATGGCGGCCGCCGCGCCCTCGCGCTGCAGGCGGAACTTGGCCTCGGTGACGCTGCGCGACACGTCGGCCGCCAGCACCAGGAGAAGATCGACCGGCTCGGCCGCTCGGGCCGTCGGGACGGCGGCGGCCAGGCCGAGCATCGCCAGCAGGCCGAGCCGCCTCGTGATCCTTGTCCTCATCCGCCCTCCGTTCGCCGAGGGCGGCCACCGCTTCGCTGCGTCTCCGGCCTGACGTCTCAGGCCGGCGTGAACATCGGCAGCGGCGGGCCGCCGTCGGTCGGCTTGAACACCACCTTCACCGCCTGCTCGCACTTCAGCTTGTCGAAGTCGCAGTCGACGATGTTGGTCACCATGCGCGGTCCCTCGGCCAGGGTGACGTAGGCCATCGCGTACGGCACGGGGGCGCGGCGCATGACGCTGTAGGAATAGATCGTGCCCTTGCCCGAGGCCTCGATCCACTCCGTCTTGTCGCTGAAGCAGAACGGGCAGATGGTCCGCGGATAGTGATGCGCCTCGCCGCAGGCGGTGCACTTGCGCACCAGCAGCTTGCCCTTGGCCGCGGCGTCCCAGTAGGCCTCGGTTTCCTGGCTGGTGGCGGGGGCCGGCAGCTTGCGCTCCTTGGTCTCGGCCATGACTTACTCCCTTTCCAGAATGACGGTGGCGCTGCCGTGGCGCAGGCCGAGCGAGCCGCCGGTGCCGTGCGCCAGGGCGAGGTCGCAGTTCTTCACCTGCACGGCGGGATGGGCCTCGCCGCGCAGCTGGCGGACCGCCTCGAGCACCTTGGTGAGGCCGCCGCGATTGCCGGGATGGTTGCTGCACAGGCCGCCGCCGTCGGTGTTGAACGGCAGCTTGCCCTGGCCCGAGATCAGGTTGCCGTCGGCCACCAGGCGGCCGCCCTGGCCCTTCTCGGCGAAGCCGAGATCCTCGAGCTGCATCAGCACGGTGATGGTGAAGCTGTCGTAGATCGACACGTACTTCATGTCGGACGGCTTGACCCCGGCCTCGGCGAAGGCCGCCGCGCCGGTGAAACGGGCGCCCGAATAGGTCAGGTCGACCTTGCCGCCCATCTGCGTCTTGATGAACTCCGACGATCCCAGCAGCTTGATCTTGGGCCGCTTCAGCGACTTGGCGATCTCTGGCGCGACCACGACGATGGCGCCGCCGCCGTCGGTGATGACGCAGCAGTCGAGTCGGTGCAGCGGATCGGAGATCATCGGCGAGTTGACGACCTCCTCGACCGTCACGACGTCGCGCAGCAGGGCGTGCGGATTGTGCTGGGCATGGTGCGAGGCCGCGACCTTGATCCAGGCCAGCTGCTCGGAGGTGGTGCCGAACTCGTGCATGTGGCGCATGGCGCACATGGCGTACATGTTGACCACGGTCGGGCCGTAGGGGAACTCGAACGGCTCGTCCGGGGTCGGCGTGCCGCCGCGGCTGCGCGGCACCGTGCCGGTCGCCATGCCCTCGGCGCGCGGCCGGCCGGCCAGGGTGATCAGCGCCACCTTGCACTTGCCGGCGGCGATCGCCTCGGCGGCGTGGCCGACGTGCAGCACGTAGGACGAGCCGCCGGTGTCGGTCGAATCGACGTGCCGCGGCCTGAGACCCATGTACTCGACCATCGACATCGGCCCCAGCCCGGGCGCGTCGCCGGCGCAGAAGTAGCCGTCGACGTCGTTCTTGGTCAGGCCGGCGTCCTCGAGCGCGCCCTTGGCGACCTCGGCGTGGATCTGGGCCAGCGACAGGTCCTTGGCGAGCCGCGTCGGATGCTCGTAGATGCCGGCGATATAGGCCTTGCCCTTGATGCTCATGCGCGGGCTGTCTCCTTCATGGTGCGGCGCCCATCGTGAGGGAACATGGGCTCACGGGAAAGTGGGCTCTTTCGCGGCGAAGAACGATGCTAGGCTCGGCGCAACGAAAAGGGAGCTCCGTCGATGATCCTGCGCTTTCTCGCCTCGGCCGCCGCCGCGCTCGGCCTCCTGGCCGGCGCCGCCCAGGCCCAAGCCCAGACCCCGGGCAAGGCCGAATTGCTCTGGTACAGCCAGGCCGCCTTCAAGCTGACTACGCCGGGCGGCAAGGTGATCATGATCGACCCGTGGATCATGGGGGCGACCAAGGTCCCGCCGGAGCTCAAGGACCTGTCGAAGATCGGCAAGGTCGACTTGGTGCTGGTGACGCATGGCCACGGCGACCATCTCGGCGACGCCATGGAGATCGCCAAGACCAACAACGTGCCGATGTGGGCGCCGGCCGGGCTCAACCAGTGGCTCCAGACCCTGGGCATGATGCCGGCCAACCTGACGCCGCGCATGAACAAGGGCGGCACGATCGAGCCCTTCCCCGGCGTGAAGATCACGATGGTCCATGCCGAGCATTCGTCGGAAATGATCCTCAAGGACCCGGCGACCGGCAAGGACACCAGCTACCCGGCCGGCGAGCCGGTCGGCTTCATCATCCAGCTCGAGAACGGCTTCAAGATCTACCACATGGGCGACACCGGCCTGTTCGGCGACATGAAGATGATCGGCGAGTACTACAAGCCCGACCTGCTGCTGGTGCCGATCGGCGGCCACTACGTGATGGATCCCAAGGATGCCGCCTACGCCGCCAAGGAGCTGATCAAGCCCAAGATGGCCTGGCCGATCCACTATGCCAGCAACCCGTTCCTCAAGGGCACGCCGGCCGAGTTCAAGGCGGCGCTGGGCCAGACCTCGATCCAGATGATCGAGGCCGAGCCGGGCGCCAAGAAGGAGTTCTAGTCCCGATCAGCCGACGTCGCGCGCCCCGACGGTGCGCGACCGGAACTCCTCCGGGACCTCACGGCCGACGTCGGTGAAGGCCTTCTTCACCGCGGCCACGGTCGGGCCGAACACCGCCTTGCGGTTCTCACGGGCCCAGCTGTTGGAGCCCAGGATGGTGTCGAGCGAGCCCTGGAAGCGCGGCATCACGTAGCGCGCGAACAGCTCGAACGAGCGCAGGGTCGCCTCGCGGCTGGCCCATTCATGGGCGCGGAACAGCACGCCGCCGAAGCCGCCTTGCGAGTAGCCGAGCAGCTGCTCGATGCCGCGCGCCACCGTGTCCGGCGTGCCGACCAGGGTGGTGCCGTTCTTCACGCCGTCGCGCAGCGGCTCGTCGGAGCGGCCGGGCGGCCGGCCCAGCGTGTCTTCGAAATAGGTCACGGTCTCGCGCCGCTCGCCGGCATGGACCTCGCGCAGCGCCTGCTCGTCGTCCTCGGCGACATGGGCGTTGACCACGATGCGCCACTTCGAGCGGTCGGCGACATGGCCGTGCTGCGCCGCCGTCTCCTCGTAGATCGCCCACTGCTTGGCCATCGCCTCGGGACCGCCCGGCAGGCCGGCGCCGATCGACAGCACGCCGAGCCCGTGGCGGCCGGCGGCGATCATGCCCGACGGCGTGATGGTGCTGGCGCAAGCGATCGGGAAATGCGGGTACGAATACGGCGCGAGATGCAAGCGCGCCTCCTTGAGCTCGAACCAGTCGGTCTTCATGGTGACCGGCTCCTCGCACTTCAGCAGCGCCATGATGGCGGCCAGCGACTCGTCCATGCGGCGGCGCTGGGTCGAGGGCTCGATGCCCATCATGTAGGCGTCGGACGGCAGGGCGCCGGGGCCACAGCCCAGCATGGTGCGGCCGCGCGACATGTGGTCAAGCTGCACGAAGCGGTTCGCCACCATAAGCGGGTGGTGATAGGGTAGGCTGGTGACCCCGGAGCCGAGGCGGATGAAGCGCGTGCGCTCGACGGCGGCGCCGATGAACACTTCCGGCGAGGCGATGGTCTCCCAGCCCGCCGAGTGGTGCTCGCCGATCCAGGCCTCGTCGTAGCCCAACTCGTCGATCCACTCGATCAGCTCCATGTCGCGGGCCATCGCCAGGGTCGGGTTCTCGCCCAGCCGATGGAAGGGAGCGAGAAAGATTCCGAACGAGAGTCCCTTGTGATTGCCGGTCTGCGCCATGTCGATCCTCCTGGAGGAACGCTAGCACGCCGACCGCATTGACCGCAGCCGCGGCTTGCGCCGATCATCGCGCGATGCGAGAGAATCCGCCCGCGCCGCTCGGCCGCTTCACCGTCGTCGAGCTGAACGACACGGACGTGCCGCTCTGCCTGCGGCTGGCGACGTCGCTAGCCGGCAAGATCGCCGCCGATCTCGGCGCCGACGTCGTAAAGATCGAGCCGCCCGGCGGCGATCTCGTGCGCCGCGCGCCGCCGCTGCTGGCGCCGGACGAGAGCGCCCTGTTCCACTTCCTCAACACGTCCAAGCGGTCGCTGACCCTCGATCTCGCCGGCGAGCGCGGCCGGGGCGCGCTGGACGCGCTGCTCGGCAAGGCCGACGCCGTGCTGCTCGAGGAGCCGGCGCCGCGCGCAGCATTGGCCCGCGCCGGCAGGGCGACGGCGATCGAGATCGCGGCGTTCCCGCTCGAGATGGATGCCGCGGAGCGCCCGGTCAGCGAGCTGGCGATCCAGGCGCTGGGCGGGCTGATGCACATGATCGGCGAGCCCGAGCGTGCGCCCTTGCGGCTGGCCGGCCACCAGGCCTCCTATGCCGCGGGCCTGGCCGCCTTCACCGGCCTCAGTGCCGCCCTGGCGGCGCGCGCCGCCGGCCGGGCGGCGTCCGCGGTGCGGGTGTCGCTGGCCGAGGTCATGCAATGGGTGAACTGGAAGGCCGCGGCCGGCGCCGACGCCTCGGGCAAGTCGCCCGGCCGCGAAGGCGAGGCCTCGGAGTTCCAGGTCCTGCCCTGCCGCGACGGCCATGTCGCGGTCGTCTACACCGTCGCGCAGTGGCCGCAGACGCGGACGCTGATCGGCGATCCGCGGCTCGACGATCCGAAGTTCGCCACCCGCGAGGGCCGGCGGCGGCACATCGCCGAGCTCTATGCGGTGCTGCGGCCGTGGTTCGCCGCGCGCACGAAACAGGAGATCGGCACCACCGCCCAGGCGCGCGGCGTGCCCTTCGGTCCGGTGCTGAGTCCGGCCGAGCTGCTGCACACCGAGCAGTACCTGGCGCGCGGCTTCCTCGCCGAGCTCAGCCATCCGGCCCTGGGCGCGCTGCGCCTGCCGCAGCTGCCGGTGCAGTGGAACGGCCGCTCCTTCGCGCCGCGCCCCGCGCCGAACCTTGCCGCGGCCGGGGCCGAGGCCGCGGCATGACGCGCCCCCTCGCCGGCCTCAGGGTGCTCGACTTCGGCCTGCTGACGGCTGGCGCCAACACCTCGGCGATGCTGGCCGACCTCGGCGCCGACGTGCTGAAGATTGAATCGGGCGCCTATCTCGATCCTTTCCGCGTCGTCGGCCGCATGGACATGGACGACGGCTGGTGGAACCGCGCGCCGCCGTTCCGCTTCACCAACCGCAACAAGCGGGGCCTGGCGCTGAACCTCAAGGACCCGCGCGGCCAGGAGGTCATCCGCGCGCTGGCCGCCCAGTGCGACGTCGTCGTGGAGAACTTCCGCCGCGGCGTGCTCGATCGCGCCGGCCTCGGCTGGCCGGCGCTGAGCGCGCTCAATCCGCGCCTGGTGTTCGCCGCCATCTCGAGCCAAGGCGACAGCGGCCCGGAACGGATGAACGTGTCGTTCGGTTCGACCCTCGACGCCACCAGCGGCATCGCCGCCCTGACCGGCTACGCCGGCGAGGGCCCGCGCATCTCCGGCATGGATGTGAACTATCCCGACCAGATCGTGTCGCTGTTCGCCACCGGCATGGTGATCGCGGCGGTGATCGAGGCCCGGCGCAGCGGCCGCGGCGCCTTCCTCGACGTCTCGCAGCGCGAGGTCGCCTCGTTCACCCTGGGCGAGGAGATCCTGGCCGCCGCGCACGACCCGGCGCGACCGCAGGCGCCACGAGGCAACGCCGAGGAAGGCGTCGCCCAGCAGGACGCCTGGCGCTGCGCCGACGGGCGCTGGATCGCCGCGACGCTCGCCACGCCGGACCCGGCGATGCCGGCCTTCTGCGCGGCGCGGCCCGCCGCCGCCGCCGTCGCCGAGCTGCTGGCGCGCGGCATCGCCGCCGCGCCCTGCCACGACGGCAACGATCTGCTGGCCGATCCGGCGCTGGCCGGCGTCACCTTGGTGCGCGACGAGCATGGCGCCCTGGTCAAGGGCCTGCCCTACCGGCTCGACGGCCGCGGCATCACGATCGAGCGGGCGGCGCCCGATCTCGGCCAGCACACCGACGCGGTGCTGCGCGAGCTGCTGGGCTACGACGAGACCGCGCTGGCTGAGCTGCGCGCGGCCGGCGTCACCGCCACGACACCGACGATGGGAGAGGTCTGATGCCGCGTGCCGAGGTGCGCCAGCTGATGGCGCGCATGACGATCCCGGCGATCGCCGCGCCGATGTTCCTGGTCTCCAATCCCGCCCTGGCGCTGGCCTGCTGCGGCGAAGGCCTGATGGGCAGCTTCCCGGCGCACGGCACCCGCAGCCGCGAGGAGTTCCAGGCCTGGCTCGACCAGATGGTCGAGGGAATCAAGCGGCTCGAGGATGCCGGCCGGCGGACGGCGCCGTGGGCGGTCAACCTCGTCGTGCACGCCTCGAACGCGCGCTATCCCGGCGATCTCGAGCTGGCCGAGAAATACAAGGTGCCGGTCGTGCTGACCTCCAAGGGGGCGCCCGGCGACGCCATCCGGCGCATCCACGGCTGGGGCGCCGTGGCGCTGCACGACATCGCCAACCGCCGCCACGCCGAGAAGGCGCTGGAAGCCGGGGTCGACGGCGTCATCGCCGTGGCCGGCGGCGCCGGCGGCCATACCGGCACGATCAACCCGTTCGCCCTGATGAACGAGGTGCGCCAGCTCGGCGACGGTTTCGCCATCGTGCTGGCCGGCGGCCAGACCACCGGCCAGGACGTGCTGGCGGCCGAGGCGATGGGCGCCGACCTCGCCTACATCGGCACCCGCTTCATCGCCACCCGGGAAGCGATGGCGGCGACCGCGCACAAGGAGATGATCCTGGCGACCCGGGCCACCGACGTGTTCCTCAGCGCCGCGATCGACGGCGCCCCGGCCAACTGGCTGGCCCCCAGCCTGGTCGCCGCCGGCATCGACCTCGACGTGCTGCGCACCACGCTCCCGGGCAAGATCGTCTCGGCCCAGGAGAACCGCAAGCGCTGGAAGGACATCTACACGGCCGGCCACGGCGTCGGGAACATCGACGACCTGCCGCCGGCCGCCGAGCTGTGCCGTCGGCTGGTCGAGCAGTATCGGGCGGCGAAGGGGAGCCTTGCTTCTAGACTTTCCTGACCCCTCCGTCGGCTTCGCCGACACCTCCCCGACTGTCGTCGGGGAGGAATTCTGATCCTCCCTGCGCGCAGCGCGGGGAGGTGCCCCGCATAGCGGGGCGGAGGGGTCATGAGCGCTTCCCGAACGCTCCAATTCCGCAAGATGACGGTCGCAGCATGGACTGCGCCTAGGTCCCTGCTCTAGGCTCCGCCGTCCAGCGGAGGCGCGTGCGTGAAGACCAAGGCAGCGGTGTGTTTCGAGGCCGGCAAGACCCTCGAGATCGAGACGGTCGATCTCGAAGGGCCGAAGTTCGGCGAGGTGCTGGTCGAGATCAAGGCCTCGGGCGTCTGCCACACCGACGAGTTCACCCGCTCCGGCGGCGATCCCGAGGGCCTGTTCCCGGTGATCTTCGGCCACGAGGGCGCCGGAATCGTGGTCGAGGTCGGCCCGGGCGTGATCTCGCTCAAGCCGGGCGATCACGTCATCCCGCTCTACACGCCGGAATGCCGCGCCTGCAAATCCTGCCTCTCGGGCAAGACCAACCTGTGCACGGCGATCCGCGGCACCCAGGGTCAGGGCGTGATGCCCGACGGCACCTCGCGCTTCTCGCTGCGCGGCCAGAAGATCCACCACTACATGGGCTGCTCGACCTTCGCCAACCACACGGTGCTGCCCGAGATCGCGCTGGCCAAGATCCGCCCCGACGCGCCGTTCGACAAGGTCTGCTACATCGGCTGCGGCGTCACCACCGGCATCGGCGCGGTGATCAACACCGCCAAGGTCGAGGCCGGCGCCAACGTCGTGGTGTTCGGTCTGGGCGGAATCGGGCTCAACGTCGTGCAGGGCGCCCGCCTGGTCGGCGCCAACAAGATCATCGGCGTCGACCTCAACCCGGCCCGCGAGGCGCTCGGCCGCAGGTTCGGCATGACCGACTTCGTCAACCCGTCGACCCTCGGGGCCAAGGACCTGGTCGCCCATCTCGTCGAGATGACCGACGGCGGCGCCGACTACAGCTTCGAATGCGTCGGCAACACCAAGCTGATGCGCCAGGCGCTGGAATGCTGCCATCGCGGCTGGGGCAAGTCGGTGATCATCGGCGTCGCCGGCGCCGGCCAGGAGATCGCGACCCGCCCGTTCCAGCTGGTCACCGGCCGCGTCTGGATGGGCACCGCCTTCGGCGGCGCCAAGGGACGGCGCGACGTGCCGAAGATCGTCGACTGGTACATGGACGGCAAGATCGACATCGATTCGCTGATCACCCACGTCATGCCGGTCGAGCGCATCAACGACGCCTTCGACCTGATGCACAAGGGCGAATCGATCCGCAGCGTGGTGACGTTCTAGGGGAGAGAGCATGCGCAAGATCGGCAACGCGACCCTGCAGAAGGTCGAGGAGATCAACGGGCCGGGCTTCGCCGCCCGGCGCATGTTCCCGCGCTTCGACCAGCAGGCCTTCGACGCCCAGAAGGGCTGGATGCAGCCCGAGCACGTGACGTCGGGCGACAAGCTGGTGATGAGCATCCACACCTGGATCCTCAAGACGCCGCATCACACGATCCTGATCGACACCTGCCTGGGCAACCACAAGCAGCGCACCAACCCGGGCTGGAACAACCTCGACACGCCGTTCCTGCAGCGCCTCGAGGCCTGCGGCTGCCCCGCCGAGTCGGTCGACTTCGTGATGTGCACGCATCTGCACGTCGACCATGTAGGCTGGAACACCAAATTGCAGGACGGCCGCTGGGTGCCGACCTTCCCCAACGCCAAGTACCTGTTCGCCAAGCGCGAGTACGCGCACTGGGAGAACGAGCGCAAGACCCTGCCGGCGGAAGAGGTCAACAACGGCGCCTTCGACGATTCGGTGCTGCCGGTGGTCGAGGCCGGCAAGGCGGTGATGATCGACATGGATCACCAGCCCGACCCGCTGCTGACCCTCAAGGAGTATCCCGGCCACACGCCGGGCTCGGTCGGCATCACCGTGAGCGACGGCGGCCAGCGCGCCCTGTTCTCCGGCGACATCATGCATCACCCGATCCAGGTCTATCACCCGGACTGGTCGAGTCAGTTCTGCTGGGACCAGGACATGTCGGCGCGCAGCCGGCGCAAGCTGCTCGAGGATTGCGCTGAGGCCAACGCACTGCTCTGCCCGGCGCATTTCAGCGGCGCCAACGCCGGCTACGTCCGGCCGCAGGGCGACGCCTTCCGCATCGAGTGGGACCGGCCGTGAAGCTCGAGCCCCTGCTCGACGGCCTGTGCTTCGGCGAGGGGCCGCGCTGGCGCGACGGCAAGCTGTGGTTCTCCGACTTCTACGTCCATCAGGTCCGCACCGTCGACGAGCAGGGCCGCGCCGAGACGATCGTCGAGGTGCCGGGCCGGCCGTCGGGACTCGGCTGGCGGCCCGACGGGACGATGCTGATCGTCAGCATGACAGACCGTCGCCTGATGCGCTTCGCCGGCGGCACGCTCTCGGTCGAGGCCGAGCTCGGCGGGCTGGCGACCGGCCCGTGCAACGACATGATCGTCGACGGCAAGGGTCGCGCCTATGTCGGCAATTTCGGCTTCGACCGCCACGCCGGCGAGCAGCAGCGCACGACCTGCCTGATCCGCGTCGATCCCGACGGCTCGGTGCATCGCGCCGCCGACGAGCTGCTGTTTCCCAACGGCACGGTGATCACGCCCGACGGCCGCACCCTGATCGTCGGCGAGACCTTCGCCCATCGCCTCACCGCCTTCGACGTGGCGCCCGACGGCAGCCTGTCCAACCGGCGCCTGTGGGCGACGGTCGAGGGCTGCTATCCGGACGGAATCTGCCTCGACGCCGAGGGCGCGATCTGGGTCAGCGATCCGTTCGGCCGCCGCATCCTGCGCGTGCTCGAGGGCGGCCGGGTCAGCCACAGCCTCGACCTCGCGCCGCGCGGCGCCTACGCCTGCATGCTGGGCGGCGCCGACCGGCGCACCCTGTTCGTCGTCACAAACAGCGGCAGCGGCCCGTCGATGGCCGACAAGCGCGACGGGCGGATCGAGGTCATGCGGGTCGACGTTCCCGGCGCGGGATGGCCCTGACCGGAAGGCGACAGACAGGGGGAACCATGAAGGGACCGGAGGAGGATGCCGGGCTGGCCGGCAAGGTCGCGATCGTCTCGGGCGGCGGCGCCGCCGGCGACGGAATCGGCAACGGCCGCGCCGCGGCCATCCTGCTGGCCCGCGCCGGCACCAAGGTCGTCGTGGCCGACGTCAACCAGAAGCTGGCCGAGCGCACCTGCGAGATGATCAAGGCCGAGGGCGGCACCGCCGTCTGCCACGGCGGCGACGTCACCAGGGAAGCCGACTGCAAGCGGCTGGTCGACGCCGCGGTCGACCGCTGGGGCCGCCTCGACTTCCTCGACAACAATGTCGGCATCGGCAGCCGCGGCAGCGTCGTCGACGAGAAGCCCGAGGAGTTCCGCCGGGTCATGCAGGTCAACGTCGAGACGATGTTCCTGCTCTGCAAGCACGCCATCCCGGCCATGATCAAGACCGCCAAGGGCGGCTCGATCGTCAACATCTCGTCGATCTCGGCGCTGCGGCCGCGCGGGCTCACGACCTACACGACGTCCAAGGCGGCGGTGATCGGGCTGACGAAGGCGATGGCCGTCGACCACGGCCGAGACCACATCCGGGTCAACTGCATCTGCCCCGGCCCGATGTACACGCCGATGGTCTATGCCCGCGGCAACGGCATGAGCGAGGCGGCGCGCAGCCAGCGCGCCAAGGCCTCCGTGCTCAAGGTCGAGGGCACCGGCTGGGACATCGGCTACGCCGTGCGCTTCCTGATGAGCAGCCATGCCCGCTACATCACCGGCCAGGTGCTGGTGGTCGACGGCGGCACGACCCTGCAGGGCCCGGAACGCGACAGCGAAGGTCACTGACGGAGGAACCCATGGCCCGCCTGCCCTATCTCGACGCCGACCAGCTGCCACCCGAACATCGCGACCTGCTGAAGCGGCCGATCAACCTCACCCGCCTGCTGGTCAACTCGCCCGGCATGGCCAAGGCGTTCGGCGGCCTCGGCAGCTACATCCGGCACGGCAGCACGCTCGACCCGCGGCTGCGCGAGCTCGCCATCCTGCAGGTCGGCTGGCTCGAGCGCTCGGAGTACGAGTTCACCCATCACGTCAAGATCGGCAAGGAGTTCGGCGTCACCGACGCCGACATCCAGGCCCTGATGGCCGAGACCGAGGGCAAGCCGTCGGGCCTCGAGCCGCTGGCCAGGGCGGTGCTGCGCGGCGCCCGCGAGATGGCCCGCGAACTCGCCATGTCGGACGCGACATTCGCCGAGATCAAGCAGCATCTCAGCGACGCCCACATGGTCGACCTGGTGGCCACCATCGCCTTCTACTGCGCCGTCGTGCGCCTGCTCGCCACGATGAAGATGGACAACGAGCCGCATTACAAAGAGGTACTGAAGCAGTACCCGATTCCGGGAGTGAGCTGACATGCGCCTGAAGGATCGGATCGCCATCGTCGTCGGCGCCGGCCAGAGCCCCGGCGAGGGCGTCGGCAACGGCCGCGCCACCGCGCTGACCTTCGCCCGCGAGGGCGCCAAGGTGCTGTGCGTCGACCACAACCTCGCGAGTGCCCAGGCGACCGTCGACCTGATCGAGCAGGGCCAGGGCACCGCCGTCGCCTTCAAGGCCGACGTCACCAAGGAGGCCGACCTCAAGGCCATGGTGGCCGAGGCGCACGGCCGCTGGGGCCGCATCGACATCCTGCACAACAACGTCGGCGTCTCGATCTCGGGCGGCGATGCCGAGCTGCTCGACATCACCGAGGAGGCGTTCGACCGCTGCGTGGCGATCAACCTCAAGAGCTGCATCCTGGCCTGCAAGCATGTGATCCCGATCATGCGGCAGCAGAAGAGCGGCGCGATCGTCAACATCTCGTCGATGGCCGTGCTGACCACCTACCCCTACGTCGCCTACAAGGCGACCAAGTCGGCGATGGTGGCCTTCACCGAGCAGCTCGCCTACCAGAACGCCAAGTACGGCATCCGCGCCAACGTCATCCTGCCCGGCCTGATGAACACGCCGATGGCGGTCGACACGCGGGCCCGCGAGTTCAACAAGACGCGCGCCCAGGTCGAGGCCGAGCGCGATTCCAAGGTGCCGCTGCGCGGCAAGATGGGCACCGGCTGGGACGTCGCCAACGCCGCCCTGTTCCTGGCCTCCGACGAGGCCAACTTCATCACCGGCGTCACCCTGCCGGTCGACGGCGGCGCCAGCGTCCAGACGGGCTGAGCCGGACAGGCAACTCGATGGCGTGAGTGGAGGAAAGAGTATGATCAAGACGGCGAGGCGGCTGATCGCGGCCGCCACGGCGCTGGGGCTGGCGTGCGTCCTGCCGGCCACCGGCTGGGCCCAGAAGAGCGGCGGCACCCTGCGGTTCCCCTTTCCCGATTCGCCGCCCAGCGCCTCGATCCACGAGGAGGCGACGACCTCGACCGTCGTGCCCTTCATGGGCCTCTACAACAACCTCGTGCTGTTCGACCAGCTGCTGCCGCAGAACAGCCCCGAGACCATCCGGCCCGACCTCGCGGAGAGCTGGAAGTGGAGCGACGACGGCCGGGCGCTGACCTTCAACCTGGTCGGCAACGCCAAGTGGCACGACGGCAAGCCGTTCACCTCGGCCGACGTCAAGTGCACCTGGGACATGCTGAGCGGCAAGACCGAGTCCAAGCTGCGCCGCAACCCGCGCGCCTCGTGGTACTGGAACCTCGACGGCGTCAGCACCGAGGGCGACCGCCAGGTCACGTTCCATCTCAAGCAGCCGCAGCCCTCGTTACTGGTCCTGCTCGCCTCCGGCTACAGCCCTGTCTACCCGTGCCACGTGTCGGCGACGCAGATGCGCACCAAGCCGGTCGGCACCGGGCCGTTCAAGCTGGCCGAGTTCAAGCAGAAGGAGATGGTCCGGCTGGTGCGCAATCCCGACTACTTCAAGAAGGGCAAGCCGTACCTCGACGCCATCGAGATCCCGATCGTGCCGGCGCGCGGCACGGCGATCCTGGGCTTCGTGTCGAACCGCTACGACATGACGGCGCCCTACTTCGTCACCATCCCGCTGCTCAAGGACGTCAAGGAGCAGTCGCCGCAGGCGATCTGCGAGACGGCGGCGATGAACAACAACACCAACCTGATCCTCAACCGCGACGCCGCGCCGTTCAACAACCCGGACATCCGCCGCGCCATGATGCTGGCGATCGACCGCAAGGCCTTCATCGACATCCTCAATCAGGGCCAGGCTCAGGTCGGCGGCACGATGGAGCCCGGTCCCGACGGCATCTGGGGCCTGCCGACCCAGATCTACGACACGGTGACGGGCTACGGCCCCGACGTCGCCAAGAACCGCGCCGAGGGCCGCGCCCTGATGGAGAAGCTGGGCTACGGGCCGAACAACCGCCTGAAGCTCAAGGTCTCGACCCGCAACCACCTGCTGTATCGCGATCCGGCGGTGATCCTGATCGACCAGCTCAAGGAAGTGTATTTCGACGGCGAACTCGACCTCGTCGACACCGCCGTCTGGTACACCAAGGTCGGGCGCAAGGACTACGCCATCGGCCTCAACACCACGGGCAACGGCGTCGACGATCCCGACCAGAACTTCTTCGAGAACTTCTCGTGCTCGTCGGAGCGCAACTACACCGGCTACTGCAACGCCGACATCGAGAAGCTGTTCGCCGTCCAGTCGGCCGAGCGCGATGTCGAGAAGCGCAAGAAGCTGGTCTGGGAGATCGACCGCAAATTGCTCGAGGACGGCGCGCGGCCGGTCATCATGTGGAACGCCGCCGCGACCTGCTGGCATCCGTCGGTCAAGAACTTCAGGCCGCAGGTCAACAGCCTGTACAATGGCTCGCGCTTCGAGGACGTCTGGCTCGACAAGTAGCCGGGCCGCGACCGGTCGGGGCAGGCACGAACTTTGCCTGCCCCGGCGCAATCGAGAGGGAGATCGACACGTGGGAATCAAGATGAAGCTCGCCGGACTGGCGGCCGCCGTCGCCTTCTGCCTGGCCGGCGCGGCCATGGCGCAGGACGCCGACCATCCCAAGGACAAGCCGCTGGTCGTCGGCTCCGACTTCGGCGTCGCGCCCTGGATGGTGCGCGGCGCCTCGGGGCCCGAGGGCTTCGGCGTCGACATGATCAAGGAGGTCGCGCGGCGGCTCGGCCGGCCCGGCGTCGAGATCGTCGACATCAACTTCTCCGGCCTGTTCGCGGCGCTGTTCGCCAAGCGCATCGAGTTCACCGTCAACCCGCTCAACATCACCGCCGAGCGGGCCGAGCGCATGCTCTACACCGAGCCGTTCTTCGCCACCGGCAACGGCTTCCTGATCCGCAACGCCGACGAGATGAAGGGCTTCGAGGATCTCAAGGGCAAGCAGCTGGCGGTCAACCGCGGCACCATCTCCGACACCTGGGCGACAGCCAACGCCGAGAAGTACGGCTTCGAGGTCCAGCGCTACGACACCTTCCCCGATTCGGTGCAGGCGGTGATCACGCGGCGCGCCTTCACGGCGCTGAACGAGATCCCGACCACGGTCTACGCGGCGAGCCAGAACAAGGCGATCAAGGTCGGCTTCAAGGACTACAACGGCCGCAACTTCGGCTATGCGTTCCGGCTCGAGAGCGTGCCCTATCGCAACACCGTCGAGCAGGCCATCGAGTGCATGAAGCTCGACGGCACGCTCGCCAAGATGCACGAGAAGTGGTACGGCGCGCCGCCCGACCAGACCTCGACCATCAACGCCGTGTTCGTCGGTTACGGGGCGCCGGGCTTCAAGGGCTACGAGTTCACGCCCCACGTCCCCGCC
>JAXMCN010000003.1:0-5178 GCA_046349275.1 Reyranellaceae bacterium | reverse complement strand
TCCAGCCCTTCGTCCGGCTCGACACCTCGCGGTCGCGCGAGACCGGCGGCCTCGGCCTCGGCCTGACCATCGCCCGCGACGTCGTGCTGAGCCATGGCGGCCAGCTCACCCTCGACGCCTCGAAGCGCGGCGGGCTGAAGGCGGTGGTGCGGCTGCCGACATGAGGCTGGTGCTCGCCTCCGGCAGCCCGTGGCGGGCGCAGATGCTGCGCCGGGCCGGCGTCGCCTTCACCGTCCGCACGCAGCCCGTGGACGAGGAGGCGATTCGCGAGGCGCTGCACGCCGAGGGCGTCACCGCCGACGACGCCGCCGTGGCCCTGGCCGAGCTGAAGGCGCAGCGCGTCGCCATGGGCGAGCCGGACCCGGACGTGGTCGTCCTCGGCTGCGACCAGATCCTCGACCTCGACGGGCGCTGGTTCGGCAAGGCCGGCTCGCGCGACGAGGCGCGGACCAACCTCATGGCCCTGCGCGGGCGGATGCACCGCTTGCCGACCGCCGCCGTGGCGTTTCGCGGGGGGCGGCGCATCTGGCACCACGTCGCGGCCCCGCGCCTCTGGGTCCGCGAGTTCTCGGAAGGTTTCCTCGAGCAGTATCTCGACGACGCCGGCGAGGCGACGCTGGAGACCTGCGGCGGCTACGAGCTGGAAGGACTCGGCGGCCAGCTGATGGCGCGGGTCGACGGCGACGTCTTCACCGTGCTGGGCCTGCCGCTGCTGCCGGTGCTGCAGTTCCTGCGCGACCAGGGCGTGCTCGTCCGCTGATGCTGGTCCTCGGGCTCACCGGCTCGATCGCGATGGGCAAGAGCCACGCCGCGCGCGCCTTCCGCGCCTTCGGCATCCCGCTGTTCGACGCCGACGCGGCGGTCCACGCCCTGCTGGCCGGTCCCGCCGTGGCGGCGGTTCGCGCCGCCTTCCCCGAGGCCGCCCGCGGCGACGGCATCGACCGGCAGGCGCTGGGGCGCGTCGTCTTCGCCGACCCGGCCGCGCGGCGATGGCTCGAGCGGATCCTGCATCCGCTGGTCCGCGATGCCGAGCGGCAGTTCCTCGAGGCCTGCTGCCGGCGGGGCGAGAGCCTCGTCGTGCTCGACATCCCGCTGCTGTTCGAAACGCATGGCGAGGGGCGTTGCGACCGCGTCGCCGTGGTCAGCACCGCCGGCTGGCTGCAGGCACAGCGGGCGCTTGCCCGCCCCGGCATGTCGCCTTCCCGGCTCGCCGGCATCCGCGCCAGCCAGCTGCCGGACCGGGTCAAGCGGCGCCGGGCCGACTACGTCATCCACTCCGGCTTTGACCGCGGCGCCACGGTCGGGCAGATCGGAACCCTCCTGCGCGAGCTGGCCGGCGTCCGCGGCGAGGCGTGGCCGGGGCGCTGGGCAAGGAGCGGGAAAGGCCTGCGATGATCCGCGAGATCGTGCTCGACACCGAGACCACCGGCCTCGAGCCGCGCGAGGGCCACCGGCTGGTCGAGCTCGGCTGCATCGAGCTGGTCAACCACCTGCCGACCGGGCGGACCTTCCACAGCTACATCAATCCCGAGCGCGACATGCCCGAGGAGGCGCGCCGGGTGCATGGCCTGAGCGCCGACTTCCTCAAGGACTTCCCGGTCTTCGCCGAGCTGGTCGATGCCTTCCTCGAGTTCATCGAGGAGAGCCCGCTGGTGATCCACAACGCCCGCTTCGACATGGGCTTCATCAATGCCGAGCTGGTCCGCGCCGGGCGCGAGCCGCTGCCGGCGACCCGGGCGGTCGACACGCTGACCCTGGCGCAGCGGCGCTTTCCCAACGCCCCGGCCAGCCTCGACGCGCTGTGCCGCCGCTTCGGCGTCGACAATTCGAGCCGCACCCAGCACGGCGCCCTGCTCGACAGCGAGCTGCTGGCCGAGGTCTACCTGCACCTGCTGGGCGGCCGGCAGACCGACCTCGCGTTGGCCGCACCGGCCCGCCGCGCCATGACACAGGCGGCGCAGGCGACCCGGCAGCGGCCGGCCCGGGTGTTCGAGCCCAACGCCGAGGAGCTGGCGGCGCACGCGGCGTTCGTCGCCAAGCTCGAGAACGCCGTGTGGCTCATGTGACGGCTGCGACCGTCAACCGCTTTGCAGCAGCATCGAGGCGCCTCTACTAAGGCGCGCAGCCCGGGGCGGTCCGTTGCTCCGCGGGAGACTGGGGGAGCCGGACATGGCGAAGATCAAGGTCAAGAACCCGATCGTCGAGCTCGACGGCGACGAGATGACCCGGATCATCTGGCAGATGATCAAGGACAAGCTGATCCTGCCCTATCTCGACGTCGAGCTGCTCTACTACGACCTCGGCGTCGAGCATCGCGACGCCACCAACGACCAGGTGACGGTCGACGCCGCCGAGGCGATCAAGAAGCACAATGTCGGCGTGAAGTGCGCCACGATCACCCCCGACGAGGCCCGCGTCGAGGAGTTCAAGCTCAAGAAGATGTGGAAGTCGCCGAACGGCACGATCCGCAACATCCTGGGCGGCACCATCTTCCGCGAGCCGATCGTCTGCAAGAACGTCCCGCGCCTCGTCCCCGGCTGGACCCAGCCCATCGTCATCGGCCGCCATGCCTTCGGCGACCAGTACCGCGCCACCGACTTCAAGGTGCCGGGCAAGGGCAAGCTGACGATCAGCTTCGTCCCGGCCGACGGCTCGGCGCCGATCGAGCACGAGGTCTACGACTTCCCGGGCGGCGGTGTCGCCATGGCGATGTACAACCTCGACGATTCGATCCGGGAGTTCGCCCGGGCCTCGATGAACTATGCGCTGATGCGCGGCTGGCCGCTCTACCTCTCGACCAAGAACACCATCCTCAAGGCCTATGACGGCCGCTTCAAGGACCTGTTCCAGGAGGTGTTCGACGCCGAGTTCAAGGCCGCCTTCCAGGCCAAGGGCATCGTCTACGAGCACCGGCTCATCGACGACATGGTGGCCTCGGCGCTGAAGTGGTCGGGTGCCTTCGTCTGGGCCTGCAAGAACTACGATGGCGACGTCCAGTCGGACACCGTGGCCCAGGGCTTCGGCTCGCTCGGCCTGATGACCTCGGTGCTGATGACCCCGGATGGCAAGACCGTCGAGGCCGAGGCCGCCCACGGCACCGTGACCCGGCACTACCGCGAGCACCAGAAGGGCAAGCAGACCTCGACCAATCCGATCGCCTCGATCTTCGCCTGGACGCGCGGCCTGACCTACCGGGCGCGGCTTGACGGGACGCCCGAGGTCGAGCGCTTCGCCACGACGCTCGAGAAGGTCTGCATCGACACCGTCGAGGCCGGCGACATGACCAAGGACCTGGCGGTGCTGATCGGCCCCGACCAGAAGTGGCTGACCACCCAGCAGTTCCTCGACAAGCTCGACAGCAACCTCAAGGCGGCGATGGCCGGCTGAGGCGGCGACCGGCGCCATGGTCAAGCCGGCTCTCGACCTGCCGATGGTGCAGGTGGAGAGCCGGCAGGCCTGGCGGGCGTGGCTCGAGACGAACCACGCCACGCATGGCAGCATCTGGCTCGTCACCTTCCGCAAGGCCGCCGGCGAGCGGCACCTGCCCTACGCTGCCATCGTCGAGGAAGCGCTTTGCTTCGGCTGGATCGACAGCCTGCCGCGGGCGCTCGATGACGAGCGCACCATGCTCCTGCTCTGCCGGCGCAAGGATGGCAGCGCCTGGTCGAAGGCCAATCGCGACCGCGTCGACCGACTGATCGCCGACGGGCGAATGACGCCAGCCGGTCTCGCCTGCGTCGAGCGGGCGAAGGCGGCGGGCCGCTGGGCATTCCTGGAGGCGGTCGATGCCCTGGCGGTGCCGGCCGATCTGGAGGCGGCCTTGGCCGTCGAGCCGGCGGCCGCGGCGAACTTCGCGGCGTTCCCCCCGTCGGTCCGCCGCGGCATCCTCGAGTGGATCACGCAGGCCAAGCGGCCCGAGACGCGGGCGAAGCGTGTCCGCGAGACCGCCCGGCTCGCGGCACTGAACCGCCGCGCCAACCAGTTCCGCGAGCCGAAGGCGACCCCGGCTAAAGGATGAACTTGCTGAGGTCCGCCCCCTCGACCAGCGAGCCCACCTTGTCGCGGACATAGGCGCGGTCGATCCGGATCGTCTCGCCGTTGCGGTCGGAGGCGTTGAAGCTGACGTCCTCGACCAGCTTCTCCATCACCGTCTGCAGGCGCCGGGCGCCGATGTTCTCGACCCGGCCGTTGATGTCGGCGGCGAGGTCGGCGATGGCGCCCACCGAGTCGTCGGCGAAGTCGAGCTCGACGCCCTCGGTCTTCAGCAGCGCCACGTACTGCTTCATCAGGCTGGCCTCGGGCTCGACCAGGATCCGGGCGAGGTCCTCGCGGCCTAGCGGATCGAGCTGGACGCGGATCGGCAGGCGGCCCTGCAGCTCGGGCAGCAGGTCCGACGGCTTGCTGAGGTGGAACGCACCCGAGGCGATGAACAGGATGTGGTCGGTCTTCACCGAGCCGTGCTTGGTGGTGACCGTGGTGCCCTCGATCAGCGGCAGCAGGTCGCGCTGCACGCCCTCGCGGCTGACGTCGGCCCCCATGCGGCCCTCGCGACCGCTGATCTTGTCGATCTCGTCGATGAAGACGATGCCGTTCTGCTCGGCCGCCTCGATGCCCTCGCGGACGACCCGCTCCTGGTCGAGCAGCTTGTCGCTCTCCTCGGCGACCAGCACGGCATGGCTGTCGCGGACCGTCATGCGCCGCTTCTTGGTGCGCTGGCCGAAGGCCTTGCCCAGCATCTCGCCGAGATTGACCATGTGGGCGCCGGGCATGCCGGGGATATCGACCGAGCCCATCGGCGGCTGGCTGTCGACCACGTCGACCTCGATCTCGCGCGTGTCGAGCGCGCCCTCGCGCAGCAGCTTGCGCAGCTTCTCGCGGGTATCGCGGCTGGCGGCCGTGGAGCCGGCGAGCAGGGCGTCGAGCACCCGCTCCTCGGCGTTGCGCTCGGCCTGCGCCACGACCTCCTTGCGCAGCCGCTCGCGCGTCAGCTTGAGCGAGATCTCGACGAGGTCGCGGACGATGCTCTCGACGTCGCGGCCGACATAGCCGACCTCGGTGAACTTGGTCGCCTCGACCTTGAGGAACGGCGCCTGGGCGAGCCGCGCCAGGCGGCGGGCGATCTCGGTCTTGCCGCAGCCCGTCGGCCCGATCATCAGGATGTTCTTGGGCAGGACCTCG
>JAXMCN010000002.1:0-13521 GCA_046349275.1 Reyranellaceae bacterium | reverse complement strand
GCGGCGCCGATGTCGGGAAGTCGATGCCGTCGGCGATGCCGGCCGACTGGTTGCCCTGGCAGGTGATCGTCCGCGTCGAGCCATTGACGGTTGTCGTGCAGGCGTCGGGCTTCGCCCAGGCAGGCGAGGCGGTCGCGACAACGACGAATGTTGCGACGGCCAGCCACAAGAGCAGACATGGCATCGCAGTGACAGTGCCTCCCTGAGACCGCCCGCAGTTCGGCATGGACGTTCTGCCTGCCACTACCCCGTCAATAGTGCATTAGATCATCCAATTCTTGAAGGCAACATTTTTGGCAAGCCATCTGGTCAATGCAGCAACCATGTTGGCCAGATTTTCTGTTCGTTTCGCAGGATAACCCGGAAATTCCAGTTCTATTTGGGGTAGCCGGTTCCTTCGATCCCGGCAATGAGCACATTCGATCTACCGGCGAATGCAAGCCGAGTAACTTGCATGCCTGTTTGTGTGTTCCAGCAATCTACGATGTTTTCTGACAACAAGCGGGATGCCGACGGCGTGGCCGCGTCAATGCAGATGGCATCATTTGCGACGGAAGTCGCCATGACACTGCATGACATCTGCCGAATACGCTGCATCCCCGATCCAGCCGCAGGTGTTGTTCGGCAACTGCGTCGACATGCAACCTGCATGATGGATCGAACACGCCGCCGGGGTTGCAGCGGGCTCCCGGATCGGCTCGCACCCAGGTCGCCTCCCGGGCTGCCCGATGGGCGCGATTCCGAAGGGGCCCTTCAGGCGCGAACAGCCTCGCCTGTTCCGGCACCTGTCATGGGCACGCCGCCCGGCGCCGGCGACGCGGCGGTGCGCTTGCGCCAGTCGCTCGGCCGCTCGCCGGACCAGCGCTGGAAGGCGTGGTTGAAGGCGCTGGCCTCGGCGTAGCCGAGCGCCAGGGCGACGGCGGTCACCGGCATGCGCGTGCCGAGCAGGAGCTGCTGCGCCACCTGGAACCGCGCCCGGTCGAGCAGCTCGCGGAAGCTGGTGCCCTCCTCCTGCAGCCGCCGGTTCAGGCTGCGGGTCGACAGGTCGAGCAGCTCGGCAAGGCGCTCGCGCGTGGCGTCGCCGATGATGACGCGGGCGCGCAGCTGGCGGACGGCCCGCTCGGCCACGGTCGGCTGCCGCAGCGCCCAGTAGCGCTCGACCTCGCCTTCCAGCCGGCGGCGGAGGTCAGCGTCGGCGCCGATCACCGGCCAGTCCAGCACGGCCGCGGGGAAGGCCAGCGCGTACTGCTCGGCGTCGAACCGCGGGGTCACGCCGTAGAAGCTGCGGTAGGGCTGCGGATCGGCGACGGCCTGGCGCGCGCTCAGCACCTCGTCGACCCCGCGCTTGGCCAGCTCGCGCACCATGTTGAAACCGGCAGCCAGGCAGCCTTCGCTGAAATGCTCCGGCGACGGCATGTCCGGGCAGTAGATGGCGTAGCCGAGGACCACGGTCTGGCCCTGCACGGCCATGTAGGCGACCGCGCCACGGACGTAGCGCTGCTGGTTGCTGCACAGATCCATCAGCGCCGCACCCACGGTCGGCGCGTTGCGCATCAGCATGCCCACGACCCCGAGATGGCCGGTGCCGGCGCGCTCGCCGACGAGATGGACGAGATGCGGGCAGCGCGTGGCCGCCACGCAAACCTCGAAGAGGCGCCCGACCTCGGGAAAGGTCAGGGCACCTTCCGGGTCGTCGATGGCGCCGGGCGGCAGACCGGCCGCCGCGAGCATGTCACGCGCCTCGATGCCGAACCGCCGCAGGACGTGCGGAAGCTCGGTGATGGCACCGACCCGCTGCCGGCTCTCCATGCCCTCCTCCCTGCCAAGGGGCGCCAAGCTCTAGATGACGACGGTTGGCGCTTCAACAGAACAGGCGTGGCGTTTTACCCCTCAGGGGTTAGTCGTCCGCGTGCCGTGCCTGTTCCTGCTGCGCGCACGACATTCTGGTTCCGTGGCGCAATCTATCAAGCCTTGCCCGGTCGATTGCTTATCCTCGCACGCCACGCACGGTGTACGTCGCGACCTTGAACCGGATCGGGCATCCCTGCCGATCAGGCTCGCATGATGGGAGGAGAACCGGTGTATTATACAGATGACTCCATCCTGCCGGAGAACATGGCGCCGCTGATCATCACGGCGGCGCCCTTCGGGCCGGCGTGGCTGCCCGGCGATGCCGACATCCCGGTGAGCTGGGACGAGCAGGTCCAGACGGCGGTCGACTGCTACAATGCCGGCGCCACCATGCTGCACGTGCATGTGCGCGACCCGGCGACCGGGCACGGCTCGGTCGACTTCGACCAGTTCAACTACTTCATCGGCCGGCTGCGCCAGGCCGTGCCGAAGATGATCCTGCAGGTCGGCGGCTCCATCTCCTTCGCGCCCAAGACGGCCGAGGGCAAGGCCAAGTGGCTGGACTACGACACCCGCCACATGCTGACCGAGCTCGACCCCAAGCCCGACTGCGTGACGGTCGCCACCGGCACCACGCAGTGGGACGTCATGTCGATGATGAGCGCGGACGACATCGTCGGCACCCATCTCGAGAACAACCCGCAGGTCCAGGCCGCCTGGGCCGGCATGTACGTCGATGCCGGGCCGGCCTTCTACCTCGAGCACCTGAAGCGGCTGCGGGCGCACAAGATCCAGCCCTACTTTGTCCCCGGCCATATCCACCAGATGGAACTGATCGAGCGCTTGATCCGCGCCGGCGTCTACATGGGCCCGCTCAACTTGGCGATCGCCGGTTATGGCGGCGGGACGCTAGGTCGCAATCCTTATCATTGGATGGAGTTCCTGCGGCAAGTGCCGCATGGCGCCTCGTCGGTGACCTTCTGGTCGAGCATGCGCGGCCTGATCTCGCTGTCGGCCATGGCGACCGTGCTGGGCCAGCACGTCCGCGTCGGCAACGAGGACAACCTCTGGGGCGTCGACCGGAAGCGCCGCACCTCCGTCCAGCAGGTCGAGGGTGCCGTGCGCCTGTGCCGCGAGTTCGGCCGCGAGATCGCCACCGCCGACCAGGCCCGCGAGATCATGAAGATCGGCGTCTGGTACGACAGCATCGAGGAGACCCTGCGCGAGCTCGCCCTGCCGCCGAACCGCCGCGACGGCGAGAAGGGCTTCCTCGTCTACGAGACCGACGGCCGCAAGGGCATCGCCAAGGCCGGCGGCGACTCGCATCCGATGGCCTACTGCATGGTGCCGCCCGGAACGCCGGCACGCCGCTGACGGCATCGCTATCGGAGGCAGGGACGATGACGACGTCACTGGCACAGGCTGCGCTGGCGCTCGGCCTGTTGTGCGCCGCCGGCCCGGCGCTGGCGGACGGCGCCGCTGCGCCGCCGCCGGCAACGGCCGAGGCTCCCGTCGTCGCGGAGCGGGCCGACCGCCTGCTCCGCGAGATGGGGGCCTACCTCGCCGCGGCGGACGCCTTCACCGTCCGCGCCGACGTCACCTTCGATCATGTCCTGCCCACCGGGCAGAAGCTGCAGTTCGCTGCCGCCGAGGACCTTGCCGTGCAGCGGCCGAACAAGGTCCATGTCGACTGGCGCAGCGACCTCGGCGACCGCCAGCTGTGGTACGACGGGAAGGCCGTCACGCTGACCGACCCGTCGACGCCGTTCTACGCCGTGCAGCCGGCGCCGGCCTCGCTCGATGCCACCCTGGACATGATCCAGAACGAGCTGGGCTTCTCGCCGCCGCTCGGCGACTTCCTCTACGCCGATCCGTACCGGGCGCTGCGCGGCAACGTGCGCTACGGCGTCGATCTCGGCACCAGCGAGATCGGCGGCCGCACCTGCCGGTCGCTGGCCTTCGTCGACAGCCAGATCGAATGGCAGATCTGGATCGCCGCCGGGCCGCAGCCGGTCCCCTGCAAGCTGCTGATCACCTACCTGTCGCGGCCCGGCAGGCCGCAGTTCGCCGCGGTGTTCTCCGAGTGGAACCTCGCCCCGCGCATCGCCGAATCGACCTTCGTTCCGGACCTCGGGCCAGCAGCACAGAAGATACCGTTCAAGCTCGAGCAGGCCGCCGCGAGCCAGCCGTGACGAAGGGAGCGCAGACGATGACGACGGGTTCTCCGCGCACGACCACGGCCTGCGTCCTGGTCGGCCTGATGGCGCTGGCCGTTGCCGGCGATCCGGCCCATGCCGGGCGTGGCGGCGGGGGCGGCGGCTTCCGCGGCGGCGGCTACGGCGGCGGCGACAGCGGGGCCCGTTTCGGCAACGGCGGCTATGGCGACCGCAGCACCGACTCCGGCTTCGGCCGCGGCGGCTACGGCAACGTGCACAGCGCCGACAGCTACTCGGACCGCAGCAGCCAGTACGACTCCAGTCACCCCGAGTACCAGGGCTCCACCGCAACGCGCAGCGATCCCGCCGGGGCGCAGAGCTCCCAGGCTCAGGCCAACTCGAGCGAGCGGATGGACTCCCGGCAGACGGAGGCCAACACGCTGCAGCAGAACCGATTCAACGAAGCCAACTCGCTGCAGCAGAACCGTACGAACGAGGTCAACTCGGTACAGCAGACACGGGTCAACGAGGCCAACAATCTGCAGCACAATCAGCAGAACTACAACAATAACAACAATAACAATAATAATAACAACAACAATAACAACTGCTGCGGCGGCTGGAACAACTACTACGGCGGCTTCGGTGCTGCCGCCGCCGGACTGGCGGTCGGGGCGGCCGTGGCGACGATCCCGGCCGAGGTCGCGGCCATCTCCGTGGCCGACCGGCCCTACTACTACGCCAACGGCATCTACTACGAGCCGCAGGGCGGCGGGGGCGGTTACGTGGTGGTGCCGCCGCCGCAGGGGGCCGTCGTCGCGACGCCGCCACCGTCCTGCTCGAACGTCGTCGTCGGCAACCAGACCGAGCTCGATTGCGGCGGTGCCTTCTACCGGCCGGTGACCAAGGGCTACCAGGTCAGCCCGCCGCCGATCGGTGCCACGGTGCAGACCCTGCCCAACGGCGCGGTCTCCGACACCATCAAGGGGACGACCTACTACAGCTTCGGGGGCGCCTGGTACCAGCCGTTCTACAGCGGCAGCCACGTCATCTACGAAGTCGTCGCCAAGCCGAGCTGAGGTCGGAGCGCCTGCCGATGACCAACGCCCTGAGCCACGTCGAGATCTTCGGCGACGAGCCGGAAGCGCTGGCCGCCCTCTATCGCGAGCTGTTCGGCTGGCGGATCGAGCAGGCGCCGGGCGTGGACTACTGGCGGGTCGGCACCGCCGAGGGCGAAACGGTCGGCGGGATCGCCCGCCGGCCGCCGTTCGAGGTGCCGGGCTGGCTGCCCTACCTCCGCGTGGCGTCGGTCAGCGACGCCGTCGCCATCGCCGAGCGCCACGGTGCGCGCGTGCTCAAGCCGCGCACGCCGGTGCCGCGGACCGCCTGGTACGCCGTGATCGCCGATCCCGCCGGCAACGCCTTCGCCGTCTGGGAGCCCGATCCGACGGCCTTCCCGCTACCCATGCCGGACTGAGCCGGCCGGAGACCGCGACCATGACCGCCACCGAGCCCGTCGAGACGGGACCCTGGAGCGACGCGCTCGACCAGCTCCGCGCCTGGGATCCCGCCTGGGCCGAGGCCTGCCTGCGCATGAGCACCGGGCCGTGGCGCGACGGCGTGCTGCCCCGCAAGCTGGTCGAGCTGATCGCGCTCGGCCTGAACGCCGCCTGCACCAACCTGCAGGCGGACGGGACGCGGCGGCAGATCGGGCGGGCGCTTGCCGCCGGCGCCAGCCGCGAGGAGATCCTCGTCGTCATCAAGTGCGCCACGGTGATGGCGCTGCACGCGTGCAGCCTCGGCGCCCCGATCCTGCTCGAGGAGGCGCAGGCCGCCGGCATCGCCATCGAGCCGGCGGCGCCGGCCGCGACGCCGGCCTGCGACCGGATGAAGGCGATCGGCCAGTGGAACGCCGCCTGGGACCCGTTCCTCGCCCTCGATCCCGCATGGACCGAGGACTTCATCGTCACCGGGCTCGGCATCTATGCCGGCGGCGTGCTGTCGGCCAAGGACATCGAGCTGCTCAGCATCGCCTTCGATGCCTCGTTCACGCACATGTACGCGCCGGGGACGCGGCGGCACATCCGGGGTGCGCTGAAGGCCGGGGCGACGCCGCGCGAGATCATGGCCGTGCTCAGGCTGTGCGTGGCGCACGGCGTGCTCGCCTGCAACCTCGCCGTCCCGCTGCTGGCCGAGGCCCTCGAGGCGCCGGGCGTGGCCGCTCGATGAGCGCGCGGCCCCGGCCACGACCCTGGCCCTGCCCGGCAGCGCGGAGCGACAACCGCAGCCCCCGTCGAGCTCGGGAAGAGCGAAGGAACGAATCCATGCGCAGCATGCTCCTCGTCGCGACGGTCCTCGCCGTCGGCACCGCCTCGGTCGCGGCGCGGGCCGCGGACGAGCCGACGCGATGGTCGGTGTCGCTCGGTCCCTGGTACGGCCACAATCTCAAGGAAACGGACAGCGGCAGCAGCACCAAGTCGAGCAACCTGCTCGGCCCCGAGCTGCGCGTCGAGTACGCACTGGGCCCGAGCTGGTCGGTCTACGGCGACCTGGTCGCGTTCAACACCGGCAGCAGTGCCGAGAGCAACGGCTCGGGCGGCCGCGCGGCGATCGGCCTCAATCACCAGTGGAACCTCGGCGCCTGGCATCCCTATGTCGGTCCGAAGGTCGGCTATATCGGCGGGAGCGGCGTCGAAGACGGCACCATCGTCGGTCCCGAGGCCGGCGTGAAGGTCAACCTGACCGACACCATGTTCGTCCACGCGCAGATCGCCTACGACCACGATACGCGCAACAGCTTCGACGAGGGCATCGTCAACGGCGGCGTCGGCTTCGGCGCGCGGTTCTAGCCATGGGGCATGAGCGCAGCGTCGGCGAGGCGGACACGCGCGCCGCCCGGCTCGGCCGCAAGGCGGTGCACGAGGGCCGGCGCTTCCTCGTCATGTTCCTCTATCTGTGGGCGGTCTTCGCGCTGTTCGCGCTGCACGAGCGGATCGTCCTGCGCGAGGCCGGCGTCATCCTGCCGTCGCAGGGTTTCGCCGTCGTCAACGCCTTCATCCTCGCCAAGGTCATGCTGGTCGCCGAGGACCTCAACCTCGGCGGCTGGCTGAAGACCCGGCCGCTGATCTGGCCGGTGCTGCACGAGGCGCTGCTGTTCGCCCTCGTCTTCATCGCCGTCCACTATCTCGAGCACATCCTCATCGGCTGGCTGCACGGCGAGAGCCTGCGCGCCAGCGTCCCCGCCGTCGGCGGCGGCGGCCTCCCCGGCCTGCTCAGCACCGCCGTCCTGATGTTCGTGGCCCTGATCCCCTTCTTCGCCTTCCGCGACGTCAACCGCGCCCTCGGCGACAACCGCCTCGTCGCCATGGTGCTCGGTCGGCGGCAGCGCAGCGGCGACTGAGTGGCGGTGGTAGCGCGGCGACCCGCCACGCTGGCGTGACGATTCGCGAAAGTTTCCTTTCCGGCATAACTGACTATTGCCGGCGTCGGCATACTGGCAGAAGGTACCCGGAAACGCTGTTGGCACGGGGATCCTGCCATGCTGACGTCACGTTCGAGCGGACCTGCCCTCTCGGCAACCGAAGCGGACATCCCCGCTGATCCGGGTACGGACGCGACGCTGCTCCCCGGCGTGACAGTCCAGGGCGACTTCGAGGAAGGCTACGACCAGGACTGGTACCGGTTCGAGGCTTCGGCGGGGACGACCTATCGCTTTCTGGTGAACGCGTCCTCGTACGGCTCGGTTTATCTGTTCGACGCCGACGGCAACATGTTGTCGAGTGGCTATGATGGGTGGCTTGCCCACAGCTTCAGCGAAGACCTGCTGGTGTTCGTCGCGGCCGAGAACGGCGAAGGCTACGGCCCTTTCACGTACGAGCTGACCGCGGACGAAGTCTCCGACACGATACCGGGGAGTACCCTCACCGACGCCGCCCTCGAGATCGGCGAAACCCGCTCGGAGACCATCGACTACGAAGGCGACCAGGACTGGTTCCGGGTCGACGTCGAAGCGGGAAGAACCTACCGATTCACGCTGCAGTCGGTCGATGCCGGCCTCGCGACCTTGGGCACGCCGATCCTTGCCCTGTACGACCAGCAGGGCAACGAAATCCTGTCGAATTGGGGAGACCCGTGGGGTCGCTTGCCGCTGAACTTCTCGGCGGTCGCCGATGGACCGGTCTTTGTTGGCGTCAGGGCCGAATCGTACTTCGACTACGACTACAATGAATATCCACCGACCGGAGACTACGTGCTCAGTGCCGTGGATTTCCCTGGCGATGTACCAGGCTCGGCACTGACCGGCGAAACGCTCGTCCTTGGCGTCACAGTTGGAGGTAGCCTCGACTTCGAGGGCGACGATGACTGGTATCGCTTCGAGGTGGCGGGCGGGCGAACTTACGTTTTCGACGTGCGTTCCCTGGAGACGCCGCAAGGCGGTCAGAACGGTCAATGGGTTCGACTTCTCGATTCCGAAGGGAACGAGCTTCGCGGCGGCGGCTCCGACGAAGCCGGGCTCGCCCAGATCGGCCACTATTCGGGCGTTGGCGGCACAGTGTTCCTGTCCGTTTCGGGCTGGGAGGCTGCCGACTATCAGTTGGGCGTGCGGGAACTGGTCGGTGACGTCGCCGATACTCCCGACACCGGGGCAGTTCTGGCTGCCGGGACTGCCATCCACGGCACCACCGACTATTTCCGCGACTCGGACTGGTACCGCGTCCAGGTCGTCGCAGGTCGGACGTACCGGTTCGACCTGCAGGGCATCGACACCGGCGCTGGCAGTTCCAACGATCCGGCTCTCGGTCTTTACGACGCCGACGGCCGGGGCTTGGTCGGCTCGGACATGGGCGGTGACGGTCGCGACGCCAGGCTTGGCTTCACGGCGCGCAGCGACGGCGAGGTCTTCGTCGAGGCCTCGGGCGACCGCGCCGGCACCTATCGCCTGTCCGTCATCGAGGTTGCCGGCGACCAGCCGGACAACACGGACACGCCGGCGACGCTGGCCGCCGGGGACATCGCGCACGGTACGATCGATTGGGCCGGCGAGGCCCCCGATCGCGACTGGTACCGGCTCGAGCTGACGGCCGGCCACAGCTATCGCATCGACCTTGAAGGCCGCAGCAGCGGCGCCGGGAGCCTGTTCAACCCGCAGCTCCTGCTGGTGGACGCCGGCGGCAATCCGGTTCCTGCCAGCGGCGAATATGCGGTGGGCTGGAACGACAGCTCGATCGTCCGGGCAAGTGCGGACATGGCGATCTTCGCCGCAATCTCGGGGTTCGGCAGCAGCGGTGATCGGGCGGACACGGGAACCTATCGCCTGTCCGTGACGGAACTCGATGACCCGGTTGGACAGGATGTCGAGGCCGCGGCCGACCTTCCGACCGGTGTGCCGATGGACGGGGCGATCGAGTTCGAGGCGGACCACGACTGGTACCGGATCGATGCCGAGGCCGGTGTCACCTATCTCGTCACCTTGGCAAATGTCCGGTTGGACGGCGTCTACGACGCCTTTGCGGTCGCGCTTCGGAACGCCTCTGGCGAGACGTTCTCCCTGTCAGGATACACCGAAGACGGCGCGGATGTTGAACTGGGCTTCACCGCGAAGGTGGACGGCGACCTGTTCGTCGATGTGCTGGCTAACGGGACCGGGACCTATCGGCTGGAGGTCGCGCCGTTCATCGGCGAAGTCCCGGACAATGAGCTGACGCAGGCGCGTCTTGCCGTCGGCAGCCCGGTCGCCGGTACCATCGACTGGGCCGAACGCGCCCGCGATACCGACTGGTATCGGGTCGAGGTGGTGGCCGGCCGAACCTATGTCGCGACCATGGAGGGAGCGGCGTCGGGTGCAGGGACCCTGCCGGCGCCGTACCTGAACCTTGCCACCGCCGCGGGGGATTGGCGTGATTCGGTGCAGAGCGACGGCACCGCGACGCTGAGCTTCACGGCCGCCCGGGACGACACCGTCTTTGTCGTCGCCAGTGGCTACGGGGAGGACGAGGAAGGGTTCTATAGTCCCTTCGTCGGCTCCTACCATCTCACCCTGCGCGAGATCGCCAACGATATTGCCGACGACATTCACACCGCTGCCACCCTGTCCGTCGGACAAGTCGTCGATGGAACCTTCGACTTTGCCGAAGACCGTGACTGGTACCGCGTCGAGGTCGTCGCCGGTCGAACCTACGTCTTCGACATCACCGGCACCGCGTCGGGAGAAGGAACTGGCGGAGACGCCTACCTGATCCTTTACAACTCGGACGGCGACTATCTGAGGGAGACGTCCGGAGGCGAGCAGCCGGGTTCGCGCCTTGGCTGGACGGCGGACGCGGACGGTGCGGTCTACATCGCGACCCGTAGCCTCGTGCCGGGCGGCTATCGCCTCGGCCTGAGCGAGCTGACGGGCGACGTTCCGGGCTCGGTCGATGGTGCCGCGACCCTGGAGCCTGGTCGCGCGACGGACGGCGTCGTCGACTACGATGGTGACGAAGACCTCTACAGGTTCGACGCGCTGGCCGGACACACCTATCGCGTCCTCCTTGCCGGCAGCGATTCCGCCGCGGGTACGTTGGCAAGCCCGCGGCTGTGGCTCGTCGACAGCGAGGGCGGCCGGCGATCGGGCTCCCCGGCCTCCGACGACAGCGCGGACCGGGTTCTCGGGATCACCGCCGATGCCGATGGCCCGGTGGTCATCGGCGCGGGCGGAGCCGATGCCGGCACCTACAGCCTTTCGGTCGAGGATCTCACTACCGACATCCTCGCGTCGCCGGCAACGACCCAGACCCTGGCCGTTGGCGCAAAGATCGATGGCATTATCGATATTGCCGACGATCGCGACTGGTACCGCATCGAAGTTATCGCCGGCCGTACCTACTACGTCGAGCTGACCGGCCTGAACCAGGATAAGACAGCAGTCGAGACAGCCCTGCTGACCGTGCGCGACTCCGACGGTAACGCACTGGCTTGGGCCGGCGGATTTTCCGAGGACCACACAAGGCGTGTGGGTTTCCTGGCGCCCGTCGACGGCGAACTCTACATCGAAATCGCGGACAAGCGCTCCTGGGATTACGAAACCAATAGCGAGCGATCGACGCTCGGACCCTACCGTGTGGGATTGCAGGAACTGCTGGAGGAGGCGGGGGGCGATCCAGAGAAGGCGAGCTCCCTCGTGGCCGACACCAGGTTGGAGTCATCAATTCAATGGAGGGGCGACAGCGACTGGTACCGCATCGAAGCCGTCGCCGGTGAAAGCTTCACGATCGACGTGGCCGGAATAGGCAGCGACGCGCTCCCCTCTGTGGAGGTCAGTATCTACGACAGCATTAGACAACAGAACCTCGGCTTCGAGTATGGCGTCACTCCGGAGCACGTCCTGATCGGCTTCACAGCGCCGGCGGATGGCAGTTACTTCGTCCTCGTGGACGGAAAGGAATACTACCCCTATGATTCTGGCTGGGACTATATTTTCGGTTCCTACGAGATCAATGTATCCCGGATCGTTGATACCCCAGATGGTGCTGCCTCGACTGCCTTTTTGAAGCTTGGCGTTGCGAGGACGGACAGCATTGACTACTTCGGCGATGTCGACTGCTTCCATCTGGCCGTGACGGCGGGGACCACCTATGCCGTCCGTCTCGAAGGTGCTTCGACAGAGGCCGGCACCCTTTGGGGTACGTGGCTTGAGGTTGAAGATTTGCAGACAGGCGACGGCTTCTACGGCAACGGAAATGGCGTCGGCAGCAATTCCGAACTGAGCTTCACGGCGACATCCGATGGCGAAGTGCTGGTGTTTGCCCGGGGGGGCTGGACCTCCAGCGGCAGTTATCGCCTGACGGCGAGCGAGGTGGTGGGCGACGTTGCCGGAGACGACGCGAGTGTCACACGGCTCGGATTGCAGGCTCCAGTGGACTCGGCGATCGAGGTTGCCGGCGACGCCGACGTCTACCGCGTCGCCGTGGAGGCGGGCCGCACCTACCTGTTCGAGCTCGAGGGCGCGGCCACTGCCGGTGGCACGCTGGCCAACGCCGGCCTCTCGCTCCGCTATGCGGGCGGGGTCGACATCCGCCATGACGAGGGTGGTGGCGTCGGCGGCAACGCTCGTCTCGAGTTCACCCCGGCGACGGACGGCGAGATCCTGGTCGTCGCGACCGGCGCCGGCGACGAAGGCAACACCGGAAGCTACAGGCTTTCGGTCACGATGGAACCGCCGGCGCTGAGCGATGATCTGCCGCTTTTCGTCGACGGCGAGCCCCTGCCGGCTGCTGCCATCCAGCAGGAAACCTACAGCAACGGCCCGGAAGCGGGCGGCGAGGTCTTCGCCACGTGGCTGGGAGGCAGCGGTCAGCTCGACAGTGCTGTCGGCGCCTTCATGCCCGGCTGGGATAGCGATCCGATGATCGCCTTCGCCTCGACCTCGGCACTGAACTCCGGCGATGCCGTGTCACTTGGTTGGGGCGCGCCCGGCTTGTTCCTTCTGCCGGGCGAGGCGGCGCTCGGCGCCGAGCTTGCCGCTCTTCCGGCAGGCAGCCTCGCGCTGCTCGACGGCAACACTGGTGAGCCCGTCACTCTTGACGACGGGGCGTCGCCTCAGCTGGTCCGCGTGGACGGCCAGTCGCCCGTCGTCGTCACCGACGACATGCTGTTCGCCGTCGGCGGGCACGGCCGAGACATCGGTGCGCCCGTCCCGAACATCCTGAACCCCGGCGGGTTCGTGCAGGCCACCGTCGGCAGCTTCTGGCGTGACGGGATCGAGCTCTGCCGGGTCGTCGCCTTCGAGGAAACCGCCTTCGCCGGCGGCCAGAGCGACGGCGATTTCGATGATGCGATCCTTGCCCTGAGCGTCGGCAGGCTGAGCGACGGCGACGTCGCCGCCATACGCGACGCCCTGTTCGCCTGACCGCCGGCGACCATCCCGGGCGAACCTGCCGCGGTCGGATGTCCAGGCTTGACCTCGGCCCTTGGCCGTCGGAAGGGAACGCGGTCGGCAGCCGAGGCTGACGACCGTGGCACGAAGGTTGCTGTCCTCCGGCACCCGGCAGGGAGCCGCCGCGACGGCGACGGATGGGAGCAAGCGCCGATGACGATCGTCCATACCGGCAACGGGCCGCGCGAGGCGTTCGCCTCCGGGCTCGCCGCCCGGCAGGTCCCGTTCACCGAGATCCCGGTGATCGACTTTGCACCCATGGCCACGGGCGATGCCCTGGCGCGGCAGGCGGTCGGCGACGCCGTGCGCGACGCCTGCACCCGCGTCGGCTTCTTCTACGTGAAGAACCACACCGTCCCGCAGCCGGTCATCGACCGCACCTTCGCCGCGGCGCACCGCTTCTTCGACCTGCCGCTGGAGAGCAAGCTCGCCGTCGACGTCGCCAGGTCGCCGAACCTGCGCGGCTACACGCGGCTCTTGGGCGAGAACACCGATCCGACCGCCCGCGGCGACCTGCACGAGGGCTTCGACCTCGCCCTCGAGCTCTCGGAGAGCGATCCCGACGTCCAGGCCGGCGTCTTCGGCTACGGCCCCAACCAG
>JAXMCN010000001.1:0-2080 GCA_046349275.1 Reyranellaceae bacterium | reverse complement strand
ATCTGCGCATCACCGACAAGGGACTGGTCGATGTCGACAGGTTCGAGCTGGTGGCTTAACGCCGCTCGAAGTCGATGCGTTCGTCGACCGGCAGGCCGAGCAGGTGGCGGCGCAGGCAGTCGAGGCCGAGCTCGACGGCGCCGGCGCGCACCCAGTCGCGGCCGCCGATCAGACGGGCTTGGCGGGACACGACGGTATCGGCGTCGGCGATGCCGACGGCGATGGTGCCGCCGAAATCGGGCCGGTCGGCACCCTGGTCGAGCTCGATCAGGAGCGACAGGGCGATGCTGCTGCGGCTCGTCGCGCGCAGGTCGCGGGCGACCGCCTCGGCGGCTTCGGTCGAGACATCGGCGATGCCGAGCTCGGTGGGCTCGCGCACCACGACGCCGCGGCGGAAGGCCTTCTCGGCGCCGGCGAGCGGCGCCAGCCGGGCGGCGAGGTGGCCGCCGGTGAACATCTCCGCCGTCGACAGGGTGAGGCCGCGCTCGAGCAGGGTGGCGAGGATCACGCCTTCGAGGCTCTGGTCGTCCTCGGCGATGATGAAGTTGCCGAGCCGCTTGCGCACCTCGGCCTCGACCGGCGCCAGCAGGCTGGCGAGCTCGGCCTCGTTCTCGCCGCGCGCGGCGAGCTTGGTCTCGAGCTGCGGGTAGTGCGCCTGGAAGCCGAGCTTGATGCCGCCCTCGGGCTTGAACGCGTCCATGTCGGCCAGCATGTTGTCGGCTCGCGATTCGCCGATGCCGAAGGTGTGGAAGCGCTTCAGCCGGGTGACGCCGGTGATGCCGCCGAGCTTCAGCATGCGGGGGATCACCTGCTCGTCGAGCATGCGCCGCATCTCGCGCGGCACGCCGGGGGTGAAGTAGAAGCGTGCCTTGCCGATGGTGACGGCGAAGCCGCAGGCGGTGCCGATCGGGTTGTCGATGAACTCGGCATTGGCCGGCAGCATCGCCTGCTTGCGGTTGTTGGGCGGCATCACGCGCCCGCGCCGCGCATAGGATTGCTCCATGCGCGTCATCCAGTAGTCGGAGAGCACCAGGTCGACGCCGCAGGCTTCGGCCGCGACCTCCTGCGAGAGATCGTCGACGGTCGGACCCAGGCCGCCATTGACGATCACCGCGTCGGCCCGCTCGCCGGCCTGGTGGAACGCCTTCAGGAGACTCGCCCGGTCGTCGCCGACGGTGGTGCCCCAGTGCACGGTGAGCCCGACATCGCCGAGCCGCCGCGCCATGTGGCTGTAGTTGGTGTTGATGGTCTTCCCGGTGAGGATTTCATCGCCGGTGCAGAGGATTTCTACGCGCATGTTGGGTCGATTATCGGCTAACGTCGCGGGGAAATCGAGGGAGAGACATTCATGACCGCATTATCGTCCGACCTGCGCGAGGCGCTTGCCAAGGTCGGCACATCGACCCTGACCGGCGTGCTCAATCGCCGCGGCCTGCGCAGCATGACCCTGTACGACGTGTGGCCGCTCCGGGTCGAGCAGCCGCGCCTGGTCGGCATCGCCTTCACCATGCGCTTCATCCCCTCGCGCGAGGACAAGGACGGCCCGACCTCCAAGAACCGCAGCTCGGTGCAGCCGCAGGCCATGGAGGAGTGCCCGCCGGGCCACGTGCTGATGATCGATTCGCGCGGCGATTCGCGCGCCGCCTCGGCCGGCGATCTCTATGTCGGGCGGCTCAAGGCGCGCGGCGCCGCCGGGATCGTGACCGACGGCGGCTTCCGCGACACCGACGGCGTCGCCAAGACCGGGCTGCCGGCCTACCACCGCCGGCCGTCCTCGCCGCCCAGCCCGATCGTCCATCGCCCGGTCGACCTGCAGCTGCCGATCGCCTGCGGCGGCGTCGCCGTCTATCCCGGCGACATCGTGGTCGGCGACCGCGACGCCATCCTGGTGATTCCGCCCGACATCGTCGAGGCGGTCGCCCAGGAAGCCCTCGACACCTACCACTACGAGGAGTTCGCCGAGGCCGAGGTGGCGCGCGGCCGCTCGCTCAAGGGCCTGTTCCCCGTCGCTGGCGAGGAAGCCAAGCGCGACTACGAGGAATGGAAGAAGAAGCGCGGGTAGGGCTCATGCGGACCGCGG